>CAVOVD010000011.1:0-683874 GCA_963699765.1 uncultured beta proteobacterium | reverse complement strand
GAGTTCGTCGGCCGGGAGTCCCGCGCGGAGGCTGAGTTCCAGGGTATCGTCGTTGCTGGCTGCATAGTACTGACGTCCGACGCCTGCCCGCGCCATCACTGCGTCGCGATAGCCGATGATCCGCGCCGCATCCTGGACTCTGCCCCGCAGCGCGGCGCACAGCGCCAGACCCCAGAATGCGCGCAGCTCGTCGCCTTCGCGCAACAGCAGCGCATAGGCGGTGCGGCCCGCGGCCACGGCGGCGTCGATGCGGCCCAGCAGCGCCTCCGCGCCCAGTACGGTGAGCCACAGGTGTCCGGCCCCCGTCGCTGCCGCCGATGACGTCGAGCCGGGCGATCGATTCGCGCGCATGCGCCAGCGCGATCTCGGTTCGTCCGAGGCGCATCTCCGCGGCAACCACATTGGACATCGCGTAATGCATGCCGATCTCGTCGCCGCCTATTCAGGCGGATCGCCGCCTGCCGCTGCGAGGCGGCAAGCCACTCCTCGTCCCGGCCCTGCATCGAGAACCAGCGGCCGCGGACAAACTCGAGCAGGGCGCGCCGCCTTGCGGACCAGTCCGGGCGGACCAGGCCGGCGGCTTCGGTAATCGCCGCCTCCATTTCCTCGAAGGTCCCGAAGCGGATACCCTGCGCCGCACCGGTGACCAGCGCGTCGAACAGTTGGCCGGCGTCGCCCTGCTGCCGGTAGAGGGTCGCCGCACGGCCGGCGGCGTCGAAGGCTTCCCGACGGTGCGAGTAAAGGCCGAGCTGCGCGATGACCAGCCAATAGCGCGCCTCGACGGCAGGCGGCACCCCATCGTCGACGCAGTCGCGCAATGTCAGGCAGCGATCCATGCCCTCGGTCAGCAGGTAGGTGTTGTTCCAGACCTGGGCCGAATTGCCGGCCAGCGCCAGCGCCAGTTCACCGCCAACATCGGCGGTCGCCGCCCAGGCCAACGCGGCGCGAAGGTTGTCGAGTTCCGCGGCGGCACGCAATCCATCCCGCATGTCCCGCGAATGCGCAATTCTCGCGCTCGAAGCCGATGAGCACCTGCAACAGTGCCTCCGCGTGCCGGCGCAGCATGGCATCGGTCTCGCCTGCCTCGCCGAGTCGTTCCAGCGCATAGGCGCGCGTGGTTTCCAGCAACCGATACCGCGGCACCGGATCGCCTTCGGCGAGCACCAGCGACTTGTCGACCAGCGCGCCGAGGTGATCGAGCGCGGCCCACTGGTCGATGGCGGCCTCCTGCACGACGTGCTGCGCCGCCTCCAGCGTGAAGCTGCCGGCGAAGACGCCCAGCCTTCGGAACACGGTCTGCTCTTCCGGCGTGAGCAGGCCATGGCTCCACTCCAGCGTCGCGCGCAGCGTCTGGTGCCGGCGCAGCACCACGCGGGCGCCGCCGGTGAGCACGTTGAAGCGCTCGTCGCAGCCGGGCACGCAGCCCTTCCATGCCGAGCAGCGGCAGGCGCGCGGCGGCGAGCTCGATCGCCAGCGGAATGCCATCCAGCCGGCGGCAGATCTCGGCCACGGCCTGCGTATTCTCCGGCGTCAGCGCGAAACGCGGGTCGACCGATTCGGCCCGCGCCACGAACAGTTCCATCGCTCCGGTCGGTGGCGCGTCGGCATCGCCGCACGGTGTCGGCGGCGGGCACGGCGAGCGCGCCGAGGCGGTACACGTGCTCGTCCGCAGTCTTCAGCGTCTCCTGGCTGGTGACCAGCACGCGCAGCCCCGGCGCGGCTGCGCACAGCGCGTCGACGAACGCCGCGACGTCGTCGGCGAGATGCTCGCAGTTGTCGAGCGCCAGCAGCACCCGCTGTGGCGCGAGCACGGCGGCGATGGTGTCGGCCGGCGGTCGATCCGCGCCGAGCACCGTGTCCAGAACGCGCGCCACCGCCGACGGCACCAGCGCGCCATCGGACAGCGACGCCAGCTCGACCCACCAGATGCCGTCCGGAAAGTCGGCCGCGCGCTCGACGGCGAGTTGCGCGGCCACGGCCTGCGCGATGCGCGTCTTGCCGATGCCGCCGGCGCCGGCGACGGTCAGCACCACGTGTCGCGCGAGCAGCGCCTTGATCGCCTCGATGTCCGCCGCCCGGCCGTACAGCGACGGCAGACGTAGCGGAAGGTTCGTCGGCGCACGGTGCGGGGGTGGCACATGCGCCGGCGCTGTTGCGGCAGTGGCAACTGCGGCAGCGGCGCTGCCCGTGGCGCCGGACGGCTGGGCGTCACCTGGCGCAACCCCGAGCGGCCTCGCCGGGGACTGCGCACCATGGGTGGCACTTCCGCCATCAGCCTGCTCGACCGGCAGTGCGAAGCGATAGCCCCGCCCGGGAATCGTCGCCAGCGCGCTCGGCCCCAGCAGCTTGCGCAGCGTCGAGACCTGCACCTGCAGGTTGTTCTCCTCGACCACCAGCCCGGGCCAGACCAGCTCCAGCAAGTCGTTCTTGGACACCAGCTGACCGGCGCGCGCGACCAGCGCCACCAGCAGGTCGAAGGCCCGCGCACCCAGCGCCACCGGCGCCCCGTCGGCGAGCAGGAGGCGGGCGTCTGGCCGCAGCTCGAAACCCCCGAAACGGCAGGGCGGGCAGGACAGGTCGGCGGTGGCGGAGGAGGGCATGCGGACTTCCCCTGAGGTCGCCCCCAGTCTATCCCGCGCCGCTCGACCGGCAAAACCCCCGGAAACGCAGGATTCAGAACGATTCAGGCAGGTTTAAGGCGCGTCTAAGGACTGAAGACCGGCTTCAGGCGGACATTGGCATCGTCGTAACAGCCAACCCACCAGGAGAGCCGCCATGAACACCACCACCAGCCGCCGCGCCAAGTTCGCCGTCCTGTCCAGCCTCGCGATCGCCGCCGCCGTGACCGTCATGGCCGTGCTGGCCCCGGCCCAGGCGCCGACCACCGCCGCCGTGACGTCGATGCCCGCCGTCGCCACCGGCGAAACGCACAACGGCCTGCCGGTCTACCGCCTGCCTGCCGTCGCCGTGACCGCCAGCCGCAGCGTGGAACTGGCCAAGATGGAAGAGGAAGACCGCCAGGCGCTGGCCCGGACCATG
This sequence comes from uncultured beta proteobacterium, assembly GCA_963699765.1. GTDB lineage: Bacteria > Pseudomonadota > Gammaproteobacteria > Burkholderiales > Casimicrobiaceae > VBCG01. The sequence goes on along the minus strand of CAVOVD010000011.1, from coordinate 680,835 downwards.
GGCACCCCGGCGTCGAACGTCGGCGTGGCCACGGGCGAAACCGAGAATGGCGTCCCCGTCTACCGCCTGCCCAAGGTTGCCGTGACGGTGAGCCGCAGCGAAGAACTGGCGAAGATGATCCAGGAAGACAAGCTGGCCGAGGCCAAGTAAGCGCGGCATAAGCATCTCCTCCCGGCTACTTGTCGGCGGGGCGGCGCAACGGGAATCAACCCGTTCGCCGCCCCGTCGGCATTCTTGCCCGGAGTACGGCCTTCGATCTCGTTGCCGTCGAACGCACCCTTGGCAGGGGCCGGGCACGGCAAACCGCCGCGGCACGCGATTGCCAGGGCGCGCAACGCCACCGCGGCGGGTCGGCCAATGGGACCACCCAGGCGCTCTTTTCCATTTGGGTAAGATCATGGTCCCAGTGACAGACAGCCAGCGGCTCGGTCGAGCACTGCGCAAGCGCCTCCATGATCACCAAGCGTCTATTTGGTTCCCCTTTGCACCAGCATGCCGACCACGCCCAGCGCGTGCTCGGCGTGGCGGAGTTGCCACCCGACTCGGACGTTCTTGCCGGCCTTCTGGCAACCGATCCGGCGCCGGAGGTCCGCGCGGCGGCGGCCTCGCGTTGCGTGGCGGTCGACGCCCTTGCCGCGGCGTGGAAAGCGGAATCCGATTCGGCGGTGCGCGCTGTCCTTGCGATCGTGCTGGGCCCGGTACTTGCCGAGACACCGAACGGTGAGGCAGCGACGGCACTGCTGGAGTCCGACGGTTGCACCGACGCGATCCGGTCCGAGGTTGCCCGGCGCACGCGGGACGCTGACCGTCGCCGCATCGCGATCGCCGCGCTTCGCGATGAGGATGCGCTGGTCGAGGTCGCGCTGGTCGCCGACCATGCGGAAACGCGTTTGGCCGCCGCGGAGCGTGTGCGCACGCCGGAGGGCTTGCGCAAACTCGCCGACGCCGCCAGGAACAAGGATCATGGCGTGGCTCGGCTTGCCCGGAAGCGGATCGAGGCGATCACGGATCATGCCGACAAGACGGCCGCGGCGGACGCGATTCTGGCGCAGCTGGAAGGGCTGGCGACCGCTCCCGGCGCGATTCTCACCCCGCTGGTCGAACTCAACCACCGTTGGCAGGCGTTGGACCTCGGCGACGACGCAGTTCGCATTGCGCGCGCGGATGCGGCCCGCAACGTATTGCAGGCACGCTTCGATCGCGAGAACGATGAGCGGCGGACGCGGGCAAGATTCGACCGCCGGCTGACCGAGTGGGTCGGTATGCGGGAGCCCCCCGCGACGCCGGAAGCGCTCGCCGGTCTGCGTGTCGAGCTCGACGCGTTGCGCGGCGAGGCGGCAAGCTACGAGGACCAGGCGATGCAGGCGAAGCTGGACGACGCGGAACAGCGGATCGCGCTGTGGACGCAGCAGCTCCAGGCGCAGCGCCGACGCCGATGCGCTGGTTGGCGAAGCCGAGCAGCTGGCGGGCGGCACGTTCATCGACGACGCGAAACTGCCGGAACGCTGGCAGGAATTGAATCGGGCGATTCGAACGCCAGCCCTGACACGCCGCTTCGAAGCCGCGTTGATCGTGATCGAGCAACGCCGGCTTGCACAAGTGCACGCGGCGGAGCAAAAGACGAACGCGGCGCGGCAAGAAGTTCATGGCCTGCTGCATACCGCCGAGCAGGCGCTTGCCGCCGGACAGCTCCAGAGCGCCCGCGCTGCCGCGGACGAGATCAGGACCCGGAAGCCCGATGCCGGCCTGCTGCCGAAGCCGACGATGCAACGGGTGAGCCGGCTCAATTCGCAACTGGCGGAACTCGAGCGCTGGGAGTCGTTCGGGCAGCAGCACGCACGCCTTCAATTGTGCGAGCGTGCCGAGGCCGCCGCGACGGCGCCGCCGGATGCGCCGCGGCTCGCGGCCGAAGTCCGGAAGCTGCGCGAGGAATGGAAAGCGCTCGACCAGCAGCACGCGGGCGTCCCCAAGGCGTTATTGGAACGATTCGATCGCGCCTGCGAAAAAGCGTATGCCCCGGCCGCCCGGCACTTCGCCCAAATGGCCGCGCAGAAGCGGGAGGCCCGCAAGCGGCGCGACGAATTCATCGCGGCGGCAGCGGCGCATGCCGCGACCCTGCTCGCCGAGCCCCGCGATTGGCGCGCAATCGAGCAATGGTTGCGCGAAACGGATCGGGTGTGGCGCGAAGGCGATCTCGGCAGCGTCGACCCAAAGGCCTGGAAGGGCTTCGATGCCCGCCTCAAGGCAGCGGTCGCGCCATTGCGCGATGCGCTGGCGGCAGCGCGTACACAGGCGAAGGCGGGGCGGCAGGCGCTGATAGACGAGGTCACGGCGCTGGCGGGCGCAGCAATGGAGCGTGACGCGCCATCGCGGGTCAAGGCGATCCAGGCCAGGTGGCAGGCGCAGGCCAAGGGGTTCGGACTCGCGCAGCGCGACGAGCGGGCGCTCTGGGAGCAGTTTCGCTCGGCGTGCAACGCAGTGTTCGATGCACGCCAGGCGAAGCGCAAGGAGGCGGATGGCGTCAAGCACGAACACCATCGTGCGCTGGAGGCAATCTGCGTGGAACTCGAGCAACTTGCGGCGGCGACGGACAAGCCTGACGGCGACCTCCGCCGGAGTCTGCGCGAGCTCGAAGAACGGTGGAAAAAGCAGCTCGGCGGATTCGATCCCGCGGTGCGCGGAGTCGAGTCCCGGTTCAGGAAGGCGAAGACGGCCGTCGAGGCGGCGTTATCGGCGCGTGCGCGATCGCGCGAAGCAGCCGTCTGGCAGACCCTGGCGGCAAAGGAACGTCTGTGCGAAGAACTCGACGCGCTGGTGCGAGCGACCCGAAGCCCGGCGGAAGATTCGGCAATGGCGGCAGCGAACGAGCGCTGGTTGACATTGTCTTCGCTCCCGCCCGAATGGGAAAAACAGATGGTTGCGCGACGCGATGCCGCGCTGCGCGCCCTTGCGGAGAGCGCTGCGGCCGCCGAGTACGCGGCACGAATCGATCGCGGCATTGAGTTGCGCCGTGAGATCCTGCTCGAGCTCGAAATTTCACTGGGCCTCGAATCTCCTGCCGAGCTGCAGGCGCAGCGCCTCGCGCTGCAGGTGAACCAGTTGAAGCGGCGATTCCAGGATGCAGCGACGCCTGGCGCGGGCCCCGCCGGCGAGCGCCTGCTCGCATGGTGCGCCGAGCCTGGAATTGCCGGCGCGCAGGACCGGGAGCGATGTGAACGAGTGTTTGCCGCGGTCGCGAAGGTGCGTTGAGCGATTGTGCGGGTTTGCTCGTGTACGATTGTCGCCATCGCCTTGCCGGCGTTCAAGGCGCCGCCGGCGATACTCTGTTGAGTCGACCGGATGCAAGCGCCGGCAGCTTGAGTATGGGAGCGAGCTTGATGTGAGGCGGGTTCGTTCGGTGATGTTCTTTTCTGCAGGTGGGCTTATGCAAGCAATCGAAGGTACTACCGTACACCAGGCGGTCGATGCAAGGTGCGCAGTCGGGATGCGAGCGTTTCGGGCGACGATCGCGGCGCTTGCCGCCTTGACGTTGGTCGTGGCGCCGTGCGCGAGCGCGCAGACCTGGCCGTCGAAGCCGGTCAGGCTGGTGGTCGGATTCGGGCCGGGCGGGGTGGCGGACATCACGGCGCGGACGGTCGCGCAGAAGCTCGCGCAGGACCTCGGAGCGCAGTTCGTCGTCGAGAACCGGCCCAGCGCCGGCGGCATCGTGGCTGCCGAGGCCGTCGCCAAGGCCGAACCCGACGGCCACACGCTGCTGCTGATGACCAACGGCAACGCCGTCAGCGCGTCCCTGTTCAAGTCCCTGCCCTACGACACCGTCGCCGATTTCGCGCCCGTATCGACGCTCGGCTTCTTCGACGTCGCGGTGGTCACCACCCCGGACACGAAGATCGACTCGCTGCGCGGCCTGATCGCGCGCGCCAGGGCCAATCCGGGCAAGCTCAACATCGGCACCATCAACGTCGGCAGCACGCAGCACCTGTCGGCCGAGCTGTTCAAGTCGATGGCGGGCATCGACGCGGAGACGATTCCCTACAAGGGCAGCCCCGCGGTGATCGCCGCGCTGCGGGGAAAGGACGTCGAAATCGCCTTCGAGATGCTGGCGCCGGTGATCCCACAGGCGAACAGCGGCGCGGTGAAGATTCTCGCCGTGACCTCGGAGAAGCGTTCGCCGCTGCTGCCCGACGTGCCCACGGTGGCGGAAAGCGGCGTGCCGGGCTATCAGGCGTCGTCGTGGAACGCGGTCGCGGCGCCGGCGCGCACGCCCGCGGCGATCGTCGAACGCCTGAACAGGGCGATCGGCGCGGCGCTGGCCTCGGCGGAGGTGAAGGCCCGCCTGGAAGCGGCCGGCGTCGCCGCCCGCGGCAGCACGCCGGAGGAAATGCGCGCGCTGCTGGCCTCGGACATCGCCAAGTGGCGCAGGGTGATCGAAGCCGCGAAGCTCGAAAGACAGTAATCCGTTCTGCCCTGGGCTGAGACGCTCGGCGGGGTCCCGGTTCAATTGTTTGATGTTGCGCAGGTGCTTCGGCCGGGAAAGTCCGGATCTGTATAGTCGATGTCTGGCTCGGTAGATCGATGCCGAAGGGCCGCCGGCGATAATCGTCAGTGAAACAATGCTGTCCGGCGCACCCTTGTCCGCAGCCGGGGCAGCGTGTTGTCAACCATTCCAGCAACCCCTACTTCCTGATGGAGTCTTCGATGCAACTCAAATCCAAACTCATGCTCGCACTGATCGCCGCCACCGCGGCCGCGAGCGCACTCGCGCAGCAGCCCGGCGCGACCGGGGGCGTGGTCGGCGCCAGCGAACCCGGCAAGGCCGCCATTGTCGGCGCCGTCCAGATCTCCGCGCAGGTCGTCGCCATCGACAAGGCGACGCGCACGCTGACGCTCAAGGGGCCCAAGGGCAATGCGGTGGACGTCGTCGCGAGCGACGAGGTGAAGAATTTCGACCAGATCAAGCTCGGCGACATGGTCGTCGCGCGCTACGCGCAGGCGCTGACGCTGGAACTGCGCAAGACCAAGGGTCCCGCCGGCGCACCGGTGGTGCGCGAGGAAGCGGCGAAGGCAAGAGCGGGGGCACAGCCGGCGATCGCCGGCGCGCGGCAGGTCACGGTCATCGCCGACGTCGTTGCCGTCGATCCCAAGAAGAGCACCATCACGCTCAAGGGACCCCGGGGCAACGAAGTGACGCTGAACGTGCAGAACCCCGAGCAGTTCAAGGTGGTCAAGAAGGGCGACCAGATCGAAGTCACCTACACCGAGGCGGTCGCGCTTTCCGTCGAGACGGCGCCGAAACCGGCCAAGTGATTCGGTGCTCCCTGCCGTCCGAAGGACGGCAGGGATTCGCAGCCGGGCATCGGCGCGGAGGCGCGGGTGATGGGCAGGCGCTCTCGCGGGAACGCAGTTCCATGCCTGCCTCGACTATGCGGTTCGCTTCTGACCGACCATTGCGGGGGAGTCCAGGAAGGATCCCCGCCCTGTGCTGACGGGGGTTTTGCAGTCTCTTTGACCTTTCGCAAACGAGGCGGTACCCCGGCTGAATTTTCGCCCTCCACGGAGTTCTAATAATCGTTGAGGCGCACCGGTGATGGCTGCCAGGAATCGCCGCTTATCGAAGGAAAGGCATTCAAATGGACGCAATCAAGCAAGTCGCCAAGAGCCAGGAAATCTCCGCCAACGTCGCCCGGCTGCACCAGAAGCGCACCAAGCTGGCGCAGGAGCACTTCAGCGCGAGGCTCGCCACCGCCTATGCCGAGTGCGCGGAGCGCCTCTCGCAGAAACCGCTGGCACCCACCGATGCCTGGTCGCACTGGTATGCCTATGCGACCGATTTCGCGCAGCGCTCGATTCTCTTCTGGGACACGCTGCGCGAACGCGGCAACGACTTCGTCGAGCACAACCGCGAGGGCCTGAAGCCGGTGCTGCATTTCGACTACGAGACCGTCGTCGACGGCAGGACGCTGCCCCGGCCGGTCAACTACGCGCTGGTGCGCATCGTCCCGCCCGCGGGCGTGACGGTCGACCCGACGCGGCGCCCCTACGTGATCATCGACCCGCGCGCCGGCCATGGCCCGGGCATCGGCGGCTTCAAGGACGATTCGCAGGTCGGCGTGGCGCTGCGCGAAGGGCATCCGGTCTATTTCGTGATCTTCTTCCGCGATCCGGAGCCGGGCCAGACGCTGCTCGACGTCTGCGATGCCGAGGCGCAGTTCGTGAAACGGGTGCGCGAACTGCATCCGAAGAGCGCGAAGCCCGCCATCGTCGGCAACTGCCAGGGCGGCTGGGCGGCGATGATGCTCGCCGCGTCGGATCAGGGCGACACCGGCCCGATCGTGATCAACGGCGCGCCGATGTCCTACTGGGGCGGCGCGTTCCAGGAAGGCGCCGGCGACAACCCGATGCGCTACGCGGGCGGCATGCTGGGCGGCACCTGGCTTTCGTCGTTTTCGGCGGACATGGGCGATGGCGTGTTCGATGGTGCCTACCTGGTCGAGAATTTCGAAAACCTGAATCCGGCCAACACGTTCTGGGACAAGTACTACAACCTGTTCGCCAACATCGACACCGAGCCGCAGCGCTTCCTCGAATTCGAGCGCTGGTGGGGCGGGTTCTACCTGATGAACCGCGAGGAGATCGAGTGGATCACCCGCAATCTCTTCGTCGGCAACAAGCTGTGGTCCGGAACCCAGGGAAGCGGAGGCAGGGCCTTCGACCTGCGCGAAATCAAGGCTCCGATCATCCTGTTTGCGTCGATGGGCGACAACATCACGCCGCCGCAGCAGGCGTTCAACTGGGTCGCCGACGTCTACGGCTCGACCGATGAAATCAAGGCGCGCGGGCAGGTGATCGTCGGCCTGCTGCACCAGGACATCGGTCATCTGGGCATCTTCGTGTCCGGCAAGGTGGCGAAGAAGGAGCACGCGCAGATCGTCTCGGTGCTGAAGTCCATCGAGTCGCTGCCGCCGGGGCTCTACGGCATGCAGATCCACGAAACCAGGGGGCGCGACGGCAAGCCCGCCTACGAGGTCGATTTCGTCGAGCGCCGGCTCGAGGACATCACCAAGCAGCTGAATCGGCTCGAGCGCGTCGACGAAAAGCCCTTCGAGGCCGTGGCCACGCTGTCCGAATTCAACCAGCGCGCCTACGAGCTGTTCGCGCAGCCGTTCGTGCAGTCGACGAGCAACGAGATCACCGCCAAACTGTCGCGGCAGTTTCATCCGCTGCGCTTCCAGCGCTGGGCGTTCTCCGATCTCAATCCGTGGCTCCAGTGGCTCGGGCCGGCGGCGCAGGCGGTCAAGGCACAGCGGCAACCGGCCGGGGCCGATAACCCGGCCAACGCGATCCAGAAAATGGTGTCGGAAGGAATCAGCGCTTCGCTCGACTACTACCGCGAGATCCGCGACGCCAACAGCGAGGCGGCGTTCTTCCAGACCTACGGCAACGTGTTCTCCCTCTACCTCGCCGACAAGCAGAAGGCCAGGGGGTCGGACGCGGCAGGCATGACCGAGCCACGCGAGCTTCCGTTCGTCAAGGAGGCGCTCGCGTCGATCGACAAGGGCGGATTCAACGAGGCGCTGGCGCGCGTCGGGTCGCTGCTCGCCAGGCGGGGGGCGCCGCTGCCGCTGGCCAATCTGGCGCTGAAAAGCGAGTTCGCCACCGAGTACCGCCACCTGCTTCCCGACTTCGCCCCCGACGAGTGGCGGCGGATCCGCGGCGAGCAGGACATCATCGTCCGCTACGAGCCCGAGAAGGCGGTCGCGACGCTGCCCAAACTGCTGGTCAAGCCTGGCGATCGCGATCGCCTGGTCGCGCTGGTCCGCATGCTGCTCAGCGACGACCGGATCCGGCGCTTCGAGCCCACGACCGAGCAGCTGGCGATGGTCGAGACCATCGGCGAGACCCTGGATGTCGCGATGCCGCGAAGCCGCCGTGCCAAGGCCACGAAGGCGGCGCGCAAGCCGGCGGGCAAGCGTGCCGGCAAGCCTGCCGCCAGGCGCGCGAAGTGACCCGACCGGCAACGGAGAACCGTATGCAACGCGAGCATGTGAAATACCAGCGGCTGATCGACGTCTGCAAGACACTTCCGCCCACGCCGACGGCGGTCGCGCATCCCTGCGACGAGAGTTCGCTGCGCGGCGCGGTTGACGCGGCAAAGCTCGGCCTGATCGCGCCGATCCTGGTCGGGCCGAAGGCGCGGATCGAGGCGATCGCCAAGGAGCATGGCATCGACATCGCGGGACTGCCGATCGTCGACGCGCCGCACAGCAACGCTTCCGCCGACAAGGCGGTGGAGCTGGTCCGCGAGGGCCGTGCCGAGGCGCTGATGAAGGGCAGCCTGCACACCGACGAGCTGATGGCCGCGGTGGTCCGGCGCGACACCGGGCTGCGCACGGCGCGCCGGGTCAGCCATTGCTTCGTCATGGACGTGCCGAGCTATGCGGAGACGCTGATCGTCAGCGATGCCGCGGTGAACATCGCGCCGACGATGGAGGACAAGGTCCACATCATCCAGAACGCCATCGATCTCGGCCATGCGCTCCGCTTCCCCGAAGTACGGGTGGCGATCCTGTCGGCGATGGAGACGGTCAACCCGAAAGTGCCGTCCACCGTCGAGGCCGGCGCGCTGTGCAAGATGGCCGACCGCGGCCAGATCACCGGCGCGATCGTTGATGGACCGCTGGCGCTGGACAACGCGATCAGCCTGGAGTCGGTGGCGATCAAGAAGATCGACTCGCCGGTGGCCGGGCGCGCGAACGTGCTGATCGTTCCCGACCTCGAGGCCGGCAACATGCTCGCCAAGAGCCTGTCGTTCATGGCGCACGCCGATGCCGCGGGCATCGTGCTCGGTGCCCGCGTGCCGATCATCCTGACCAGCCGCGCCGACTCGGTGATGACGCGGCTGGCTTCGTGTGCGGTCGCATCGCTGATCGCCGATTTCCGGCGCACTTCCGCCGCCAAGTCGGTCGCCTGAGGCGGGCACGATGGCCAACGCAATCGCCGTCCTGAACGCCGGCTCGTCGAGCCTCAAGTTCTCGCTGTTCACCGAGCGCGGCAATGAGTTCGACCTGGTCGCGCGCGGCCAGGCCGAAAGCCTGTATACGTCGCCGCGCTTCGTCGCCAGGGATGGCGCGGGCAGGCAGATCGCGGAGAAATCCTGGGGCGAAGGTTCGAGCTTCGGTCACGAAGGCGCGCTCGACCACCTGGTGGCCTTCCTGCGGGCGGAGTTCGCCGGACACCGGCTGACCGGAATCGGCCACCGCGTGGTGCACGGCGGAACCGAATTCACCCATCCGGTCCGGGTCGATGCCGCGATTCTGGCGGCGCTCGGCAAATTCGTTCCACTGGCGCCGTTGCACCAGCCGCACAACCTGGCTCCGATCAGGAGCCTGCTCGAACGCTCGCCGGAAGTGCCGCAGGTGGCATGCTTCGACACGGCATTCCACAGCACCGCCCCGCCGGTGGCGCAGGCATTCGCGCTGCCCAAGGCGATCACCGACCGCGGCGTGCGGCGCTACGGCTTTCATGGCCTCTCCTACGAGTACATCGCCAGCGTTCTGCCGCAGCACGACGAGCGCGCGGCCCGCGGCAGGACCGTGGTCCTGCACCTGGGCAACGGTTCGAGCATGTGCGCGATCGCGCAGGGGCGCAGCGTCGCCAGCACGATGGGCTTCACCGCGGTGGACGGGCTGCCGATGGGCACCCGCTGCGGCAGCCTCGATCCAGGGGTGATCCTGTACCTGATGGACGAGCTGAAGATGGACGCGCGCGCGATCGAGAAGCTGATCTACCAGCAGTCGGGGCTGCTCGGCCTGTCCGGCATTTCCAGCGACATGCGGACGCTGGAGGCCAGCGACGCGCCGGAAGCGAAGGCCGCGATCGACGTCTTCGTCTACCGGATCGGGCGGGAACTGGGCTCGCTTGCCGCGGCGCTCGGCGGCCTCGACGCCGTCGTGTTCACCGGCGGGATCGGCGAGAACAGCCGCTCGCTGCGCGAACGCGTCTGCCGGGATGCGGCGTGGCTGGGCGTGGAACTGGATGCGACGGCGAACCAGGGCAACGGCCCGCGCATCAGCACCGCGGGCAGCCGCGTTTGCGCCTGGGCGCTCCCCACCAACGAGGAATTGATGATCGCCCGCGCCACGCGCCGCGTGCTCGGGCAGGATTGAAGGAGCAACGCAGATGACGCTGGAAATTCCCCGCCCGGTGCTCAAGGGCGCGAAGGCGCTGGTCGTCGGCGTCGCCAATGAAAACTCGATCGCCTATGGCTGCGCAAGGGCGTTTCGCGAATTGGGCGCCGATGTCGCGATCACCTACCTGAACGACAAGGCACGGCCCCACGTCGAGCCACTGGCGCAGGCGCTGGAGGCGCCGATCTTCCTGCCGCTGGACGTCGCCGTCGACGGCCAGCTGGAAGCGGTGTTCGAGGCCATTGCCGGGAAATGGGGCCGGCTCGACATCCTCGTGCACTCGATCGCCTTCGCGCCGAAGGAGGACCTGCAGGGCGGGCTGATCAACTGCTCGGCCGCGGGCTTCGCCAAGGCGATGGACGTGTCCTGCCACTCGTTCGTGCGCATGGCGCGGCTGGCGGAACCGCTGATGACCGAGCGGCGGGACGATGTTCGCCATGAGCTACCACGGCGCCGCCAAGGTGATTCCCACCTACAGCGTCATGGGGCCGGTCAAGGCGGCGCTGGAGGCCTGCTGCCGTTACCTGGCCTACGAACTCGGCGGCAAGGGCATCCGGGTGCATGCGATCTCGCCCGGCCCGCTCAAGACGCGCGCCGCGTCGGGTCTCAAGGACTTCGACCTGCTGCTCACCGAAGTCGAGCAGCGCGCGCCCATCGGCGAACTGGTCGACATCATGGACGTTGGTTTCACTTGCGCGTATCTTGCGACGCCATACGCGCGGCGGCTGTCGGGCGAGACGCTGTACGTCGACGGCGGCGTCAACATCATGGCCTGAAACCGGCGGCGCGCGGGAGCGGGCGCCGCGTACGGGATCGCGCGATGCACACGGGGAGGTGCGACCCGCACCGGATTTGCCGATTACATCGATTGCATCGGGGACACAGAATGGACAGGGTCATGATTGAAGGCGATGCGCGGGACGGTTCGCGGCGCCCCGCCGGCGGGGAGCGCGCGATCGGCCGTCCGGCCGCGAACGGGTCGGGACCCGGGTTAGGCGCGACCGCGCTCGCCCTCGCCGGTCTCGCCTTTGCGCCGGGCGCGCAGGCCTCCTTCCTTCCCCCCGAGATGATGGACAAGGCGGCGATGTACCTGGCCTGGTTCATCATCGTCGCCGTGCCGATCGGCGGCATCGTGCTGTTCTGGATGGTGCACGTGCTGCCGGAGAAAATCGCGCACAAGCGCCACCATCCGCAGCGCGACGCCATTCACACGCTGTGCCTGCTGTCGCTGGTGTTCGGCGGCCTGCTCTGGCCGATCGCCTGGCTGTGGGCGTACGTGAAGCCCGTCGGCTACAGGGTCGCCTACGGTACCGACAAGCACGAGGACTACTATCCACGAGATGGGCGAGGAAGGCGGAGTCCGGCGCGCTGCTCGAGCATGAGATCGCGCACCTGCGCGACGAACTCGACGAAATGGCCGCCAAGGGGACGCTGACCGCGGAACTCAAGGTTCTGCGCAGGAGCCTCGCGTCGACGCAGGCCGCGCGTGCGGCTTCCGGCGCCGCTCCCGGCGCGGCGGCCGGACCGGACGCGCAGGCGGGAGCTGCCTGATGGAAGCCATCCTCCTCGGCATCTACGCGTTCTTCGTCTGGCTGATCTTCATCAAGTTCAAGTGGCTGCCGTGGAACACCTCGTCGCAGGTCATCGTCGTCATCATTCCGATCGTCGGATTGACGGCACTGATCCTCACGCTCAACGTGGTCGCCCCGTCGTCGGCCGACGTCCGGGTCATCAAGTACGTCGTGCAGGTGATTCCGCAGGTCAAGGGGCGGGTGATCGAGGTGCCGGTCGAGCCCAATCGCCTGGTGAAGAAGGGCGAGCTGCTGTTCCGCATCGATCCGACCCCCTACCAGAACGACCTCAACGTCGCCAAGGCGAAGCTCGCGGCGGACGAGGCCAAGCTTGCGCAGGCCAGCGCGGGCCTGGTGGACGCCTCGGCCGGCGCGCGGCAGCTGCAGGAGGAGCTGAAGTCCGCCAGCGGACAGGTCGCGGCGCTGCAGCCGCGACTGGAACTCGCGCGGCTGCGCGTCAGGCAGAACCGGGAACTGGTGGCCACCGGCGCCGGCGACCGCTTTGCGCTGGAGCAGGCCGAGGCCAACGTGACCGAGCTGGAAGGCCAGCTGGCGACCGCGACGGCGAACGAGGCGCAGGTCACGCAGAAGCTGTCGGGGCAGGTCAACGGCGAGCAGGCGTCGGTCGCGGCGGCACGGGCGCAGCTCGCGACCGCCAAGGCGCAGGTCGACCAGAGTCGTGCCGACCTCGCCAACGCGCAGTGGAACCTCGACCAGACCACCGTCTACGCGCCGGCCAAGCGGCTACGCGATCAACGTCCAGTTGCGGCCGGGGTCCTACGTGACCGCGTTTCCGGTGGCGCCGGCGATGAGCTTCGTCGAGGAGGAGTATCAGGTCATCGCGCTTCTACGCGCAGAACGAACTGCAGCTGGTCGAGCCCGGCAATCCGCGCGGAGTTCACGCTCAAGACCTACCCGGGGCGCGTCATCAAGGCGCAGGTCGATTCCATCGTCTGGGCGCAGGGCCAGGGCCAGGTCGCGCAGTCGGGCGTGGTGCCGCAGACCGGCGCCTATCCCGCAGGTGCCGGGCCGCTTCCCGGTCAAGCTCGACGTCGCCGAGCGCGACCGCGAGCTGTTCCTGCCCGCCGGCGCGGCAGGGGCAGGGTGCGATCTACACCGAACACGCGCAGGCGATCCACATCCTGCGCATGGTCATCCTGCGTGTCGGCACGATCACCGACTACCTCGTGCTGAAGCTGCACTGATGCGCGACGTCCGACGCATCCGCGCAGGCATCCTCGCGGCGACCGTCGCGGCCGCGCTGGCGGGCTGCGCGCTCAACCCGCCGCCGACCGCGGCGGAGCTGCAGCAGCAGGCGATGCCGCACACCAGCGTGCCGCGCGGCGTGGAAGGCAGCGGCGGCGCGCGGACGCGCCGGTGGCCGACCGCTGGCTGGCGTCCTTCGACGATCCCGCGCTGTCGGCGCTGGTCGACGAGGCGCAGTTGTACAACGCCGACCTGCAGGTGGCGGCGGCGCGGGTCGAGCAGGCTGCCGGCTACGTGAAGGTGGCGAGCGCGTCGCTGCTGCCCGCGGTAGGCGTCTACGCGATGGGCGGCGGCAAGTCGGGCGGCAGCGGCGGACTGGACGGCATCTGGCTGAACGCGTCGCTCGAGCTCGACGTCTGGGGCCGCCTGCGCTACGGGCGTGCCGCGGCGGAGGCGCAAGCCGCGGCGGCGGCCGCCGACTACGCCTATGCGCGCCAGTCGCTCGCGGCAACCGTCGCCAAGGCCTGGTTCCTGGCGATCGAAGCCGGGCTGCAGCGCGCCATCGCGCAGGATGCGGCTGCGTTCGGCCGAAGCATTGCTGCGCGTCGCGCAGGACCGCCTGCGCATCGGCAACGGCAACGAGCAGGAGGTGGCGGAAGCGCGCGTCAACGTCGGCAGCTATCGCGACCGGGTGCGCCAGATCGAGCAGGCGCGCCAGCAGGCGCAGCGCGCGCTGGAACTGCTGCTCGGACGCTATCCGGCCGCGGAAATCGCCGTCGCCGCGAACGCTGTCGCCGATGCCGCCGCCGGTGCCAGTCGGAATGCCTTCGCAGCTGCTCGAGCGCCGGCCGGACCTGATCGCCGCCGAGCGCCGCGTCGCCGCGGCGTTCGACCGCGTCGGCGAGGCGCGCGCGGCGCAACTGCCGCGCATCAGCCTGACCGCCGGAGGCAGCAGCGTGTCGAGTCGACTGATCGAGTTGAAGGACACGAGCAATCCGATCTGGAGCTTCGGCGCCAACCTGATCGCGCCGCTGTACCAGGGCGGGACGCTGCGCGCGCAGGTCGAGATCCGCACGGCCGAGCAGAAGCAGGCGGTCGCGGCGTATGCGCGCGCCGGGCAGCGCGCCTTCGGCGAGGTCGAGAACGCGCTGGCGGCCGAGGCCGCGCTGCGCGATCGCGAGGCCATTCTCGCGGCGAACATTCGCGACAGCGAGCGCGCCCTCGAGCTCGCGCGCATCCGGTATCGCGTGGGCGCTGTCGACCTGCGCGCGGTCGAGCAGAGCCAGCTGGCGCTGTATTCCGCGCGGCTGTCGCTGCTGGCCGTGCAGGCCGAGCGGCTGGCGCAGCGGGTCAACCTGTATCTCGCGCTCGGCGGCGGCTTCGATCTGCCGGCGATCGAGCCGGTGGCCGCGCAGTAACCCGGTGCCTCGCGGGCGGGAGTCCGCGGCCGGGTCCTCGTTGGCTCGCGTACGAATTCCGGGCGTCAGGCCCGGGCGGTTCGACGCGCCTGGCGGCGCGGCGGGCGCCAATGCGCGGGCGCCACGCCGCACCAGCGTTTGAACGCGCGTCCGAAGGCGCTGGCATTCGAGTAGTCGAGCATGGTCGCAATCTGGCCCAGCTCCATCGAGGATTCCTCCAGCAGCTGCCGGGCGACCGCGAAACGGACTTCGTCCGCTTCGCGCCGGAAGCTGGTGCCGAAGGCATTCAGCCGACGATTCAGCGTGCGGGGGTGCATCGAGAACAGTGCGGCGACCTGATCGGCCCTGGCCTGGCCGGCGATGAACGCGCTGCGCATCGCGCTGCGAACCTGTGCCGGGAAGTCTTCTGCGTGACGCGCTTCGAGCGCGTCGACCTGTGCCCGCACCAGGCGGAGCACCTCCGCGTCGGCAGTCGGAATCCGATGCCGCAACCAGTCGGTGGCAAACACCAGCGCGTTCTGTTCCGCGTTGAAGCGAAGCGGGGCCGCGAAGAAGCGTCGAAACGGGACGACATTCTCCGGCCTGTCGTGGGTGAACTGGACCTCGATGGGTTTCCAATCCGCGCCGCACAGCGTCCGCATGAAATTGAACAGCGTGGCCATGGCGCCATCGACAGTCTGCCTGCTCGACACGAGGCCCGGCGACTGGATCGCGTAGGCGAGCGAGACGATGCCGTCGGTCGACGTCAGGTTCATGGTCGTGGCACGAACGTACAGGTGCCAGAACTTCTCCAGGCTGTGCAGCGCGACATCCACATTGGGCGAGAACCTGACCAGCAGTCCGACAAGACCGACCCTGGACAGATCGTTGCGCGTCCCGACCAGGAGTCCGAAATGCGGGCAGCCGGTCTTCTCCGCGCAATGCTGCAACAGGCGGGTGCGCGCTTCGAAACTGACCAGATTACGGTCATCAGCAAATATCGCCGGGTCGATGCCCGCTCCGCGGATCACCGCTGCCGGATTCGCACCCAGTTCGCGAAGCAGCTGCGGAATGGACCAGACGATGCCGATGGGCACCGTCGATCCGGCGACTTTCGGACGCGTCCGCAACCGCGCGACGCCGACCGATCGAGGATGCTCAGGTTTCACTCAAGCCTTCCTTTTGCCTTCTGTCCGAAATTGTATGGCAATTATCCAGTATTGCAGACGGATGGCTTGCGGTGCCGGGCGCCGGGGACGCCGGGCGCGCCCGGATCTGGGCGACGGCGCATCCCGCCGAGGAAGAAGCGACCCTGGCTTGACCTGGCGCAAGTCCAGGCGCGGAGATGTCCGAATATGTACAGCGCATGTCCAAATCGGCACACTGACCTGGCCAGCCGGCAATCATAATTTCAAGAGCATAATGATCAATCGGCGATGCGCGCCGGTCCATCCAGGCTTATGGGCGGCGGCGCAGTCGGACGAACGCCGGGATCCAGCAGATCATTCACGAGGACCCCGGGTTCCGGCTGCCGTGGCCGGAGCTCAAACAGGAGTCAGCAGCAATGGCAATGAATGCTTCCGCAGCAGCCGGCAACGGTGTTCGGTATTGGTGGTGCAGCTTCCTGGCCTTCGGCCTGGCGATGCTGTTCGCGGCGAATGCCGTGGCGCAGGCGCCCGCGGCCCCGGGTGGCGCAGCGGCGCCGGCCGCGGCCGAGGAGTTCGACGCGCTGGTCGGCCCGATCGCGCTGTATCCGGACGACCTGGTCTCGATCATCCTGCCGGCCTCGACCAGTCCGCTGCAGCTGGTGCAGGCGGACCGCTATCTCGACAAGCGCAAGGCTGATCCGAAGCTTCCCGTCGACGACAAGTGGGACGATGCGGTCAAGTCGCTGCTCAACTACCCCGACGTGGTGAAGATGATGAGCGCCGATCTCGACTGGACCAGCGCGCTGGGCGAGGCGGTCGTCGCCGACCAGGGCGCGGTGCTGGATGCCATCCAGAGCTTTCGCCGCCGGGCGCAGGCCGCCGGCAACCTGAAGTCCGACGGCAAGCAGGTCGTGGAGGCCCAGCAGGAGATCATCACCATCGTTCCTGCCGATCCGCAGGTGATCTACGTGCCGCAGTACAACCCGACGACGGTCGTCACCTACGGCGTGCCGTACTGGGGCTATTACCCGACAGCCTATCCGTCGTACTACTACCCGTATCCGCCGGGCGCCGCTCTTGCCGCCGGCGTGATCTGGGGCGCGGCGATCGGCGCGGCCTGGAACGGCGGCCGCTACGTTTCGCACTATGGCGGCGATGCCAACATCAACATCAACCGCAATACCAACATCAACACCGGCAACATCAACCGCGGCGGCGGTGCGAGTCAGCTGCCGGCGGGCGGCGGCACCGCGTGGAAGTCGAACAAGCAGCCTGGCCAGGTCAGCAGCTCGGTCGGCAAGACGGCGTCGTCGGCACGCGTGGGCGATACACGCGCAGGTGGCGGAACGGCGCGAGCGTCGACGCAGCCCGCCGGTGGTGGCGCGGCGCGCGCATCCGCGCAGCCGGCCGGCGGCACGATGGGCTCCGGTTCAGGATCGCGCGGGACGGGTTCGTTCAGCGCGTCGCCACGCGACAGCTACAGCAGCGGCAGTCGAGGCAGCGGCTCGGGCGGGGACGCCTTCGGCGGCTACAGTTCGGGGCGGCAGACCCAGATGGACAGCTCGCGCGGCGCATCGAGCCGGAGTTCGATGTCCAGCGCGGGAGCGCGGCCCTCGCCGAGCGCCGGCGGCGGTGCACGGGGTGGTGGCGGTGGTGGACGTGGCGGTGGAGGCCGGCGCTAGTCGCCGAGGACGCTCATGCACATCCATTCAATCCAACGCAAGGCATCCGCCATGAAACTCACCCGCATCCGGAATTTGCTGACCCGCCTGACGCTGGCGTTCATCGTGGCAGCGCCGCTCGCCGCGGCTGCCGCCCCGCAGGAAACCTTTGCGACGCCAGAAGCGGCGGTCGATGCGCTGATGGCCGCGCTCAAGGCCAACAGCGACCCGGCGATGGTCGCGCTGTTCGGCGAGGATCACAAGGATCTCGTCGTCAATTCCGATCGCGCGGTATCCAGCGTGACGCGGGCGAAGATTCTTGCCGCCATGCAGACTCTGAAAGTGCTGCAGTCGCCGAGCCCGGACCGCCGCGTGCTGGTCATTGGCGACCAGGCCTGGCCGCTGCCCATACCCCTGGTGCGCAGCGGAGATCGCTGGCGTTTTGCCACCGAGGAGGGCGAAGACGAGATCATCAACCGTCGCGTCGGTGCCGACGAACGAAGCGCCATCCATGTGCTGCTTGCATACCTCGACGCACAGCGGACGTATGCGGCGCGCGATCGCGATGGCGATGGCGTTCTCCAGTACGCGCAAAAGCTGGCCAGCACACCGGGCAAGCACGACGGGCTCTACTGGCCTGCCGATGCCGCGAAGGGCGAAGAGTCGAGCCCCTTCGGTCCGCTGATCGCCGAAAGCGCGCCCTACCTCGAAGGCCGCAAGGCGGGCGACCCGTACCGCGGCTATCACTTCCGGATCCTGACCAGACAGGGCGGCAACGCCCCGGGCGGCGCCTACAACTACGTGATCAACGGCCGGATGATCGCCGGCTTTGCGATGGTCGCCTATCCCGCCGAATATGGCAGGTCCGGCGTGATGACCTTCATCGTCAGCCACAATGGCAAGGTCTACGAAAAGGACCTTGGCAAGAACACGTCCACCATCGGCCCGGGCATCAAGGCGTTCGACCCGGGGCCGGGATGGAAGGAAGTGGGGCAGTGAGCGTCTGCAGTCCGTGCATTCGCCTGGCCGCGGCACGGCAGCGGCAGGCGGCGTTTGCCAAGGCGCGCGCGGCCTGCCTCGAAGGCAAGGGATACACCGTCAAGTGAACTGTCTTAGTCGGCGCCTCTGCCTGGTGCCGGTGACTTCCGGAGCCGGCCGTGGGCTTGCTTGACCGCATCTTCGGTGGAGGATCGCAGCGTCGCGTTCCCCCGAAGGACGACGCCATTGCGCGCGAAATCGTCGATCGGGTGGTCGCCGCCACCGATGCGCGGCTCAAGGGCGTTGCCGGTTACCAAAAGACGCTGCGCGACCCTGCGCTTGCGACCCTGGAGCACCTGCGCGCCATCGCGCAGGACATCCCGGGTCCGGTGGAGGTGAACACGCGGGCTTGGACGGAGAATCGGACCATCCGCGCACTCTTCGCGAATGCGCGGGACGTGCCGAGGACGTTCAGCCGGGACCGCGGCGTGCGGGATTTCTTCGCCGCGTCTGTCGCGCCCGAGTGCCTGGTGATGCTCGGACTCGCGCACGCGGAGAGACAGGTATTTGCGCCGCAGCAGAAAGGCGATGGCGTCCAGCTCGACGTGGCGCGCACCTCGGTCAGTTTCGGCGACGCCAGAATCCTCGCTCCCGGCGCCGACCCGATGGCGGTGCGGATCGAATTCGGCAAGCGGGCCATCGACTACCTGGCGCTGCGTGCGCTGGAGCGCATGACCGCCAACCAGGAACAGCAGAAGGAGCTGGAACAGGAACGGGGGTTGCTCAAGGCCCGGCTGCGGCTGGCCGAGCAGGGGCGGGCGGGATTGTCCGGCCTCGGCGCGTCGACCGGCAACGAGTTCGCGGACAAGGCTGCGCTTGCGGCAAGGGTCAAGGAGAACGCGCGGGCGCTCGAAGCCTTTTCCCCGACCGGTCTGATGTCGCGGTTCATCGATATCCTCCGCGACGTCCTTGCCAATCCAGCCGCGCACTTGCGCCTCGAGCCCTGCGAGCTCTCGCTGGACGCCATGAACTTCCGGGTTCCCCGCGACAGCGAGGATTCGGCGACGCTGCGCCTGCAGGAGTTGCGGCTGCCCGATCGCCCGCCCTATGCAATCATGTTGGCGCGGTTTCCGCGCAACGAACTGCTGCCTGCGGGGGATGCGCTGGCGGATGCGGAGCGTTACCTTGCACCGCTGATGTTCGCTCACCGCGCCGCGCCTGCGCAATGGCTTCCTCGCGAAGCCATGCGCCTGAAGCGCGCGGCTTCGCCGACCTGAAACACGTTTGGACCATGCGCAGCGATTCGCAGTGAAACCAACCGACCGACTGGAGATGACATGGGCAAGAAGAAGGCGAAATCGAAGGATGCATCGGCAGGACACGACGGACAAGGGCGGCAAGGCTTCGGCAAAGGCGAAAGGGAGCAAGAAGACCGAGTCGGACTCCGCCAAGTCCCTCTCCACCAAGGAATACAACCGGGAGCTTAAGAAACTGCACGTCGAACTGGTGAAGCTGCAGGAATGGGTCAAGGCGAAGGGGCTCAAGGTCTGCGTGGTGTTCGAGGGTCGCGATGGCGCCGGCAAGGGCGGCACCATCAAGGCGATCACCGAGCGGGTGAGCCCGCGGGTGTTCCGGGTGATCGCGCTCCCCGCGCCGACCGAGCGCGAGAAGTCGCAGATGTACGCGCAGCGCTACCTGGGGCACTTCCCCGCGGCGGGCGAGGTGGTGATCTTCGACCGCAGCTGGTACAACCGCGCCGGCGTCGAGCGCGTGATGGGGTTCTGCAGCGATGAGCAGGCGCGGGGTTTCCTGCAGATGGTGCCGCTGTTCGAGCGGATGATGATCAACTCCGGCATCATCCTGCTCAAATACTGGCTGGAGGTGAGTCCCGAGGAGCAGACGAGGCGGCTTCAGGCGCGGATCGGCGACGGCCGCAAAACCTGGAAACTCTCGCCGATGGACCTGAAGTCCTACGACCGCTGGGACGACTACACCAAGGCGCGCGACGAGATGTTCAGCGCCACCGACACGCCGTGGGCGCCGTGGTTCGTCGCCCGCTCGGAGGACAAGAAGCGGGTGCGCCTGAACCTGATCAGCCATCTGCTCAAGCACGTTCCGTACAAGAGCCTGCCGGCCGCGAAGGTCAAGCTGCCCCAGCGCAAGATCGGGCGCTACAAGGCCGCCGACATTCCGTTCAAGTTCGTGCCCGAACCCTTCTGATCGACAGGTGGGGGCAGGCGGTGTCGTTCGGCGCGGCGGTCCAGGTGGCGCGCCGCGATCGCCGGCGATTTCCCGGCGGCGGTCGACGCTCAGAACGTCGCGGCGATCGAGCCGACGAACAGCTGGTCGTGCGCCCCCGGGTTGAACCAGTAGCCGCCGATCGTGATCGGCCCCCAGGTCAGCTGCGCGAAAGGTCCGCGCTGGATATCGCGCTCGCCGCCATGGATGCGCGTGCGCTGACCGGCGAGCCCGAGGCGCAGCCACTCGACCGGCCGGAAGCCCAGCTCGCTCCAGGCGTAGACGTAGCTGTCGGCGTGCTGCGCGGTGTCGCGCACGTACTCGGCCTCGACATAGAAGTCGAGCCGCCGCCAGGTGAGGCTCGCCTCCAGCCCCGGCACGAAGGCCTGCGTCGTACCCCAGGCGCCGCCGAGCAGCGGTGTGATTTCCCAGGTGAATTCGTCTCCGCCGGAGAAATTCCAGCCGATGAACGCCGACCGTGCGCCGACCGACTCGTAGTTGATCCTTGCCTCGAGGTGCAGCGGGCCACGATCGGCCGTTACGATGCCCGACGTGTAGTTGTCGCCGCCGCGGACGACGGTGGGGTAGGCGGTGAGCGCGAATGCCCACGCCGGCTTCGCGGCCGGAGGCCCGTTGCGCCCGCCGCCCGCGTCATCGGCCGCTTGTGCGCCGACAGCGCAGACAGCGACCGCGACCATGGCGAGGGGGCTGCGGATCGCCTTCATCCGCCCAGCGCGTTGATGGCGAGAACCAGCGCCGTGCCCAACCCGGCCATCGTCAGGCCGGACCTCCAGCTGCCGTACCCGGCGTACTTGCCAAGAGCGAGGCCGCCAAAGAACAGCATGGCCAGCGCGATGAGGCGCGACATCGCCTTGGCCAGGGTGACATCCTGCAGCAACAGGAAAGGCAGCACCACCGGGAACGTCGAGGCGACGACGATCAGGAATATGGCGATGGCGGCAAGCAGGTCGTCCCGCTGCAGCTTGGGTCGCGCCGGCAAGGCGCGCAGCGCGACGATACGCCCGCGAATGGCCTCGAATTCCGCCGACGTGATCAAACTCGCCACTGCCGGCGAGTGCGCGCTTTCGACGAGCCTGCGCCCGGTTTCGGCGTCGGGCGCGGACTGCACCGAACGGATCAGCGTGAGCGACCTGCCGCGGTCCGTGATGGTGCGTACCAGGTACATGACGGCGTCGACCAGACCCCAGGCAAGATTGCAGCCCAGAGCGGCCAGGAACATGGTGCGGATCTGGTCGCGACCGGGGTCCGCCACGGAAACGGCGCCTACGAAGGTCAGCGCCATGAACAGCCCGAACAGGAGCTCCGATATCCGGTCCACGGGACTCAGTATCGGCTGGCGGTCGGTTTCCGCCCGGTGGTTTACCGCGCCCATCGCCATCCCCTCCGGCATTGGCATCCCGACACGGTCCCCATCGGCGTGCCAGACGATGCGCTCGGCGGCATTCTATCGCGGTGGCCGCGGAAGGTGCCCGCATTCGGGACGGTTGGTGCCGGGTTTTTCGGTGGGAACCGGCGACGCCGCGCCGCGCGCCACAACATCGTCGAGGAACCTGCGATGAACTGGAACCTGAAGTACGCCATTCGGAGTTACGCCAGGGGCTCGCTATGGCTCGTGCCTCTACTTGCGGCCCTGCTCTACGTTGTGGTTCACCGGGTCACCGACGGCGTCAGCGCCTGGCTCCTCCAAACCGGGCGGATCGACGAGAAAGTGGCATTCCTCGGCCTGTCCACGGCGGGCGCGCGATCCATGCTCGAGACGGTGATCACGTTGAACCTCTCGTTCCTGGTTTTCACGTTCGGCTCGCTGCTGGTCGCGATCCAGGTGGCCGGCGGACAGTACACGCCGCGGATCATCGCGACGACGCTGTTGCGGGACAACGTCATCCGGATCGCGATCGGCTGTTTTGTCTTCACGCTCGTCTTCGCGCTGCGGGTGCTGACCCGGATGGACGAGTTCGTCCACCAGTTCAACACTTTCGTCGCGGTGCTTCTGGGACTAGTGTCGCTGATGGTCTTCCTCTACCTGATCGACTACGCCGCCCGTTTGCTGCGCCCGGTTAGCCTCGTGGAGCGTGTCGGAGAACTCGGCGTCGCGGTCATCCAGACCGTCTATCCGCGAAAGACCTTGCGCCCGCGCCCGGAGCACCCGGTGCGCAACCTCGGCACGCCGGACCGGGTCGTCCCCAGCACGGGGTCGTCCGGGGTGGTGCTGGCCGTCGATCTTGGAGGATTGGTCGCGCTCGCCAGGCAGGCCGGCGGAATCATCGAGATCGTCCCCCAGGTTGGCGACTTCCTGGCGGTCGACGAGCCGCTTTTCAGGTTGTATCGCGGTGCGGCCACCATCGACGATCACCGGCTGCGGGCGGCGGTCGTCATCGGTACCGAGCGGACGATGGACCAGGACCCGACGTTCTCGTTCCGGATCCTGGTCGACATCGGGATCAAGGCGCTGTCGGCGGCCATCAATGACCCGACGACGGCCGTGCTTGCGCTCGACCAGCTTCACCGCCTGTTGCGGGTGGTCGGGCTGCGGGAACTGCGCAGCGACGAGTTCAAGGACGAGTCGGGGACCCTGCGGGTGATCTTTCTCACACCCAACTGGGAGGATTTCGTGCATCTCGCGTGCACGGAAATGCGACATTGTGGCGCCGGCAATATCCAGATCGTGCGGCGGATGCGCTCGATGCTGGAGAACCTGATGCTGACCTTGCCGCCGCATCGGCATGCCGAGCTGCGCCAGCAGCTCGACCTGCTGGACCGCACGGTTAATCTGAACTTTGCGTTTCCCGAGGACCGCGTGCTTGCGCGGGTCGGCGACACGCAGGGCTTGGGCGGCGCGTTGGGCGTGCAGCCCCAGATGGAGTCGCTGCCCGACTCGCCGCTCATTGACACGCAGGACAGCCAGGATCAGACGCCATGAACCATCCATCGACCAGCCCAACGACGAACGGGCAGAGCACGCCGGCACTGCGCTTCGACATCGTCGCCGGACTCACCGCTGCGGCAGTCGTCCTGCCCAAGGCCATGGCCTATGCAACGGTCGCCGGGCTGCCGGTCGCCGTCGGCCTGTACACCGCCTTCATCCCGATGGTCATCTACGCGCTCCTCGGCACGTCGCGCGTGCTGTCCGTCAGTTCGACGACCACGCTGGCGATCCTGGCCGGGACGCAACTCGGGCTGACGGTGCCGGACGGCGATCCGGCGAAGCTGGTCACCGCGACGGCCACGCTGACGCTGATGGTCGGCGCGATGCTGGTCGTTGCGCGGCTGATGAAGCTGGGCTTTGTGGCGAACTTCATTTCCACGCCGGTCCTGACCGGTTTCAAGGCGGGAATCGGCCTGGTGATCGTCCTCGACCAGGTGCCCAAGCTGCTGGGCGTCCACATCACCAAACAGGGATTCTTCCACGACGTCCTGAGCGTTGCGCAGCACCTTCCCGACACGTCGCTGCTGACGCTGGCGGTGGCCGTCGCGACGTTCGCGGTGCTGATCGGCATGGAGCGGCTGTGGCCGCACTCGCCGGCGCCGCTGGTTGCGGTGGGGGGCGGCATCGCCGCGTCCTGGTTCTTCGGCCTGAAGGCGCTCGGTGTCTCGACGGTCGGGCTGATTCCGCAGGGATTTCCGTCGCTCACGCTGCCGGATTTCGACCTGGTCGAGCAGTTGCTGCCAGGTGCGCTCGGCATCGCGCTGATGAGCTTCACCGAGACCATCGCGGCGGGACGCGCCTTTGCCCGGCAGGGCGACCCCGTCATCAACCCCGGCCGCGAGCTGGTCGCCACCGGCGCCGCCAATATCGGTGGCGCGCTGTTCGGCGCCATGCCGGCGGGTGGCGGCACCTCGCAGACGGCCGTGGTGCGCGCCGCCGGCGGACGCTCGCAGAAGGCGTCGCTGGTCACGGCGGGCGCCGCGGTCGCGACGATGCTGCTGCTGGCGCCGATCGCTGGGCCTGATGCCGCACGCGACGCTGGCCGCGGTGGTCATCGTCTACTCGGTCGGGCTGATTCAGCCGGCGGAGTTTCGCGCCATCCGCAGCGTGCGCACGATGGAATTCCGCTGGGCGCTGATCGCCTGCGCCGGCGTGCTGGTGTTCGGCACGCTGAAGGGCATCGTCGTGGCGATCATCGTGTCGATGATCGGGCTGGCCAGCCAGGCCGCGCACCCGCGCGTGTCGGTCATCGGCAGGAAACGCGGCGCCGACGTGCTGCGGCCGCTGTCACCGGAGCATCCGGACGACGAGACCTTCGAGGGCCTGCTGATCGTCCGGCCGGAAGGGCGGCTGTTCTTCGTCAACGCGCAATACGTGTCGGAGCGGATCGACGCGCTGATCGAGCAGTACCAGCCGCGCGTCGTGGCACTGGACCTGAGTCGCGTGCCCGACATCGAGTATTCGGCGTTGCAGACGCTGATCGAGGGCGAGAAGGCCCGGACCGCGCAGGGCCTGGTCGTGTGGCTGGCGGGACTGAACCCCAGCGTGCTCGAAGTCGTGCGCCATGCCGGGCTGGACCAGCGCCTCAGCCGCGAGCGCCTGCTGTTCAACGCGCGGGCGGCGATCGAGCGGTACCAGGCGCTGCAGGCGGCGGAGACGGCGGAATTGTCGAAGGCAGCTTCTGGCGCGACGTGATCCGGATGCTCGTGGCCATCGCCGCTTTCCTGGGGTGTCGTTCCGCCGTCGGCAATCGCCTGCCGCGCGGCAATGCTCATGAAGCCTGGGGATCGGCGAGATCGAGGCGACAGATGCGGACGCCTCCGTCGTCGGGGTCGCGCGTCACGCTGAAACCCAGACGCCGGGCCAGTCCCAGCATCGGCCTGTTGTCGGCGAGCACGAAGCCCTCCATTTCCCTGAGTCCGCGCCGCCTGGCTGCGTCGATCAGCGTGCGCATCAGCGCGCCTCCGAGGCCCGCGCCGCCGAACTCGGCGGCGACATTGACGGCGAACTCGCACGTCGAGGCGTCGCTGCCGAATACGAAGAATGCGGCACCCACGATGTCGATGCCGTCGGTCGCGGGAATCGTCGCCACGATTGCCGTCCCGGCTTCCGGAAACGAGGCCAGCAGTCGACGGAAGCGCTCCAGGTTGGGCTCTTTGACGAAGCGCATGAAGCGCATGTAGCGCGCGGTCGGGCTCAGCCGTTCGAAGGCCCGCAGCAACTCGGCCTCGTCCGACGGGTGGATGGTGCGGATGCGCACGCTGCGCCCGTCGCGCAGCGGCGCGTCGAAGTCGATGAAGTCGGAGTCCATGATCGGTCTGGGCATCCTCTGTCGATGGTGGGAATTTCGTGCTGACGCCGACCGGCGCATAATGCCAAAAGGGTCGAGTCGGCTGTTGCTGACTGCGCAAAGGGAGACTGAATGATGCTCAATTTCGGAGCATTGAACAACATCTGGAGAATGCGATGCGCGCGCTTGCCGCAATGCTGATTGTCGTGGCCGCACTCGGCGTCACCGCAGCCAATGCCCAGACTGCCGCGGCCCCCGCAGCGACGACGTTGGTGAAGGCCGAGCCTCCCGGGGTCTTCGAAGTGGCGGGCGCGCGCGTCAACCAGGTCGCTGCTGCAGGAGTGCAGTTGATCGCCGCGACGCCCAGCAAGGGCCGGCGGGCGATCACCGTTCAGTCACCCTGGGGTTTCAGCTACTTCGACTGGCCGAAGAACGTCACGCCGGTGGAGTTCACGATCGAAGTCGGCTACCCCGCGGGCCGCGCGACCATCAACGCGCCCGGGTACAGCGACGCGACCAAGGCGGACTACAGGGCGGCGATCGAGGCCGTCGTTCCGCACGCGATCAAGGTCACGCAGCAGAACAGGGCCTACATGCAGGGGTCCGGCCGCTGAGGCACTGGAGCCGGTGTACTCCAACTCCAGCGCCTCCAACCGCTTCATGCCGGCCGGGGCGAGACTGCCGACCTACTTGCGCCGCGCGTGGACAGTCTGGCAGGTGCAGTGCCTGTACTCCGCGCCGGTGCCAGGACATGCGTCATTCGACGCTTCGAACGCCTACTCCCAGTTCAGCGCGCCGCCGGTCTGGTACTCGATCACCCGCGTCTCGAAGAAGTTCTTTTCCTTCTTGAGGTCGATCATCTCGGCCATCCACGGGAACGGGTTGTCGGCCTTTTCGTACAGCGGGTCCAGCCCGATCTGCTGGCAGCGGCGGTTGGCGATGAAGCGCAGGTATTCCTTGAACATCGGCGCGTTCAGCCCCAGCACGCCGCGCGGCATCGTGTCCTCGGCATAGCGGTACTCGAGTTCGACGCCCTGCTGCATCAGCGCGGCGATCTCGGCCTTGAACTCGTTGGTCCACAGCTGCGGATTCTCGAGCTTGATGGTGTTGATCAGGTCGATGCCGAAGCTGCAATGCATCGACTCGTCGCGCAGGATGTACTGGTACTGCTCGGAGGACCCGGTCATCTTGTTCTGCCGGCCCATCGCCAGGATCTGCACGAAACCGACATAGAAGAACAGCCCCTCCATGATGCAGGCGAAGACGATCAGGCTTTTCAGCAGCGCCTGGTCGGCCTCCGGTGTGCCGGTCTTGAACATCGGATCGGTCAGCACGTTGATGAAGGGGATCAGGAAGTCGTCCTTGTCCTTGATCGCCTTGATCTCGTGATAGGCGTTGAAGATCTCGGCTTCGTCGAGGCCCAGGCTCTCGGTGATGTACTGGTAGGCATGGGTGTGGATCGCCTCCTCGAACGCCTGGCGCAACAGGTATTGCCGGCACTCGGGCGCGGTGATGTGGCGATACGTGCCCAGCACGATGTTGTTGGCGGCGAGCGAATCGGCGGTGACGAAGAAGCCCAGGTTGCGCTTGACGATCAGGCGCTCGTCGTCGGTCAGTCCGTTGGGACTCTTCCAGAGCTCGATGTCGCGCTGCATGTTGACTTCCTGCGGCATCCAGTGATTGGCGCAGCCGGCCAGGTACTTCTCCCACGCCCAGCGGTACTTGAACGGTACGAGCTGGTTGACGTCGGCGGTGCCGTTGATGACCCGCTTGTCTTCCAGGCGGACACGGTTGAGATTCTCGGGCATTGCTTCCTTGTCCACGTCGATGTCGTGCACCGGCTCGCGCGAGAGGATGCCGCCCAGCACCTGCGCGCGGATGGTCTCCGGCGTGCGGGGCGCGCGGCCCGGCAGGGTGGAGGCGGGGGTGTCGTCGTCGAAGCTCAGCATAGGTCTCTCCGGATACTTTTCTTATGTTGGGGCGGCAAATGACAATTTCATCCGGGACGAGGACACCCGGCCTGTGGCCAGGTCAGGTGTCCCGGGAGCCCGGTGCAGATCCTCGCTAGTGCATGGCTCGCAACTTGTCGTACAGGAACTCGGGCGCGAAATCGGCGCCGTCCAGCCAGGCGATCGAGGCAAGACCATAGTCGAGATAGAACCCGGCGAACAGGTCACGATTGCGCAGCGGCGTGTGTTCTTCGCCGTGCAACTCGTCCGCCAGATCGACCACGCCCTTGCGTCCATCGTTGAACTCCAGCCAGACCTTGTAATCACCGAGATAACGCGCTTCGACAACATGCCGGGGTGAAGACTCGTAGCGAGGCAATGGGTCCTTCCTTTCGCGGTGTGGACGAAGGTGCTGCGCGTACCGACAACGACGATGCATGCCGAAATCCGGCCCGGGAAAAGAGGGTGCGCGGATGCTCTCGCGCACCTCCCGGATCAACGTGCTGCTTCGGACCGCGCGGCTTTCACCGCCGTCGGCCCGGGCCGATTCGCACCGGCCCTCCGGTACCGCCTGTCCCTCGCGTCCATGCACGAAAACCACTTCGCGCTCCTGTCTGGGTTACCGCGGGGTCGTGCTCTCCGCGCCGTCGCCGCGCGACCCTGCCTGCGGCCGCTGCCGTCGCTTCTGCGCGTCACCGAATTCACGTACCGATCAACTGACAGCTTCCCCTTTCAAGTCCTGCACGGGCCCGGGTGCCGGGTCGTCGGCCTGACCGTGCAGGAATTCGTCGACCGAATGCGTCTGGTCCGGCAGATACCGGCGGCGCAGGCGGGTGCATTCCCGCAAACGAATCTCCGGATCGGCGCCGTGCATGACGCAATACGAAACATAGAGCCCACCTCCCGACCGCTGATCCACCAACCACGCCACGAAATCATCAGGCCCGACGACCATCAGATCGCTGTACAGATTCATGCTGGCGCCGAAATGCAGCGGCTGCAGCCGGCCGGCGCGCCACCACGAACCCGGCACCTGGATCGCAAACACCCCCGGCGCAGCAGGCACGGTCCCTGCGAACATCGGCTCTGGAACGCTGAATTGCAGCCCCCCGAGAGTTGGTGGTCGAAACCTTCGTCGTCTGAAAATCCAGCTGCCGGCATCGCGCGTGCGCACATGCATCCAGGTACCGATCCGTGACAGCACCATCATGCGGTCCCTCCTGCGATGGGCGCCGGTCGTCCTGCCGCAAAAAGCGGTCAGTCTGCCGGTCGCTTGCCGCGCATCTACCGCGAAACTCGTACTTCCAATCGCCTGCTTGTGTATCCGTGCTGTCGCCGGTCCCGGCCTTGGCGGGGGCTCATTGGCATGCTTCGCATGTGGGGTCGTCGATCAGGCAGGCTTTGGGCAGCGGCTCGTCGTCGAGCCTGGCCGTTGCCGTCGCCGCCGAACTCGCGGTCGCGCCCGCCGCGGCCATGGCCGAGCCGGGCTGCGTGCCGCCTGACGATACCGACGTCAATTCGCCGCCGCGGCCCGTGGATTTCTCGGCCGAGGTCGCCGCCAGTGTGCGCAGGTAATAGGTGGTCTTGAGGCCGCGAACCCAGGCCAGCTTGTAGGTTTCGTCGAGCTTCTTGCCCGACGCGCCGGCCATGTAGATGTTGAGGCTCTGCGCCTGGTCGATCCACTTCTGCCGGCGCGCCCCGGCCTCGACGATCCACTTGGTCTCGACTTCGAACGCGGTGGCGTAGAGCTCGCGCATCTCGGCCGGGACCCGGTCGATCTTGGCCAGCGACCCGTCGAAGTACTTGAGGTCGGCGACCATCACCTCGTCCCACTGCCCGATCGCCTTCAGGTCGCGCACCAGCTGCTCGTTGACTACGGTGAATTCGCCGGAGAGATTCGACTTGACGTAGATGTTCTGGTATTCGGGTTCGATCGACGCCGCGACCCCGATGATGTTGGAGATGGTCGCGGTAGGCGCAATGGCCACGCAGTTCGAGTTCCGCATCCCGTGTTCCTTGATGCGCGAGCGCAACGCCGTCCAGTCGAGCGACGCCGACTCGTCGATCTCGACATAGCCGCCGCGCTCCTCGCGCAGCAGCCGGAGCGAATCCTGCGGCAGGATGCCGCGGTCCCACAGGCTGCCGGAATACGACGTATAGCGACCGCGTTCGGCGGCGAGCTCGGTCGATGCCCAGTAGGCGTAGTAGCAGACCGCCTCCATCGACCGGTCGGCGAACTCCACCGCGGCGTTGGACGAGTAGGGCGTGCGGGTCAGATGCAGGCAGTCCTGGAAGCCCATGATGCCCAGGCCGACCGGACGGTGCTTGAGGTTGGAATTGCGCGCCTTGGCGACCGCGTAGTAGTTGATGTCGATCACGTTGTCGAGCATGCGCATCGCCGTGGTGATCGTGCGCTTCAGCTTGTCGTGGTCGAGCTCCCAGCGGCCGTTCGACTCGCGCATGTGCGCGAGCATGTTCACCGAGCCGAGATTGCAGACGGCAATCTCGGTCTCGCTGGTGTTGAGCGTGATCTCGGTGCACAGGTTGCTGCTGTGCACGGTGCCGACGTGCGACTGCGGCGAGCGCACGTTGCAGGCGTCCTTGAAGGTGATCCACGGATGCCCGGTCTCGAACAGCATCGACAGCATCTTGCGCCAGAGCTGGACGGCGGGGATTTTCTTGTAGAGCTTCAACTCGCCACGCGCGACGCGCTCCTCGTGGCGCTTGTATGCCTCCTCGAAGGCGTGGCCCCACTTGTCGTGCAGGTCGGGGGTGTCCGACGGCGAGAACAGCGTCCAGTCGCCCCCCTCGACGACCCGCTTCATGAACAGGTCCGGAATCCAGTTGGCGGTGTTCATGTCGTGCGTGCGGCGGCGGTCGTCGCCGGTGTTCTTGCGCAGTTCGAGGAACTCCTCGATGTCGAGGTGCCAGGTCTCGAGGTAGGTGCAGACCGCGCCCTTGCGCTTGCCGCCCTGATTCACCGCCACCGCGGTGTCGTTGACCACCTTGAGGAACGGCACCACGCCCTGCGACTTGCCGTTGGTGCCCTTGATGTGCGAGCCCATTGCACGCACGTTGGTCCAGTCGTTCCCCAATCCACCCGCGAATTTGGAAAGGAGCGCGTTTTCCTTGATCGCCTCGTAGATGCCGTCGAGATCGTCCGCAACCGTCGTCAGATAGCACGACGACAGCTGCGAGCGGTGCGTGCCGGAGTTGAACAGCGTCGGCGTGCTGGACATGAAGTCGAAGGTCGACAGCACGTCGTAGAACTCGATGGCGCGCGTTTCCCGGTCGACCTCGTTCAGCGCGAGGCCCATCGCCACGCGCATGAAGAAACACTGCGGCAATTCGAAACGGCGCCCGCCGACGTACTGGTCGACCAGGAAATAGCGGTCGTAGAGCGTCTGCAGGCCGAGATAGCCGAACTGCAGGTCGCGTTCGGGCTTCAACGCCGCACCGAGCCTCGCCATGTCGTACTGCAGCAGCGCCTCGTTGAGCAGGCCGATCTTCACGCCATGCTTGATGAAGCGGGGAAAGTACTCCGGGTACTTCTGCGCCATGTCGCGCTGTGCCGCTTCCTCGCCAAGCGCCTCGAAGCGCAGCGCGTCGAGCAGCAGACGGGCGGTGACGTAGGAATACGCCGGGTCCTTCTCGATCAGCGCCCGCGCCGACAGCACGACGCCCTTGCGCACCTCCTCGACCGCGACACCGTCGTAGAGATCCTTCAGCGTCCCCTTCAGGATGCGGTCGGCGTCGACGTCGGCCAGATCCGCGCAGGATTCCCGGACCAGGCTGGTGAGCCGCTCGAGGTCGAGCGGTTTCCTGACGCCGTTGTCGGTGACGTTGATCGTGTGCTCGGCGGCCTTGCCGCGTTCGCGTCCCTTGGCCTGCGCGCGTTCCTGCGAGCGTTTCTCGCGGTAGAGGACATAGGCGCGGGCAACCTCGTGTTCGCCGCCGCGCATCAGCTGCAGCTCGACCTGGTCCTGGATTTCCTCGATGTGGATGGCACCGCCTTCCGGCTTGCGCTTCACCAGCGCGACGACCACGCCTTCGGTGAGCTTGGTCACCTGTTCGCGCACGCGCGCCGACGCCGCGCCCTGGCCGCCATTGATGGCGAGGAAGGCCTTGGTCATGGCGATGGTGATCTTCGACGGCTCGAACGCCACCACCGATCCGTTGCGGCGTATCACCTTGTACTGCGTGAAGCGCGGATCGGCACCACTGCCGACCGCACTGCCTGGCTCTCCCACGATCAGGTCCCGGGGCGGGACGGAGGAATGATTGGGCGTGGGTTCACTGGCGGTCTGCATGGGTGCGGCTCCTTCGTGTTTCTTGTCGTTGTATGCGTTAAATCGACGTTTCGCGCGTCCGGCGGGTTTTCCTGAAAAACCAGGCCTGGCGCGGGTTTCCGGGCTGCGACAGGGTCACTGCTGGCAGCCTTCCCCCCGCTGGTGCCGGGGTCGTCCGGCGGCGGCTCGGAAACTTCATGCAAATCAGAATCTACTACATCTTGTGTTCATGTGCCTGTTGAACACCAAGCATAGTGGCTCGTCGCGGCTGCCGCAAGGAAATTTTCATGCACCGCCGGGCCGGCCGAAAAAGACAAGAAAAACAGGCGCGTGCGGGGCCTGCGCTGGCATATCCCGCATCCATCCACCGGCTATCCACCGCCTTGTCCACCGTTGCGAATGCCGACAAAAGATGCGACGAACGTTGCAGAATTACGACAGTTTTGTGATGCTGCGGCGCAGCGAACGACGTCGCGAAAACCGCTGCGGACCTCAGTCGATTCCACGCAGCGCGATGACCTGCTGCAATTTGCCGCTGCCGCCGGGCGTGGCAGGTGCCTGGCGCTCCAGGCCGACGCGCACGCCGGGCAATCCCTGCAGGCGCAGATGCGCACGCAGCGCGCGACAGGCTTTCGCGCCGGCCCGGCGACGGTCGGCAGGCGCAAGGCGCAGACCGAGCCGGTCCGGCGCGGTCTGCACGATCTGGAACCGATGCACGTCGGCGGCATCCTCGACGACGGTGGT
This sequence comes from uncultured beta proteobacterium, assembly GCA_963699765.1. Classification (GTDB taxonomy): domain Bacteria; phylum Pseudomonadota; class Gammaproteobacteria; order Burkholderiales; family Casimicrobiaceae; genus VBCG01. The sequence goes on along the minus strand of CAVOVD010000011.1, from coordinate 648,230 downwards.
CAGCGCCAGCGGCACCAGGCGCTGCAGCGTGCCATCGGGCGCACGCAGCGCAACGACGTCGTCGCTGCGGCCCTCGATCTGCACGGCCGGCAGCGGATTGCCACAGGCGCACGGACCCGCCAGCGCGCGGGCACGGTCCCCCAGATCGTAGCGAATGATCGGTTGCAGACGGTTGGCGAGGTTGGTGAGCAGCACGGTGTGCGACAGCACGCCCGGCGGCGTGGGGCTGCCGTCGCGCTCGACCGGTTCGAGGATCACCCAGTCGGCGTTGACGTGCAGCCAGCCTTCGCGGCAGCCATAGCCGATGGTCAGGCACTCCGATGCGCCGTACTCGTTGTGCAGCGGGCAGCCGAACGCCTGCTCGATCCGGCGCTGCGCCGCGCGGGTCAGCACTTCGCCGCCCGCCCAGAGTCCGTCCGGACGCAGGTGCAATCGGCCGGCCACCTGCTCGTCCGCCAGCAGCGACAGCACGGTCGGATACGCGGCGACGAAGGCCGGCGAACATGCGTCGAGCGCAGCGACGATCTCGGCCAGCGGAAGACTCGCCGACAGGCATTCGAGCTTCAGCCAGGGTTTGGCGCGCGCGATGCGTCGCCACGACGCGACGCCGGCGAAGTGACCGCTGTCCACGGTGATCAGCGCAGCGTGGCTGCCGGTGTCGCGCGCGGTCAGACGTTGCGGGGAGCTGCGGTCGCGGCAGCCGGGCAAGCTGCACGCTGACCTGGGCATCGTAGGCGGCCAGCGCGGCGTCGTCCTGCAGGAACACTCCGGGCACGCCGGTGGTGCCGGAACTGGTCCACACCAGATAGCGATCGGCGAACCGGGCGCCGATCGCGCCTTCGCGCAGAAAGAGCTCGATGTCGGCGAGGCGGATGCTGCGGTCGGTGCACCAGGCATCGAACGACGCCATCAGCAGCGACTTGTTCACGCTCGGCAGATCGGCGAGTGCGGGTTGTGCGGGCAGGCCGCGCCACAATTCGGCGTACAGCGGCGAGTTTTGCCGCGTGTCGGCGATCAGCCGGGCGAGGCGTGCGTCGCGGACGGCCGCGATGCCGGGACGGCCGAGGAATCGCGTCCACAGCGTCTGCGCGGTCAACGCGCTCACCGTCCATTGATCGACGGCGATGGACAGCGATTCCTGCATGGACGCGGCGGTGGTCGGCGGCATGATCGACAACTGCGGCTGGCGCCACCGCATCGGTGCGATTTCGCCCAGTCCGCTCCTCAAGTGTACCGGCCGCGCGGCATGCGGGCAGGATGGACATCGTGAAACCGCGGCTAACCACATTGTTCTTGATTGCGGTCAACGCGCTTGCCATGGCCGCGCGTAAGCTGACAATGCGACGCGGCGCCAAGCCGAGTCCGAGCAAGCGGCAGACGCCACGGCGCAAGGGCAGATCGGCGTAACCGACGAAAACGCGGAAGCTGCGCGACATCCCAGCGGACGCCGGTTCCTCTAAACCAACAGAGGAGCGCAATCATGGCAACTGCAAATCTCAGAACCTACGAACCCCTCGCGGATTTCGCTCGCGCGAATCCGTTTCTCGACCTGGTCAGCCTTACCGATTACCCGGGTCGCCGGCTGTTCGGCACGCGGCGCCTCGAGCCCGAGATCAGGATGAACGTGAAGGAGGATGCCAATGCCTATCACGTGAGCGCCGAGATCCCGGGCGCGAAGAAGGAAGACATCCGGATCGCGCTGGAAGGCAACACCGTGTCCGTTGCCGCCGAAATCCGGCGGGAGAAAGAGACCGGGACCGAAGAGACCGTCCTTTGCAACGAGCTCTACATCGGCAAGGTCACCCGCAGCTTCACGCTGTCGGGCGACATCGACGAGGCCAGGGCCGAGGCGAAGTACGCGGACGGAATCCTGGAACTCACTTTGCCGAAGAAGGCCGGCAGCGGCACCAAGACGCTGCCGATCCGCTGACGCGCGATGCCGCGGCCGCGCAGGGGTGACCGTACGCGGTCGCGGATTGCCTGATCACCGCAAGGAGAACGTCATGAAAGCAAGAGCCCGAACCGAAGCAGCGCCGGACACCGCGCTCGACGCGCGGATGCTGTGGGACGCCGGAGCGAATTCCCTGGGCTTCGCCGAGAACGCCTACCGGGCGTGGTTCGACGGCATGTCGCAGATGCAGGCGGAAGCCGCGCAGTTCCTCGCCGGCAGGGCGGACAAGGACCGGGCGGCGTTCGCGGAATTCGCCCGCTGCACGACCATGGCCGACGCGCTGGAGATGCAGGCGCGCTATGTCGACGTCGCCTTTGCCGACTATCTCGCCGAAGGCCAGCGGATGCTGGCGTTGGCGGGGGAAGCTGCGAACCGCGAGGTAGAGGCAGCAAGGGTGGCGCGTTGAGACCGGTCACGCACAGGGGGTGCGATGTCCATCGCGTCGATGAAGCAGGGGCCTAAGGCGCGGGAGGGGTCGAAGCGGACGGCCGGAGGGGTCGGCAAGGTGATTGCATTTCCGCGCCGGCAGGCATCCAACGTGGCGACCGCCGGCGGCGAAACCAGCCATGCGGTGCCGGGACCGGCGTTTCTGCGCGACTCGTACGCCTCGACCGCGCTGGCCGAGACGCTGGACCGCTCTCTGGATGCGGCGCTTTCGCGCTACACGGCGGGCCTGTCGCCGATGGCGCAGATGGCGGCATTCTGGGACTGGGCCTCGCATCTGGCTTTCTCGCCGGGCAAGCGGGCGATGCTGGTCGAGAAAGGCGCGAAGAAGTGGCTGCGCCTGGCCAACTACGCGATGCGCTCGGCGCTCCTGGTCGAGGACAACGCTCCCTGCATCGAACCCTTGCCGCAGGATCGGCGCTTCGACCACCCGGCCTGGCGGACGCCCCCCTTCGACCTGGCCTGGCAGTCCTTCCTGTTGCAGCAGCAGTGGTGGCACAACGCCACCTCCGATGTTCGCGGTGTCACCCGGCAGCATCAGCGCATGGTCGCGTTCGCCGCGCGGCAGGTTCTCGACCTGTTCTCGCCGTCCAACTTCGCCTTCACCAACCCCGAGATCCTGCAGCGCACGCTCGAGGAAGGCGGGCGCAATCTGCTGCGCGGCGCCGGCAACCTGGTCGAGGACTGGGACCGGGAATTCGGCGGCAGGCCGCCGGTGGGCGCCCAGGCCTGCGAGGTCGGTCGCAATGTCGCCGTGACCCCGGGCAAGGTGGTGTTCCGCAACCGGCTGATCGAACTGATCCAGTACGCGCCGACCACCGCCCGCGTGCGGCCCGAGCCGGTGCTGTTCATTCCGGCCTGGATCAACAAGTACTACATCCTCGACCTCTCTGCCTCGAACTCGCTGGTCCGCTGGCTGGTCGCACAGGGCTACACGGTGTTCATGATCTCCTGGCGCAATCCGGGTCCGGAAGACCGCGAGACGACCATGGACGACTACCGGACGCTGGGGGCGCTGGCGGCGCTGGACGCCGTGACCACGATCCTGCCCCGCAGGCGGGTTCACGCGGTCGGCTATTGCATCGGCGGCACGCTGCTGGCGATGACTGCCGCGGCGATGGCCCGCGACGGCGACGACCGGCTGGCCACGACGTCGCTGTTCGCCGCGCAGACCGACTTCAGCGAGGCGGGCGAACTGATGCTGTTCATCGACGAAAGCCAGCTGGCGTTTCTCGAGGACGTGATGTGGGAGCAGGGCTACCTGGACAGCCGGCAGATGGCCGGCGCCTTCCAGATGCTGCGCTCGAACGACCTGATCTGGTCGCGGATCATGCGCGACTACCTGATGGGCGAGCGCCGGCCGGGGACCGACCTTACGGCCTGGAATGCCGACGCGACGCGGATGCCGTTCCGCATGCATGCCGAGTACCTGCGCCGGTTCTTCCTCGACAACGAGCTGGCGGAGGGTCGCTACGAGATCGGCGGGCGGCCGGTCTCGCTCAAGGATCTCAAGAAGCCGCTGTTCGCCGTCGGCACCGAGCGCGACCACGTCTCGCCCTGGCGCTCGGCCTACAAGGTGCATCAGCTGACGGGCGCCGAGACCACTTTCGTGTTGACCAGCGGCGGGCACAATGCCGGCATCGTCTCCGAACCAGGCCACCCGGGCCGGCACTTCCGCATCGCGACCAGCAGGGCCGGTGGCCCGTATGTCGACGCCCAGGCTTGGGCCGACGCGGCCGACGTGCGGGAAGGCTCGTGGTGGCCGGCGTGGTCGCAATGGCTGGACCGGCATTCGGGAGCCCGTGTGCCGCCTCCGGCGATGGGAGGGGTCGCTGCGGGATTGCGTCCGCTTGCCGATGCGCCGGGGACCTACGTGCACCAGCGCTAGGTCTCGCAACGGCGTCGCCGCGGTTCGGAGCGGACAGCGTCAGGCGGGCAGCGCGAACAGGCGACGACCGGCGATGGCCACGAAGCGGTCGCCCTGGTGCGGCGCTATGCGGGCCAGCCCGGTGAAGCCGCCGAACGCAGGCAGGATCGCGCGCCGGCGTCCGAGTACGAAGCAGGGCAGCACCGCCGTGTCGTCGCCCCGGCCTGGCGCCCGCAGCCGCACGCCCGGGTGCACGTGCCCGCACAGCGCGTAGCCGGTTGGCGGGGAAACCGGCAGGTGGCAGGCCAGGAAGGGCGCCAGAGGATGCGGCTCCGGCACCACGTCCACACCCCATGCGGTGGGCGGGTCTCCGGCGCGGTCGTCGTGATTGCCCCTGACGAGAACGACGGTCAGTGCCGCGTGTTCGTGGCGCCACGCCCGGAAGGCCGCGTCCAGCGCGGCGACGCGTCCGGACGCCGCATGCAGGAAATCTCCCAACACGACCAGCCGATGCGCGCCGGTGGCGACGAGCAGCGCGGACAGTCGCGCCAGATCGGCCTGCGTGCCGCCGCGCGGCAGCGGCACGCCGCCGGCGCGGAACGCCGCGGCCTTGCCCAGATGCGGATCGGCGATGAACAGCGTCGCTGCGGCCGGCCAGAACAGCGCGCGCTCGGCGAAGACTTCGACGCGCTCGCCGGCCAGGACCACCGGCAGCCGCGAATGCACTCCGGCGTCCGCTGCGGCGGTCGGGTTCGAGGCTGCGAGCGAGTGATGGTTCACGATGGCGAACATTCGGGTGGCGGTGCGACCGGTTGGAACGCTGGCGCCGCGGGTCGCGGTGGCGCCGGAAACGCTGGCCCGTTGCATGCTCGCCGCCGCGGGTGCACACTTGGCTGCCTCCAACGTCCTGTCACCGCCGTCCTGCATTCTGCCATGCGTGCGGCGCACGATCATGCCCCGATTCGCCGCCAACCTTTCGTTCCTGTTCAATGAAGTGCCGTTCCTCGATCGCTTCGGCGAGGCGGCGCAGACGGGCTTTCGCGCCGTCGAATTCATGTTTCCGTATGATTTCCAGGTCAAGGAGGTCGTCGAGCAGGTGCAGGCGCACAAGCTCGAAGTCGTCCTGTTCAATGCGCCGCCGGGCGACTGGGCCGCCGGCGACCGGGGGCTGGCGTCGGTGCCGGGACGCGAGCACGAATTCGCCGCCGGCGTGGTGACGGCACTGCGCTTCGCCAATGCGCTCGGTTGTCCGCGCCTGCACGTGATGGCGGGACTGCTGCCCGAGGGCGCGGATGACGAGGAGCGCACGCGGCGGCTGCGAACCTACAGGCGCAACCTCAAGTTCGCCTGCCAGGAGGCCGCCGAACAGAAGGTGACCATCCTGATCGAGCCGCTCAACCCGCGCGACATGCCGCGGTATCTGCTCAATACGCAGGCCGAGGCGCACGCGATCCGCGAGGAGGTGGCGATGCCCAACCTGCGCGTGCAGATGGACCTCTACCACGCGCAGATCGTCGAAGGCGATCTCGCCACCAAGATCCGCCGCTGGCTGCCGCACATCGGTCACATCCAGATCGCCGGCGTGCCGGAGCGCAACGAGCCGGACCAGGGCGAGGTCAACTACGATTTCCTGTTCAAGCTGCTCGACGAGTTGAAGTACGACGGCTGGATCGGCTGCGAGTACCGGCCGGCGCAGGGAACCGTCGCCGGCCTCGCCTGGCTTTACCGGCTGATCGACCGCAAACGGACCGCGGGCGCGGACGACTGACCGTCGCCCGCGCGCGTTGCCCTAGAGCGCGACCGACATCCCGCCGTCCATCACCAGCATCTGCCCGGTCATGTAGTTCGACGCGGCGGAGGCGAGGAACACCGCCAGCCCCGCCATTTCCGCCGGATCGCCCCAGCGGCCGGCCGGAGTGCGCTTGCACACCCAGGCGTTGAATTCCGCGTTGTCGATCAGCGCGCGGTTCATCTCGGTGGCGAAATAACCGGGGGCGATGGCATTCACCTGGATGCCGTGCGGCGCCAGCTCGACCGCCATGCCCCGCGTCAGCTGCCGCACGCCGCCCTTGGCAGCCGTGTAGGGCACGACGGTCGGGCGCGCGAGATCGCTCATCAGCGACGCGATGTGGATGATCTTGCCGCGCTTGTTGGCGATCATTCCCGGCAGCACCGCCTGCGACACCGTGAACGGAGCGGTGAGATTGGTGGCGATGACGTCGTTCCAGTCCTGTTCGGGGAAATCGACCAGTGGTCCGCGGCGCTGGATGCCGGCGTTGTTGACCAGGATGTCGATGCCGCCGTGACGGGCGGTCACCGCGGCCACGCCTTCGCGCACCGCGGCGCGGTCGGTCACGTCGAAGGCGACGGTATCGGCGGCGATGCCCGCATCGGTCAGCATTTTGGCGGCGCTGGCCAGTGCCTCCGGCTTGCGGCCGTTGAGCACCACGGTCGCGCCCGCTTCACCCAGGCCGCGGGCGATGGCGAAACCCAGGCCGCGGTAGGCGCCGGTGACCAGCGCCACGCGGCCGGTCAGGTCGAAGGTCGTTGCGGGCATGCGCATTCTCCTTGGAGATGGTGGATGGAATTGTATGGCGGGAACTCAGGCAAGTTCGAAGGGCGGATCGGGCACGGTACCGGCCGTGCCGGCGGCGTGTTCGAGCGAGGCGACCATGCGCGCGATGCGCGCCTCGAGCGCTTCGGTGGACAGCTGTTCGCGAAACACCTCGACCATCAGCGGAAAGGCGAACGGCGTCGGTCGCCTGGGATCGGTCAGCACCGCCTTGCTGCCGCGCAGCCGGGCCAGCGCACGGGTCAGGCGCGGCGCGTCGAGATGTCGCTCGAGCACCTCGCGCTGCGCCTGAAGCAGCAGCATGTTCTGCGGATCGTACTGCGCGAACACGTCGTGCAGCAGACCGGAAGACGCCTGCAGCTGCCGGCTCGACGGCGCCTGACCGGGGTAGCCCTGGAAGACCAGTCCCGCCACCCGCGCCAGTTCGCGAAACTGGCGGCGACCCATTTCCGCGGCATTGACCCCGGCCAGGATGTGCGCCTCGACATCGTCGGCGATCAGCAGCCGTCCGAGCGTGGCGATCGAGAGCTCGACCGGGCGCTCGCACAACAGGCCGAAGCCGTAGTCGTTGACCGTCAGGCTGAACGTGCGCGGCGATTCGCGCGACAGGCGATAGGAGAACAGCGTGGCCAGCCCGAGATGCGCCAGGCGGCCCTCGAACGGATAGAAGAACAGGTAGTGGCCATCGCGGGTGGCGATGCGTTCGATCAGCCACTCGCGCGCGTCGGGAAGCGCCGACCAGCGCCGCTGCAGTTCCAGCAACGGCCGCACCAGCGCCAGTTCCGGCGAGTCATAACGCCCGTGCCGGGCGGCGGCGATCAGGCTGCGGGTGCGCTCGGCCAGCAGCGTGGACAGCGCCATCTTGCCGCCCGCCCAGCGCGGCACCACGCCGGATTTCGCCGGCGCCGGACGCACCCAGGCGGTCATTTCCTTGACCCGCAGAAACTCCAGCACGCGTCCGGCGAACACGAAGCAGTCGCCTGGCGCCAGCCGGGCGACGAAGCTCTCCTCGACGTGGCCCAGGCTGCGCCCGTTGCGCAGGCGCACGGCGATGCTGGCCTCCGAGACGATGGTGCCGATGGATGCGCGATGACGCCGGGCGATGCCCGCGTCGGGCACGCGGGCGACGCCGTCGGCGTCCAGCACCACGCGCCGGTACTCCGGATAGGCGTTCAGGCTGGCGCCGCCGTGAACGACGAAGTCGTGCGCCCACTGCCAGGCGGCGTCGTCGAGACCGGCGAAGGCGTGCGTCGAACGGACCTCGGCGAGCAATTCGTCGGGGCGGTAGCCGCCGCCCAGCGCGCAGGTGACCAGATGCTGGACCAGCACGTCCAGCGGCCCGGTCAGCGGAGGGCGCGGCTCGATCGCCCGCTCGGCCGCGGCGGCGCGCGCGGCCGCGGCCTCGACGAGTTCCAGCGCCTGCGTGGGCACGATGGTGATGCGCGAGATCGCGCCTGGCTGGTGGCCGCTGCGTCCGGCGCGCTGCAGCAGCCGGGCCACGCCCTTGGGCGAGCCGATCTGCAGCACCTGGTCCACCGGCGCGAAATCCACGCCCAGGTCGAGGCTGGACGTGCAGACGACGGCCTTGAGCCTGCCCAGCGCGCAGGCCTTCCTCGACCCAGTCGCGCACGTCGCGTTCCAGCGAGCCGTGATGCAGGGCGATGCGCCCGGCCCAGTCGGGCCGCGCCTGCAGCAGCGCCTGATACCAGATCTCCGTCTGCGAGCGGACATTGGTGAAGACCAGCGTCGATCGCGCGCGGTCGATGGCGCGCACGACCTCCGGCAGCAGCTTCAGGCCGATGTGCCCGGCCCAGGGAAAGCGCTCGATCGATGTCGGTCGCGCGGTGGCGATTTCGATGTCCTTGGCCTCAAGGCCGCGCACGATGCGCCCGGCCGGCGCCGCCATGCCGGCGAGGCAGCGCGCGGCGACGTCGAGATTGGCCAGCGTCGCCGACAGGCCCCAGACGCGCAGCTCCGGCCGTGCAGCGCGCAATCGCGCCAGCGCGAGTTCGACCTGCACGCCGCGCTTGCTCGCCATCAGCTCGTGCCATTCGTCGACGATCACGGCGGTGATCCGTGCAAAGCGCTCGCGCCAATCCGCACGCGACAGCATCAGCGTGAGGCTCTCGGGCGTGGTGACCAGCGCGGTCGGCAGACTGCCGCGCCTGCCGGGTGCGGGCGGAGGCCGAGGTGTCGCCGGTGCGCACGTCGACGGTCCAGTGCGGGTTGAGCGCCGCGGCGGCGCGCGTCAGCGCGAGCCCGGTGTCGGCGGCGAGCGCGCGCAGCGGGGTCAGCCACAGCAGCGAAAGCGGCGGTGCGTGATCGGCGCTGCCCGCCGGGCCGAGCTGCATGGGTCCGACGGCTGCCGCGTAGGTCTTGCCCATGCCGGTGGGCGCGTGCACCAGGCCGCTCTCGCCCGCGGCGTACGCGGCCCAGACCTCTTCCTGGAACGGGAAGGGTGTGTAGCCCTGCGACGCGAACCAGTCCCGCGCGGAGGCGAACGGGTCGGTACCCGGCGTGGCAGGACGCGCCCGCGTGGTCACACGACGAGCTTGACCGACGCGGGCTGCGCCGCAGGCGCGGAGGCGCGGTAGGCGGCGAGCAACGCAGCCTCGCGCGTCTTTGCCGCCGCGAGGTGGCGCGCGCGGACATGACCGTAGCCGCGGATGTGCTCGGGAACGCAGGCCAGCTCGACCGCAGTGGCGTGCTTGTCCGGGGTCAGCTGTTTCAGGACTTCGTCGATCACCGCTTCGTACTCGCCGATCAGCGCCCGCTCGCGCCGGCGTTCCGCCGAGCCGCCGAAGATGTCCAGCGCACTGCCGCGGTACCGGCGCAGCTTCGCGAGCAGGCCGAAGGCCTTCATCATCCATGGGCCATAGGTGCTCTTGCCGGGCACGCCGGTCGCCGGGTCGGGCTTGTTGAAGACCGGCGGGGCGAGGTGGAAGGTCAGCCTGTAGTCGCCCTCGAACTGCGCGGCGACACGCTGCGCGAAGTCGCTCTCGGCGTACAGACGGGCGACCTCGTACTCGTCCTTGATCGCCAGCAGCTTGAAGTAATAGCGGGCCACCGCCTCGGCGAGCTCGGTGATGCCCGGCATCGCTTCGGCCTCCGCCGCCCGCACGCGGGTGACCAGGTCGGCATAGCGCCTGGCGTAGGCGGCATCCTGGTAGTCGGTCAGGAACCGCACGCGACGCTCGACGACTTCGTCCAGCGACGCCGACAGCCGCTGCGAGTCGGGCAGCGCGCGCGGGACGGCGAGTGTCGCGACCCTGTCCGGCTCGACCGCGGCCAGCCGGCCCCAGGCGAAACTGCGCTTGTTGGACTCGACCGCGGTGCCATTGAGCTCGATGGCCTTGAGAATCGCCGCTTCGGACAGCGGGATCAGCCCGCGCTGGTAGGCGTAGCCGACCATGAACAAATTGGTGGCGATGGAGTCGCCCATGAGGCCCGTGGCGAGCCTGGTCGCGTCGAGGAACTCGGCGTCGCCGGCGCCGACGGCGTCCTTGATCTCCCGCTCCATCGACCCCAGCGGAAACCGCAGATCCGGGTCGCGGGTGAACTGCGCCGGCATCACCAGCGCGGAGTTGACCAGCGCCCGGGTGACGCCCTTCTGCATCTTGGCCAGCGCGTCCGACCCGGCGCCGGTCAGGATGTCGCAGGCCAGCACCAGCTTGGCCTCTCCGGCCGCGATGCGCGTCGCGTACAGCCGCTCGGGCATTGCGGCGATGCGCACGTGCGACACGACGGCGCCGTTCTTCTGCGCCAGCCCGGTCATGTCGAGCACGCTGCAGCCCTTGTTCTCCAGATGCGCGGCCATGCCCAGCAGCGCGCCGATGGTGACCACGCCGGTGCCGCCGATCCCCGTCACCAGGATGCCGTACGGCTCGTCGATGCCGGGCAGCACGGGGTCGGGCAGGCCGGAGAAGTCGCCGCCCTCGGCCTTTTTCGGCTTGCGCAGCGTTCCGCCCTCGACGGTGACGAACGACGGGCAGAAGCCGTTGACGCAGGAAAAGTCCTTGTTGCACGACGACTGGTCGATCGTGCGCTTGCGCCCGAACTCGGTTTCCAGCGGCGCGACCGACACGCAGTTGGAGGCGATGCCGCAGTCGCCGCAGCCTTCGCAGACCAGCTCGTTGATGATCACGCGCTTGGCGGGGTCGGGGTACTTGCCGCGCTTGCGCCGGCGACGCTTCTCGGCGGCACAGGTCTGGTCGTAGAGCAACACGCTGACGCCGGGAATTTCGCGCAGTTCGCGCTGCACGGCATCGAGTTCCTGGCGATGATGGATCCGGATGTCGCCGCTGAAATAGCCGCTCGGATACTTGTCCGGCTCGTCGCTGACGACGATGATCCGTTTCACGCCTTCGGCCGCGACCTGGCGGGCGATGTCGGCCGGCGACAGCGGCCCGTCGATCGGCTGGCCACCGGTCATCGCCACCGCGTCGTTGTAGAGGATCTTGTAGGTGATGTTGACGTTGGCGGCAACCGCCGCGCGGATGGCCAGGATGCCGCTGTGGTAGTAGGTGCCGTCGCCGAGGTTGGCGAAGATGTGCTTTTCGTCGGTGAACGGCGCCTGGCCGATCCACGGCACGCCTTCGCCACCCATGTGCGTGTACTCGGACGTGTTGCGGTCCATCCAGATCGCCATCACGTGGCAGCCGATGCCGGCGGTGGCGCGGCTGCCTTCGGGGAGCCTGGTCGACGTGTTGTGCGGGCAGCCGGAACAGAAGTAGGGCTGGCGCACCAGGCTGACCTTCGGCAATTCGAGCGCCGCTTCCTTGGCGTTGATCCAGTCGACCCGGGCGCGCAGCTTTTCCATGGTGCGCGCGGTCAGGTTGAGGCGTTCGATGCGCCTGGCGATCACCCGGGCGATCATCGCCGGCGTCAGCTCGCCTTCCGCAGGCAGCAGCCAGTCTCCGTGCGGGCGCACCCATTCGCCCTTTTCGTCGAACTTGCCGACCACGCGCGGGCGGACGTCGTCGCGCCAGTTGTAGAGTTGTTCCTTCAGTTGATATTCGACGACCTGCCGCTTTTCCTCGACGACGAGGATCTCCTCCAGCCCTTCGGCGAACTGGCGCACGCCCTCGGGCTCGAGCGGCCAGGGCATGGCGATCTTGTAGACGCGCAGGCCCATTTCGGCGGCGTCGCTGTCGGTGATGCCGAGGTCGTCCAGCGCCTGGCGCACGTCCTGGTAACTCTTTCCGGACGTGGCGATGCCCAGCCGCGCGGGTTTGCCGGATTCGGGCGCGCCGATGACGATCCGGTTCAGCCGGTTGACGCGGCAGTAGTGCAACGCCGCGTAGATCTTGAAATTCTGCATCCGCGCTTCGGTCTCGAGGAAACCGTCGGGCCAGCGAATCGACACGCCGGACGGCGGAAAGACGAAGTCGTCGGGCACGACGATGCGCGTGCGCTCCGGGTCCACGTAGACCGACGACGAACTCTCGACGGTGTCGGCGACGCACTTGAAGCCGACCCAGCAGCCGGAGTAGCGCGACATCGCCCAGCCGTGCAGGCCGAGGTCGAGGATCTCCTGCACCGACGACGGGTAGAGCACCGGCATCATCGCCGCGGAGAACTGGTGGTCGGACTGGTGCGGCACCGTCGATGACTTGGCCGCATGGTCGTCGCCGGCCAAGGCGATCACGCCGCCATGCTTCGACGTGCCGGCCATGTTGGCGTGCTTGAACACGTCGCCGCAGCGGTCCACGCCCGGCCCCTTCCCGTACCACATCGAGAACACGCCATCGACCCTGGCGCCCTTGTGGAGATTGAGCTGCTGCGTGCCCCAGATCGCCGTCGCGGCCAGGTCCTCGTTCAGCCCCGGCTGGAAGTGGACATTGGCGCGGTCCAGGAACTTCGCCGCCTTCCACAGCGACTGATCGAGCGCGCCCAGCGGCGAACCGCGGTAGCCGGAAACGAAACCACCGGTGTTGAGACCCGCCAGCCGGTCGCGCTGTTTCTGCAGGATCAGCAGGCGGACGAAGGCCTGGGCGCCGGTCAGGTAGACGCGACCGGACTCGATCTCGTACTTGTCGTCGAGCGCGACCTCGCGCAGCGCGGGAAGGGCAGGGGCCATCGGAGTCTCCGCAAAAATCGTGTTTTTGGGACGCGCGGGCACCGGATAGGCCCCGCCACGCACGCCGCGCGGAGATCGTGTCCCCGGGGCGCTCGGGTGCGCGGATTTTACGCCGCCGCATCCCCCGCGGCAATGAAGCACGAGGCCGGCCGGCGCGGGGAACGCCGCCTGGTGTCCCTCACCTGTAGTTCATCGTTCCCGGCAGCCAGAGTGCGATCTGCGGAAACATCATCACCAGCGCCAGCCCGAACAGCAGCAGGCCGACATAGGGCGCGACGCCGACGATGATCTCGCGCAGCGGCGCGCTGGTGATGGCCTTGATGGCGAACAGGTTGAGGCCTACCGGCGGGGTGATCAGCGCCAGTTCCAGGTTCAGCGTCAGCATGATGCCGTACCAGATCGGGTTGATGTGCAGCGCGGCGAGTACCGGCAGCACCACCGGCGTGGTGATCAGGATGATGGAGATGGTCTCCAGGAACATTCCCAGCACGAAGATCAGCGCCATCAGGGCAAGCAGGAAGCCCAGCTGCGAAATGCCGTGCTGCGCGACCAGGTCGACCATCTCGTTGGGAATGCGCAGCTTGGTCAGCACATGGCCGAGCAGCGCCGCCGCGACCAGGATCAGGAACAGCATCGCGGAACTGCGCGAAGCATCGATTGCCGAGCGCCAGAGATCGTTCCAGCCGAAATTTCGATAGACGACGACGGCGATCGCCAGCGCGCCGAGCGCGCCGGCGGCGGCGGCCTCGGTGGCGGTGAACACGCCAAGATACATGCCGCCCAGCACCAGCGCGGGCAAGGTGAGGGCCCAGAACGACTTGCGCAGCGCGGTCAGGATCTCGGCACCGGAGGCGCGCGGTTGCGTCTGCACGCGTCGCGCGGCAAAACGTGCGGAGGTCATCGAGTAGATGGCGAAGATCGCCGCCAGCATCAGCCCTGGAACGATGCCCGCGACGAACAGCGCGCCGATCGAGGTGTCGGAAACGACGCCGTAGAGAATCATCGGCCCGGACGGCGGAATCAGGATGCCCAGCGTGCCGCCCGCGCCGACGACGCCGTAGGCGACGCGCGGACTGTAGCCGTAGCGGATCATCAGCGGGATCGCCGCCGAGCCGATGGTCAGCGCGGTGGCCACGCTCGACCCGGAAATGGCCGCGAACACCGTGCAGGCGGCGACGGTCGCCACGCCCATGCCGCCCGGGATGTGGCGCAGCATGGTGTTGGCCGCGCCGAACAGGTCGTCGACGACCTTGCCGCGGATCATGAAATGCGCCATCAGCGTGAACAGCGGAATGGCCACCAGCAGGTAGGTGTCGAGCTTGCCGAACACCAGGTCGCCGATGCCGCCCGGCTTGCCCTCGACGGCAACCAGCAGGGCCGTCGAGAACAGCATCAGGCCGGCGAACACCGGGACGCCGGTCAGCAGCACCAGCACCAGGCCGACGAGGATGGCGAGGAAGGTCATTCGATGCCCGGCGGCGTCGCCGGCGGGTCGTCGGTGGCGGGAGGCACGCCGCGCCAGGCGACGCCGAACGCAGCCAGCGCGGCGAGCAGCAGCAGGAAGGCGCCGATGGGGATCGGCGCCTGCGGAATCCACATCGGCACCGCCAGGTAGCCGTTGGACAGCAGGCCGACCATGCGCGAAAAGGCGACCAGGTCCCAGCCTTCGACCACCAGCAGCAGCGCGGAGACGGCGACCGCAGCGAGTCCGAACAGCGCGATCCGGCGCTTGCCGCGCGGCGACAGGCGCTCGGTGAGGATGTCGACGGCGATGTGCTCGCCATGGCGCAGCGCGTCGGCCGCGGCGAACATCACCAGCGCGACGAGCAGGTAACCGACCAGTTCGTCGACCCAGGGCACCGGCTGGTTGAGGCCATAGCGCATCACCACCGAGTAGACGATCAGCGCCATCGACGCGAGCAGCGAAACCGCCGCCAGCGCGATGCCGACGCGGGCGAGGGCGTCGACGACGCGGACGATGGTCCTCATCGGGCGGCCGCCGCCGGCTTGCGCAACGAGTTCACGGCGTCACGCCGGCGCGAGCCGGCGTGACCGTGAGCGAACATGCCGGCGATCTACAGCTGGCCAAGCAACTCGATGATCTTCGCGCCGCCGTCGGGGGCGGTCTTCAGGAAGGCATCGACCACCGGTTTCTGCATCGTTGCCTTCCACGTCTGCTGCTCGGCGGGAGTCTGCACGTGCAGCGTCATGCCCTTGGCCTTGAGGCCGGTGAGCGCTTCGGCGGCGGTCGCCTCGGTGATCGGGATCGCGTCCTGCTCGGCCTTGGCGGCCGCCGCCTCGATCGCCTGGCGGTGCGCCGGCGAGAGCTTGCCCCACCACGCGGGATTCGCGTACATGTGGAAGTAGATGGTGAAGATCGGACCGACCGTGCCGTATTTCTGCACTTCGTAGTATTTGCGGCTGTACGCGGCCGAAAGGTCGGTGAGGCCGGCGTCGAGCACGCCCGCCTGCAGCGCCTGGTAGACCTCCGAGCCCGGCATCGCCGTCGGGGCCGCGCCGACCGCACTCAGCGCGTTGTCGGTCAGCTTGTTGAGGCCGCGGATCTTGACGCCCTTGAAGTCGTCCAGCGCGACGATCGGCTTCTTGGACGAGGTGATGATCGTCTCGCGGGTGATGTACAGCCAGGCGACGCTCTTCAGGCCACGGGCCTCGAGCTTGGAATCGAGGAACTTGCGCGCCTCGGAAGTCGGAAATTTCCTGATTCGGCTCAGATCGTCCATCGCGTAGGGAATGAGCGTGGCGCTCATCTCGGGGATGGTCGTGCCCCACTGGAAATTCACGCTCAGCGCCGCCTCGATGTTGCCCTTGGCGACCGATGGGAAGTTCTCGCCTGCCTTGGCGAGTTGCTCCGAGCCATAGAGCTGGACCTCGACCTGGCCGTTGGTGCGCGCCTTGACGTCGGCGGCGAAGCCTTCGAGCATCTTGGAGAGGTGGTGCGCCGGTGGCACCTGGTGCGACACCCGCATGACGACGGGTTGCGCCTGCGCCGCGGCCGCGGCGACGAGCGCGATCCCGGCGATCAGCATGCGGCGAATGCTTGCGAACTTCATGGTGGTTTCCTCCGTCCGGATTGAGATGACGCCGACGCGTCGAGTTCGATGGATTCGCAGGAGCCCTCGCGTCGCGACATGAGCCGCAGGCGGCTTCGGTCGTGATCCGGCGGGATCCTCGTGGTGGCGGCGCCTGGATTCGCGACCCGGCGCCGTTCGCAGTCGCTCATTGTCACATAAACCGGGCCGGAGGCGGACTTGCGCCAGCGGCTAGAATGCGCGCTTCTTCCCCGACGACCGCATCCCATGACCGACGACCTTCTCCCCGCCATCGAGATCGAGACTGCCGCCAATCCGACGGCGACCGTCCTATGGATGCATGGCCTGGGCGACGATGGCCACGGCTGGTCGCAGATCGTCGGCTCGCTGGAACTGCCGCCCGCGCTCGCCGTTCGCTTCCTGTTCCCGCACGCGCCGATGATGCCGGTGTCGATCAACAACGGCATGGTCATGCGGGCCTGGTACGACATCCGCGACGTGGAATTGCACACCCGCGCCGACCTGTCCGGCGTGCGGCGCTCGGCGGCGCAGGTCGAGGCGCTGATCGCCCGCGAGAATGCCCGCGGCATTGCGGACGAGCGCATCGTGCTGGCGGGCTTTTCGCAGGGAGGGGCGATCGCGCTGTACGCGGCGCTGCGGCACCCGGCACGGCTCGCCGGCGTGCGTCGCGCTGTCGACCTATCTGGTCGACCCGGCGGCGCTCGCCGCGGAGGCCTCGCCCGCCAACCGCGATCTGCCGATCTTCATGGCGCACGGGACCTTCGACCCCGTCGTGCGTCATGCCTGGGCCGAAGCCTCGCGCGACGCGCTGGTCCGCGGCGGCTGGAACGTCGAATGGCACAGCTATCCGATGGAGCACTCGGCGGTGCTCGAGGAGATCGTCGCGGCGGGTAATTTCCTGCGACGCGTGCTCGGCGGCCCGGCGACCTGATCGTCGTTGCGCTGAACCGAATCAGCGCTGGTTGTTCACCACGACCGAGAGTCTGCCGCGAGACGATTCGGGTGCGGCGTCGCTTTCGTCGCCGGCAGTACCCTGCGTTCGCCTGACGAATGCCGCGAGCTCGGTCGTCCGCAGCGGCTTCGCCAGATGGAAGCCCTGGGCCTCGTCACAGCCGATTTCGCGTACGAACGTCATTTGCTCGGCGGTGGCCACGCCCTCCGCGACAACCTTCTTCTGCAATGCGTGCGCCATCGAGACGATCGCCCCGGTGATGGCCGCCGAACTCCTGTCGGCCGGGAGGTCCTTGATGAAGGCGCGGTCGATCTTGACGACGTCCACCGGGAAGCGCTTGAGGTAGGCCAGCGACGAGTATCCGGTGCCGAAGTCGTCGAGCGCAAAGCGTACGCCGTCAGTACGCAGTGCGGTCATCGTGCGGTCGACCTGGGGCGTGGCGTCGAGCAGCAGGCTTTCGGTGATCTCGAGTTCGAGCGACTCGGCGGGCACGCCGGTCTCCCGGAGCACCCTGCGCACGACACCGACGAAATTCGGCTGCTTGAACTGGCGTGCAGAGACGTTCACCGAAATTCTCGGCAGCGGCAGGCCCTCGGCCTCGAGCGCGGACAGCTCGGAGCAGGCCTCGCGCAGCACCCATTCGCCCAGCCGGTCGATGAGGCCCGTTTCCTCGGCAAGCTGGATGAACTCGGTGGGGGCCAGCGCACCGTGCTCGGGGTGGTCCCAGCGCAGCAGTGCCTCCGCGCCGGCGAGCCTGCCGGAGGCGAGGTCCAGCATCGGCTGATAGACGACGTAGAACTCCTGGTGATCCAGCGCGTGCCGCAGATCGCGTTCCGAGCGCACCCGTTCCAGCGCCGCGGAGTTCATCTTCTCCTCGAAATAGACGCTCCGGCCACGCCCGTTCGCCTTGGCGCGGTACATGGCGGTGTCCGCATTGCGCAATAGTTCCTCCGCGGTTGCGCCGTCGGCCGGATAGATGGCGATCCCGATGCTCGCGCTCAGGAAATATTCCTGCCCCGCGCTGACAAAGGGTTTCGACATCGCCGCGATGACATTCTGCGACACGATGCGCAGGTCGCTGCCGTCCTTGATGTCGGAAATCAGGATCGTGAACTCGTCCCCGCCGAGGCGCCCGACGATGTCGGTGGAACGCACGCAATTGCGCATGCGGGCAGCGGCCTCGACGAGCACCTCGTCGCCGGCGGCGTGACCCATGCTGTCGTTGACGTGCTTGAAGAAATCGAGATCGACGAAGAGCACCGCGAATTCGGCATGGTTTCGCTCGGCCCGGACGATGGAGCGCTCCATCTGGTCGCGGAAATAGAGGCGATTCGGCAATTGCGTCAGCGCATCGTAGTGTGCCTGGAAATAAAGCTGCTCGTCCTTCGAGGCCGCCGCGCACGCAACGCCGATGCGATCGGCCAGATCGCGGACCCGGGCCTCCTCGTCGCTGTCGAGAGACCGCATCCGCGGTGCCCCGACGAGGACGGCGCCCATGACCTCTCCCTGCAGCATGATCGGCACGGCGAAGACGGCCGCGGGGCCGAGGTTCACCAGCGTGGCGGCGCAGGACCCCACGAGCGGCGCGGCCGCCAGCCAGTTCCCCTCCGACTTGTTCGCCAGCAGGCGCAGGTCGTCGGCGGTGCCGGCGACACGCGTGTGGTCGATCGCGGTGGCGTCGCCATGGCCGCGCGTGTAGAGGCGAAGCACCTGCGGGGTGCGCCGATCGGCAATCGCGATGCTCGCGCAGGGCGCCGGGACGATGTCGCGAATTCGGCGCAGCACGGCCTCGATCACCTGCTCGACGTCCGGCCGCGAGAGTATGGTGCGATCGATCGCCGACAGCGTCGACAGCGCGGTGAACTGCCGTCCGAGACGGGAGGTCATCGCGTTGAAGGATTCGGCCAGCTCGCCGAACTCGTCGGTGCCGTCGACTTCGACGCGGGCGCTGAAGTCCTTGCGCGCCGCGCGCCGGGTGCCTTCGATCAGCCGCCCGAGCGGCACCAGCGTCCTGCGGATCTGCCAGACGCTCACCAGGACGATGCCGAGCAGCACCAGCGCGATCGCCAGCATGAAGTTCTGTTCGAATGCGGCGATGGGCGCCAGAATCTCGGCCTCCGGCCGCGTCGCGACGATCGTCCACCCCGGAAGAAAGAATCTGCTGCCAAGGTACAACTCCCGAAAGCTGGCCAGCTCCGGCCCGGCATCTCCGGCGTAGGTCAGGCGACCGTTCGGCGCGCGCGGCGTACGCTGCGCCAACGCGGCGACCAGCGGGGACGGGTGTTCCAGCGACGAAAACAGCAGCCGTCCGGCGCTGTCGACGACGCTGAAGTCCGTGACCGCCGGGAGCATGTCCGCTTCGCCCCAGACGTACTCGGAGTCCAGTTCGGCGACCGCGATGCCGGCGGCGAGATCGGCAGGATCGATGGCGCGCGCCATGATCACCGTAGCGCCGGAACCCGGATTCCGCCGAGTCCGCAGGACGGGTTTGCCCGAGGCCAGGTAGTTGCGTTCAGCCTCGTCGAGCCGGGCGAACGGCTGCGGCCAGCCCTTGACGCGCGCCACCTCGCCGCCGTCCGGACGGACGACGGCAAGCGCCTCGACTCTTCCGAGCAGGCTCTCCAACGGACGATCGGCGCCCGCCGCCGGCCGGTTCAGGGCATTCGGTCCGATCGTTCCCAGCAGCGACTGCACGATCGCCAGGCGCTCGTACAGCGACTGCGAATACGACTGGCTCAACTGGGCAAGGTGAAGGTAGCTCTTGTCGAACAGGAGCCGGCGCACGTGATCGCTGGAAAGGACCGCGGTCGCGACGATCGGGAGAAGGGCGCAGAAGACGAACAGCGCGACGATCCGCCGCGCCACCCGGCTTCGCAGGAAGCCGCGCTGGAGCTTCACGGATCGTATTCTGAGGCGAGGCCGATGAAACGCCCGTCGTTGGCGCGAACGATGTCGTCCCGGCTGTGCTTCGCGGTCAGCGGCGGGACGCTGCGGCCGTCCTTGCCCATGCTGAACACGTCGAAATCGGCGTTGATCGGAACGATGTTCTTGTCCTTGCGCCATTGACCGCGGCTGCCCCGGTCGTCGTGGTTGACGTACTGATACGGATTGCCCCACGGGTCGCGCATCGCATCGGCGCCGACATTGGCCAGCGAGTCGGGGAATCTGCCTTCGTCGTGTGCGAACTTGTAGATCAGCGTGCTGATCGCGCCAATGTCGCTCACCGCCTGGAGGGTGCGGATTCGCTCGCGATAGCGGTCATAGGCCGGCAAGGCGATCGCGGCGAAGATTCCCACGATGGCGACGGCGAGCATCAGTTCGATGAGCGTCAATCCGCGCACCGAGGCACCGGAGATCCGCCGTCGCGCACAGCGACCTGGCGTTTTCCCGGCGGAGACCGGAGGCGGCTGGGATGCCGCGGTTGACGCGAATGTGGGGGGGCTGTGCATGGGTGCGTCAGATCTTGGTCCATGAACCAAAGCATGAATCGCGCCACCGCCTCCCGATCGGAGGTCGGCGCCGGAACCAGATTAGTCGCGGAAGCGCCGGGGCGGTGCGCCACGCGGCGGACTCCGAAGTCCGCCTGTCCTGTTACGCGTGGGCGACATCCTGTACGGCACAGGCGGAGCTGCGCACCGGAATCGCCGGATTTCCAGGCCGGGCGGATCCACGGGCAGGCGGATCGGGCGGGTCCGTTCGCAGGTATCGGCGCGGCCTGCGCGCCGGTCCGGACCTCAGTCGTCCGGCGACTGATCGCCGGCGTCGCCCGGTTCGGCGGGCGGCCGGGGTCGAATGCCGCGCCGGCCCAGGCCTTCGCGCAGCAGGAACTCGACCTGCGCGTTGGCGCTGCGCAGGTCCGCCTGGGCGAGGCGCTCGACCTCGGCCCAGAGGGCAGGGTCGATGCGCAGCAGGAAGGACTTCTTGGCCGTCATGGGCAGGCAGCGGGTTCCCGCGGTCAGCGGCGCTGACGCATTCGCCGCGTCAGGGCGAGGCTCCACAGGATCACCACCGCCGCGAACACTCCGAGCGAAACCAGGAACGCGGGCTCCGCCAATTGCGCCGGGCGGCGCAGGTTCGCGTCCACGACGAACAGGTGCACGGCGGAAAGAAACACGACCATGGCGATGCCCAGCCAATAGGCATGCGTGCGCCGCCAGGCGTCGGTCGCCGGGTTGGCCTTCACCTCGCCCGCGGACAACGCGCGCATGCCGAACAGGCTGCGCCGACGCCAGTCCTGCGGTGTGTAGCCGGTGATGGCGACCACCAGCACCGGCATGACGATCACGAACAGGCTGATGAACCAGAGGTAGCCGTAGCGCGGCATCCAGCCGTTGGCGCTGCCGCCCGAGCCGAAATGCGAGGCGACCGGGTCCGGCAGGACGCCGGAGGTGGCATAGATCACCGCCGGCGCAACCACCAGCACCAGCACGAACAGCAGCCTCGGCAGCATCTCCATGACTCCTCTCCCGTCCGCGCGCGGGCGTCAGTTGTACAGCGTGCCGGTGTTGATCACCGGCTGCACCTCGGATTCGGCGCAGAGCACGGTCATCAGGTTGGACACCATCGCCGCCTTGCGCTCGTCGTCCAGGCTGACGACCTTCTTGACCGAAAGCTCGTGCAACGCCATCTCGACCATCGACACCGCGCCATGGACGATCTTGGCGCGTGCGGCGATGATCGCCTCGGCCTGCTGCCGGCGCAGCATCACCTGCGCGATCTCCGGGGCGTAGGCCAGGTGGGTGAGGCGTGCCTCCTCGACGACCACGCCGGCCTGTTCCAGGCGCGCCTGCAGCTCGCGCACCAGTGCGCGGGCGACGACGTCGGCGGCTTCCAGCAGCGTGGGCTCCTTGACGTCCTGGCCCTCCTCGGAGTCGTAGGCGAAGTTCGACGCCAGATGGCGGACGGCCGCTTCGCTTTGCACCTTGACGAACATCTCGTAGTCGTCGACGTCGAAGGCGGCCTTGGCACTATCGTCGACGTGCCAGACGACGACGGCGGCGATCTCCACGGGATTGCCTCGCTTGTCGTTGACCTTCAGGCGTTCGCCATTCAGGTTGCGCGCGCGCAGCGACAGCTTCTTGCGGGTGTAGAAGGGATTGGTGGCGCGCAGGCCCGGGACCCGGCTGGTGCCGCGGTAGGCGCCGAACAGCTGCAGGATGGCGGCCTCGTTGGGCTGCAGCGTATACAGCCCGGCAAGGACCAGGATGCCGGCGATCAGCAGCAGGATGGCGGCCACGAACAACCCCCAGCGCAACCCCTGGAAAGAGATGGCCTGCGCCAGCAGCAGGCCGCCGGCAGCCAGCAGCAGCAGCGCTAGGAACAGCGCGACGAAGCCGTTCATGGTTCCGATCGGCTGCTCGTCGTGCGCCGGGCCCTGCATTTTCGTCACACGTTCCATCGTCGTCTCCTGGGTTGAACTGCGGCGGTCACGGTTCCATCGTCGCTGCGTATCAAAATGATATCACTTACATATCGGATATCGTCAATAACCGTTTGTCGGCCGGAGACCGAGCCTGTGCGAGAGCTCATATGTATTTGGTCTCCGTCACTTACCAGACATAGTTAATGCAATACATCATTTCATCCATTCGGCTTTCAATCCCGGGAAGCTGCCGAAGTGCTGATCGGCCGGTGCCGCCGCGCCGCCGCGGGCGCGTGAGCCGCATCCGCCGTCATGGGTGGTGCGGCGGCGGCGGTCGTGGGTTGACCGCCGCCGTTGCACCGGGACCCGTAGGCGGATGTTCGCGGCTCCCGCGCCCGCGGCGGCACGGCGGCACCGGCAGGCCGCCAGCCACCGGATGCGGATCATCCGCGCAGGTCGGAGCACGCAGGCAACTGCGGATCGTTGGCTCCGTCCGGAGCGCGAAACGCGTTCAGCGCCGCGCGGGCGCCGAACGTCACTCCCTGGGTTCGAACCTCAACGCGGCCGAATTCATGCAATAGCGCTGGCCGGTGGGGTCGGGGCCATCCGGAAAGACATGACCCAGGTGCGCGTCGCAGGCGGCGCAGACGACCTCGGTCCGGCGCGAGAACAGCGACACGTCGTCGCGTTCCTCCACCGCGTGGCCGGCGACCGGCTGCCAGAACGACGGCCAGCCGGTGCCGGAATCGAACTTGGTCGCCGAGTCGAACAGCGTCGCTCCGCAGCACACGCAGTGGTACATGCCGGTGCGGTGGTTGTCCCAGTGTTCGCCGGAAAACGCCCGCTCGGTCCCCTTGCGGCGGGTGACCTGGTATTGATCGCGATTGAGCTGCGCCTTCCATTCGGCGTCGGTTTTCCGCAACTTTTCGACCATGGCGATGCACCTGTGTGGAGTGGAGCGCGCGCGGCGGGAAAGCCGCGCGCTTCGTTGCGCTATAGTGTCATTTTCCGCCGCATTTTTACAGTCAGGCTCGTCAGGCTCGCCGTCGTCCGTGGATTCTGCCGCTCGCCCCGAATCGTTGCGCCGTGACGTCCGTGTCATCGGCCTGGTCGGGACCGCCCATTCGCTGTCGCATTTCTTCCAGCTGGCGCTGCCGCCGCTGTTCCCGCTGCTGCGGGCGGAATTCGACGTGTCCTGGACGCTGCTCGGCGTGCTGGTCGGCGTGTTCTACGCGGCCAGCGGCATCACCCAGTTCGTCGCCGGATTCGTCGTCGACCGGGTCGGCGCAAGGCCGGTGCTGCTCTCCGGACTGGCGCTGCTGGCCGGGGGCACCCTGGCGGCATCGCTGGCGCCGGGTCCGTACTGGCTGTTCCCGGTCGTCGCGCTGATGGGCGTCGGCAACGGCGTCTTCCACCCGGCCGACTTCGCGATCCTCAATGCCAGCGTGGCGCCGCGCCGGCTGGGCTATGCCTATTCGATGCACGGCGTCGGTGGCAACCTGGGCTATGCGGCGGCGCCGATCGTCAGTTTCGCGCTGGCCGCGGCCTTCGACTGGCGGATCGCGCTGGCCTGCATGGGCGCCGCCGGCCTGATCGCGCTGGCGTCTGCTCGCGACGCAGCGCGAATACCTCGAGTCGCACCGCGCGCCCGATGCCCACCTGCACACGCTGCGGGGCAGTCTCAGGCTGTTCGCCGAGCCGGCGATCGCGCTGTGCTTTCTCTACTTCGTCGTGCAGACGACCGCATCGGTGGGACTGCAGACCTTCCTGCCGTCGACGCTGAACGCGGGTCTCGACGTCTCGCTGGCGCTGGCGGCGACGGCCCTGACCGCCTACCTGCTGGGCGGGACCGGCGGCATCATCGCCGGTGGCTTCCTGGCTAGCCGCACGGTGCGCCACGACCGCGTCGCCGCCGCCGGGCTGCTGACCGCGGCGCTGCTTCTGTTGCCGGTCGCGCTCGACGCGCTGGCGCATGTGCTGATCGTGCCGCTGATGGCGCTGATCGGCTTCGTCCTCGGCACCACCGGACCGTCGCGCGACCTGATCGTGCGCGGCGCGACGCCCGCGGGCGCGGCCGGACGCGTGTATGGTTTCGTCTACTCGGGGCTCGACCTGGGCGCGCTGATCGGTCCGGTCTGGTTCGGCCTGATGCTCGACCACGGACAGGGCCGCGAGATCTTCTTCGTCGTCGCGGCGCTGCTGGCCGTGGCCGTGCTGACGGTCGTGCGCGTGCGCCGGGCCGCAGTCCCTGCCTGATTGATCAACTCGAAAGGAATGACATGGATCTGGGTATCGCCGGACGGCGCGCGCTGGTATGCGCCGCGAGCAAAGGCTTGGGGCGCGGCTGTGCCGAAGCGCTGTCGCGCGAAGGCGTCGCGGTCACCATCGTCGCCCGCACGGCGGCCGACGTCGAGCGCGCCGCGACCGAAATCGGCAAGGCGACCGGGCATCCGGTCGGCTGGGTTGCCGCCGACATCACGACGCCGGAAGGCCGCGCCGCGGCGCTGGCCGCCTGTCCGTCGCCGGACATCCTGGTCAACAATGCCGGCGGCCCGCCGCCCGGCGACTTTCGCGACTGGGACCGCGACGCCTGGATACGCGCGCTGGATGCCAACATGCTGACGCCGATCGAGTTGATCCGCGCCACCGTCGACGACATGATCGAGCGCAAGTTCGGCCGCGTCGTCAACATCACCTCCGGAGCGGTGAAGGCGCCCGATCGACGTGCTCGGCCTGTCCAACGGCGCGCGCAGCGGCCTGACCGGCTTCATCGCCGGCGCTGCCCGCAAGCTGGCGCGCCAGGGCGTGATCATCAACAACCTGCTGCCGGGGTTTTTCGACACCGACCGTTTCCAGCAAACCATGGGCGCCCGCGCCAAGGCCGCCGGAATCGACATCGACAAGGCGATCGTCGCCGCGAAGGCGGGCGTGCCGGCGGGCCGCGTGGGCGATCCGGCGGAATTCGGCGCCACCTGCGCGTTCCTGTGCAGCGTCCATGCCTCGTTCATCGTCGGTCAGAACATCCTGATCGACGGCGGCGCCTACCCCGGGACGTTCTGAGCGGCCTGGCCGGCAGGACCGCAATACCGTTCGCTGATCGCCGCCTTATTGCGCGGCGACCAGCGCGGGCCAGTCGCCGCGGCGGACGCGCGCGACGACGCTGAACCGGCCATCCCCCTGCGGCCGCAGCACCGCCATTTCCCCCTCGGCCAGATGAGGCCCCCCGACGACGGCGGCATAGGGGTTGCCGTGGCTGGAAATCGCCAGGTTGGTTCCGCCAGCCACTGGCGTTGCAAGCAGCAGGCGCAGTTCGGCATAGCGCTGCGCATTGTCCGCTTGCGCCGGACCGCCGCGCACGGCGGCCGACGGCGTGACGCGCCCGAAGATCAGGCGTCCGGTTTCCATGGTTCGGCAATACGGGCTCGCCAGCACAGTCCCGATCGGAATGGCCAGCGCAGTGAGCGCCGCGCCGATCTCGCGCGCCTCGGCGCGGCCGGCGTCGGTGAGGTTGCGCTGGGTCGTGCAGTCGCCGGCGACCATGTTCCGGTCGTTCTGGCTGAAATCGGTCGACGTGTGGCGCAGGTAGAGCACGTAGCCGCCACCGCGCAGCGCGGCGACCAGCGCGCGACCCGTGAGCGGCGCCTGCTCGGTCGCGGCGACGTCGCCGCCTGCGGCCCGCGCTGCACCCGTCTGGCCGTGCGCAGCCGGCGCCGCCGGCAGCAGACAGGCCACGACTGCGAGGAGAACGGCGCGGATGGCTGGCGGCATGCCTTTGATGCGTCAGGACCGCGGCGGGCGGGCCGTGCGCGCGAGGGGAATGCGCGCGGGGGACACCGCGCCGTCCGGGTCGGCGGCAGCGGCAGCGGCAGTGGCGGCTGCCGCGTCCACGGCGGACTCGAGCGCGTCGTCGACGTCGAAGGCAATGTCGCCGCCGGGTTCGGGCCGCCCGGTCGCGCGCAGCGCGGCGAAATCCTGCAGCCGCCGGTCGAGCAGGTGCGAGGGTTGCACGGTACCCAGCGCGTGGAAGATCGAGTCGATGCGGCCCGGGAATTTGCGCTCCCATTCGCGCAGCATCAGCGTGACCTGCTTGCGCTGCAGGTGCTCCTGCGAGCCGCAGAGCGTGCACGGGATCAGCGGAAATTCGCGCAGCTCGGCAAAGCGCGCGAGGTCGCGCTCGCGCACATAGGCCAGCGGGCGGATGACCACGTGCTTGCCATTGTCCGACACCAGCTTGGGCGGCATGGTCTTCAGCTTGCCGCCGAAGAACAGATTGAGGAAGAAGGTCGCCATCAGGTCGTCGGCATGGTGGCCGAGCGCGATCTTGGTGGCCTTCAATTCTCCCGCGACCCGGTAGAGCACGCCGCGCCGCAGCCGCGAGCACAGCGAACACATGGTTTCGCCTTCGGGTATCAGGCGCTTGACCACGCTATAGGTGTCCTGCTCGGCGATGTGGTATTCGACGCCTCGCTGCGTCAGGTAACCGGGCAGCACGTCGGCGGGAAAGCCGGGCTGCTTCTGGTCGAGATTGACGGCGACCAGTTCGAACGGAACCGGTGCGCGTCGGCGCAACGCCAGCAGGATGTCGAGCAGGCCGTAGCTGTCCTTGCCGCCGGACAGGCAGACCATCACCCGGTCGCCGGCCTCGATCATCGAGAAATCGGCGATCGCCTCGCCGACCTGGCGCTCCACCCGTTTGACCAGCTTGCGCGCCTCGTACTGCGCGCGGCGCGGGTCGGCGGCGGGCGCGGGCGTCCGTGCGTCGCGGATGGCGGCATTGGTGGCGGGGCGGGCGGCTTGCAGGCGGGCGTCGTCCATGGGCGGATTTTACCCGCCGCGGGCGGTGGTAGCATCGGCGGGTGCCGGCAGCGCCCCGTTTGCCGCGCCCTCGACCGGAACGCCTCCATGCCGCCGCGCATTTCCGCCGTGTTCGACTCCGGCGCCATCGAAGTGGTCGATGCCGCCCGCGCCGACGACCTGCAGGTCGCGCTGCGCGCCGATTCGCATGCCGATTTCCGGCAGTGGTTTCACTTCCGCGTGACCGGCGCGCGCGGTCAGGCGCTGCGCCTGCGCTTCGTCAACGCGGGCGCCGCGACCTATGTCGAGGGCTGGCGCGGCTACGCCGCCGTCGCCTCCTACGACTGCGTCGACTGGTTTCGCGTGCCGACGCGCTTCGACGGCCGCGAACTCGTGATCGAGCACGCGCCCGAGCGCGACAGCGTCTGGTACGCCTATTTCGAACCCTATTCCTGGGACCGGCACCAGGCGCTGCTCGGCCGCGCCGACGCGTCGCCGCGCGCGCGGGTGCTCGCGCTGGGCACCACCGTCGAGGGCCGCGACCTCGACCTGGTCACCGTAGGGACGCCGGAGCCGGGCAGAAAGCGGATCTGGGTGATCGCCCGGCAGCATCCGGGGGAGACCATGGCGGAGTGGTTCGTCGACGGCATGCTGGAGCGGCTGCTGGATCCGGCCGATCCGGTGGCGCGCCGACTGCTCGAGCGCGCGGTGCTGCAGATCGTGCCGAACATGAACCCGGACGGCAGCGTGCGCGGCAATCTGCGCACCAACGCGGCCGGCGCCAACCTCAACCGCGAGTGGCTGGCGCCGTCGGCGCAGCGCAGTCCCGAAGTGCTGCACGTGCGCGCGGCGATGCAGGCCGGCGGCGTCGACGCCTTCCTCGACGTGCACGGCGACGAGGTCCTGCCCTACGTGTTCACCGATGGCAACGAACGGCTGCCGACGTATTCGCCGCGCATGGCGGCGCTGGAGTCGGGCTTCGCCGCGGCGCTGGTCGGCGCGAATCCCGATTTCCAGACCGTGCACGGCTATCCGTCCAGCAAGGAAACCAAGGTGAACCTGACCGTGGCATCGAAATGGGTCGGCCACACCTATGGCGGGCTGGCGCTGACGCTGGAGCTGCCGTTCAAGGACAACGCCGACCTGCCGGACCCGCGCCATGGCTGGAGCGCTGCGCGTTCGCGCCGGCTGGGCGCAGACACGCTGACCGCGCTGCTGGCGATGTTGCCGTCGCTGTGACCGCGAACGCGAACGCGGCGCAGCGCTGATCGGGAGAGCGAAGATGCAGACCCTGCTCGTGGCCAATTCCAAGGGCGGCAGCGGCAAGACCACGCTGGCCACCAACCTCGCCGGCTGGCTTGCCGGCAAGCGCCAGCGCGTCGGCATCCTGGACCTCGATCCGCAGCGCTCGGCCAGCCAGTGGCTGGAACGCCGACCGGCGCTGTTTCCGCCGATCGCCGGCTTTCCGGCCGACACCGGCAGGAAAGAGATCAGGGAACTCGGGATCGAGTGGCTGGTCGTGGACAGCCCCGCGGGTCTGCGCGGCGACCTGCTGCGCGACGCGGTCAAGCGCGCCGCGGCGCTGATCGTCCCGGTGCCGCCATCGGCTTTCGACATGGCGGCAACCCGGGGCTTCTTCGAGGTGATCGCCGAGCGCAAGCCGGTGCAGGAAGGCACGCTGGCGATCGCCACCGTGGCCATGCGGGTCGACGCGCGCACCCATGCGGCGACCGAACTCGACGAGTTCCTCACCGCGCTCGGCGTGCCGCTGATCGCGCACCTGCGCGACACCCAGGTCTATGTGCACTGCGCGCGCGACGGCGCCAGCGTCTTCGACCTGCCGCGCTCGCGCGGCGAGCAGGACCAGGAGCAGTGGCGGCCGCTGACCCGCTGGATCGGCCGGCTGGCGCCGGTGCGCCGCGGCTGAGTCGCACCCGCGGCCGGTGCGCCGGCGACTGCTTCGGCGATCCGGCGGCGAGCCAGCCTCCCCGAAGCGGCGCGCCCGGCGCTACTTCTTGGCGGCCTCCTTGGCAGCTTCGACGGCCTTGTCCGCCGCCTCCTTGCTGGCGTCCATGGCTTTGGCCGTCGCGTCCGAGGCCGCGGTGGCGGCATCCTTCGCCGCTTCGCTGGTCTTGGCCGCGGCCTCCGCCGCCGATGCCTTGGCCGCTTCGGCCGCCTTCTCGGCGGCGTCCTTGGCGGCGATGGCCGCCTGTTCGGCGGACTTCTTCGCGGCGTCGGCCGCTTCCTTGGCCTTGTCGCCGCAGGCACTCAGGGTCACGGCGAGCGCCAGCGCGGAAAAGGCGGCGATCAGTCGGGGTTTCATCGTCAGGGGTTTCATCGTTGGAGTTCCTTCATCGTTCGTGGGTGCATCGACGGCGTGCAGCGCCGATCAACCCGACTATTTTACCGCATGGCATCAGCGCGTGCCCGCTCGCGTCGTGAGCAGCGGGCGGATGGCCAGCAGCACCGTCGTCAGCGATATCCCGCCGGCCAACGCCACTGCCCAGGCCAGCGGAAACACGCTGTCGAAGTTGGCCGCGCCCAGCGCGATGCCGACCGCCGACGCCGCCACCATGGCAAGAAAGCCGAACATGCCCGCAGCGGCGCCGGCGTGCCGCGGAAACGGCGCAACCGAGCCCGCGGTCGCGCAGGTGAAGTTGATTCCGTGCGACGCCATGTACACGAACTGCGGCAACGCGACGGCCGCCCAGTGCTCAACCCCGGCATGCGCCAGCAGCGCCATGGCCCCGCCGCCGGCGGCGGCCAGCGTCGCGCCCAGCGTCACCGCCGTGCGAATGCCATGCCGCGCCAGCACGCGCTGGCAAAGCAGCGTTCCCAGCAGATAGCCGACGATCACGCTCGCGAACAGCGCGCCGAACCAGGCCGTCGGCACATCGAGCACGGTGATGAACACGAAGGACGACGACGACAGGAAGGCGAACAGGCCGCCATAGCTTGTCGCGCCGAGCAGCGCGAAGGCGTTGAATTCGCGCGAGCGCAGCACCAGCAGGTAATTGCGAAGCAGCCTGCCCGGAGCGGCGGCGTCGGGGTCGCGCTGGCCGTTGGTCTCGGGAAGGCGCCGCGCGGTGAATGCCAGCAGAGCAGTGGCGAAGGTGGCCAGCGCGAGGAAGATCGCGACGTGGCCGAATCGCACTTCCAGCGCCGCGCCCAGCAGCGGTCCGAAGATCGGTCCCAGCGCCAGCACGGTCAGCGCCTGCGCCAGTGCCCGCGCGCTGCCGACCGGGCCGTAGACGTCGCGGACGATGGCGCGGGCGACGACCACCGCCGTGCAGCAGCCGACGGCCTGGACGAAGCGCGCGACGATCAGCGCCTCGACGGTCGGCGCCGCGGCGCAGGCGAGCGTCGCCCCGACGTACAACGCGAGTCCCGCCAGTATCACCGGCCGCCGTCCGAAACGGTCGGACAGCGGCCCGCTGACCAGCTGCATGATCCCGAAGGCGAGAATGAAGACCGACAGCGTCAACTGCACCGCCGCGATTGAAGTCGAGAAGCGGGCCACCAGTCCGGGCAGCGAAGCGAGGTACATGTCGGTGGACAGCGGCTGCAGCATCAGGAAGCAGCCCAGCAGCACGATCAGGCCGCGCGACCCCGGCAGCGTCGGCGCGGCCGCGGTCACGGGAAGGCGCGCGCCAGCCGCGCCCGGCGACGCTCGAGCAGCGCCAGCATGACGCCGCTGCCGACGATGATCGCCATGCCCACCGCCGACCAGCCGTCGGGCAGGTGGCCGAATATCAGCCAGCCCAGAAGCACGGCCCAGAGCATCTGCGCGTAGGCGAACGGCGACAACATCGCCGCCGGCGCCAGCAGAAAGGCACGGATCAGCAGCCAGTGCGCGGTGCCGGCGAGCAGGCCCATCGCCAGCAGCAGCGCGCCATCGCGCCAGCCGATGGGGCCGCCCAGATCCAGCCAGGGCAGCGCCAGCGTGAAGACGATGGCGCCGATCAGCGCGCTGTAGAACAGCGTCGTGTAGGCGCTGTCACCGGGCAGCAGCCGCGTCGTCAGCTGGTACATGCCGTTGCAGAAGGCAGCCGCGAGAAGCAGCAGCGCGGCAGGATGCAGGAGGTCGCCGCCCGGGCGCAGCAGCACCAGCACGCCGGTGAAGCCGAGGATCACCGCCACCCAGCGTGCCCGCGTCGGCTTCTCGCCGAGCAGCGGCTGCGACAGAATCACGATGAACACCGGAGCGAGGTGAAACATGGCCGAGGCCTCGGCCAGCGGCAGGAAGCGCAGTCCGCCGAAGAAGCAGACGGTCGCCAGCATCAGGAAAGTCGAGCGCAGCAGCTGCATCTTCAGGTTATGCGTACGCCAGAACGCCGGCCCGGCGCGATGCCGGACGAATGGCGTGACCATCAGCATCTGGCCCACGTAACGCGCCCAGAGGACCAGCGCAAGCGCATGGTCGCGGATCAGGTACTTGGCGGTGGCGTCGAGCGACGTCAGGCACAGACCGGCGAGCAGGAACAGCGGCAGGGCGACGACCAGCGGATGCGGATGCGGGGTGCCGGTCGACATGAGCGGGATGAATGCGAATCCGCCGCGCGGAAGAGAAGGCTCGTGCGCGCAGCGGGGCGTGGCGCGCCGCGGGCCCCGACGGCGGGACCGCGGCGCACGAGGCCTGTTACGCGGCGACCAGTTCGCGCAGCACGAACGGCAGGATGCCGCCGTTCCGGTAGTAGTCGACCTCGATCGGCGTGTCGATCCGGCACAGCACCGGCACGCGCCTCTTCTTGCCGTCCGGGCGAGGTGATCGACCAGCGTCAGGTCCTGCTGCGGCCTGATGTCCGCCGGCACGGCGATGGCGAAGGTTTCGTTGCCGGTGATGCCCAGCGACTCGGCGCTGTCGCCGCCCTTGAACTGCAGCGGCAGCACGCCCATGCCGACCAGGTTGGAGCGATGGATGCGCTCGAAGCTTCGCGCGATCACCGCCCGCACGCCGAGCAGCTGCGTGCCCTTGGCGGCCCAGTCGCGCGAACTGCCGGTGCCGTACTCCTCGCCGCCGAAGACCACGGTCGGCGTGCCGGCCGCGATGTATTTCATCGCCGCGTCGTAGATGAACATTTTCTCGCCCGACGGCTGGAACAGCGTGACGCCGCCTTCCTCGCGCGAACCGTCGGCCCCCGGCGGAATCATCAGGTTCCTGATGCGGACGTTGGCGAAGGTGCCGCGCATCATCACCTCGTGGTTGCCGCGGCGCGAGCCGTAGCTGTTGAAGTCGGCCTTGGGCACGCCGTTGTCGACCAGCCACTTGCCGGCCGGCGACTTCTCCTTGATCGCGCCCGCCGGCGAGATGTGGTCGGTGGTGACCGAGTCGCCGAAGATGCCCAGCGCGCGCGCGCCGGAGATGTCGCCGGTGGCGGCGGGTTGCATCGCGAAGTCGTCGAAGAACGGCGGCTTGGCGATGTAGGTCGACGTCGGCCAGTCGTAGACCTGGCCCTTCGCACCGGCGACCTCGCCCCACAGCGGCGTCGCGTTGGCGAGGTCGCCGTAGAGGCTGCGGTAGGTCGCCGGGTCGCGGGCGATCGGCAGCACCGCGGCAATTTCATGCGAAGTCGGCCAGATGTCCTTCAGGAACACCGGCTTGCCGTCCTTGCCGTTGCCCAGCGGCTCGCTGGTCAGGTCGCGCAGCACGGTGCCGGCGATGGCGTAGGCGACCACCAGCGGCGGCGACGCCAGGAAATTCGCCTTGAGGTTCGGATGGATGCGCGCCTCGAAATTGCGGTTGCCGGACAGCACCGCGGCGCAGATCAGGTCGTTGCCGACGATGGCGTCGTTGATCTCCGGCGCAAGGTCGCCGGCATTGCCGATGCAGGTCGTGCAGCCGTAGGCGGCGACGGCGAAGCCCAGCTGCTCGAGATAGGGCAGAAGCCCGGCCTTGGTCAGGTAGTCGGTGACCACGCGCGACCCGGGCGCGAGCGACGTCTTGATGTGCGCTTGCACGGTGAGGCCGCGCTCGACGGCCTTCTTGGCCAGCAGTCCGGCGGCGAGCAGCACGCCCGGATTGGAGGTGTTGGTGCAGGAGGTGATCGCGGCGATGAGCACGTCGCCGCTGCCGATGTCGACGTGCTTGCCGCCGGACTCGGCGACGCGGTCGGTGGTCGGACGGTTGTTCACCATCTCGACCACGTCGCGCGGCGCCTTGCCGTTCTTGAGCTGCAGCGACGCGTCGCTGATCGCGCCTGCGCCGTCGGTGCTCCGCCGCGTCTCGAAGCGCCGCGCGAGTTCGGCCGGCGCCTTGGCAAAGCCGCTCTCGGCGACCGGCTTGCTGAAGAGTTCGGTGAACGTCGACTTGAGGCTTGCCGAGTTCGATCCGGTCCTGCGGCCGCTTCGGGCCGGCGACCGACGGCTTGATCGACGCCAGGTCGAGGGTCAGGACCTTCGTGTAGTCGATGTCTCCGGCGCGCGGAATGCCGAACAGTCCCTGCGCCTTGAAATAGGCGGTGAAGGCGTCGACCTCCTCCGCGGTGCGGCCGGTGTAGGTCAGGTAGTCGACCGTCGCTTGGTCGACCGGGAAGAAGCCCATGGTCGCGCCGTACTCGGGCGCCATGTTGGCGATGGTGGCGCGGTCGGGCACGGCCAGCGACGGCGGTGCCCTCGCCGAAGAACTCGACGAACTTGCCGACCACCTTGTCGCCGCGCAGCATCTCGGTGACGCAGAGCACGAGGTCGGTCGCGGTGATGCCTTCGTTGAGCTTGCCCTTGAGCTCGACGCCGACGACGTCCGGCGTCAGGATGTACACCGGCTGGCCGAGCATGCCGGCCTCCGCCTCGATGCCGCCGACGCCCCAGCCGACCACGCCGATGCCGTTGATCATCGTCGTGTGGCTGTCGGTGCCGACCAGCGAATCCGGGTAGTAGACGCCGTTCTTTTCGTGGACGCCGCGCGCCAGGTACTCGAGGTTGACCTGGTGCACGATGCCGATGCCCGGCGGCACGACGCCGAAGGTGTCGAAGGCCTGCATCCCCCATTTCATGAACTGGTAGCGCTCGTTGTTGCGCTTGAACTCGAGCTTCATGTTGAGATCGAGCGCATCCTTGCTGCCGTAGTGGTCGATCATCACCGAATGGTCGACCACCAGGTCGACCGGCACCAGCGGTTCGATGATCTTGGGATTCCTGCCGAGGTCCATTGCCACGTTGCGCATCGCGGCCAGATCGGCCAGCAGCGGCACGCCGGTGAAGTCCTGCAGCACGACGCGCGCGACCACGAACGGGATCTCGTCGACGCGCTCCGCGGTCGCGCCCCAGTTCGCGAGTTGGCGCACGTGCTCCTCGGTGACCTTCCTGCCGTCGCAGTTGCGCAGCACCGACTCCAGCACGATGCGGATCGACACCGGAAGGCGGGAGATCCCGCCGAATCCGGCCTTCTCGAGCGCGGGCAGCGAGTGGAGCTTCCCGGTCGCGCCGGAGGCAAGCTTGAATTCGGACAGCGTGGACGGCAGCGTGGAACTCATGACTGTACCTTTGGCGTTGGGGTTCATTTCGACAGGACGGGCGACTTGCCGGACAGCACGCCCTTGATGTTGATCTTCTGTCCGCCGGCGGTGACGAGATCACCCGGCTGGAGGCCGTCGCGGCAGGCGCCGACATACTTGCCCTCGATGACCGACCTGGTTTCCTTCATGCCCATGAACGGCGGTTCGTAGGTCGCGGCGATCTCGGTCCGGTAGGCCGTGTCGCCGGTGAGTGTCATCACCGCGCGCGAGCGGATGGTCGATTCGCCGATCCTGCATTCGGCCGTGGTGACGATGCGTGCGCCGTCGCGCTTGAAGTCGCTCTTCGGCGCACATCTCCTTGCGCATCCCGGCGCTGATCTCGATCAGCTGCTTCTGCATCGCCTCGTCGGTGCACATCGTCGACTTGGCCGGCGGGCTCGAGGCTTCGCCGGCCTTGGCAGCGGCGCCCAGCGGCGTGGTCGTGGTGCGCATTTCCCACTGCCCGGGCTTCAGCTTCGGGTAGTCCTGCGCGACGGCGACCTGGGCACCGGCCAGCACGGCGGCGGATACGAGCAGGGCGATCGGTGTCGTCATGGGTGTCTCGGTTCGGGGCTTCGACCAGCCATCATAGCGGCCATTGGTCGCGCGTTGCCGGCGCGGGTTCGCGACGGGCCGCTCAAGTTGCCGGTCCCGCAGGTTCGAACAGCGTCGCCGCCGCGTCGGGAAGCGTCGCGCCGGCGGCGTGCGCGCGACGCAGGACCGACCAGGCCAGACGGTAGGACGCGCGGTCGTGCAGTTGGCCGGAAAGGCGCAGCGGCGCCCAGTCGGCGGCCTGCGCGGCGAGCAGCACCGCGACCGCCTCGTCGACGGCGCCGGCTTCCGGCCGCAGCGCGTCGACGATCGGCGCGATCTGCGCCGGATGGATGCTCCACATGCGCAGAAAGCCGAACTCGTCGCGCGCGCGGCGCGCATCGGCGAAGGTCGCCGCGGGGTCGTCGAGCGTGCGGGTGACGTTGTGTACCGGCACGACGCCATGGGCCAGCGCCGCGGCCGCGATCTGGCACTTGGCATGGCGGATCAGCGCATGCTCGAACTGGCCGGGCGTGACCATCGCGCTGCCGGGGATCGCGCCGTCGTGCGCGCTGACGAAATCGAGCAGCCCGAAATCGAGCGAAACCACGCCGGGCAGCGCGGCGATCCGCCAGGCGTCGTGGACCGCGCCGGGCGTTTCGAGCAGCACGCTGACCGGAATCGTGCGGCCGAGCCCGAGCCGCGCCGCCCGGTCGGCGACGTAGGCCAGGAAGCGCTCGACGTCGGCAGCCGACTCGGCCTTGGGCAGCGTGAGGAAGGCGATCCGGTCGCCGGCGCCGTCGAGCAGCACGTCGACCTCGATCCGCCATGCCGGATGGCCGACGTCGTGCACGCGCGCGCCGACCCGGCCGTAGCGGTTGTCGGGACTGCCGATCAGCGCCGCCATGGCCGCCGCGTGCGCGCGCTCCTCGCCCAGCGGAGCACCGTCCTCGCAGTCGCAGGCGACGTCGAACACCGGTCCGCGCTCGATCTGCAGCGCCAGCGCCTTGACCAGGTAGCGCACCTGGCCGGCGTAATGGACGCAGGGCGGCAACGCCGGCAGCGGCCGGCGGCCGTCGTGGAGGGCCGCCTCGGGCGTCACCGGCCGCGGCGGCGTCGCGGGCGCCGTCACGTCAGCCGAGCATCGGGGCGACGCCCGCGCGCTCCTCGTTCAACTCCTTCAGCGTCGCGTCCATGCGCTCGCGCGAGAAGTCGTCGATGGGCAGGTCGGCGACGCGCGTGTACTCGCCGTCGGCGGTGGTCACGGGCACGCCGTAGATGACGTCGACCGGAATGCCGTAGCTGCCGTCCGAGGGCACGCCCATGGTCACCCACTTGCCGTTGCTGCCCAGCACCCAGTCGCGCACATGGTCGATGGCGGCGTTGGCCGCCGAGGCGGCCGACGACAGCCCGCGCGCCTCGATGATCGCCGCGCCGCGCTTGCCCACCTTGGGCAGGAACTCATCGCGGTTCCAGGCCTCGTCGTTGATCATGTCCTTCACCGACCTGCCGTCGACGGTGGCGAAACGGTAGTCGGCGTACATGGTCGGCGAGTGATTGCCCCAGACCACCATCTTCTCGATGGCGCCCACCGGCTTGCCGGCCTTCGCGGCGACCTGCGAACGCGCGCGGTTGTGGTCGAGGCGCAGCATCGCGGTGAAGTTCTTCTTCGGCAGCGACGGCGCCGATTTCATCGCGATGTAGGCGTTGGTGTTGGCCGGATTGCCGACCACCAGCACCTTGACGTTGCGCGATGCGACCGCGTCGAGCGCCTTGCCCTGCTCGATGAAGATCTTGGCGTTCTCGAGCAGCAGGTCCTTGCGCTCCATGCCCGGCCCGCGGGGCTTGGCGCCGACCAGCATCGCGATGTCGGCGTCCTTGAAGGCGACCATGGGATCGCCGGTGCCGATCATTCCGGCGAGCAGGGGGAAGGCGCAGTCCTCCAGTTCCATCATCACGCCGCCCAACGCCGCCTGCGCCTTGTCCAGCGGCAGTTCGAGCATCTGCAGGATCACCGGCTGGTCGCGACCGAGCATTTCGCCCGAAGCGATCCGGAAGAGGAGGGCGTAGCCGATCTGGCCGGCGGCGCCGGTGACGGCAACGCGGACGGGTGCTTTCATTTGGGGCTCCTGGCGAGTAAAGGGCGACGTTGGTTTCGCGTATCGGTCCGTTGATGCGGTGCAGCATCGAGGGGTTTCCGAAGGCGTTCGACACGCAGGGGAAAAGCTGGGACCGCAGTGCGCAATTCTAGGCCTGCCCGCCAATTCGTGTCAATGTACTCATATAATTGTTATAAGATATAAGACATGAATTCGACAGCGGCGCCGACGGTGACCATAATCGGGGCATCCCGGCCTCCCGGCGCCTGCGCTCGCGCAGGCGTCGCAACCACGATGACCGAGCCCTCCGCACCGTCCTTCGCGCCGTTGTACCTGCAGATCAAGGCTCTGGTCGAGCGCAGCCTCGAAGCCGGGGAGTGGCTTCCGGGCGAGGCGATCCCCTCGGAGATCGAGCTGGCGGCACGCTTTCGCGTCTCGCAGGGAACCGTGCGCAAGGCCATCGACGCGCTCGCCGCCGACAACCTGGTGGTTCGCCGCCAGGGCAAGGGGACCTTCGTCGCCACGCATACGGAGGAGAGCGCGTCCAACTTCCGCTTCCTGCGCATCCGCCGCGACGACGGCGGCGTCGAACAGCCGGTCAGCCGTCTGCTCGACGTCCGCCGCGGCAAGGCGACGGCGGAAATCGCGCGATTGCTGGCGCTGAAGCCGGGAGAGCCGGTGCTGCTGCTGCGCCGCGTGCTCGACTACGGCGGCACGCCGGTGGTTCTGGACGAAATCACGCTTGCCGGCGGCGCTGTTCCGCGGCCTGACCAAGGACCGCTACGACGCCTACCATGGGTCGATGTACGGGTTCTTCGAGACCGAATTCGGCGTGCGCATGCTGAAGGCGCAGGAGCGCCTGCATGCGGTCGCCGCCGACGCCGGCAGCGCGCAGGCGCTCGGCGTGCCGGAGGGAACGCCGCTGCTCGCCGTCGACCGGGTGACGCTGACCTACGGCGAACGACCGGTGGAGGTGCGCCGCGGACTGTACGCGACAAACGGCTTTCACTATCTGAACGAACTGTTCTGAATGCGCTCCGTCTCGTGCGCACCGGTTCGGCACGGCTCGCTGCGACACATTGTCACGGCCGCTTCTGGCACGGCATAGCCCGCTGCGGCTATAATTCTGTGCTGTGCACAAAAGTCAAGCTTTCCCCTGCCGCCGAGTCGGTTTTTCCCGATTTCATCGTCAAGAGGTGCCCACCAATGGCCGCGCTAGACCGTTCTGCCGCTAAGCCGCGCCCGATCTACCTGAACCTGTTCGCGATCCGGCTGCCGTTCCCGGCCTTCGTGTCCATCCTGCACCGGGCGAGCGGCGCGCTGCTGTTCCTGGTCGGCACGCCGCTGCTGCTGTGGACGGCGCAGCGGGCGCTGGCCTCGCCGGACGGCTGGGCGGCGATGCGCGCGGCCTTCACCTCGCCCGCCGTCAAGCTGCTGGCGCTGGCGCTGGCCTGGGCGTTCATCCACCACCTGCTGGCCGGCATCCGGCACCTGGTCATGGACATGCACATCGGCATCGACCTGAAGTCCGCGCGGCAGTCGGCGGCGCTGGTCTTCGTGCTGGCGCTGCTGCTGACGCTGGCCGTCGGCGTGAAGCTATGGTGAGCGCAGAGCGCATCGTCGTCGGCGCCCACTACGGCTGGCGCGACTGGCTGGTCCAGCGCGTCAGCGCCGCGATCATGGCGCTCTACACGCTGCTGATCCTGGGCCTGCTGCTGTGGCATGGCGGACTGGACTACGCGGCCTGGAAGGCGACCTTCGCCAACGAGGCGTTCCGCCTCGCCACCTTCATCGTCATGGTCGCCGCGCTCTGGCATGCGTGGGTGGGCGTGCGCAACATCCTGATGGACTACGTCAAGCCGGTCGGCGTGCGCCTGACGCTGCAGGTCGCGGTGATCGCGCTGCTCGTCGCCTACGTCGGCTGGACCATCCAGATCCTGTGGGGCATCCGATGATCGAGCTGCCCGTCCGCAGCGTTCACGCACCCGAAGAGGCTCCTCGATTGACGCCGGTGACTCCGCTGCCCGTCCGCAAATTTGACGCGATCATCGTCGGCGCCGGCGGCTCCGGCATGCGCGCATCGCTGCAGCTCGCCGAAGCCGGCCTGTCGGTGGCGGTGCTGTCCAAGGTGTTCCCGACCCGCTCGCACACGGTGGCCGCGCAGGGCGGCATCGGCGCGTCGCTGGGCAACATGGCCGAGGACCACTGGCTCTGGCACATGTACGACACGATCAAGGGCTCCGACTGGCTCGGCGACCAGGACGCGATCGAGTACATGTGCCGGATGGCGCCGCAGGTCGTCTACGAACTCGAGCACTTCGGCATGCCGTTCGACCGCAATGCCGACGGCACCATCTACCAGCGCCCCTTCGGCGGCCACATGGCCAACTTCGGCGAGAAGCCGGTGCAGCGCGCCTGCGCCGCCGCCGACCGCACCGGCCACGCGATGCTGCACACGCTCTACCAGCGCAACGTCCGCGCGCACACGCAGTTCTTCGTCGAGTGGATGGCGCTCGACCTGGTCCGCGACGCCGACGGCGACGTGGTCGGCGTCGTCGCCTACGAAATGGAGACCGGGCAGGTGATGATCCTGCAGGCCAAGGTCACCATGCTCGCCACCGGCGGCGCCGGGCGCATCTTCGCCGCGTCGACCAACGCCTTCATCAACACCGGCGACGGCCTGGGCATGGCGGCGCGCGCCGGACTGCCGCTGGAGGACATGGAGTTCTGGCAGTTCCATCCGACCGGCGTGGCCGGCGCGGGCGTGCTGATCACCGAGGGCGTGCGCGGCGAGGGCGGCATCCTGCTCAACTCCGAGGGCGAGCGCTTCATGGAGCGCTACGCGCCCAACGCCAAGGACCTGGCCTCGCGCGACGTCGTCTCGCGGTCGATGGACCAGGAGATCAAGGAAGGCCGCGGCTGCGGGCCCGACAAGGACCACGTGATGCTCAAGCTCGATCACCTCGGCCCCGAGGTGATCATGAAGCGACTGCCGTCGATCCGCGAGATCGCCATCAAGTTCGCCAACGTCGACCCGATCAAGGAGCCGATCCCGGTCGTGCCGACCATCCACTACCAGATGGGCGGCGTGCCGACCAACATCCACGGCCAGGTCGTGGCGCCGCGCGACGGCGACCCCAACGCCGTCGTCGGCGGGCTGTACGCGGTCGGCGAGTGCTCGTGCGTGTCGGTGCACGGCGCGAACCGGCTCGGCACCAATTCGCTGCTCGACCTGCTGGTGTTCGGCCGCGCCGCCGGGAATCACATCGTCGAGCAGAACCTGAAGGCGACCGCGCACAAGGCGCTGCCGAAGGACGCGGGCGACCTGTCGCGCGCGCGGCTGGCGCGACTCGACGGCGCCAAGTCCGGCGAGTCGGTGCCCGAGGTCGCGGCGGCGATCCGCAGGATGATGCAGTCGCACTGCGGCGTGTTCCGCAACCAGGAGCTGCTGAGCGAAGGCGTGCGGATGGTCGGCGAGCTGGAGGAGCGCGTGGCGCGCACGGCGATCAAGGATCACAGCCGCACGTTCAACACCGCCCGGGTCGAGGCGCTGGAACTCGACAACCTGATCGAGACCGCCAAGGCCACCGTCGTGTCGGCGGAAGCGCGGCGCGAGTCGCGCGGGGCGCAGGCGCGCAGCGACTATCCCGACCGCGACGACGCCAACTTCCTCAAGCACACGCTGTGGTATCGCGAGGGCAGCCGCCTCGACTACAAGCCGGTCAACCTGAAGCCGCTGTCGGTGGACTCGTTCCCGCCGAAGGCACGCGCGTACTGAGCGCGCACCGAACCCGGAGCCCCGATGAAATTCCGCGTCTACCGCTACGATCCCGAAAAGGACGCCAAGCCGTACTACCAGGAGTACGACGTCGCGCTGCAGCCGACCGACCGCATGCTGCTCGACGCGCTGATGCGGCTGAAGATGCAGGACGACACGCTGTCGTTCCGCCGCAGCTGCCGCGAAGGCGTCTGCGGCTCCGACGCCATGAACATCAACGGCAAGAACGGCCTGGCCTG
The DNA here is from genome assembly GCA_963699765.1 of uncultured beta proteobacterium. GTDB lineage: Bacteria > Pseudomonadota > Gammaproteobacteria > Burkholderiales > Casimicrobiaceae > VBCG01. The sequence goes on along the minus strand of CAVOVD010000011.1, from coordinate 606,998 downwards.
CATCACCAACCTCAACGACGTGCGCGAGCCGGTCGAACTGCGGCCGCTGCCGGGCCTGCCGGTGATCCGCGACCTCATCGTCGACATGACGCAGTTCTTCGAGCAGTACCACTCGATCAAGCCCTACCTCGTCAACGACACGCCGCCGCCGGAAAAGGAGCGCCTGCAGTCGCCGGAGGCCCGCGAGGAACTCGACGGCCTGTACGAGTGCATCCTCTGCGCCTGCTGCTCGACGGCCTGCCCGTCGTTCTGGTGGAATCCGGACAAGTTCGTCGGTCCGGCCGGGCTGCTCGCCGCCTACCGCTTCATCGCCGACAGCCGCGACCAGGCGACCGGCGCGCGACTGGACAACCTGGAGGATCCGTACCGGCTGTTTCGCTGCCACTCGATCATGAACTGCGTCGACGTCTGTCCCAAGGGGCTCAATCCGACGCAGGCGATCGGCAGGATCAAGGACATCATGGTCAAACGTGCCGTCTGAGCGCAGCGATGACGCCGGAGCGATGGAACAGGATCGTCTGGCGCTGCCGGCGCGGCATGCTCGAGAACGACATCGTGCTGACGCGATTTCTGGAAGGCCGTGGACGAATGATGGCCGAGGACGAGCTGGCGATGCTGGACCGCCTGCTCGACCTCCCCGACAACGAACTTTGGGAATTGATTGCCGGGCGCCGTGAGCCCGATGATCCGCAGGTCCTGCCGTTGCTCGCGCAACTGCGCGCGGCGTGAACGCCGCGGCGGATGCGCAAGTTTCGATTCAGCAACCGGTCCGGCACGGGCCGGACCAACACCGACGCCCACAAGGCGCCAGGGAGACCAAAGCCATGACCGATCGTACCGCGACACTCTCCTTCTCCGACGGCTCACCGCCGGTGACCTTTCCGATTCACGCCGGGCACCATCGGCCCGGACGTCATCGACATCCGGGCGCTGTACGGCAAGACCGGCGACTTCACCTTCGACCCCGGCTTCATGTCGACCGCCGCGTGCAGCTCGGCGATCACCTACATCGACGGCGACAAGGGCGAGCTGCTCTATCGCGGCTATCCGATCGAGGAGCTGGCGACGCGCTGCGACTTCCTCGAGACCTGCCACCTGCTGCTGTACGGCGAGTTGCCCAATGTCCAGCAGAAGGCGGATTTCGTCAAGCGGGTGATGTCGCACACGCTGGTCAACGAGCAGATGCACTTCTTCCTGCGCGGATTTCGCCGCAACTCCCACCCGATGGCCGTGCTGACCGGGCTGGTCGGCGCGCTGTCGGCGTTCTACCCGGACTCGATGAATCTGGCCGATGCGCATCAGCGAGACATCTCGGCCATCCGCCTGATCGCCAAGATGCCGACACTGGTCTCGATGGCCTACAAGTACACGGTCGGCGAGCCGAACATGTACCCGCAGAACCACCTGTCGTACGGCGCCAACTTCATGCGCATGATGTTCGCGACGCCCTGCGAGGAGTACAAGGCCAACGAGGTGCTGGTCCGTGCGCTCGACCGCATCTTCATCCTTCATGCCGATCACGAGCAGAACGCGTCGACGTCGACGGTGCGCCTGTGCGGCTCGTCCGGCACCAATCCGTTCGCGGCGATCGCCGCGGGTGTCGCCTGCCTGTGGGGGCCCGCGCATGGCGGCGCCAACGAGGCGGCGCTGAACATGCTCTACGACATCCAGCACCAGGGCGGCGTCGCCAAGATCGGCGAATTCATCGCCAAGGTCAAGGACAAGGACTCGCCGGTGCGCCTGATGGGCTTCGGCCATCGCGTCTACAAGAACTACGATCCCGCGGGCAAAGCTGATGCGCGAGACCTGCCACGAGGTGCTGAACGAACTGGGGCTGCAGAAGGACCCGCTGTTCGAGCTGGCGATGACACTGGAAAAGATCGCGCTCGAGGACGACTACTTCGTCCAGCGCAAGCTGTATCCGAACGTCGACTTCTATTCGGGCATCGTGCAGAAGGCGATCGGCATCCCCGTGTCGCTGTTCACCGCGATATTCGCGCTGGCGCGCACCGCCGGCTGGATCGCGCAGCTGAACGAAATGATCGTCGATCCCGACTACAAGATCGGGCGGCCGCGGCAGCTCTACACCGGCGCGGCCCGGCGTTCGGTGTTGCCGCTGTCCGAACGGGGCTGACGCGAACGCCAGTCGGGCGAGGTCCGCACGGCGCCAAAGGCGCCGGATCGCGGTCGCATTGCAGAAGAGTGAGGGATGACGCATGGGCGTGATGCAGGAATTGGAAGGAACCAGCACGCTGTTCGGCTCGAACGCGCCGTTCATCGAGGAGCTGTACGAACGCTACCTGGCCGACCGCGACAGCGTCCCGGCGGACTGGGGCGTGTACTTCGACCAGTTGCGCGGAGACGCCGCCGACGTCGCGCACGCGCCGGTGATCGCGTCGTTCGTCGAGCTGGGCCGCAATCGCCGCGTCGCCAGCGCGATGGTCGACGCGACGACCATGCACAAGCAGGTGCTGGTGCTGCGGCTGATCTCCAAGTTCCGCACGCTCGGCGTCTACAGCGCCGACCTCGATCCGCTGCGCCTGCGCGCACCGGCCTACATCGCCGACCTCGACCTCGCGACCTACGGGTTCACCGAGGCCGACATGGATTCGGAGTTCGACGTGGGGTCCTATCGCGCGGGCCCGGCGCGCATGCGCCTGCGCGACCTTGCCCAGGCGCTGAAGGAAACCTATACCGGCACGCTGGGCGCCGAGTACATGTACATCAGCGACACCGCGACCAAGCGGTTCTTCCAGGAGCGGCTTGAGCCCATCCGCTCGCGGCCGACCTACACGCCGGAGCAGCGGCGGCACTTTCTCGAGCGGCTGTCGGCGGCCGAGACGCTCGAGCGCTACCTGCACACCAAGTACGTCGGGCAGAAGCGCTTCTCCGGGGAGGGCGGCGAGACGATCATTCCGATGCTCGATCGCCTGATCGAGAAGGCCGGCGCCTCCGGGGTGCAGGAAATCGTCATGGGCATGGCGCATCGCGGGCGCCTGAACGTGCTGGTGAACATCCTGGGCAAGATGCCCTCGGATCTGTTCTCCGAGTTCGAGGGCAAGTCGGCGCAGGAACTGCCCGCGGGCGACGTCAAGTACCACCAGGGCTTTTCCTCGGACGTCTCGACGCCCGGCGGGCCGGTCCACCTGACGCTGGCCTTCAATCCGTCGCACCTGGAGATCGTCAACCCGGTGGTCGAAGGTTCGGTGCGGGCGCGGCAGAGCCGCCGTGCCGACACCCGAGGCGACCAGGTCCTGCCGATCCTCATCCACGGCGATGCCGCCATCGCCGGGCAGGGCGTGAACCAGGAATGCCTGAACATGGCCGCCACCCGCGGCTACTACACGGGCGGCACCATCCACATCGTCATCAACAATCAGATCGGCTTCACCACCTCGGACCCGCGCGACGCCCGCGGCACGCCCTTCTGCACCGACATCGCCAAGATGATCGACGCGCCGGTGCTGCACGTGAACGGGGACGATCCCGAGGTGGCGCTGCTGGCGGTGGAACTCGCGCTGGAATACCGGCAGCGCTTTCACAAGGACGTGTTCATCGACCTGGTGTGCTTCCGCCGGCTCGGGCACAACGAAGCCGACGAGCCGCTGCTGACGCAGCCGCTGATGTACAAGCGCATCGCCCAGCACCACGGCACGCGCCGGCTGTACGCCGAGCGGCTGGAGGCGGACGGCGTGGTCACGGCCGAAGAGGCCGACGGCATGATCGGCGCCTATCGCGCCGCGATGGATCGCGGCCAGCACACCAACAGCACCATCCTGTCGAACTACAAGACGCCGTTCACCATCGACTGGTCGCCCTACCTCGGCGGTCACTGGACCGACCCTGTCGATACCCGCGTCTCGGCGAAGGAGATCCAGGCGCTGGCGACCAGGCTGACCACGGTCCCCGAAGACTTCCGGCTGCATCCGCGCGCCGAAAAGGTGATCGCCGACCGCCGGCTGATGGGCGAGGGCAAGCTGCCGATCGACTGGGGGATGGGCGAGACGCTGGCTTACGCGTCGCTGCTGGCGGACGGCTACGGCGTGCGGCTGTCGGGGGAGGACATCGGCCGCGGCACGTTCTCGCACCGGCACGCTGTGCTGCACGACCAGGATCGCGAGAGCTGGGACGCCGGCGCCTACACGCCGCTGCAGCACATCGCGCCCGGGCAGCCGGCGTGCGAAATCATCGACTCGGTGCTGACCGAGCAGGCGATCGTCGCCTTCGAGTACGGCTATTCGACGTCGGACCCGACCCGGCTGGTCGTCTGGGAAGCGCAGTTCGGCGATTTCGCCAACGGCGCGCAGGTCGTGATCGACCAGTTCATCAGCGCAGGACAGGTGAAGTGGGGCCGCATCACCGGGCTGGTGCTGCTGCTGCCCCACGGCTACGAAGGGCAGGGTCCCGAGCACTCGTCGGCGCGCCCCGAGCGCTTCCTGCAGCAGTGCGCGCAGCACAACATGCAGGTCTGCGTCCCGTCGACGCCGGCGCAGGTGTTCCACATGCTGCGCAGGCAGATGCTGCGCAAGTACCGCAAGCCGCTGATCGTGATGAGCCCCAAGAGCCTGCTGCGGCACAAGGAGGCGGTTTCGTCGATCGCCGACTTTTCCAGGCGCGGGTTCCAGACGGTGATCGGCGAGATCGAGAAGATCGACGCGAAGAAGGTCAAGCGCGTGCTGGCCTGCTCCGGCAAGGTGTACTACGAACTCGCCGCCTACCGCCGCGACCACGGCATCGACGACGTGGCGATCATTCGTCTGGAGCAGCTGTACCCGTTCCCGCACGAGGATTTCCGGCGCGAGGTGGCCAAGTTCGCCTGGGCGAAGGAGGTCGTGTGGGTGCAGGAGGAGCCGCAGAACAAGGGCGCGTGGTACCGGCTGCGCTCCTACTTGAGCCGCGACATCCTGCCCAAGCAGGTGCTGGCCTATGCAGGACGCGCCGTCTCGGCATCGCCGGCGGTCGGCTACGCCGCCAAACACCTGGCCGAACAGAAGCAGCTGGTCGAAGAGGCGTTTTCCACGAACCTCTCGACCGGCGAAATGCTGCTTGCCCCCTGACCGACCGGCGCTGCCGCCGCACCCCCGTAACAGCCAGAGTCCACCATGCGCATCGAAGTAAGAGTTCCGCAGTTGCCCGAGTCGGTCACCGAAGCGACGCTGGTCAGCTGGCACAAGAAGGCCGGCGATCCGGTCCGCCGCGACGAGAACCTGATCGACCTGGAGACCGACAAGGTGGTGCTGGAGCTGCCCGCACCCGCCGACGGAGTCATCGTCGAGCTGGTGCAGCAGAACGGCGCGACGGTCGTCTCCAACGACGTGATCGCGATCATCGACAGCGATGCCAGCGGCGCGGCGACCGCGCCGCGCGGACCGCGCCGACCGAGGCCGGGACGAAGGCGCCGGCGCCCGCCGCCGCGGACCGGGGCGGCAGTGCCGCCCCCCGCCCGGCCGAAGCGCCGACGGTGCTCCCCGCGGCACGCAGGATGCTCGCCGAGACCGGCGTCGATCCCGCTTCGGTGCCGGGCAGCGGCCGCGGCGGCCGCGTGACCAAGGGCGACGTGATCGCCGCCGTCGAGGTCCGCAAAGCCTCGGCCGCCGCAGTCCCCGCGGCGCGGGCTCCCGCGCCGGCAACACCGCCGCAGACCCAGGGTGCGCGGCCCGAACAGCGGGTGCCGATGTCGCGCCTGCGCCAGCGCGTGGCCGAGCGCCTGGTGCAGTCGCAGTCGATCGCGGCGATCCTGACCACGTTCAACGAAGTGAACATGCAGCCGGTGATCGACCTGCGCAACCGCTACAAGGATCGCTTCGAGAAGGAGCACGGCGTCAAGCTCGGCTTCATGAGCTTCTTCGTCAAGGCGGCCGTGCATGCGCTGCGCAAGTATCCGCTGGTCAACGCGTCGATCGACGGCAGCGACATCGTCTACCACGGCTACTACGATATCGGCATCGCCGTGGGCAGTCCGCGCGGCCTGGTCGTGCCCATCCTCCGCGACGCCGACCAGATGTCGATCGCCGACATCGAGCGGCAGATCGCCGAGTACGGCAAGCGCGCGCAGGAGGGCAAGCTGTCCATCGAGGAGCTGACCGGCGGCACCTACACGATCAGCAACGGCGGCGTGTTCGGATCGATGCTGTCGACGCCGATCATCAACCCGCCGCAGTCGGCGATCCTGGGCGTGCACGCGACGCGCGACCGGGCGGTGGTCGAGAACGGCCAGGTCGTCGTGCGGCCGATCAACTACCTCGCCCAGTCCTACGATCACCGGATCATCGACGGGCGCGAGGCGGTGCTGTCGCTGGTCGCGATCAAGGAGGCATTGGAGGATCCGGCAAGGCTGCTGCTGGATCTTTGACGACGACGCGAAAGTTGCCCCAGGTGTGATTTGGCTATCTGAATCGACGGGCCGTCCGCAACGACGCGCGGGCACGTTGACCGGCGCCGTAGGCGCCGCGTCCGACGTGATCGCGCGTCGGACCCGTGCAGCGCGCATGGCGCGGCTGCATCCCGAGAACAGTGATGACACATGAGTGAGAAATTCGACGTGGTGGTGATCGGCGCCGGTCCCGGCGGCTACATCGCGGCGATCCGCGCCGCGCAGCTCGGCCTTTCGGTCGCCTGCATCGACGACTGGTCGCGGGCGGACGGCAAACCCGCACCCGGCGGCACCTGCACCAACGTGGGCTGCATTCCGTCCAAGGCGCTGCTGCAGTCCTCCGAGCATTTCGAGCATGCAGGCCACGCCTTCGCCGACCACGGCATCGGCGTCAAGGGGCTGTCGATCGATGTGGCGAAGATGCTGGCGCGCAAGGATCGGGTGGTCGCGCAGAACAACGACGGCATCCTCTATTTGTTCAAGAAGAACAAGGTCGCCTTCTTCCACGGCCTGGGCAGTTTCGCGGCGCGCGAGGGCGACGGCTGGAAGATCGACGTGGCCGGCGACAAGCCGGCGCAACTGGCGGCCACGCACGTGATCGTCGCGACGGGATCGCGGCCGCGGCCGTTGCCGGGCGCGGAGATCGACAACGTCCGCGTGCTCGACAATGCGGGTGCGCTGGCGCTCGACACCGTTCCGGCCACGCTCGGCGTGATCGGCGCCGGGGTGATCGGACTGGAGATGGGCAGCGTCTGGCGGCGCCTCGGGGCGCAGGTCACGGTGCTCGAAGCACTGCCGGCGTTCCTTGGCATGGTCGACGATGCGGTGGCCAAGGAGGCGGAAAAGCTGTTCCGGAAGCAGGGTCTGGCGATCCATACCGGCGCGAAGATCACCGCGGTGCGCGTCGGCAGGAAGAGCGTCGCGGTCGACTGGACCGATGCCGGCGGCGCCGAACAGCAAAGCGTCTTCGAGCGGCTGATCGTGTCCATCGGTCGCCTGCCGCACACGGGCGGGCTCGGCGCGGAGGTCGTGGGACTCGGGCTCGACCCGCGTGGTTTCATCGAGGTCGACGACGACTGCCGGACCAACCTGCCCAATGTCTGGGCCGTCGGCGACGTCGTCCGCGGGCCGATGCTGGCGCACAAGGCCGAGGAGGAGGGCGTGGCAGTGGCCGAGCGCATCGCCGGCGGACACGGCCATGTCGACTTCAATACGGTGCCCTGGGTCATCTACACGTCGCCGGAAATAGCCTGGGTCGGCAAGACCGAGCAGCAGCTGAAGGCCGAAGGCGTCGACTATCGGGCCGGCAGCTTTCCGTTCATGGCCAACGGCCGCGCGCGCGCGCTGGGCGACACCAGCGGCTTCGTCAAGCTGCTGGCCGACCGGCGCAGCGACCGCATCCTCGGCATGCACGTGATCGGACCGTTCGCGTCGGAACTGATCGCCGAAGGCGTCGTCGCCATGGAATTCGGCGCGTCGAGCGAAGACCTGGCGCGCATCTGCCATGCGCATCCGTCGCTGTCCGAGGCGACCCGCGAGGCCGCGCTGGCGGTGGACGGGCGGACGCTTAACCTCTAGCATTGGTGGCGCAGGGACCCTGCGGACCGGCGCCGGGCGGCAAGGACAACCGGAGGATCATGGCAGTGGCAGGGATCAACATCGCAATGGCAGCCTTCGGGCGGACGGCGGGCAGCGCCGCCGCGCGTCGGGCATGACCGGGGCGCTCGCCCCGGGCCAGATCGCGCGCCGGGAAGGCGCGCTCCTCGATTACCTCGAACCGCTGCTCACGCAGCGCGGCTCGGCGCTCGACGCCGCGCAGACCGATGCGCTCGATCGCCTGCAGCGCCTTGTCCGACGAACTCGGGCATTTCCGCGCCGTCCGGCAATCGCGGCTCAAGCGCCTGTTCGCGCCGCCGGCCGTGCCGCGCGGCGTCTATCTCTGGGGCGGCGTCGGCCGCGGCAAGAGCCTGCTGATGGACGGGTTTTTCGCGACCGTTCCGATCAAGCGCAAGACCCGCGTGCATTTCCACGCCTTCATGCGCAGCGTCCACGAGGAGCTGAAGACGCTGAAGAACGAGGTCGATCCGCTGGCCAGCGTGGCGGCGCGCATCGCCCGGCGCTGGCGGCTGGTCTGCTTCGACGAATTCCATGTGTCCGACATCGCCGACGCGATGATCCTCGGGCGCCTGCTGACCGTGCTGTTCGCCGAGGGCGTGGTGTTCGTGATGACGTCGAACTACCCGCCCGACGGCCTTTACCCGAACGGCCTGCAGCGGCAGAGTTTCGTGCCGGCGATCCGCCTGATCGAGGAATGGATGGACGTGGTCGAGGTCGACGGCGGCATCGACTACCGGCTGCGCGCGCTGGAGCAGCTCGACGTCTATCATCGTGCCGGCCGACGCGAAGGCCGAGGCGCACATGGCGGCGGCCTTCGAAAAAATGCGCAGCGGTCCGGACGAGGACGCCCGGCTGACGATCGACGGCAGGATGCTGACGGCGCGGCGGCGCGCCGGCAGCGCCGTCTGGTTCGATTTCACGACGCTGTGCGACGGCCCGCGTTCGCAGCGCGACTATCTCGAGCTGGCGCAGCGCTTCGCGGTGATGTTCATCTCCGGAATTCCGGTGATCACCGCGCAGCAGGGCGACGTGGCGCGCCGCTTCACCTGGCTGATCGACATCCTCTACGACCATCGCGTCAAGCTGGTGGCGTCGGCCGCGGCGCCGGCGGAGGCGCTCTACGTCGCCGGGCCCAACGTGCAGGAATTCCCGCGGACGATCAGCCGTCTGGTCGAGATGCGCACCCGCGACTACATGGCCGACGCGCACACTGCCCGCGCGCCCGCCGCCGAACCCGTGCCGGCCTGACCGCGGCATTCACCGAGAAGGAGAGCAACGTGCAGAAATTCAAGGCCTACCGGACATTCGAGGAAAACGGCGTCGTTTCCAGTCGCTTCGTCGACATGACCATCGACGAGCTCGACGCCGGCGAGGTGGTGATCCGGACCAAGTACTCGACCATCAACTACAAGGACGCGCTGTCGCACAACGGCACCGGCAGGATCATGCGCAAGTACCCGACCAACGCCGGCATCGACATGGCGGGCACGGTCGAGTCCTCGGCCGATCCGCGCTTCAAGCCCGGCGACAAGGTGATCGTGACCAGCTATGACCTTGGCGTCGCGCACGACGGCGGCTACGCGGAGCACGTGCGCGTTCCGGCGAACTGGGTCGTGCGCCGGCCCGAGAGCATGACCGCGTTCGACGCGATGACGCTGGGCACCGCGGGCTTCACTGCGGCGCTGGCGATCACCCTGATGGAACACAACGGCCTGAAGCCCGGCAACGGCCCGGTCGCCGTCACCGGCGCCACCGGCGGGGTCGGCTCGGTCGCCATCGAGATCCTGGCCAAGTCCGGATACCACGTGGTCGCGATCACCGGCAAGGCCGAGGAAGCGGCACTACCTGAACGGCATCGGCGCGAAGGAGGTCGTGCAGCGCTCGTCGCTCGACCTGTCGAAGATCCGGCCGCTCGAAAAGGCGACCTTCGCCGGCGCGGTCGACAACCTCGGCGGCGACATCCTGGCCTGGCTGCTCGCCAACTCGAAGATCGGCGGCACCGTGGCTGCCGTCGGGCTGGCCGCCGACCACAAGCTGCCGACCACGGTGATGCCGTTCATCCTGCGCGGCGTCGCGCTGCTCGGCGCCGACAGCGCCAACTGCCCGATGCCGATCCGGCAGCGCATCTGGAACAAGCTGGCGACCGAATGGCGTCCGGACCGCGTGCACGATCAGGTGCGCACCATCGATTTCGACGAGCTGCCGACGCACTTCGACGCCTACCTGAAGGGGCTGGTGCGCGGCCGCACCGTGGTTCGCATCGCGCCGGACTCGCACGGCGGCTGAGTCCGCCGCCCCAACGCGGCGCTTGATCGCGCGCAAGGGCGCGCGCGGCGCCGGTGCCAGGATGCACCGGTCGCGCGGGAGCGGCGGATCCGCGCGCGCCGGGCGGTCGACCCAATTCGAATCCGGAGGAATGTGCCATGCCCGACTATCGTGATGTCCATCGCCGCTCGATCGCCGATCGCGACGCATTCTGGCGCGAACGCGCCGCGCTGATCGACTGGCAGACGCCGTTCGGCGCCGTGCTCGACTATTCGCGGCCGCCGTTCGCGCGCTGGTTCGTCGGCGGGACGACCAACCTGTGCCACAACGCGATCGACCGGCATCTGGACAAGCGCGCCGACCAGGCCGCGCTGATCTTTCTGTCGACGGAGACCGGCGCCGACGCCACGTACACCTATCGGGAACTGCACGCCGAGGTGAACCGCTGCGCCGCCGCGCTGGTCGAGCTCGGCGTCGGCCGTGGCGACCGCGTGCTGCTGTACATGCCGATGATCCCCGAGGCGGTCTTCGCGATGCTCGCCTGCGCGCGCATCGGCGCCGTGCATTCGGTGGTGTTCGGCGGCTTCGCCGCGGCGAGCCTCGCCACCCGCATCGACGATGCCAGCCCGAAGGTCATGGTGACCGCCGACGCCGGCATGCGCGGCGGCAAGGCCGTGCCCTACAAGCACCTGGTCGACGAGGCCTGCCGCCTCGCGAAGCGCCCGCCGGCGCACGTGGTGATCGTCAACCGCGGCCTCGACCCGGCGCACAAGCGGGTGGCCGGCCGCGACCTCGACTACGCCGAGCTGCGCGAGCGGCACATGGACGCGAACGTGCCCTGCGCCTGGCTGGAATCGAGCGAGCCGTCGTACATCCTGTACACGTCGGGCACCACCGGCAAGCCCAAGGGCGTGCAGCGCGACACCGGCGGCTACGCGGTCGCGCTGGCGGCGTCGATGCGCGACATCTTCTGCGTGGCGCCGGGCGATCCGATGTTCACCACCAGCGACATCGGCTGGGTGGTCGGTCACTCCTACATCGTCTACGGCCCGCTGCTCAACGGCTCGGCGACCATCATGTACGAGGGCCTGCCCATCCGTCCGGACCCGGCGATCTGGTGGAAGATCGTCGCCGAACACGGCGTCAAGACGATGTTCAGCTCGCCGACCGCGATCCGCGTGCTCAAGAAGCAGGATCCGGCGTTCATGAAGCAGCACGACATGTCGGGACTGAAGTACCTGTTCCTCGCCGGCGAGCCGCTGGACGAGCCGACCGCGCGCTGGGTATCCGATGCGCTGTCCGGCGTGGCCATCGTCGACAACTACTGGCAGACCGAAACCGGCTGGCCGATCCTGTCGGCGCAGCCGGGAATCGAGGAGACGCCGCGCAAGTTCGGCAGCCCGTCGTTCCCGGTCTACGGCTACGACGTGCATCTGCTCGACGAGGCGACCGGCGAGGACGTCGGCACCGGCGAGAAGGGCGTGCTGGCGATCATGCCGCCGCTGCCGCCGGGCTGCATGACCACGGTCTGGGGCGACGACCAGCGCTTCGTCGATACCTATTTCTCCACCATACCCGGCAAGCTCGCCTACTCGACCTTCGACTGGGCGACGCGCGACGAGGACGGCTATTACTTCGTGCTCGGCCGCACCGACGACGTGATCAACGTCGCCGGTCATCGGCTCGGCACCCGGGAAATCGAGGAGGCGGTGCAGGCGCACGCGGGCGTTGCCGAAGTGGCGGTGGTCGGCGTGGCCGATCCGCTGAAGGGCCAGGTGCCGGTCGCCTTCGCAGTGGTCAAGGATCCGGCCCGCGTGGCCACGCCCGAGGCTGAAAAGGCGATGCGCAAGGAAATCATGGACACCGTCGACCGCGAACTCGGCGCGATCGCCCGTCCCGGCGCCGTGCACTTCGTCGGCGTGCTGCCCAAGACCCGGTCGGGCAAGCTGCTGCGCCGTTCGCTGCAGGCGCTGGCCGAAGGGCGCGATCCGGGCGACCTGACGACCATCGAGGATCCGACGGCGCTGGAGCAGATCCGCACCGCGCTGGCGAAGTAGCGCCGGCGTCGCCGGGGCGGGCCAGGGCTCGGCACGGCGCGCGGGCCGTGAAACGCTTGCCCGCCGCCCGGCGGGGCACCATACTTGCGCGCCGTCCGCGCGCGTCGTGCGAAAGGCGCGCCGGGCACGGACCGGCGCCAGAAAGGCCGAAGGCGCCCGCGCCCGCACTCCGGCCCGTCGCGCATCTCGATTCCTCAGGGGGATTCCATGGAAGTGCTCAAGTCCAGCTCCGACACGCTGTTCATCCTGCTGGGCGCCATCATGGTGCTGGCGATGCACGCGGGCTTCGCGTTCCTCGAACTGGGAACCGTGCGCAAGAAGAACCAGGTCAATGCGCTGGTCAAGATCCTGGTCGACTTCGCGGTGTCGACGATCGCCTATTTCTTCATCGGCTTCGCGATCGCCTACGGCACGAGCTTCTTCGTCGGCGCCGAGTCGCTGGCGCAGAAGAACGGCTACGAATTGGTGCGCTTCTTCTTCCTGCTCACCTTTGCCGCGGCAATTCCGGCCATCGTCTCCGGCGGCATCGCCGAGCGTGCGCGGTTCAATCCGCAGCTGGCGGCGACCTTCGCGCTGGTGGGCTTCTGCTATCCGTTCTTCGAAGGCATCGCCTGGAACCAGCATTACGGCATCCAGGCGATGATCAAGGGCGCCTTCGGCGAGGAATTCCACGACTTCGCCGGCAGCGTCGTCGTGCACGCCTTCGGCGGCTGGGTCGCGCTGGTAGCGGTGATGCTGCTCGGACCCCGGCGCGGCCGTTACTCGAAGGAGGGCGGCATCGCCGCGCACCCGCCGTCGTCGATCCCCTTCCTCGCGCTCGGCGCATGGATGCTGACGGTTGGCTGGTTCGGTTTCAACGTGATGAGCGCGCAGACGCTGGACAAGATCTCCGGCCTGGTGGCGATGAATTCGCTGCTGGCGATGTCCGGCGGCACCATCGCCGCGTTCGTGGTCGGCCGCAACGACCCGGGCTTCGTTCACAACGGCCCGCTGGCCGGCCTGGTGGCGGTCTGCGCCGGTTCCGACGTCATGCATCCATTGGGCGCGCTGGTCACCGGACTGGTGGCCGGAGCGCTGTTCGTCTGGCTGTTCACGCTGACGCAGAACCGGCTGAAGATCGACGACGTGCTGGGTGTCTGGCCGCTGCACGGCGTTTGCGGCGCCTGGGGCGGGCTGGCCGCGGGCATATTCGGCGCCAAGGCGCTGGGAGGGCTGGGTGGAGTTGCTTTCGGCGCCCAGCTGGCCGGCACGCTGCTCGGCGTCGCCATCGCCGCCCTCTCCGGCCTGATCGTCTATGGCGCGCTGAAGATGGCGGTTGGCCTGCGCCTGGATCCGGAGGAAGAATTCAACGGCGCCGACCTCACGATCCACCGGACCTCGGCGACGCCGGAACGCGAGGTGTCGTGGTGACGACGGGGTGAAGCGGGAGGAGCACGCCGAATCGGCGATAATGTGCAGTTCGCCACTCCCGACTTGCCGCATTGCGCATGCCCGATTCGTCCTCCGCCGTTTTTTCCGCCGACTTCGTTCCGCTGGCCGAGGTCACGCGCGGCGGCGTCGTCGAGAGCGTGCACGCCGGGGCGGTGGCCGTCGTGGATCGCGACGGCAGGCTGCTGTACGGCGCGGGCGATGCCAACGTGTCCATGTTTGCGCGCAGCGCGCTGAAGCCGCTGCAGGCGCTGCCCTTCGTCGCCGCCGGGGGCGTCCGGCGTTTCGGACTGACCACGGCGGAAGTCGCGCTGCTGTGCGCCAGCCACTCCGGCGAAGACGCGCCATGCCGCGGGCGTCGCCGCGATTCTCGCCAAGGCGGGCAACCGGGAACAGGACCTCCAGTGCGGCACGCAGCCGCCCGGTCACTACGCGGTCCGGGGCGAGGTCCCGCCGCCGCCGCCGTATTCGCCGCTCGTCCACAACTGCTCGGGCAAGCACGCCGGCATGCTGGCGCATTGCGTCGCCTGCGGCCACGACAAAGGCGACTATCTCGACCCCGGGCATCCGCTGCAGGCGGACATCCGCAAGGCCATTGCCTGCTTCGCGGCGGTTCCGGCGGACCGCCTGGTCGCCGGCGTCGACGGCTGCTCGGCCCCCACCTATGCGCTGCCGCTGGCGCGGCTGGCCCAGGCCTACGCGCGGCTGGCCGCGGCGGATGTCGATCCCGACTACGGCGACGCGCCCCGCAGCCTCGCCGATGCGATGCTCGCGCATCCCCGGATGGTGTCCGGCGAAGGTCGCTTTGACCTGGCGCTGGCCACGGCCGGACGCGGCGACTGGCTGCCCAAGTCGGGCGCGGAAGGCGTCCAGGCGATCGGCATCCGCAGTCGCGGCTGGGGCATCGCGGTCAAGGTCGCCGACGGCAACCCTCGCGGCGTCCAGCCGGCGGTGGTGGCGGTGCTGGAGCAGCTTGGACTGGTCGATGCGGCGGCGAGGTCGGCGCTGGATGCCTTCGCCGCGCCGGTGCAGCGCAACTGCCGTAAGCTGGTCACAGGAAGCGCGCGGGCGGTGGTTGTGCTGGACAAACGGGCCTGACGGCGATGCGCGTCCGGCCTCCCGCCAGAGTGAACTTAACCCGCTGCCAGGAGTCTGTATTCGCAAGCGTGTGCCGCAGCAGCTGGGTGGGCAGCAGGCGGTCCGATCGGCCAGCAGCGTCGGCGTGTCGCACCTGCCGTCCGGCGGGATAACAACAAATGAACCAGGGAACACCCGCGGATGGTTGATCGGGAAGTCGATCAGCAGCTCGTTGAGCGGGCGCAGCGTGGCGACAAGCGTGCCTTCGAGCTGTTGGTGCTGAAGTACCAGCGCAAGCTGCACCGGCTGCTCTCGCGGCTGGTGCGCGACCCGGCCGAGGTCGAGGACGTGGCGCAGGAAGCCTTCATCAAGGCCTACCGCGCGCTTCCGAGCTTCCGCGGCGACAGTGCGTTCTACACGTGGCTGTATCGCATTGCGATCAACACGGCGAAGAACTACCTGGTCGCGCTGGGTCGAAGGGCGCCGACGTCGACGTCGTTCGACAACGAGGAGGCGGAAGGGTTCGAGGATGCGGAACTGTTGCGCAACAATTCGACGCCGGAGGACGAGCTGGCCGGCAAGCAGATCGCTGCGACCGTGAACCGCGCGATGGATGCACTGCCCGAAGATCTGCGCAAGGCGATCACGCTGCGCGAGATCGAGGGATTGAGCTACGAGGAAATCGCCACCGTGATGGATTGCCCGATCGGCACGGTGCGTTCGCGTATCTTTCGGGCGCGGGAGGCGATCGCAGCCGAATTGCGCCCGCAGCTTGGCACCGACGAGAACCGGAGATGGTGATGAACGAGAAGCATTTCCCGATTGATGGACGGCGAACTGGACGACGAGGAGTTCGCCCGCCATTACCCTGACCTTCGCGAACAGGACGCGGTGCGGACCTGGGAGTGCTACCACGTGATCGGCGATCATCTGCGCCGGCACGCCCGCGCTGTCGCCGGGATTCTCGCAACGATTCGCCGACGCGCTGGCGGAAGAGCCGACGGTGCTGGCCCCGGTTTCCAGGAGCGTTCGCGCCGAGCGTCCGGCGGCATTCGCCTGGGCGGTCGCGGCGACGCTGGCGGCGGTTGCCGTCGTCGGCTGGACGGCGTTCTCGATGGTCGAAATGCCGCCCGATGCGGTGGCGACCGCCCGCGAGGCGGCCACGGTACGCTCGGCCCAGGTCGCGCCGCCGACCCAGGTGCCGGCCGATTACCTGCTCGCGCACCAGGAATATTCGCCGGCGACGGCGATCCAGGGTGGCCGGCCGTTTGTCCGCGCCGTCGCCACCACCGTCGCGGAGCCGCGCCCTTGACGTGCGTCCAGGCATGAGCGCTGTGCATTCGAAAGTCGCCGGCGTCGCCGTCCGCGCCGGCCTGATGGCCTTCGTGTGGGCCGCGCTCCTCGGCGCGCACGGCCGCCGTCGCGCAGGAAGCGCAGTCGGAGGCGGCGCAATGGCTGGCCCGCGCCGCGCAGGCCGCGCGCACGCTCAACTACACCGGCACGATCGTCTACCAGACGGGCGGCCGCGTGGAGTCCTGGCGTCTGGTGCACCAGGGCGAAGGCGGCGTCGAGCTCGAGAAGCTCACCAGTCTCGACGGTCCGGCGCGCGAGGTCATCCGCAATGTCGAGGAGGTGCGCTATTTCTACCCGGAGGCCAAGGTGGTCCGGGTCGAGCCGCGGACCTTCCGCAACGTCTTTCCGTCGCTGTCTGCCGACCAGGTGCGCAACCTGACGCAGTACTACAGCTTTCGCGCCGTTTCCGGCGAGCGCATCGCCGGGCACACGGCGCGGATCGTCGCCTTCGAGCCCAAGGACGGCCTGCGCTATGGCCACCGGTTCTGGTCCGATACCGCGACCGGCCTGCTGCTCAAGGCCCAGCTGCTGAACGAAAAGGGCGAGGTGATCGAGCAGTTCTCGTTCACCGACGTCGCGGTCAACGCCAAGATCGATCGCGACATGGTCAAGCCGTCGTATCCGGCGGTGCCGGACGACTGGCAGGTTCGCGAGGGCGCGCGCGGCGCCGTGGCGAACAACGACACCGGCTGGGCCGTGGGGCGGCTGCCGCCTGGATTCGCCAAGATCATGGAGGGCTACCGCAAGCTGCGCGGCAAGCGCGATCCGGTGGCGCACATCGTCTTCTCCGACGGTCTGGTCGCCGTCAGCGTGTTCATCGAGCCGATGACGCTCAGCCAGACCCAGATCGGCCTGTCGCAGCAGGGCGGACTGAACATCTACACGATGCGCAACGACGCGTTCCTGGTCACCGTGCTCGGCGAGGCGCCGCCGGTGACCATCCGGCAGATCGCGCAGTCGGTGGCGCGCCGCTAGCGTGCCCCGGTCGCCAACTCCAATCACGACCTGAACCAAACGATTCAACGAGGACCTTCATGCTGATGCATTCGAATTCTCTCCGCGGCACGCTTGGCGCCGCGCTCGTCGCCCTGTTCACCGCGGGATTGACGCCGCAGGCCGTCGCCCAGGCGCGCGGCGGCTTCCTGCCCGATTTCACCGAGCTTTACGAGAAGAACGGGCCGGCCGTCGTGTCGATCGACGTGACGCAGAAGGCCCGGCGCGCGCGGGGAATGCCCGAGCTTTCGGAGGACGATCCTTTCTACGAGTTCTTCCGCCGCTTCGGACAGGTGCCGCCGCGGCGCGGACCCGAGCGCGACCCCGAGCCGCAGGCGGTCGGCTCCGGCTTCATCATCGGCAGCGACGGCCACGTGCTGACCAACGCGCACGTGGTCGATGGCGCCGACGAAGTGACGGTCAAGATGTCCGACAAGCGGGAGTTCAAGGCCAAGGTGCTCGGTGCCGACAAGCGCACCGACATCGCGCTGCTCAAGATCGAAGCCAGGGACCTGCCCAAGGTCACCATCGGCGACCCGGACAGGCTGCGCGTCGGCGAGTGGGTCGTGGCGATCGGCAAGCCGTTCGGGCTGGAGAACACCATGACCGCCGGCATCGTCAGCGCCAAGGGCCGCGACCTGCCGCAGGAGAACCTGGTGCCGTTCATCCAGACCGACGTGGCGATCAATCCCGGCAACTCCGGCGGTCCGCTGTTCAACATGAAGGGCGAGGTGGTCGGCATCAATTCGCTGATCTACTCGCGCACCGGCGGCTACATGGGGCTGGCCTTCGCGATTCCGATCGACGTCGCCATGAACACCGCCGCGCAGCTCAAGGACAAGGGCCGCGTCACGCGCGGACGCATCGGCGTGCAGATCCAGACCGTCACCAAGGAGGAGGCCGCCGGCTTCGGCCTCGACTCGGCGCGCGGCGCGCTGGTCAACGGCGTCGAAAAGGATGGGCCGGCCGCCAAGGCCGGCGTCGAGGTCGGCGACATCATCCTCAAGGCGGACGGCCGCGACGTGAAGAACTCCACCGAGCTGCCGCGGATCATCACCGCCGTGCGTCCGGGAACCAAGATCGCGATGACGGTCTGGCGCAAGGGCGCGCAGAAGGAGATCGAGGTCGTCGTCGGTGAAATGAAGGAAGATGCGGCCGTACAGCCGCGCCGCGGCGGCGCGCCGACGCCGAAGGAGAAGGCCAAGCCGAACCGGATGGGCCTGGCGCTTGCCGATCTCACCGACGAGCAGAAGAAGGAGCTCGGCGTGAAGGCGGGCGTGCTGATCGAGGACATCGCGCCGAACGTGCGCGGCAACGTCCAGCCCGGCGACGTCATCCTGGCCATCGTCAACCGCGGCATCTCGACCGAGACCAGGAGCGCGGCGCAGTTCAACGAATTCGTCGCCAAGCTGGACAAGGGCGCCTCGGTCACGCTGCAGCTGAAGCGCGGCGAGCAGCAGTTCTTTTCGACCCTGCGTGCGCTGAACGGCGAGTAGCGGCAGCGTCGCGAAATCGCGCGAGGAATTCCCGCGCGCGATTTCACGCCGATTGAATGGTCGAACCCGCGTGCACCGGACTCGCTCTCCCGCGGAGCGGGAGAGGGTTGGGGTGAGGGGGGATCGCGGCATGCTGACATTGCTCACCCGAGCGTACTGCCACCTCTGCGACGAGATGCGCGAGGCGCTCGCGCCCATCGCCCGCGCGCACGGAGCGACGATCGTCGAACTCGACGTCGACGCCCACCCCGAACTCGAGGCGCACTACGGGGACCTCGTGCCGGTGCTGCTGCAAGGCGGCGCGTCGGAAGGCGTGCTGCTGTGCCACTACCACCTGAACGCCGCCGTAGTCGAGGCTGCGCTACGGAATCACGGCGGGGCCGAAGAACGGCATGCCGATTGACGGCCGGCCCTTGACGGCGGTTCCGGTGAGCCTGGCGGCCATGCCGGCCCCACGATCGTTCTCCGTGTAGCGCGTTACAGCGCGAACGGCGAGCACATCGCAACGCCTTCCGGGCCGTAGCCTTCGGAGACGTACCCCTTTCCGAGCATTTGCTGGCGCGTGAACGCGTCGGCGGTGTAGCGGTGATTGCTGTCCACCCGACCGTTCCACAGCCGGTAGACCGGACGCGTGTTCGCCGGACAGACCCCGGTCGTTGCGTCCGGCAGCGCGAGCCCGAACACGTCGTCGGACTCCTTGCGCCAGGCGTTCGGGAAGCGCTGCGCGACCGCATCGCATTCGTCCTTGCTCGCCGAGTAGAAGTGCGAGTTGAGCCCGGCCTCCGGCAGGCCGTAGTAGCGGCACACCGGGTACGGGCTCCCGATCACGGCCCCCTTCGGATGGACCAGGAACGATTGGCGGGTGCGCATCCAGCCAGCATGCACCCCATTGTCCAGGTCGAGGAGCTCCTGCATGTTCGCCGTGACGAAGTAGTGATCGAGTGCCGGGTGGTAGAACTCCACCGCCGCACCGGGCTCCGGTCCGATGAACCGACTGGGCGCATAGGTACCGAAAGCACTAGTGATCGTCGTTACGACGGCGTTGGACTGAGTACTGATCACTGCGACGGCCATGCTTCCACGACCAGTGACATAGATCGACTGCCCATCGGGCGTTACGTCGATTCCAAATGCAAACACATTGAGCGGCACGGTCGCGATGACGTTGTTGGATAGGGTATCGATGACCGATACGAGTGATTCCGGTCCATGCACCACATAGACGCGACGACCGTTGGGCGTGACCACCAGATTGATCGGCTTAGGCGCGACCGGTATCACCTTTACCACCGAGCCGGTCGCGGTAGCGATGACCGTCACGGATCCCGGAGTGTCGTAGTGGGCGACATACACGAATTCCCCGTCAGGTGTTGTGGCCACGCCGGACGCGAACGATGCCACCGGCGTGGCCGCGACGACCGTGTTCGACCCGGCAGCAATGGTCAACAAGCTCGCGAATCGGCTGGCGTACAGGTACTCACCATCAGGGCTAAACCCAATTGAATCGACGTTGCCTCCGGTGAGAATCTCCGCGGTCACTTTGAGTTGATCGGCATCGATGACCAGCAGGGAGGTCTGCTGCGGGCTGTTCGCATACACTCGCTTGGAGTTAGGCGAGACGGCGATCAATTCGTGGCCGCTGGCCGTTGTAAAGGTCCGCAGCGCGCGCTGGTCCAACACCGAGAACGCCGTCAACACTCCATCACCGAAGCCGAAATTGGTGTTGCGGCTCATTACGTACAGCCTCCGCCCGTCAGGGCTTGGCACTGCAGCGATGGGGCCGAAGTGGGTCACGAACACTTCCGAACGGATGGTGTTGGTGGCCGTGTCCACGATCTCCACGAGGCCGTAGTGCCGACCATCGTTCGCGATGTAGGCCGGCGCTGCGAACGCGGCAATCGGCATCCCGGCCGCCAGCATTGCGATGCAGAAGCCCTTCCGCACCCAGGCTTGCGCTGCAAGGCGCACGCGACGCCGGCCGGTGCGCCGGATCGACTGCAGCAAGCGGCTCACAGGTACGACACGATGTCGAGTGTTGCCGAGATCGGCCCGGCAGGACCACCGTAGCAGTCAATGCGATACCGGTACCAGTATGGCGCCCAAGTGACGTTGCCCCAACTGAAGCTCGTGCCGAGGCCGGGATAGTCATACCAGAAGCTCAAGCTGCCACCGACCGGGCCTTTTTGCACCGTCAGGTCGCAGTTGGTCTCCTGCGAGCTGGAGTAGCTGAAGTACACCGGGTGTTGCGGATCGTACTGATAGTAGTAGGTGCTGCCGTTGGGCTGCTCCATCTGGTTGATGTAGAACTTCGCGGTCGGCGGGGCAGGCGGAAGAACATCGGCGCGAATGGTGGCGGTGTTGTGGGTTCCGCTTCCCGACACGCAGTCCACCGTCCATTGGTAGCTGCCGGTCAGGAGCGTCGCCGAGCCCCAGTCGTAACTGACCAGGAAATTGGGGATTTGGTACCACACTGCGCCATTGAGGTAGCCCGTCAGCGTACAGCTGACCGCGCCAACCGAGTCGTATTGCAGGTTGAACGGCTCTCCCGATTGGAGGCCTTGGGTTCCGATGCGGTCGCCGGTGCCGCCATTCAGCGCGAACACCGCCGTAGGAATGGCGGTGGGTCGCGTCCCGGTCAGGTTGACCGTGTAGATCGCCGCGCCATTCTCGGCGGTCGAGCCCAGCGGATAACCCAATCCACGGATCATCGACTCGATCTGCGCGGGTGTCGTCGCACCCCACAGCGTCCCCGCATAGGCGGCGACCGCCGCGATGTGGGGTGCGGCCATCGAGGTGCCGGACAGCAGCACATGCTCGTCGCCGAGGGTCGGTGGATTCTGCTGCACCGTCTTCCAGGCCGAACCGATGTCCTTCCCGGGCGCCCAGACGTCGACGCACGATCCGAAGTTCGATCCTGCCTGGTTCGCCGCCGTCATCGCGGCTCCGGCGGCTGCGCGACGATCTTGCTCTGCCCGTACGCGAGCCCGCTCAGCACCATCAGTGCCAGCAGCGACAGCCTGCGGATGGCCTGTGGGCAGCGCCTGACCGCAGCAGCACGTGATGCTCCTGCCGACGAACCCGGACAAATTGAATGTAGACGAGGGAAATTCATTGCTTTCCTTCTTGGGGAAGGGGATGGCGGGCCTCTCGCGAGCGTACAACAAGGCCGGAAACGAGTCTCGAGTCTCGCATGGACGCCACGCGTGCGTGACGCGTTGACGTGGCGCAAGCGGACGCCGATTTGCACGCAGGCCGCTAGTACGGCGAATGGCAATGGGTCGACAGGCGCCGAATCCCCCAGGCCCGGACCCGCTTGGGGCGCGGATCGCGGCTGACAGGCGGCTAGCGGGCGGCCCATGGAACGCACTCGCGCGGCGGGGCCGAATCGGCTAAAATCCAATGTTCTCCGCCGATCTCCTGCGGCGGCGCCACGACCGGCGCCCCGCCTCAAGGGCACTTTCGGGTGCCCTTCGATTTTCGCCAGGCCCACTTTGCGCCACATCCGCAACTTCTCGATCATCGCCCACATCGACCACGGCAAGTCGACGCTTGGCCGACCGCTTCATCCAGAGCTGCGGCGGACTGTCGCAGCGGGAGATGAGCGAACAGGTCCTGGACTCGATGGACCTCGAGCGCGAGCGCGGCATCACCATCAAGGCGCAGACCGCCTCGCTGGAGTACAAGGCGCGCGACGGCCAGGTCTACGAGCTGAACCTGATCGACACGCCCGGCCACGTCGACTTCGCCTACGAGGTGTCGCGGTCGCTGGCTGCCTGCGAGGGCGCGCTGCTGGTGGTCGACGCGTCGCAGGGCGTCGAGGCGCAGACGGTCGCCAACTGCTACACCGCCATCGAACAGGGCGTCGAGGTGGTCCCGGTGCTCAACAAGATCGACCTGCCCTCGGCCGATCCGGAGCGGGTGATCGACGAGATCGAGGACATCATCGGCATCGACGCCACCGATGCGGTGCGCGCCAGCGCCAAGAACGGCGTCGGCATCGACGACATCCTCGAGGCGGTGATCGCCAGGGTGCCGCCGCCCACCGGCAACGCCGATGCGCCGCTGTCGGCGCTGATCATCGACTCGTGGTTCGACAACTACGTCGGCGTCGTGATGCTGGTGCGGGTGATGGACGGCACGCTGCGCCCCAAGGACAAGATCCGGCTGATGGCGACCGGGGCCAGCTATCGGCTGCGAGCAGGTCGGGGTGTTCACGCCCAAGGCGGTCGAGCGCGACCAGCTGTCGGCGGGCGACGTCGGCTTCATCATCGCCGGCATCAAGGAGATCGACGCGGCCAAGGTCGGCGATACGGTGACCAGCGCCGCACGCCCCGCGGCGGCGCCGCTGCCCGGATTCAAGGAGGTGAAGCCGCAGGTTTTCGCCGGGCTCTATCCGGTCGAGTCGAACCAGTACGAGGCGCTGCGCGATGCGCTGAACAAGCTGAAGCTCAACGACGCGTCGCTGCACTACGAGCCGGAGGTGTCGCAGGCGCTGGGCTTCGGCTTCCGCTGCGGCTTCCTCGGCCTGCTGCACCTGGACATCGTGCAGGAACGGCTGGAGCGCGAGTACGACATGGACCTGATCACCACGGCGCCCACGGTCGTCTACCAGGTGCTGATGCGCGACGGCCAGGTGCTGGAGATCGAGAATCCGTCCAAGCTGCCGGACCTGTCGAAGGTCGAGGAGATCCGCGAACCGATCATCACGGCGACCATCCTGATGCCGCAGGAGTACGTCGGTCCGGTGATCACGCTGTGCACCGAGAAGCGCGGCGTGCAGAAGAACATGCAGTATCTCGGCCGCCAGGTGATGCTGACCTACGAGCTGCCGATGGCCGAGGTGGTGATGGACTTCTTCGACCGGCTGAAATCGGTCTCGCGCGGCTACGCGTCGCTCGACTACGACTTCAAGGAGTTCCGCGCCGCGGACGTCGTCAAGCTCGACATCCTGATCAACGGCGAGCGCGTCGACGCGCTGTCGGTGATGGTGCACCGGTCGGTGTCGCAGTACCGTGGTCGCGAGGTCGCAGCCAAGATGCGCTCGCTGATCCCGCGGCAGATGTTCGACGTGGCCGTGCAGTCGGCGATCGGCGCGAACATCATCGCCCGCGAGACGATCAAGGCGATGCGCAAGAACGTGCTGGCCAAGTGCTACGGCGGCGACATCACCCGCAAGAAGAAGCTGCTGGAAAAGCAGAAGGCCGGCAAGAAGCGGATGAAGTCGGTGGGCAGCGTGGAGATCCCGCAGGAAGCCTTTCTCGCCATCCTGCAGGTGGGTGAAAAATAGACGAAACGCCGTAATCGCGGTCCGGACGGCATCCGGACCGGGGTCCGCGCGTGGCACAATCCGGCGGCCCGTCGATTCCCTGCCGACTCCAACCCGACGAATTTCATGAACTTTGCGCTGATTCTCTTCCTGCTGACGCTGGCCACCGGGGTCCTGTGGTGCGTGGACCGCTTCCATTTCGCGCGGCGCCGTGCGCCGGATGCGCCGGAACCGGCGTGGGTGGAGTACGCGGCGAGCTTCTTCCCGGTGCTGCTGGTCGTCTTCCTGCTGCGCTCCTTCGTCGCCGAGCCTTTCAAGATCCCGTCGTCGTCGATGCGGCCGACGCTGGAGGTCGGCGACTTCATCCTGGTCAACAAGTACACCTACGGGCTGCGCCTGCCGATCATCGAGCAGAAGTTCATCCCCGTCGGGGAGCCGCAGCGCGGCGACGTCGTCGTCTTTCGCTACCCGGTCAACCCGTCGCAGGACTTCATCAAGCGCGTCGTCGGCGTCGGCGGCGACACGGTGGTCTACCGGGACAAGCAGCTGACGGTCAACGGCAAGCCGTTGCCGCAACGCCGCGACGGGACCTACAGCTACGTGGACGACGGGCTGCGCTTCGAGACGCTGGACAAGGCGATGGAGACCGCCAGCCCTCCGGCCGGACCGCACGACTACACGGTCGGATTGAGTCCGAGGGCGGCCCCGGTCTATCCGCAGAACGTCCGGCCGTTTCCGGGGCGCGAGAATTGCGAATACAATGACCACGGTTTCACCTGCAAGGTGCCGGCGGGGCAATACTTCGTGATGGGCGACAACCGCGACAACAGCGACGACAGCCGCTACTGGGGATTCGTCCCCGACGACCACATCCGGGGCCGCGCGTTCTTCATCTGGTTCAACTGGGACGACATTTCGAGCTTCGCCTTCAAGCGGGTCGGCAGCGGCATCCGCTGACCTCGGGAAGCGCGGCGAAAGGGAAACATGGCAATGCGAGCGTCGCAACGCGGGCTGTCGATGATTGGCTTCCTGTTCGTTTCCACGGTCCTGGTGATCGTGGCGCTGCTCACGTTCAGGATGCTGCCGTCGTACATCGAGTACTACACGATCCAGCGGGCGCTCGAGGGCGCGCTGGCCGATTCCAACGACCTTTCGGTCGCGACCATTCGCCGGGCGATGGACCGGCGCCTGGCCGCCGACTATGCCGATGCCGTGCAGGGCAAGGACGTGGAGGTCAGCAAGGTGGGCAATGAAATCACGGCCTCGGTCGCCTGGGAAAAGAAGCTGCACGTGGCGGGCAACGTGAGCCTGGTGCTGGAGTTCGAAGCCCAGGCCTCGCGCTAGCCGGCGCATGCCCGTCGCATGAGCGCGCCGCTGCGCGAGCGAATCGGGTACGCATTTCGCGATCCCGACCTGTTGCGACAGGCGCTGACGCATCGCAGTTTCAGCAGCGCCCACAACGAGCGGCTCGAATTCGTCGGCGACGCGGTCCTGAACTGCGTGATCGGACTGTCGCTGTACGAGCGCTTTCCCGCGCTGGACGAGGGTGAGCTGTCGCGCATCCGCGCGAGCCTGGTCAGCCAGCCCACGCTGGCTGCGGTCGCCCGGCGGCTGGATCTGGCGCCGTCGCTGCGCCTCGGCGACGGCGAAATGCGCAGCGGTGGCGCCGACCGGTCGTCGATTCTCGCCGACGCGCTCGAGGCGGTCTTCGGCGGCGTCTTCCTCGACGGCGGCTTCGACGCCGCGCGCGCCGTCGTCACCACCTGCTTCGGCGAGGTCCTGAGCGAGCTCGACCCGGCGGCGCAGAACAAGGATCCCAAGACGCGGCTGCAGGAGCTGCTGCAGGCGCGGCGGCTGCCGGTGCCGGAGTATGCGGTGCATGCGGTGTCGGGCGAGCCGCATGCCCAGTCGTTCGAGGTCGAGTGCCGCATTCCGTCGCTGGAGATCGTCACCCGGGGGACCGGGGGCAGTCGCCGGGCGGCCGAACAGGCCGCCGCGCAGGCCGCCGAGCGGCTCGCGGCCGGGGCGGATGGCGGGCATCGTGGCGGCGGCTGAGCCTGCGGCGGCGCCGCCGTTCCGCTGCGGTCACGTCGCCATCGTCGGTCGCCCCAGCGTCGGCAAGTCGACGCTGCTCAACGCGCTGGTCGGGCAGAAGATCAGCATCACCTCCAGGAAACCGCAGACCACGCGCCATCGCATCATGGGCATCGTCAGCACGGCGAACGCGCAATGCGTGTTCGTCGACACGCCCGGCTTCCAGACGCGCCACCGGTCACGGCTCAACGAACGGCTCAACCGGTCGGTGCGCGAGAGCCTCGCCGACGTCGACGCGGTGCTGCTGGTGCTCGATGCCACGCGAATCACCGGCGCCGATCGCGAGGTGGTTGCCCTGCTGCCGCCGCACGTCCCGGCCATCGCCGCGGTCAACAAGGTGGATCTCGTGGCCGACAAGTCGACGCTGCTGCCCCGGCTGGCGGAGATCGCCGGCCTGCGGCCGTTCGCGGCCATCGTCCCGGTGTCGGCGGACCGCGGGACGCAGCTGCCGGAATTGCTGGCGGCCATCGTGCACGAGCTGCCACCCGGCGATCCGCTGTATCCGGCGGACGACCTGACCGACCGCGACGAGCGGTTTCTCGCGGCCGAATTCATCCGGGAGAAGATCTTCCGCCTGCTCGGCGACGAAGTACCCTATGCGACGACCGTGGGCATCGACAGCTTCACCCAGGAAGGCGAGTTGCGGCGCATCCTCGCCACCGTCTACGTCGACAAGCCCGGGCAGCGCGCGATCCTGCTCGGCGAGGGCGGGGCGAGAATGAAGTCCATCGGCCACGCAGGCGCGGGCCGACATGGAGCGCCTGTTCGGCGGCAAGGTCTACCTCGAGGTCTGGGTACGGGTGAAGAGCGGCTGGGCGAACACCGAAGCGTCGCTGACGCGCTTCGGCTACTAGGGCAGGCGATGGCGGCGCGCGCTCCGGCCCAGGTCCGCGACGAGGAGCCGGCGTACGTCCTGCACAGCTATCCCTATCGGGAGACCAGCCTCATCGTCGAGGCGTTCACCGCGCAATACGGGCGCGTGGCGATGGTGGCCCGCGGCGCCAGGCGGCCGCGCTCCGAACTGCGCGGCCTGCTGCAGGCCTTCCAGCCGCTGGCGCTGTCCTGGGCCGGGGCCGGGGAGCTGAAGACGCTGCAGCGCGCCCAGTGGCGCGGCGGGCAGGCGCCGCCGCAGGGTTCCGCGCTGCTGTGCGCCTTCTACCTGAACGAGCTGCTGCTGAAGCTGCTGCTGCGCGAGGATGCGCACGCCGCGCTGTTCGACGCCTATGCGGCGGCGCTGCAGGCGCTTGCCGGGACGCCGGTCGCGGCTGCGCAGGCGGCGATCCTGCGCCGCTTCGAGGTCAGGCTGCTGGCGGAACTTGGCTACGCGCTGCCGCTGTCGCGCGACGCGGACACCGGCGAGGCGATCGATCCTGATGCGCGGTACCATTACCATTTCGACCGCGGTCCGCGCCGCGCCGACGTTCACGTGGCGCGCGAACCCGGCGTGCGGCGTCCGCTGGTGCGAGGGGCAACCCTCATCGCGCTGGACACGCAGGTCTTCGAAGATGCCGAGATCGCGACCGAGGCGAAGCACCTGATGCGCGACGTGCTCGACCACCATCTCGAGGAGCGGCGCATTTTCAGCCGGCGCATCGTCCGCGATCTGCTGGCGCTGGACGAGGAAGGATTACCGCAGTGATCGAACTCGGCGTCAACATCGACCATGTGGCCACGGTGCGGCAGGCGCGGCGCACGCACGAGCCCGATCCGGTCTGGGCCGCCGTCGAGGCGCATCTGGGTGGCGCCGACGGCATCACCGTCCACCTGCGCGAGGATCGCCGGCACATCCAGGACGAGGACGTGCGCCGGCTGCGCGAACTCACCCACATCAAGCTCAACCTGGAGATGGCCGCGACCGCCGAGATGATCGCGATCGCCTGCGCGCTGAAGCCGGAAATGGCGATGCTGGTGCCGGAGGGTCGCCACGAGATCACCACCGAAGGCGGACTCGACGTGGCGGGACAGGAGGCGATGCTGCGCGACGTGGTCGCGCGGCTGGCCGATGCCGGCATCGTGACCTCGGTGTTCATCGACGCCGACGTGGCGCAGGTCGAGGCGGCCGGGCGCATCGGCGCCAGGGTCTGCGAGGTGCACACCGGACCCTATGCGCATGCGTTTCACGCCAAGGGCCGCGATCCGGAAAGCGCGGCCGTCGTCGCCGAACTCGGGCGCATCCGCGCCGCCGGCGAGGCGATCCGCGCGCTGGGGATGCGCTTCAACGCCGGTCACGCGCTCAACTACCACAACGTGCAGCCGGTCGCGGCGCTGCCCGGCGTGCGCGAACTGCACATCGGCCACGCCATCGTCGCGCGCAGTCTTTTCGTCGGGCTGCGCGACGCGGTGCGGCAGATGAAGCAGCTGCTGCGCGAGGCCGCGCAGCGATGAACCCGCACGGGGGAGACGACCCTTGAATGCCTGCGAATCGTCCGCGCGGGCCCGTGTTTCTCGGCATCGAGGGCTGCACGCTCGACGCCGTCGAGCGCGAGCGGCTCGCGCATCCGCTGGTCGGGGGCGTGATCCTGTTCGCGCGCAATTTCACCGACTGCGCGCAACTCGCGGCGCTGACCGCGTCGATTCACGCCCTGCGCGCGCCGCCGCTGCTGATCGCCGTCGATCACGAGGGCGGGCGGGTCCAGCGCTTTCGCGACGGCTTCACGACCATCCCGCCGATGCGCCTGCTGGGCGAGCTCTGGGACCGCGACGTGGCGGCGGCCGCGGCCGAGGCGTTTCGCCTGGGCGAGGTCATGGCGCGCGAACTGCGCGCGCAGGGCGTGGATTTCAGCTTCACGCCGGTGCTCGACCTCGACTTCGGCGCCAGCACGGTGATCGGCGACCGCGCCTTCCACGGCAATCCCAATGCCGCCGCGCACCTCGCGTCGTCGCTGCGCCGCGGCCTCGCCGCCGGCGGCTGCGCCGCAGTCGGCAAGCACTTTCCCGGGCACGGTCACGTCGCCGCCGACTCGCATACCGACGTTCCGGTCGACGAGCGTCCGCTCGAGGCGCTGGTGGCCGCCGACCTGGTGCCGTTCGCGGTGCTGGCGCGCGAGGGACTCGAGGCGGTGATGCCGGCGCACGTCATCTACCCGGCGGTCGATGCCGTGCCTGCAGGCTATTCGCGCATCTGGCTGCAGGAGATCCTGCGCGGACGGCTGGGCTTCGACGGCATCGTGTTCTCGGACGACCTCGGCATGGCCGGCGCGCATACCGCGGGCGACATGGTGGCGCGGGCCGAGGCGGCGGTGTCCGCCGGCTGCGACATGGTCCTGACCTGCAACGAGCCGGAGGCGGCCGACCTGCTGCTGTCGCGCTGGCGGCCGCCCGGCGCAGCCGCGCCTGGCCGAGCGCACGGCGCGCATGCAAGGGCGCTGAGCGGACGCGCCGCGTCATGGACTGTTGGCGAGCGCCTGTCACGCAGGTGAGGGCGCCATCGCCGGCAAGCGGCGGAATCGCGGCAAGTACCTGAAAAGACTGCGAAGAGGCGCTAGAACGCGGTCCGGAGACTACCGCCGCCGACCGTTCGTCATCTCACCCTGTCGTCATCATGGGCAAGGAATGGCTCTTGCTTTGGTTCCCCTTGCCGGCGTGCTGGTGCTGCCGGGTTGCACTGCCCGCCGGCTGCACGGTGGGCGGAAGCTGACCCATGCGGCCGAAGCGTGATGCCTCAGCGCGGGTCGGCCTGTCCTTCGTAGGGGGAGCAAAAATGCTGGTCTCCATCTGGTGGGTTTTGGGCGCACTGGCACTCGGCGGAACGTTCGGCGCCGTGGCGCTCGGGCTGTTTTCGGCCGCGTCCGGAGACGACGAAAGCGAAGTCCTGAACTACGACATCCCGAATCCGACGCGCTAGGTCTCGCCGGCTCGGCGGCCGTGCGGCCAGCGGCCGCCCAGCCGAAGCGTGAGCTCCTCGGCCGTGTGCGCGACCAGCGGCCCGAGTTGCCGGATGCGCTCATCGGGCAGCCGCGACGATGGCCCGGCGAGCGAAATCGCGGCCAGCACTTCGGCGTGCTCGTCGTAGATCGGCGCGGCGACGCAACGGGTGCCCAGCGCATGTTCCTCGTCGTCGAACGACCAGCCGCGCTGGCGGATGACGCGCACCGCCGACCACATGGTCTCCGGCGAGGTGATGGTGTTGCCGGTGATGCGCTGCAGGCCCTTCACCTTCAGGATGGCGTCGATCTGCTCGTCGGGCAGCGCCGCGAAGATCGCCTTGCCCACGCCGGAGGCGTGCAGCGGCACGCGGCTGCCCAGCTTGACGATGGTGCGCATCATCTCGCGGCACTGCACCTGGTCGATGAACACCGCCTCGGTGCCGTCGAGAATGCCCAGGTTGGCGGTTTCGCCCGACTGTTCCATCAGCCGCCGCATGTAGGGGTGGCTTTGCTCGACGAAATCGCGGTTGGCCAGAAAGCTCGAGCCGACGGCGAAGGCCTGCAACCCGATGTACCAGCGGCCGAGTTCCCCGCCCTGGTAGACATAGCCCATCTTCTCCAGCGTGGCCAGCAGCCGGTGCGCGGTCGATGGCGCCAGCGTCACGCGCTGTGCGAGGTCGGTCAGCGTCAGTCCGCCCTCGGCGCGGGCCAGCGCCTCGAGCAGGTTGAGGCCGCGGGTCAGGCTTTGCACCTGCCCGGTGGTGGTTCCGGCCTTGCCGGGAGTGCGTCCGCGCCTGGGCGGCGGATTGGAAGGTCGATTGAGCATGGTTCGGGCCGTCGTCGGTGGTCGCGCGTCAGGCCGCTGCGCTGCCCGGTGGGGCGGCGGCGACCTGCGCGGCGCAGAACTTGAATTCGGGAATCTTGCCCTGCGGGTCGAGCGCCGCGTTGGTCAGCAGGTTGGCGGCGGCCTCGTGGAAGCAGAAGGGCAGGAATACCACGTTTGGCGGCACGCCGGGGTCGGCGCGCGCGCGCAGCGTCACCGCCCCGCGCCGGGTCGACACGCGCACGGCGTCACCCGGGGCGATGGCCAACGCGGCCAGCGCTTCTGGCGCGAGATGCACGACCGGGTCGGGTTCGAGCGCATCCAGCACGCGGGCGCGACGCGTCATCGCGCCGGTATGCCAGTGCTCGAGTTCGCGGCCGGTGATCAGCGTGTACGGATACGCGGCATCGGGCAGTTCGGCCGCCGGCGAGGGCGCGACCGGTACCAGGCGCCCGCGGCCGCTGGCAGTCGGAAAGCCGTCGGCGAAGACGATCGGCTGGCCCGGCGTGTCCTCGTCCGGACGCGGATAGACCAGCGCACCCTCGTGCGCGAGCCGCGCCCAGGTCATGCCGATGTGCGACGGCATCGCCAGGCGCATCTCGTCGAAAACAGCGGCAACACCGTGATGCTCGCCGGGGTAATTCCAGTCGAGCCCGAGCCGCCGCGCGATCTGCTGGATGATCCACAGGTCGGCGCGCGCGTCGCCCGGGGGGGCCAGGACCGGGCGCCCCAGTTGCACCAGGCGATCGGTATTGGTGAAGCTGCCGGCCTTTTCCATGAACGACGATGCCGGCAGGATCACGTCGGCGAAACCCGCGGTCTCGGTCGGGAAGATGTCCTGCACGACCAGGTGGGCAAGACGGGCGAAGGCCGCGCGCGCTTGTGCGACGTCCGGATCCGACATCGCCGGGTTCTCGCCCATCACCAACATGCCGCGGATGGTTCCTGCGTGAATCGCCTCGGTGATCTCGACCACCGTCATGCCCGGGTGGCTGTCCAGCGGCGCATTCCAGTAGCGTTCGAACCAGCGGCGCGCCTGGTCATTGCCGACCGGCTGGTAATCCGGCAGCACCATGGGGATCAGGCCGGCGTCCGAGGCGCCCTGCACGTTGTTCTGGCCGCGCAGCGGGTGCAGGCCGGTGCCCGGTCGGCCGATCTGGCCGGTGATGAGCGCCAGCGCGATCAGGCAGCGCGCGTTGTCGGTGCCATGCGTGTGCTGCGAGATCCCCATCCCCCACAGGATCATCGCCGCGGACGCGCGCGCATAGCGGCGGGCGACGTCGCGCAGGACCTCGGCGGCGATGCCGCAGACCGGAGCCATCGCCTCCGGTGTCGCGGCGCGCACGCTGGCCGCGAGCGCCTCGAAATCGCTGGTCCGCTCGCGCACGAAAGCATGGTCGACCAGATCCTCGGTGATGATGACGTGCAGCAGCGCCTGCAGCATCGCCACGTCGGTGTCGGGGCGAAAGCCCAGGTAGATGCGCGCATGACGAGCGAGTTCGTTGCGGCGGGGGTCGGCGACGACCAGCGTCGCACCGCGACGGGCGGCGTTCTTGATCCAGGTCGCCGCCACCGGATGGTTCGAGGTCGGATGCGCGCCGATGACCAGGATGAAGTCGGCATGCGCGACGTCGCGGACCGGATTGGACACGGCGGCCGAGCCGATGCCCTCGATCAGCGCCGCGACCGACGACGCGTGACACAGGCGCGTGCAATGGTCGACGTTGTTGCTGCGAAAGCCGGTGCGCACCAGCTTCTGGAACAGGTAGGCCTCCTCGTTGCTGCCCTTGGCCGAGCCGAAGCCGGCGAGCGCTCCCGGGCCGGCCGAGTCGCGCAGCGCGACCAGGCCGGCGGCGGCGCGGTCGAGCGCCTCGTCCCACGAGACCTCGCGAAAGACCTCGGCAAAGCGCTCCGGCGGAACGATGTCCGCTGACTTGGGAACACCGTCGCGGCGGATCAGCGGCCGGGTGAGGCGCTGCGGATGCGCGGCATAGTCGAAGCCGTAGCGGCCCTTGACGCACAGCCGCGACGCGTTGGCCGGGCCGTCGCGGCCCTCGACCCAGGCGATCCTGCCATCGTTGACGTGATAGGTGACCTGGCAGCCGACGCCGCAGTATGGACACAGCGAGTCGACGCTGCGCTCGGGCACCCTCGCAGCGACGCCGGCCGCCGGCGCCAGCGCGCCGGTGGGACAGGCCTGCACGCACTCGCCGCAGGCCACGCAGGAAGACGCCCCCAGCGGATCGGCGACGTCGAAGACGATGGCACTGGCCATGCCGCGATGCGCCATGCCGATGACGTCGTTGCCCTGCACCTCCCGGCAGGCCCGGATGCAGCGCGTGCACTGGATGCAGGTGTCGAGATTGACGGCGATGGCCGGATGCGAAACGTCGGCGGCGGGCGTGCTCGTGGCGCGGGGAAAGCGTGAACCCCGCAGGCCGAGCTCGCGCGCCCAGCGCGCGAGTTCGCTGTCGTGGCGATGGGGCGCGGTGACGGCCGTCGCCGGCAGGTCGGCGAGCAGCAGTTCGATCACCGTGCGCCGCGCGCCGCGCGCCCGCGCGGACGCGACGCGCACCTGCATGCCCGGGGTCGGCGCCCGGCAGCAGGAAGGGGCGAGCACGCGCTCTCCGTCGATTTCCACCACGCAGGCGCGGCAGTTGCCGTCGGGGCGATAGCCGTCCTTCCAGCACAGGTGGGGAATGGCGACGCCGGCGCGCGCGGCGGCCGTCAGGATGGTGTCGCCGGCGGCGGCGGCGACCGGCACGCCGTCGAGCTCGAAGCGGACGATCGCGTCGGTCATGGCGTCATCGCAGTTCGTCGGCAAAATGCCGCAGCACCGAGCGGATCGGATTCGGTGCGGCCTGGCCGAGGCCGCAGATCGACGCATCGGCCATCGCCGCGCAAAGCTCCTCCAGCAACGCGGCGTCCCAGCGCGGCGCGCGCATCAGCTCCACCGCCTTTGCCGTGCCCACGCGGCAGGGCGTGCACTGGCCGCAGGATTCGTCGCGGAAAAAGGCGAGCAGGTTGCGCGCGGCGTCGGCGGCACGGTCGTGCTGCGACAGCACGATCAGCGCGCCGGAACCGACGAAGCAGTCGTGCGCGGCGAGGGTGTCGAAATCGAGCGGCAGGTCGGCGAGGGAAGCCGGCAGGATGCCGCCCGAGGCGCCGCCGGGCAGGTAGGCATAGAGCTGGTGTCCGGTCGCCATGCCGCCTGCGAACTCGTCGATCAGCTCGCGCGCGGTGACGCCCGCGGGCGCCACATGGACGCCGGGACGGGCGACGCGGCCCGAGACCGAGAAGGCACGCATGCCGATGCGTCCGCGCGTCCCCTGCGCGGCGAACCAGGCGCCGCCGCGCTCGAGGATCGCCGGAATCCAGTGCAGCGTTTCGAGGTTGTGCTCGAGCGTCGGCCGGCCGAACAGCCCACGCTGGGCGACGTAGGGCGGACGCAGGCGGGGCAGGCCGCGCTTGCCCTCGATGGACTCGATCATCGCCGACTCCTCGCCGCAGATGTACGCGCCGGCGCCGCGCCGCAACTCGATGCGTGGCAATGGGTGGCCGGGGACGGGCGGCGCGCTGCACAGCGCGGCGATCTCGCGGGCGAGCAGCGCGCGTTCGGCGTGATACTCGTCGCGGACGTAGATGTGGACCGAGGCAGCCTCGATGGCCTGTGCGGCGATGAGCATGCCTTCGAGGAAGGCATGCGGATCGCTGGCGAGAAAATGACGGTCCTTGAAGGTCCCGGGTTCGCCTTCATCGACGTTCACCGCGAACTGCCGGGGTGCAGCCTCGGCGCGGACCGCACGCCACTTGCGGGCGGCCGGAAAGCCTGCACCGCCCAGCCCGCGCAGGCCGGCGGTTTCGAGTTCGGCGAGCACCGCGTCGACGCTCAGCGCGCCGCCGATCACCCGCGCGTACTGCGCATAGCCTCCGCCCGCCCGGGATTGCGCGTAGCCGCGGGCGGCAGGCGGCGGGTCGTCGCGCTGTTCGACGGCGAGCGCCGCGGCGACCGCCGAGAAATCCGCATCCAGCACGTGACGGCGGCCGACCACGACAACCGGCGCGCGGTCGCAGCGGCCGACGCAGGGCGCCTCGAGCACACGCACGTCGGGGGAGAGCCGGCGCAGGCAGTCCCGGTGCAGCGCCGCGCCGCCGGCCAGCGCGCAGGACAGCGAAGTGCAGACGCGCACGGTGTCCGCAGGCGGCGGCGTTACGCCGTCATCGACGATGTCGAAGTGATGGTAGAAGCTCGCCACCTCGTAGACCTCTACTGGCGCCAGCGCCAGCAGGTCGGCGAGCGCCACCAATTCGTCGGCGCGCAGATGACCGCGATCGTCCTGCAGGACATGCAGGTATTCGATCAACAGGTCGCGACGCCACGGCGGGGCGCCGATGCGCGCGGCGACCCGCGACCGCGCCTCGGGATCGAGGCGGCGGCCCTTGGGATGCGGTCGAAACGTCAGCGGTCGCGGGTCGTTGCGCGTGGGCATGGTGGCGGCCGCGCTGTCGGTCCCCGCCGCGGCCATCGTGGGATCGGGCAAGAGATCAGCGTAACGCCAAGTGCGGGGTCACGGCAAACGTCGCGCCGGCGATGTCGACCTCGTAGGTGGCGCCGGTCAGCATGGCATCGGACAACGGTGGTCCGTCGGCCGCACCGCGGGCATAGCCCATGGCGATCGCGCGACCGTGCTTGCGGCTGTAGCCGGCGGAGGTGATTTCACCGACGTTGATGCCGTTCATCAGGATCGGCTCGCCGCCCCAGGGAAACGCCACCGGATCGTCGAAGGTCAGCAGCACCAGGCGTTTACGGACGCCCGCCAATCGTTGGCGGACCAGCGCGTCGAGGCCGATGAAGGGCACGGCCTTGTCCATCTTCACCGCGTAATCGAGGCCCGCCTCGAACGGCGTCTCGTCGGGCGAGAGCTCCGCGCCCCAGGCGCGCCGCCCGGCCTCGATGCGCAGCGCGTCGATCGTGTAGTAGCCGGCGTCACGCAGTCCATGCGCGGGGCCTTCGCTCCACAGCGCGTCGTAGAGCGTCGCGCATTGCTCGGTCGGCACGACCAGCTCGAAGCCCGGGCCGCCGACGTAGCTCATGCGCGCGGCGCGCACCCGGGCGTGGCCAACGTCGATCTCGGCGGTGGCGGAAAAGGGAAGGGCGGTTCTGGATATGTCGTCCGGCGACAGGCGGCACAGCAGCGCCTCCGCCTTCGGTCCCATCAGCGAGATCACGCTGAACGCGCCGGTGACGTCGACCAGTGCGGCGAAGGCGTCGGCGGGGATGTGGCGCTCGATCCACGAGGCGTCGCGCGTGGCCTGTCCCGAGCCGGTGAGGATGAAGAAAGTATCCGCGGCGACGCGTGTGATCGTGAGGTCGCTCTCGAAGCCGCCGCGGGCATTGAGCATGGCCGTGTAGACCATTCTGCCGATCGGAACGTCGACGTCGTTGGCGCACAGCCGCTGCAGCACGCCCAGCGCATCGCGGCCCTTGAGGATGAATTTGGCGAACGAGGTCTGGTCGAATACGACGGCATCCTCGCGACAGGCGCGCTGCTCTTCAAGCACCCAGGGCAACCAGCCGGGTGTGTCCAGCGTCGGCGGCGGCACGGTGGCGCCCTGCGGCAGGAAGTAGTTCGCGCGTTCCCAGTTGAGCTTGGTCCCGAACACCGCGCGCCTGGCCGCCAGCCGGTCGTAGAGCGGCGAGCGGCGCAACGGACGCACGGTGACGAGTTCCTCGCGCGGCCAGCGCATCGCGTAGTGCAGGCCGAGCGACTCCACCGTGCGGTCGGCCAGATGGCGGCGGTTGGCGTGAAAGGGTGCGAAGCGGCGGATGTCGACGTCCCAAAGATCGAGCGGCGCCTCGCCGCCGGCGATCCACTCGGCGACCAGCCGACCCGCACCACCCGAGTTGGCGATGCCGGCGGAATTGAAACCCGCGCAGACGAAATAGCCGCCGACCTCGGGTGCTTCGCCCAGGATGAAGTTGCCGTCCGGGGTGAAGCTTTCCGGACCGTTGAGCAGCATCTTCACCTGCGCTGTTTCAAGGCAGGGCGTGCGGTGGATGGCGTTGGTCATCAGGACCTCGAACTGGTCCCAGTCCTCCGGCAGCAGCTGGAATTCGAACTTGTCGGGAATGGGCGAAACGTTCCAGGGCTTGGCGACGGGCTCGAAGCCGCCCATCACCAGGCCGCCGACCTCCTCCTTGTAGTAGATGCAGCCGTCGGGATCGCGGATCACCGGCAACGCCGGCGTGACGCCGGGGATGGGCGCGGTAACGATGTAGAAATGCTCGGCAGCGTACAACGGCACGTTGACGCCGGCCAGGCGCCCGAAGTCGCGCGCCCATTGTCCGGCGCAGTTGACCAGCGTCTCGCAGCGGATCGTGCCTTCGTCGTCGTCGCTTTTCCAGGTGACGCCGGCGATGCGTCCGCCGCGGACCTCGACGCCGGTGACTCTGACCCCTTCGTGCAGGCGCGCACCGCGCTGTCGGGCGCCCCGGGCGAGCGACTGGGTCAGGTCGGTGGGATTGGCCTTGCCGTCGCCGGGGATCCAGACCGCGCCGGACAGGTCGTCGGTGCGCAGGATGGGCGCGATCTTCGCGGCCTCGGCCGGCGAGACGAACTCGAACTCGATGCCGAAGCTCTTCGCCCGCGCCATCTGCCGGCGCGTGAGCTGCATGCGTTCGGGCGTCTTCGCGACGTTGAGGCTGCCACAGGCCTTCCAGCCGGTGGCCAGGCCCGTCTCGGCTTCCAGCGAAGAATACAGCTCGATGCCGTAGCGGCTCATCCGCGTCGCGTTGCGCGTCGCGCGCGTCTGGCCGACCAGCCCGGCCGCATGCCAGGTGGTGCCGCAGGTGAGCTGGCCCTGTTCCAGCAGCACCACGTCGGTGATGCCGAGCTTGGCCAGATGGTAGGCGGTCGAGACGCCGGCGATGCCGCCGCCGACGACGACCACGCGTGCCTGCGTCGCAATCGCTGCTCATGTCAGCTTCCCGCCTTGATCGATTGACTGAAGATGTTTCAGAGCTTGAGTGCCGCGACGCCGGCCACCACGCCGGCCGCGCCGGCGATGCGGGCCAGGCCGAAGCGTTCCTTGAGCAGCACGGCGCCGATGATCGCCGCGAACAGCACCGAAGTCTCGCGCAGCGCGGCGACCGCGGCGACGGGCGCCTGCGTCATCGCCCAGAGGACGATCGAGTACGCGGCGACGCTGAACAGCCCGCCTAGCAGGCCGCGCCGCCACTGCCGGCCGACATAGTCGACCGCGCGCCGCCCGGAGCGCAGGCCGACAAACAGCATGAACGCGACACCCTCGGCGAACGACAGCCACAGCACGTAGGCCAGCGCATTGCCGGACGCGCGCGCGCCGGCACCGTCGACCAGCGTATAGACGGCGATGATCGCCGCATTGGCCAGCGCCCACCAGACGGCGCTGCGCGGGTGCCGGTGGCGCTGCGAAAAGGCGATGGCGACGATGCCGGTCGAGATGAGCAGGATGCCCAGCGTGATCTGCGCCGACGGCAGTTCGCGCAGGAACACCACGCCCAGCAGCGTCACCAGCAGCGGCGCGGTACCGCGCATCAGCGGATAGGCGAACGACAGGTCGCCGGTGCGATAGGCCTGTGCCAGCGTCAGGTAGTAGGCGAAGTGCAGGAGCACCGAGGCCGCCGCAAACGGCCAGGAGGCGGCGTCCGGCGGCGCCACGAAGGGCAGGGTCAGCAGCGAAATCACCGTCGCGCCGGCGACCACCGTCGCCGTGTCCAGCAGCGGATCGCCGCCGCCGGCGGACTTGAGCAGCGCGTTCCAGCCGGCGTGCAGCAGCCCCGCGCCGAGCACGGCGAAGGTGACGCCGAGGGTGAGCTCCACGGCGGAGTTTCAGTCGGCTGGCAGATCGCCGTCCGCAGCGCGCCGGACGGCCTCCAGCGTCACCACGAAATGCGCCAGCGGCGGCGTCGCCGCGCCGGCAACCTTGGCCAGGTCGTCCCAGAGGCGAACGCGCACGGCATCCGCCGCATGCGGTTGCGCGATGAAGGCCGCGGCATCGGCGGCGGAGAAGGCGCCGCCCTGCAGGACCAGGCTGCGTCTGGAGTCGATCGACAGCGCATCCTGGTAGCCGGCCCGCGTCGCGCAGAGGTAGCGCTTGGCGTCGACGTGCAGACGGATGGGCGCGAGCACGTCCTCGCCGAAGAGCGGTCGCAGGAACGGCAGCGCTGCGTACTGGTGCAGGTCGTCGACGCCGCGCAGCGTCGGCGTCTCGCCCTGGTCGTTGAGAAGGTGCCCAAGGTCGTGCAGCAGCGCCGCCGCGACCAGCGCGTCGCTGGCGCCTTCGTCGGCCGCGCGCTTGGCCGACTGCAGCGCATGCTCGAGTTGGGTGACCGGCTCGCCGTCGTAGGCGCGGCCGCCCTTGCGGGCAAAAAGCAGACAGATGTCGGAGATGGACATGGTTCGGTCTCGGTCGATGTATTCAGACGGTGCGGGGCTTGCGCTTCTGCCAGCCGGACCGGCGGCCGGAATCGTCACCGGAGGCGGCCGGTTCCATGAGGCGGGTCCGCGCGAGAACGCCGGCCTGCTCCAGGATCGGGTAGGCGATCGAGCAGATGTGCGAGTTGATCCGCTTGAAATCGGAGATGAGGTCGAGATGCAGCGACGAGGTCTCGATGCTTTCCAGCGTATGGCCGGCGAGCCGGCCCAGATGCGAATCGGCGTAGGCGCGTTCCAGGTCGCGGAACAGCACCTTCTGCGCCAGCAGTTCCTGCGCGCTCTTCAGGTCGCCGTTCAGGAACACGCTCATTCCCAGCCGCAGGTTGGCGACCAGCCGCGCGTGCAGGTCGCCGATTTCCGCCATGCCGGCGTCGGAGAAATTGCGCTTCTTGTCGATCTTCTTGTCCTCGATGTCGGTGAGGACGCGCTCGATGATGTCGCCGACCTGCTCCAGGTTGATGGTGAAGGAAACGATGTCCGTCCAGCGCTTGCCTTCCCTGTCGTCCAGCGCCTCGCGCGAGACCTGCGTCAGGTAGAGCTTGATCGCCGTGTACAACTCGTCGACGACGTCGTCCTTCTCCCGCAGCTTCCGCGCCAGCGCCCGATCGTCGGTGCGGATCACCGTCATCATGCCGTTGAGCATGTCCTCGACCACGTCGCCGATGCGCATCGCCTCGCGCGCGGCATTGGCTATCGCCAGCGTCGGCGTTCCCAGCGCCGAGGGGTCGAGGTGGCGTGGCTTGGTCGGATCGTCGGCGACCGGCCTGTCGGGCAAGCAGGCGCTCGGCGACCCTGGCGATCTTCTCGGTCCAGAAGATGAACAGCAGCGCCAGCGCGACGTTGAAGAAGAAATGGAACAGCACGACTTCCCGCGCCGGGTCGAGCTGCAATTCCTCGATCCAGCCGTCGACGTGGGAGAGCGTCGGAATCGCCAGCACGCAGCCGATCAGCTTGAACAGGAAATTCCCCAGCGTCACCCGGCGCGCCTCCGGCGGCGAGCGCAGCGTCGACAGCATGCCGAGCAGGCCGCTGCCCAGGTTGGCTCCGAGCACCAGGCCCAGCGCGATCGGCAGCGGAATCATCGACAGCGAAGCCAGCGTGGCGATCAGCAGCACCACGGCCAGGCTCGAGTAGCAGAGGATGGTGAACAGCGCGGCGACCAGCATGTCGAGCAGCACGTCGCCGGTCAGCGAGGCGAAGATCACCTTGACGCCGGCGGCCTGGACGAAGGGCTTGGCGGCCACCGAGATCCACTGCAGCGCGAAGATGATCAGGCCCAGTCCGATCAGGATGCGGCCGAAGCGGCCGACGTTGGTCGACTGTCGGGCGAGGAAGAGCGTGACGCCGACGAAGATCAGCAGCGGCGCCAGCCACGACAGGTCGAAGGACAGGATGATGGTGACCAGCGACGTGCCGACGTCGGCGCCCAGCATGACCGCCAGCGCCGGCGCGGTGCTGATCAGCCCCTGGCCGGCGAAGGCGGCGACGATCAGCGCGGTGGCGGTTGAGCTCTGGATCAGGCCGGTGACGCCCAGCCCGGCGGCGAAGGCGGTGAAGCGCTGGCTCACGCTGCGGCGCAGGAACCGCCGCAGGTCGCCGCCGTAAAGGCGCAGGATGCCGGTGCGCACGATGTGCGTGCCCCATACCAGGAGCGAGACGCCGGCCAGCAGGTTGAGCAGGGTCTGCAAGTCGTCGTGTCCGCTACCAGGGCAGCGAGTAGGTCTTGGTGTTGGTGAAGCTCTTCATCGCTTCCTGCACGCCCTCCTTGTAGCCCAGGCCCGAATCCTTGATGCCGCCGAACGGCGTCAGCTCCAGCCGGTAGCCCGGGACCTCGCGGACGTTGACCGTGCCGACGTGCAACTCGGACACGAACCTGGTGATGTAGTCGAGGCGGTTGGTGCACACGGCCGACGACAGGCCGTAGGCGGTGCCGTTGACGATGCGCGATCGCGTCGTCGATGTCGCGGAAGCGGATCACCGGCGAGACCGGACCGAAGGTTTCCGTGTGCACGACGTTCATCTCGGGCCGCACATGGTCGATCAGCGTCGGCGAATACAGCGCGCCGCGGCGGACGTTGCCGACCAGCAGCTTCGCGCCCTGCGCGATCGCGTCGTCGACCCGCGATTCGCAGTTGATCGCCGCTTCCTCGTCGATGACCGTGCCCATGTCGACTTGCGGATCCGGCGGGATCGCCGTAGCTCCACGCCCGGGTGTTCGCCGCCAGCCGCTCGACGAACGCGTCGGCGACCCGCTCGTGCACCAGGATGCGCTTGACCGCGGTGCAGCGCTGGCCGGAATTCTTGTACGAGCCCGCGGCGGCGAGCGCGGCGGCCTCGTCGAGGTCGGCATCCTCCATGACCACGATCGGATCGTTGCCGCCGAGTTCGAGCACCTGGCGCTTGTAGACCGCACTTGGCGGCGATGTACTTGCCGATGGGCACGCCGCCGGTGAAGGTCACCAGGTCGACGTCCGGGTTGGTGAGCATCTCGTCGGCGATCTCGCGCGGGTCGCCGGTGACCACCGAGAACATCGGCGGCGGCAGGCCTGCCTCGTAGAGGATGTCGGCGAGCAGCAGCGCCGACAGCGGCGTCTTCTCGGTGGGCTTCAGCACCATGCGGTTGTTGGTGGCGATCGACGGCGCGATCTTGTGCGCGACCTGGTTCAGCGGGTGGTTGAACGGCGTGATCGCCGAAATCACGCCCAGCAGCGGCTCGCGCAGCGTGTAGACCTTGCGCGACTTGCCGTGCGGCGTCAGGTCGCAGGAGAAGACCTGGCCGTCGTCCTGCAGCGCGGCGTTGCCGGCGAAGGTGAACACGTCGCAGGCGCGGCCGACCTCGTACAGCGAGTCCTTCTTGCAGATGCCGCACTCGGCGGTGATCAGGTCCGAGATCGCGTCGGCGCGCTCGCGCATCAGCGCCGCGACCCGGCCCATGATCTCGTAGCGCTGGTAGCGGGTGAGTGTCGGGCGATAGGCGCGCGCGGCGGCGAAGGCGCCGCGGATGTCGTCGACGGTGGCCTTGGGCACGGTGCCGACCACGGCGCCGGTGAACGGGTTGAGCACCTCGATCACGCGGTCGTTGCCGATCAGCGCGCCGGCGATGCGCATCCTGGCATTGAGCGGCGCGCCGTGCTTCACCTGCGCGAGTTCGGTCATCATGTTCATGGGCGGTCCGTCGTCACTGGAGATGGTTGAGGGCGAGGTCGAAGGCGTCGAAATTGCGCCAGCGCCGGTCGGGCAAGCGGCCCGCGGGGCGGTTGGCGAGCAGCGGCACCCGCTGCTCGGAGATGCCGCCGTGCGAGCGCAGCGGCACGTCGAGGCCGGACAGGTCGTGCCGCTCGGGCGTGGTTCCGACCACGGTCAGGCGTTCGGAGACCACGACCAGGTCGCCGACGCGATCGGGCGGCAGTTCGAACTCCCGGCAGGCCTCCTCGCGAGAGTAGACCCGCTCGATGCCGCGGAGGTTCGCGATGCGCGAAGCCGCGTCGGCGCGGCGCGCGGCATCGGCGATGTACACGGTCGCGTAGG
Organism: uncultured beta proteobacterium; assembly: GCA_963699765.1. Lineage (GTDB taxonomy): Bacteria > Pseudomonadota > Gammaproteobacteria > Burkholderiales > Casimicrobiaceae > VBCG01. The sequence goes on along the minus strand of CAVOVD010000011.1, from coordinate 564,285 downwards.
AGCCGAGCGCGCCGTGATGCACGACGTAGGGATCGGTGATCGGCAGGATGACGCGCGTCGTGCCGGCGCCGAACCAGTCGTCCAGCGCGTTGCTGGAGGAAGACGATGTTCGGCCGGCCCAGCGCGTCGGTCTTCGCGTTCATGCCGTGGTCCGCGGTGAGCACCACGGTGGCGCCGAGCGCATCGAGCCTTGCCAGATAGCGGTCGAGCATGGCCGTGAAGTCGTTGGCGGCGGGGGTGCCCGGCGCGCGCCTTGTGCTGGATGTAGTCGGTCGTCGACAGGTACATGACGTCGGGCCGGTCGCGCTCGAGCAGCGCCACGCCGGCGGCGAACACGAACTCGGACAGCTCGGCGCTGTAGACCGAGGGCACGGGCATGCCGGCCAGCGACAGCGCGTCGGCGATGCCGTTGGCCTCGAGCGTCACCTCGGCGGACTTCTCGGAGGAAAAACAGATGCCGTCGAGCTTGTGGCCGAGCAGCGAGCGCAGCTTGTCCTTGGCCGTGATGACGGCGACCCGGGCGCCGGCGTCGGCCAGCGCCGCGAGGATGGTGCCCGCGCGCAGGTACTTGGCGTCGTTCATCATCACTTCGGCACCGGACTCGGGGTCCCAGAAGAAGTTTCCGCAGATGCCGTGCACCGACGGCGGAGCGCCGGTCACGATCGACAGGTTGTTGGGATTGGTGAACGACGGCACGACGCAGTCGGCGGTGAGGCAGGTGCCGCGCGCCTTGAGCGACGCCAGGAACGGCGCCTTGCCGGCCTCGATCGCCTGGTTGATGTAGTCGGGTTCGCAGCCGTCGACGCAGACGACGACGAGCGGCCGCTGCGGCCAGCGGTACTCCCTCCCGTTCACGGTGATCGAGCGGGGCGGGACGGTGGTCATGCGTTCTCTCCTGGTGCGTTTCGGCGCCGCGGCTGTGGCGCGCGGCCGGATGTTGGCGGTGCATGCGCTCGCGGCTGCCGAGCGCATGTTCGAGCAGGGCGCTGGCCCGCGGCGGCGGCGTTGCCGGCGGCGATCTTGTCCAGGATGTCGTGGTGTTCGCGTGCGGACAACGGCAAGCGTCCCGTCCTGCGCCAGCGTCGCGCGGCGATAAAGGTTCAACTCGTTGACCAGTCGGCGATAGGTGAGCAGCAGCTTGGCGTTGCCGGCCAGTTCGACCAGGCGGTCGTGGAAGGCGACATTGGCGCGGAAATAGCGGTCGACGTCATTGGCCGGGGCGGCATCGTCCATCTGCATCGACCAGGCGGCGCAGTTCGTCGATGTCGGCCGGCGCCGCCGATGCGGCGACGCGGCGGCCGGCGAAATCCTCGAGCAGCGCGCGCAACTCGAAGATGTCGTCGGCCTCGGCGACGCTGATCTGGCGCACGAAGACGCCGCGGTTCTTTTCCAGGCGCACCAGTCCGGAAGCCTCGAGGGCGCGGAACGCCTCGCGCACCGGGCCGCGGGACACGCCGAGCTGCAGCGCGATGCCGGCCTCGGTGATCTTGGCGCCGGCGGCAAGGTCGCCGGCGACGATCATCCGCTCGAGCTCGCGCTGCACCAGCGAGGGCAGCGAATTGGACTTGAGCACCGCGATGGTGCCTTCGATCGCGCCCGGCGCGGGTGATCGCGGGTCCGTTGCGGCCGGCGGGCAAGCTGGTCGGTCTTGAGCATCTTGTCGATTAAACGGCGCAGGATGTAGATTGTCAACAATCTGCAATGTGCCTCAGAGCAGGCTGTGCGCGGCGGAAGGAGGATGCGCTGCCGGCGACTCGCGCGGCGTCGTTGCCCGCGCCTCCGCCCGCGCGTAGCATCCGCGGATGCCCGGGCAGCCGTTTCCGCGGTCAGGGTTTTTCGCCGGCAAGCCGCAGGCACGTCAATGTCAACCAGGAGCACACGATGAAAGTCGCAGCAGGAATCCGCTTGTTGTCGTCGGCGGCGTGCATCGCCGCGCTGGCATTCTCCGGCGTCGCCACCGCGCAGAAGACCCAGCTCACCGTCTACACGGCGCTGGAAACCGACCAGTTGAAGGCCTATCAGGAGGGCTTCAACAAGGCGCATCCGGACATCGAGATCGTCTGGGTGCGCGATTCGACCGGCGTCATCACCGCCAAGATCCTGGCCGAGAAGGCCGCGCCCAAGGCCGACGTGATCATGGGCGTCGCGGCGACCAGCATGGCGATCTTCGACAACGAAGGCATGCTGGCGCCCTATGCGCCGGCGGGCCTCGCACGCGTCGCCGCGCAGTACCGCGACCCGAAGAATCCGCCGGCCTGGGTCGGCATGGACGTCTGGGGCGCCACCGTCTGCTTCAACACCGTCGAGGCGGCCAAGCGCAACATTCCCAAGCCGGAGACCTGGAAGGACCTGACCAAGGCCGCCTACAAGGGCCAGATGGTGATGCCGCATCCGGCATCGTCGGGCACCGGCTTCTTCGACGTGACCGCCTGGCTGCAGATGTTCGGCGAAGCCGAAGGCTGGAAGTTCATGGACGGACTGCACGAGAACATCGCCCAGTACATGCACTCGGGTTCGCGCCCCTGCGCCGCAGCGGCCGCCGGCGAGTTCGTCGTCGGCATCTCGTTCGAGTACCGCGCCAACCGCGAAAAGGCGCGCGGCGCGCCGATCGACCTGGTGTTCCCGAAGGAGGGCCTGGGCTGGGATCTCGAGGCCATCGGCATCGTCAAGACCACGACCAAGATGGACGCCGCCAAGAAGCTCGAGGACTGGGCGATTTCCGACGCCGCGATGGCGCTGTACGCGAACAACTTCGCCATCGTCGCCGTGCAGTCGCTGTCCAAGCCGCTGCCCAACGTGCCGGCCGACTACGCGAGCCGCCTGGCGAAGAACGACTTCGCCTGGGCGGCGAAGAACCGCGACAAGATCCTCGCCGAGTGGTCGAAGCGCTACGAGTCCAAGGCTGCGCCCAAGTAATCGACCGCACCCCGCGGGCGCCGACGGGTTTCCGCCGGCGCCCGCGCTTTTCTGCGTTCCGGTCCGACCGGGCCAGCGCAGTCCACCGATTTCGATCGCCCGGGATCGCCCATGCCGTCCGAAGCCGCGAACACGTCCGCGGAAGCCCTGCGCATCGAAGGCGTCTGCAAGTCCTTCGGCGATTTCGTCGCGCTGCATTCGATCGACCTGACCATCGCGCCGGGGGAAATGGTCTGCTTCGTCGGCCCGTCCGGGCTGCGGCAAGACCACGCTGCTGCGCATCATCGCCGGCCTGGAAACGCAGACCCGCGGCCGCGTCATCCAGAACGGGCGCGACGTGTCGAATGCCGCCGCCGGCGGCGCGGGACTACGGCATCGTGTTCCAGTCGTACGCGCTGTTTCCCAACCTGACCATCGCCGCCAACGTGGCCTACGGCCTGGTCAACCGCCGCCGGGCGCGCGCCGAGACGGCGGCGCGCGTCGCCGAGCTGCTCGAACTGGTCGGCCTGCCGGACTCCGGTACCAAGTATCCGGGGCAGCTGTCCGGCGGGCAGCAGCAGCGCATCGCGCTGGCGCGCGCGCTGGCGACGTCGCCGTCGCTGCTGCTGCTCGACGAACCGCTGTCGGCGCTCGACGCCAAGGTGCGCGAGCGCCTGCGCGGCGAGATCCGCACGCTGCAGCGGCGCCTCAGGGTGACCACGGTGATGGTCACGCACGACCAGGAAGAGGCGCTGTCGATGTCCGACCGCGTCGTGGTCATGAACCGCGGCGGCATCGAGCAGATCGGCACGCCGCAGGACGTCTACGAGCGTCCGGCCACGCCATTCGTCGCCGACTTCCTCGGTACGACCAGCATCCTGCCCGGCACCAGCCTGGGCGACGGTAACTTCCGGGTCGGCGGCACCGAGATCTCGCTGCCCGCGGCGCGGTTCGCCAGGGGCGAGGCGGTGCACATCTACATGCGCCCGGAGGACCGCCACGTCGAAGGCGACCTGTCGGCGATGCCCAACCGCCTGTCGGGAATGGTCCGGCGCATCGAGTACCTGGGCACCGTGTGCCACGCGGAAGTGCAGTGCGCGGGCCTCGCGCAGACGGTGCTCATCTCGCTGTCGCTCAACCAGCTGCATGACCTCGACGTCCGCGAGGGGGCGGAGCTGGTCTTCGCGCTGCGTCCCGATCGCGTCTGCGTGTTTCCGGCGTCGGCCGTCGCATGACGGCCGCGGCGGCGACGGTCGCGAGCCGCTCGCGCCGGGTCATCGGCGAGAGCCTGGTCACGCACGGCGGATTGTGGCTGCTCGGCACGGCGCTGCTGGTGTTCCTGGCGCTGCCGCTGGCGGCGCTGCTGGTGCGCAGCTTCGAGGACCGGGCGGGCGCCTTCGTCGGGCTCGCCAACTTCGTCCAGTACGTGCAGACGCCGGCGCTCGCGCACTCGACCTGGAACACGCTGACCTTCGCCGCGCTCACCACGCTGATCACCGTGCCGCTGGCCTTCGTGTTCGCCTACGCGATCCAGCGCAGCTGCATTCCGGCCAAAGGCCTCTGGCGCAGCATCGCGCTGATTCCCATTCTGGCGCCGTCGCTGATGGCGGCGCTGTCGTTCATCTACCTGTTCGGCAATCAGGGCGCTTTCAAGGTCGTGCTGTCGTGGTTCGGCCTGACGACCATCTACGGCCTGCCGGGGATGGTGCTGGCGATGAGCTTCGCATCGTTCCCGCATGCGGTGATGATCCTGCTCGCCGGGTTGGCGCTGTCCGATGCGCGCCTCTACGAGGCGGCCGAATCGCTGGGCACGCGGCCATGGCGCAGCTTCCTCACCATCACGCTGCCCGGCGCGAAGTACGGGCTGGTCTCCGCGGCGATGGTCGTGTTCACGATGGCGGTGTCGGAATTCGGCGTTCCCAAGGTGATCGGCGGCAATTATTCGGTGCTGGCGATCGACATCTACAAGCAGGTGATCGGACAGCAGAACTTCCAGATGGGCGCGGTCGTCGGCCTGGTGCTGCTGCTGCCGGCGGTCGCGGCCTTCGCCATCGATCGCCAGGTGCGCAGCCGGCAGCAGGCGCTGCTGACCGCGCGCAGCGTTCCCTACGCGCCGCGACCGCTGCGCTGGCGCGACGCGCTGTGCCTCGCGTTCGTGCTGCTGGTGTCGGCCACGATGCTGCTGGTGATGGGCATGGCGGTGTTCGGCTCGTTCGTCAAGTTCTGGCCCTACAACCTGTCGTTCACGCTCAACCACTACCTGTACGGCTTTGCCGAAGCCGGCGTCGAGAACGCCTACCGCAACAGCCTGGTGCTCGCCGCCTGGTGCGCGACGCTGGGCGCGTCGGTCACCTTCGCCGGCGCCTACTGGGTGGAGAAGACCCGGGGCGCCGCGTGGCTGCGTCCGGTGATCCGCTTCCAGGCGATGCTGCCGATGGCGGTGCCGGGCATGGTGCTCGGCATCGGCTACATCCTGTTCTTCAACGAACCGGGCAATCCGCTCTCGGTCATGTACGGGACGATGGGAATCCTCGTCGCCTGCACGATCGTCCACTTCTACTCGTCCAGCCACCTGACCGCGGTCACCGCGCTGAAGCAGCTCGACGGCGAGTTCGAGTCGGTGTCGGCATCGCTCAAGGTTCCGTTCTACAAGACGTTCTGGCGGGTCACCGTGCCCGTGTGCCTGCCATCGGTACTGGACATCGGCCGGTACTATTTCGTCAACGCGATGACCACCATCTCGGCGGTCGTGTTCCTCTATTCGCCCAAGACCACGCTGGCCGCAATCTCGATCCTGCAACTCGACGAGGCGGGCGCCATCGGCCCGGCGGCGGCGATGGCGACGCTGATCGTCGTCACTTCCGGCGCGGTCACCGTGGCCACGCTGGTCGCCGAGTCCTGGCTGCTGCGCCGCACGCAGGGCTGGCGGCGGACGGCGCGCGGCGCCTGACCCCTGCATCCTTCCACCCAGCGGACCTGATTCGATCATGACCCTCCATCCCCGCGATCCCATTCTCCTGACCCCCGGACCCCTGACCACCACGCTGGTCACCAAGGCAGCGATGCTGCGCGACTGGGGCTCGTGGGACGACGCCTTCAACGCGGTCACGACCGCGCTGCGCGCAAAGCTGATCGCCGTCGTTCACGGCGGTTCCAGCCACGTCTGCGTACCGCTGCAGGGCAGCGGCACCTTCGCGGTCGAGGCTGCGGTCAACACGCTGGTGCCGCGCGACGGGCACGTGCTGGTGCTGATCAACGGCGCCTACGGCAAGCGCCTGGCGAAGCTGACCACGATGATGGGCCGGAAGCTCTCCACCTTCGAGACCGCCGACGACGTGCCGATCACCGCGGCCGACGTCGACCGGCTGCTTGCCGCGGACCCGTCGGTCACCCACGTCGCGGTGATTCACTGCGAAACATCGACGGGGATCGAGAATCCGCTGGCGGAAATCGCGGCGACCGTCGCCGGCCACGGCAGGCGGTTGATCGTCGATGCCATGAGTTCCTTCGGCGCGCTGCCCATCGATGCGCGCACGATCCCCTTCGATGCGCTGATCGCCGCGTCGGGCAAGTGCATCGAAGGCCCGCCGGGGATGGGCTTCGTGTTCGTCCGCCGCGAGGCGCTGGAGCGAAGCGCGGGCAATTGCTCGTCGCTGGCGCTCGACCTGCACGACCAGTGGGCGTACATGGAAAAAACCACGCAGTGGCGCTTCACTCCGCCCACGCACGTCGTGGTCGCGCTGAACGCCGCGCTGGACCAGTTCGTCGCCGAGGGCGGGCAGCCGGCGAGGCTGGCCCGGTACACTGCCAACTGCGCGACGCTCGTCGCCGGGATGAAGGACCTGGGCTTCAGGCCGTTCCTGCCGGCCGCCGTCCAGGCGCCGATCATCGTCACCTTTCATGCGCCCGAGGACAGCCGCTACGCGTTCCGGGAATTCTACGAACGCGTGCGCGAAAAGGGCTTCATCCTGTACCCGGGCAAGCTGACCGAGGTGGAGACGTTCCGGGTCGGCTGCATCGGCGCGATCAGCTCGGTCGAATTGCGGCACGCCGTCAATGCGATCCGCGACACCCTGGCCGAGATGGGCATCCGCGCCGTCAGTCCGACGCGGCGGAAACGCGCGGGGGGCTGAGCGCAGCCGGCGCACAGAGCGCGCGCAGCGCCGGCAGCCAGGCGGCGTCGCCGGCGAAGACGCCATGGCGCAGCAGGCAATCGAGGACGACGAGGCTTGCGTCGCCGGTCACCTGGTCGGCGCCTGCGTCGAGCCCGATGAGCCGCGCGGCTTCGGCCAGATCGACCAGCCGATGCCCGCTGGTCTCGCCGTCCTGGCCGGCGGGTTCGAAGGCCGCGGGGAGGTCGAGGTCGTGCGCGAAGATGGTTTCGCGTTGCAGGCCGTCGGGCTGGTCGCGGCAGACCGAAAGCGTCCCGGTGCAGCGCGCGGCGCGCGCCAGCGACGCCGCGATGCCGGCCTCCTCCCAGGCTTCGGCGATCACGGTGGCCGCCACCGACGCGCCGGCGCGAATGCCGCCGCCGACGAGATTGTCGAGCATGCCCGGGTCGATGGCCTTCGCCGGACTCCGGCGCGCGAACCACATCCGGGTTTCGCCGTCGCGTCGAACCAGTCCATTGACGTGCGCAGCCCAGGTGCGCACGCCGAAATAACGCGCCGCAGCGCGCTCGAGCAGGAACCAGGGCTCGGCATCGAACTCCGCGCGCACCGCGTAGCGTTCGTCGCGCCAGGCGGTCAGAGCACCCTCGGCGGCGAGCGCGCGCGCGACCTCGGCCATCGCCCCGGTGCGGGCCTCGGCAGTGGCGAGCGAGGGCAGGAAGCGGATGCCGTCGGCGTCGGCCTCGAACACCCGGTCGAACTCGCGCAGCCGCGCGAGGCGCAGCGACGTCACGAAACCCGCCGCCTGGCCGTCGACGCGGAAGATCGCATAGCGATGCACGGGCTTCGCCAGCAGCCGTGAAAGGCGCGCGACGACAGACGCGGCGGCCGCTGCGCTTGCGCGTTCATCCATCCGGGGATTCTAGCGCCGACGCATCGGCGCCGCGTTGCGCAGCCGTGCGTTCGCTGCGCCTGCTAGAATGCGCGCCCGCGCACTTCGTCGGCATTCTCAAACTCCCATGACCGCTCGCATCATCGACGGCAAGGCCGTCGCCCAACGCGTCACCGACGAGGTTCGCGCCGGCGTCGCGGCGCATGTCGCCGCCGGACATCCGGCCCCGGGGCTCGCCGTCGTCCTGGTCGGCGACAGCGCGGCCTCCCAGGTCTATGTTCGCAACAAGCGCCGGACCACCGAGGCCGTGGGCATGCGGTCGTTTGCGCACGACCTGCCGGCGGACGTGCCGGAGGCACGGCTGCTGGAACTGGTCGATCGGCTGAACGCCGATCCCGCGGTGGACGGCATCCTGGTGCAGTTGCCGCTGCCGGCGCAGATCGACCCCGAGCGGGTGATCGAGCGCATCGATCCGGCGAAGGACGTCGACGGATTCCATCCCTATAACGTCGGCCGGCTGGTGCTCAAGATGCCCACGCTGCGCCCGTGCACGCCTTATGGCTGCATGCGCCTGCTGGCCGAGACCGGACAGAGCCTTGTCGGCATGCACGCGGTGATCATCGGCCAGTCGAACATCGTCGGCCGGCCGATGGCGCTGGAACTGCTGATGGCGCGCTGCACGGTCACCATCTGCCACTCGGCGACCCGCGACCTTGCGGGCCTGGTGCGGCAGGCGGACATCGTCGTGGCCGGCATCGGCAAGCCGAAGTTCGTGCCCGGAAACTGGGTGAAGCCGGGCGCGATCGTCATCGACGTGGGCATCAATCGGTTGCCCGACGGCACGCTGTGCGGCGACGTCGACTTCGACAGCGCGCGCGAAGTGGCCGGCTGGATCACCCCGGTCCCCGGCGGCGTTGGACCGATGACCATCGCCACGCTGCTGGCCAACACGCTGCGCGCCGCGCAACTGCGGCTGGCGCGAACGTCCTGACCGTGGACTAGGGCTGTTTCAGGTGCCAGGACTTCGGACGCGTGAAGGTCTGGATGCCGTAGGTCGACAGCGTCAGCCCGATGCCCGAGTGCTTGACGCCCGACCAGGGTAGCCGCGGACTCACCCGGTCGCAGCAGTTCCAGTAGACCGTACCCGCGGCGACCTGCTTCAGGATTCGCCGCGCGCGCTTTTCGTCGGCGGAATAGACGCCGGCGGTGAGCCCGTAGTCCGAATCGTTCATCAGGTCGACGGCAGCGTCGTCGTCGGCGACCGCCTGCAGGCCGATGATCGGTCCGAAGGATTCCTCGCGCATCAGCAGCATCGAGTGATCGGCGTCGCCGAAGACCGTCGGCGCGAACCAGTTGCCGCGGCCCCTGATCGTCCCGCCGCCGACGAGCAGCTTCGCGCCCTTGCGCCTGGCGTCGGCCACCTGCTTCTGCAGCACGCCGATCTGCGCCGCCCGGGCGATGGCGCCGATATAGGTGGTCTCGTCCATCGGGTCGCCGACCTTGAAGGTCTTGACCTCGGCGACGAAGGCGTCGACGAAGGCGTCGTAGATCGACGCATGCACGTAGATTCGCTCGACCGCGCAGCACGACTGCCCGGTGTTGTAGAAGGCGCCGTCGGCGACCGCGGCCGCCGCGGCCTTGATGTCGACGTCGTCGCAGACGTAGATCGGGTCCTTGCCGCCCAGCTCGAGCTGGGTCTTGATCATCCGGGGCCCGGTGCTGGCGGCGATCTTCGCCCCGGTGGCGTACGAGCCGGTGAAGAACACCCCGTCGACGGGCTGGCGCAGCAGCGCGGTGCCGGTCTTGCCTTCGCCGACGACCAGGATGAAGGCATCGTCCGGAACGCCGGCCTGGTGCAGCATGTTGGCGATGTGCATGCCGGTCAGCGTCGCATGTTCGGACGGCTTGTACAGCACCGCGTTGCCCGCCGCGAGAGCGGGCACGAAGACATTGCCGCCGACGAAATACGGGTAGTTCCAGGCGGAGATGTTGGCGATGACGCCCAGCGGCTCGTGGCCGATGCGCTCTTCGAGCGTGCCGTCCGACTCGGCGAACACTTTCTCGTCGCGCAGCGCGCGCTCGGTCTCCCCCAGGAAGAAGGCGATGCGCCCGACCAGTCCGGCCAGCTCGTTGCGCGATTGCCGGATCGGCTTGCCGACTTCCTGCGTCAGCGTGCGCGCCAGCTCCGGTGCGCGCTCGACCAGCAGATCGCGAAACCGCGCCAGCATGGCCAGACGCTTGCGCATCGGCACGGCGGCCCAGCGGGGCTGGGCCGCGCGCGCGCGGTCGTACTTGGCGCGCACGGCGGCCGAGTTGTCGGCCACGAGATCGGCCAGCATGGCGCCAGTGGCGGGATTGACGATTTTCATGGCGTGAACCTTCTAGAGCGCGAATGCGGCGGACTTGTGGCGCGTCGCGGTACCGAGGAAATCGTCGAGCAACGGCGTGTCGTCGAACCAGCTCGCGTCGCCCGGCGGATGGAATTCGGGATGCCATTGGATGCCGACGACGTAGGACGGACCGCGCCAGCGGATCGCCTCGACGAGGCGGTCCGGTTCGGACCAGGCCTCGACCGCCAGCTCGCGGCCCAGGTCCTTGACTGCCTGGTGATGGACCGAGTTGACCTTGAACACGCCGACTGCCGGATAGAGCGCGGCCAGGCCGCTGCCGGGCACCAGAGACGCTGCATGGCAGTTCTTTGCGTAGAGTTCCTGCAGCCGATGGCGCAGCGCGTCGGGCCGTTGCGTCGCGATGTCCTGGTAGAGCGTGCCGCCCATGGCCACGTTGATGATCTGCGCGCCCCGGCAGAGGCCTAGCACCGGCTTGCCCTGCTGCATGAATGCGCGCAGCAGCGCGATCTCGTAGTCGTCGCGGATGCGATCGCCGTTCCAGGCAGGGGCCAGCGGGCTTTCGCCGTACGACGCCGGACAGACGTCGGAGCCGCCCATCAGCACCAGCGCGTCGAGCTCGCGCGCGTAGTCGGCGACGGAGACGCGGCTGCCGGCGCGGCGCGTCGCGCCGTCGGGCGACGGAACCATCAGCGCCAGTGCCTCGCGCTGCATCAGCCAGTGCGCGACGTTCTGCTCGATGTACTGCAGCGTCATGCCCGGAAACACGCGGCGGGGTTCCTCGCCGTGAAAAAAGCTCGCCGAGATGCCGACTTTCAGCATGGATCGCGGGATGCGGCCACGCCTAGAACGCGGCGGCGAACAACCGCTCGAAGTCGCCGGCGGTGCAGGGGCGAGGATTGGTGTTATGGCAGATATCGGCGACGGCGATCTCGACCAGGCGCGGCATTTCGCTGGCGGTCAGCGGCTGCGCCACGCGATGCTCGGAAAGCCTTGCCGGTATGCCGAGGCGGGACTTGAGGTCCGTCAGCCACGCCACGAAAGCCTGCGCGCGCGCCTCTGCCGAGCCGGCGTCGCCTCCGCGCGCGCCGACCACCCGCGCGAGTTCGGCCATCTTCCCGATGGCGGCAGGCAGGTTGAAGCGCATCACATGGTCGATCATGATGCCGTTGGCCAGTCCGTGGTGCAGGTCGAAGACCGTCGACAGCGCGTGTGCGCAGGAATGTACGGCGCCCAGGTCCTTCTGGAAGGCGATGGCGCCCATCATCGAGCTCATCAGCATGTCGGCGCGCGCGGCGAGGTCGCCCCCGTTGGCGACCGCAACGGGCAGTGCGCGGGCGGCGATCCGCGCGCCCTCCAGCGCGATGCCGTCGCACAGTGGATGGTAGGCGGGCGACAGGTAGGACTCGACGTTGTGCGTCAGTGCGTCCATTCCGGTCGCCGCGGTGATGGCCGGGGGCAGGCCCAGCGTCAGCTCGGGGTCGGCGTACACCGCCTTCGCGAGCAGCAACGGCGAGAAGATGATCCGCTTGACGTGAGTGACATCGTCGCCGATCACCGACGAGCGGCCGACCTCGGAGCCGGTGCCGGCGGTGGTCGGCAGTGCGACGAACCAGGGAATCGCCCGGTCCATGGGCCTGACCTGCGGATGGTCCCAGGCGTATTCGAGAATGTCGCCCGGATGGGTGGCCATCAGTGCGACCGCCTTGGCGACGTCCAGCGCCGCGCCGCCGCCAAGACCGATGACCGCATCGGCCGCGTGCGCCTGGTACGCCTGCGCGCCGGCCATCACCTGGCTGCGGACCGGATTGCCGGCGACCCCGGAAAAGACTGCGACCTCGAGCCCCTCGAGGCCGGCGACGAACTCCGGCAGCAGCGGCAGCGCGGCGATGCCGCGGTCGGTGACCAGCAGCGGCCGGGCGATGCCCTGAGCCTTCAGATCGTCGGCGACACGGCGGCGGGCGCCGGCGCCGAAATGGATGGTGGTGGGAAAGGCGAAGCGTTCGATGGCCATGAAACCCTGCAGTGGTGAAGGATGGCGCCGCGTCCGGGTCAGATGATTTCGAAGTAGCGCTTGAGTTCCCAGTCGGTCACGGCGTCGAGCCATTGGCGCCACTCCCATTCCCGGGTTGCCGCGAAGTGGTCGACGAAGTCGTCGCCGAACCAGTCGCGGGCGAGCTCGGATTCGCGGAAGACGCGCGTGGTCTCGATCAGCGTGCGTGGCGCACGCGGCACGTTCTCGGCGCCTTCGTTGGTTCCGGTGATCGGCCTGGCGGTCAGCTTGAGGCTCTTCTCGACGCCAGCCAGACCGGCAGCCAGCACCGCCGCCATCGCCAGATAGGGGTTCACGTCGGCGCCGGGGCAGCGGGTCTCCAGTCGCGTCGACTTCGGCGAGCCGGGAATCACCCGAAAGCTTGCCGTGCGGTTGTCGACACCCCAGGTCGGCTTCACCGGTGCCCAGAAGCCGTCGACCAGCCGCTTGTAACTGTTGATCGTCGGCCAGAACATCGGTGCCAGCTGCATCAGTCCGCCGACCTGTCCGGCGAGATAGCTCTCGAACAGCTTGCTCATTCCGTGCCGGCCCTTGGGGTCGTGGAAGCGGTTGACCTTGCCGTCGGACAGCGATTGGTGGATATGGCCGGAGCAGCCCGGGTATTGCGCGCTCCACTTGGCCATGAAACTGGGCATGATGTCGAAGCGCGAACCGATCTCCTTGGCGCCGGACTTGAACAGGATGGCGCGGTCGGCGGCTTCCAGCGCTTCGGAAAACAGGATCGCCACTTCGTAGACGCCGGGACCCGTTTCGGTGTGCAGTCCCTCGATCGGGATGCCGAAGGCGCCGAGTTCGTCGAACAGTGCGGCGAAGTAGGGCTGAGCCGCATTGGCGCGAAGCAGCGAATAGCCGAACATTCCCGGCGTGATCGGCTCGGGCGCGACGCCTTTTTTCGCGGCCCAGGTGGCCGGCGTTTCGGCGAAATTGAACCACTCGAACTCCATGCCGCACATCGGCGTGAAGCCGAGCTTCTCGGCCCGCTTCAGCACCCGCTTCAATACCTGGCGCGGACACAGCGGAAACGGCGCTTCGCGGCCGTCCTTCTTCCAGACGAACTCACCCAGGAAAAACGGCACGTCGTCGTCCCAGGGCACGGTCCGGTAGGTGCCGAGGTCGATGCGCGCCAGCGCATCCGGAAACCCCTTGTGCCAGCCGGTGAGGCTGGTGTTGTCGTAGCAGACGTCCTGCGAATCCCAGCCGAACACCACGTCGCAGAAACCGAAGCCGCCGTCCGCCGCCGACAGGAACTTGTCCTTGTGCATGTACTTGCCGCGCAGGATGCCGTCGACATCCGAGACCGCGACCTTCACGCGCGTGCCGGGTGCTTTCCTGACCGCGTCGATGATCTTCGCGGGGGTCGTCGGGGTCGGCATGGGAGGCTCCTGGCGATGCGACATGGAGGGTGCGGGCAGGCGATTCTAGCGCAGCTGGCGATCCCCGATGGCATGATGCGCCTGCCGAACGCCGCATTGCGTGCGCAATCGCCATGACGCCGACCCATCACCTTGCCGCCCTGCACGTCGCCGTCGCGCTGTTCGGTTTCGCCGGGCTCTTCGGCAAGTGGATCGACTGGAATCCCGAGGCGATCGCTTTCGGACGCACGATGGTGGCCGCGCTCGCCCTCGCGGCCTTCGTTGCCTTTCGCGGCGAACGTCTGCCGCGGCCGTCGCGCGCGTTCGCGGCCAACGGCGCGCTGCTGGCGCTGCACTGGTATGCGTTTTTCGCGGCGATCGAGACCGCAACCGTGGCCGTTGGCCTGCTTGGATACGCCAGCTTTCCGCTGTTCGTCCTGTTGCTCGAACGGCGGCTGCTCGGCCGCCGCCGTCGCCGGGGCGATGCGCTGACGGCTGGACTGGTCGTCGCCGGAATCGTGACCCTGGTGCCGACGCCGTCGTGGGGCGATGCCACCGTCCGGGGTCTCGCCTGGGGCGTGGCGTCGGGCTTTTCCTTTGCGTGGCTGATCGTGCGTTCGCGGCAGCTGCGCGTGCGTTCCTCCGCCTCTGCGTTGATGCTCTGGCAGCAGGCGTTCGCCGCGCTGTGCCTGCTGCCCTTCGTGGTCACGCGCGGCTTCGGCGGGCCGCTCGATGCCGCTGTCCTGGGTCAGCTGCTGGTGCTGGGCGTCGTCTGTACGGCGCTGGCGCATACGCTGTTCGTCTTCAGCCTGGCCAGCATCAGCGCCTATGCCGCGGGCGTCGCGGCGGCGCTGGAGCCGGTCTACGGCATCCTGCTGGCGGTGCTGCTGCTGGCCGAGATGCCCGACCTGCGGACCTGCGCGGGCGCCGCGCTGCTGACCGTGGCTGCCGTACTCGCCGCGCGGCATGAACCTGCGGTCGCGCCGGTCTGACGCCGCGTGGCGCGAAACCGGATGATTGGGTAGCATCGCGGCGTTGCCGCTGTCTTGTGTTGGTGAGCGCGGTGAACGTCGACGGGCCGACGCAATCGATGAACGGGAGTGGGGCTTGATTCTGGTGCTGATGGGGGTATGCGGCTGCGGCAAGACCACGGTCGGGGAGGCGCTGGCTGCGGCGCTGGGCTGGCCGTTCCACGATGCGGACGACTTCCATCCTGCGGCCAACGTCGCCAAGATGGCGGCCGGCCAACCGCTGACCGACGCCGACCGCTGGCCCTGGCTGGACCGGATCGGCGCGGAAGCGCGCGCCATTCTGGCTCGCGGCGAACACGCGGTCATCGGCTGTTCGGCGCTGAAGCAGGCGTATCGTGAACGGTTGCAGCGCGCCGGCGACCTGCGCTTCGTCTACCTGAAGGGAGACGAGGCGACGATCGCCGCGCGGCTGGCCGAACGCAAGCATCGCTACATGCCCCCATCGCTGCTGCCCAGCCAGCTTGCCGCGTTGGAACCGCCCCAGGATGCGCTGGAGGTGGATATCCGCGCCACGGTGGCCGAGCAGGTCGCGCGCATCTGCGACGGCTTCGGGCTGCCGGCCGGCAAGCCGCGATGAGTGCCAAGCCGCCGCGCGGCGATGGCACCCGGGCCGGCCATCTCGGCCGTAGGCCCCGGCGTTGGCTTGGCGCTGTCAACACGCCGGTGTTTCGCGCCTCGACGATTCTGTTTCCGACGGTTGCCGATCTCGAGGCGGCCACGCGCGGCGAGTACGACGGCCTGTCCTACGGCCTGCACGGGCTGCCGACGGTCACCGACCTGCAGCACGCCGTGGCCGAGCTCGAGGGCGGCCATGCGGCGCTGGCCGTGCCTTCCGGTCTGACGGCGACCACGCTGCCGCTGCTGGCGCTGACCGCGCCGGGCGACCACGTGCTGGTGACCGACTCGGTCTACGGTCCCACGCGCCGGTTCTGCAACCTGCATCTCGCGCGCCTGGGCGTCGACGTCGAGTACTACGATCCGCTGATCGGCGCCGGCATCGAGCGCCTGCTGCGGCCGCGGACGCGCGTGGTCTTCGTCGAGTCGCCGGGATCGCTCAGCTTCGAGGTGCAGGACGTGCCGGCGATCGCCGCCGCCGCGCATCGGGGCGGCGCCAGCGTGGTAATGGACAACAGCTGGGCCACGCCGCTGTACTTCCGTTCGTTCGACCATGGCGTCGACGTATCCGTGCACGCGGCCACCAAGTACATCGGCGGCCACTCGGACCTGCTGCTGGGGCTGATCGTCGCCAATCAGGCGGTGTTTCCCAAGCTGCACCGGCTGTGGACCGACATGGGCGTCACCGCTTCCTCGGACGACTGCTTCCTGGGCTTGCGCGGCCTGCGCACGCTGCCCACGCGCCTGAAACAGGCGGCGGCCAGCGCCATGACCATCGCGCAGTGGTTGCGTCGGCGCCCGGAGGTCAGGGAGGTCCTGCATCCGGGGTTGCCCGGCGCGCGCGGACACGAGCTGTGG
Source organism: uncultured beta proteobacterium (assembly GCA_963699765.1). Taxonomy (GTDB): domain Bacteria; phylum Pseudomonadota; class Gammaproteobacteria; order Burkholderiales; family Casimicrobiaceae; genus VBCG01. The sequence continues at coordinate 548,132 of CAVOVD010000011.1, read as the reverse complement.
GCACGCGACTTCCTGGGCGCGAGTTCGCTGTTCGGCGTCGTGCTGCAGCCGGTGGCCGCGACGCGCATCGCGGCGATGCTCGATGGCCTCGAGTTGTTCAGCATGGGCTTCAGCTGGGGCGGCTACGAGAGCCTGGTCATCCCGACCAACCCTGAACGCACCCGCAGCGTGACGACCTGGTCGCCCGGCGGACCCTGCCTGCGCTTCGCGATCGGCCTCGAGGACCCCGCCGACCTGCTCGCCGACCTGGAGGCGGGCTTCGCGCGCTTGAACGGTCAGGGACCGGACGCGGTTTCCTCGCCCAGGTAGACCGCCCTGACGCGCGGGTCGGCGCGGATCTCGTCGGGCCGGCCCTGCGCCAGGATGCGGCCGCGATCGAGCACGATCACCCGGTCGGCGAAACCGAACACCACATCCATGTCGTGCTCGATGAACAGCACGGCGATGCCGTCGCTGGCGGTGACCAGGGAGGCAATGCCCATCTGCCGCAGGCGCGAGCGCGGCGACATCCCGGACGTGGGTTCGTCCATCAGCAGGAGCCGCGGCCGGTCCGCCAGCGCCAGCGCGAGTTCGACGCGCTTGACGTCGCCGTAGGCGAGCGCCGCGCAGTGCGCGTCGGCGATGTCGGCGCACTCCACGCGCGCCAGGAGCGCATCCGCTTCGGCACGAGCGCGGCGCGGATCGAGGGCGCCCAGACGCCCGCTGCGGCCCGCGCGCGCCGCCAGCGTCAGCAGCAGGTTCTCGCGCACGGTCATCGACGCAAAGGTGGCCGCGACCTGGAAGGTCCGGCCGACTCCGCGCCGGGCGATCGCCTGCGGCGGCAGGCCGTCGATGCGCGCGCCGGCCAGCCTGACGGTGCCGGCATCGGGCTTGAGCTGGCCGTTGACCAGGTTGAAGCAGGTCGACTTGCCCGCGCCATTGGGCCCGATCAGCGCGACGCGCTCGCCGGCGTCGACGGTGAAGCTGACGTCGTCGACGGCATGCACGCCGTCGAAAAACCGCGTCAGGCCGCTGGCCTCGAGCACCGGCGTGCTCATCGCGGGACACCCCGTCGCAGCAGGCGCGCCACCGCGCCGCCGATGCCCATGGGAAAGGCGAGGACGATGACCAGGATCAGGCCGCCGAGCATGGCGCGCCAGTACTCGGTGCCGCGGGCGAGCGTGTCCGCGAGCAGCGTGAGGGTGGCCGCGCCCAGCAGCGGGCCGAACAGCGCGTTCAGGCCGCCCAGCAGGACCATCACCAGTGCGTCGACCGAGCGCGCGATGCCCAGCGATTCCGGCGAGATGCTGCCTTTGGAAAAGGCGAACAACCCGCCGGCGAGTCCGGCGAACGCTCCGGCGAAGATGAACGCCCTGCCAGCGGATTCGCGCGACGTCGATGCCGGCGGCGGCGGCGCGCAGCGGCGAATCGCGCGCGCCGCGCAGCGCATAGCCGAACGCCGATCCGGCGATCGCCACCAGCGCCAGCAGCGCGGCAGCGACGATCGCCAGCGTCATGGCATAGAAGTGTGTCCGGTCCGAGCAGCCATGGCGGCGGCCAGATGCCGACGATGCCGTTGGAGCCTCCGGTCACCCGGTCCCACTGGAAGGCGATCGACCAGACGATCTGGGCGAAAGCCAGCGTCAGCATCGCCAGGTAGACGCCGGCAAGGCGGACGCAGAACCAGCCGAACAAAAGCGCCGCGGCGAACGCCGCGACCGGCGCGGCCAGCAGCGCGGCCGGCAGCGCCCAGCCTGCCTTGGTCGCCAGCGCTGCCGCATAGGCGCCGATGCCGAAGTACGCGGCATGGCCGAACGAGGTCATGCCTCCGGTTCCGAGCATGAACTGCAGGCTTGCCGCGAACAGCGCGGCGATCAGGATGTCGGTGCCCAGCACCACCGCGTAGTCGTCGGCGAGCCAGGGCAGCGCGACCAGCCCGGCCAGCACGGCTGCGGCGACCCAGGCCTCGCGCCGACCCGGCCGCAGGACCAGTTCGCGCTGCTCGGGCAGCGGCGTGTCCACGGGCGCCGACGGCGCCCGGCCGAGCAGACCGTGCGGCCGAAGCGCCAGGACCACCGCCATCACGATGAATTCGGCCACCAGCGTCAGCTTGGGAAAGGCGAAGGCGATGCCGGCCAGCTCGACGGTGCCCAGCGCGATGCACAGCGCCTTGATGAGCGAGATGATCAGCGCGGCCAGGAACGCGCCGGGGATCGACCCCAGTCCGCCGACCACGGTCACCACGAAGGCTTCGGCGATGATGCCGAGGTCCATGCCCAGATTCGCCGGCTCGCGCGGCAGCGCCAGCGCGCCGGCGAGCCCGGCCAGGAAGGCACCCAGTGCGAACACCGCGGTGAACAGCCGGGCCTCGTCGACGCCCAGCGCGGCGGTCAGCACGCGGTTCTCCGACGCGGCGCGCACCAGCAGCCCGAAACGGGTGCGGGTGACGAGCAGGTGCAGCGCCACCAGGACCAGCGGGCCGATGGCCATCAGGAAGAGGTCGTATTCCGGAACCAGGTTGCCGAAGAGCTGGACGGTTCCGGACAGTCCCGGTGCGCGCGGACCCAGCAGGTCCTCGGGTCCGAACAGCGCCAGCACCGCATCGCTGACCACCAGCACGACGCCGAAGGTCGCCAGCAGCTGCAGCAGTTCCGGGGCCGAATACAGCCGCTTCAGCAGCAGCGCCTCGAGCAGCGCGCCCAGCGCCGCGACGATCAGCGCGGCGAGCAGCACCGCGATCCAGAACGACGCCGCGCCCCGGCCGAGCAGGCCGGCGAGCAGGTCGCCCAGGCCATAGGCGCAGTAGGCGCCCAGCATGTACAGCGACCCGTGCGCGAAGTTGACCACCCGGGTGACGCCGAAGATCAGCGTCAGCCCGACCGACACGAGGAACAATGCCGACGCCGACGACAGCCCGTTGAGCAGCTGCGGCAGGATCGATGCGGCGGTCATGGCGGCGTCGCCGGAGCCGCTTCAGGACGCTCCGGACAGGTCGGCACGCTGGGGCGGCAGGCGAGCGTCAATACGCCGGGCGCAGCTTGCGCACGACGGCATCGTCGGGCTGGTAGTCCTTGCCGTCGGCGTAGCGCCAGTCGACCATCACGCCCTTGCCGTCCTTGACCGCGGTGCGGCCGACGTAGGCGCCCATGGTCGACTGGTGGTCGATGGCGCGAAAGACCACGGGACCGAAGGGTGTCGAAAAGCCGAGACCGCGCATCGCGGCGACGACTTTCTCCGGGTCGGTCGACCCGGCCCGGCGAATTGCCGCCGCCGCGGCGATGACCGCGCTGTAGCCGACCACCGATCCGAGGCGCGGGTAGTCGGAATAGCGGGCCTGGTAGGCGTCGCGAAAGCGCTTGTGCTCGGGCGTGTCGATCGCCTGCCACGGGTAGCCGGTGACGTACCAGCCGACCGGGGCCTCGTCCTTGAGCGGATCGAGGTACTCGGGTTCGCCGCCCAGCAGGTTGAACACCGGACGGTCGCGGAACAAGCCGCGCAGCTGGCCCTCGCGCACGAAGCGGGCGAGGTCGGGCCCGAACAGCGAGGAGAAGATCGCGTCCGGCTTGGCGTCGAGCATCGCCTGCACCACCGGGCCGGCGTCGATCTTGCCCAGCGGCACGGCGATTTCGATGAACTCGAGGCCGCCGCTCTGGGTGAAATTCAGCTGCTTCTTGAACGCGGCGGTCGCCGATTGCCCGTACTCGTAGTTCGGATAGACGATCGCCCAGCGCTTCTTGCCCAGCTTCGCCGCCTCGGGCACCAGCATTGCCGTCTGCATGAACGTCGACGCGCGCAGCCGGAACGTGTACTTGTTGCCGCTCTCCCAGACGATCTTGTCGGACAGCGGCTCGGCGGCGAGGAACGGAATCTTGCGCTGCTTGGCGAAATCCGCCACGGCCAGGCCGACGTGCGAGGCGAAGGTCCCCATCAGCATGTCGACCTTTTCGCGAACGACCAGCTCCTCGGCCACGCGGACCGCGTCGCCCGGCGTGCCGTTGTCGTCGCGGATGACGATCTCGAGCTTGCGGCCCAGCACGCCGCCAGCGGCATTGACCTCGTCCAGCGCCAGTTCCATGCCCTTGCGGTAGGGATCGAGGAACGCCGGAAAGACCTTGTAGCTGTTGAGTTCGCCCAGCCGGATCGGCTGGGCCGTCGCGGAAAGCGCCAGCGTGCACAGCAGCGTCGTTGCGAGGATCCGGCCGGCGGCAAGCATGTTCGATTCTCCGTCGTAGGGTGATGCGAGGGCTGGCATGGCGCGTCGCTGACCGCACCGCTCGACCGCGGCTTTGAGCAGTCGGGAACGGCCTACCTGCCGATCGGATACTCCGACCGCCAATAGGGATATGCGCTCGATGCGCAGCGGTTCAAGCCTCCGGTGGGGGTAAAATAGCAGGCTTTTGCCTCGCCCGGTGCCGTGGCCTTTCCTGCACGCATCCGCGTCCGCGTTCCGCCGCATGCTCGAACTCGCCCACGGACTCTCCTTCGCCGACCTGCATACGCGGTCCGGACTGCAGCGCGTCGACGACCTGTTCGTCGCCGAGCTCGCTGCGACGGAACCTGCGCTGGCGCGGCGGCTTGCCGACGCGCGGCGCGCGCCCGACACGCTGCCGCGGCTGGCGGAGTCCGAATTGCTGCTGGCACTGGCGCCGCATGCCGAGGACTTCCTCGCCGGGCTGTTCTCGATCCTGCCTGAAGTGCGTGCGCTGGAAGCTCGCCACCATGAGTTCGCCCCGCTGTTCGCCGTTCGCCGCCAGTTCGTCCAGCGCAGGGCGATGAATGCATTCAAGGCCGAGGCCGCGGCGGAATTCGACGGTCCCGCGCTCGGGCGGCGCCTGGGGGAATTGCTGGCGGAACCGTTCAGCGAACTGGCCTTTGCCGGGGCGGTGACGCGCTGGTCGGCCGACGAGGCGGCCAACGCCACAGCGCTGGACGTGGCGCTGCGCTATGCGGCCTGGGCGGCGCACACGCCGGCGGGCCGCGCGGCGCACCGCGGCGGCATGCTGTTTCGCGCGCCGCGCAAACTGGACATGCTGCGGCTGGTCCCGGTCGAGTCCGTCCGCGAGCACGACGTGCCGATGTGGAAGCTGCCGTCGGAGCATCCGCTGCGCCAGCGCGACGGCTTCCGGCTGACCGATCCGGGCACCGATTTCGCCGGCAGCCTCGGCGAGGCGCACTACTGCATCTGGTGCCACGAACAGGGCAAGGATTCCTGCGCGCGCGGCCTGCCGGAGAAAAAGCCCGTGCCGGGAGAGTCCGCGTACCGGAAGTCGTCGTTCCAGGTGACGCTGGCCGGCTGTCCGCTGGACGAGCGCATCTCCGAGTTCAACAAGCTGCGCGCGGAAGGCTGGCCGATCGGCGCGCTGGCGATGATCTGCGTCGACAACCCGATGGTCGCGGCCACCGGCCACCGCATCTGCAACGACTGCATGAAGTCGTGCATCTACCAGAAGCAGGACCCGGTGGACATTCCGCAGTCGGAGACGCGGCTGCTGCGCGACGTGCTGGCGCTGCCCTGGGGCTTCGAGCTCTATTCGCTGCTGACGCGCTGGAATCCGCTCAACCTGCGCCGGCCGCTGCCGCTGCCGCGCAGCGGCCGGCGGGTGCTGGTCGTGGGCATGGGCCCGGCCGGATTCACGCTGGCGCACCACCTGCTCAACGACGGACATACGGTCGTCGGCATCGACGGCCTGAAGATCGAGCCGCTCGATCCGGCGCTGTCCGGGATCACCATCCGCGGCGAGCGGGTGCCGTTCGAACCGGTGCGCGACGTGGAAGCGCTGCGCGAACCGCTCGACGAGCGCCCGATGGCGGGCTTCGGCGGCGTCGCCGAATACGGCATCACCGTCCGCTGGGACAAGAACTTCCTGACCATGATCCGGCTGCTGCTCGAGCGTCGCGACCGCTTCGCGCTCTACGGCGGCGTGCGCTTCGGCGGCACGCTCGACGACGCCGGCGCCTTCGCGCAGGGCTTCGACCACATCGCGCTGGCGACGGGCGCCGGCAAGCCGACGGTGCTCGATCTTCCCAACGGGCTCGCCAGGGGCGTGCGCACGGCGTCGGATTTCCTGATGGCGCTGCAGCTGACCGGCGCGGCCAAGCGCGACTCCATCGCCAACATGCAGCTGCGCCTGCCGGTCGTCGTCGTCGGCGGCGGCCTGACCGCCATCGACACCGCGACCGAGGCGCTCGCCTACTACCCGGTGCAGGTCGAGAAGTTCCGTGCCCGCCACGAGGCGCTGGCGGCGGCCCGCGGGCGCGCCGCGGTGGAGTCGCTCTGGAGCGCCGACGAGGCGGCGGTCGCTGCCGAATTCCTCGCGCATGCGCAGGCGATCGCCGACGAGCGCGCGGCCGCCGCGCGCGAGGGGCGGCCGGCGCGGGTCGTCGAACTGCTGCAGGGCTGGGGCGGGGTGACGGTGGCCTACCGGCGCCGGCTGATCGACAGCCCGTCGTACACGCTCAACCACGAGGAAGTCGAGAAGGCGCTGGAGGAAGGCATCCGCTTCGCCGAGGGACTGACGCCGCTGGCCATCGAGGTCGACGCCGCCGGATCGGCGACAGGACTCAGGGTCTCGCTGCAGCGCACCGACGGCGATGGCGTCTGGCACGAGGTCAGCCAGTCGCTGCTGCCGGCGCGCACCATCCTGATCGCCGCCGGTACGCAACCCAACACCGTGCTGGCGCGCGAGGATGCACAGCACTTCCACCTCGACGGCAAGTACTTCCGCGTCCTCGACGAGGATGGCCGGCCTGTGCATGCACCGCGCGGCCTGGCCAAGCCGGCATTGCCGGCGGTGCTGACCGACGTCCTGCCCGACGGCCGCGCCACCAGCTTTTTCGGCGACCTGCATCCGTCGTTCTTCGGCAACGTCGTCAAGGCGATGGCCAGCGCCAAGCAAGGCTATCCGATCGTCTCGCGGATGCTCGCGAAGGTGACCCCGGCTTCAGCCGAGGACGACGCGGCATTCTTCGCCCGCCTCGACGGGCAGCTGCGCGCCACCGTCGAGCGGGTCGAGCGGCTGACGCCGACCATCGTCGAGGTCGTCGTCCACGCGCCGGCCGCCGCGGCGCGGTTCGCGCCGGGGCAGTTCTACCGGCTGCAGAACTACGAGGCGCTGGCGCCGGTGGTCGGCGGCACGCGCCTGGCGATGGAAGGCCTCGCGCTGACCGGCGCCTGGGTCGACCGCGAGCGCGGCCTGGTGTCGACCATCGTGCTGGAAATGGGCGGCTCGTCGGACCTGTGCGCCGGGCTGAAGCCCGGCGAGCCCGTGGTACTGATGGGACCGACCGGCGCGCCCACCGAGATCGTTGCCGGCGAGACCGTCGTGCTCGCCGGCGGCGGCCTCGGCAACGCCGTGCTGTTTTCGATCGGCCAGGCGTTTCGCGCCGCCGGCTCGAAGGTGCTCTACTTCGCCGGCTACAAGAAGATGATCGACCGCTACAAGGTTGCCGACATCGAGGCGGCCGCCGACACAGTCGTGTGGTGCTGCGACGAGGCGCCGGGCTTCGCGCCGACGCGGCCGCAGGACCGCGCCTTCGTCGGCAACATCGTCGAGGCGATGCGCGCGTACGCGCAGGGTGACCTGGGCGAGGCGTCGATTGCCTTCGCCGACTGCGACCGGATCATCGCCATCGGCTCGGACCGGATGATGGCCGCCGTGGCGCGCGCGCGCCACGGCGTGCTGGCGCCGCATCTGAAGCCGTCCCACCGCGCGATCGGCTCGATCAACTCGCCGATGCAGTGCATGCTGAAGGAGATCTGCGCGCAGTGCCTGCAGCCGTGGCGCGATCCGCAGACGGGGAAGGTGAGCTACGTGTTCTCGTGCTTCAACCAGGACCAGCCGCTCGACCTGGTCGACTTCGCCGGGCTGGATCTGCGGCTCACCCAGAACTCGGTGCAGGAGAAGCTGACGGCGCAGTGGGTGGCGCAGGCGCTGTCCCGCTGAGCGGGGAGAAAAGCGGGGCCGGCGCCCGCGGCCGGCCAGGTCGGCGCAGCGCAGGCGCCGCACGCGGGGGGCCTCGGCGCGAACGGTTCCCGCGAATTGGTGCCGGCGAAGAGAGTCGAACTCCCGACCTTCGCATTACGAATGCGCTGCTCTACCAACTGAGCTACGCCGGCGGTGCCTGAGGCCGCCGCAGTCGACCGTTCCCGATCGGTTGAGCGCGCCCGCAGCAAGCTTTCCATTATATCGTCCCGGGAAGAGTCCGGGCAAGCGTGGTTGCCCCGCGCTTCAGCCGGACGGGGGCAGCGCGGACCGCGCGGCCAGCAGCGCGTCCACGCCGTTCCAGATGATCTGCACGCCGATGCACAGCAGGATGAAGGCCGACAGGCGCAGGATGACGGCGGTTCCGGTCGCGCCCAGCAGACGCGCAGGCGGCGCGAATAGCGGAAGCAGGCGTAGATCGTCGCGCAGACGACCACGATGCCGACGATCGACGAGGCGACGTCGGCGGCGAAGGGCTGCGCGGTCGACGGATAGTTGGCACCGAGGGTGATCGCCACCGAAATCGCGCCGGGGCCGACGGTCAGCGGCAGCGTCAGCGGATAGAAGGCCCGGGTCGCCAGCGTGGCGGGGGTCTCGACGACCGGAGGTCCGTCCAGATTGGTTTCCTCGTTGAGCAGCCGCCAGGCCAGGCTGCAGACGATCAGCCCGCCGGCGATCTGCACCACCGGCACCGTCAGGCCGAAGAATTCGAGCACCAGGCCGCCGACCAGCACCGAGGCGACCAGCAGGATGAAGCCGTTGACGGCCACCCGACGCGCGAGCATGGCCCGGGTGGCGTCGTCGGCACCGCCGGTCATCGCCAGAAAGACCGGCGCGGCGCCCAGCGGGTTGACGATGGGCAGCAGCGCGGCGATGGCCAGCAGCGCGCCCTCGATCAACAGCCGGAACTCGACGTTCACCTGGCTTCCCCGCCGGTCGACGGCGATGCCTCGGCCGTCGGCTTGGTCGCCATGGCAAAGGGCAGCTCCGCGGAAAGATTGCGCACGCCATTCCAGGTGATCTCGACGCCGATGCACAGCAGGATGAACGCGGACAGGCGCAGGATCACCATCATCCGCGTATGTCCGATCCAGTGTCCGATGCGCTGCGCATAGCGGTAGACCAGCCACACGGCGATCGAGATCAGGAAGACCCCGAGCAGCGCCGCGATCAGCGAAACGACCAGGCGTTCGAGCGCCATGCGCGTGGTTGGCGCCCAGCGTGATGGCGACCGAAATCGCGCCCGGGTCGACGGTCACCGGCAGCGTCAGCGGATAGAACGCCCGCAGGATGATGTCCTTGTTCGCCTTCGCGTCCGGCACCTCGTCCGCCTCGCCCTCGGCGTGCAGCAGGTTCCAGGCCAGCGCGATCAGCACGGCACCGCCGGCGACCTGGACCACCGGAATCGACAGGCCGAAGAGCTTGAGCACGAACGCGCCGAAGATCAGCGAGCCCATCAGCAGCAGGAAGGTGCTGATCGCGATCTCGACCGCCAGCTTGGCCCGGGTCGCCGCGTCGCTGCCGCGCGTCATGGTCAGGAACACCGGCGCGCTGGCCACCGGATTGACGATCGGCAGCAACCCGCCGATGACCATCAGCAGCGCGGTGAGAAACAGCCGGAGGTCTTCGCTGAAATTCATTTTCCCGACGGATCGCCGGCGCCGGTCGCGCCGCGCGCTACACTAGCACAGCGAACGGCCGCCGCAGAGGCGTCGTTCCCCGTCCCCACGGCCGACGCCAAGACGCATGTCCTCCACCCGCTCGCTGTTCGGATTCCACGCGGTCACCGCGCGGCTGCGGCAGCGCCCCGAAGCCGTGCAGGCGATCTATCTGCTGTCCGGTCGCGACGACGCGCGCCTGCGCGAGCTGTCCGCCCGGGCCGCCGCGGCGGGCGTGGCGACGCGCGTCGTCGACATGGCGCGCCTCGACGCGCTGGCCGGGCATGGCCGGCACCAGGGCGTGGTGGCGGTGGTCGATGCCGCGCTTCCGCACGTGACGCTGGACGACGTGCTCGATGGCGTGGCCGAGCCGCCGTTGCTGTTGATCCTCGACGGCGTGACCGATCCGCACAACCTGGGCGCCTGCCTGCGCAGCGCCGATGCCTTCGGTGCGCTGGCGGTGGTGGTGCCCAAGGATCGCGCCGTCGGCGTGAATGCCACCGTGGCCAAGGCCGCCTGCGGGGCCGCCGACACGGTGCCGGTGATCGCCGTCACCAACCTCGCGCGGACGATGCGCGCGCTCAAGGAGCGCGGCGTCTGGCTGCTCGGCGCCGATGCCGGCGGCGAGAGCCTGTTCGACGCCGAGCTTTCCGGGCCGCTGGCGTGGGTACTCGGCGCCGAGGGCGCCGGACTGCGCCGGTTGACGCGGGAGTCCTGCGATCGAGTGGTCGGCATCCCCCTTTCCGGCAGCGTCGAAAGCCTGAACGTCTCGGTCGCCGCCGGCATCTGCCTGTACGCGACGCGCGCCGCAAGGCAGCGCCGGCCGGGCTGACCGGCCGGACCGGCGCTTGCCGACGATCGTCGCGGCAATGGTCGGCTGGCCCCCGCGCGGGCGGCGTTGTGGCATCATCCGCGCGTGTCTTCCCCTGACGTTGCAAGACGATCGTTTTTTCCGGAGAAAGCAATGCGACGCACCATTCTGATCGCGGCCCTGGCGGCCGCCGCCGTGATTGCGGGCGGCCCGGCCGCTGCCAAGACCCTGCGCTGGACCAGCCAGGGCGACATCCTGACCTTCGATCCGATGGCGCAGAACGAGAGCCTGAACAACACGTTCTCCGACTACGTCTACGAGGGCCTGGTGCGCTACAACAAGCAGTTCGTTCCCGAGCCCGCGCTGGCGCTGTCGTGGACGCAGCCGGAACCTTCGCGCTGGCGCTTCGTGCTGCGCAAGAACGTCAAGTTCCACGACGGCACGCCGTTCACCGCCGATGACGTCGTGTTCTCGTTCGAGCGCATCCTGAAACCCTCGTCGAACATGAAGGTCTACGCGCAGGGGATCAAGGAAGTGAAGAAGATCGACGACTTCACCGTCGACATCATCACCGACGGTCCGAACCCGGTCCTGCTGCGCGGGCTGGTCGACGCCAAGATCATGAGCCGCGCGTGGGCGACCAGGAACAACTCGGTCAATCCGCAGAACTACGCGCAGAAGGAGGAGAACTTCGCGGCGCGCAACACCAACGGGACCGGCCCGTTCGTGCTGAAATCGCGCGAAGCCGACGTGAAGACCGTGCTGGCCGTCAATCCGAACTGGTGGGACAAGGCCGAGGGCAACATCACCGAAATCGTCTACACGCCGATCAAGCAGGACAGCACCCGCGCCGCGGCGCTGCTGTCCGGCGAGGTCGACCTGGTGCTCGATCCGCCGACGCAGGACGTGCCGCGGCTTCGCCAGAACCCGCAGATCAAGATCGCCGACGGCACCGAGACGCGGATCATCTTCTTCGGCATGGACCAGTGGCGCGACGAGTCGCCCTATACCAACGTCAAGGGCAAGAACCCGTTCAAGGACAAGCGCGTCCGCCAGGCGCTCTATCAGGCGATCGACATCGAGGCGATCCGCCGGGCCACGATGCGCGGGCTCGCGGTACCGACCGGCTCGATGATCGCGCCGCAGGTCAACGGCTATTTCGAGGACCAGGCCAAGCGCCTGCCGTTCGACCAGGCCGCGGCGAAGAAGCTGCTCGCCGACGCCGGCTATCCGAACGGCTTCGAGGTCACGCTCGACTGCCCGAACAACCGGTACATCAACGACGAGGAAATCTGCCAGGCGGTGGCCGCGATGTGGGCCAGGATCGGCGTCACGGCCAAGGTCAATGCGATGCCGCGGGCGACCTATTTCCAGAAGATCCAGAAGTTCGACACCAGCCTCTACCTGCTCGGCTGGGCGACGGCCACCTTCGACGGCCTGTACACGCTGCAGAGCCTGATCCGCTCCGCGGATCCCAAGGGCGGCGCCGACGGCAATTTCAACCTCGGCAAGTACAGCAATCCGCAGGCCGACGCGCTGATCGACAAGATCAAGGTCGAGATCGACTCCAGGAAGCGCGGCGAGATGATGCGCGAGGCGCAGGCGCTGCACAGCGCCGACGTCGGGCACATTCCGCTGCACCAGCAGGTGATTCCCTGGGCGATGCGTTCGAACGTCTCCGCGTTCCACCGTGCCGACAACCGGCTCGACGTCCGCTGGGTACGCATTGATTGACGCCGTTCGTGCCGTTCGCCCGCCGCGTCGCGGCGGGCGTATCGACGCGGAGGCGGGGCTGACGTGATCGCCTTCGTCATCCGCCGCCTGCTGCAGTCCGTGCTGGTGATGGCGGTGGTCGCGCTCATCGCGTTCTCCCTGTTCAACTTCACCGGGGATCCGGTGGCGTTCATGCTGGGCCAGGACGCGACCATCCAGGAGCGCGAGCGCCTGCGCAGCGACCTGGGTCTCGACCGCCCGTTCTACATCCAGTTCGCGCGCTTCGTCGAGAATGCCGTACACGGCGATTTCGGCCTGTCGCTGCGCCAGGGGCGGCCGGTGTCGGTGCTCATCCGCGAGCGCATCCCCGCCACGCTGGAACTCGCCGGGACCGCCGCGCTGCTCGCGGTATTCCTGGGCATTCCGCTGGGCGTCTACACGGCGCTGCGCCGCAACAGCTTCAGCGCGCACCTGCTGCTGGCCGGTTCGCTGATCGGCGTCAGCCTGCCGACCTTCCTGATCGGCATCCTGCTGATCCTGGTCTTCGCCGTCTACCTGGGCTGGCTGCCGTCCTTCGGCCGGGGCGACGTCGTCGCGCTCGGGTGGTGGAAGACAGGATTCCTGACCAAGAGCGGCCTCAAGGCGCTGATCCTTCCGGCGATCACGCTGTCGCTGTTCCAGATGACGCTGATCATGCGCCTGGTGCGCGCCGAGATGCTGGAGGTGCTGCGCACCGATTACGTCAAGTTCGCCCGGGCCCGCGGCCTCACCGACCGGGCGATCCACTTCGGACACGCGCTGAAGAACACGCTGGTGCCGGTGATCACCATCACCGGCCTGCAGCTCGGGGCGATCATCGCCTTCGCCATCATCACCGAGACGGTGTTCCAGTGGCCCGGCATGGGCCTGCTGTTCATCCAGGCGGTCAACTTCGCCGACATCCCGGTGATGGCGGCCTACCTGTGCTTCATCGCGCTGGTGTTCGTGCTGATCAACCTCATCGTCGACCTGCTGTACTACGCGGTCGATCCGCGCCTGCGCATCGAGCGCGGCGTGGCCGGACACTGAGCGCGATGCCGATGCAACCCACCGAGCACATCGCCCGCTGGCACGACGAGTTCACGAGCCATCCGGCGCGACCTGCACGCCCATCCCGAGCTGGGCTTCGAGGAGCATCGGACCGCCCGGCTGGTGCAGGAATACCTGGCCGCGCTGGGCGTCGAACACCACACCGGCATCGGCAAGACCGGCATCGTCGCGGTCATTCGCGGCCGCAGGAACGACAGCGGCCGCACGATCGGCCTGCGCGCCGACATGGACGCGCTGCCGATGCACGAGGAGAACGAGTTCGCGCACCGGTCGCGCTACGAGGGCCGGATGCACGGCTGCGGCCACGACGGACACACGACGATGCTGCTGGCCGCGGCGCGCTACCTGGCCGAGACGCGCGCCTTCGACGGCACCGCCTACCTGATCTTCCAGCCGGGCGAAGAGGGACACGGCGGCGCGCAGGCGATGATCGCCGACGGGCTGTTCGAGCGCTTTCCCGCCGAGCAGGTGTATGCGCTGCACAACTGGCCGTCGCTGCCGCCGGGGCGCATCGGCGTCTCTCCGGGGCCCGCGATGGCGGCCGCCGACCGCTTCGAGATCACCATCGACGGTCTTGGCGGCCACGGCGCGCATCCGCACCGGGCGGTCGACACGGTGCTCGTCGCCGGACACATCATCACGGCTGCGCAATCGATCGTCAGCCGCAACGTCAATCCGATCGACACCGCGGTGGTCAGCCTGTGCGCGATGCACGCGGGTCACCCGGGCGCGATGAGCGTCCTTCCCGCGCACGCCAGGCTGGTCGGCACCGCGCGCAGCTTCAGGACGCAGACGCAGGACCTGATCGAGCAGCGGCTCGGCGAACTGGCGCATTCGATCGCGGCCGCATTCGGCGCCCGCGCCACGCTGCATTACGAGCGCCTCTATCCGGCGACGATCAATCACGCCGACGAGGCCAAGTTCGCCGCCGACGTGGCCGAAGCGCTGGTCGGCGCGGAGAATGTGCTGCGTCACCTCGATCCGTCGATGGGCGCCGAGGACTTCTCGTTCATGCTGCGCGAGCGGCCGGGTGCGTTCGCCCGCCTGGGCCAGGGCGGCGTGGAGGGGGGCTGTTTCCTGCACAACAGCAAGTACGATTTCAACGATGCGGTGATTCCGCTGGGCGCGGGCTACCTTGCCGCGCTGGCCGAGCGGGCGATGCCGCTGGCCGGGCGCGAAGGCAGCGCCGGATGACGCCGCCGCTGGATGCCGGCGCAGCGGTTTCGTGCTTCCGCGCGAGTTACGCCGAAGCGCGCGAGGCGTTCGTGGCGCAGGCCACCGCCGCCGGCTTCGAACTCGCCCGCCACGAGCATCCGAGCGCACGGGGCGCCGCGGGCGAGACGCTGTCCATCGACGTCGCCACCGCCGGACCGGCGGACGCATCGGCGCTGCTCATCGTGCTGTCGGGCACGCACGGTGCCGAGGGTTTCTGCGGTTCCGGCAGCCAGATCGCGCTGCTGCGCGATCCGGCGTTCCTCGCCGCGGCCGCAGCGGTTCGCCTGGTCTTTCTGCATGCGCTCAATCCGCATGGCTTCTCGCACCTGTCGCGGACCAACGAGGACAACGTCGACCTGAACCGCAATTTTCGCGACTTCTCGACGCCGCCGCCGCCGTCCGCCGCCTACGCGGCGGTGCATGGCTTCATGGTCCCGGACGAATGGCCGCCCGGTCCGGACAACGAGCGGCGCATGCGTGAATACATCGCCGAACACGGCATGCCTGCGCTGCAGGCCGCGGTCACCGGCGGGCAGCACGAATTCCCCGACGGCATCTTCTACGGCGGCGTGCGGCCGGCCTGGAGCAACGCCGTCCTGCGCGGCGTGCTGCGCGAAGAGGGCCGCTCGCGGCAGGCCATTGCCTGGATCGACGTGCACACGGGACTCGGGCCGCGCGGCCATGGCGAGAAGATCTTCGCCGGCCGGGCCGATCCGGCCGAACTCGCGCGCGCCAGGCGCTGGTGGGGCGACGGGGTGACTTCCTTCCACGACGGCTCGTCGTCGTCGGCGCCGCTGACCGGCGTCAATTTCCAGGCCGTTTACGACGAGTGCCCGCAGGCACGCTGCGCCGGGATCGCGCTGGAGTTCGGGACGCTGCCGATGCCCGAGGTGCTCCAGGCGCTGCGCGCCGACCAGTGGCTGCGCAACCACCCGGACACGCCGCCCGACACGCATGCGGCGATCAAGCGCATGGTCCGCGAAGCGTTCTATCAGGACGCCGACGACTGGAAGGCCCGGGTGGTGCACCAGGCGCAGGCCTGCGCGCACGACGCGCTGACCGGGCTGGCCGGTGAGCAGGAGGCGCTCCGCTGACGCGGGGCGACGGCGATGAGCGAAGTCACGATCACCGCGCCGACGCTGAAGGAACGCGCGGCGTCGGCATGGGACAGCGACGTCGCCTGGAGCTTCCGGCACTCGCCGGTCGCGATGGTGTCGTTCGCGATCCTCGCCATCTGCGTGATCGCCTCGCTGTTCGCGCCCTGGCTCGCGCCGCACAATCCGTTCGATCTGAAGACGCTGAACCTGGTCGACTCGCTGTCGCCGCCGAGCTGGATTTCGGGCGGCAGGGCGCAATATCTGCTGGGCACCGACGACCAGGGTCGCGACATGCTGTCGGCGATCATGTACGGCGCGCGCATTTCGCTGATGGTCGGCCTGGCGTCGGTCGCGCTCGCCATCGTGCTCGGCGTCTCGCTGGGGCTGCTTGCCGGCTATGCGGGCGGGCGCACCGATGCGTTCATCATGCGGGTCGCGGACGTCCAGCTGTCGTTTCCGGCGATCCTGATCGCGCTGCTGATCGACGGCGTGTTCCGCGCCGCGCTGCCGCGCGACGCGCACGACCAGGTCGCGCTGTTCGTGCTGGTCCTGGCGATCGGCTTCTCCAACTGGGTCCAGTACGCGCGCACGGTGCGCGGATCGACCATGGTCGAGAAGAACAAGGAATACGTGCAGGCGGCGCGGGTGATCGGCGTGTCGCCGTACGGGATCATGCTGCGGCACCTGCTGCCCAACGTGCTCGGGCCGGTCCTGGTGCTGGCGACGATCAACATCGCCACGGCGATCATCACCGAGGCCACGCTGTCGTTCCTCGGCGTCGGCGTGCCGCCGACGCAGCCGTCGCTGGGAACGCTGATCCGCGTGGGCAACGACTTTCTGTTCTCGGGCGAGTGGTGGATCACCATCTTCCCGGGAATCGCGCTGGTCACGATGGTGCTGTCGATCAACCTGCTCGGCGACTGGCTGCGCGACGCCCTGAATCCGAGGCTGCAATGAGCATCGACCGGCGCCTCCCGGCGGAATGTTCCCGGTACCGGTGCTGTTCGACCATCTACGAGTTTTTCGCGGCGCCTGCCGCGCCACCCACGACGAGGAGACAAACGATGCGCAAGCTGCCATTGCTGATGATTCCGGTGCTGCTGGCCGGGTGCCAGACCTGGGGGCCGACCTGGAGCGAGCTCACCGGCCAGCGCTTCAACGTCACCATCCAGAACCGGCGCCCGGCGATCATCGACCGGGTCGACGACCAGGGTTCGTTTGTCAATCCGAACATGATCAGGGTCGAGCCGGGGATGCGCCGGCTGGTCGTGCAGGGCCCGGCGCCGGGCTGGGCGGGCGGCCCGCCGCTGCACGTGATGATGCTCAACGTCGAGCCCTGCAAGCGCTACTACATCAACGCGCAGTTCGCCAGCACCATCACGCAGGAATGGACGCCCGTGGTCGACCACGTCGAGGCGATCGCCGGCTGCCAGTTGCCGGCGGCCAAGTAACCGCATGGCGTCGGCCGCGCCCCGTGGAAGCGCTGCTCACCGTCGAGCGCCTGCGCGTCGAGTTTCCGACGCGCCGCGGGACGCTGGTCGCCGTTCACGACGTGTCGTTCGAGATCGCGCCGGGCGAGGTGCTCGGCGTGGTCGGGGAGTCCGGCGCCGGCAAGTCGCTGACCGGCGCCGCGATCATCGGCCTCATCGATCCGCCGGGGCGCATCGCCGCGGGCGAGATCCACCTGGGCGGCCGGCGCATCGACAACCTGTCCTACGACGCCATGCGGCGCATCCGCGGGCGCGAGATCGGCGCCATCTTCCAGGATCCGCTGACTTCGCTGAACCCGCTGTACACGGTCGGGCCGGCAGCTGGTCGAGACCATCCGCACGCATCTCGACCTGTCGGAGGCGGATGCGCGCGCCCGCGCGGTCGGCCTGCTGGAGGAGGTCGGCATTCCGGCGGCAGCGCGCCGCATCGAGCACTATCCGCATCAGTTTTCCGGCGGCATGCGGCAACGGGTGGTGATCGCGCTGGCGCTGGCGGCGAAGCCGAGGCTGATCGTGGCCGACGAGCCGACGACCGCGCTCGACGTCTCGATCCAGGCGCAGATCATCGAATTGCTGAAGCGGCTGTGCCGGGAGCACGACACCGCGGTGATGCTGGTCACGCACGACATGGGCGTCATCGCCGAGACCGCCGACCGGGTCGCCGTCATGTACGCCGGTCGCATTGTCGAGATCGGACCGGTGGCCGACGTCATCCATCGGCCGAAGCATCCGTACTCGATCGGCCTCATGGGCTCGATTCCGTCGATCGTCGAGGAGCGTGAGCGCCTGACCCAGATCGACGGGGCGATGCCGCGCCTGACCGCGGTTCCCACGGGCTGCGCTTTCCATCCCCGCTGTCCGAAGGTGTTCGACCGCTGCACCCGGGAGCGCCCGGAACTGGTCGACGCGGGTGCGACGCGCGCGGCCTGCTGGCTCGCCGTCGACCAACCGCAGGGCGCGGCGGTGGCGACATGAGCAGGATCGAAGGATGGCGCAGTCGACGCGCGATCGCGCCGCAGTTGCCGGCAAGGTTCCGGCGCGTACCGGGGAGCTGCTCCGCCTCACCGACGTCGCCCGTTTTTTCGACGTGTCGCCCCCGTGGCTCGATCGAGTGCTGGAGCGGCGTCCGCGGGTGTTCCTCAAGGCCGTCGACGGCGTCAGCCTCGTGATCCGCCGCGGCGAGACGCTCGGGCTGGTCGGCGAATCCGGTTGCGGAAAATCGACGGTCGCCCGCCTGATCGTCGGCCTGTACAAGCCCACGCGTGGAACCATCGACTACGACGGCGCGGCCATCGCCGGCGAAGGCGCGGTCACCGATGCCGCGCAGCTGCGCGCCGCGCGCCGCGGCATGCAGATGATCTTCCAGGACCCCTACGCCAGCCTCAATCCGCGCTGGCGCGTCGCCGACATCGTGGCCGAGCCCGTTCGCGTCCAGCAGCCGGAGTTGCCCAGGGCGCAGGTGGACGAGAAGGTCGCCGCGCTGCTCGCCCAGGTGGGCCTGGCGGCGGCCGATGGGGTCAAGTACCCGCACCAGTTTTCCGGAGGTCAGCGGCAACGCATTTCGATCGCCCGCGCGCTGTCGACCAATCCGGCGTTCCTTATCTGCGACGAGCCGACGTCGGCGCTGGACGTCTCGGTGCAGGCGCAGGTCCTCAATCTGATGCGCGACCTGCAGCGCAGGCTCGGCCTCACCTACCTGTTCATTTCGCACAACCTCGCGGTCGTCCATCACATCGCCGACCGCGTCGGCGTCATGTACCTGGGGCGGGTGGTCGAACTCGCGCCCACACGGACGCTGTTCCGCACACCGAAGCATCCGTACACCCGCATGCTGCTCGATGCGGTTCCGGACCTGGAGATGTCCGGAGAGGCGCGCGTCGCCGTGGCCGGCGAAGTGCCCAATCCGCTGGACCCGCCGCCCGGCTGCGCGTTTCATCCCCGCTGTCCGCTGGCCAACGAGCGCTGCCGGCGCGAACTGCCCGCTCTTCGCGCGGTCGACGGTGGCGAAGTCGCCTGCCATGCGGTCGAGGAGGGACGATTGCCGCCGCGCGCGGAGCCGGTCGCTGCGGCAGCAAGGCCGGCGATTCCGCTATAATCCGGGCCTTTCCCGACACGTTCGCCGGGATCCCGGCGGGAAACTCCCTCGAGACCCCGCAGGACAGGCGGCGCGGCGTCGCCCCGATCACGTTCCCGGTTCCGATTCCCCCGTGCGCCTCACCCAGATCAAGCTGTCGGGCTTCAAGTCGTTTGTCGACGCCACGACCATCGCCACTCCAGGGCAACTGGTCGGCATCGTCGGACCCAACGGCTGCGGCAAGTCGAACGTCATCGATGCGGTGCGCTGGGTGCTGGGCGAATCCAAGGCCTCGGCGCTGCGTGGCGAATCGATGCAGGACGTCATCTTCAACGGCGCCGGCGAACGCAAGCCCGTGGGTCGCGCGTCGATCGAGCTGCACTTCGACAACAGCCTGGGCCGGATCGGCGGGCAGTGGGGCCAGTACACCGAAATCTCGATCAAGCGCGTGCTGACGCGCGACGGCGATTCGACCTACTACATCAACAACATTCCGGTCCGGCGCCGGGACATCCACGACCTGTTCCTGGGCACCGGACTCGGTCCCCGCGCCTACGCCATCATCGAGCAGGGGATGATCTCCCGCGTGATCGAGGCGAAGCCGGAGGAACTGCGCATCTTCCTCGAGGAGGCCGCCGGCGTCTCCAAGTACAAGGAGCGGCGCAAGGAAACGGAAGGCCGCCTGTCGGATGCCCGCGAGAATCTGGCGCGGGTGGAGGACATCCGCCTGGAGCTCGGCAACCAGCTGACGCGCCTCGAGCAGCAGGCGCAGGTCGCGTCCCAGCACCAGGAACTGAGCGGACGGCTGAAGCAGTCGCAGCACCTGCTCTGGCACGCCAAGCAGCAGGATGCGGTGCGTACGCGCGAGCGCTGCGCAACGGAGATCGCCAACCTGACCGTCGCCCACGAGGCGATCCAGGCCGAACTGCGCGCCGCCGAGGCGCGGCTCGAAACGCTGCGCGCCGAGCATTACACCGCCGGCGATGCGCTGCACGAGCGGCAGGGCGCCTTCTACGCAGCGAACGCCGAGGTCACCAGGCTGGAGCAGCAGCTCAGTTTCGCGCGCGAATCGCAGACCCGGCTGACGCAGCAGGTGGCGCAGCTCACCGAAGCGCTCGGCGGCATCGCCGGCCAGGCCAGCGCCCTTGCCGACGATCGCAGCGCGGCGGAGAATGCGCGCGTTGCGGCGGTTGCGGCGCGGGAACTCGCGGTGACCGCCGAACGCGATGCGCAGGCCGGCGTGCCGGCGCTGGAGCAGGCGCTCGCGGCTGCGACTGCGACGCTGGCCGAACTGCAGCAGTCCATCGTGCTGATCGAGCAGGGCGTGCAGGTCGCCGAAGCTCGTCGCGAAAGCGCCGCGAAGGCGTTGGCACAGCTTGACGAACGGCACGCGAAACTGACTGCCGAACTCGACGGCATCACCGTGCCCAGGACCGATCCGGTGCTGGTGGTCGAGGAGCAACTCGCGCAGGAGTCGGCCGACCTGGCCGTCAGGCAGCGCTCGCTCGAGGCATTGCAGCTCGCCGTGACGGCGCTGCAGACTCGCCAGCGCGAGTCCGCCGACGCCTGGGAACGCGACAGCCGCCGACTGGCCGATCTCGAGGCCCGCGAGCAGGCGTTGTCGGCGCTCCAGGAGAAGATCGGCCGCGGCGCGGACATCGACGACTGGCTGGACGCCCGCGGGCTTGCGCGCTCGCCGCGCCTCTGGCAGGCGCTGGACATCGAAGCAGGCTGGGAGGATGCGCTGGAGGCCGTGCTGCGCGAGCGCCTGGGCGCGCTCGAACTCGCGCGCCTCGAAGACGTCATCGAGTGGGCCGACGAGGGCGGGCAGCCGCCGCGGCGCGTGGCGGCTTATCGACCGGCAGCGGGGTCGCAGCTGCCGGAGGATGCGCCGGACGCGCTGCTGGCCAAGGTGGGGTTCCGGCGGCCCGAGGTTGCCCGGGTCGTCGCCGATGGCCTGCGGGGAATCCGCTGCCGGGCCGATCTCGCGACCGCGCTCGGCGAATGCGCAACGCTGGCCATCGGCGAGGCTTTCGTCACGCCTGCCGGCCACCTGGTCTCGGCGCAGTCGGTGTCGTTCTTCGCCCCGGACAACGAATTGCACGGCGTGCTCGCGCGCCGCCGCGAACTCGAATCGCTGGCGCAGGCGATCGCCTCCGCACGCGCCGAGGCACGGCAGGCCCGCGAACAGCGCGACACCGTCGATGCGGAACTCGGGTCGACGCAGAAGACCTGGCATGCCGAGAGCCTTGCGGTCGGTTCGCAGCAGCGCCGGGTGCACGACCTCGATCTCGAACTGCTGCAACTGCGGCAGGCTGCCGAAGCCGCGCAGCGGCGGCGGACGCAGATCACCGGAGAACTGGCCGAACTCGACGCCGAGCGCGACAGGCAGCGCGAGGCGCGGGCGCAGATCGTGGCGCAGATCGCCGACCTGCAGACCAGCCTGCACGATGCACTCGCCGGCAGAGAGGCCGCGCGGCATGCCCGCAACGAAGCCGACGTGGCGCTGGCGCGCGGACGCGAACGCGTGCGGCAGGCGGAGCGCGAAGCGCAGGAGGCGGGGTTTGCCGAGCGCAGCGCGATCGAGCGCATCGCCGAATTCGAACGCCGGCGCCAGACGCTGGAGGCCAGCGAGCAGCAGCAGCGGATCCTGCTGGCACAGCTGACCAGCGAGCATGCCGCCGTCGACTGGACGCCGGTCGAGGAGGCGCTGCAGCGCCAGCTGGCCGCGCGGGGCGACGCCGAACAGGCGCTGGCGGCCGCGCGCGACCGGCTCGAGGAACTGGGTGCAGCGTTGCGGGCCGCCGAAGAGGCGCGCCTGGCGACCGAGCAGAAGCAGGAGCCGAGCCGCGCGCGGATCCAGGACATGCAGTTGAAGGAGCAAGCCGGCATGCTCGCCGAGCAGCAGTTCGCCGAATTGCTGGCCGATGCGCACGCCGATGTCGCCGCGCTGCCGGAGGCGCTGAAGGCCTGGGGCAGCCCCCGCACGCTGCCCGCGGAGATCGAGCGACTGACGCTGGCCATCGCCGAACTGGGCGCGGTGAATCTGGCGGCGCTGGACGAGCTCGCCCAGGCCCGCGAGCGCAAGGACTACCTCGATCGACAGGCGGCGGATCTGACCGAGGCCATGACCACGCTGGAGACCGCGATCCGGCAGATCGACCGCGAGTCGCGGCAGCTGCTGCAGCAGACCTTCGAAACGGTCAATGCCAATTTCGCCAGGCTGTTTCCCAGGTTGTTCGGCGGTGGTCAGGCGCGGCTCGTGCTCACCGGCGAGGAAATCCTCGATTCCGGCGTACAGGTCGTCGCCCAGCCTCCCGGCAAGCGCAACACGTCGATCCACCTGCTTTCGGGCGGGGAGAAGGCGCTGACCGCCATTTCGCTGGTGTTCGCGCTGTTCCAGCTCAATCCGGCGCCGTTCTGCCTGCTCGACGAGGTCGATGCACCACTCGACGATCCGAACACCGAACGTTTCTGCGCGATGGTCCGGGACATGGCGGCCGAGACCCAGTTCCTGTTCATCTCGCACAACAAGATCACCATGGAGATGGCCAGCCAGCTGGTCGGCATCACCATGCCCGAGGCGGGCGTATCGCGCGTCGTGGCCGTCGACATCGCCGAGGCGCTGTCGCTGGCCGAGAACGCCGCATAGCGCGCCGTGGCGCCGGACCGCCCGACCAGCACGGAGACCGGCGCGCGGCGATCGCGCTATACTCGGCCCCCATCCATGCGCGCCAAGATCACCGACCGCCGATGAGTCCGCTCCAGATCGGCCTCATCATCGCCGGCGTTGTTCTGGTCGTCGGCGTTCTCGTCTTCAACTGGTGGCAGGAACGGCGGGTACGCCGGCGCATCGACAAGGCATTCGGCACGCCGGCCGGCGCCGACCCCTCGGCGCGCTCGCCCGCGCCCCCGCGGATCGAGCCGTCGCTGCGTCCCGAGGCGGAGTCGCCGCAGGCTCGGGGAACGCAGGAATCCGCCGCCGACGCGGATTACGCTGCCGACGTCCCCCGGGACGGCGACGCGGCGACGATCCCCATGGACGTCGTCGAGCACGAGGACCTGCCGGAGGCGGAGGAGATCGCCGCGACCGAGGCCGCGCCCGCCGCCGCCGCGGCTGGAACGTCCGCCGGCGCCGGTGCGCCGATCGGTCGCACCGCCGGCGACGATGGCGCGATCCGCCGGCCCGACCCCGAGATCGAATGCGTCGTCACGCTGCAGCCGGCGCGTCCGCTGGGCGCGGGCGCGCTCGCCGCCGGCCTGCATGCGCGTGTCGGCAAGCGTCTTTCCTGGTTCGGCAGAACCGTGCCCGAGGGCGCGTGGCAGCCCCTTGCCTCGGACACGCGCGGCGAGTTCGTCGAACTCGCGGCCTGCCTGCTGCTGGCCGACCGCAACGGCGCAGCCAGCCGGGCGCAGCTCGACACGTTCGTGCGGGTGATCGGCGAACTCGCGCCGCTGTTGCCGGCGGCGGTCTCGGTTCCCGATGTCGGCGCGGAAGCCGATCGCGCCGAGGCGCTCGACCGGCTGTGCGCGGATGTCGATGTCCAGATCGGGCTGACGGTGATCAAGTCCGATGCGAACACCATTCCCGGGACGCGCCTGCGTGGCGTCGCCGAGGCCGCTGGATTCCGCCTGGCCTCCGGCGGGCGATTCGAGCTCATTGCCGAGGACACCGGCCAGGTTCTCTACACGCTGCAGAACCTGCGCAACGAGCCCTTCAACGTGGATACGCTGCGCCAGTCGGCCACCAACGGCGTGGTGCTGATCCTCGATGTGCCGCGCGTGGCCGACCCGATGCGTACCTTCGACCAGATGAAACTGGCCGGACGGCGCCTCGCGCAGCAGTTGGGCTGCGAGCTCGTCGACGACAACCGGCGGCCGCTGGACGAAGCCGCGCTGGCCGCGATTCGCAAGCAGGTGGGCGCTGCCGCCGAGGCGCTTCGAGCCAGCGGCATCGAGCCCGGCAGTGCGCGGGCGCTGGCGCTCTTCGGCGCCTGACGCCGGCCCGATGGTCGACGGCAAGCGTACGCCGAGCACGGTGCCGGCTGACGCGATCGCGCGCGCGTCGAGGCTGCGCGGACAGATTGCCGCGCACGACCATGCCTATTACGTGCTCGATGCACCGACCGTCAGCGACGCGGAATACGATGCGCTGTTTCGCGAGCTTGAAGCGCTCGAGCGTGAATACCCGGCGCTGCGCCTCCCCGGTTCGCCGACGCAGCGGGTCGGCGGGGCCCGCGCCGCCGAGTTCGCCCCGGTCGCGCATCGCGTTCCGATGCTGTCGATCCGGACCGAGACCGATACCACGGTCAACGGCGCCACCGAGTTCGACGCGCGGATCCGTCGCGAACTGAAGCTCGCGGCCGACGCCCCGCCGGTCGCCTACATGGCGGAACTCAAATTCGACGGCCTGGCGGTCAGCCTGCGCTACGAGCGCGGCGTGCTGACGGTGGCCGCCACGCGCGGCGACGGCGAGACGGGCGAGGACGTGACCGCGAACGTGCGCACGATCGCCGAGATCCCCATCAGGCTGAAGGGCAAGGCGCCGGAGCTCCTCGAGGCGCGCGGCGAGATCTACATGACGCGGGCGGACTTCGCCGCGCTCAACGAGCGCCAGCGGGCGGCTGGAGAGCGGCTGTTCGTCAACCCGCGCAACACCGCGGCCGGCGCCGTGCGCCAACTCGATCCGGCGATCACCGGGCAACGCCCGCTGCGGTTTTTTGCCTACGGCATCGGTGACTCCTCAGGCTGGACGCTGCCGCCGACGCACAGCACGCTGCTCGATGCTCTGGACGCCTTCGGCCTGCCGGTCAACGCCGACCGCCGCGTCGCCCATGGCGCGGCGGAACTGGCCGCGTATTACGAGGACGTGAAGTCGCGCCGTGGCGAATTGCCCTTCGAGATCGACGGCGTCGTCTACAAGGTCGACAGCCTCGAACTTCAGCGTACGCTGGGTTTCCGGACCCGGGAGCCGCGCTGGGCGGTCGCGCACAAGTTCCCGCCGGAGGAATTGCCGACCCGGCTGCTGGCCATCGACGTCCAGGTCGGCCGCACCGGCGCGGTTACGCCGGTGGCGCGCCTCGAGCCGGTCTTCGTCGGCGGCACAACCGTCACCAATGTCACGCTGCACAACGAGGATGAGATCCGTCGACGCGATCTGCGCATCGGCGACACGGTGATCGTTCGCCGCGCGGGCGACGTGATTCCGCAGGTGGTGCGCGTCGAACTCGCGCGGCGCCCGCCCGGCGCGAAGGAATTCGTCATGCCAACCCGGTGTCCCGAGTGCGGCTCGGCGATCGCCAGGCTGCCGGGCGAGGTCATCGCCCGCTGCACCGGCGGGCTGGTCTGCCCGGCGCAGCGCAAGCAGGCGTTGCTGCATTTCGCCAGCCGGCGCGCGCTGGACATCGAGGGACTCGGCGACAAGCTGGTCGATCAACTGGTCGACGCCGACCTGGTCCACACGCCGGCGGATCTCTACCGGCTGGACGCGGCGATGCTCGCCGGGCTCGAGCGGATGGCCGAGCGCAGCGCGGCCAAGGTCGTCGAGGCCATCGGACGCAGCCGGGCGACCACGTTGGCGCGTTTCATCTTCGGCCTGGGGATCCGGCACGTCGGCGAGTCGACCGCGCGCGATCTTGCCGCGCACTTCGGTTCCCTCGATGCGGCGATGTCCGCGGACGAGGCGGCGCTGCTCGAGGTGCCCGACGTCGGCCCGATCGTTGCGGCGTCCATCGCCGGATTCTTCGCCGAAGCCCACAACCGGCAGGTCATCGAAGCGCTGCGCGCCGCTGGCGTGCACTGGCCCGAAGGCAAGCCTGCGGACGGACACGCCGGCAAACCGGCGGGCGCGCTCGCCGGCCTCGGGTTCGTGCTGACGGGTACACTTCCGGGAATGACGCGCGATGAGGCCAAGGCGCTGATCGAAGGCGAGGGCGGCAAGGTGTCGGGCAGCGTGTCGGCGAAGACCGACCACGTCGTCGCCGGCGAGGACGCGGGCAGCAAGCTCGACCGGGCGCGGACACTCGGCATTTCCGTGCTGGACGAAGCCGGGCTCCGGCAACTGATCGAGAACCGACGCACCAAACGCCAATGAAGATGCAGACCATCACCAAGGCCGTGTTCCCGGTTGCCGGGCTGGGCAGCCGCTTCCTCCCCGCCACCAAGGCGAGTCCCAAGGAAATGCTGCCCGTCGTCGACAAGCCGCTGATCCAGTACGCGGTCGAGGAGGCTGCCGCGGCCGGCATCACCGACATGATCTTCGTCACCGGACGCAGCAAGCGGGCGATCGAGGATCACTTCGACAAGGCCTACGAGCTGGAGACCGAACTCGCGCTGCGCAACAAGTCCGCGCTGCTGGAGGCGGTTCGCTCGGCCTCGCCGCCGGGCATCAACTGCATCTACATCCGCCAGGCCGAACCTCTCGGACTCGGGCACGCGGTGCTGTGCGCCGCGCCGGTCGTCGGCGACCAGCCGTTCGCCGTCATCCTCGCCGACGATCTGATCGACGCGCCGGTACCGGTGATGAAGCAGATGGTCGAGGTCGCCGCGCGCGAACAGGCATCGACGGTCGGGGTCATGGAAGTCGCCGCCGGCGACGTCGCCAGCTGGGGCATCGTGGAAACCGCCGAAGCGACCCCCGCCACCAGGATTGCCGACGTCACCAGGATCATCGAAAAACCGCAACCGGGGACCACGCCCTCGACGCTGGCCGTCGTCGGCCGCTACGTGCTGTCGCCCCGGATCTTTCATCACCTGCGGACGATGCCGCCCGGCGCCGGCGGCGAGATCCAGCTGTCCGACGGCATCGAGCGCCTGCTCGCGGAGGATCGCGTCGTCGCCTACCGGTTCG
Organism: uncultured beta proteobacterium; assembly: GCA_963699765.1. Taxonomy (GTDB): domain Bacteria; phylum Pseudomonadota; class Gammaproteobacteria; order Burkholderiales; family Casimicrobiaceae; genus VBCG01. Next base: position 521,175 of record CAVOVD010000011.1, on the reverse strand, counting down.
ACGGACGCCGCTACGACTGCGGCCGCAAGCTGGGCTATCTGGAGGCGACGGTCGATTTCGGACTCAAGCATCCGGAGACCGGGGCGGGGTTCGCGCGCTTTCTGGCGCAGCGGCTGCGGTGACCCGCCGATGACGCTCAACGAGCTGCGCTATCTGGTCGCCGTCGCGCAGGAACGCAATTTCGGCCGCGCCGCGCAGAAGTGCTTCGTCAGCCAGCCGGCGCTGTCGGTCGCCGTGCAGAAGCTCGAGGACGAACTCGGCACGGCGGTGTTCGAGCGCGGTCCCGGCGAGGTGACGATCACCCCGGTGGGCGAGCGCATCGTCGAGCAGGCGCAGCGCGTGCTGGAGGAGGCCGCCAAGGTCCGCGACATCGCCCAGGCCGGCGGCAACCAGCTGATCGGCACGCTCAGGCTGGGCGTGATCTACACGATCGCGCCCTATCTGTTGCCCGACCTGATTCCGGTGCTGCATGCGCTCGCGCCGAAAATGCCGCTGGACATCGAGGAAAACCTGACCGAGAACCTCGAGCAGGCGCTGCGCTCGGGCCGCATCGACGCAGCGATCGTGGCGCTGCCTTTCTCGCCGCCGGGAATTGTCACCGAATTCCTCTACGAGGAGCCGTTCCAGGTGGTCGTGCCGGCCGGCCACAAGTGGGCGAAGCGCAAGTCGGTGCACCCGGACGAACTGGCCGAGGAGGTGACCATCCTGCTCAACGTCGGCCACTGCTTCCGCGACCAGGTGCTCGAGTCCTGCCCGGAACTGAACGACGCCGACGCGCACGTGCCGAGGACGAATTCGCTCGAGACCGTGCGCAACATGGTGGCGTCCGGCCTCGGCGTGTCGGTGCTGCCGCGCGATGCGATGACGCCGCGCTTCCACAGCGACCTGGTGGTACCTGTCCCCTTCGGCAAACCGGTTCCCGCGCGGCGCGTCGCGCTCGCTTACCGCAGGAGCTTTCCCCGACCCGACGCGATCGAGGCAATTCGCCAGGCGATGTCCGAATGCCGAGCGCGCCGGCGCGCACCTTCGCCGCAGGCGGCTACCCGTTCCCCGAAACCCAGAAAGAAGGAGAGCAAGAAATGAGCACCGATCTGCAAGGCAAAGTCGTCCTCATCACCGGCGCATCGACCGGTATCGGCGCGGCCGCGGCGCGGGCCTTCGCCCGTGCGGGCAGCAAGGTGATCGTCCACTACAACGCCAGCCGCGATGCCGCCGAAGCGGTCGCCGCGGACATCAGGGGCGCCGGCGGCACCGTTGCGCTGGTCGGCGGCGATGTCATGGTCGAGGCCGAGGTGAAGCGCATCGTCGCCGAGTCGCTGGCCGCGTTCGGACGCATCGACGTGCTGATCAACAACGCCGGCGGCATGCTGGGCCGCGTCACCATCGAGGACTACACGGTCGAGCACATCAACCGCGTGCTGACGCTGAACTGCACCCAGGTCGCGCTGTTCATGCGCGAGGTCATTCCGCACATGCGCCGGCAGAAATCCGGCAACGTCATCAACGTGACGTCGATCGCCGCGCGCAACGGCGGTGGCGGCGGCGCCATCCTGTACGCCGGCTCGAAGGGCTTCATTTCGACCGTCACGCACGGCTGGGCGAAGGAAGTGGTCGGCGACGGCATCCGGGTCAACGCGGTCTCGCCCGGCGTGATCACCACGCCTTTCCACGATCGCTACTCGACTGCGGCGCAACTGGCCACGATGCAGGCGACCATACCGATGAATCGCCTGGGCAGCGCCGACGAGTGCGCCGGCACCTTTCTCTACCTGGCTTCCGATGCGCTGTCGAGCTACGTGACCGGGCAGGTGATCGAGATCAACGGCGGGCAGTACATGCCCTAGCGTCGGCGCCGCGTCGCTCGCGTCAGGCCGGCGCGAGCGACGGCAGCTCGGCAAGCGATCCGAGGATGAAATCCGGCGCCGGGCCATGCCTGTCCAGCGGCATTTCCGCGCGGTTGATCCAGAACGACGTGAAGCCGTAGGCGCGCGCGCCGATCGCATCCCAGGCGTTGGCCGACACGAAGCCGATCTTCCCGGCCGGCACGCCGAGGCGCTTCTGCGCCAGCGCGTAGACCTCGGGGGCGGGCTTGAACCGGCCCGCGCTCTCGACCGACAGCACCGCGTCGAGATGCCCGTGCAGGCCGTTGTGGCGAATCACCGGCTCGAGCATGGCGAGCGTTCCATTGGAAAGAATCGCCCGGGGGCGTGGCGCCAGCGTTGCCAGCATGGGCAGCGCGTCGGAGAAGGCGGGCAGCGTCAGCCAGGCGTCGCAGAGGCTGCGCCGGTCAGCGTTGGTGAGCGGCAGGACCAGCGCGGCGATCGCGTAATCGAGTGCCGCCGCGGTGACCTGATCGAAATCGCCGCGGTGGAAACCGTCGCCGGCCATCAGCGTCTGCAGCCACGTGTATTCGAGCTGCTTCGCCCGCCAGATGCGCGACAGATCGGCGCCATGGCCGGGCGCGAGCGCTTCGGCCGTCGCGGCCAGCGACTGGACGTCGAACAGCGTCCCGTAGGCATCGAAGACGAATGCTGCGAGGGGAGTCCGTTGCGCGTCCTGCATGGCAATCTCCAGCGGAAGTGGAAGGCGGTGACGGTAGCCGCTCGACATGCAGCCTGCACGATCGACGCGGGCAAAAAAAGAGGGGTTACACTCGCGCGTAACCCCTTGGTTCAGTATGGTGGGCATTGCTGGGTTCGAACCAGCGACCCCTCCCGTGTGAGGGGAGTGCTCTACCGCTGAGCTAAACGCCCCGCGAACCCAGACAGGAGTCCGGATTTAACCATGCGGCCGGGGGAGGGTCAAACCACGCAGCATCGATCGTCCACCCTCGTCCAGGACAACGGCGCGCCGTTTTGGTGCGGCACTGTTCCGGTTCGGGGATTTCACGGCGGTGCCGGATCCGGGGTAGGGACCTAACAGACTGTTTAATCGTTTGTTTTGCTGGTGGCCCGTTGTTTGCTACCCTGTCAGACTGACCATTCGAAACGCCACCATGTCTGTCCGACCCTACGATGAAATGACCCCCGCCGGCGGGGGTGTCCGCGCCCATTATTCGGCGTTTGCGGACTGGCTGGAGCACACCGACGCTGCCCGGATTGCACAAAAGCGCGAGGAGGCGGATCGGGCCTTTCACCGGGTCGGCATCACGTTCGCGGTCTATGGCGAGAATGCCGGGGCCGAGCGACTGATCCCCTTCGACATCGTGCCGCGGATCATTCCGGCCGACGAATGGCAGATGCTGGAACGCGGATTGAAGCAGCGCGTGCACGCGCTGAATCTGTTTCTCGACGACGTTTATCACGACCAGAAGATCCTCAAGGACGGCAGGGTGCCCGCGGATCGCGTCTTCGGCAATGCGCAGTACCGGGAGGAGATGAACGGCATCAATGTCCCGGGCGGCATCTATGCACACATCGCGGGCGTCGACATCGTGCGGGCCGGCGAGGGCGAGTACTACGTGCTCGAAGACAACCTGCGCGTTCCCTCGGGCGTCTCGTACATGCTCGAGAACCGCAAGATGATGATGCGGCTGTTTCCGGAGTTGTTCGCTACCCGCTCGATACTGCCGGTGCAGCACTATCCCGACCTGCTGCTGGAGGATCTGCGGTCGGTCAGTCCACATGGGGAAGAGGAGCCGAGAGTCGCCGTATTGACGCCTGGCGCGCACAACTCCGCCTATTTCGAGCATGCGTTCCTGGCGCAGCAGATGGGCGTCGAACTCGTCCAGGGCATCGACCTGTTCGTGCAGAACGACACGGTGTTCATGCGCACGACGCGTGGTCCGCAGCGCGTCCACGTGATCTACCGCCGGGTCGACGACGACTTCCTCGACCCGCTGGCCTTCCGGCCCGATTCGATGCTCGGCGTCCCGGGACTGTTTTCCGCCTATCGCGCTGGGCGGGTGACGCTGGCCAACGCCATCGGCACCGGCGTCGCCGACGACAAGTCGATCTACCCCTATGTGCCGGACATGATCCGCTACTACCTGGACGAGGCGCCGATCCTCAACAACGTGCCGACGCTGATGCTGCACAGACCCAATGAACGGGACCATGTGCTCGAGCATCTGGCCGAACTGGTGGTCAAGGAGGTGCACGGCGCTGGCGGCTACGGAATGCTGGTCGGCCCGGCCTCCACCGAAGCCGAGCGCGAGGCGTTCCGGGCGCGCATCATCGCCGAGCCGGAAAAATACATCGCGCAGCCGACGCTGGCGCTTTCGACCTGTCCCACCTTCGTCGGGTCGGGCCTCGCGCCGCGGCACATCGACCTGCGCCCCTATGTGCTGTCCGGCAGCGACATCGATATCGTCCCCGGCGGACTGACCCGAGTCGCGCTGCGAGAGGGTTCGCTGGTCGTGAATTCGTCGCAGGGCGGGGGCACCAAGGACACCTGGGTGCTGGCATGACGACCAGGAGCTGCCGATGAACGTGCTGCTCTCCCGGGTCGCCAACGACCTGTACTGGATGTCGCGGCACATCGAGCGCGCCGAGAACACGGCGCGCCTGCTCGACGTGACCTACCGGACGTCGCTGCTGCCCTATGGCGAGCAGGAACCGGGTTTGTCCTGGGCGGAGCCCTGGGCGGTTCCGCTGATCGCCATGGGCACCGCGACCGGCTTCTACCGCGACAACCCGGAATTGTCCGCGACCAATGTGCTCAAGTACATGATCCTCGACGAGTCCAACCCGTCGTCGATCTATTCCTGCATGCGCAGCGCGCGCGAGTCGGCGCGCAGCGTCCGCGGCTCGATCACCACCGAGATGTACGAGGACCTGAACGGCGCCTGGATCGAGATCCGCAACTACGATTTTGACCGGTTGCAGGCGACGGGCGTGTCGGAGTTCCTCGACTGGGTGAAGATGCGCTCGCACCTGATCCGCGGCGTTACCTTCGGCACCATGCTGCGCGACGAGGCGTTCTACTTCATCCGTCTGGGCACGCACATCGAGCGCGCCGACAACACCGCGCGCATCCTCGACACCAAGTACCACATCCTGCTGCCATCGGCCGCCGACGTCGGCGGCGCGGTCGACTACTACCAGTGGGCGTCGCTGCTGCAGTCGCTGTCGGCGTTCGTCTCCTACCGCAAGGTGTACAGCGACGTGATCTCGCCGAGGCGTGTAGCGGAACTGCTGGTGCTGCGCGACGACATGCCCCGCTCGCTGCACAGCTGCCTCAACCTGATCGACGAGACGCTCGCGATCCTGTGCGACGAGCGCAGCCGGGAATTGCGCCGGCAGGCGGGCGACCTGCACGCCCGGCTGCACTTCGGCCGCACCGATGACATCATCCGCTACGGACTGCACGAATACCTGATGGATTTCCTGCAGCGCGTATCCAGGCTGGGCGAGGAAATCAACCGCCGCTTCCTGGTTCCGGACGACTGACGGGGCGCCTGCCCCGGACTTCGGTAGAATCCACGGTCTTGCGCCTGCATCGCCGGCCTTCCCGTTCACCCGCACCGCGGGCCTTCATATTCGCCAGCGCGCCATACGATCATGACCTACTGCGTTGCCATGTCCCTCGATGCCGGGATGATCTTTGCCTCGGATTCCCGGACCAACGCCGGGATCGACCAGATCGCCCGGTTCTCCAAGATGAAGGTGTTCGCCCACGACGGCGAGCGCGTCATCGTCACGCTGGCGTCGGGAAACCTCTCGATCACCCAGAACGCGCTCAGCATGCTCGAGCAGCGCAAGGGCAACGACGACGGCGCGCACGATCTGTGGACCGCGCCGTCGATGTTCGACGTCGCCCGGCTGATCGGCGACTCGCTGCGCGAGGTCAAGACGGTCGATGCCCCCTACCTTGTACAGAACAACATCGATGCCTCGGCGAATTTTCTGGTCGGCGGGCAGATTCGCGGCGAGGCGCCGCGGCTGTTTACCGTCTATGGCGAGGGCAACTTCATCGAGGCGACCCCCGAGACCTGTTACTTCCAGTCCGGCGAGACCAAGTACGGCAAGCCGATCATCGACCGGGTGATCTCGCGCAGCACCGGCCTGCTGGACGCCACCAAGTGCACGGTCGTGTCCTTCGACTCGACCATGCGGTCCAACGTCTCGGTGGGCTTGCCGATCGATCTTCTCCTGTACGAGACCGACGCGCTGCGGGTGAAACTCAGGCGGCGCATCGAGGAGAGCGACCCCTATTTCCAGATGGTCCACACCCAGTGGGGTGAAGGTCTGCGTCGCGTATTCGCGCAGTTGCCCAATCCCGACTGGACCTAGCGCGCGGAACCGGCCAACCGATGGCCATTCGCGTCGCGCTTTCGCATCGCACGACCTACCGCTTCGACCACCACGTCGGCATCGGCCCGCACGAGATCAGGCTGCGGCCAGCCGCGCACTGCCGCACGCCGGTGCTGAGCTATTCGCTGTCGGTCACCCCTGAGGCGCATTTTCTCAACTGGCAGCAGGACCCCTACGGCAACTGGATCGCCCGGCTGGTCTTTCCGGAGAAGGCCGACGCGCTGACCATCGAGGTCGACCTGGTCGCCGACCTCACGGTGATCAACCCCTTCGACTTCTTCGTCGAGGAGTACGCCGAGCATTTTCCCTTTGCCTATGCGCCATCGCTGGCCAAGGAACTGATCCCGTTCCTGGAGACCGAGCCTGCCGGTCCGAGGCTGGCGGCGTGGGTCGAGGAGTTCCGCGCGACCATCCGGCCCGACGAGAGCACCGTGCTGATGCTGGTGCGCCTCAACCAGCTGCTGCAATCGCAGACGCGCTACCTGGTGCGCATGGAGCCGGGGGTGCAGACGCCCGAAGAGACGCTCGCGGCCGCCTGTGGTTCCTGTCGCGATACCGGCTGGCTGCTGGTGCAGATCATGCGGCACCTGGGCATTGCCGCCCGCTTCGCGTCGGGTTACCTGATCCAGCTGGTCGCCGACGTCAAGCCGCTGGACGGACCGGCCGGAACCGACCGCGACTTCACCGACCTGCACGCATGGGCCGAGGCCTTCATTCCGGGCGCGGGCTGGATCGGCCTGGATCCGACGTCGGGCCTGCTGGCGGGAGAGGGGCACCTGCCGCTCGCCTGTACGGCGGACCCGGGCAACGCGGCGCCGGTGGTCGGCCATACCGAAGTGACCGGCGTCGAGTTCGATTTCGCGATGAGCGTGACCCGGGTGCACGAGGATCCGCGCGTCACCCGGCCCTACACCGAAGCGCAGTGGACCGACATCGACGCGCTCGGACTCGCGGTGGACGCCGACCTTGTCAAGCAGGACGTGCGCCTCACACAGGGCGGCGAGCCGACCTTCGTGTCGGTCGACGATGTCGACGGTCCGGAATGGAATTTCGAGGCGATGTCGCCGAAGAAGCGCCAACTCGCCGGCGAACTTCTGTGGCGCCTCAAGGCGCGCCACGCGCCACGCGGCCTGGTCTGCGACGGGCAGGGCAAATGGTATCCGGGCGAGCCGTTGCCGCGCTGGGCGCTGGGTATCTACTGGCGCCACGATGGCGAACCCATGTGGCGCGACGAGTCGCTGCTGGCCCGCACGTCGACGGCGGGAAGCGCGACGCTCGAAGACGCGCGGCGCTACGCGGCGCAGCTCGCGTCCGTGCTGGGCCTGCCGGACAGCATGGTGCTCACCGCCTACGAGGACGTGCAGCGGCTGCTCGAAGCCGAGGCGGCGCTGCCGGTCAACGCCGACCCGCTGCAGGCGGACCTCGCCCAACCGACCGAGCGGGCGCGGCTGGCGCGCGCCCTGCGCGCAGGGCTGGCGGCGCCGGCAGGGCTGGTGCTGCCGCTGAAGGTGGTGGCGGACGACGACGGCAGCGTCCGCTTTCGTTCCAGCCCGTGGCCGCTGAAGCGCGAGCACCTGTACGCCCTTCCCGGCGAGTCGGCGCTGGGGCTGCGGCTGCCGCTGGGTTCGCTGCCGGAGGTGCTGCCGGACGAACTCGAGCCGGACTTCCCGGTCGACCCGTTCGCGCCGAAGGGGCCGCTGCCGGCGCGCGACGACCAGCCGTTTCCGTTGGCGCACCTGCACGGCAGCCAGCCGCGCGAAGTGGTGCGGACCGCATTGACGCTCGAGGTGCGCAACGGCGTGCTGCGTCTGTTCATGCCGCCCTGCGAACGCCTCGAAGGCTACCTCGCGCTGCTGGCGAGGATCGAGGATACGGCCGCCGCGTTGCGCATTCCGGTGATCCTCGAGGGCTATCCGCCCCCGCGCGACCCGCGCATCGCGGTGCTGATGGTGACGCCCGATCCCGGGGTGATCGAAGTCAACGTGCATCCGGCGGCGAACTGGCCCGCGCTGGTCGACACCACCCGCACGCTCTACGAGGACGCCCGGCAGACGCGGCTGACCACCGAGAAATTCATGCTCGACGGCCGCCACACGGGCACCGGCGGCGGCAATCACGTGACGCTGGGCGCGCAGACACCGGCGGACAGCCCGTTCCTGCGCCGGCCCGACCTGCTGCAGAGCCTCATCACCTACTGGCAGAACCATCCATCGCTGTCCTACCTGTTCTCCGGCATGTTCATCGGTCCGACCAGTCAGGCGCCGCGGGTGGACGAGGCGCGTGACGACCGGCTGTACGAACTGGAAATCGCTTTCCAGCAGCTCGGCCGGCAGCGCCGTCCCGACGGCGGTTCGCCGGGTCCCTGGATCACCGATCGGCTGCTGCGCCACCTGCTGACCGATCTGACCGGCAATACCCACCGGGCGGAATTCTCGATCGACAAGCTGTACTCACCCGACGGCGCGACCGGGCGACTGGGACTGCTCGAATTCCGCGCCTTCGAAATGCCGCCGCACTGGCGCATGAGCGCGGTGCAGATGCTGCTGGTGCGCGCGCTGGTCGCGCGGTTCTGGCGCGAACCCTATGCGGGTGCGCTCAGGCCATGGGGCACGGCGCTGCACGACCGGTGGCTGCTGCCGCACTTCGTCGCCGCGGACATCCGCGATGTCACCATTGACCTGCAGCGCTCGGGTTACCAGTTCGACCCGGCATGGTTCGAGCCCTTCGTCGAATTCCGCTTTCCGCGCTTCGGCACCGTCACCTACGACGGCGTGACCATCGAGTTGCGGCAGGCGATCGAGCCCTGGCATGTGCTGGGCGAGGAGGTGAGCGGCACCGGCACCGCGCGCTACGTCGACTCCTCGGTCGAGCGCATGCAGGTCAAGGTCACCGGCATGACCGCGGGCCGCCATGCGGTGACCTGCAACGGCCGCGCGCTGCCGCTGACGCCAACCGGCATACCGGGCGAGCATGTCGCGGGCGTGCGCTTTCGCGCCTGGAGTCCGCCTTCGGCGCTGCACCCGACCATCGGCGTGCACGCGCCGCTGACCTTCGACCTGGTCGACACCTGGGCGCAACGCGCGCTCGGCGGCTGCATGGTCCACGTCGCGCATCCGGGCGGACGCAACTACGCGACCTTTCCGGTCAACGCCAACGAAGCCGAGGCCCGCCGCGTGGCGCGATTCTGGGCGCATGGACACACGCCGGGACCGATGCGCGTCTATCCCGAGCCGCCGAATCCGGCGACGCCGGCGACGCTGGACCTGCGCTGGCAGGCCGGGCGCGCCCCGCCGCTCGCGTAGACTTTCGTCATTTTCCGGAAGTTTCGACCGTGACGCAGGTCCGCACCCGTTTCGCTCCCAGTCCGACCGGCTATCTCCATCTCGGTGGGGCGCGCACCGCACTGTTCGCCTGGGCCTACGCGCGCCATTGCGGCGGAACCTTCATCCTGCGCATCGAGGACACCGACGTCGAGCGGTCGACGCCCGCGGCGGTGCAGGCGATCCTGGATGCGATGTCCTGGCTGCAGCTCGACTACGACGAGGGCCCGTATTACCAGATGCAGCGCATGGACCGCTACCGCGAGGTGCTGGCGACAGATGCTGGAGCGCGGACTGGCCTACCGCTGCTGGATGACGCCGGTCGAACTCGACGCGCTGCGCGCCGAGCAGTCCGCGCGCGGCGAGAAGCCGCGCTACGACGGCCGCTGGCGCCCCGAGCGCGCTGCGGGCCTGACGCCGCCGGCCGATGTCCGCCCGGTGATCCGCTTTCGCAATCCCGATGACGGCGTCGTGGCCTGGGACGATGGCGTCAAGGGCCGCATCGAGATCGCCAATGCGGAGCTCGACGACCTGGTCATCGCCCGGCCGGACGGCACGCCGACCTACAACTTCTGCGTAGTCGTCGACGACCTCGACATGCGCATCACCGACGTCATCCGCGGCGACGACCACGTCAACAACACGCCGCGGCAGATCAACATCATCCGCGCCCTTGGCGGTGCCGTGCCGAACTACGCGCACGTGCCGACGGTGCTGGGCGAGGACGGCGCCAAGCTGTCCAAGCGCCACGGCGCGGTCGGCGTCATGGACTACGAGGCGGCCGGCTACCTGCCGGAGGCCATGATCAATTTTCTGGCGCGCATCGGCTGGGGACATGGCGACGACGAACTGTTCACGCGCGCGCAGCTGATCGAATGGTTCGACCTGCCGGGGATCAGCCCGGCGCCTTCGCGCTTCAACGCCGGCAAGCTCAACTGGACCAACCACGAGCACATGAAGCGGCTGCCGGAGCCCGAACTCGGACGCCGGCTGCTGCCCTACCTGGTGCGCGCGGGCCTCGATCCGGCCGCCGGACCCGACGCCGGTGCGGTGGGCGCGCTGCTGCGCGATCGCGCCGAGACGCTGGTGGCGATGGCCGACGCCGGCTGGTACTTCTATCGGACGCCGGTCGTGGCGGCCGACAAGCTGGCCGAACTGATCGGCGCGGGCGGCGCTCCGGCGCTGATCGAGTTGTACGACGAATTCGCCACGCTGGCGTGGACCCGCGAAGCGCTGGCCGCCGCACTCAAGGCCGCGGCCGCACGCCACGGTTTGAAGGCGCCGCAGGTCATGATGCCGTTGCGGCTGATCGTCGCCGGCACCACGTCGACGCCGGCGATCGACGCCGTGCTGGCGCTGCTTGGCCGCGAAGTCACGCGCTCGCGCCTTGCTGCCGCGCTCCCCGGCGGGTAGCGCCGGCAGACCGCATCCCAGACTCCAGTCAACGCATCCAAGAGGAATCCGCCGCATGCCACTCGACACCCGCATCTCCGCCGCGCTGGCACAGGTCACCACGGCGACCATCACCACGGTCCTGCTGAAGAAGGGCCTGCGCAACGTCTGGATGCGCGGCACCGTGCCGCTGGCGCCCGGGCAGCCGCGCATCGTCGGACCGGCGTTCACGCTGCGCTTCGTGCCGGCGCGCGAGGACCTCGCGACGCCGGCATCCTGGTCCAATCCGATCTCGACGCGGGCGGCCATCGAGGCCATGCCGGAGGGCTGCATCGCGGTGGTCGATGCCATGGGCATCACCGATGCCGGCATCTTCGGCGACATCCTCTGCGCGCGCATGCGCCGCCGCGGCGTCGCGGCGCTGGTCACCGACGGCGTCGTGCGCGACGTCGCCGGCGTGCGCGACACCGGCCTGCCGGTCTGGTGCGCCGGGGTCGCGGCCCCGCCATCGGTCGCCGGGCTGACCTTCGTCGCCTGGGGCGAGCCGATCGGCTGCGGCGGCGTCGCCGTGTTCCCCGACGACGTGGTCGTCGTCGACGAGGACGGCGCGGTGCTGATCCCCGCCGCGCTGGTCGACGACGTGGTCGCCGACGCGCTGGAGCAGGAACGGCTGGAGAACTGGATCATGGACGAGGTCGCGCACGGCGCCGCGCTGCCGGGGCTCTATCCGCCCAACGCCGAGAACCGCGCCCGTTACGAGAAGACCCGCAAATGAAACTCGACAGCAGCGCCCGGGGCGTCTACGTGATCGCGCCCACGCCCTTTCATCCCGACGGCCGCATCGACGACGCGTCGGTCGACCGGATGACCGATTTCTTCGTCGAGGCGGGCGCCGACGGCATGACGGTGCTGGGCCAGCTGGGCGAGGCGCCGAAGATGACCCACGACGAAGCGCTGGCGATCGTGCGGCGCGTGGTCGCGCGCACCAGCTTTCCCATCATCGTCGGCGTGTCGGCTCCGGGATTCGCTGCCATGCGCGCGCTGTCGCGGGACGTCATGGACGCCGGTGCGGCCGGGGTGATGATCGCGCCGCCGAACACGTTGCGCACCGACGATGCCATCGTCGGCTACTACGCGCAGGCTTCCGCGGCCATCGGCGCCGACATCCCCTTCGTGATCCAGGACTATCCGCTGACCTTTTCGGTGCAGATGACGCCGGGGGTCATCCGCCGTATCGTCGCCGCCAACGACGCCTGCGTGATGCTGAAGCACGAGGACTGGCCCGGGCTGGAGAAGATCTCGCAACTGCGCGCCTGGGAGCGCGAAGGGTCGCTGCGCCGCATCGCGATCCTCACCGGCAACAACGCGCTGTTCCTGGACTTCGAGATGGAGCGCGGCGCCGACGGCGCGAACACCGGTTACTGCTTTCCCGACATGCTGGTCGACGTGGTGCGGCTCTCGGCCGCCGGGCGCCGCGACGAGGCGCACGACCTGTTCGACGCGCACCTGCCGCTGATCCGCTACGAGCAGCAGCCCGGCGTCGGCCTCGCGGTGCGCAAGTACGTGATGATGCGCCGGGGCATCATCGCCTCCGACACGCAACGCAGCCCCGCCGCCGCGATGTCGGCCGTCGCGCGCGGGGAGGTCGAATACCTGCTGTCGCGCCTGGCGCGCACCGACCCGCGCGCGCGCGTCTGAACCCGGGTCGCCCGGAGTCCGGCGGCGCCGGCGACGCGCGCGGCCGGCACGCCGGCCTGCGGGCGGCGGCGTCCCGGACCGCGGGCCCGCATCCGCGGATTTGCCCGGTCGATCTTCTCCGTCCCCGGAGAGTTGGAGTAAAATGCCAATTTCCGGGACGAAAAGAATCATGACCAAGTTCGTCTTCGTGACCGGCGGTGTCGTTTCCTCGCTCGGCAAGGGCATCGCCGCCGCCTCGTTGGCCGCCATCCTCACCACCCGCGGCGTCCGCGTCACCAATCTCAAGCTCGATCCCTACATCAACGTCGATCCCGGGACGATGTCGCCGTTCCAGCACGGCGAGGTGTTCGTGACCGACGATGGCGCCGAGACCGATCTCGATCTCGGCCACTACGAGCGCTTCACCGATGTGCGCATGGGCAAGCGCAACAACTTCACGACCGGGCAGATCTACGAGTCGGTGATCCGCAAGGAGCGCCGAGGCGATTACCTGGGCGGGACCGTGCAGGTGATTCCGCACATCACCGACGAGATCAAGCAGTGGATCGTCGCCGGCGCCGGCGATGCCGAGGTGGCGCTGGTCGAGGTGGGCGGAACCGTGGGCGACATCGAGTCGCTGCCATTCCTGGAGGCGATCCGCCAGCTCGGCATCACGCTGGGCCGGGAAAATGTCTGCTACATCCACCTGACACTGGTGCCCTACATCCCGTCGGCCGGGGAGATGAAGACCAAGCCGACGCAGCACTCGGTCAAGGAACTGCGCGAGATCGGCATCCAGCCGGACGTGGTGCTGTGCCGCGCCGATCGTCCGGTGCCCGAGGGCGACCGGCGCAAGATCGCACTGTTCACCAACGTTGCGCCCGATGCCGTCATCCAGGCGCTGGACGCCAACTCCATCTACAAGATTCCGGGCATGCTGCACGCGGAAGGGCTGGACGTCATCGTCTGCAAGAAGCTGCAGATCGACCCGCCGCCGGCCGACCTCACCACCTGGAACGCGCTGGTCGACGCGCTCGAGCATCCGACGCAGCAGGTGGACATCGCCATGGTCGGCAAGTATGTCGACCTGACCGAGTCGTACAAGTCGCTGTCCGAGGCGCTGACCCATGCGGGCATCCAGACGCGCTCGAAGGTGGTCATCCACTACGTCGATTCCGAGGAGATCGAGAAGTCGGGCGTCGACGCGCTGCGCGGCATGGACGCGATCCTGGTGCCGGGGGGCTTCGGCAAGCGCGGCGTCGAAGGCAAGATCGCCGCCATCCGCCTGGCCCGCGAGTCCGGCATTCCCTACCTGGGCATCTGCCTGGGAATGCAGCTCGCGGTGATCGAGAGCGCGCGCCATCGCGCCGGACTCGCCGACGCCAACAGCACCGAATTCGATCCGAACACGCCCCACCCGGTGGTTGCACTGATCACCGAATGGCAGAACCGGGACGGGCTGATCGAGAAGCGCAGCGGCGACTCCGACCTCGGCGGCACCATGCGCCTGGGCGCACAGCCCTGCGAAGTCGTGCCGGGCTCGCTCGCGCACCGCATCTACGGCACTACCACTGTCGCCGAGCGGCATCGCCATCGCTACGAGGTCAACAACCATTACCTGGCGCGCATCGAGGCGGCAGGCGTCGTGGTCGGAGCGCGGGCCAAGAGCGCCGCGGCCGGCGACCTGGTCGAGATGATCGAGCTGCCTGACCATCCGTGGTTCTTCGGTTGCCAGTTCCACCCTGAATTCACGTCGAATCCGCGGCGCGGCCATCCGCTGTTCATCAGTTTCATCGAAGCCGCCTTGAGCCACCGACGACGCACGCAGGGCGCCGGCGTGCACGCCGCAGCCGAGCTCGTGACCTCGATCTGACCATGGCGGGATCGCACAGCCTCACCGATCGCGGCTGCCGAGGCCGCCGGTCGCCGCGGCCATGAAACTCTGCGGCTTCGAAGTCGGACTCGACCGGCCATTCTTCCTGATCGCGGGACCCTGCGTCGTCGAGTCGCGGCAGCTGCAGATGGACGTCGCCGGCGAACTCAAGGCGATCTGCGCTTCGCTGGGCATCCCCTTCATCTTCAAGTCGTCCTACGACAAGGCCAACCGCAGTTCGCACGCGTCCTACCGCGGTCCCGGCATGGACGAGGGGCTGGCGATCCTCGCCGACGTGCGTCGCCACGTGCAGGTTCCGGTGCTCACCGACGTCCATGCCATCGGGGAAATCGACGCGGCCGCGAAGGCGGTCGACGTGCTGCAGACTCCGGCCTTTCTGTGTCGTCAGACCGATTTCATCCAGGCTGTTGCCGCGGCCGGCAAGCCGGTGAACATCAAGAAGGGGCAGTTCCTGGCGCCGGAGGACATGCTGCAGGTGGTCGCCAAGGCCCGCGCGGCAAGCGGCACCGACAACATCATGGTCTGCGAGCGCGGGACGTCGTTCGGCTATCACAACCTGGTGTCCGACATGCGGGCGCTGGCCATCATGCGGGCGACCGGCTGCCCGGTCGTCTTCGATGCCACGCATTCGGTGCAGCTGCCGGGCGGGCAGGGCACGTCGTCGGGCGGCCGCCGCGAATTCGTCCCGGTGCTCGCCCGCGCCGCCGTCGCCGCCGGCGTTGCCGGCGTGTTCATGGAAACGCACCCCGATCCCGCCCGTGCGTTGTCCGACGGCCCCAACGCCTGGCCGCTGCCGCGAATGCGCGAACTGCTCGAGACGCTGGTCGAGCTCGACGCCGTCGTCAAGCGCCGCGGTTTTCCGGAGACTTCCCTGATGGCCGCACAGGCCTGATCCACTGCCCTGCCGCCAACCGATTCGCTTCAACGCACGGAGATCCCATGTTCGTCCATCTCGTCCTGATCAAGCTGAAGCCCGGCATCACCCGCGCCGATCCCCGCGTTCCCGCCTGGGAGGCCAAGTTCGCGGCGCTCGCCGACAAGTGCGACGGCATCGTGCGCTTCGAGTACGGCTGGAATTTCACCGACCGGCCGGTGGCCTACGACATCGGCATCAACATGGCCTTCGCCACCCGCGCCGATCTCGAGGCCTACGGTCCGCATCCGGCGCACCAGGAGGTCGTCGCGCTGCTGCGCCAGCTCGCCGAATGGGTGATCTGCGACTACGAAGTCCCCGACCAGCCGGCCGCCATGACCCGTCCGACCGAAGCCCAGGTCGCCAATCAACCCAGTGCCTGATCCAAGCGAATCCCGATCATGAGTGCAATCGTCGACGTCATCGCCCGCGAAATCCTCGATTCCCGCGGCAATCCCACCATCGAAGCCGACGTGGTGCTCGAGTCCGGCGTTTCCGGCCGGGCCGCGGTGCCCTCCGGCGCATCAACCGGTTCCAAGGAGGCCATCGAACTGCGCGACGGCGATGCCGCACGCTATCTCGGCAAGGGCGTCATGCGCGCGGTCGAGAACGTGAACACCGAGATCTGCGAGGCGATCCTCGGCCTCGACGCCACCGAGCAGGGCTTCATCGACCGGACGCTGATCGAACTCGACGGCACCGACAACAAGGCCCGACTCGGCGCCAACGCCATCCTGGCGGTCTCCTGCGCGGTGGCCAAGGCCGCCGCCGACGAGTCGTCGCTGCCGCTCTACCGTTATCTCGGCGGCGCCGGCCAGATGCAGCTGCCGGTGCCGCTGATGAACGTCATCAACGGCGGCGCGCATGCCAACAACGCCATCGATCTGCAGGAGTTCATGCTGGTGCCGCTGGGCGCGCCGAGCTTTCGCGAGGCGTTGCGCTACGGCGCCGAGGTCTTCCACACGCTGAAGAAGATGATCGATGCGCGCGGCATGCCGACCACCGTCGGCGACGAGGGCGGCTTCGCGCCCAACCTGCCCAGCAACGAGGCCGCTCTGCAGCTGCTGGTCGAGGCAATCGACAAGGCCGGCTACACGCCGGGCACCGACATCGCGCTGGCGCTCGACTGCGCGGCCACCGAGTTCCACCGCGACGGCGGCTACCGACTGGAGGCGGAGAAGCGCACGCTGACCTCGGAGCAGTTCGCCGACGTGCTGGCGACCTGGTGCGACAAGTATCCGATCATCAGCATCGAGGACGGCATGGCGGAGGACGACTGGGCCGGCTGGAAGCACCTGACCGATCGCCTCGGCCGCAACGTGCAGCTGGTCGGCGACGACATCTTCGTCACCAATACGAAGATCCTGAAGCAGGGCATCGCCCGGGGCGTGGCCAACTCGATCCTGGTCAAGATCAACCAGATCGGGACGCTGTCGGAAACCTTCGCCGCCATCGGCATGGCCAACCGCGCCCGGTACACGGCGGTGATCTCGCATCGCTCGGGCGAGACCGAGGACAGCCTCATCGCCGACATCGCCGTGGGCACCAACGCCGGCCAGATCAAGACCGGCTCGCTGTCGCGCTCCGACCGCATCGCCAAGTACAACCAGCTGCTGCGCATCGAGGAGGATCTGGGCGACGCGGCGAGCTACCCGGGCCGCGAGGCGTTCTTCAACATCGCCTAGGATGCTGCGCGCACCTGCCAGCAGCCTGGGTTGTCCGCCGCGGCGGCGCGGCGGGGTCGGCACGGGCTAGCGATGCGCTGGCTCGCGCTGGTGTTCATCGCGGCGATCCTGGCGCTGCAGTATCCGATGTGGCTGGGCAAAGGGAGCTGGCTGCAGGTGCGCGAGACCGGCCGGCAGATCGAGCTGCAGCGTGAAGCGAACGCCAGGCTCAAGGCGCGCAACGAGGCGCTGGATGCCGACGTGCGCGATCTGAAGACCGGGTCGGAGGCGATCGAGGAACGCGCCCGCTCGGAACTCGGGATGATCAGGAGCGACGAGGTGTTCTTCCAGGTCCAGCCGGCGGCGCCGGCGGGAACGCCGGCCGCGCCGGCGGCCAAGCCCTAGGCGGCCGAAAGCGCGCCCGGTGCAACGCGTCACCTCCCGGCGCAATCCGCGGCTGTCGGAAGCCGCGGCGCTGATCGCCTCGTCGCGCGACCGCCGCAAGGCCGGCAAGTGCGTGCTCGAGGGCGAGCATCTGGTCGGCGTCTATCTCGACCGGATCGGGCCGCCGGAGGCGCTGATCGTCGTCGAGGACCAGCTGGACGCGCCGGGCATCGCCGCGCTGGCGGCGCGGTTGCCGGCCGCGGCCGTGGTGGTCGTGCCGGGGCCGTTGTTCGCCGAGGTCTCGACGCTGCCCGCCGCCATCGGCGTGCTGGCGATCGTGCGCACGCCGACGACGAGTCCGCCGCAGCCGGGCCGGTTCCACCTGCTGCTCGACGACCTGCAGGACCCAGGCAATGTCGGCACCATGCTGCGCACCGCGGCCGCCGCCGGCGTCGAGCAGGTGCTGCTGTCGAAGCATTGCGCATTCGCGTGGGCGCCCAAGGTGCTGCGCGCGGGCCAGGGCGCGCACTTCCTGACCACGATCGTCGAGGACGTCGACCTCGCGGCGTGGGCGACGTCGTTCCGCGCGCAGGGCGGGCATGTCGCTGCGCTGGTCGCCCGCGACGGAACCGATCTCTACGGCTGCGCGCTCGAGCTGCCGCTGGCGGTGGCCATCGGCAACGAGGGTGCCGGCCTGTCCGGCGCCGTGCTGGATGCGGCGGACCTGCGGGTCTCCATTCCCATGCCGGGCGGCATGGAATCGCTCAATGCCGCCGCGGCGGCAGCCGTGGTGCTCTACGAGGCGCTGCGCCGCACGCGCCGCTGACGCGCGCGCTTATTCGAGTACGGCGGAGAAATACGCTGCCTCGATGCAGCCGTTGCCCACCGCGGAGACCCACTCGCCTTCGATGCCCTGGTTGGTTGCCTTGACCTGCGACAGTTGGGCCACCAGCGGTGTCCCGGTGTCGCAGACGTAGGAGGCGCCCGGAACGCGATACAACTGCCCTTCCTGGATGAACGCGCCGGAGAGCCTGCAGGATCCGCCGGCGAACGTAAAGTCCAGCTGCAGCTGCCCGCCCGACGTCTGCGTGACCGCCAGGTTGTTGAACAGCGTCAGCGGCCCGTTGTCGTTCGGGTTGTTGCAGCTGGAGAAGATCGACAGCAGCGACCCGGAATAACTGCCGCCCAGCGGGATGCGCGTCAGCGTCTGCCGGGTGATGTTCTTGGTGACGATCGTCGTGCCGACGTTGTAGGTCAGCACGCCGGTGGTCGGGCTGGACGGCGTGAAGGTCATGGTGCCGACCTGCGTGGCGTTGACGTCGGCCGGATTCCACGGTCCGCCGAAATACGAGCCGGTGACGGAATACAGCGGGCCGCTCCACACGCCGTTGGCGCCCAGGTTCAACTGCCCGGCGTACCAGTCCGCGGTCTTGTCCAGCCTCTGCACGAACGCGGTGGCAAACATGAATTCGTCGGACTGGACGAACTGCACGCCCCAGCCGCTTTCGCTCGGGTTCCACCACAGATCGCTGTACTCGTGGGCGCCGGCGTCGCGCATCGCCCCCAGCGGCAGCGTGAGGATCAGCGCCAGCAGCAGTCGGCGGGTAACGCAGAGAATGGACTTGGACATCGTTCGTCTCCAGAGGTCAGGGGAGGTCGGCCCATTCTACCTTCTCTGCGGCAAGGCGTATCTGTCCGGAATCCGCCAGTGCCGACTGCGCGCCCAGCGTCTCGCAGGCGAGCGCCCCGGCGGCGACGCCGTCGGCGAGCGCAGCGGCGGGGCCTGCGCCGCGGTCGAGCGCCGCGCACAGCGCACCGGCGAAGGCGTCACCCGCCCCGGTCGTGTCGCGCACGTTCGACCGGCGGAGGCACGGCGCGCAGCGGCTGACCATCGGCGACGGTCAGCGCGCCGCGCGCACCCAGCGTCACCACGGTCTGCAGGCCGTAGCGATCAGCGAGCACCCGCGCCAGGCGCTCGGGCTCGCGCGGAAGATCGGCGGCCGCGGCCAGCGCTGCGGCCTCGTGTTCGTTGACGATCAGCAGGTCCAGCGATTCGAGCAGCGAACGCGGCAGCGTCTGCGCAGGCGCGGCGTTCAACACGCAGCGCACGCCGCAGGCACGCGCGCGCCGCGCCAGCGCGTCCACCTCGGCGATGGGCACCTCGAGCTGCATCAGCAGCGTGCCGGCGCCGGTCAGCGCATCGCCTGCCTGCGCGGCGCGCGCCAGCGCATTGGCGCCAGGGACGACGACGATCGAGTTCTCGCCGCTGTCGGCCACGTGGATCAGCGCCACTCCGGTCGGCGCCGCCACCTCCACCACGCCGGCGAGATCGACCCCGGCGGCGCGCAGACCAGCCTGCGCCTGCGCGGCGAAGTCGTCGCGTCCCACCGCGCCGAACAGCGCCACCTCGGCGCCGGCCCGCCGCGCGGCCAGCGCCTGGTTGGCACCCTTGCCGCCGGGCGCGGCGAAGAATTCGCTGCCGGCGAGCGTTTCGCCGGGCAATGGGCTGCGTCCGACACGGGCGACCAGGTCGAGATTGATCGAGCCGAAGACGACCAGCATCGCGACCTACCGCCCGTTCGGTGCGATCGAGCATGCGGCGCCTATTGCTGCGCCTGGTGGCGATCATGGTCGAACTCCGCCGCGGCCGAGCGCAGACTGCGTCGCTGCTCATCGGTGAGCGCAACCAGCGGCGGGCGCACACGTATCCAGCCGGGGTCGCCCGTCTGGTCGGCGAGCATCGCCTTCAGGCCGGGAATCAGCGGCTGCCGGAACGCGACGTCCAGGAACCGGGCGATGCGCGCCTCGGTCTCCGCGGCAACTTCGCGCTGCAGCAGCGCCTGCACCAGTCCGGGATGGAGGTTGGCGACACCGCAGATCGTTCCCGCGCCGCCGGCGCGCATCAGCCGGGGCAGGTGCGGCTCGTGGCCGATGAGAACGGCGAGTTGCGGCACGCGGGCGAGCAGAGCCTCGGTGTGCGCCCAGTTGCCTTCGCTGTCCTTGATGCCGGCGATCGTGTCGGGAAAGGCCGCGGCGAGACGGGCGACCAGATCCACCGACAGCGGTACCGCCGACACCTGCGGCAGATGGTAGAGAAGCAGCTTGAACCGCGGGTCGCCGACGCCCTCGATCAGCCGCGCGTACCAGTCGAACAGCCCGGCATCGTCGACACCCTTCCAGAAAAAAGGCGGCAGCACCAGGCTGGTCGCGCAGCCGGAGCGCAACGCGTGGCGGGACAGCTCGACGGTCTCGGGTAGCGCGGCGCAGCCGGTGGCGGCGACGATGCGCTCTGCCGGAATGCCGCCGGCGAGCAGCGCGTCGAGGCCGGCGCGGCGCTCGGCCATCGACAACGACTGGCCTTCGCCGGTCGTGCCGAAAGGCGCGAGCCCGGCGACGCCGGCGTCGAGCAGGCGCCTCGCGTGGGCGACGAGCCGGGGATGATCGATCGTGCCGGCGGCGGTGAACGGGGTCAGCATCGCGCACCAGAGGCCGCTGACGACATGTGGTCTGGAAGTGATCATGGATCGTTGGCTGGATTTCCGGCGCGCGGTTGCGCGCATCGGTGATGTGCGCTTCGGGCGGGTCGGTTGCCGACCCAGGCCGCGATCGCGTAGCATCGGCGCGTAGTGTAGCGCCGACCTGTCGGCATGCGAACAACAACGTCGCCTTGCGCTGACGCCGGCGAACTGCCATTGACCTACCGGTGAGCCAACCGAGAGCACCCATCAACGCTGGTCGCCGATGACCGCGCGCTGGCGCGAACTGCTCGCCGCGCATCGGCTCGCCCTGGGTGGGGCGCCATTGGGCAATCTGTTCTCCCCGGTCTCCGACGACGCGGCCGTCGCGCTGGTCCGGCATGCCTTCGCCGCTGGCGTGCGCTACTTCGACACCGCGCCGCATTACGGCAATGGCCTGTCCGAGCGGCGCTTCGGCTCCGCGCTGCGCGATCTGCCGCGCGATGGTTTTCTGCTGTCGACCAAGGTGGGGCGTCTGCTGCACGACGATCCGGACGCGCCAACGACAAGGCACGGTTACGTCGACCTGCCGCCGCTGCGGCAAAGCTACGACTACTCGCGCGACGGCGTGCTGCGCTCGCTGGACGCGAGCCGGGCCCGGCTTGGCATCGACCGCCTCGACCTCGTCTATGTCCACGACCTCGACCGGGCGACGCATGGCGAGGATTTCGACAGGCACTTCCGCAGCCTGCTCGACGGCGGGCTGCCGGCACTGGCGCAGCAGAAGGCGGCGGGCGCGATCGCCGCCTTTGGCATCGGCGTCAACGGCGTGTCCATCTGCCTGGAAACGCTTGCCCACGCCGATCTCGACGTCATCCTGCTGGCGGGACGCTACACGCTGGCCGATCAGTCGGCGTTGCCCGTACTCCTGCCGACCTGCCTGCGGCGCAAGGTGGCGATGGTCATGGGTGGAGTCTTCAACTCCGGCATACTCGCCACTGGCGCAACGCCGGCCGACGGCGTGCCGCCGCGGTTCGACTATGCCCCTGCCTCGCCAGCCGTGGTGGCGCGCGTGGCGGCGCTGGAGGCGACCTGCGAGGAGTTCGGCGTGCCGCTGCAGGCGGCGGCGCTGGCGTTCCCGCGCGCGCATCCGGCCGTCGCCGCCATTCTGGTCGGTGCCCGCAGCGTGACCGAATTCGACGAAAATCTCGCCATGTCCCGACATCCGATCCCGGCATCGTTCTGGGCCGCCCTGGTTGCGCAGGGGCTCATTCCTTCGGACGCGCCACATCCGTGATCCGCCACGTCGACGCCCATCTCCACGTCTGGTCGCTCGCGCGCGGCGACTACGGCTGGATCACGCCTGCGTTGGCCGAGCTGCACCGGGACTATTCGTTGCGCGACCTCGAACCGTTGCGCGAGAGGGCAGGGGTTGCGTCCTGCGTCCTGGTGCAGGCCGCGCCCACGGTCGCGGAAACGCGCTATCTGCTCGACATCGCTTCCGCGAGCGAGGGGGTGGTCGGCGGCGTCGTCGGCTGGGTAGACCTCTGCGCCGCCGACGCGATCCCGACGCTGGCGCGCCTGGCGCGCAGCCCATTGCTCAAGGGCGTGCGGCCGATGCTGCAGGACCTGCCCGATCACGAGTGGATACTTCGCGCCGACGTGGGGCGCACGCTGGCCGCGCTGCCACGCCTGGGGCTGCGCTTCGACGCGCTGGTCAGGCCGGCGCAGTTGCCGGCGCTGCTGCGGATGCTCGAACGCCATTCCGACCTGGCCGTGGTGATCGATCACGCGGGCAAGCCCGACATCGCCCACGGCGCCTGGGAGCCGTGGGCCAGCCTGATGCGCGAAGCCGCCGGTCACGCTCGCGTGCGCTGCAAGCTGTCCGGGCTGGTCACCGAGGCAGGACCGGGCTGGACCATCGACCGGTTGCGACCCTATGTGGATTTCCTCGCCGAGCAGTTCGGGCCGCAGCGCCTGATGTGGGGCAGCGACTGGCCGGTGGTCAATCTCGCCGGGACCTATCAGAGCTGGTTCGCCGCCACGGTCGCCTTGCTCTCCGACTGGTCGGCCGAGGACCGGGCCGCGGTCATGGGCGGCGCGGCGCGGCGCTTCTACGGGCTCTGACGCGTCGCCGGCTCTCAGTAGGCGTGGCGCTGCAGTCGTGCCCGGTGCACGATGGTCGTGGCGATTTCCTCGATCGACTTGGTGGTCGTGTCGAGCATCGGAATCCCCTCGCGCACCATCAGGGCTTCGGCCTCGCGCACCTCCTGCCGGCAGTTGTCGAGCGCGGCGTACTTGCTGCCGGGACGGCGTTCCTCGCGGATTTCGCGCAGGCGCTCTGGCTGAATGGTCAATCCGAACAGGCGGTCGCGGTATGGCCGCACCGATGCCGGCAGACGCCTGTCGACGAAGTCGTCCGGGGTCAGCGGGAAATTCGCCGCACGAATACCGAACTGCAGCGCCAGGTACAGCGACGTCGGCGTCTTGCCGCAACGCGAGACGCCGACCAGGATCACCTGTCCCTTGCCGAGGTCGCGCGTCGATGCGCCGTCGTCGTGCTGCTGCGAAAAATTGATCGCTTCCATCCGCGCGAAATACTCGTGCCCGCTGGCGCTGCCGTGCGAGCGCCCGGCCGCGTGCGAACTCTTGGCCCCGAGTTCCGCCTCGAGCGGCTGGATGAACACCTGGAACAGGTCCAGCGTCAGCGCATTGGCGTCGCGGCGGATGATGGCGCTCATCGCGTCGTCGACGACCGAGCTGATCACGATGGGCCGTCGGCCTTCGCGTGCCGCCGCCTCGTTGACCTGGCGCACGGCGTCGGCGACGCGCTCCTCGGAATCGACGAAGGGGATCGTCACTCGTTCGAACTGGAAGTCCTCGAACTGGGTCAGCAGGCTGTTGCCGAGCATCTCCGCGGTGATGCCGGTGCGGTCGGAGACGAAGAAGACGGTGCGACGGTTCGGCATGAGTCGGGACGCGGCGGAATGGCGGTACGCGCGGGGTTACCAGCGCGACCAGACGGGAACGACGCCCGTCGGCAGTTCCGGCAGATCGCCCAGGTCGAGCGAACTCTCGCCCGGGCCGTGGTAGTCGGAACCGGTGGAGGCCAGCAGCCCGAGCACGCGCGCGTGGGTGGCGAATTCGGCGACCTGCGCCTGCGTATGCGCGGACGACAGGACCTCGATGCCGTCGCCGCCGCGATCGCGAAACTCGGTCAGCAATTCGCGCATGCCGCTGCCGGTCAGCCGATAGCGGCCCGGATGCGCCAGCACCGCCTGACCGCCCGCGCCGCGTATCCAGTCGATCGCCTGGCCGAGCGAAGCCCAGGGATGCTCTACGTACCCCGGCTTGCCCGGCACCAGGTAGCGTTTGAAGACTTCCCGCGTTTCCCTGACGTAGCCCGCCTCGACCAGGAACCGCGCGAAATGCGTCCGCGAGATCAGCGGCTCGCTGGTCACGAACCGGCGCGCGCCTTCGTAGGCGCCCGGAATGCCGGCCTGCGCGAGCGCATCGGCGATCCGGTGCGCCCGTTCGTCGCGCCCTTTGCGAATGCTGGCCAGACCCTCGGACAGGGCCGGATCGTCGACATCGATCTGCAACGCAACGACGTGCAGCGTATGGCTGCCCCAACTCACCGACAGCTCCGCGCCGGGGACCAGCGTCAGCGAGCTGTCGCAGGCGGCGGCCGCGGCCTCGGCGAGACCGCCGGTGTCGTCGTGGTCGGTCAGGGCCAGAACGGCGACACCACGCGCAGCCGCGCGCTGGACGACGGCGGCCGGCGACAGCAGGCCGTCGGATCGGGTGGAATGGCAGTGCAGATCGTACTGCGCCATGGCGGGAGGATAGCTGTGCGACCAGCGATGGTAGCGCATGTCGTGCAGCCCCCTTTGGCGGGCGCGAAGTCCGCCCCGATGGTGCGCATTGCGCTGCGCCGCGGGTTCATGTGTAAACTACAAACCGCGGATTCTGTCGCTGCCTGGGGTGGTGCCAGATCGATGAATTGCATGTCGTGCTTGCGTTTACGCTGCATTCCGGGCAAAAATATGCCATTGGTATGAGGCGGCGCGGGCCGCGACCCTGTGTGCGCAGCATCTGCGTTCCAGCCAAAGGGCATTCACAGTGAAAATTCTCGATCGCGTCTTGAATCCCCGGGAAATCCGCCGGCGGCTGGGCATGAACCAGGAGCAATTCTGGACGCAGATCGGGGTCACCCAGAGCGGTGGGTCGCGCTATGAAAGCGGCCGCGACATGCCGCGCCCGGTCAAGGAATTGCTGCGGCTGGTGCACGTCGAGCAGCTGGACCTGTCGCAGGTCAAGCGGGTCGACTTCGAAATCATCAGCTACCTCAAGGAATCGCATCCGGACCTGTACCGGACGCTGCGACGCGCGGTGAAAAGCCGGCAGCCGGCATCCGACGGATCCCGGGGTCAACCTTGCCGCGGAAAGCAGCGATGCCGGAGGCTTCGTCGATTCCGACGAACTGATCGCTCCCCGAGGACGAAAAGCTGCGCACCGGCTGAACCGCGCCGCGTCGATCTCACCGCCCACATGGCCGCCGATGCGGCCATGTGGCTTTTCGGGAACCGGATTCCTGCTTGCTGCATTGCGGCACAGGGACCGGGCAGCAATGCCGGGAAGGTAGAATGGTGCTCTTGGACGGTTTTCTTCGCACCGCACCACATCCAGCCTTGGGGGGACCTTTTTGGACGCGCGCGTGATCTCACTCGACCGGCTGCGCATGGCCGATCTCGACTCGGTGGGGGGCAAGAATGCCTCGCTGGGCGAAATGATCGGCCATCTCGCCGGCGCCGGCATCCGGGTTCCCGGCGGCTTCGCCACCACCGCGGCGGCCTTTCGCGAATTCCTGGCGCACAACGACCTGCCGGCGCGCATCGACGCCCGCCTTTCCGGACTGGATGTCGACGACGTGGCGAGCCTGGCGCGCGTCGGCGCGGAAATCCGTGGCTGGGTGACTGCGGCCGCGTTGCCGCCGGCGCTCGAGGCTGCCATCGGCGAGGCCTACGCGGCGCTCACCGCGGGCGACGCCGACGCCACCTTCGCCGTGCGATCCTCGGCCACCGCCGAGGACCTGCCCGACGCCTCGTTCGCCGGTCAGCAGGAAACCTATCTAAATATCAGTGGATTGGATAACATAATTCATGCGATGCGTGAAGTGTTTGCCTCCCTCTACAACGACCGGGCGATCGCCTATCGCGTCCACCAGGGCTTCGCCCACGCCGACGTCGCGCTGTCGGCCGGCGTCCAGCGCATGGTCCGCAGCGACGGGGCCGCGGCAGGGGTCATGTTCACCCTCGACACCGAATCCGGCTTCGACCAGGTGGTGTTCATCACCGCCTCGTACGGACTGGGCGAGACCGTGGTGCAGGGCGCGGTCAACCCCGACGAGTTCTACGTCGACAAGCGCAACATCGCCGCGGGTCGCCCGGCGATCCTGCGCAAGACCGTCGGCGGCAAGGCGCTGAAGATGGTGTTCGGCGACGCGGCCATGGCCGGCCGCTCGACGATGACGGTGGAAGTGCCGGCGGCGGAACGGCTGCGCTTTTCGATCACCGACGCCGAGGCCGAGGAACTCGCCCGCTACGCGCTGGCCATCGAGCGGCACTATGGCCGGCCGATGGACATCGAGTGGGCGCGCGACGCCGGCGACGGCCTGCTCTACGTGCTGCAGGCGCGGCCGGAGACGGTCAAGTCGCGCGAGCAGGCAGGCAGCGACCTGCGCCGCTACCGGCTGGGTGGCACCTCCGAAGTGCTCGCCAGCGGCCGGGCGATCGGGCAGAAGATCGGCCAGGGCCGCGTGCGGCTGGTGAAGTCGCCGGCCGAAATGGACCGCGTCGCCGCGGGCGACGTGCTGGTCGCCGACATGACCGACCCCGACTGGGAGCCGGTGATGAAGCGCGCGGCGGCCATCGTCACCAACCGCGGCGGGCGCACCTGCCATGCGGCGATCATCGCCCGCGAACTGGGCATCCCGGCGGTGGTCGGCTGCGGCGACGCGACCCGCGTGTTCGCCGACGGCGACCTGGTCACCGTGTCCTGCGCCGACGGCGACACCGGCCACGTCTACGCCGGACTGCTGCCGGTGGAGGTGGTCGACGTGCCGATCGACCGGATGCCGCCGGCGCCGACCAAGCTGATGATGAACGTCGGCAATCCCGAGCTCGCCTTCGAGTTCCAGCGCCTGCCCAACGACGGCGTGGGCCTGGCCCGGCTGGAATTCATCATCAACCGCAACGTCGGCATCCACCCCAAGGCGCTGCTCGAACTCCAGCGTCAGCCGGTGGAGGAGCGCCGGGAGATCGAGGCGCGCATCGCCGGCTATGCGGATCCGACCACGTTCTACGTGCAGAAGATCGCCGAAGGCGTCGCGACCATCGCCGCGGCCTTCTTTCCCAAGAAGGTGATCGTGCGCCTGTCCGACTTCAAGTCCAACGAGTACTCGAACCTGCTGGGCGGGAGCCGCTACGAGCCGCACGAGGAAAACCCGATGCTCGGCTTCCGCGGCGCGTCGCGCTACATCGCGCCGTCCTTCTACGACTGCTTCGCGCTGGAGTGCGAAGCGATGAAGCGCGTGCGCAACGACATGGGCTTCACCAACGTCGAGCTGATGATCCCGTTCGTGCGCACCACCACCGAGGCGGCACAGGTGATCGAACTGCTGGCGAAGAACGGGCTGGTGCGCGGCGAGAACGGCCTGCGCGTGATCATGATGTGCGAACTGCCGTCCAACGCGCTGCTCGCCGACGAGTTTCTCGAGCACTTCGACGGCTTCTCGATCGGCTCCAACGACCTGACCCAGCTCACGCTGGGCCTCGACCGCGATGCCGGCGGAACCATCGCCGCGACCTTCGACGAGCGCAATCCCGCGGTCAAGGCGCTGCTCAAGATGGCCATCGACGCCTGCCGGCGCCAGGGCAAGTACGTGGGCATCTGCGGGCAGGGGCCGTCCGACCATCCCGATCTGGCGCAGTGGCTGGTCGAGCAGGGCATCGAGAGCATTTCGCTCAACCCGGACACGGTCGTCGCCACCTGGCTCGCGCTCGCGAAAGCCAACGGCCAGGCGAACTGACGCGCGCGCCCGCTCGTCCGTCCGGCCGATGGCATGGCGGCCTCGGCCGGGCTGCAATGGCGGCATGTCCGCGCCGCCTTCGGTTCACGTGATCCTCAGACCCTCGCGCACGATCGCGCTTGGCCTCTGCGCGGCGTCGGCCGCGACGCTGGGCGTGCTCTTCGCGCTGCCGCTGGCCGGATGGCAGTTGCTGGCGGCCGCCGCCGCGCTGGCGGTCTGGACGGTCGACAGCGTTCGCACCATTGCCTGGCGTCATGGCGCGCGTGCGAGCGTCGAACTGTGGCTCGCGCCCAACCGGCTGCTCGCCGTGCGCGACGGTCGACGGCCGCCTCGTCGCCGGACACGTGCGTGGCAGCAGCCGCGTCGGCGCGCTGGTCACCACCATCGTCTGGCGCCCCGACGGCGCGTGGCGATCGCGGGCGATCCTGCTCGTACCGGATGCGCTGCCGGAGGACGATTTCCGCCGGCTGCGCGTGCTGCTGCGCTATGCGCGCAACGGCCCGGCGCAGTCGCGCCCGCACCGCCAGTCGACCGCGTTGTAGAGCATGCCGCTGTCCGCCTTGGTCTGGCCGGCGATCAGGTGCAGGTACAGCGGTACCAGCGTCTCGGGCAGCGGCCGCGCATTGAGATCCTCACCCGGGTGCGTGCGCGCACGCAGCGGCGAGCGCATCGGACCCGGCACGACGGCGTTGATGCGCAGCTGCGGGCGGTTCTCCCATTCGTCCGCGAGTTCGCGCGCCAGCGCGCCGACGCCGGCCTTGGCGACCGCATAGCCGCCCCAGTAGGCGCGCGGCGCCTCGCCGCGGTCGTCGAGCGTGAAGAGCACGCTGGCGTCGGGCGCGGCGGCGAGCAGCGGCATCACCGCGCGGGTCAGGCCCATCGGCGCCGCGACGTTCACGCGCAGCATCGACAGCCAGGCGTCGAACGACTGGTGCTCGATCGGTCCCAGCGTG
Source organism: uncultured beta proteobacterium (assembly GCA_963699765.1). Lineage (GTDB taxonomy): Bacteria > Pseudomonadota > Gammaproteobacteria > Burkholderiales > Casimicrobiaceae > VBCG01. The sequence continues at coordinate 492,179 of CAVOVD010000011.1, read as the reverse complement.
CCCAGCAGCGCCGCGGTATGCACCAGCGCATCCAGCCGCCCGCATTGCGCCTGCAGCGCCTGCGCGACGTTGCCGAAGTCCTCCGCGGTCGCCTTCGCCAGGTCGAGCGGCAGGATCACCGGCTCCGGATGCCCGGCGGCGACGATTTCGTCGTACAGCGCCTCCAGCTTGCGCACGACGCGGGCGTGCAGCACGACGGTGGCCCCGGCGGCCGCGCAGGCGCGGGCGAGGGCGCTGCCCAGCCCGCCGGTGGCGCCGGTCACCAGGATGACGCGTTCGCGCAGATCGGGCAGTGCACTTTCGCCCAAGCGGGGCAATGAAGCAGGCATGGCGGGAACCGGATGGCGTTGGCGAAGGGGGTGGGGTGCCGGCGTCGGCGATGGCCGCGCGATCATAGCCCACTCCGCGAACGCCCCGTCCGGCCCGCGCCGGAAACCTGCATTCCACGTTTGCCAGCGCATTCGCCTGAAGCTATAATTGCAAATTCGCCGTGGGGGTATAGCTCAGCTGGGAGAGCGCTTGCATGGCATGCAAGAGGTCAGCGGTTCGATCCCGCTTACCTCCACCACAGCACCAAGCAGCACCGATGGTAGCCGCGACGCCCAACGCCGCGGCGGCAAGCAACGTCCCCATCGTCTAGAGGCCTAGGACACTACCCTTTCACGGTAGGTACGGGGGTTCGAATCCCCCTGGGGACGCCAGTAAAAACAGTGTACGACCCTGAGACATGGGTGACAGATCGTACCTAAGACATGGGTGACAACCGCGTGCCGAACGGGTTGTCCAAGGGTTGCAGGGTTTTCTGCTCCAAGTCGATGTAGCCGAGATCGTACTGCATGAAGCTGACGATCCAAATGCCCTCGTCGACTTCCTTGATACCGACGCGCTGACCGGCCAGGACGTGAGAGAGGCTGATGCGTTTGCGGTGCATGCAGATGCGCCCGCAGGCGGTGACCAGCACGTCGCGATCGTGCAGCGGGTAGGTCAGTTCGGGCAACCCACGATAACGCGTTGGCGAGGCTGAATACATTTCGGCCGGGGTCTTCATGGCCAAGGCCTCGTGCGGCCGCTCGGTGTTGAACTCCTGAACGAAGGTATCGAAGCGCGCCTGCTGCTGGAGGCTGTTCATGCCGGGCGGGCGGGTGGCTTCTTTTTTCAAGGTCAGGTGCATGCGCTCGTGGCGGCCGTTTTGCTGCGGATGACCGGGCTTGATGCGCTCGATAGCGATGCCCAGGCGCAGCCACCAGACGGACAGCTTGGACAGGTTGAATAGGGCGTTGGGGCTGGCGAAGGGGACGCCGTTGTCGGAGCGGATGGCGGCGGGCAGGCCGCGCTCGCGGAAAAGTTGCTCGAAGGCCGTGATGGCGGTGTCTTCGCGGGTCGATTCCAGTGCCTCGCAGAGCAGCAGGAAACGGGAGGCGTGGTCGGTGACGGTGAGGGGGTAACAGTAGGAGCCGTTGCCGAGCTTGAACTCGCCCTTGAAGTCGGCGCACCACAGGTCGTTGGGCGTGACGCCCGGGGATAGCGGGGTGCCGCTGGCGCGCGGCCGCGGGCGGCGAATCGCCTTGACCAGGCCGTGCCGATGCAAGACAGCATGGATGGTGCTCTTGGCCGGGATGCGCAAGTCCCCGTCCAAACGGCGCACCAGCAGTTCGCGAATCTTGCGCGCCCCCCAATGCGGCTTCTCGCGCTTGAGCCGGACGATCAGGCTCTCGATCTGCGCCGGCAGCTGGTTGGCGTACCGTACCGGCCGGCGGGAGCGGTCGCTCAACGCCTCGGCCCCGTGCTCGCGGTAGCGGGCAAAGATCTTGTACCCGGTCTTGCGGGAGATGCCAAACTCCCGGCACACCTCCGTCATTGCCTCGCCATCCAACAACTTGACGACAAACCGCAGGCGCTCGTCCATCACCGAACACTCCTTCCACGGCATAGACACCTCCCGCTAAAATGCGGAAAGTGTTACCCATGTGTCCGGTACGTTCTGTAACCTATGTCTCGGGTCGCTCACAGGACGTTAGACGCGCCGCGCCGAGGCGTGTCTAGAATGTGTCTAGAAAGCCACACGGCGGAGACGTCCGACATCGGCCCAGTCGCCCGGCCGGTTCCCTCCAAGAATGTCGATGACTGAAGCGGCCCGCGTTGCTCTGGCGGCTTGACGACGATCGACTGCACGGGGGCAAGCGTACCTGATCTCCAGCTACGAAGAGCCGGGGCATCCGCGGCTTGGTCCATACGTTCTCGCAGTCGCTGAGGCCAGAACATCGCAGTTGCTTGGCCACGTCGGGTTTAGTCCCCTCGACAACGAAGTCGAAGTCTCCTACGCCATCGCGGAGTCGGCCCGCGGCCAGGACTATGGCGTTGCGTCACTGGATTGCGCCTGCGACTGGATCGCCAGTACCTTTCGGGTGTCGCGCGTCCTTGCCATCACGGCCGTCGAGAACATTCCTTCACGCCGCATACTCGAGCATGTATCGTTTGCTCATGTGCAAAACGAAGACATGCTCTTCCAGGGTGTGCGGCGGGCCGTCAGTCGTTACTGCTGGACCGCGCCTGCGCAACGCAGTGGGGCCTGACATGTCGCTCAACCGCACCGGCCGGTACGGGACTTCGACCTGGCAGACGTCGGCGCGGCCCGCCGGTTGCCTTTCTCGTTAAGACTCACACACCACCCACCGTGACCACTTCTGGAACCATCGCGCTCGCCACGGCTTCCGCATTCAGTGCGGCGGCAGCCGTCGCCCACTTGGCGTGCGTTGCAGTAGGCCCTTCGGCCTACCGATTCATGGGCGCCGGAGAGAAGATGGCGCGCGCCGTCGAAGCTGGAAAGCTTCAACCAACCCTCATCACGCTGGCCATCGCGGCTACTCTCCTGGCTTGGTCGGCCTACGCCCTGTCTGGCGCCGGGCTAATTGCCCTTCTGCCGTTCACGAAAGTAGCGCTGTTCGTCATCACAGTGGTGTATCTCGGTCGCGCGCTCGCTTTTCCATTTCTGCGTCAGTCGTTCCCGGATAACTCCTCTACGTTCTGGTTTGTCTCTTCAGGCATCTGCCTGGTCATCGGCCTGGTGCACCTGTATGGGCTGGTTGCTCGTTGGCCCGCGCTGTGAGGCCAAGCCAGGCGTTCAAGCGGAGAGCCAGCGGCATGGCTCCGTCTTCCGCTCAACTCCGGCATTAGCCCGCTCGAGCAGCCGTCGCGTGCGGCAACTTGATTTGAAGAAAATCGACTTTTCTCGCGGAAAAGGTCTTGTGCAGATGCCTCTCGATGAGAAAAGCGAGCAGGATATCCAAGAGTTAACGCCAAGACTCTAGGATTGGCCTCACAATCGGCTGCAGCGGACGGCGATCTTCGCCGCCGCTGAACCGGGGCGTTGGCCGTCAAGACCGTGCTTCGTCCGCTTGCGGTCCGAAGCCGACATTCCTGCCACGCATTGCGGTCGTTCAAATTCGAGTCCGACGACCGAACCGGGAATCTGCGGAGTCGCCTCGATGTACCGCGGCTCCAACCCGTTGCAAACCTCGATGGACTCCCTGATTGCGGTTATGTCGAGGCCGCGTCTACGCCGTATGCAGGCGGCGCTACGCGGCAGCACCGAGCCGAGTCGCCTGCGCCGCCCTCGACCACAAGCGTCTGCCCCATTGGCTCTTCGGCTTATGCACGAGGCGCTCCGCGATGTAGTGCCGCGCGCGGATCGCATCGCCGCTACGCAACGCGGCCTCGATCAGCGTCAGTGTGACGAGGTCACGTTGGGCGTGACTGCCGCCGAAACGATGCGACTGGTCGCGCATGGGTTCGATCAGCGCAATGGACTCGGCGTACCGACCTTGCGCGAATGCGACAATTCCGGCAGCCAGCGGAAGTCCGATGTCCCGCGTCATTGCTGCATTCGCCGCCTCCGAGGCAGCTTCCCGACGCATGCCCGCCTGCAGTTTCGAAAGGGCAGCCTCGCGCCCCGTCACCGCGAACGCGATGGTCGCATGCACGTCATTGAAAGCGTAGAACCCAACCTCGCTTTCCAGGCGCGCTTCCCAGTCGTCGGCGACGCGCTCGAAGCGGCTATCGACGCTTACCCGTTCGAGTTGCAGCCGCCAAAGGAGCGCCGTGGCATCGACGAGCGACAGGAGATACGAGGCCGGCTCCGGGTGCACGTGCCGATCGTAGAGCTCGAGCGACCGTTCATATTGCCCGCCATCCATATGCAAGAGCGCGAGATGCCAGAAGTTGTGGAAGGCGAATCCATTGCCGGGCGCCCAATCGGCCTCTCGCGACGAAAGAAAGGCGATGCCCTCGTCGACGCGACCCTGCATTTCAAACACATGCACCGCGGCGTGCACAGCCCAGCCATCCTTGGGCTGCATCGACAGCGCGCGCAACGCCGTCTGCTCGGCCTCGGAGTACTGATTCATCTCCTCGAGGCCGAATGCATGCATGCCCAGGACGTAGGAGTAGCCCGGCACCGACTCGTCCCAATGGGGCAGCACCCGCGAGACGCGATTGCGAAGGTTGAGCGCGTCGCCGCGGTAGAAGTCCATGAGGTGGCCTGCCTGTAGGGCAAGCGCGTCACGCGGATGATCGGCCAGGACGCGGTCGATTGCCATGCAGGCGGCATGCCACTGACCGTCGACCAGCAATTGGGTCGCCTCGATGAGCCGGCGCTCGCGCTCGTTGGCGAACGTGGCATGCGCCTTTGCCGCGGCGAGCGAGGCGCTCGCCATCGGCACGAACCTGCGTTCCGCGAGGGTGTACAGCGCGAGCGCCTTCAGCAAGTGGCCGGATATGAACGCGGGCGCGGCCTGCAACGCCTCTTCAATCGTCGCGACGGGATCGCCCACGTAGGCCTGGAACTGTTGGAGTGCCGTCTCGTACCGGGTCAGCGCGAACGCATCCGCACCCGTCATGGAGACTCCTCGTGAATCGCTGCTCATGATCGCTGTCCTTTTCGTCGTCGTGAATGACGGCCGCTGGGTCTTTTGCCGTAGTGAAGGCAAAGGTATGCTCGCAGGAGTTCAAGCGCCAGAGTCATTTCAGCAAGAAACTGGACGAATCGGCCATGACAACGTCACCAGAGCCCATCGAGGTAGCGATCCTGACGTTCCCTGAAACCACCGCCTCGGTGACGTACGGGATCTACGACCTGCTTATGGGCGCGGGGCGCGACTGGGGCTTCGTGGTGACCGGGCAGCCGGGGCCCTCGCTGATGCACGCGACGATCGTTTCGGCGCAGCGGCGGACTTTTGCCGTTGCCAACGGAATCTCGATCACGCCTCAGGCCGGCCTCGATGGCCATGCGGTTCCTCGGATCGTGTGCGTTCCAGAATTGGCGGTCCCGCCCCTGGATCCGCTGACCGGACGGTTTACCGAAGAGATCGATTGGCTGAAGCGTTGTTATGCCGGCGGGGCGACCATCGCAACCGCATGCTCCGGGGCGGTTCTGCTCGCCGAGGGCGGAATGCTCGACGGGTACGAAGCGACGACGCACTGGGCGTATTGCGATGTCTTGCGCAGCAGGTATCCACGAATCAAGGTTCGAAAGGAGCGCGCCCTTGTCGTGTCGGGCGATGGCCAGAGGCTCGTGATGGCAGGCGGGGGCACGTCCTGGCAGGATCTCGCGCTGTACCTGATCGCCCGTTTCATCGGAATCGATGCAGCGATGCACGTCGCTCGCATCAATCTCATCGATTGGCACGCCGTCGGTCAGCAGCCGTTCGCCCGTCTGGCGCAATCGCGCCAAGTAGATGATGCTGCGATTGCGCGTTGCCAGGTCTGGATAGCCGAGCATTATCACGAGTCCGCGCCGGTCGCCGCGATGGTTCAAGTGAGTGGCTTGGCCGAGCGCTCGTTCAAGCGTCGATTTCTGCACGCCACAGGAATGGCACCGCTCGAGTACGTGCACACGCTGCGCCTCGAGGAAGCGAAGCAGATGCTCGAGTCGGGCGATACCCCGATCGACGAAATTGCGGACGAGGTCGGCTACGAAGACGCGGGATTCTTCAGCCGACTGTTCCGGCGGAAGGTGATGCTCACGCCAGCCCAGTACAGGAGGCGCTTCGGCGCGATGCGACGGGCTCTCGCCGGTGGCGGCTGAGGTCGCGACTCGGCACATTCAGTCTCCAGGTCCGATGAATGACGGCCACCCTCCGCAACGTCGCCGCACGACCGCACTTTGCCGACGCCAAACTTTGGAGCAGGCTCACCAAGCTCTGGGGCGTCAACGCTCCCTCGGGCCTATCTACGTTCATTCCGATGATGCGTAATACGCCACTGGGTATCGATCAGGCCGGCAACATCTGACCCCTCAACAACTGGAAGCCCGATTTCAAGATCGACACCATCGGCCAGAACCCGAGTGGCGATGGCATCATCATCTTCGTTGGACTCGCGCCACCGCCTCGTCCGGCACACTGACTCGAAGTGATGCAGCCTGACCACGCGATCGACCGCGACGAAGGAAAGCGCTGGGTGCTTCCCGGCGCGCGTCGCTCGTCTTCAGCTGCCACTCGTCGCAAGCGTTGGCGCGCTACAGCCGTGAACCTAAGGGTCCGCAGCTGGCGACGCCGTAGAATGATCAGTGAACTCTAAGGAGAGCGCGATGAAAGTGTTGGCCTTGGTATATCCGGGCATGACCCTGTTGGATCTGGTCGGTCCTCTTCAAGCGTGGAGCTTCCTGCCGGGCTATGAAGTTCAGTATGCATGGCATCGCCCCGGTGCGGTGCCCACGGACTGCGGCCTCAGCATACAGGCGACGAACAGTTTTGAGGATGCCTGGACTGATCCAGACGTCCTCTTTGTCGTCGGCGGTGCGAAGCCCACATTGGACCTGCTGGGCGATTCCGCCGCAATCGCCTTTCTGGCTGATCGCGGATCACGCGCCCGCTGGGTGTGCAGTGTTTGCACAGGTTCCCTGCTACTGAGGGGCCGCTGGCCTGCTGCGAGGCTACCGTGCTGCGGTGCACTGGGGTGCCAAAGAAGCGCTGAGCCAATTTGGCGCTGAACCCAGCGGCGAACGCGTCTGCGTCGACCGTAATCGGCTCACCGGTGGCGGCATCACAGCGGGTATCGACTTCGGTATCAGTGTGGCGGGACACTGGGCGGGAGAGAGCATGGGGCGAGTCATCGAACTGATCATGGAATACGCGCCGCAGCCGCCATATGGGTCGGGCCGCCCTGAACTGGCGGACGCGCAGACCCTCGCAGCTGCGCGCGCGGCGCTGCATCAGGCGATGACGGGTGTATCCGCATAACTTGAGTCGGTGTCGGTACACCCTACACGCCCTGACCACGATCCGGCGGATTGCCTGCGGCAGCTGCCGACACCCCGCTTTGGTTTGACACCCCCCGACCATCAAACTGAGGAGGACTGAGAATGTTCGTATCGGTCGTGACGTTCAAATTGCCGAAGCCGTGGAGTATCGCGGAGGCGGCCGCGGTCTTCAAATCAACGGCACCAAAGTACTTGGGTAAGCCAGGGCTTGTCCGAAAGCATTATTTTGTAACAGAGGCCGGCGATCAGGCGGGCGGCATCTACCTGTGGGAGTCGAAGGCCGCTGCCGAGGCGTGTTACACGCGCGACTGGAAGGCCATGGTCATCGAGAAATACGGCGCAGCTCCTGAAATTCTTTATGCCGAGGTTCCGGTATCGGTGGACAACCTGGCAAAGGTTATTGAACTTGCATGAACCGTGGTTTCACCCGCGCCGGTCGAGGCCCGGTTCGCGGACGGCAAGCTGGAACGCCTCCCCGAGCTTGCGGCAGAGCTTGCTGGACGCCGGGCCGACGTCATCCTCGTGGGATCGAATCCGGGGATCTTGGCAGCCAGGAACGCGACCAGCACCATTCCCATCGTGACGGTGACCACGGCAGACCCGGTCGAAGGACGACTGGACGAACCGGCGAGCGGCCGCAACTTGGCGGGTATCGGCGCGACTCACCGGTTGCCTGGCCTGGTTAGACGGGCTGCCGACGGATCAATCCAGGACCGGATTTTCAGACCCCATCGACGGCCCGCCCGGCGGCGTCAGGCGCCGCGACCAGCTTCAGCGTACCGCCCGCCCAGCGCTTGAGCAGCAGCCGCGCGATGTCGATGTCGAACACCGGGCGCGGCGGCGCCGCCAGCAGCGCGAAGAGCTCGCCGTCGTCGCGTGCGCTGCCCAGCCAGCACCAGTCGCGCAGCAGGTGCACGTCGACGCGGCCACCGTCGGCACGCGCCTCGCGGACCAGTCCGGCACCGGGCAGCGGCCAGGCGCGGGATCGCCGCGGGCATCAGCGCCGTCAGCAGGCGCGCGTCGTGTTCCGCGGCAGTCTCGGCGCCGACGCAGGCGCCGGCGCAACGTTTCAACTGCCGCTGGAAGCATGGCCCGCCGCCGCGGCGCTCGAGGCCCAGCCGGCGCCAGCACAGCCGGTGTTCGGCGGCGAGCGCGCGCAGCGTCTCGCGCGCGGCGCGCTTGGAACCGAACGGCCCGTACAGCCCGGCGAGCGCGCCCGGCTCGATGGCGGCGGCGGGAACGAATTCCGGACCGTCCCCTGCGACAAACGACAGGGCGCCGGCATCTACCTTGCGGCGCAGCGCCCGGTTGTGCGCGGGCAGCAGCGTTTTCACCAGCGCGGACTCGCGCAGCAGGGCGCCCAGTTCGCCCGACGTCTCCTCGAATTCGATGCGGCGGATCTCCTGCGACAGGCGCAGATCGGTCTCGCTTCGCCAGTCGCCGGCGAAATGCGACGCCACGCGCTCGCGCAGGTTGATGCTCTTGCCGACGTACAGCGGCAACGGGTTCTCGCCGTAGAACAGGTAGACGCCCGGCGCCTCGGGAAGCGCGTCCAGGCAGTCGGCGGGCAGCTGCGGGGGAAGGCTGGGCATGCGCAGCAGGCGGCGCACCGCGGCTTCGATGGTCTCGGCGGGCCAGTCGCGGTACAGCGCCTCGATGAACGCCCAGACGGCGCGGGCGTCGCCCAGCGCGCGATGGCGTCCGGCGCCGGCGAGCCCGTGCCGGGCGATCACCGCGTCGAGGCCATGACCCTGCGCCTCCGGATAAAGCCGGCGCGACAGCCGGACCGTGCACAGCGCGCGCGCGGAGAAAGGCCGGCCGGCGCGTTCGAACGCATGCTTCAGGAAGCCGTGGTCGAAGCGGGCGTTGTGGGCGATGAACACGCAGTCGGCCAGCCGCTCGGCGATTTCGCCGGCGACGGCCGAGAAGGTCGGCGCGCCGGCGACCATCGCGTCGGTGATGCCGGTCAGCGACTGGATCACCGGCGGGATCGGGATCTCCGGGTCGACCAGCGTGCTCCATTCGTGCACCCGCGGCGCGCCGCCGGCGGCGTCGGCGTCCACCCGGACGATGCCGACCTCGGTGATCCGGTCCTCGGCCGCGCGCATGCCGGTGGTTTCCAGGTCGACGATGGCCAGCGAGGGGGCGAAAAGGTGCATGGGAGGCGCGGACGGTCAGGTCGAATCGTGCCGACGGACGGACGATGCAGGGGCTTGACGGGAAGAACGTTCGTTCGTATTCTACCGCCATGTCGAACGATCGTTCCTACCTGACCTCGCTGCAGGACTACTACGCCCGGCACCGGGCGCTGCCGTCCTATTCGTCCATCGGCAGCCTGCTGGGTCTCAAGTCCAAGTCGTCGGTGGCCGCGCTGGTGGCGCGACTCAAGCTCGCAGGTTATCTCGAATCCACCCCCGACCGCCGCCTGGCGCCCACCCGGCAGTTCTTCGCGCGGCCGCTGGCGGATTCCCCGGTGCGCGCCGGGCTCCCGGACGCGGTCGACGACAGCGAGGCGGACGCGCTCACCATCGACGACTACCTGATCGAGCGGCCGTCGCAGACGGTGCTCATCCGCGTCAAGGGCGACTCGATGATCGACGCCGGCATCTTCGACGGCGACCTGGTCGTGGTGGAAAAGCGCGCGTCGGCGCAGAAGGGTGACATCGTCGTGGCCATCGTCGACAACCAGTTCACGCTGAAGCGCCTCGAACTCGAAGCGGGCAAGTTCGTGCTGCGCGCCGAGAACAAGGCCTATGCGGTCATCCGCCCGGAAGGTTCGCTGGAGATCTTCGGCGTGATGGTCGGGCTGGTGCGCAAGCTCTAGCGGTCCATCGCGCACGTCAGGCGCGCGCGACCTCGACCAGGCAATCGTAGAACGTCGCCGCCCGGCCCATGTCGGTCAGCGCCTGCGACGTCACCGCGTTGGCGTTGCAGCCGTCGGGCGACAGCTTCTGCCACCAGACCGACGGCGCCACGACCAGCCCCGTTCTCGTTCTGTCGCCGATGCGCGCGGTGGCGTGAAAGGCGCCCCGGTCGTTGAAGATGCGCACGCGATCTCCATTCGCGATGCCGCGCGCGGCCGCGTCCAGCGGATGCAGGTCGAGCTTAGGCGCGCCTTCCTCGGCGACGAACGCAGGCAGGTTGGCAAACGATGAATTCAGGAAGTTGCGCGCCGGCGGCGAGATGAACGCCAGCGGATAGCGTCGCGCCAGCTCCGGGTTGGTCGCAGGGGATTCGCGCGGCGGCACGACCTCGGGCAGCGAGTCGAGTCCCTGCGCCGCCAGCGCCGCGTTGGCGAATTCGCACTTGCCCGAAGGCGTGGGAAAGCCGCCCTGCGCATAGGGTGCGTCGCCCCCCGGCAGCGCCAGCCGGGCCCAGCCGTCGCGGCTCAAGCGGTCCCAGTCGAGTCCTTGCGAACGCGGGTCGTTGCGGTCCCAGGCCTGGCGGGCGATGTCGACGTCGCTGTCGCCGAAGCAGTCGTCGGTGTAGCCCATCGCGGCGGCGAGGCGGCGGAACACCTCGGTGTTGGGCAGCGCCTCGCCCAGCGGCTCGATGGCCGGGTTGTTCGCCTGTGCGTACAGGTGGCCGTAGGAGCTGTGCACGTCGAGCTGCTCCAGCTGCGTGGTCGCCGGCAGCAGGATGTCGGCGAAGTCGGCAGTGTCGGTCTGGAAGATCTCGTGCACCACGCAGAAGAGGTCCTCGCGCGCGAAGCCGGCGCGCACGCGCGCGGACTCGGGCGCGACCGCGACCGGATTCGAGTTGTAGACGAAGATCGCGCGTACCGGCGGCACGGCGTCGTTGAGCGCGTCGCCCAGCGTGGTCATGTTGATGGTGCGCGGATTTCCGCGGATCAGATCGGGGCGCTCCAGCGCATGGCGGTCGACCGGATAGGAGCCCGACGAGGAGAGCAGGGCGCCGCCGGCGGGATCGCGCCACGCGCCGACCAGCGCCGGCAGGCAGGCAATGGCGCGCACGGCGTTGCCGCCGCCGGCGGTGCGCTGCATGCCGTAGTTGACGCGGATCGCCGCGGGCCGCGTCGTGCCGTACTCGCGCGCCAGCGCAACGATCCGCGCGGCGTCGATGCCGCAGGTGCGCGCCGTGCGCTCAGGGGTCCAATGCGCCGCGCGCACCGCCAGCGCGTCGAAGCCGACCGTGTATCGATCGATGTAATCCCGGTCGATCAGGTCCTCGGCGATCAACACGTGCATCAGGCCGAACGCCAGCGCGCCGTCGGTGCCTGGCAGCAGCGCGATGTGCTCGTGGCATTTCTCCGCGGTCGCGCTGCGGTAAGGGTCGATGGCAACGAGACGCGCGCCCTGGCGCTTCGCCTGCTGCGCCCGCGTCCAGAAGTGCAGGTTGGAGACGATCGCATTGCTGCCCCAGATGAGGATCAGCCCGCTGTCCGCATAGCGCTCGACGTCCATGCCCACCGTGTCGCCGATGACCGCCGACCAGCCGGCCTTGCCCGCGCTGGCGCAGATGGTGCGGTCGAGCAGCGAGGCGCCGAGGCGATGGAAGAAGCGCCGGTCCATCGAACCGTATTGCAGCAGGCCCATGGTTCCCGCATAGCTGTACGGAAGGATGCCTTCTGGGCCCTCGGCGGAACCTGCGATCTGCGTGAAGCGCTGCGCGATCTCGGCGAGCGCCTCGTCCCAGGAAATGCGTTCGAAGCGTCCTTTGCCCTTGCGGCCGACGCGCCGCTGCGGATGCAGCAGCCGCTGGTCGGAGTAGGTGCGGTCCAGGTAGCGGGCGACCTTGGTGCACAGGACGCCGGCCGTCGGCGGATGCGCGGCGGCGCCGCGGATGGCGATGGCGCGCCCGTTCTCGACCGTGGTCTCGAAGCGCGCAGGTATCCGGGCAGTCGTGCGGGCAGGCGCCGCGCACGATGCGACGACCGGACAGTCGGCGCGATGGCATCGTCCATCCGCCGAGTTTAACCGACGGTGTGCAGGCCGCAGCGCTGCGGCTATGCTCTTGCGCATGCACGCGTTGACGCCGATGCGAATGGTGGCATTTCCCGACGGGCACGCGGTGCCGGCGCTTGGACAGGGCACCTGGACGATGGGCGAACACAAGGTCGACGCCAGGCGGGAGATCGCCGCGCTGCGCCGCGGCCTCGACCTTGGCATGACGCTCATCGACACGGCCGAGATGTACGCCGACGGCCGCGCCGAAGTGATCGTGGCGAAGGCGCTTGCGGGTCGGCGCGACGCTGCCTTCATCGTCAGCAAGGTCCTGCCGCACAACGCCGGCATGCGGGACACGATCGCGGCCTGCGAGCGCAGCCTGCGGCGCCTCGCCACCGATCGCATCGACCTCTATCTGCTGCATTGGCGCGGCGGCGTCCCGCTGGAGCAGACCGTCGCGGCCTTCGAGCGATTGCGTGCCGACGGCAAGATCCTGCGCTGGGGCGTTTCCAACTTCGACCACAACGACATGGCCGAACTCGCTGCACTGCCGGAAGGTCACTACTGTAGTGCCAACCAGGTGCTCTACAACCTGACCGAGCGGGGCATCGAGTGGCAGCTGCTCGAGCAATGCCGGACCCGGCAGATTCCGCTGATGGCCTACTCGCCGCTGGCACAGGGCGCACTGGCGGCCGATGCCAGATTGACGGCGATCGCCAAGCCGCTGCGCCTCTCCGCCGCGCAACTCGCGCTGGCGTGGACGCTGACCCGGCCCGGGGTGATCGTGCTCGTGCAGTCATCGAGCCTGCGCCATGTCACCCGCAACCGGGTGAGCGCGAGCGTCGAGCTGTCCGAATCCACACTCGCCCAACTCGATGCCGCCTTTCCTCCACCGACGGAAGAACGGCCGCTGGCGGTGATTTAGCGCACGGCAGGAAGCTACCCGGAACTGGCTGCTTTTGTTACCCACAGTTTCCCGAATTTTCCAGCAAATCATGCAGATGTAAGTCACTCACCAGGCTTGGCACGCTTGCTGCTTTTGTTGGTTCATCGGGACGCAGGTCCCAGTGAAGTCCGACAGGAGGCACAGCGTGATTTACACCCACTACGACTATCTGGATCTGACTCCTGGGGCGAGTCCCGCGCGCATCGAAGCGGCCTATATCGCCGTGCTCGAGCGCTTCCAGTACGGGGCAAACGACGGGACACAGGATCTGTCCGGGCTGGTGCGGATGATTCACGCCGCCTACGAAGTGCTGTCGTCCGCCGAGAGCCGTCGCGCCTACGACGCTTCGCTCGCGTTGGAGGCTGCGCAGGCGGACGAGGAACTCAAGACCACACTCGACGCCACTTTGGACCCCGCCAAAAGGCGCGTCCAGGAAATCCCGGCGGGCCTGCGGTCGGTCGTGCCGCTGCTCGCTGCCTGAACGGGATGGCGTCGGTGAAAAAGTTACGGCCGCCGGGAAATTTCATCTTTCCAGACTGCAAACAGCGATGCGGTCGGCGGCCGTAATTGCATCGAGGCAACAGCCTCTCCGGCACGCGGCGCCACGTCGCGCGTCGGATCCGGCCAGGCGCCGCACCGCGCCCCGCCGGATGTTGACGCGGCAGGGTTCGCGGCCGTCGGAGACGAACACCAGGATTTCCGCAGCACGATTGTCCGCGCCCGGCGCGCACCGGTTCGCCCGGCGCTCGCGTCCGCCGCTCGCGCCGCAAGGAGACTTCGTTGCCCTCGTCCTGCATTGACGCCGGCGCTGCCCTTCGGCGCGGCGGTGAACCAGCCTCGTCCATCCGGTCGATGGCGAAGCTGCGGTCGCCGCGGTTGAATCGGCAATCTGCGCCGCGTGACTGCATCGAAGCGGTGGCCGTGACCCCCCTGACCGATTCCTTCCAATCCCGACGCCAGTTGCGTTACCGACCCTGAGAGATTCGACCGTGGACAAATGCCTCGCCTGCCAATTCTACGACCGTCAGATCGCCAAGCCGACCGATGCCAAGGGCCTGCAGTGGGGCCAGTGCCGAAAAGGCGCGCCGCTGCTGCACCCGATCAACGCCAAGTCCTACATGATCGAAGGTGTGTGGCCGCATGTCCGCGACGATGACTGGTGCGGCGAATGGAAACAGGGTGTGCGCCGCCTCGACCCGCGGGTCGCCGCCGAAACCGGAGCCGGCGTCGTTGCGGCCGGCTCGAAGATTCCGACGCCGGCGCCCCGCCCGGTGCCGTTTTCGAACGTCTTCGGTGGCGCCGCGAACATCGGTGCAACCTCGGGTGGCAACGTTACGGCGTCGTCGGGCCGCGGCGACTGACGACACTGCCTCGCGCGTCAGGAGCGTGAGGCGCGTCCGCCCGGTGGCGGACCGAATGGCAGCGGGCATCGCCTGCATCGGGTGACGCGGCGGCAAAAGCTGCTACATTCACGAGGTGCCCGGCACGGCGTCCGTGGCGACGCCCGCACCGCGCATTGCAATCATGAACCGACTCGACCTCGCCGCTGCACTGGCAGGCGGCTTCACGCTGGTCACCCCCAACAAGCGCCTTGCGCGGCGCATGGTCGCCGACCACGACGCCGCCCAGGCCGCGGCCGGGTTGCGCGCCTGGCCCGCAGCCACGGTGCTGCCATGGTCGGCATGGCTGGACGACCTCTGGCTCGAGGCACTGGCTGCCGGTGCGCTGGCCGACCCGCGGCCTGCACTGCCGTCGCCGGCCGCGGCGTTTCTCTGGGAACGAATTGTCGCGCAGGACGGTGCGCTGCTCGGCGCCCGTGGCGCCGCCGACCTGGCGCGCGACGCCTGGCAGACCTTTCACGCCTGGCGGCATCCCGGCGAGTCATTCGCTGCCTGGGCGCAGTCCGGCTTCGCCGACGATGCGGCGGCGTTCGCACGCTGGGGTGCTGCCTATCGCAAGGCCCTCGACCAGGCGAACCGCGTCGATGCGGCCGACCTCCCGGACACGATAGCCGTGGCGGCCGCCGCGGTTCCGGCGTGGCGCCGACGCGGCGTCGCCTTTGCCGGATTCCTGGACTGCAGCGCGCAGCGACGCCGGCTGGTCGACGCGCTCGCCGCGGCGCAGGTTCCGGTGGCCGAGGTCGGGTTGCCCGCGCCCCGCGAGTCGCGCTGCCTGCGGGTGGCAGCGCCGGATCGCGATGGCGAACTCGCCCAGGCGCTGGCGTTCGCCCGGGCGCGGGTAGAGGCAGATCCCGACGTGCGCATCGGCATCGTCGTCGCGGATCTTGCCGATCGTCGTGCCGCGGTGGCGGCCGCTGCGGATGATCTGCTCTGTCCGCACCTGGCGTTGACGCCGGGCGCCGAGACCGCGCGACCCTGGGGACTGACGCTGGGCGCCGCGCTGGCGAGCGTGCCGCTGGTCTGCGTGGCGCTGGACCTGATCGACTGGTCGGCGGGTGCGCTCGACGCCGCGATCGCCGCGGCCGTGTTGCGCTCGCCCTATCTTCCCGGCGAGCCGTCGGCATGGCTGCGCCGCGCGGCAGCCGAGCGCGCCTGGCGTGAAGGCGGCGTCGGTTCGGTCACGCTGGCCGACGCCGTGGGCCTGCTGTCCTCCGGCATCGATCCCGCGCTGGCGCAGCAGTGGCGCACAGCCACCGCGCCGCCGTCGCGGCGCCAGTCGCCTCGGGCCTGGGTGCAGGAATGGGAGACCTGGCTGGCGCATACGGGCTGGCCGGGCGCGCAAACGCTCTCCAGCCACGAGTGGCAGGCGCGGCAGGCATGGGCACGGCTGCTGGGTGAATTCAGCGCGCTCGAAGCCGTCGTGCCGACGCTGTCGCGCAGCGACGCGATCGCGACGCTCCGTGCCGCCGCGGTGCGCACGGTGTTCCAGCCGGAATCGCCGGTGCCGCCGGTGCAGATCCTCGGCATCCTCGAGGCAGCGGGGCAGGACTTCGATGCGCTGTGGATCACCGGCATGGCCGCCGAGCGATGGCCGCCATCGCCGACGCCGAGCCCGCTGCTGCCGCCGGGCTGGCAACGATCGCGCGGCGTTGCCCGCGCCGATGCCGATCTCTCGCTCGCTTTCGCGACGGCGCTGACCCGCAGCTTCGCGGTCTCTGCGGCGCTGGTGATCGCAAGTCATGCCCGGATCGAAGACGGCCAGGAGCGCGCCGGCTCGGCGCTGGTCGCGGACTGGCCGCCGGCCGCGCCGGAGGAATTTCCAGGCACTGCCGGGTACGCGGCGCAACTGGCCGCGGCCGCGCCGCCGCTGGAGGCGATTGCCGATGCGCAGGCACCGCCGCTGCCCGGGCAGACGGCAGTCCGCGGTGGCGTCGACGTGATCGAGCGGCAGAGCACCTGTGCGTTCCAGGCGTTCGCGCGGCACCGTCTCGGCGCGCAGGATTGGCCCGCGCATTCGCCCGGGTTGAACGCCCGCGAGCGCGGCAGCCTGCTGCATCGGGCGATGGCCGCGTTCTGGCAGCCCGGCGACGAGGGTGCCGGACTGCCGCCGGCCGACGATCCGCGGCTGCAGGCACGCATCGCCGCCGCCGCCGATCGCGCCTGCGCATCGATCGGCGCGCGCGCGGTGGCGGGCGATGGCGGCGGTGGTCGCCGACGGCGAGCGGCGCCGCCTGGAAGCGACCATTGCCGCGTGGATCGAAGCCGTCGAGCGCGAACGCCCGCCGTTTCGCGTGCTCGGCACCGAAACCGACGCCGAACTGGCGCTGGGCGGGCTGGTGTTTCGCTTTCGTGTCGACCGCGTCGATGCGCTGGACGACGGCGTGGCGATCATCGACTACAAGTCCGGCGCGGCGCCGTCGCCGACTCGCTGGTTCGCGCCACGCCCGGCGGGCACCCAGCTCGCGCAGTATGCGCTGGCGCTGCGCGAGCGCGAGTCGCCGCTGATCGTGCGCGCGCTTGCCTACGCCAGGTTGAAGGGCGGAGACATCGGCGTTGTCGGCCTCTGCGCCGACGCTTCGGACTGGCCGCGCCTGACCACGGTCGAAGCGCTGCGACGGAATCGTGATCGATGACTGGGCGGCGGCGGAACGGCACTGGCAAGCAGGTCGTTCGCGCAACTGGCGACCGATTTTCGCGAGGGCCGGGCCGAGGTGGCGCCACGCGACACCGCGGCCTGCCGCTACTGCGCCTACGCGTCGCTGTGTCGCGTTCGCGCGCTCGAGGCCGCCGACGAGACTCCCGGGAACGGCGATGACGGCTGAACGCGAACTGCTGGAGGCCGCGGACCGCGACGCGCGCACGCGGGCGCTCGACGTCGCGCAGTCCTTCCTGGTGCAGGCGCCGGCCGGTTCGGGCAAGACCGGCCTGCTGATCGCCCGGGTGCTGGCGCTGCTGGCGATCGTCGAGCGGCCGGAATCGATCCTGGCGATGACCTTCACCCGCAAGGCCGCGGCCGAAATGCGCGAGCGGGTGCTGCGGGCGCTGCGCGAGGCGGGCGAGGCGATTCCGGTCGACGCCGCGAATCGCCACGACGGCGCGCTGCGCGAACTGGCGCTGGCCGCGCTGGCGCGCGATGCGGCATGCGACTGGAAACTGCTCGCCAATCCATCGCGCCTGCGCATGGTCACCATCGACGCGCTGGCCACCGGACTGACCCGCCAGCTTCCGGTGACCACCGGACTCGGCGCGCCGGCTGCCTATGTCGACGATGCCGACGCGCTGTACCGGCAGGCGGTCCGCGACGCGCTGGCCGACGCGCCAGCGGACGACCCGCACTGGCGCGCATTCCTCGCCCACCTCGACAACGACGCCGAGCGCGCAATCGCGCTGCTCGCCGGCATGCTCGCGCGGCGCGAGCAATGGCTGCGGCTGTCGGTGGGCGAGGGTGGCGGCGATCTGCGTGATCGGCTGGAGGCCAATCTGAAGCGCGAGACCGACGACGGGCTGGCGCGCGTGTCGGCGCTGCTTCCGCCGGTGCTGCAGGCGCAGTTGCCGGCGCTGATGGGTCATGCGGCGAACTGCGTGATCGAGCGTTCGCCCGAGCTCGCCGCGACGCTGGGCACGCTGGCCGGCGAAGGCGGCCTTCCCGCGACCGGCGCCGAACGCATCGACGATTGGCGCCGGCTGGCCGACTGGCTGCTGCTGCTCGAGAAAGCACAGTTTCGCCAGCGGGTGACGGTGGCCGACGGTTTTCCGCCGAAAGGCACCGGGGAAGGCGCCGACGCAGCGCGAGGCGGCCAAGGCGGCGATGGTGGCATGGCTCGAGCAAGCGGCGGCGGTGCCGGGCCTTGCCGGCGCGCTGCACGCCGTTCGCGGCCTGCCGCCGGCGCGCTTCGGCGCCGACGCCTGGGCCTTTGTCGAAGCCACGCTGGCGCTGCTGCCCGCGCTCGCGGCCCGGTTGTCGCTGGTGTTCGCGCGGCGCGGGGAAATCGACTTTGCCGAAAGCACGCTGCGCGCGCTCGCAGCGCTTGGCGACGCGGCGGAGCCGGGAGAGCTGCTGCTGGCCGCGGACCAGCGCTTCGGCCACATCCTGATCGACGAATTCCAGGACACGTCGGCGAGCCAGGTCGAGTTGCTCGCCCGCCTGACGGCCGGATGGGAGGCAGGCGACGGCCGCACGCTGTTCGCGGTGGGTGACCCCATGCAGTCGATCTATCGCTTTCGCGAGGCGGATGTCCGCTTCTTTCTCGAGGCGCAGCAGGCCGGGCGCATCAATCACGTGCCGGTCGAATTCCTCCGCCTGTCCCGGAACTTCCGTTCCCGGCGCGCGGTGCTCGACTGGGTGAACGCCGTCTTTCCGGCCGTGCTGGCGCCGGTGTCGGATCCCGATCGCGGCGAGGTCGCCTACGAGCAGGTGACGGCGACGCGCGAGTCGCCCGACGATCCGCCGCCGACCGTCGATGTCGCGACCGACGCCGCCGGGGAGGCGGCGCTGGTGGCGGCCCACGCGGTGCGCGCATTGAACGAGGGATCGGACGACGTGGCGATCCTGGTCCGCGCGCGCACGCACCTCGCGGCGATCCTTCCGGCGCTGCGCCGCAACGGCATCGACTACACGGCAGTGGACCTCGAATCATTGGCCGAGCGCCTGGCCACCCGCGACCTGTTGACGCTCATCCGCGTGCTGGTGCAGCCGCAGGACCGCGTCGCCGCGCTGGCGCTGCTGCGCGCGCCATGGTGCGGCCTGACCCTGGCCGACCTCGTGGCGATCACGCAGGCGAAACCGGACGGGGCGCTGCTGGAGCTGCTCGACGATCGCCTGCGCCAGGCCGCAGTTTCCGCCGACGGCAGTTCGCGGCTGTCCCGCCTGCGCGAGGCGATCATGCCGGCAATGCAGGCGACGGGCCGCACGGCGCTCGCACAGCGCGTTCGTGCCGCCTGGCTGGCGCTCGGCGGTCCGTGCTGCGCGCCCGGCGAGAACGATCTTGCGGGCAGCGAGCAGCTGCTCGCCTTGCTGGCGCGACACGAGCGCGGCGGCGACCTGCCGGAGTGGGACGAGTTCGCGGCGGAAGCAGGGCGGCTCTTCGCCGGACCGGGAATCGCCGCGAAGGCACGGGTGCAGGTGATGACCCTGCACAAGGCCAAGGGGCTGGAGTTCGACACGGTGATCCTGCCCGGACTGCACCGCCCGGTGGCGCGCGGCGACGATCCGCCGTTGCGCTGGAAGCGTCGTGGCGGCGGTGCGCAGGACGCCAGGCTGCTGCTCGCACCCATGCGGGCGCATACCGGCGCCGACGGCAGGCGCGACCCGGTGTATCGCCATCTGCAGACCCTCGACGCCGAGGAGGGCGACGCCGAACTCGGTCGCCTGCTCTACGTCGGCTGCACGCGCGCCAAGCGCCGGCTGCACCTGGTAGCGACACTGGACATCGATCCGAAGTCGCCGGCCGACGCGCTGCGCTGGAAGTCCCCCGGCAGCAGTTCGGCGCTGGCGCGGCTTTGGCCGATGGTCGTGACCGCGGTCGCCGCGCCGCAGCCGGCGGCGGCGCGGCGGACGATGTATCCGTGCCCGCGACACCGCCACCAGCATTGCTGCGCCTGCCGATGGACTTCCGGCTGCCCTCGCCCCCGCCCGCATTGGCGCTCGCGCCCGCCGCGGCCGACCTCGGGCCGCCGATGCCGGCCTACGACTGGGCGCAGGCGACCGCCGCCGCGGTGGGTACGGTGGCGCACCGGCTGCTGGCGCAGTTCGCCCGCGATGGCCTCGACGCCTGGTCCGCCGAACGCGTCGAGGCGGAAGCATCCACGGATCCTGGCCGAACTCGCCCGCGAAGGGGTGCCGGGCAACGCCCGCGATGCGGCGGCGCTTTCGGTGCGCGACGTGCTGGAGCGCACGCTGGCGGATGACCGCGGTCGCTGGCTGTTTGCGCCGGAGCACGACGACGCGCACAGCGAATGGGCGCTTGCGGGGACTGACGACGGACGCATCCTGCACGTGTCGATCGACCGCAGCTTCGCGACCGGCGGCATGCGCTATGTCGTGGATTTCAAGACCGGCCGGCACGAGGGCGGCGACGTCGACGCCTTTCTTGCCCAGGAGGTCGAGCGCTATCGACCGCAACTCGAGCGCTATGCGCGTATCGTGCGCGGCATCGACCCGCGGCCGATCCGGCTGGCGCTCTACCATCCGCGGGTTCCGGGTGGCTGGCGCGAGTGGCCGGCCGAAGTTGCCGGGACGCCGGCAGGCGACCCCGAAATACGATAGAATTCAAGCCTTTGTCTCTTGACCGCCGGCCCGGGAATCCGATCCAGGGCGCGGCCCCGGAACGTGCGGATCTATCGCGGACTCCCCGTCGGCACAGAGGGCCCCGTCGCCCTGACCATCGGCAACTTCGACGGCGTGCATCGCGGCCACCGAGGCCATGCTGGCGCGGCTCAAGGAAGCCGCCGATGACCTGCGCCTGCCGCCGGCGGTGCTGACCTTCGAGCCGCATCCGCGCGAGTTCTTCGGCGGCCAGAACGCGCCGCCGCGGCTGGTTCCGCTGGCGCACAAGCTCGACCTCCTGCGCCGACAGGGCGTCGAGCGCATCCATATCGCGCGCTTCGATGCGCGCTTCGCCTCGCTGTCGCCCGAAGCGTTCATCGAGGACGTGCTGGTGCGCCGGCTGGCGATCCGCTGGGTGCTGGTCGGCGACGACTTCCGCTTCGGCCATCGCCGTGCCGGCGATCTGGCAACGCTGCGCGCGCAGGCGCGACACCTTCAGCGTCGAGGCGATGGGTACCGTGATCGTCGAAGGAGAGCGGGTGTCGTCGACGGCGGTTCGGCGGGCGCTGGCGGCGGGCGACTTCGACCACGCGGCGGCGCTGCTCGGCCGTCGCTACGCCATCGCCGGTCGGGTCGCGCACGGCCGCAAGCTGGGACGCGACCTGGGCTTTCCGACCGCCAACATCCGCATCAAGCGCCGGCCCGCGCTGTCCGGCGTCTTCGCGGTACGCGTCCACGGCCTGGGGCCGGACCCGCGCGCCGGCGTGGCGAACCTCGGCATTCGCCCGACAGTCGACTCCGACGGCGAGCCGCTGCTGGAAGTGTTCGTGTTCGACTTCGACGAGTCGATCTACGGCTGCCGGGTCACCGTGGAGTTCCTGCACAAGCTGCGCGACGAGGAAAAGTACGGCAACCTCGACGCGCTGACCCGACAGATTCGCGCCGACGTGGCGCAGGCCCGCGAATATTTCGCGACGGCGCAGTCCTGATGCGCCAATCGAGAGTGAGCAAATGTCCGACGACAAGAAGGCCGACTACAAGGCAACCCTCAACCTGACCGACACGCCGTTTCCGATGCGTGGCGACCTCGCGCGGCGCGAGCCGCAATGGCTGCTGCAATGGCAGCGCGACGACGTCTACGGTGCGATTCGCGCGGCCTCCGCCGGGCGTCCGCGCTTCGTGCTGCACGACGGGCCGCCGTACGCCAACGCCGACATCCACATCGGCCACGCGGTCAACAAGGTGCTGAAGGACGTCATCGTCAAGAGCAAGGGGATGGCCGGCTTCGACGCGCCCTACGTGCCGGGCTGGGACTGCCACGGCATGCCGATCGAGGTGCAGATCGAGAAGACGCATGGCCGAAAGCTATCGGCGGCGGACACGCAGCGGCTGGCGCGCGCCTATGCAACCGAGCAGGTGTCCAAGCAGCGCGAGCAGTTCAAGCGCCTCGGCGTGCTGGGTGACTGGGAACATCCGTACCTGACCATGGCCTACAAGAACGAGGCCGACGAGATCCGCACGCTGGGCAAGATCCTCGAGAAGGGCTACGTTTACCGTGGTCTCAAGCCGGTGAACTGGTGCTTCGACTGCGGCAGTGCGCTGGCCGAGGCCGAAGTCGAGTACGAGGACCGCGTCGATGCCGCGATCGACGTCGGCTTTGCGCTCGACGCCGGCGATCGTGCGAAGCTTGCCGCGGCCTTCGGCCTTGCCGCGCCGCCGGACGGCGAGGTGCTGGCGGTGATCTGGACCACGACCCCCTGGACCATCCCGGCCAACCAGGCGCTGAACGCGCATCCGGACTTCATCTATGCGCTGGTCGCAACGCCGCGCGGCCACCTGGTGCTGGCCGAAGACCTGGTGGGCGCATGCCTCGAGCGCTACGGACTCGAGGGCAAGGTCGTCGGCACCGTGCCCGGCGCCGCGCTCGAGCGCCTGAATTTCCGGCACCCGTTCTACGACCGCGTTTCGCCCATCTACCTCGGCGAGTACGTGACGCTGGACCAGGGGACCGGACTCGTGCACTCGTCGCCGGCCTACGGCGTCGACGACTTCCTGTCCTGCCGGCGCTACGGCATGAAGGACGACGACATCGAGAATCCGGTGCAGGGCGACGGCCGCTACGCGCAATCGCTGCCCTTTTTCGGCGGGATGTCGATCTGGGACGCCAATCCGAAGATCGTCGCCAGGCTCGCCGAGTCGGGCGCGCTTGCTGCACGCCGAGAAGCTCACGCACAGCTACATGCATTGCTGGCGACACAAGACGCCGATCGTCTACCGCGCGACCACGCAATGGTTCGTCGGGATGGACGAGGTGCCGGGCTACAACGGGCGCGTGCCCGCGGAGATCCCTGCGTGTCACCGCGCTGCGCGGCATCGAGGCCACGCAGTTCTATCCGGCATGGGGCAAGGCAAGGCTGTACGGCATGATCGCGCACCGGCCCGACTGGACACTTTCGCGCCAGCGGCAATGGGGCGTGCCGCTGCCGTTCTTCGTCGACCGCACGACCGACACGCTGCATCCCGACACCATGGCGCTGCTCGAACTCGCCGCGGTCAAGGTCGAAGCCGGCGGCATCGAGTCCTGGTTCGAGGCGACCTGCGAGGACTTCGGCGTCGACGAAAAGCGCTACCGCAAGCTGACCGACACGCTGGACGTCTGGTTCGATTCCGGCGCGACCTTCGAGACCGTCCTCGGCGGTCCGGACGGGCGCAGGACCGGCATGGGCTCGCACCCGCAGCAGACCGGCTTTCCCGCCGACCTCTATCTGGAAGGTTCGGACCAGCATCGCGGTTGGTTTCACTCGTCGCTGCTGGAGTCGTGCATGGTCAACGGCGTGCCGCCGTACAAGGCGCTGCTGACGCACGGCTTCGCGGTGGACGGCGAAGGCAAGAAGATGTCCAAGTCCAAGGGCAATGTGGTCGCGCCGCAGAAGGTCTGCGACACGCTGGGCGCGGAAATCCTGAGGCTGTGGGTTGCCGCCACCGACTACTCCGGCGAGTTGTCGATCTCCGACGAAATCCTCAAGCGCGTCGTCGAGAGCTATCGCCGCATCCGCAACACGCTGCGCTTCCTGCTCGCCAACACGTCCGATTTCGATCCGGTGCGCGACGCGCTGCCGGTCGAAGCGCTGCTGGAAATCGATCGCTTCGCGCTGGCGCAGGCGACGATGCTGACCAATGCCGTCGAGGCCGACTATGCGCGCTACGAGTTCCACCTGGTCGTGCAGCGGTTGCAGACCTACTGCTCCGAGGAACTGGGCGGCTTCTACCTCGACGTGCTGAAGGACCGCCTGTACACGACGGCCGCCGACGGTGCGGCGCGACGCTCGGCGCAGACTGCGCTGGCGCTGATTCGCGACATGCTGCTCAAGCTGATGGCGCCGATCCTCTCCTTCACCGCCGAGGAGGCGTGGCGCATCCTGCATCCGGAGGACCGCAGCGTGTTCGTCAGCGTCTGGGCGCACAGCCTTCCCGACGTCCCGGACGCGCCGGAACTCGATCAAGAAGTGGGAGCGCATTCTCGCCGCGCGCGCGCTGGTGCAGAAGGAGCTCGAGACGGTGCGGCAAGGAGGCGGCATCGGCTCGTCGCTTCAGGCCGAAGTCGTCATCGTCGCGCCCGAGGCCGACCACGCCGCGCTGGCCGCGCTCGGCGACGACCTGCGCTTCGTGACCATCACGTCGGCGGCGAGCGTCGAGCGTGGCGATGCGCTGGCCGTGCGGGTGACCCCGAGCGGACACCGCGAAGTGTGATCGCTGCTGGCACTGGCGTGCCGATGTCGGCGCCGACAGCGCGCGGCCGACGTTGTGCGGACGCTGCGTTGCCAACCTGTCCGGCGCGGGCGAGACGCGCCGCTACGCCTGATCGCACACGCATCCGCCGCCGGCACACGCCGGGCAGGGAGGCCGGTGACGCGCGGGCCGCATCCGCCGCGTGGTGGCGCTGGCTGCTGCTGTCCGCGGCCGTGGTCGCCGCGGACCTGGTCACCAAGGCTGTGGGTGATGGCGGCTTTTCGCGAAGGGCAGGAGCTGCCGGTGACCGGGTTCTTCAGCCTCGTATTGGCGTACAACAGCGGCGCCGCATTCAGCTTTCTGTGCCGGCGCATCCGGCTGGCAGCGCTGGTTCTTCTCGACGCTGGCCGTCGCGGCCAGCGTGTTCATCGTCTGGATGCTGCGCCGCGGCGGCAGCCGGATGCTGTGCGCCGGGCTGGCGCTGATCCTGGGCGGCGCGCTTGGGCAACCTGTACGATCGGATCACGCTGGGCCGCGTCGTCGATTTCCTGCTGTTCCACTATGCCGGCTGGTCGTGGCCGGTGTTCAACATCGCCGACAGCGCAATCACCGTCGGCGCTGCCTTGCTGATTCTGGACAGCTTTCCTTCCCGCCGCCATGCGGTGCACGAGAAATCGATTCGGGACTGACCACGCCATGGACCTGATCCTTGCCAACCCCCGCGGCTTCTGCGCCGGCGTCGACCGGGCGATCGCCATCGTCGAGCAGGCGCTGGCGCAGTTCGGCGCGCCCATCTACGTTCGCCACGAAGTGGTGCACAACAAGACCGTCGTCGACGACCTGCGCAACAAGGGGGCGGTGTTCGTCGAATCGCTGGACGGCGTGCCGGCCGGCGCGACGGTGGTGTTCTCCGCGCACGGCGTGTCCCGGGCGGTGCGCGCCGAGGCGGCTGCGCGCGGCCTGGTGGTGTTCGACGCGACCTGCCCGCTGGTCACCAAGGTTCATGTCGAGGTCGCGCGCATGCGCGATCAGGGACGCGACATCGTGATGATCGGCCATGCCGGACATCCCGAGGTCGAGGGCACGATGGGCCAGGCCGACGACGGCATCTATCTGGTCGAATCGGCGGCGGACGCGGCCAGCCTCTCGGTGCGCAATCCGCAACGGCTGGCCTACGTCACCCAGACCACGCTGTCGGTCGACGACGCGGCGGCGGTGGTCGCGGCGCTGAAGGCGCGCTTTCCGGACATCGTCGGGCCGAAGCGCGACGACATCTGCTATGCGACGCAGAACCGCCAGGATGCGGTGAAGGCGATGGTGCCGCTGGTCGACGTGGTCGTCGTCGTCGGCAGTCCGAACAGTTCCAATTCGAACCGCCTGCGCGAGGTTGCGGCGCTGCGCGGCGTGCCGGCCTACATGGTCGACCGCGCCGAGCAACTCGACCCGCAGTGGATCGCCGGCAAGCGCAGCGTGGGCGTGACCGCAGGCGCCTCGGCGCCCGAGGTGCTGGTGCGCGAAGTGGTCGTCCGGCTGAAGGAGCTCGGTGCGACCGGCGTGCGCGAACTCGACGGCGCCGTCGAACACGTCACCTTTCCGATGCCTCGCGGACTGGCCGGAAACGCGTCCGCCAAGTCGCCCGAGGTCGGTCCCAAGCCCTGAGCGGCGACAGTCAGCGGCTTCGTCCGGCGCGTTTGTCGGCGCGCAACCAGAAAAAGGCGGCCAGAAAGGTTGCGATGGCAACGGCCGCGACCGTTGCGGCGACCATGGCGTAGCGGCCGGACTCGGTCAGCGCGCGCACGATGCCCTCCGCCGCGTACCAGGGCGCCAGCAATACCAGCCATTGCCGGGCGCGGATTCTGCCCGCGGCGACCCCGGGCAGCAGCAGCGCCAGCGGAAGCGCCTTGACGGCAAGCCAGCGTCCGCCCGGAATCGGCGCCAGCACCAGTTCCCAGAGCGCTTCGAGCAGCATCAGCGCCAGCGTTCCGGCCACGGCGAGGCGCGCCGCGGGCGATGGCGCGGCGCGGGCAGAGACAGGCTCAGCCAACCGCGACGTATTCGTAGAGTTCGAATCCGGGTCCCTGTTCGACCAGCTTGGTCAGGACCGCGAATCCGGTTTCCTTGCCACGGCGCAGGGAAATCGCCTGCTCCAGCGCGAAGCTGCCGGCGGGAACGACGATCTGCGCCAGCACCGGCTCCCCGCTGCCGGCGATCTCGCCGTCACCGGGCAGGACGACCACCGGCGTCAGCGTCCCGCTGTCGGCGTCCTCGGCGGCGGCCGCCGCGGCTTCGGGATTGTCGGACAGCAGTTCGCAACCGAACTCCATGCCGCCGCCCTTCAGCGTGTTGCGGAACCAACGGACCATCGCCACCTGCAGCCCGGTCCGGCCCTCGACGCGCAGCGCGATCAGTTCGCCGATGCGCAGGGCCGCCGGCGTCGCATCGGTCTGTCGCAGCGCATAGCCGGCCGGCGTGTGATTGATCACCTGGCAATTGGCCATCTGCGGGAGTCCGGTCGGCGGCCTTGCCACGCCGGCATGCGCACCCCGACTGTATTGCCAGATGCCGGACAGCCCTGCACAGGTCACCACGCGCGCCCGCGAGGGAAGCCGGTTGAACTGCCGCGCCGGCGGAATCGCCCATTGCCGCAGCAGCCGCTTGAGCAGCGAAATGTATTGCAGCCGGGCGGCTGGGTCGCGACCAGTGCCCGAGGGGACCTCGCCACCCGCTTCGAGCGCGCGCAGCTGCTCCTGGATCTGGAAGGCCAGGTCGAAGGTCAGCAGGAACAGCTTGCTGCCCTCGATGGAGCCGCCCTTGTTGGCGGAGAACGGCGGGAAATCATGTCCGACCGGCACGATCGCCACCGCCTTGGCCATCCGGTGCACCGGCACCACGTCGGTGAGTTTGGCCCAATGCGCGTATTCCTGCACATAACGCAGGACGATCGACAGCTGGCCCGGCAGAAAGCCGTAGGGGTTGGCCAGCGCCAGCAACAGCGACTGGATGGTCAGGCGTTCCGGCGTCGCTTCGGGCTGGTCCGGCGCCACCGGGATCAGGTGCAGGCTGCGCTCGCGCGCGAACGCATAGATGACGTGCGCGTCGTGCCAGGTGCGCGGGGGCACCGGCGCGTAGGACAGGTAACTGTTCACCAGGATCCGCGCCGAGCACTGCAGGCAGCGGTGGATCAGCGCGACCATCAGCCGCTGCCCACCCAGCGCAATGCGTTTGTCGGCTTCCCTGGCGAGCAGAATCTTGTACGCCGTGCACAGCTCGCTGGCCAGCGTCAGCGCGGCCTTGGCGGCCTCCAGAGCCTCGCCGTTGAGCGGATGCGTCGCGCGCGTGAACTGCTTTTCGAGCGGTGTCCAGAGCGTGGTTGCAGTGTTCCAGTACTTCTCGGCCAGTTCCAGTCGCTTGCCGTCGCTCATGCCCATGCGATTGGTCGCGGCAAGCGCGTCCCCGATCAGACGCGCCGCATCGGCCGGATCCCTGCGCACGATCTCGTCGAGCCACGGCGCCACCTTGGCGAAACGAATCTCCGGCGGATTGGCCGGGCGCGGGTCGATTGCAGGAAGAGACAGGGGCAGCGGCATGAGCGGGCGCGAGGCCAAGGCCATGGTGCCCAAGGTTCGCGGAATCGATTGTAAGCGATGTCGGGGCGAACATTCCGCCGCAACGGGCTGCTGCAATCAGATCGGCGGCGACCCGGTCACGGCGCTGCGCGCAGGAATTCGGCCACCGGCCCGAACTGATCGGCGTTGAGGAGCATCGGCGCATGCCCGACCCCTTCGAAGGCCAGGACGCGCGGCCGGGGGCCCTGCGCCGCCATCCGGGCGGCGGTTTCCGCCGTCAGGAGGTCGGACTGCGCGCCGCGCAGAACCAGCGTCGGGCAGGCGATGGCGTTCCAGACCGGCCACAGGTCGGTCGGCGCTGGTGCGCCCCGGAACGGCACGGCGATGCCGGGGTCGTAGGCAAGCCCCCAGAGCCCGCCGTCGCGCCGACGCACGGTGGTGCGCGTCAGGTGATCCCATTGCGCGTCGTCGAGGTTGCCGAAAGGCGCGGAAACCGTGCGTATGTACGTCGTTGCCTCCGCATAGCTTGCGAATGTCGGATCGAGGCCGACATAGCTGCCGATGCGCGTGAGCGCGGCGGGCTCGATCTGCGGACCGATGTCGTTGACCACCAGCCGCGCGATCGGCGAGTTCGGCTGCGCGGCCAGGACCATGCCCAGCAGGCCGCCCATCGACGTGCCCACCCAGCCGACGCTCTCGGCGCCGCTGCGCGCGATCAGCGCGGTGAGGGTCGTCAGGTAGGTGGGGAAGACATAGTCGTTGGGGTCGGCGAGCCATTGCGACTGCCCGCGGCCGGGCATGTCGACCGCCAGTACCCGATGCGTCGTCGCCAACGCCTCGGCGAGGACGTCGAAATCGCGGCCGTTGCGCGTCAGGCCGTGGACGCAGATCACCACGCTGCGATTCTCCGCGTCGCCCCACTCGTGATAGCAGACACGGTGAAAACCGTGCGGTGACAGGCTGGCGAAATGATGCTGCCGCGGCGGCGTGCGGGTCAGCGGCGTCATGCTGGCGCCAGGCTCGCTGCCGGCCGAGGTTTCGTCGATCCTGCTCATGCCGGTATGCCGGACTTGCCGGCCGCGCCTGTGTCACACTGCCGGTTTACCTCGTTCCACATCCACACCATGCGCTCCTTTACCCGGGTTTCGAGCTTCCTCCTGCTCCCGCTGCTGGTCTCCTGCGCCCCCGAGGCCTTCAACAACCGCGCCGCCACCGGCTTCAACGCCTTCATCGATCAGGTCTCCAGCGTCTGCAAGCCCGTGCAGCTCGGCCCCTACCAGCTCTACAACCCGCTGATGGGCGGCGTCGGCAACAACTCCTACGATTATTGGCTCAACCAGTCTTCCCGACTCTACTACCGGAAGATTTCACCGGCGGCCTACCGCGAAAGCATCAACGCCTTCTTCAACGGCGGCAACGACGCCACCATCGACTGCATTATCGGTCAGTTGCCTGCGCGGCAATGATCGGGGTCCCGGTTCGGTCGTTCCGTCGCAGCCGGCCGCCTCAGGCGTCGTCCGCCCGCAGCGTGCGGTCGAGGATCAGCAGCATCGCCGCAGTTGCGCCCCAGATGTAGCGCTCGCCGTAGGGAATGGCCCAGAAATCGCGGCGGGTCTCGCCCAGCATCCGGAAATGCCGCTGCTGGTTGCGCGGATCGAGCAGGAAGGCAAGCGGCACCTCGAACACGTCGGCCACCTCCAGTGGATCGGGCCGCAGCGCGAAAGGAGGCTCGACCCAGCCGACGATGGGCGTCACGCGGTAGCCGGTCACGGTTTCGTAGTGCGCGAGTTGCCCAAGGATGGCGACCTGCGCCGCCGCCAGGCCCACTTCTTCGGCGGTCTCGCGCAGCGCCGCGTGCGCCAGCGTCGCATCGCCCGGCTCGACCCGGCCACCGGGGAAGCTGATCTGCCCCGGATGATCGGGCAGGTCGGCGCTGCGCTGGGTCAGAAGCAGCGTCAGGCCATCCGGCCGATTGACCACCGGCACCAGCACGGCGGCAGGCGTCGCCGCGCCCTCGCGCCCCGGAAGGCGAAAGCCATCGCTCATGCCGCGCGCCGCGGTCGGTGCCGGCCTGGCAAGGCGCTGTTCGAGCCAGCGCTTCTGGTGGTCGGGGGGCAGGGAGAACAGGGGCAGGGACATTGGCGGGGCGCCTTTGCGCCTGCGCGGCGCGGCGGCAAAGCCATTTTACCGCCCCGGATCGTCGCCCGGCGCCGGGCAGGCGGCGTCACGGCCGGGCCGTACGGCACTCTGCGCGATCCGTATAATCCGCCATCGATGAGAGCGCAGGCGGCGCAAGCCGCGACTCGTATCCAAGGACTCGCGCCATGAAGCGCTTTATCAGGATTCTTCTTGCCGCCATGTTTGGCGTGGCCTGCGGCACGGGCGGCATCGGCACGCTGGCGGCACAAACCGCGGATATCCCGGCCAGCCCGCCGGCGGCCCCGACCAGCGCACCGGTGGAACCAGCCGCCGCCGGGGTGGGCACGTCGGTTGTCGGCGTTCCTCCGGCAACGCTGCGGGTGTTCAACCGGCCGATCTTCACCTTTCGCGCATCGCTGTTCGGACTGTCGCCGATCGAGCGCGCTGCCGGTGCCGCCGAACGCATCACCGCGCTTCTCGACCGCGGCGGCGAGGGAGACGTCACCGTCGCCGACATCCCTCAGGGCACACTGGTAAGGATCGATGAGCGCACCGCTTTCATGATCGTTTCCGGCGACATCCTTGCGCACGTCGGCGAATCCATGGCCAGCGAGTCGGAAAAGGCCGTCGCGGCGCTGCGGCTGGTGATCGCCGAGACGCGCGAGGCGCGCGACAAAAGTCGGATGCTCGTCAACGGCCTCTGGGCCGGTGCGACCACGCTGGTCTATCTCGGCCTGCTCTGGCTGCTGTGGCGCTTCGGCCGCTTCGTGACCCGCCGGATGCTGCTCTTCGCTCACGCCAAGGCGCACAAGCTGCAGGTCGGCGGGGTCGCGCTGATGCATCGCGAGCGAATCGTGCACGTCGTCCAGCGCGCGCTGCGGATCGGCTTTTGGGTGTTCGTCCTGTTGCTGACCTACCAGTGGCTGGGCCTGGTGCTCGAGCGCTTCCCGTATACCCGGCCATGGGGGGAGGGACTGAACACCTTCCTGATCAGCACGGTCACCGGAATGCTGGTCGCCATCGCGCATTCGGTACCCGACCTCCTGGTGGTGATCATGATCTTCGTGCTCGCCCGCGCCGCCAGCCGCGGAATGACAGGCTTTTTCAACCGCGTGCAGGCCGGACGCGTGCATGTCGGCTGGGTCGACGCGGACTCGGCGCGCCCGGTCCGGCGGCTGACGGGCCTCGCAATCTGGCTGTTTGCCATCGCCATGGCCTATCCCTACATCCCGGGCTCGGAGACCGATGCCTTCAAGGGCCTGTCGGTGCTGTTCGGCCTCATGGTGTCCATGGGTGCTTCGGGACTGGTCGGCCAGGCGGCGAACGGGCTGATCCTGATGTTCACGCGTACCTACCGCCCGGGCGAATTCGTGCGCATCGGCGAGCACGAAGGCACGATCACCAGCATGGGCACGTTCACCACCCAGATCCGCACCGGTCTGGGCGAAGAACTGACGCTGCCCAATTCGATGGTGATGGGAACGGTCATCCGGAACTACTCGCGCACGGTGCAGGGTCGCGGCTTCGTCATCGACAGCCCGGTGACCATCGGCTACGACGCGCCATGGCGACAGGTTCACGCGATGCTGATCGAGGCGGCGAACCGCACCGACGGCATTCTGCAGACGCCTGCGCCGCGCGTCTTCCAGACCGCGCTTTCGGACTTCTACGCCGAGTACCGGCTGGTCTGCCAGGCGCTGCCGTCCGAGCCGCGTCCGCGTGCCGAGGTTCTTTCGGCGTTACACGGCAATATCCAGGACGTCTTCAACGAGAATGGCGTGCAGATCATGTCGCCGCACTACGTGACCGATCCCGAAACGGCCAAGATCGTTCCGCGCGAGCACTGGCACGCACCGCCGGCGATGCCGCCGGTGACGGACGGTCGATGAGCGCTGGAGCCGTCGCAGTCCAATGGTCTTGCCCACCGGCGGAATCCGCCGCGCGGACGCGCGCCGATGGCTGACGCGCCGCCCGGACTGCCGCTCGCCGGTGTGCGCGTCGTCGAGTTCACGCACATGGTGATGGGGCCGACCTGCGGGATGATCCTCGGCGACCTGGGCGCGGACGTCGTCAAGATCGAGCCGATTGCCGGGGACAGCACGCGCCGGCTGCTGGGCGCCGGCGCCGGCTTCTTCGCGCTGTTCAACCGCAACAAGAAGAGCGTGGCGGTCGACGTGCGCGATCCGCGCGGACTCGAGATCGTCCTGCGGCTGGTCGCCGCGGCGGACGTGTTCAGCGAGAACTTCAAGGCCGGCACCATGGAGGCGATGGGACTCGGCCACGACACGCTGGCGAGGCTCAATCCGCGCCTGGTCTACGTGTCTCACAAGGGCTTCCTGCCGGGTCCCTACGACCATCGCACGGCGCTGGACGAAGTCGTGCAGATGATGGGGGGGCTTGCCTACATGACCGGCCCCGAGGGACAGCCGTTGCGCGCAGGTTCGTCGGTCAACGACATCATGGGCGGCATGTTCGGCGCGATCGGCGCGCTCGCGGCGCTGTACCAGCGCCAGGCGACCGGGCAGGGCCGCGAAGTGCAGAGCGCGCTGTTCGAGAACAGCGTGCTGCTGGTCGCGCAGCACATGATGCAGGGCGCGGTGACGGGACAGCCGGCAGCACCCATGCCGAGCCGGGTCTCCGCGTGGGGCATCTACGATGTGTTCACCGTCGCCGACGGGGCGCAGATCTTTCTGGCGGTGGTGTCGGACACGCAGTGGCAGATCTTCTGCGACGCCTTTGGCTTCGCGGATCTTTTCGCCGACCCGCGACTGCGTTCCAACAATGACCGCGTCCGCGCCCGAACCTGGCTGATGCCGCTGCTGCGCGAACGCCTGGCGCTGCGTCCGGCGAACGAGATCAGCGGCATTTTCGAGCGCCAGGGACTGCCGTTCGCCCCCATCACCCGGCCGCAGGACCTGTTTGCCGATCCGCATCTGGCCGCCACCGGCGGACTGGCGCCGGTGACCATTCCGGCGGACGCGAGCAGCGCCGGGCGGGAGATCTCGACAGCGACCGCGCTGCTGCCACTGGCCATCGACGGCGCCCGGCTCGGGGTGCGCAGGCCGCCGCCCGCGCTGGGCGAGCACACGCGCGACGTGCTGCGCGAGGCAGGCTATGCCGAAGCCGAGATCGAGGCGTTGCACGCCGCCGGCGTGGTCGGCCTGCCCGCCGCCTGACAGGGGTCAGGCGGGCTCGGAAGTCCGCCAGCGCCGGGCCTGCCGCCAGACCAGATCCACGAACGAATGCGCCGTCGCGTAGCGTTCGCGCAACCAGCGGGCATCGCTGCTGCCGTCGCGCGTCCAGCGCTCGACGTCGCGCAGCGCCTCCGCCGCATCGAGTTCCTCCGCATACCGATCGAGCGTGGCCAGCGTCTGCAGCACGTCCTCGCGGATGCTCCGGTGCGCGCGCGTCGCCGGATCGATCAGGTCGCCGTCCAGCCCGAACCGGCAGGACTGGAAACGGTTGTACGCGTACACGAGATAACTCTCCGGCGGCGGCGCAGGGCAGTCCTCGGTCAGAAGTCTGCGGCACAGGATCTGCACATAGGCGGCGAGCGTCGCCGCCTTCTCGACGGTCAGCGGCGTGTCGAACACCCGGACCTCGACTGTGCCGTATTCGGGCTTGGGGCGGATGTCCCAGTACAGGTCCTTCATGCTCTCGACGATCCCGCAGGAACGCAGCGTGCCGAAGTATTCCTGGAACGCCGACCAGGTGACGATGTAGGGCGCATGGCCGCTGGTGGGGTAGGGCGCCATCGCGTTCAGCCGTGCGGACTGGAAGGCCGTGTCCACCCCCTGGTAGTACGGGGAGGACGCCGACAGCGCCAGGAAGTGCGGAATGTACCGGGACAGCCCGTGCAGCAGCCGCAGCGCGACATCGCCTCCGGTGCAGCCGATGTGGACATGCTGGCCGAAGATGGTGACGTGCTTGGCCAGGTAGCCGTAGACCTCGGCCAGGTGCCGGTAGCGCGGGCTCTGGGTGACGTAGCGCTCCGGCCAGTGCTGGAACGGATGCGCGCCGCCGCCGCAGACGAGCAGATTCAGGCGATCTCCCGCCGCCACGACCGCGTCGCGGACGGCCCGCAGTTCGGCAAGCACCGACCGATAGCGGTCAAGCGGCGGCGTACTGACCTCGAGCATGCTGTCGGTGATCTCGTGTCGCGCGTCGCCGGGCGCCTTGCTTCGCGTCAGCAGCCGGACGAGTTCGGAGGCGCCGCGGGTCAGGTCGCAGTCGCGGCGGTTGACCACCTGCAGCTCGAGCTCCACGCCCATGGTCAGCGGCTTCGAGGGCAGGAATTCCAGCGTCGACATGGTCAACGTCCTTCGGCCGCGTCGCCGGCGCGACGCAGCGCGAATTCCGTCGCCAGCGGACCGACGAACGTCAGCATCGTGGTGGCGACCAGCACGGTTGCGCCGACGTCGCCGGAAATTTCCGGGAACAGCGTTGTCAGATCGCCCAGCAGCAGCAGCGTGAGTCCCGACATGGGGACCAGTGCCAGATTCAGCAACAGGGCCTCGCGCAGCGGCAGCGCGCTCGGCCGTGCCAGGAGCAGCAGCGGAAGCGCCTTGCCGAGGAAGCGCGCGGCGATGAAGGCGAGCGCCGGTACCAGCGCGGTCCGCCAGCCCGACCATTCCAGGCTCGCGCCGGCCACGGCGAACAGGATGGCGATGAACAGCATCGCCGACTCGCCGAAGCGCAGTGGAACGAAATGCCGCTCGCGATCGAAGGTGCGCGTGAACAATCCCGCCATCAGCAAGGTCAGCGGCACCGAGAGCCTGAGCGCCCGCGCCAGGGCGACCGCGAGCAGGATGATGGCGACGATCAGCGCGAACTGGAAGCCGGCCCGGTGCCCGAAGGTCCGCAACAGTTGCAGCGTGCCGAACGACACCAGCGCCGCGGCCAGCGCCGATCCTGCGACGATGTAGGCAGGATGCGCGAACATCACTGCGGCCTCGGAGTCCCGATGCAGGTGCAGCCAGCCGACCAGGACCGAGACGCCGACGACGGCGTAGGTGGTGTTCAGTGCGGTCAGCAGCAGCGCGCGCTCGGTCACCTGCCCCTGGCCGTGAAGGTCCTTGACCACGGTCATCACCACGGCGGGCGACGTGGCGATCGCGAATATCGCGATCGCCGCCGCGGCGACCGGGCGCGCACCGGTCAGCGTGAGCAGCGCGTAGACCGCCACAAAGGACAGCGCGGACTCCAGCACGCTGGTTGCGAGCAGCCACGGGTTCCTGCGCAGCCAGCCCAGATCGACGCGCTGGCCGAGTTCGAACAGCAGCAGGCCCACGGCGATGTCGACCAGCGGCCGGAACGCCGTCACCGTCGCGCTGTCGACGATGCCCAGTGCGTGCGGCCCGAGCAGGATGCCGACCAGAACGTAACCGAGGATGCGCGTCACGCGCAGCCACTGCCGGACGACTTCCCCGGCCAGAACGGCGACGATCAGCAGCAGCGCGACCTGGAAGAAGCCGCTGAGGTCGGGCGGCCATTCGGGCAGGAAGTACATGGTCTCGGCGCTCAACCCGCCTCCCGCGGTGGACGCTGCAACGAAATTGCCGTCTGTGCATGGTAGCGCACCACCGGATCAGCGTCCGACCGGCCGCTCGATCCGCCGATTGCGGCTAGGCGGAACAGTCGGCGTAGGCGGCGCCACCCTTGCGGGCGAACTTCACCTCGTACATCAGCCGGTCAGCCCGTTCGAGCATGGTCGTCGACCGGAACCACCGTCTCCGCCTCGCAGGTGACGACTCCGATGCTCAGCGTCACCGGCCACCTCTCGGCCGACATCGCCTCGCGCAGTTTGTCGTAAAGCTTGTCCACCGTCGCCCGTGCGGAGGCCTGGTCCGCAACCGGCAGCAGGATCACGAACTCGTCGCCGCCGTAGCGCGCCACGACATCAGAGCTGCGCAGATTGCCCCGGATGATTTCCGCGATTCGGATCAACAGCCGATCGCCGGCGCGATGTCCGCCGCTGTCGTTGACGCGTTTGAAGTCGTCGACGTCGACGAAGGCCAGCGACAGCGGCTGCGGATAGCGACTCCCGCGTTCCACCTCCGCCTCGGCGAATCTCGCGAAAGGCTCGTGCGTTGAGCAGGCCGGTCAGCGGATCGGTCCGGCTCAGGTTGCGTTCGCGCTCGAGCATCGATCGCAGTCGGGCCAGCAGGACCGCTACCAGCAGCAGGAACAGCGTTCGCGCGCAGAAATTCCACGCATACACGATCATGCTAGAGTCGAGTCGGCTGGAGGCGAGTTCCGCGCCGAACCAGACGACCGCCGCGAATGCCGACGCGCCCAGCGCGGCGGCGACGCCGGAATTCCAGGCCGCGAACGCCACGGGAATCAGATAGAACACCGAGAAGGTGATCGTCGTCCCGGTGAGATAATCGGCGATTCCGACCGCGGCGATGCAGACGAAGGCCGCCACCGTCCAACCCGGATGGGTTGCACGCAGCAGGATCTGTTCGATCTTCGTCCAGTTCGGCATCGGTTCCTGTTCCATCCTCGCAGCGGCACGTTGCCAATGTCAACGTGTCGATTGTCCCATGGTCGGGGATGTTGCCGGCAGCCGGGGGCGGCGGTGCCCCGGACCATTGCGGCAGATCGGTTGCGAGGCCGCGCCGGATGCCATGGTCGGCACCAGACCGCGGCGCGCCGCAGCGCATCCGCCATTACTGGATTTGATTGGCAAGGAGGAACGATATGGAAACAATGACGAGTTGGATCGAGTGGTTGCGAACGGGCCCGGCGGCCGGACCGACGATGATCGCCGTTCGCGTCGCGCTGATTCTGGTCGGTGCCTGGCTGGTCTCGGCGATACTGCAGCGGATGATCCGGGCGTTTCGCGCACGACTCGCCGCGCGGCTCGACGACCGCGAGCAGGTCAAGCGCGCGGAGACGCTGGGCCGGGTATTTCGCTACATCGTCTCCGTCGTCATCTCGCTGATCGCCGCCATCCTGGTTCTGAGCGAGCTCGGCGTCTCGATTGCCCCGATCCTCGGCGCTGCCGGT
This sequence comes from uncultured beta proteobacterium, assembly GCA_963699765.1. Lineage (GTDB taxonomy): Bacteria > Pseudomonadota > Gammaproteobacteria > Burkholderiales > Casimicrobiaceae > VBCG01. The sequence continues at coordinate 454,958 of CAVOVD010000011.1, read as the reverse complement.
GTCGTCGGCCTGGCGGTCGGCTTCGGCGCGCAAAGCCTGGTCAAGGACTATTTCACCGGTTTCTTCCTGCTGCTCGAAAACCAGCTCGGCAAGGGCGACGTGGTCGAGATCGCCGGCAAGTCCGGGCTGGTCGAAGACGTGACGCTGCGTTTCGTGCGCCTGCGCGACTACGGGGGTAACGTACACTATGTTCCCAATAACCTGATCACCACGGTGACCAACATGAGCCGGGGCTTCGCGCAGGCGGTTGTCGACATCGGCGTCGCCTACCGGGAGAACACCGACGAGGTGGTCGAGGTCATGCGCGCGGTCGGCCGCGACCTGCGCGAGGACGCGGTCCATCGGACCGAAGATCCTCGGCGATCTCGACATCGCCGGCGTCGACCAGCTCGGGGATTCCGCGGTGGTCCTGCGCTGCCGCTTCAAGGTCGTGCCGCTGGAACAGTGGGGCGTGCGCCGTGAATTCCTGCGTCGGATCAAGCTCGCATTCGACGCCCGAGGCATCGAGATTCCCTACCCGCACCTCACCTTGTACGCCGGTCAGGGCAAGGACGGGACCGCGCCATCGTTCCGGCTGGAGTCGGTGCCGCGCGTCGGCGCAGGCGGAAGGCTGATGCGGCAGGCGATGGCTCGATGAGCGCTGCCAGACCCACGGCGCTGGTCACCGGTGCCAACCGCGGCATCGGTCGAGGCATCGCGGTCGCGCTGGCGCAGCGCGGCTACGACATCGCCATCGCCGACCTTGCCGAGAATGCGGATACCGCAGCCACCCGAAGCGCAGCCGAAGCGCACGGCGCGCGTACGGCGTTCGTCGCGGCGGACATTGCCGACCTCGGGCAGCATGCCGGCATCGTGGATGCCGCCCACGCGCTGGGAGGCCGGCTCGACCTGCTGGTCAACAATGCCGGCATCTCGGTGGCACGACGCGGCGACATGCTGGAGATCGCGCCGGAGAACTTCGACCGCGTGCTCGACGTCAACCTGCGCGGAACCTTCTTCCTGACCCAGGCCGTGGCGCGGCGCATGCTCGCCGACGAAGGTGGCGCGCCGGGCAGGGCGATCGTCACGATCACTTCGGCCAATGCCGTGATCGCCTCCCCGGACCGGGCCGAATACTGCTTGTCCAAGGCCGCACTGTCGATGATGGTGAGGATTCTCGCGCTTCGGCTGGCCGATGCCGGCATCGCCAGCTACGAGGTCCGGCCGGGGATCATTCGCACCGACATGACGCGAATTGCCGCCGAGCGCTACGATCGGCTGATCGGGGAAGGACTCACGCCGATCCGTCGTTGGGGCGAGCCCGAGGATGTCGGGCGCGCGGTGGCAGCGCTGGCCGGCGGCGATTTCCCGTTCGTGACCGGCGAGGCAATCCACGTCGATGGCGGCCTGCACATCCAGCGTCTCTGAAGCAGCGCCGCAACGATCCGGTAGAGTAGGGATCGACACTACCGGATCCGCCCTGCACCAGTGAGCCCCTCCGACTCAGCCAGTCCCGCCGCCAGCCCAGCCGCCAATCCCGGCGCCCGACTCGTCGACGTCGTCCACGCCTTCGACGTCGACGGCCTGGCCGGCTGGATGCGCGCGCACGTGCCTGGCTTTGCCGACGATGCGGCGAGCCTCGCCGTCGCTGCAGTTCCAGGGCGGGCAATCGAATCCGACCTATCGGATCACCACCGCGCAGGGCGAGGCGTTCATCCTGCGGCGCAAGCCGCCGGGCAGGCTGCTGCCGTCGGCGCACGCCGTCGAGCGCGAATTCCGCGTCATGCGCGCGCTCTCCGGCAGCGACGTGCCGGTGCCCAGGATGCTCGGCCTGTGCGAGGACGCCGCGGTGATCGGCACCGCGTTCTACCTGATGGAATACGTCAACGGCCGCATCCTCTGGGATCCGACGCTGCCCGGAATGACCATGGCCGATCGCCGCGCGCATTACGACGAAATCAACCGGGTGATCGTCGACGCTGCATTCGGTGGACTACGTCGCCGCGGGCCTGGCCGACTACGGCAAGGCCGGCCAGTACGTCGAGCGCCAGATCGCGCGCTGGGGCAGGCAGTATCTGGCCGGAACCGAAGGCGGAAACGCGCGCGCCGCGCATCGCCGCGATGGACCGGTTGATGGCCTGGCTGCCGCAGCACCTGCCCGCGGACGACGAAACCGCGATCGCCCACGGCGACTTTCGCCTGGACAACCTGATCTGGCATCCGAGCGAGCCGCGCGTGCTCGCCGTGCTCGACTGGGAACTGTCGACGCTGGGCCATCCGCTGTCCGACTTCGCCTACCTGATGATGGCCTGGCGCCTGCCCGCCGACGTGTTTCGCGGCATGGCAGGCAGCGATCTCGCCGCGCTGGGCATTCCCACCGAGGCCGAATTCATCGCCGCCTACTGCCGCCGCACCGGCCGCGGCGGCATTCCGGGATTCGAGTACTACCTCGTGTTCAATCTCTTCCGCATCGCCGCCATTCTGCACGGCGTCTGGGCGCGTGGCCTGCAGGGCAATGCCTCCAGCGCCAATGCGCTGGACATGGGTCGCCGCGCGGAAGGGATCGCCGAGATCGCCTGGCAGATGGCCGGCAACGCCAATTCGCCTCGAGGAGCCTGAGCATGGACTTCGCGCATTCCCCCAAGGTGCAGGACCTGCAGGCGCGGCTGACGCGCTTCATGGAAACGCATGTCTATCCCGCCGAGCGCGTCTATCACGACGAGGTCGAGGCCAACCGCCGCACCGGCAACGCCTGGGTCGCGACGAAGGTCATGGAAGAACTCAAAAGCAAGGCGCGCGGGGAGGGCCTGTGGAACCTCTTTCTGCCCGAATCGGAGCGCGGGGCCGGCCTCACCAACCTCGAATACGCGCCGCTGTGCGAGATCATGGGCCACTCGTGGATCGCCCCCGAGGCCTTCAACTGCAACGCCCCCGACACCGGCAACATGGAGGTGCTGGAGCGCTACGGCACCGCGGAACAGAAGCGCCAGTGGCTGGTGCCGCTGCTGGCCGGCGAGATCCGCTCGGCCTTCGCGATGACCGAGCCCGACGTCGCCTCGTCGGACGCCACCAACATCCAGGCGAGCATCGTGCGCGACGGCGACGACTACGTGATCAACGGGCGCAAGTGGTGGATCACCGGCGCGCCCGATCCGCGCTGCCGGATCCTGATCTTCATGGGCCAGACCGATCCCGCCAATCCCGACCGTCACCGGCGGCAGTCGATGATCCTGCTGCCGCTGGACACGCCCGGCGTGACCCTGACCCGGCACCTGCCGGTGTTCGGCTACGACGACGCGCCGCACGGCCACGGCGAGTTCGTCATCGAGAACGTGCGCGTGCCGGCCGCCAACATGCTGCTCGGCGAAGGCCGCGGTTTCGAGATCGCGCAGGGCCGCCTGGGGCCGGGGCGGATCCACCACTGCATGCGCCTGATCGGCATGGCCGAGCGCGCGCTGGCTGCCATGTGCCGGCGCGCCCTGTCGCGCGTGGCCTTCGGCAGGACGGTGGCGGAGCAGGGGGTGACCCGCGAGCGCATCGCCGAAGCGCGCATCCTGATCGACCAGGCGCGCTTTCTGACGCTCAACGCCGCCTGGAAGATGGACATCGCCGGCAACAAGGCCGCGGCCAAGGAGATCGCCATGATCAAGGTCGCCGCGCCGAACATGGCGTTGCAGGTCGTCGACTGGGCGATGCAGGTGCACGGCGCCGCCGGCGTCAGCGACGACTTCCCGCTGGCTTTCCACTACGCGCAGGCGCGCACGCTGCGCTTCGCCGACGGCCCCGACGAGGTGCACCGCAACGCCATCGCCAAGCGGGAACTCGCCGAGCATCTGCCGCGAAAATAGGGCAGCGGTCCGGCGGAGGAAGCCGGCACCCGGAACGCGGCGCAGCTTGCCGGCGCGGGCGGGAAAGGGCGCCGCTCAGGCGGCGGCTTGCGGCCGCGGACCGTGTGCGGCGTCGCACCCGGTGCTGCGCCCCGGTGCGTGTTCGGCCAGGAATCGGCCGGCCTCGTCGAGCGCCTGGTTGGCCTCCTGCAGCGACTGGTCGAACAGCTGCCAGACGTGGACCATGTTGCTCCAGGTCTGCAGGCGGGCAGGCGATCCCGCGGCCACCGCCTTGGCGACGTAGCGGCGGCCGTCGTCGCGCAGCATTTCGCTTTCGCTGGCCTGCACCAGCGTCGGCGGCAGGCTGGACAGGTCGCCGTGGAGCGGCGATATCGCCGGGTCGCTGGGGCGCGCGCGGCTCAGCAGCGCGCCCATCCAGGGCAGCAGCACGCGCGGCATCCAGCGCGCCCACGGCGCCATCGGGGCGATCATGGGATCGGTTTCGATGTTGGCGCGCAGGCTGGGACTGCCGAAGCAGGCATCGGTCAGCGGCGACATGGCGATTGCCGCGTCGGCCTGGCGGAGTCCGGCGTCGCGCACCCAGGCGATGACCGACAGCGCGAGATTCCCTCCGGCCGAATCCCCGGCAATGAGCAACGAAGTCGCTGCGGCCGGTCCGTCCGGACCATGGCCGGGCAGCCAGCGCCAGGCCTCGCGGCAGTCGTCGATGCCGGCCCGGCGGGAGTGCTCGGGCATCAGCCGGTAGTCGACGGCGAACACCGCGCCGCCGATGAGCGCGGAGAAGCGTGCGGTGAACGGCCGGTGGCTGCGCGGACTGCCCATCCAGAAGGCGCCGCCGTGGATGTAGAGCATCCGCCGCCTTGGGTCGGCGCCCGGCGCGATCACCCATTCGCCGCGGACGCCGTCGGCGTCGACCGGCACGATGCGAACGTCGAAGCTGCGGTCGGCGAACAGCTGGTCCAGGAAGCGCCGCATCGCGGGGATCCGCTCGCGCATCGGCAGTTCGAACAGCTTCGTGGCGCCGGAGAGCAATTGGCGAACCTGTCGCTGCCCGGGCGCCGCGGGATCCACGCCGGCAAAGCGCTGCAGGTGCGCGGCGTCGAGACGATCCCAGCTGCTCTGGTCCTTGCCGCGCAGCCAGAAGTGCACCGCCAGTAGGGCGGCGGCGAGGAAGCCGAGGACGATCAGGGACTCAGTCATTGCCGGGCCTCATCCAATCGCCATCCGACGTAATTTGACATAATACAAATTATGCGACAATTTGCACATGACAAGCGATCAAAGATCTACCGCGCCGCGCTGTCCGGGCAGGCCCTGTCTGCGTGCGCTGCGTCTCTCGTGTCTCCAGACCAGGGTCAACCTCGCAACTCAATCGCTGAAAACCTAATTATTCCGTTTAATCAGCGTTATAGTGCATTGTCTTAATACAATACATCACAGTCCGCACCCTGGCGGCCTGCAAGACCGGACAGGCGGTTCGGCCTGCGCATCCAGCCGTTTCGCGACAGCGCGAACAGCTGCGGCCGCCCGCCGCCACTGTGTTCGGCCAGGCTGATGCGCGCCGCCGCAGCAGGCGTACAGGCCGTCAGGCGTTGGCGTGGTGCTCGAGGTAGTGCTTGAGCGTGACCTTCAGCAGCGCGACGCGCTTGAGGTCGCCATGGCTGCGCGCATGCTCGATGTCGTCGACGATGATTTCCTTGATGCGCTTCTCGCCTTCCGGGGTCTGCACCAGGTAGTGGCCCAGTTCCAGCGCGACGATCTCCGGCAGGTGTTCATGCTCGGCGATGGCCTCGATTTCATCCTCGGTCAGGTCCGACAGCGCGATACAGTCCTGCAGCGATAGCATGGCGGCGCCTCGTGCTCGGAGTGAGGAAGGCTTCAGCGTGGCGAATTAGATCGCACGGCGTGTTGATCGGCCTCAAATCCGGGGCCAGCCCGGGCGCTCGTACCCCTCAGACTTCGGGTTTGTTATCCCGAATCGCTCCAGCGCCTCCGGCATCGGCCGGGCCGACGGTATCGTTCACCCACGACTGGAGCAGCGTGTAGGTCACCGCCAGAACGACCGGGCCGACGAACACGCCCAGCAGTCCGATCGAAACCAGGCCGCCGATCACCCCGGCGAAGATCAGCAGCAACGGCAGGTCGGCGCCCTTCTTGATCAGGAACGGCCGCAGGAAGTTGTCCAGCGTGCCGACCAAGACCGACCAGACCAGCAGCACCGTTCCCCACAGGTGGTCGCCGGTCCAGAACGTCCAGATCACCGCCGGCGCCAGCACCAGCAGCGGTCCGACCTGCGCCAGGCAGAGCATCAGCATCACCAGCGTCAGCAGGCTGGCGAACGGGACGCCGGCGACCGCGAGGCCGAGGCCGCCGAGCAGCGACTGCACGAGCGCGGTACCGACGACGCCCAGCGCGACGCCGCGTATCGCCTGGCCCGCGAGCTGGACTACTTGCTCGCCGCGAGCACCGGCAAGCCGCAGACCGAAGCGCCGGACGCCGGTCGCGGCCGACTCGCCTCTTGCGTAAAGGACCGCGGCGATGACCAGGGTCAGCCCGAACTGGACGATCAGCATGCCCAGCGAGCCCGCCTTGCCTGCCAGCCATTGGATGGCCTGGGCGGCATAGGGCTGCAGCTTCTCGACGACGGCGCCCCACCCTTCCCGCTCCGCGTCGAGCCAGGCCGCGGCGATCTTCGCCCCGACCAGCGGAATGCGCTCGATGAATGCCGGCGGCGGCGGGATGGTCACCTGGCCAAGCGATTTGGTCCAGGCGCCGACCTCGCCCGAGTAGCTGGTGAGGGTGCTGATCGCGACCCAGAACGGCAGCACGAACACCGCCAGCATCGCGAGGGTCATGGCGACGATGGCCAGCGAGCGACTGCCCCACATCGCCCGTTGCAGCAGCAGCAGCAGCGGCCAGGTGGCGACGACGACCATCGTCGCCCACACGATCGCGACCATGAACGGCAGCATGATCCAGAACGTCGCCGCAATGAGCCCGCCGATCGAAAGCACCGCGAGCGTGGTACGGGTGATTTCGCCTTTCATGCCGGACTCACCAGATGAGATCGCCCCAGGTCACGCCGAGGAACGGGTCCGACAGGTCGCGGGAGTTCGCCCTGCGCATGACCGCGTCCTGCTTCAGACGCAGCGCACGCTCCCTGGCGGCGGCATCCTGCGGGTTCTTGTCGTTCTCCGGGTGCAGTTCCAGGTAGGCCTCGTATTCGTTCGGTCCGCCGACGTAGACCCGCTTGGCCGGTGCGTCCGGATAGATGAAGTATTTCTTGCCGTTGCGCTGCATCGGCCGGATCTTGCCGGCGGGCATGTCGCTCCACCCATTCCTGCTGAACCGACGTGGTGGCGACGAGCACCTTGAAGCCGAGCGCCAGCAACTGGCTTTCGTCGATGCGCGGCGTCGCCGCGACAACAGAGCCCGCGACGAACACCGACGCAGCCAGCGCAAGCGTGGTCAGGCATCTGCGCAGCGTCGGGCGGGATGTGGACAACGGATTTTTCATGCGATTCGATCCTGTGGTCATGGCATCGGCAGTGTACATGGACACCGTCACTGACTGCGCAGCGTCGGCGTCGATGCGCCGCGCAGCAGCACGAAATGGGCGCGATCGAAATCCTCGGTCCTGATGCGGTCGGCAATGGCCGCCAGTGCTTCGTTCGCCTCGGGAAAGAAATTGTCCGCGCCGATCAGGCCGGCAAGTCCGGTCGTCTCGAGCAGATCGCGCACCGGCGCCTTCAGACCGCAGAACGCGAGACGAACGCCGTGATCCCGCAGGCGCTCGACAACCTGCCGTACCGTCTGCTCGCCCGAGGCGTCGATCTGGTTGATGCCGTCGCCGACGATCAGGATGTAGTGGACGCGCGGAAAGCGCTGCGTCAGCTCCTCGATCGAATTCGCGAAATAGGGCGCATTGGCGAAGTAGAGCTGGCCCTGGAAACTCATGGCAACCACGTGCTCCGACAGCGGCAGGCCATGCATCGCCGCGTCGCGCAGCGTGCCGTCCCAGTGCCGGCCGAGGATGCTCACGCGCGGCTCCATGCTGCGGTACAGGAACAGCAGCACCGAGAGGCCGGCGCCGAACAGGATGCCGACGTCCAGATGCGGAGCGAGCGCGATCACCGCGATGAAGGTGACGATGCCCGCCAGTCCGTCGTGACGATTGACGCGCCAGGCATGCAGGAGGCTGTCGAAGTGCACCAGCGACGTGACGGCGACCATGATCACCGCCGCCAGCACTGCCTGCGGAAGGTGGTAGAGCAATGGCGTCAGCAGCAGCAGCGCCAGCATCACCACCAGCGACGTGACCAGGGACGAAAGGCCCGTTCGCGCTCCCGCCTGCGCGTTCACCGCGGTGCGCGAAAACGAGCCGCTGGCCGGGTAGCATTGGGTGAAGCTGCCCGCCAGATTGGCGAGCCCCTGGCCGATCAGCTCCTGGTTGGCGTCGACCCGCTGCTGGGTACGCACGGCGATCGCCTTGGCGATGGAGATCGCCTCCATGAATCCGACCAGCGCAATGGTCAACGCGGCGGCGACTAGGCTGATCATCACGCCGAAGTCGAATTCCGGCAGCGCGAAGGCCGGCAACCCGGCCGGGATGCTGCCGATGACGTCACCGCCGCCGGAAAAGACGATGCCCTTTTCGCCGATGGCGCGGACGTGCCAGCGCTGCGGCGCATCCACGTCGACGGAATACGGCTGAAAGACGGCGACGCCCTGCGCGTCGGTGGTCCGCTGGAACGGTATCCTGCGCAGGACCGCCAGCCGCGCCTGCACGTCGGACTTGAGCAGCCCCATCTCGACGGCGATCAGTTCCGCGTTGTAGCGATGCGCGGCGGCCTGGCGAACCTTCTCGGCGCCGACGGCCTTCGAAGCTACCGGCGCCGACGTAGCCTCGGTCCGGATCTGCGAGAGTTCCGCCATGCGCCTGCGCACGTCCTGCACCTCGCGGACGATCGAGGCGGCCTCCGGATCGTCCAGTTGGTCGAAGCCGGCGCGGTCGGTGCGCTCGAAGCCGATCGCCCAGCTGACCAGCGTCGCCACCGCGACGACGATCAATACGCCCGGCAGGCGCGGCCGGAATCTTCGGAAGGCGATCATCGCCGCGAATGCGCAGACCCCGAAGGCCAGCGTCGGCCAATGCGTGGCCGGAAGCTGCCACAGCATCAGCCAGACGTCGTGCAGGAAAGAGCCGCTGCGCGTCGTCTCGAGGCCGACCAGCTTGTCCAGCTGCGACAGCGCGATGATGATCGCCGCCGCGCTGGTGAAGCCGGCGAGCACCGGCATCGACAAAAAATTCACCACGAAGCCGAGGCGCAGTCCGCCAAGCAGCAATTGCACGACACCAACCAGGAACGCGAGCAGGATCGCCAGCGCAATGTAGTTTTCGGAGCCCGGGACGGCCATCGGCGCCAACGCGGCGCCGGTCATCAGCGACACCACGGCCACGGGTCCGGTGGCGAGCTGCGCCGACGAGCCCCACAGCGCCGCAACGAAGACCGGCAGGAAGGCCGTGTACAGCCCGTATTGCGGAGGCAACCCTGCCAGCTGCGCATAGGCCATCGATTGCGGCACCAGCACCAGGGCGACGGTGAGGCCGGCGATCGCGTCCGCGCGCAACGACTCCCGGCCCACGCCGGGCAGCCAGGACAGGAACGGAAACAAACGACGCAGCAGATCCTGCATGGCGGACCTAGGATTCATTCTACCGATGGGGAAGACCGCGGCAGGACGACGCTATGCCGCCGCAGCGTCGATTATAGGGAACCTCGCCGTCGTACCGGCGCCTGACCCCGCCGAGGACCCTCGGCCCCGGCGCACGACCTACCACCCGCCGCCGCCGCCCCCTCCCCCTCCGCCTCCGGACCCACCGCCTCCGGAGAATCCGGACGACGAGGACGACGGTGCCGGCAGGGCGCTGGTGAATGCGCTCTGAGAGGACGACACCGCCGAGGAGATCGAGCGTCCGAAATCGTTTCCGGACCAGCCGGCGCCGGCGTGCCAGCCCGGCCGATAGGCATCCACCGCATCCTTCCCCGGATGGGCGCGGGCATAGGCCTTGGCGAAGGCATCGGACCACGGCTTCTCGGCCTCGAGCGCGATGGCGTAGGGCAGCAGCCGCTCGAAGGTCTCGGTGGTCAGTTCCGGCGCATCGCGGATGTTCAGGCGCTCGGTCTCGGCGGTACGCAAATACAGTTCCAGGCCTTCGATGCGGTCCATGGCCACGCGGCCGGCGGCCGTCGGCGCGCGCAGCAGGTAGTAGAACAGGCCGTTGAGCAACGCGAGCCCGCCGATCAGCGCGACCGGGAAGCCGTTTCTCAGCAGTTCGTCGAACACGTGGCGCGCAAAGCCGTCCGGAAGCTTCACGTCGCTGCTGGCGAAAAACCAGAAGGCCAGCGTGGCAGTGACGCCGATAAAGGCCAGATTGATTCCGGCGGCGATGATGCTGCGCAGCGTGCGCCTGCCCAGGACCACGCGCAGCAGCGGCATGATCATCATGCCGATCACCGCACAGGAGACGGCGACCAGGAGCAGCAGGACGACTTCTTCTTCGCTCAGGTTTCCGAACGCCAGAACCGCGACGATGGTCGCGACGGTCAGGCCGACGCCGAAGACGAAGTAACCGAGATTGCGGCGGAAGAAGCGGTTGCGGTTTTCCCTCTCGATGCTCGCCTTGAAGCTGGCGAAGACCGTCGCCAGGCTGGCACCGTTGCTCTTGTCGATATGGGCCGTACCTCCGCGGGCGTCGACCCAGCCGAGAATCACCCGCTCACCGGGGGGCAGGCCGGAGGCATCCTTTGCCGCCCCGGTCCCGCGACGGGAGAGCGTCAGGTCGCCGTCTGCATCGTCGAACACCAGCAGGCCCTTGACGGCGAGCGACACCGCCGCAGCGGTGAAATCGCGCCACGCGCCGCTCCAGCCCCAGTCCCGGATGTAGCCCGCGAGCGCCGGCGAGATGCCTTCGGGAGGATGGAACAGCGGAATGATGGTGCCCTTCGCCGGGTCCCGGCCCACGGCGGTCCACACGATCAGGTAATACGCCAGCACCGCCAGCCCACCGAGGCCGCCGAGAATCAATCCCCGGTAGTCGAGCAACGCGTACTCGACGCGCGCCAGTCCGGTTGGCTGGGCCACCGATCCGCGCGGAATCTCCGCCACGACCGACAGACCCTGGCGCGGGCCCAGCGGTTGCGTCGTCTCGACCGTGCAGCGTGCCGTCGCCGGCGACGGCTCCTTGCCACGCGTCGCCGCGCTGGCCGAAGGCGCCCGTATAGGCGGTCCAGCGCACCGGTGCTACACCGTCCGGGAGCCGGATGTCGACGGAGGCGGACTGGATCGGAAAGGCCCACTCGTTGCCGGTGACGTTCCAGAACAGTTCGTCGTGGCCCGGCAGGAAACGGATCTGCCTGCCGGTGCGGTAGCGAAAGACGTAGGTGTAGGTGCCGGGCCGGAGGAGCACGTTCTCCTGCCCGGCATAGATGCGAATGCCCGCGCTGTTGCTCCTGGTGAAATTCGGCTCGGGCCGGCCGTCGCGGGTGACCTCGAGCAGTTCGAAGCTCACCTGGCGTCGATCGTTGCGATCATCGCGAAAGGTCAGCGGGAAATCGCGGTAGATGCCTCGCTTGATTTCCCGGCTCTCGGCCTGCACGCGGATGGTCTCGGTGACCGTCAGCATGCCGTCCGCGGCGACCTCGACCTGCGCGTCGAAGCGCTCGATCACCTCCGCCGCGCGGGCGTCCCTGAGGCAGGGCGACGCGACCGCGAGGACGATCGCCGCCAACGCCGGCGCGAACCAGCGAATGCCCGCCCTGGCCCCGATATCCATCGGCCGGCGCAGCCTCAGCGCCATGGCGTCAGAACGAGACCTGCGGCACCTTGCGGTCGGCGTCGTCGCCGATCTCGAAATACTCGCGCTTGGCGAAGCCGAACTGGCCGGCCACGAGATTGGACGGGAACGACTCGACCATGACGTTGAGATTGCGCACCGCGCCGTTGTAGTAGCGCCGCGACATCTGGATTTCGTTCTCCACCTCGGCGAGCGCCTCCTGCAGCTTCAGGAAATTGGCGTTCGCCTTGAGGTCGGGATAATTCTCGGCCACCGCGAGCAGCTTGCCGAGGGCGCCCGACAGCAGGCCCTCGAGCTTGCCGCGCTCGGCGACGTCGCCCGGCGGCACCCGGCCGACCTCGGCCCGCAGCCGGGTCACCTCTTCCAGCAGCGCCCGCTCGTGGCCGGCGTAACCCTTCACGGTGTCGACCAGATTGGGGATGAGGTCGGCACGGCGCTTCAACTGCACGTCGATTCCGCTCCAGCCCTCCTCCGTCATCTGCCGGTTCCTGACCAGCCGGTTGTAGAGCGTGACGACGTAGACGGCAATCGCGGCGATTGCGGCCAGGATGAGCCAGGTCATCGTGAAGGTCCCCCCTTTTCCGAACGATGCTCGCAGTCAGGGAAACGTCGCCCGCGGCTGCGACCATCCGCGACGCGAGCTTACCGGAGAACCGGGATCGCGGTCACGCGTTGCGCCCCGGGCGCAGGATTGCGACGCGCATCGGCACGTCCTGGCTGCACTGTCGGCTACAGCGAAGGCAGGCAGACCGGCAGGCGCGAACTTCGTCGCCGCGGCGATGTCCACTCGGTGTCGCATTTTTTCGAGCCGCCGCAAACGCCGGCTCGAATCGGCGAATACCCGTTCACGGGTTGACCATTGGCGATTCTGCCGATAGCCTCGGCGGGTACCGCGCGCGTGTCCAAGGTCTTCGTTCGCCGGAAATGGAGCGTGGCCATCGCCTTCGCCCCACGATTCCAGAGAGAGCAACTTCCCATGCAGCGATCGAACCTGATCATCCTCGGCGCCGTGGTCACCGCCGCTCTTCTCGCTTCGTCGGGCGGCGTGCTTGCCCGGGACCCGGTTCCGGACAAGTGCGGCAGGAACGACAAGAAGCTGCAGGACACGCTCGGGCCCGGCACCGGCAAGGACCTCTTCGTCACCGGCAACTGCGTCGTCCCGGCGGGGGTGTTCCAGTATGGCGAAGTCAACATCTACGACGGCGGCACGCTGACCTTCACCGACGCCAAGATCCACTTCTACGCCAAGTCCATCCTGATCGAGAACAGCGGCGCGCTGATCGCCGGATCGCCAAGTGCGCCGATCGGCACGACGCCGGGCGCCTCGCTGACCATCCATCTCTACGGCAAGGACCAGGGCACCAACCCCGGCGGAGAGGGCACCACCTGCATCACCGACGCCCGCTGCGGCGTGCCCGAGAACGTGTGGAATTCCAATGGCGCGTCCAAGGTGCCCCTGCCCGGCGTGCCCGACGACTACTTCTACCAGTACGGTCCGCTGACCTACGACGGCGCCGGCACGCAGATCGGCTATTTCGGCTACAAGGTCATCGGCCTCTCCTACGGCGGCACGCTGCAGCTGTTCGGCAAGAAGGGCGCGACCTACGGCAGCGTCGATGTCTCCGACTCGGGCACCAGCTGGGTGCGGCTCGCCGGCACGGTGCTGCCCACCAGGAACGTGCTCGTCGTCGACCGCGCCGTGGACTGGGCCGCGGGCGACAAGATCGTCCTGACCACCACCGACTACCTGCCCGGCCACTCCGAGGAACTGACCATCCAGTCGATCGATGCCGACAGGCGCACCATCACCACGGTCGAGACCTTCAATCACCGTCACCAGGGCGAGCAATTCGACCTGCCGGCGGACACGGCGCGGCTGAAGCTCAATTTCTCGAAGGTGGAAACACGGGCGGCGGTCGCGCTGCTCACCCGCAGCATCCGCATCGTGTCCGAGGGCGACACGCTCGACGCCAGCAATCCCGACGGCCCGGGCACCTTCCCGCCGACGGCGGGGAATTTCTTCGGCGGCCACACCGTCGTCCGCCAGGGCTTCAAGTCGCTGCAGATCCAGGGCGTCGAGTACAGGCAAATGGGCCAGGGCGGACGCATCGGCCACTACCCGGTGCACTTCCACATGGCGCGGACGACGCCTCCCGGGACCTTCGTCAAGGACTCGTCGGTGAACGAGTCGATGACGCGCTGGTTCGTTCTGCATTCGACGCACGGGGTCACTCTCGCGCGCAACGTCGGCTGGAAGTCGATCGGCCACGGCTACTACATCGAGGACGGCACCGAGACCGACAACAGGTTCCAGACCAACATCGGCATCTACGCCCGGGCGGCGATCGACAATGCGACGGTGAATCCGCGCAAGGTCCCCGGGATCCTGGCGGCGCCGCTCGACCCGACGCGCACCGAGCGCGTGCCCTTCCAGTCCGACATCGACCATCCCAGCGTGTTCTGGATCATGAACGGCTGGAACGACTTCGAATACAACATGGCCGCCGGCGCCGGCATGTGCGGCGCCTGCTACTGGCTGGTTCCCGGCGCCAACAGCGGCCATTCGCGGCATATGAAGTTCGAGGGCTATGCGTCGCTGCAGGCGAACGCGGACCTGACCCAGCCGCTGGCGCGCGCGGCGATGACGCCGCTGCGCAAGTTCGTCGGCAATTCCTGTACGTCGGCGATGAATTCGTTCAACACCATCGGCAATACGACCGCCTGCTACGGCGCCGGCTTCGAGGCGCCCTTCGTCGCCTCCGTGCCCAATCCGCTGGTGCCACCGGCCTGCGACCAGAGCAATCCGAGGAATCCCGACCAGAGCTATGTCGCCGGCGCCTGCGCGCTCGACGCCGAATCCGACAACTACTATCCCAAGGTCGACCAGGGTGGCGGGCGCTTCGCGACCATCTGCAACGGCGGGGACTGCAGTACCGTGCCGCGCTGCGACACGTCGGCGCTGGACAAGTGCATGATCACCTCCATCGACCGCTACACGTCGTCGTTCCACTGGACCGAGACCAATTTCGCCGCCATCTGGCTGCGACCGCAGTGGTACCTGCTGTCCAACAGCGTGCTGACCGACGTGCAGAACGGCGGCCTCACGTTCGTCACCGGTGGCGGCTACACCGACGCCGACGTCGTGCGCGGGCACTGGGCGCTGGTGCGCAAGACCGTGTTCATCGGCGCGACGCAGGACCCGACGGATCCGAACGCCAGCGCCTTCGCCGCGCCGGAAGGCCCGTTCAATGCCAAGGGCCTGCCGACCGGCGCGAACTGCAACGGCAACCACTGCCTGGCCGCCGACGAGGGGGTGAGCTTCCCGATCTCCAACTTCGGGATGAACCAGCGGATGTTCAACATCTACGATGGCCCGGCCTACCAGGAGTCCAACGCCTACCTGAACATCCTGAAGCGGCCGGTCTCCGACTGCACGCTGGCCTCGCCCACCGCGCCGTCGCAGATCTGCGGCAGTTCGGTCCTCGCCGGCAGAGCGCTTGGCCTGCCCTGGGATCCGGTGGACAAGCGCTGCTACATGCCCAACGCCGCGATCGGCTGGAAGCAGCCCAACGGCTTCTACTACCCGCCGGCGTTCCATTCCGCCAACCTGTACTTCAAGGACGTCGACATCCGCCACTACGTGATCGAGCCGCTGTTCGTCGAGGGCACCTACAAGACCGACGTCAGCAAGGTCCGCAACGCCTACTGCAACTGGAACGACGCGCTGTTCACCGGTTTCACCGACGTCGACCGGCAGACCGAGCTGTCCGACGACGACGGCTCGCTCACCGGCTATGCGAAGACGGTCTCGGTCAACCTCGATTCCTTCTTCAACGCGCCGGTCGAGGCCATCGAGTGCGCGTCCGACAACACCGCCAAGACCAGCCCCTACGACTACGTGACGTCGGTCGTCTATCCGAAATGCGCCAGCGACGGCAACTGCCCGGGGACCTGGAACTCGACCTGCACCAACCAGTTCTGCTACGGCGTGCCGCTGTACCGGCAACTGCTGGTCAAGAACGAGCACACGACCGGGGTCATCAAGATGGCCGGCCAGGACACGTTCCAGCGCAGCACGCTGACGCCCAACAACGGCGTGTTCTTCATCGACACCAGCGTCGGCGAGCAGAAGCAGCGCGCCGGCGGCGTGGGCAACATCAACGTCTTCCTGCCCGGCCAGGCCTATTACCTGTTCCTGCTGTTCGCCAAGGAAGACACGACCCAGACCTACCAGGTCTACGTCGGCGACGGCTTCGATCCGAACGTCGACGTCTGGGCGACGCAGGCCAACGTTGCCGGCAAGCCCGTCAAGTTCACCGAGCCCGGCACGGTCGCCTGGCCGGCGGGGTGGGAGAAGACCTACGCCGGCGGCGTGCTGACGGTCACCATGCGCATGAACTTCAAGGACTTCATCGACAACTACAACGGCGCCTTCCAGGGCCGCTGCCAGCCGGCGAGCTTCTGCACCTGGACGCCGTCGAGCGGCCTGCCGACCGGCGGCAGCTGCGGCTGCACGCAGGGCGGGCTGTTCACCAGCCTGTGCGAGGACCGGAACAGTGCCGGCGAGACCGTCTGCGCCTGGGCGCAGAAGGACATCGACTGCCCCAAGGGCGGCTGCTACGGCATCGGCTTCAAGATCGGCAGCCAGTTCACCTACGATCCGCCGAAAAGCCCGCGCCCCGCGCCGGCGTGCTACGCCAAGGCCGGCTGGGACAAGGCGTGGACACCGGCGTCGGGTGGCATCGCGCAGTCGTGCACCAGCGCCCCGACCATACCGCCGCAGTTCTGCCAGTGATGCAGCGTTCGCAGTTGGCGCAGGCACGACGCTGGCCTTCTGCGTACGTTTGCCGGCTTCATGGCAGGTGCCTCCTGATGAACGCCGCCGCGCGCTGCAGCGCGTCCTGCGAGGCAAGGTCGTCGGCGAAGGTGCGCACTTCGGGTACGCGGAAGTCGAAGCCGCGGCCCACCCCGGGATAGACGATCACCCGGGCGTCGCGGTTCTTTTTCTGCAGCGACTCGATGCCCGCGAGGATCGGTCGGTAGCGCTGATATTGCTCGTGCTCGCCGAAGAAGACGAGCACGGGCACCGTAAGCGCGTCCACCTCGGGCGCGTACTGGTACACCTGCGCCGCCTCGGGCGCCTCGGGGTGCTGCCAGTGCGGGTAATACGACACATAGCAGGCGATCTTCGCCTGGCGCCCCTTGGTCACCAGCGCCTTGAGCGCGTAGTAGCCGCCGCGCGTGTGCGAGACGACGCAGGTCTTCGCCTGCCCGCGTGCCTCGGGCAGCGTCAGCGTGTAGTCGATCGCCGCCGCCGCGTCGTCCTCGAGCGCGGGATCGTGCCCGACCGGGAACGGCGCGATGAAGCGGCCGGCAAAGAGATCGGGGACGACCACCGTGAAGCCGCGCGCCGCCAGGCGCAGTGGCGCAAGGCGCGTCACCGAGTCGATGCCGCGCCGCCCGTGCAGAAAGACGACGGCCGGAAAGCGCCCGGTCCCCTTGGGGACGTGGATCTCGACCGGCACCTCGACGTCGCCGCTGCGATACGACGCGGCGCGGGTTACGACTTCGTGATTGCCCGGCTCGGGCATCCGGCCACGCTCCCACCAGGCGTCGTCCCACCACCACTTGGCGGCATCCTGCGGAAACTGGCCGCTCGCCCAGGGCGCCTGCGCTGCCGCCTGGACGGCGAGCAGCGCAAGGCACAGAGCGAGAGCGGCTCGGCTGATCCTGATCATGAGCTCGTCTTTGCGAACGGAAAGGCAATTCGGTTGCGTGCATCCGATTCTGGTCAAGTGGGTGGTGCGGGTCAAGCGTGGATCACCGGCGACAAGACGCCGCGCACGCGTGGGCGTCACCGCATTGACGCAGGTCGCCGCGGTCCTGCCAGCGATGCAACGTGCGGAAGGCTGAGAAGCAGCGGCGCGTGGGGCTGACAGCGCGGGACTACTTGGATAGACTGGGTCGCGTCTGCCGGGCAGCACATTCGCGCGCCCACGGTGCGGCATAACCACAGGAGTCGTCTTTGAACCGACCGATTGCAGGATTGCTGGTCGCGGCGGCGGGCTTGTCGGCAGGACTCGCCTGCGCGCAGGTCCCCGGCACCGTTGCGGGTACGTCTTTCGCCAACGGCCGCGGCACGGTCGCCGTCGAGGCCCTGCTGTTCTGGTTCAAGTCCAGCCCGACGCCGGTGCCGATCATCACCGACGATGTCCTCGGCCACGCGACGACCAACGTGCTGCTCGGTGGCGGATCGATCGACACCAACCCGAATCCGGGATTCCGGATCAGCGGCAGCTACGCGCTGGAGCGCGGCTGGGGGATCGAAGCGCTCGGGTTCTACGTGCCGTCGCGCACCTCGTCGCGCCAGGTCAGCTCACCCGGAACCATTTCGTCCACCGATCTGCTGCTGCCGTTCTTCGACGTCACCACCGCGCAGGAGAGCGCCACCGAGATCTCCTTTTCGCCGCTGTGGGCCGGCAGCGCGCAGGAAACGCTGACCAACAGCCTGGGCGGCGGCGAACTCAACGCGACCTGGATGCTGACGCCGCAGGGTGGCTGGCGCAACGAGCTCATCGGCGGCTTCCGCTATCTGCAACTGCGCGAGGACTATGCGATCACCACGTCAAGTCCGACCATTCCGCCCTACATTCCCGACATCTGGAACACCAGCGACCAGTTCAACGCGAGGAACCGGTTCTATGGCCTGCAGGTCGGCCTGCGTGCCGCCTACGACAGCGGCCCGTGGGTGGGCACTGGCGTGGTCAAGCTGGGCGTCGGCAGCATGCAGCAGAGGGTGTCGGTCAGCGGGCAGCTCGACACCAACGATTTCACCAACAACGGCCCGGTGCAAACCTACCCCAGCGGCTATTTCGCCCTGCCGACCAACAGCGGCAACCATACCCAGAACCAGTTCGCGGCGATCGCGGACATCGGGCTGTCGCTGGGCTACCGGCTCACCCCGGTGGCCACCGTCTATGCCGGCTACTCGTTCCTGTACTTGAGCAACGTCGTGCGCCCCGGCGCGCAGATCAACCGCAACATCAATCCCAGCTACAGCGTGGCCTACGGCGGCGAGCCGCCGGCCAAGCCCGCCGGGCCGGCGCAGCCGACGTTCGGTTTCAGCACCACCGATTTCTGGGCGCAGAGCCTGACGATCGGTTTCGCCTACCGCTTCTAGCAAGAAAAGCATGAAAATCGCGCTCGGAAATGCCGCCGCGGCTCTGGCCGTCGGGTTGATCCTGTCGGGGTCCGCCGGGATCGCGCTGGCGCGTGACGCGCCGTCGTACAAGTGCGACGGCGGAAAGACACTGCCGGCGCCCGGCAACGGCGAGAACCTGCTGGTGACCGGCACCTGCATCGTGCCCGAGGGCAGTTACACCTACGGCAACGTGAACGTCATCGCCGCCAGGGATCCCGAGAATCCGGCGAACTCGACGCAGGGCTCGCTGCGCTTCATGGACGCCCGGATCGATTTCCACGCGAAATCGATCCTGATCGAGAACGGCGGATCGTTGCTCGCCGGTGTCGCGCCGGACGGCAAGACGATTGCGCCCATCGGCACCAATCCCGACGGCCGGCTGACGATTCACCTCTACGGCGAGGACCAGGGACAGAAGGGCGCCGGCATCAACTGCGCCACCGAGAACTGCGGCATTCCAGCCGAAATCTGGTGTTCGCAGCCGCGCACGGCGATGGACGAGGGGCACGGCGCGGCCTGCAGCTACCCGGATACCCACCAAAAGGTGAAGCTGCCCAACGCGGCCGACGACTGGTTCTACCGCTACCACCCGCTGACCTACGACGGCGGCAACGACAAGGAGACCGGCAAGCCCGGGTACTTCGGCTACAAGGTGCTGGCGGTGTCCTACGGCGGCACGCTGCAGCTGTTCGGCAAGCGCGGCAGCACGTTCGACGGCGAGGACCCCAATGTGGTGGTGAATTCCGGGTCGGGCACCAGCTGGCGGCGCCTCGCGGCGACCGCACGCGTCGGCAGCACCACGATCGAACTCGACCAGGCGGTGGACTGGAAGAAGGGCGACGAGATCGTCATCACGACCACCGACTACCTGCCCGGCCATTCCGAAAAGCGCACGCTTGCCGCCGACCCCAAGGGCACCAGCGTCACGCTGACGCAGCCGCTGACCTACGTGCACAACGGCTCGCAGTTCGACCTGACGGCCAGCGGCGTGCCCGCGCGCCTGGGCCTCGTCGAGACGAAGATGGAAAATCGCGCCGCGGTGGCGCTGCTGACGCGCAGCATCAGGATCGTCTCGGACGGCGACACGGCCAAGTCGGGCCTCCCCGCCAAAAGCTATTTCGGCGGCCACACGATCGTCCGCCAGGGCGCGGCGAAGGTCCAGGTCCAGGGCGTCGAGTTCGAGAACCTGGGCCAGGGCGGCCGCATCGGCCACTACCCGGTCCACTTCCACCTGGCGCGAAAGGCGCCGCTGGACACCTTCGTCAAGGACAACTCGGTCAACGAATCGATGACGCGCTGGGTGGTGCTGCACGGCACGCACAACGTGACCCTCGCTCGCAACGTCGGCTGGAAATCGATCGGCCACGGGTTCTACCTGGAGGAAGGCACCGAGATCGACAACAACCTGTTCTCGAACATCGGCATCTACGCGCGCGCGGCATTGGACTTTCCCGACAACCCGCGCAAGGTGCCGGGCATTCTCGCCGCGGCGCTGGCGAAGGATCCCAAGAACCCCAACGACTGGAAGCTGGAGAACGTGCCCTTCTACTCCGACTACGATCATCCGTCGGTGTTCTGGATCATGAACGGGTGGAACCGGTTCGAGGGCAACATGGCTGTCGGCGCATCCGCCTGTGGTGTCTGCTACTGGATGCTGCCGGGCGCGGTCAGCGGCCATTCGCGCGATCAGCAATGGGAAGGCTATGCATCGATCCAGATGGGCGCGCCGGAAAACGCAACTTCGCGGGCCGGCTTCACGCCCGTGAAGAGCTTCACCGGCAATTTCTGCTCCACCGCCGCGATGTCGTTCAACACGACCGCCAACACCGCCGCGTGCCTGGGCATCGGCACGCCCGATGTCCCCGGGTACATCTCGATCCCGCCGATCGCCAACCCGGTTGCACCTCCCCCCTGCGACCAGTCGAACCCGAAGCAGAAGGCGCCCAACCAGGACAAATACGAGCCCTATTCCTGCAACCAGCCTGCCAACAAGGCGTCGCTCGACTACTACCCCCAGGTCGGCGGCGGCGGGCGCTTCCCGACTAAATGCGACGCGAAGGACGGGACGTGCGCGTCGGTTCCCTACTGCGGCTCGCAGAAGAGCAACGTCAGCAACTGCATGGTCACGGTGATCGACCGCTACACGACGTCGTTCAACTGGACCGAGCAGAATTTCGCGGCAATCTGGCTGCGGCCGCAGTGGTACCTGGTTTCCAACAGCTTCATCACCGACGTGGTCAACTCCGGCCTTACGTTCGTCACCGGCGGCGGCTATACGGAGTCCGACGCGGTCTACGGCCACTGGGCGCTCGCCTATCGCAACGTATTCATCGGCCAGACGCAGGATCCGGCCAAGGCCGGGGATGCCGCCACTGCGTTCACGTCGCACCTGAGTCCGTTCAACAACCTTCCCCAGGGCCTGAAGTGCGCGCAAGGTGCGGGCGAAGGAAATCGCTGCGTCAGCCAGCCTGACGGTGTGAGCTTTCCGCGCTCGAACTTCGGGGTCAACCAGCGTCTGTTCAACATCTACGACGGCCCGGCGTACCAGTCGTCCAACGCCTACCTCAACATCACCAAGGCGCCGATCGACTGCGGTCCGAACAAGTTCTGCCCGGCGGCGCCCTACCTGGTGGCCAAGCTCACCGGGCTGCCCAAGGACCGGGCGACTGGCGGATGCTACATGCCCAACGCGGCCATCGGCTGGAAGCAGCCCAACGGCTTCTACTATCCTCCGGCGTTCCACTCCGACAACCTGTACTTTCACAACGTCGAGATCCGGCATTTCGTGACCCAGCCGCTGTTCAAGCAGGGCACGTACCTCACCGACGACTCGGAAGGACCGACAGGCGTCAAGGCGAACTACTGCAACTGGACCTCCGACATGTTCAACAACTGGACGGACATCGACCGCCAGACGGAGCTGAACGACGACGATGGCACGCTGACCGGCTACTCGGACACCATTTCGGTCAACAAGGACCCGTTCTTCAGCGCACCGCAGGAGGGCATCGAATGCAATTCCGATGAAACAGCCAAGACCAGTCCCTACGACTACGTGACTTCCGTGGTCTATCCTGATTGCGGGACCACCGGCACCTGCGGCACGGTCACCGTCGGGAACGGCTCGTACGCCACGTGGAATCAGGACTGCGCCAACGAAACCTGTTCCGGCGTGCCGCTCTATCGTCAGTACGACGCCGACCGGACCGGTCCCCGGCACGCGATCCAGATGGCCGGACAGTCCACCTACCAGCGCAGCACGCTCGCGGCGAACAACGGGCTCTATTACGTCGACACGACGCAAAGCGCGGAGGCGCAGGTCAAAATGCAGGGACCGCGGTCGCTGCTCAACGTGTTCCAGGCCGGCAAGACCTATTACAGTTTCCTGCTTTACGCGAAGCCGTCCACCCGGCAGTCCTACCAGATCTATGTCGGCAAATCGCCGGAAGGCGACCAGAACGGCTTCAACCTGGACGACCGACGTGTGGCCGGTGCGTGTCGCCATTCGCAGCAATCCGCCGGTTTTCACCAAAGCCGACTCGATGCCGAAGCATTGGGCGAAGAAGTACGACAAGGCAACGGGCATCCTCGAGGTCACGATGGACATGACCGGGGATGCAGGCTTCGAAGCCGACTACAGGACCGCGCTCCTGGACGGCTGCCAGCCGTCGACGTTCTGCAAGCTCGAGGGTTCGGTGTGCGGCTGCGCCAAGGATCCGATCACCGGGCAGGACGTGGCGGGCTGCTCGGCCGGCGTGTGCAAGTGGGCGGGCAAGGATGCCGCGTGCCCCGAGGGCGGCTGCTGGGGCTTCGGGTTCAAGCTGGCCGGGAACTTCGACGCCCTCGAAAAGCCGAAGACTCCGCCGCCGATGGAATGCTTCCCGGAGGACGCCGCCGCGGGCTGGAACGTCGCCTGGAAGGACCCGGCTCCTTACGTCGAGCAGGCTGGCAACACCTGCTACAAGCCGCCGGTGGTCACGCCCCCGGTGTTCTGCAAGGCGCCCTGAGCACAACCCTCAGCGCGTCGCCACGACGTCGGCCACGGCCTCGAAGATCTCCTGCGCGAGATTGAGGTCGCGGCCGGGGATGTGCACCGGCGTCGCGTTGACCATCACCGAGATCGTGGCGCCGCTGCGCGGGTCGTAGAAGGTCGCCGCCTGCCAGCCCACGCCCGTGCCGGTGTGGCCCCACCAGCCCTTCAGAATGCCGATGCCCAGGCCGTAGCGGTCGTATTCCGGGCCATTGGTCACCGGGCGCGAGCGCGCGATGCGCTGCGCCTGCAGTTCGGCGCCGATCAGCCGGCCGTCGCCCAGCGCCCTGCCCCAGGTTTCCAGGTCGGCCAGTGTCGAGACCATGCCGCCGGCGCCGGCCAGCCCGGTCGGCGAGACCAGCGGCAACGCCTCCGCCGCGCCGGTGGCCGTGTCGACCTCGTAGGGCGTGGGATGCGGCAGCGGCAGCGGCACCGTCAGCGGATAGCTGGTGCCGGTCAGTCCGAGCGGCGTGAAGATCCGCGCCTGCAGCACGTTGCCCAGCAGCTGCCCGGTGACCTTCTCGATGACCATCCCGAGCAGGACGGTATTGGTGTTGCTGTAGTGGTACAGCGCGCCCGGCGGGAACACCGGCGAGACCGGAACGGCGTAGGCGACCAGCTCGGCCTCGGTGAAGGCCCGCTCGAAATTGTTGCCGAAGTCCTTCTGGAACCCCGGCTGCGCCGAGTAGTCGGCAATGCCGCTCTGCATGCCGGCCAGGTCGGCCAGCGTGATCCTGTCGCCGTTGGGAATCCCGGGAATGTACTGGTCGAGCCGGTCGTCGAGCTTCAGCGTTCCCTCGCGCACCAGCTGCAGGATGACGGTGACCGTGTACGACTTGGTGATGCTGCGGATCGAGCCGTGGCTCAGGAGGTCGAACGGCGTCCGGGAGGCGAGGTTGGCGAAGCCGAACGCCTGCCGCCAGTGCGGATCGCCCGGAACGTCGACGCCGACCAGCGCGCCGGGCACGCGGTACTGCGCCAGCACGCGCTCGACCGCCGACGCATAGCGATGCCCCTGCTCATCGACGTCGTCCTGCAGGCACCCCGCGAGCAGCAGCGCCGCCGCAGCCGCCGCAACTACCGCACGAAATCGGTTTCTGCCCGGAAACTGCATGCGCATGGCTGGGCCTTTGGTGTTGACATGTGTGGTGCAGCCGGGAGCGGCGGCATTGGAAGCTTGTACCAGATTTACCCGAATGGTCAGCGCCAGTCGCGCAGCCTCGCCAGCGCGTCCTCGACCCGGTCCACGGTCACGATCCGGATCCCGTCGATGCCCTGTTTGGGCTTGTTGGCGCTGGGAATCAGGACCGTGCCGAAGCCCAGCTTGGCAGCCTCGCGGATGCGCTCCTGGCCGCGCTGCACCGGGCGGATTTCCCCCGCCAGCCCGACTTCGCCAAACACTAGAAGTTTATCCGGTAATGGTCTGTTTTTCAATGATGAATTGATCGCCAACAGTACTGCAAGATCGACGGCGGGCTCCTGGATGCGCACACCCCCGACCGCATTGACGAAGACGTCGTAGCCGCCGGTTTCCACGCCGCCGTGCCGGTGCAGGACCGCCAGCAGCAACGCCAGTCGCTGCGCGTCGAGCCCGACCGCCAGCCGCCTCGGCATGCCGCCGGCAACGGGGTCGACCAGCGCCTGGATCTCGACCAGCAGCGGCCGCGACCCCTCGATGGTGGCGACCACCGCCGAACCGGCCACGGCATCGGCGTGCTGCGACAGGAACAGCGCGGAGGGGTTCGACACGCCCTTCAGGCCGCGCTCGGTCATGCCGAAGACGCCCAGCTCGTTGGCCGCGCCAAAGCGGTTCTTGATCGCCCGGACCAGCCGGAAGCTCGAATGCGGATCGCCCTCGAAGTAGAGCACGGTGTCGACGATGTGCTCGAGCACGCGCGGGCCTGCGATGGCCCCCTCCTTGGTCACGTGCCCGACGAAGACGACGACCACGCCGCGCTGCTTGGCCAGCCGGGTCAGCTGCGCCGCGCACTCGCGGACCTGCGCCACGCTGCCGGGCGCGGATTGAAGCGTCTCGGTGTAGACCGTCTGGATGGAGTCGACGATCACCACCTCGGGACCGGCGGCGGTGATCGCGCCGACGATCGCCTCGAGCTGGACCTCGGCCAGAAGCTCGACCGGGGCGTTGACCAGCCCCAGCCGCTGCGCGCGCAGCGCGATCTGTTCGACCGACTCTTCGCCGGTGACATAGAGCGTGCGATGCGCCGCGCCGAGCGCGGCGGTGGCCTGCAACAGCAGCGTCGACTTGCCGATCCCCGGGTCGCCGCCGATCAGCACGACGCCTCCGGGGACCAGCCCGCCGCCCAGCACCCGGTCGAACTCGTCGAGGCCGGTGGGGATCCGGGTGTTTTCCTGCGCCTTGACCGACGCCAGCGAGGTGATCGCCGAGCGGGTCCCGGCGACAGTCTCGAAACGCGCCGCAACGGGCGTGGCGACGGTCTCGACCAGCGTGTTCCAGACGCCGCACTGCGGGCACTGACCCTGCCACTTGGGCGCGGTGCCGCCGCATTCGGTGCAGCTGTAGATGGTCTTGGTCCTGGCCATGGCGCGATAGCGGGCGAAAGTGGACGAAGGCAGGAAAGCCGTGCCGCGGCAGCGGGGATCGCCCCCGCCGGAAGTCGACCGCGGCCGCCCCTTCCTTCTAGTTCAACTCTTCCGGCTGGACGACGGCAGTGCCGAGCTTGCCGACCACCACGCCGGCCGCCTGGTTGGCGATGCGCACCGCGTCGGCCAGCGGCGCGCCGGCAGCCATCAGGACGCCGACGGTCGCGATCACCGTGTCGCCGGCGCCGGAGACGTCGAAGACCTCGCGCGCCTGCGCCGGAATGTTCAGCGCTCCGGCGGCGTCGTACAGGCTCATGCCCTCCTCGGAGCGGGTGACCAGCAGCGCGCCCAGCGACAATTCCTGCCGCAGCGCCTGCGCGCGCGCAGCGAAATCGGCCTCGTCGCGCCAGCGCCCGGCGACCTCGCGGAACTCGCTGCGGTTGGGCGTGAGCAGGCTGGCGCCGCGGTAACGCGAATAGTCGTCGCCCTTGGGGTCGACCAGCACCGGCTTGCCGGCGGCGCGGGCGCGTTCGATCATGGTCGCGATGTGCGTCAGCCCGCCCTTGCCGTAGTCGGACAGGATGACCAGGTCGGCGTCGGGCAGCAGGCGCTCGAAATCGGCCAGCTTCGCCGCCAGCACCTCGTGCGACGGCGCCGTCTCGAAGTCGATGCGCAGCAGCTGCTGCTGGCGGCCGATCACCCGCAGCTTGACCGTGGTCGGCAGCGCCGCGATCGCGCAGGAACGACGTGCGGATGCGTTCGCCGGCGAGCAGGCGTTCAAGCGTGGCCGCAGGCTCGTCATCGCCCAGCGCCGACAGCAGCGTCACCTGCGCGCCCAGCGACGCCGCGTTGCGCGCCACGTTGGCCGCGCCGCCCGGCCGCTCCTCGCTGCGCGCGACGCGCACGACCGGGCACCGGCGCCTCGGGCGAGATGCGCTCGACGTCGCCGAACCAGTAGCGGTCGAGCATGACGTCGCCGACCACCAGCAGCCGGGCGGTCGCGGCGGCGCTGCGCCAGGTGGAGAAATGGGCGTTCATGGTGTCGTGACCCGGGATCAGCGGCGGCCGATGCCGAAATGCTCCAGACCCGCGGCGCGCACCAGCGCCGGATCGTAGAGATTGCGCCCGTCGAAGAGCAGCGGCGCGGCCAGCCGCGCCTTGATCGTCGCGAAGTCCGGACTGCGGAACTCCTTCCACTCGGTGACCACCACCAGCGCATCGGCGCCGTCGCAGGCGGCCAGCGGCGTCGCCGCATAGCTCAAGTGCGGGCGCGTCGCCGAAGACGCGCTTCGCCTCGTCCATGGCGATCGGATCGTAGGCGACGACCGTCGCGCCGCGCGCGGCCAGCGCCTCGACGATCACCTGCGCCGGGCGCCTCGCGCATGTCGTCGGTGTTCGGCTTGAACGCCAGGCCCCACAGCGCGAAGCGGCGACCCGAGAGATCCGGACCCAGCCGCGCGACGATCTTGTCGACCAGCACGCGCTTCTGCGTCTCGTTGACCGCCTCGACCGCGGCCAGCAGCGCCAGCGGCCGGCCGAGCTGCGTGGCCGTGTGCTGCAGCGCCTTCACGTCCTTGGGAAAGCAGCTGCCGCCGTAGCCGACGCCCGGGGTAGAGGAAGTGGTAGCCGATGCGCGGGTCCGAGCCGATGCCCTGGCGCACCATCTCGATGTCGGCGCCCAGGCGGTCGGCCAGGTTGGCGAGCTCGTTCATGAACGAGATGCGGGTGGCGAGCATGGCGTTGGCCGCGTACTTGGTCAGCTCCGCCGAGCGCACGTCCATGACCAGGAAGCGCTCGTGGTTGCGCATGAACGGCGCGTAGACCGCGCGCAGCGTGGCCATGGCGCGCTCGTCGTCGGCGCCGACGACGACCCGGTCGGGCTTCATGAAGTCGTCGACCGCCGCGCCTTCCTTCAGGAACTCCGGGTTCGACGCCACCGCGAACGCGAGGCCGCGACCCCGCCGCGCCAGTTCCTCGGCGATGGCCGCGCGCACGCGGTCGGCGGTGCCCACCGGCACCGTCGACTTGTCGACGACGATCTTGAAGTCCTGCATGCGCCGGCCGATGTTGCGCGCCGCCTCGATCACGTACTGCATGTCGGCGCTGCCGTCCTCGTCCGGCGGCGTGCCGACGGCGATGAACTGCACGGTGCCGTGGTCGACCGACGCCGCGACATCGGTGGAAAAGCGCAGCCGGCCCGCCTCGACGTTGCGGCGGACCATCGCCTCGAGTCCGGGTTCGTGGATCGGGATGCCGCCGTCGTTGAGGATGCCGATCTTGCGCGCGTCGACGTCGACGCAGAGCACGTCGTTGCCGACCTCGGCGAAGCAGGCGCCGGTGACCAGGCCGACGTAGCCGGTGCCGATCATCGTGATCTTCATGACGGCTCTCCCCGGCGCGATCGACGCGTTGATCGCGGCGAGCGCCGCCAGCGGGTCCGCCGCCTGGGTGATCGGCCGGCCGATGACCAGGTAGTCGGCGCCGTTGCGAACCGCGGCCTCCGGCGTGACGATGCGCGCCTGGTCGTCGCGGCCGGCGCCGGCCGGGCGGATGCCCGGCGTCACCAGCTTGAATCCCGGGCCGCAGGCCGCGCGCAGCGTCGGCGCCTCCTGCGCGCTGCAGACCACGCCGTCGAGTCCGCAGTCCTGCGTCAGCAATGCCAGGCTTTTCGCCGTCGCCGCCGCGCTCCGCTGCTGGCCCATATCGGCCAGGTCGGCGTCGGCAAGGCTGGTGAGCACCGTCACCGCGATCAGCAGCGGCGCGGCGCGTCGCGGTCGCCGCCGCAGTCGAATTCACCGCCTCGCGCGCGGCGACCAGCATCGCGCGGCCACCGCCGGCGTGGACGTTGAGCATCGCCACGCCAAGCCGTGTCGCCGCCGCGCAGGCGCTGGCGGCGGTGTTGGGAATGTCGTGGAACTTGAGGTCGAGGAACACGGGGAAGCCCCGTTCCACCATCCAGCGCACCGGCTCGGGGCCGGCGAGCACGAACAGCTCCTTGCCGACCTTGAGTCCGCAGGCCGCGGGATCGAGGCGATCGGCCAGCGCCAGCGCATGCATCGGATTGGCGAAATCCAGCGCGACGAAAACGCGCGGCAGCGGGGTCGTCATCGACAGGCAGCCTTGGTGTTGGATGGACAGTGGGGCAGCGGCGCGGGCATCATGGACTCAGGCATAGCCGTCGGGCGTCTCGGTGCGCCGCGGCGAGTAGGTTTCCCAGCGCAGGCAGCCGGGGCAGCGCCAGTAGTACTGCTTGGCGCGAAAGCCGCATTGGTCGCACTTGTACATGCCCAGGCGCTTGATGTGCTGGGCGACCAGCCCCTTGACCAGTTCGATGTCGTGCCGCCGTTCTGGCGGCGCGCCGCGCAACTGCGCCTCGAGCAGCCGGTCGAGCCCGAGCAGCGTCGGGTTCCGGCCCAACTCCTCCTTGATCAGCGCTGCCGCAGATTCCGGCCCCTCGTGCTCGAGCACCAGCGTGAACAGCGCGTTGAGCAAATCCAGCGACGGGTACTGCGACTGGTAGCTGCGCAGCACACGGATGCCCTGCTCCAGCTTGCCGAGCTTCCTGATAGGCGTCGGCGAAACGATCGGCGGCAAGCGCCAGGAAGGCCGGATTCTGCGACTCGATCTTCTGCCAGGCGGCGATGGCCTCCGCGGGCCTGCCCTGCTGCAGTTCCGCGTCGCCGGCAACCAGTGTCGCCCGCGTACAGCCGCGATACGCGGCAAAGGCGATCTCCAGTTCGCGCTGCGCGGCGGCGACCTCGCCTCGCAGCAACGCCGCCTGTGCGATTTCGCAACGGTATTGCGCGATTTCCTTGAAGAACGGCTGCTTGGCCAGCGCCTCCATCCGCTGTGTCGCGGCGATGGCCTTGTTCCAGTCCTTCTCGGTCTCGTAGATGGTGACGAGGTGCGACAGCGCGGAGCTCTCGTAGGACGTGCCGTCCAGCCGCTTGAAAAGCTCCTCGGCGCGATCGAGCAGGCCTGCGCGGTGGAAGTCCTGCGCCAGCTCGTGCGTGGCCATCGTCCGCCTGTCGGCAGGCAGGTCGGGCCGGTCGAGCAGATTCTGGTGCATGCGGATCGCCCGGTCGATCTCGCCCTGGCGCCGGAACAGCGCGCCCAGCGCGAAATGCAGGTCGATGGTCTGCGGGTCGACCTTGACCACCTCGATGAACGACTCGATCGCCTTGTCCGGCTGCTCGTTGAGCAGGAAGTTCAGGCCGCGAAAATACGACAGCGGCAACGCGCGCGATTCGCGCAACAGATGCTTGATGTCGATGCGCGCGGCGATCCAGCCCAGCGCGAAGAACACGGCGGGCACCGGCAGCAGCCACCAGAGTTCGAGTTCCATCGCCGGTCCGGGCCCTGGCGTCAGCCGCTGCCGGACGCACGCTCGCGCCGGGAAACTGCGAGGCCCGTTGCCGGCGATGCGGAAGCGCCGTCGACGGCGCCGTCATCGTCTCGCTGGTGCTCGCGGCGCAGCCTGTTCAGCTGGCGCTTCAGGCGCACGGCCCGCATCGCGCCGGCCAGCAGTCCCGCCGCTACGCCGGCGGCGAAAGTCACCAGAACCACGACGGCCAGCGGCGCCTGCCAGCTGGCCAGATTGAAGAACCTGAGGCTGACCGTCTCGGCGTTCTGCAAAGACAGGAAGAGTAGCGCCACGAACACGCAGGCGCCGACGATCCAGCGAATGATCTGCATTGGCCACATTATGCCACCGCGCGCCCATCGGAGAACGAACTGGCCGCTTCGCGCCGACGCCATCCAGCCAAGAAAACGGGGAGGTCGCCCTCCCCGCCGTCATTGCCGGATCGCCCTGCCCATGCTGCAGGTCAGTTTTCCTTGAAATCCACGCGTTCCCGCAATTCCTTGCCGGCCTTGAAATGCGGCACGAACTTCTCGGGCACCTGCACCTTCTCGCCCGATTTCGGATTGCGTCCGGTCCGCGGCGGCCGGTAGTTGAGACCAAAGCTGCCGAATCCGCGGATCTCGATGCGTGCCCCCTTGGCGAGGCTTTCGGCCATCGCGTCGAGGATCATCTTCACCGCGAGCTCGGCATCCTTGGCGACCAGCTGCGGAAACTGCGCCGCAAGGCGGTCGATCAGCTCCGATTTGGTCATCGCCCGCATGCTTTTCCCGCTCAGTCGTTGGTCTTGTTGTCGGAGAGCTTGGCCTTGAGCAACGCGCCCAGGTTGGTCGTGCCCGTGTTGGCACCCTGGTTTTCCGCGCTCATCCGCTGCATCGCCTCGCCCTCGTCGGCGTTGTCCTTCGCCTTGATCGACAGATTGATGCTGCGGTTCTTGCGATCGATGTTGATGATCATCGCATTGACCGCATCGCCTTCCTTCATGTGGTTGCGCATGTCCTCGACCCGGTCGCGCGACAGCTCGGACGCGCGCAGATAGCCCTCGACCTCGCCGGAGAGCGTGATGACCGCGCCCTTGCCATCCACGGCCTTCGCCGTGCCGCTGACGATGCTCCCCTTGTCATGCATCGCGACGAAGTTGGTGAACGGGTCGCCATCGAGCTGCTTGATGCCCAGAGAGATGCGCTCGCGCTCGACGTCGATGGCCAGCACCACCGCCTCGACTTCCTGACCCTTCTTGTAGTCGCGCACGGCCGCCTCGCCGGTCGCCGACCACGACAGGTCGGACAGGTGAACGAGGCCGTCGATGCCACCCGGCAGGCCGACGAACACGCCGAAGTCGGTGATCGACTTGATCATCCCCTTCACGTGGTCGCCCTTCTTGTGGTTCATCGAGAAATCGTCCC
Organism: uncultured beta proteobacterium; assembly: GCA_963699765.1. GTDB lineage: Bacteria > Pseudomonadota > Gammaproteobacteria > Burkholderiales > Casimicrobiaceae > VBCG01. The sequence goes on along the minus strand of CAVOVD010000011.1, from coordinate 423,714 downwards.
ACGGGTTCGCCATGCACTGCTTCATGCCCAGCGAAATCCGGCGGCGATCCTCGTCGATCTCGAGAATCATCACCTCGACCTCGTCGCCCAGCTGCACGACCTTGGTCGGATGGATGTTCTTGTTGGTCCAGTCCATCTCGGACACGTGCACCAGGCCCTCGATGCCCGACTCGATCTCGACGAACGCGCCGTAGTCGGTGATGTTGGTGACCTTGCCGAACAGGCGCGTGCCCTGCGGATAGCGGCGCGACAGGCCGACCCACGGGTCTTCGCCCAGTTGCTTCATGCCCAGCGAAACGCGGTTCTTTTCCTGGTCGAACTTGAGGACCTTGGCGGTGACCTCGTCGCCCACCGCCAGAACCTCGGTCGGGTGCTTGACGCGACGCCAGGCCAGATCGGTGATGTGCAGCAGGCCGTCGATGCCGCCCAGGTCGACGAACGCGCCGTAGTCGGTGATGTTCTTGACGATGCCCTTGACGATCGCGCCTTCGGACAGCGTGGCCAGCAGCTTCTCGCGCACCTCGCCCTGGCTCTCCTCGAGCACGGCGCGACGCGAGACGACGACGTTGTTGCGCTTGCGGTCGAGCTTGATGACCTTGAATTCCAGCGCCTTGTTCTCGAACGGCGACGTGTCCTTGACCGGACGGATGTCGACCAGCGAGCCGGGCAGGAAGGCGCGAATGCCGTTGATCATCACGGTGAGGCCGCCCTTCACCTTGCTGGTGACGAGCCCTTCGACGATCGAGCCCTGCTCCATCGCCGCTTCGAGATCGTGCCAGGCCTTGAGGCGCTTGGCCTTGTCGCGCGACAGGCGGGTTTCGCCGTAACCGTCTTCGAGCGCCTCGATGGCGACCGTGACGAAGTCGCCGGCCTTGACCTCGATTTCGCCCTGGTCGTTCTTGAATTCCTCGATCGGAATGAACGATTCGGACTTCAGGCCGGCGTTGACGACGACGACGTTGAAGTCGACGCGAACGACTTCGGCGGTGATGAGTTCACCCTGGCGCATCTCCTGGCGCGACAGCGATTCCTCGAACAGTGTCGCGAAATCTTCCATCGGGGGCGCGGCGGGGGTGGTGGTGACTGCGGACTGCGTGGTGGCGGTAGCCATGGGGTTCGGTTCCTTTATGTGGTCACGAAACCGCCGGCGACGAGAACCCTGTTTCTCGCCTCGGGCGGGCTGGTTGGTCAATCCGCGGTCGCCGCGCCGGCTTGAAAGCACGGCTTCCGCGGTCCTTCTGCACGACTCCCGGCGAAACCGGCCGGTTGCCCGGATTTCTCGCCGCTCGTCAGGCGTTCGTCCGGGCCCGGTACAACTCGAGCACGCGGTCGACCGCTTCATCGATCGTCAGGTTGGTCGTATCGAGGAGCACGGCGTCGGGCGCCGCGACCAGCGGTGCTGCCGCCCGGCCTGCGTCGCGCGCGTCGCGCTCACGGATATCACGCAAAAGACTTGCCATTGTAATGGAGTTTCCTTTTGCGATCAACTGCTTATGGCGCCGTGCCGCCCGCTCCTCCGGACTCGCGGTGACGAACACCTTGAGCCCGGCCTCCGGGAACACCACGGTCCCCATGTCCCGACCGTCGGCGACCAGCCCGGGCGGCCGCCGAAACGCCCGCTGTCGTTCCTTGAGAGCCTCCCGCACTTCCGGATGCACGGCCACGCGCGAGGCCCCTTCGGCGACGGCCTCGGCCCGGATGGCCTCCCGGACGTCGGCGCCGTCGAGCAGCAGCGCGCCGTCGGCGAAACGCACGTCGAGCTCGTGCGCGGCCCGGGCCAGCGGAGCCTCGGCGTCAAGCCGGAGGTTCTTGCGCAGCGCCTGCAACGCGACCAGCCGGTACAGCGAGCCGCTGTCCAGGTAGTGAAAGCCGAGCGCCTCCGCCACTGCGGCGGCGATGGTGCCCTTGCCCGACGCCGCCGGCCCGTCGACCGCGATCACCGGAACCGCGGCCGTCACCGCACGATCTCCGCGAACGCCTGGAAGTAGCCCGGAAAGGTCTTGCGCACGCAGCCCGGGTCGTCGATGGTCACCGCCACGCCGGCCAGCGTGGCCAGCGACAGGCACATCGCCATCCGGTGGTCGTCGTAGGTCGCGACCGTCGCCGGCGTCAGACGCGCCTGCGGCGTCACCTGCAGCCAGTCCGGACCCTCGTCGACCGACGCGCCCAGCTTGCGCAACTCGGTCGCCATCGCGGCGATGCGGTCGGTCTCCTTGACCCGCCAGCTGCCGATGTTGACCAGCCGCGTCGGCGCCGACGCGAACAGTGCGGTGACCGCCAGCGTCATCGCCGCGTCAGGAATGGCTACACAGTCGATGGTGCCCCCGGCCAGCGCGCCGCCGCGACGCGCCTCGATCCAGTCGGGCCCGAAGCGGATGTCCGCGCCGAGGCGGGCGAGCACGTCGGCGAAGGCGACGTCGCCCTGGATCGACTCGCGCCCCACGCCGCGCACCCTTACCGGCCCGCCGCCGACCGCGCCGGCGGCAAGGAAATACGATGCGGCCGACGCGTCGCCCTCGACGGCCAGCGTTCCCGGACTCGCGTAGCGCGCGCCCGCCGGCACCGTGAAGCTCGACTTGTCGCTGCTCACCGTGACGCCGAAGCGACGCATCAGGCTGGTCGTGATGTCGACGTAGGGGCGCGAGACCAGCACGCCCTCGACCTCGACGCGCGTCGCGGTCGTCGCGGAGCCACGGGCCAGCGGCAGCGCCATCAGCAGCGCCGAGAGGAACTGGCTGGATACGTCGCCGCGAATCGGCACCGGCCCGCCCGCCGCGCCGCCGGCCGGGCCGATGGCCAGCGGCGGAAACCCCGGCTGCCCGAGGTAGCGCAGGTCGCAGCCCAGCACGCGCAACGCGTCGACCAGGTCGCCGATCGGCCGCTCGTGCATCCGCGGCACGCCACGGATGCCGTAGTTGCCGCCCTGCATCGCCAGCACCGCGGTCAGCGGGCGCACCGCCGTGCCGGCGTTGCCCAGGAAGAGCTGCGCCTCGCGGCTGGGCAGCCTGCCACCCCCGCCATGCACCAGGCAATGGCCTGCAGCGTCGCGCTCGACCCGGATGCCCAGCGCCGCCAGCGCCTCCAGCATCCGCTGCGTGTCGTCGGCGTCGAGCAGGTCGGCAAGCGTCGTCGTGCCCTGCGCCAGCGCCGCCAGCAGCAACGTACGGTTGGAGATGCTTTTCGATCCCGGCAGGCGGATCTCGCCCGTGGCCTGCGCGGCCGCCGGCAGCGCCAGTTGCGGCGGGTAGTCCGGCGTGTCCGCCGCCATCAGCCGCGGTCTTCCACGACACTCCGGCGGCGCTCGCTCTCCCAGCGCCGCCGCGCCTGGCTTGCCCGCGTGAACAACGCCGCCAGCGCTTCGCCGTCGCCGGCGGCGAGCAGCGCCCTCGCCTCGCCCAGCGCCGCCGCGTAGCGGTCGGCTTCCGCGAGCAGCGCGCCGGCATTGGCCAATGCGATGTCGCGCCACATTTCCGGCGATCCACCGGCGATGCGGGTGAAGTCGCGAAAGCCGCTCGCCGCATGCTGGAAGTAGGTTGCGCTGTCGCCGCGCGCGGCCAGCTCGGCCACCAGGACGAAAGCCAGCAGGTGCGGCAGGTGTGACACCGCGGCGAACACCGCATCGTGGCGCGCCGGATCCAGACGGTCGACGTCGGCGCCACAGGCCGACCACAGGGCGCTGACTCTTTCCACCGCGCCGGCCGCGGTCTCCGGCAACGGCGTCAGGATCACGCTGCGCCCGTCGAACAGCGATTCGAACGCGGCGCCGGCGCCGGTGTGCTCGGTGCCGGCGATCGGATGCGCGGGAACGAAATTCGGCAGCGCCGCGCCGAGCGACGCGCGCGCGGCGGCGATGACGTCCTGCTTGGTGCTGCCGGCATCGGTCAGCACCGTGCGCGGACCGAGGCATGGCGCCAGCGCCGCGAGCAGCGACGGGAACTGCGCGACCGGCGCCGCCAGCAGCACGACGTCCGCGTCGGCGGCCTCCTGCGCCCAATCCTCGTCCAGCGTGCGCGCGCGGTCGACGATGCCCAATCGGCGCGCGACGTCGAGATTGGCGCGCGTGCGGCCGACGCCGACCACTTCGGCGACCGCTCCGGCGCGGCGCAGCGCCAGCGCGCAGGAACCGCCGATCAGGCCGACACCGACGACGAGGAGCTTGTCGATGCGCATGGCCGTCAGCCGCCCCTGCGACCGGGTCCGCGAGCGGGCGGCAGATCGCGCACTCAGCGACCCAGCGCCGCGGCAAGCGCGGCGAGGAAGCGCGCGTTCTCCTCCGGCAGACCGACCGTGATGCGCAGGTATTCGGGCAGTCCGTAGTTGGCCACCGGGCGCACGATCACCCCCTGCGCCAACAGCGCCTGGTTGACGCGCGCCGCGTCGCCGACCCGCGCCAGCACGAAGTTCGCATGCGAGCGCACGCAGGGCACGTCCAGCGCGGCGAGACCGGCGTAGAGCTGCGCGAGGCCGGCCTCGTTGAGATGCCGGCTTTCCTCGACATAGGCCGAATCCTGCAGCGCGGCGACCGCCGCCGCCTGCGCCAGCGCATTGACGTTGAACGGCTGCCGCACGCGATTGAGCATGTCGGCGACCTCCGCCGCCATCACGCCATAGCCAATGCGCAGCGCGGCCAGGCCGTGCGCCTTGGAAAATGTGCGCGACACGATCAGGTTCGGATGCCGCCGGATCCAGCCCACGCTGTCGGCGCGCTGCGCCGGCCCGAGGTACTCGTTGTAGGCCTCGTCCAGCACCACCAGCACGTCGGCGGGAACCGAGGCCAGGAACTCGACCAGCGCCTCGGGCGGCAGCCAGGTCCCGGTCGGGTTGTTCGGATTGGCGACGAACACGATCCGCGTGCCGGCGGTGATCGCCGCGCGCATCGCCGGCAGATCGTGGCCCAGGTCGCGCGCGGGAACCTCGATGCCGATGCCGCCGCGCGCCTGCGTGGCCAGCGGATAGACCGCGAACGCGTGCTGCGCATAGACCGCGGCATCGCCAGGCAGCAGGTAGGCCTGCGTCACCAGTTCCAGGATGTCGTTGGAGCCGTTGCCCAGAACGATCTGCGCGGCGTCGACCTCGAGCGCATGCGCCAGCGCCGACTTCAGCGCAAACCCGTTGCCGTCGGGATAGCGCGATGCCTCGGCCGCGGCGGCGGCGATCGCTGCGACCACCGCGGGTCCGGGTCCGCGGGGATTCTCGTTGGAGGCGAGCTTGACGATGCCGCGCGGGTCGAGACGCATTTCGCGGGCGAGGTCGTCGACCGGCTTTCCCGGCACATAGGGCGCGATCCGGCGGATATGCTCTGGTGCGAGTGGACGTTCGTTGGCCATGGGATTGCGGTCAGTCGATCGCCGCAGGGTAGGACCCCAGCAGCTTGAGGAAGGGCGCCTTCGCCGAAAGCTCGGCCAGCGCGGCCGCGACCGGCGGATCGTCGCGATGGCCGATCATGTCGACGAAAAACAGGTATTCCCACAGCCCGGTCCGCGCCGGCCGCGATTCCAGCCGGGTCATCGACACGCGGTGCCTGGCGATGGGCTCCAGCAGTTCGTGCACGGCGCCGGGCCGATTGGGACAGGACATCACCAGCGAGGTCTTGTCGCGGCCGGACGCGGCGACGCGCTGCCGCCCGATGACCCAGAATCGGGTCGTGTTGTTGGGTTCGTCCTCGATGTGCGGAACCAGCGTGGCCAGGCCGTAGATCGCCGCCGCGTTCTCGCCGGCGATCGCCGCCGCGCCGGGCTCGCCGGCGGCCAGCCGCGCTGCCTCGGCGTTGCTGGCGACGGCCACCCGCGCCGGCGCCGGCAGGTGACGGGCAAGCCACTGCACGCACTGCGCCAGCGACTGCGCGTGCGAATACACCTTGGTGATCGCCGCCAGCGAGCCGGCGTTGGACAGCAGGTTCTGCTGGACGCGCAGTTTGATCTCGCCGCAGATGGACAGATCGGTCGCGCACATCAGATCGAGCGTCCGTCCGACCGCGCCCTCGGTCGAATTCTCCACCGGGACGACGGCGAAGTCCGCCTGCCCGGCATCGGCCGCGCGGAAGATGTCGTCGATCGCCGGTTGCGGCACCGCCTCCACCATGCCGCCGAAATGGCGGCCGACGGCGGCGTGGCTGAACGTGCCCGGCGGCCCGAGGTAGGCGACGCGCAGCGGCTGCTCGAGCGCCAGGCAGGCCGACATCACCTGCCGGAACACGCCGATGACCGCGGCGTCGCTCAGCGGACCCGGATTGCCGGCAGTCAGCCGCAGGAGCACCTGCGCCTCGCGCTCCGGACGGTAGGCCACGCCCTGCCCCTTGATCTCGCCGATCGCCTGCGCGTGGCGCGCCCGCGCATTGAGTCGCTGCAGGATCTCGTCGTCGAGCGCGTCGATCGCCGCGCGGTGCGCGGCGAGGTCCGGGCGAAGGCGGCTCCGCCGCGTTGGTCATCGGCAGCCTCCGCCGACGCGGCCGCTCATGCGCTGCGCGCACGCGCTCATGCGTCGAGGCCCTCGTCGTCGGTTTCTGCGACGCGCTCCAGTCCGGCGAGCTTCTCCCCGCCCGACAGGTTGATCAGCGTGACCCCCTGCGTCGGCCGGCCCATTTCGCGAATCGACTTCACCGCGGTGCGGATCAGCACGCCGCCCGTGGAAATCAGCATCACCTCGTCGTGCGCACGCACCAGCGCCGCCGCGACCACCTGGCCGTTGCGGGTGGACTGCTGGATGGCGATCATGCCCTTGGTGCCGCGGCCGTGCCGCGTGTACTCGACGATCGGCGTGCGCTTGCCATAGCCGTTCTCGGTGGCGGTCAGCACCGATTGCGTCTCGTCCTCGGCCACCAGCATCGAGATCACCCGCTGCTTGTGCTTCTTTTCCAGCATCATTCCGCGCACGCCATGCGCGTTGCGGCCCATCGGCCGCACGTCGTTCTCGTCGAAGCGCACCGCCTTGCCGCCCGAGGAGAACAGCATCACGTCGTGCGTGCCGTCGGTCAGCGCGACGCCGATCAGCGAGTCGCCGTCGGACAGGTTGACGGCGATGATGCCCGAGGGCCGCGGCCGCGAGAATTCGGACAACGGCGTCTTCTTCACCGTGCCCATCGAGGTGGCCATGAACACGTACTGATTGTCGGTGAACTCCTTCACCGGCAGGATGGCGGTGATCTTCTCCTTGTCGGCGAGCGGCACCAGATTGACGATCGGCTTGCCGCGCGACGTGCGCGAGCCCTGCGGCACGTTGTAGACCTTGAGCCAGTACACGCGGCCGCTGTCGGAGAAGCACAGGATGAAATCGTGGGTGTTGGCGATGAACATCCGATCGACGAAGTCGTCCTCCTTGGTCGCCGTCGCCAGCTTGCCGCGTCCGCCGCGCTTCTGCGCCCGGTACTCGTCGACCGGCTGCGCCTTCATGTAACCGCCGTGCGACAGCGTCACGACCATCTCCTGCGGCGTGATCAGGTCCTCGATCGACAGGTCGACGCCCTGCGCGATCACCTCCGAGCGACGCGCATCGCCGAACTGGTCGCGGATGTGCGCCAGTTCGTCGCCGATGATGGTGGTCACCCGCGCGGGCTGGGCGAGGATGTCCAGGAGGTCGACGATCAGCGCCATCACCTCGCGGTACTCGTTGGTGATCTTGTCCTGCTCGAGGCCGGTCAGGCGCTGCAGCCGCAGTTCGAGGATCGCCTGCGCCTGCGCGTCGGACAGCCGGTAGCCGGCCTTCGACCAGCCGAACTCGGGCGCCAGTCCGTCCGGCCGCGCCGCATCGGCGGCGGCGCGCTCGAGCATCTGCTCGACGATCGCCGAGCGCCAGGTCCGGCCCATCAGCGCCGTCTTGGCCTCCGGCGGAGTCGGCGACGCCTTGATCAGCGCGATGATCTCGTCGACGTTCGAAAGCGCGACGGCCAGGCCTTCGAGGATATGGCCCCGCTCGCGCGCCTTGCGCAGCTCGAACACGGTCCGGCGGGTGACGACCTCGCGCCGGTGGATCAGGAAGTACTCGAGGAACTGCTTCAGGTTGAGCAGCCGCGGCGTGCCGTCGACCAGCGCCACCATGTTCATGCCGAAGCTGTCCTGCAGCTGGGTCAGCTTGAACAGGTTGTTGAGCACGATCTCCGGCACTTCGCCGCGCTTCAGCTCGATCACCACCCGCATGCCCGACTTGTCGGACTCGTCGCGCAGGTCGGAGATGCCTTCGAGCTTCTTGTCGCGGACCAGCTCGCCGATGCGCGACAACAGGTTCGCCTTGTTCACCTGGTAGGGAATCTCGTCGACGATGACGGCCTGGCGGCCGCCGCGGTCGATGTCCTCGATGTGGGTGCGCGCGCGCATGACCACCCGGCCGCGGCCGGTCCGGTAGCCCTCGCGGACGCCCTCGAGGCCGTAGATGATCCCGGCGGTCGGGAAATCGGGCGCCGGGATCAGGTCCATCAGCTCATCGATGGTGATGTCGGGGTTGGCGAGGACCGCCAGGCAGCCGGCGATGGTCTCGGACAGGTTGTGCGGCGGGATGTTGGTCGCCATGCCCACGGCGATCCCCGACGACCCGTTGACCAGCAGGTTGGGCAGCCGCGACGGCAGCACCGTCGGTTCCATCTCCTTGCCGTCGTAATTGGGCGCGAAGTCGACGGTGTCGCGGTCGATGTCGGCGAGCATCTCGGCAGCGATCTTCTGCAGCCGGCACTCGGTGTAGCGATAGGCGGCCGCCGAGTCGCCGTCGACCGAGCCGAAGTTGCCCTGCCCGTCGATCAGCGGATAGCGCAGCGAGAACGGCTGCACCATGCGCACCAGCGCCTCGTAGGTCGCCGAGTCGCCGTGCGGATGGTACTTGCCCAGCACGTCGCCGACGACCCGCGCGCATTTGACGTAGGGGCGATTCCAGGCAATGTTGGCTTCGTGCATGGCGAACAGCACGCGCCGATGCACCGGCTTCAGGCCGTCGCGGACATCCGGCAACGCGCGGCCGACGATCACGCTCATCGCGTAATCGAGGTACGAATGCCGCATTTCGGCTTCCAGGCTGACCGGAAGGGTTTCTTTGGCGAACTGCTCCATGGGTGAGGATCCGACGGAAGGAACGATTGAGGGAAATGGCGGCGGGAGACCTGGGACGGCGAAAATACGCTTCGGGGCCTGCCTGACCACCCTGCGCGCAGTCCGCGGCACCGCCCCGAGGACGGCTGGCGGGACGGCAGGTCGTCCGGAGGCCCTTGAATTCGCGGAATTTTATCACGGCGTTGTAACGCCGCGACAGTCGCGTTGGGGGGGGTCCGGAAGGCAGGCTTTTCTTTGCGGCGTCAAAACCGCTGTGCTATATTTCCGAGGGACATCAAAGCATTTGACGCGACAGGCATTTAGGCAGTTTGCGAGACGTCGCGCTAATCGGTCAGTTCGTAGATAACTTGTTCAAAACCAAAGCTAAAGGGGTGCAACAATGACTCGACGTCTCGTTTCCGGTGCCGTGGCCGGCGTGCTCGCCGCAGCGTTCGCCGGTGGTGCGATCGCGCAAACAAAGGGATACGTTCCCGGAACCGCGGCCGCGCCGAATCCCGCGAACAGCGGCTATGTCCAGCGTTTTGCCCCCACCGACACCGACGGCATCGTGAAGAGCGGCGTCTACAACAGCACGCAGGGCATCTCCGGCAACCTGTGCTATCGCACCGGTTACTGGACGCCGTCGATGGCGATCGAGAAGTGCGACCCGGATCTGGTGCCGAAGCCGCCGGCGCCGCCGCCGCCTGCAGCCAGGCCGGCCCCGCCGCCGCCGCCGCCGCCGCCGGCCGCGCGTCCTGCTCCGCCGCCGCCACCAGCGGCTGCCGTGAAGAAGATCACGCTGGCATCGAAGGCGCTGTTCGACTTCGACAAGTCCGTGCTCAAGCCGGAAGGCAAGGCCGCGATCGACTCCGAGATCATCGCCAAGCTCGGCCAGGTTTCGAAGCTGGAACTGGTCCTGGTCACCGGCCACACCGATCGCATCGGCACGCAGCAGTACAACCAGAAGCTGTCCGAGCGTCGCGCCGACGCCGTGCGTGACTACCTGGTCAGCAAGGGCGTGGCGAAGGACAAGATCGAGACGCTGGGCATGGGCAAGACGCAGCCGGTCCCGGGTGTCAGCTGCACCCAGAAGAACTTCAAGGAACTGATCGCCTGCCTCGCGCCGAACCGTCGCGTGGAAGTCGAAGTCAAGGGCGAAGGCAAGTAAGCAGCACGCCTTCGCTGCAAAGAAGCCCCGCCTCGTGCGGGGCTTTTTTTTCGACAGGAATTCCCGCTGTGCGAAACTCTCCACACGCCGCCCCGCGCCTCGGGTGCAGGGGGCGTCCGCCATGACCGAAAACCCCCGCCAATCCGTCGACCTGCGCATCGATGCACGCTGGATCGTCCCGGTGCAGCCGGCCGGGGTGCTCGCAGGGCATGCGCTTGCTGGTGGACGACGGCCGCATCGTCGCGGTGGCGACCGCCGCCGATGCCGATGCGCATTACGCGCCGCGCGAACGCGTCGACCTCGCGCATCATGCGCTGATCCCCGGTCTGGTCAACGCCCACACCCACACCGCGATGACGCTGCTTCGCGGCGTCGCCGACGACGTGCCGCTCAAGGCCTGGCTCGAACAGCACATCTGGCCGCGCGAGGGCCGCTTCGTCGCTCCGGATTTCGTGTTCGACGGTACGCTGCTCGGCGCCGCGGAAATGCTGCGCGGCGGCATCACCTGCTGCAACGACATGTATTTCCACCCGGAGGCCACGTCGCGCGCCTACGAGGCGTCCGGGCTGCGGGCGCTGGTGGGACTGCCGGTGCTGGACTTCCCGACCCCGTACGCGGCCGACGCCGACGCCTACCTGCAGCGCGGCCTCGAGGCACGGGACGCGTTCAAGCACGTGCCTGGCCTGCATTTCGCGCTCGCGCCGCATGCGCCGTACACGGTCAGCGACGCGACCTTCGCCAAGATCGTCATGTACGCGCGCCAGCTCGACCTGCCGATCGAGACGCACGTCGCCGAGACGCGCGAAGAGGTCGAGACCGCGCTCGCGCAGACCGGCGCCTCGCCGCTCAGGCGCCTTGACCACCTGGGCGTCACCGGGCCGGGGTTCATCGCCATTCACGCCGTTCACGTCGACGCGGGCGACATTGCGCTCCTGGCATCTCAGGACTGCCATGTCGTGCACTGCCCGGCTTCGAACATGAAGCTCGCCAGCGGCATCGCGCCGCTCGCGGCGCTGCTGGCCGCCGGGGTCAACGTCGCGCTGGGCACCGACGGAGCGGCGTCGAACAACCGCCTGGACATTTTTTCGGAGATGCGCCTGGCGAGCCTGCTGGCCAAGGTGACCACCGGCGACGCCGCCGCGGTCCCTGCAGCAACGGCACTGCGCATGGCGACGCTGAACGGCGCGCGCGCGCTGGGCCTGGACAGCGATGATCGGCTCGATCGAGGTCGGCAAGCAGGCCGATGTCGTCGCCGTGGCACTGGACGACGCCGCGACGCTGCCGGTGTTCGACCCGGTTTCGCACGTCGTCCACGCAGCCGGCCGCGAGGACGTTACCGACGTGTGGATCGCTGGCGCTAGAATCGTCGATTCGCGCCGGCTTACAACCATCGACCAGCCGGCGCTGTTCGCCCGCGTGCGCAATTGGCAGCAGCGACTGGCAGCACCGCCCGCCTGACCCATGACCAAACCGCCGCCTTCCTCCAGTCAGAACGCCGACGCCGCCGAACTGGCCAAGTTCTCCGCGATCGCGCATCGCTGGTGGGACCCGCAAAGCGAGTTTCGCCCGCTGCACGAGATGAATCCGCTGCGCCTCTCCTGGATCGAAGCGCAGGCCGGGCCCGTCGCCGATCGCGACGTCCTCGACGTAGGCTGCGGCGGCGGCATCCTCGCCGAATCGATGGCGGACCGCGGGGCGCGCGTCACCGGCATTGACCTGTCGGACAAGGCACTGGCCGTGGCCAGGCTGCATGGCCTGGAATCCGGCGTCGCAGTCGACTACCAGCTCGTCTCGGCCGAGGCCTTCGCGACGCAGCGGCCCGCCGGCTTCGACGTGGTCACCTGCATGGAACTGCTGGAGCATGTTCCCGACCCGGGTTCGCTCGTCGCTGCCTGCGCCGCGCTGGCGCGCCCTGGCGGCACAGTGGTGTTCTCGACGCTGAACCGCAATCCCAAATCCTATCTTTTCGCAGTGGTCGGTGCCGAGTACCTGCTGCGGCTGCTGCCGCGCGGCACCCACGACTGGGCGAAATTTCTGCGCCCGGCCGAACTCGCCGGATTCGCCCGGCGCGCCGGCCTGACCACGCAGGCGATCGCCGGAATGGAATACAACCCGCTGACCCGCGCCTTTCGGCTGGCGGCGGATGTGTCGGTCAATTACCTCGCCGCGTTTCGGGTTCCCGCCGATGGCCGCTAGCACCCGCCGGCTGCCGGTGCAGGCGGTGCTGTTCGATCTGGACGGCACGCTGGCCGATTCGGCCGGCGACCTGGCGCTGGCGCTGAACCGGGTGCGGGCGGACCTCGGGCTGCCCGCGGTGCCTGTCGAAGGGCTGCGCGCGCACGCCTCGTCCGGTGCCCGGGGACTCCTTGGCGCCGGCATGGGCATCACCAGCGCCGATCCGCAGTACGAATCGCTGCGCGAGGCCTTTCTCGACCACTACGCGGCCTGCCTCGCCGAGAACACCCGCCTGTTCGACGGCGTGGCGCCGCTGCTCGACGCCATCGAGGACCGTGGCCTGGCCTGGGGCATCGTCACCAACAAGCATTCCCGCTTCACCGCCAAGGTCGTCGCGGCGCTGGAACTCGTGCCGCGCGCCGGCGTGGTCGTCTCGGGCGACACCGCCGCGCATCCCAAGCCGCATCCGGCGCCGCTGCTCCATGCGGCGGCCGCACTCGCCACGACGCCCGATGCCTGCATCTATGTCGGCGACGACCTGCGCGACATCGAGGCCGGCATCGCGGCCGGCATGCCGACGATCATTGCCGCCTATGGCTACATGGGTGGCAGCGAGGATCCGTCGCGCTGGCCGGCCACCGGCAGCATCGCCCATCCGCTCGACCTGCTCGACTGGCTTCCGGCGTCGAGCGGGCGCCAGCGCTGACTCAACCCGGGCAGCTGCCGGCGTTGAGCAGCAGCCATTCGCGTGGAACCCCTTCGCGCGCGCCAATGATGCGTACCGGCTGATTCGCCGCCAGCGGCCGGAGCACCGCGGCAACGACATCGTCGGGCACCGCCAGCGCAATGCCGTTGGCCTGAGCCAGCTTGTCGCCCTTTTTCATCGCCAGCATGGCGATGAAACCGCTGTCGTCGCGAACGGTGAGGCCGCCCTGCCCAGGCGCGACCAGCGCAGCCCAGCTCTCGGGCTTGGCGATGATGCCCTGGAAGAGTTCGGCGTTGACACGAAGCACGGCGCCCTTGAAACCGGCGGGCGGCGCGCATGCCGCGCTTCGCTTCGTGCCCGCGGCAGCCGTGGCGACGGGCGCCGCCCTGGTCGGCGCGGTCGCTGCCGCCGGGCGCAGCACGATCGCACGTTCCCCGCCCGCGTCGCGAATGGTGATGCCGTCGGGCCGCACGGCGACCAGCGTCGCGCCGGAGGCGATCTCCTGACCCGTCGCCACCAGGCGCGGACCCGACGGCAGGCGAAACAACGCCCAGCCCTTGCCGTCGCGTTCAGCGACCACGCCCAGGAGGCGCGTGTCGCCGGTATCGAGGCTGCGATCCTGGGCGACCGGCGCGGTGACCGGCGCGGTGACCGGCGAAGACCACAGACCGGAGGCGAGAATCGATGCCGCAGGGTCCGACGGCGCGGCTGGCGCGATGGCGACCGCCGCCGGGCCGAACGCCTTCCACCCCCAGTACGCCGCCACCGCGGCAAGCAGCGCGGTGGCAAGCACCACGGCGAGCATTCCGGACAGCCGCACGACGCCGGAACCCAGGACGCTCACCGCGCTGTCGCCCCGGCCCTGCAGCGCACGCGTGTGGGCAGGCAAGAGTGCGTGCACGCGGGCCGTATACTCGGCCGTTTCCCGCATGGATCCCGATCGTGAATCCCCGGCTCGCATCGTTGCAACCCTATCCCTTCGAGAAGCTGCGCGCGCTGACGGCCGGCGTCACGGGAAATCCCGCCAAACGGCCGATCAGCCTGTCCATCGGCGAACCCCGGCACCCGACGCCGCAGCTGTTGATCGACGCGCTCGTCGCCGGCACCGGATTACTCGCGCATTATCCCACGACGATCGGCGTGCCCGCGCTGCGCGAGGCCATCGCCGCATGGCTTTCGCGCCGGCACGCGCTGGCGACGCTCGACCCCGCCACCCAGGTTCTGCCGGTGCTGGGCAGCCGCGAAGCGCTGTTCGCGTTCGCGCAAACGGTCATCGACGGCGGTCGCGCGGGCGCGAGCGTCGTGGTGCCCAATCCGTTCTACCAGATCTACGAGGGCGCCGCGCTGCTGGCGGGCGCGCAGACCTACTGCGTCAACGCCGACGAGGCCAACGCCTTTCGCCACGACTGGGACAGCGTGCCCGAAGACGTCTGGGCGCGCACGCAGCTCCTGTACCTGTGCTCGCCCGACAATCCGACCGGGCGGGTCGTCGGCCTCGACGAGTGGCGCAGGCTGTTCGAGCTTTCCGACCGGCATGGCTTCGTGATCGCCTCCGACGAGTGCTATTCGGAAATCTACTTCGACGAAAAGCGCCCGCCGCTGGGCGCACTGGCGGCTGCCGAGCGTCTGGGCCGCAGCGGCTTTCCTCGCCTCGCCGTGTTCGGCAGCCTGTCCAAGCGCTCCAACGCGCCCGGGCTGCGCTCGGGCTACGTGGCCGGCAACGCAGCGCTGATCAAGGCCTTCCTGCTCTACCGGACCTACCACGGCAGCGCGATGTCGGGTGCGGTGGCTGCCGCCAGCATCGCGGCCTGGCGCGACGAGGCACATGTGCTCGCCAACCGGGCCGCCTATGCCGCCAAGTTCACGGCGCTGCAGCCGCGGCTGGCCGCGGTGCTGCCCTGCGCGATGCCCGAGGCCGCGTTCTACCTTTGGGCGGCGACGCCCATCGACGATGCCGAATTCGCCCGCCGCCTGCTGGTCGAGGAAAACGTGGCGGTGCTGCCGGGGAGCTTCGTCGCCCGCGGCGCGCATGGCGTCAATCCGGGGCGTGGACGCATCCGCCTGGCGCTGGTCGCCGGAGCGGAGGAGTGCGCGGAAGGCATCGACCGCGTCGTCGCCTTCGCCCGGCGGCTCTGACCCGTGACGGCCCGCGCCGCCCGGCGACGCCCCGTCGGCGCCGGCGACGCCTGGTCGACCCTTCGACCGCCGCCGCCGGCAGCGCCTAGAATGGACTCCATGTCCACCGCGCCAGGCCGACCGCTGCTGAACACGCTCCGGCGCGGCTTTCGCGTCGACCTGAAGACGCTGTTGCTGCTGGCCGCGGTCAACACCGGATTGGCCGCGATCCTCTGGGTGGGCGACCCGCGGCCATTCTGGCAGCCGCTGGTCACCGTCCATCTGTACGGCTTCTCGATCGCCTACTGCGTCAACGCGGCGTCGCCGTGGTCCGGATCGCGGCGGATCCCACGCCTGATGCTCGCGGTGGCCGTGGGTACGCTGATCGGCGTGACGCTGACCATCCTGGTCAAAGGCTACTCGTGGACCTACATCACCGAGCGCGCCGGCTATTTCGGCATGAATCTCATCGCCGGATTCTCCAACGGCCTGTTCGTCAGCCTGTTCTTCTACGTCAAGCATCGCGAGTCCATGGCCGCTTCGGCCCTGCACAAAGCGGAGGCCGAACGACATCTGGCGTCACGCCACGCGGTCGAGGCGGAACTGAAGCTGATGCAGGCGCAGGTCGAGCCGCACTTCCTGTTCAATACGCTGGCGTCGGTCCAGTACCTGACCGAGACCGATCCGCCCGCGGCCGGCCGCATGCTCGGCCATCTGAACGACTACCTTCGTCATGCGCTGCCGCAGCTGCGTGCCCAATCGACGACGCTGGGCAAGGAGATCGGCCTGGCACGTGCCTACCTGAACATATTGAGAATGCGCCTGGGCGAGCGGTTGAGCTTCGAAATCGACGTCGCGCCGACGCTGGAAGACCTGCCCCTCCCGCCCAACCTGCTGATCTCGCTGGTCGAGAATGCCGTCAAGCACGGCATCGAACCCGCGGCCGCGGGCGGACGCATCATCGTTCGGGTGGAACCGGGCGAACGGGCGCTGATCGTCACCGTCGAGGATACCGGGCGGGGCATGGCGAATCCGGCGCAACAGGGCCAGGGCGTCGGCCTGGCCAATCTTCGCGAGCGCCTGGCCGCTTTGTACGGCGCCAATGCGCGGTTCACGCTCGAGCCGCGGGAGGCGGGAGGCACCCGCGCGCAGCTCACCGTGCCCATCGAGACGCGTACATGAGCGCGGGCGTCGCGCCGCCCCGGGCGTTGCTCGCCGAGGACGAGCCGATGCTGCGTGCGCAGCTCAAGGCGAAGCTGCACGAGGTCTGGCCCGAGCTTTCGATCGTCGCCGAGGCCGGCAACGGCGACGAGGCGCTGCGCCTGGCGCAGGAACACGACCCGGACATCGCCTTTCTGGACATCCGCATGCCGGAGAAAAGCGGCATCGACGTCGCGCGGGAACTCGATGGCCGCTGTCACATCGTCTTCGTCACCGCCTACGACGACTATGCGGTGGCTGCTTTCGACGAAGGCGCCGTCGACTATGTGCTGAAGCCGGTGACCGCGGAACGGCTCGCCCGGGTCGCGCAGCGGCTGCGCACCCGCCTGGCCGCCGCGCCGATGGACCTTTCCGCGGTGATCGCGCGGCTGGCCGGGCAGCAGGCGGCCACGCCGCTCAAGTGGATTCGCGCGTCGCTCGGCAACGCGATGAGGCTCATCGCGGTCGAGGAGGTGCTCTATTTCCAGGCGCAGGACAAGTACACGCTGGTCGCGACCCGCGACGGCGATGCGCTGATCAGGAAGCCGATCAAGGAACTCTACGACGAACTCGATCCGGACGCCTTCTGGCAAATCCATCGCGGAACCATCGTCAACCTGCGTGCCATCGCCAGCGTAGCGCGCGACTGGCGCGATCAGCCGGTGATCCTCCTGCGCGACCGCGCCGAGAAGCTGGTCGTGTCGCGCACGTTCGCGGCGCGATTCAAGGCGATGTAGCCCCGCCGGGCAATGCCGGCGCGACTCCCCCGCCAATGCCGGCCGGGTCCTGCGCGCATTGGTGCGCGGCGGCGAACGCATCGCTCGCGGTAGAATGGCCCCTTTTTCCGCGAGACTGCCGTGAACAGCATTGCTTCCGTCATCGACGCCGCCTGGGAAAACCGCGGCGAATTGTCCTCCGCTTCCGCATCCGCCGAGGTGCGCGAAGCGGTCGCGCAGGTGATCTCCGAACTGGATGGGGGGCGCCTGCGCGTTGCCGAGAAGTCCGGCGCGGACTGGACCACGCACCAGTGGATCAAGAAGGCGGTGCTGCTGTCCTTCCGGCTCTCCGACAACATCGGCGTCGGGCTTTGCGGCGCGGCGGTTCCGTTCCGCTTCTACGACAAGGTGCCGACCAAGTTCGCGCAGTTCACCGACGCGGATTTCGTCGCCGCCGGCGTGCGTGTCGTGCCGCCCGCGGTGGCGCGCCGCGGCGCGTTCATCGCCCGCAACGTGGTGCTGATGCCGTCGTACGTCAACATCGGGGCCTACGTCGACGAAGGCACGATGGTCGATACCTGGGCGACCGTGGGGTCCTGCGCGCAGATCGGCAAGAACGTCCACCTGTCCGGCGGCGTCGGCATCGGTGGCGTGCTCGAGCCCATCCAGGCCAATCCGACCATCATCGAGGACAACTGCTTCATCGGCGCGCGCTCGGAGGTCGTCGAGGGCGTGATCGTCGAGGAGAATTCGGTTCTCGGCATGGGGGTGTTCATCGGCCAGAGCACCAAGATCTACGACCGCGCCACGGGCGGCATCACCTACGGTCGCGTGCCGTCGGGCTCGGTGGTGGTGGCCGGCAGCCTGCCTTCAGGAGAAGGCGGCTGCCATCTCTATTGCGCGGTCATCGTCAAGCGGGTCGACGCGAAGACGCGCGCCAAGACCAGCATCAACGAACTGCTGCGCGCCTGACGGGTCCGGCGATGGCCGTGAACATCAAGACGCCCGAGGAGATCGAGGGCATGCGCACCGCGGGCCGGCTCGCGTCCGAACTGCTCGACTACCTGACCGCGCATGTCAAGGCGGGCGTGACCACCGGCAGGATCAACGACCTTGCCCATGACTTCATGGTCAACGTGCAGCGGACCGTTCCGGCTACGCTCAACTACACGCCGCCCGGGCATTCGCCCTACCCGGCATCGCTGTGCACATCGGTCAACCATGTGGTCTGCCATGGCATTCCCGGAGACAAGAAGCTGAAGGACGGCGACATCGTCAACGTCGACGTCACGGTGATCCACGAGGGCTTTCACGGCGACACCAGCCGGATGTTCACGGTCGGCAAGCCGTCGATCCAGGCCAGGCGGCTCGCCGAGGTCACCTACGACGCGATGTGGCGCGGCATCCGCGCGATCCGGCCAGGCGCGCACCTTGGCGACATCGGCGCGGCGATCCAGCGTTTTGCCGAAAGTCACGGATATTCGATCGTGCGCGAGTTCTGCGGCCACGGCATCGGCCGCCAGTTCCACGAGGAGCCGCAGGTCCTGCACTACGGACGACCGGGTACCGGCCTCAAGCTGCTGCCGGGGATGATCTTCACCGTCGAGCCCATGGTCAACGCCGGCCGGCCGGGCATCCGCTGCCTGGCCGACGGCTGGACCATCGTCACCGCGGATCACTCGCTGTCCGCACAATGGGAGCACACGGTGCTGGTCACCGACGCCGGCTTCGAGGTCCTGACCGTGTCCGCGGGCACGCCCCCTCCGCCATCGGTCGCCTGAGCGCGGCGGGGCGCTTCGCCATGGCCGCCGCGGACACGCCGCCCCCTGCGCCGACGCCGCCGGACGGACAATCCCCGGGACCGCGCATCGCGCACTGGCGCGGTGAGCTGCGGCGGCGGCGCGATGTGCTGCGCGATGCGTTCCGGGCCTCGCCCGACACGGCACGGCTGTTGAAGGCGCACACGCGGCTGGTCGACGAAATGATCCGCAACGTCTGGCGCGAATGCGCGATGCCCTCCGACCTGGCGATCGTCGCGGTCGGCGGTTATGGCCGCGGCGCCCTGTTTCCGCACTCGGACGTCGACGTGCTGGTGCTGCTGCCCGATGCCGGCCCGCCATCGTCCGGGACGATCGAAGCATGTTTCGCCGCGCTCTGGGACATCGGCATCGAACTGTCGCACGCGGTGCGCACGCTGGCCGAATGCGAGGTCGAAATGGCCGCCGACGTGACCGTGCGCACCAGCCTGCTCGAAAACCGGCTGCTGGCCGGCTCGCGCTCGCTGTTCGCACGTTTTCGCAATGTCTTTGCCGCCAGCATGGACATCCATGCGTTCTTCGACGCCAAGTCGATCGAGCTGCAGCAGCGGCACCTGAAGTACCAGGACGCCATTTACAACCTCGAGCCCAACGTCAAGGAAAGCCCGGGGGGCCTGCGCGACCTGTCCAGCGTGCTGTGGATCGCCCGTGCGGCGGGCCTCGGCCGCACGTGGCGCGAACTCGCCCGCAACGGCCTCATCACCGCCGACGAAGCCCGCACGGTGTCGGGCCAGGAGCGGTTCATCGCCGGGCTGCGCGTGCGCCTGCACTACCTGCTGGGCCGGCGCGAGGATCGCCTGGTGTTCGATGTCCAGGGCACGCTGGCGAAGGATCTCGGTCTGCTCGACACTCCGGCGAAGCGCGCCAGCGAGCAGTTGATGCAGCGCTACTACCGCGCCGCGAAGCTGGTGCGCCAGATCAGCACCATCCTGCTGCAGAACCTGCATGCCCATCTGTATCCGGCGGCAACGACGCCGGTCCCCATCGACGAAGATTTCCAGCAGGTCGACGAACTCCTCGACCTGCGCGACGACGCGCTTTTCTCCAGCCGCCCGTCGGCGATGCTCGACGCCTTCCTGGCGCTGCAGCAGAACCCGGAACTGAAGGGGATGACCGCGCGCACGCTGCGCGCGCTCTGGCGCGATCGCGGCCTGATCGATGCCGCGTTCCGGCGCGATCCCGGCAATCGCCAGCGGTTCATCGCCATGTTCCGCGCCGAACGCGGACTGCTGCACGGGCTGCGGCGGATGAACCTCTACGGCATCCTCGGCCGCTACCTGCCGGTGTTCGGCCGCATCGTCGGACAGATGCAGCATGATCTGTTCCACGTCTATGCGGTGGACGAGCACATCCTGATGGTGATCCGCAACCTGCGCCGTTTCACCGAAGCGCAGCATGCGCACGAATACCCGCTGTGCTCGCGGCTGATGGCGGATTTCGAGCGGCGCGAAGTGCTCTACCTCGCCGGGCTGTTCCACGACATCGCCAAGGGGCGCGGCGGCGACCATTCGACGCTCGGCGCGCGCGACGCGCTGCGCTTCTGCCGCAGCCACGGGCTGGACAAGGACGACGCAAGGCTGGTCGCCTGGCTGGTCGAGCATCATCTGGTGATGTCGTCGACGGCGCAGAAGCAGGACCTCACCGATCCGGAGGTCATCGCTGCCTTCGCCCAGCGTGTCGGTTCGCGCCGACGACTGACCGCGCTCTACCTGCTCACCGTCGCCGACATCCGCGGCACCAGTCCCAAGGTGTGGAACGCGTGGAAGGGCAAGCTGCTCGAGGATCTCTACGAGGCGACCAGGGCCGTGCTGGCCGGCGCCGCGCCGTCGCAGACCATCGACGACAGCATCGACGCGCGGCAGATCGACGCCGCGCGCCTGCTGCGCCTGTACGCAGTCCCGGCCGGCGCCGAGTTGCCGCTGTGGCGGCGCCTGGACACCACCTACTTCCAGCGCCACACCGCCGACGAGATCGCCTGGCACGCGCGCCACCTCTACTGGCGGATCGACGCAGCCACCCCGGTGGTCAAGGCGCGCCTGGCGCGCTCCGGCGCGGGGCTGGAGGTGATGGTCTATCTGCCGGACCAGAAGGCGCTGTTCGCGCGCCTCTGCGGATTCTTCGGACAGGCCAACCTGTCCATTCTCGAGGCGAAGATCCACACCACCCGTTCCGGCTACGCGCTGGACAGCTTCGTGCTGCACGATCCGGCGAATCCGGCGGCCTCCTACCGCGAAACCATCCAGTACGTCGAATTCGAACTCGCCCGCCTGCTGGCCGAACCGCCGCCGCTGGCGCCACCGGTCCAGGGAAGGATTCCGCGCCGACTGAAGCATTTCCCGCTGACGCCCGACGTCCAGCTCTACCCTGACGACAAGGGCACGCACTTCATCCTGGAGGTGGTCGCCGGCGACCGCCCGGGCCTGCTCGCCGGCATCGCCTACGCGCTTGCGCAGGCCAACGTCAATGTCGCCAGCGCGAAGATCAATACGCTGGGCGCGCGCGCGGAGGACGTCTTCCTCATCGACGGCGCGGGGCTGCACGACGAGCAGGCGCAGCTGCGGCTGGAAACGGCGCTGGTCGAGCAGTTGCGCACCTGAAACAGCCGGTCGCGGAAAACCGCGAACCTCCGCGCCGATGCGTCAGTCCGCTCGGCCGCAGGCGCCGCGACATTCAATCGTCGCGCGCGTCACCGAGGTCGGGAAACAGCACGTCGGTATAGCCGAACCGGGACAGGTCCCTGATGCGCATCGGGTAGAGGATGCCGTCGAGGTGGTCGCATTCGTGCTGGACGACGCGGGCGTGAAAACCGTCGCATTCGCGGCGAATCGGATGCCCGGAAGGATCGAACCCCTCGTAGCGCAGGCGGGTGTACCGCGGGACCAGGCCGCGCAGCCCCGGCACCGACAGGCAGCCTTCCCAGCCGTCCTCCAGCTCCCCGGTCAGCGGGGTGAGCACCGGATTGACCAGTTCGGTGTAGGGTACGGGCTCCGCGTCCGGGTATCGCGGATTGGCGGCCACGCCGAAAATGACGACGCGCAACTGCACGCCGATCTGCGGCGCGGCGAGGCCGGCGCCGTCGAGCGCGGCCATGGTGTCGCGCATGTCCGCGAGCAGGCGGGCCAGTTCGGGGGAACCAAAGCGCTCGACCTCGCGCGACCGCTCCAGCAGGCGCGCGTCGCCCATGCGCAGCACTTCGCGGATCATCGGCCGCTCTCCAGCGCCAGCGGGACGACGTGATCCAGCAGCGCACGGACATGGTCCATCGCCGTATCCAGCACGTTGGCGATGCCTTCGAGCGAGATCGCCTGCGTGCTCTGCCCGCGGCCGGCCGCGTGGTTGACGACCACGCAGATCGCCGCGTAAGGCAGTTCCAGCTCGCGGGCCAGGCCTGCCTCGGGCATTCCCGTCATGCCGACCAGCGTGGCACCGTCACGCTCCATGCGATCGATTTCCGCCGCGGTCTCCAGGCGCGGACCGTTCACCGCGCCATAGACGCCGCCTTCGGCCAGCGCGATTCCGGCGACCCGGGCCGCGTCCAGGCAGCGGGAGCGCAAGCTCGGGCGAATACGGGTGGGTGAAATCGACATGCGCAACCTGGCGGTCGCCACCGTCGAAGAAGGTCGCCTCGCGACCCGACGTGTAGTCGATCAGCTGGTGCGGCAGCACCAGGTCTCCGGGCGAGCAGCGGCAGATGCCGCCCACCGACGCCACCGCGATGACCGCGCGCGCACCCTTTTCCTTCAGCGCCCACAGGTTGGCGCGGTAGTTCACGCGATGGGGAGGAATGGTGTGGCCATGGCCATGGCGGGCGAGAAACACCGCGTCGCGCCCGGCGATCTGCCCGAACAGCAACGTCGACGACGGATCGCCGTAGGGTGTTCGCACGACCTCGCGGTGCGCCACCGCCAGCGTCGACAGCCGAGTCAGGCCACTGCCACCAATGATTGCCAGCATGAATTTTGCTTATTAATCAGTCGTTCGCCGCAGGGCCATCGGTTGCGGGCGCGCAACAGCCCAGGCCGGCGAGCGACGCATGGCATGGAAAACGCCGCGAATTCATGACATTATCATGGAAATCGACGACCTAGCCTCAATTGGGCCGCCAACCCGCATTCTAGCCGTCGCGGGCCGCACTGACGCGCAGCGCAGCACCCGGACGCCGGGTTTCGCAAGGGGATCGCCATGTATCTGGATCGACTGTTCAAGCTGATGGCCGAAAAGCAGGCCTCCGACCTCTTCATCTCCTGCGGCGCGCCGATCAACATCAAGGTCAACGGCCTCGTTCAGCCGGTCTCGACGCAGCCGATGGACGTCGACACGGTGCGCCGGATCGCCTACGAGCTGATGAACAAGGAGCAGGCGCGCGAGTTCGAGAACACGATGGAGATGAACCTCTCGCACCTCGATCGCGCGGTCGGCAATTTCCGGGTCAACATCTTTCGCCAGCGCGGAACGATCTCGCTGGTCATCCGCTACGTGCGCAGCAGCGTGCCGCCCTTCGAGCAGCTGAAACTGCCCTCGGTGCTGCTCGACATCGTGTCGGAGAAGCGAGGCCTGGTGCTCGTCGCCGGCGCGACCGGGTCGGGCAAGTCGACCACGCTGGCGGCGATGATCGACCATCGGAACTCGACCAAGTCCGGCCACATCCTGACCATCGAGGATCCGATCGAGTACCTGTTCGAGCACAAGCAGAGCCTGGTCAACCAGCGCGAGATCGGCGTCGACACGACTGCCTACAACGCCGCGCTGCAGAACGCGCTGCGCGAGGCGCCCGACCTGATCATGGTCGGCGAGGTCCGCGACAAGGAAACCATGCAGCAGGCGCTGCTGCACACGCTGACCGGTCACCTGTGCCTCACCACCATCCACGCCAACAACAGCTATCACGCACTGTCGCGGATCATCAACCTCTTCCCCTACGACGCTCGCGCCGCCGTGCTGTCCGACCTGTCGATCGGCCTGCGGGCGATCATCTGCCAGCGGCTGATCAAGAACCGCGACGGCGAGCAGCAGCCGGCGGTCGAGATCCTGCTCAACACCGCGCTGATCGCCGAGCTGATCAAGAGCGGCGAGTTCGCGCAGATCAAGGAAGCGATGGAGCAGTCGCTCTACCCCGGATCGCAGACCTTCGAGCAGTCGCTGTGCCGGCTCTATCTCGACGGGGTCATCACCTACGACGAAGCGATGATCGGTTCGGACTCGCCGACCAACCTCGCCTGGCTCATCAACCAGAGCAATCCGTCCTCGCGGGTGGAGGCGATCGAGAACGCCGGCGACCGCGCGCAATCGCGGCCTGGTGCCGATTTCGCGGCGATGACCATCAACACCGAGCTCCTCGACCGGACGCACTGAGCGCCGTTTGCTAACATCGGCGGCATGAACCACGCGGAATCGGCGACTGTCGCGCTCGCCCGCGAACTGATCGCGCGACCTTCGTTGACCCCGGATGACGCCGGCTGTCAGGAGATCCTGATCCGCCGCCTGGCCCCGCTGGGCTTCGCCTGCGAGACGCTCGAGTCGGCCGGGGTGACCAATCTGTGGGCGCGGCGCGGCACGACGCGGCCACTGGTGTGCTTCGCCGGCCACACCGACGTCGTGCCGACCGGGCCGCGAGAGGCCTGGGACACCGATCCCTTCGCCCCCACGCTGCGCGACGGCCACCTGCACGGCCGTGGCGCCGCCGACATGAAGGGCTCGATCGCCGCCTTCGTCACCGCGGTCGAAGCGCTTGTCGGCGCACGTGCCGATCTGCCCGGGTCGATCGCGATGCTGATCACCTCCGACGAGGAAGGTCCGGCCACCGACGGCACCGTGAAGTTCGTCGAGCGCTTCGCGCAGCGCGGCGAGCGCCTCGACTACTGCGTGGTCGGCGAGCCGACGTCGGTCGAGACGCTGGGCGACATGATCAAGAACGGCCGCCGGGGCACGCTGTCCGGCCGCCTCGTCGTCCGGGGCGTGCAGGGGCACGTCGCCTATCCCCACCTGGCGCGCAACCCGATCCACCTGGTCGCACCGGCGCTGGCTGAACTGGCCGCCATCGAATGGGACCAGGGCAGCGAGTATTTTCCGCCGACGACCTGGCAGTGCTCCAACGTGCACGCGCGGCACCGGCGCGACCAACGTGATCCCGGGATCGCTCGAGGTGCTGTTCAATTTCCGCTACGCGCCGCCGACGACGCGCGAGGCGCTGCAGCAGCGCTTCGAAGGCGTGCTGGCCGCGCACGGCCTCGACTACGAACTCGCGTGGACCGGCTGGGGCAAGCCGTTCCTGACGCCGCGCGGCGCGCTGGTCGACGCGGTGTCGGCGGCGATCCGCGAGGTCACCGGCGCCGCGCCCGCGCTGTCCTGCACCGGCGGCACCTCCGACGGGCGCTTCATCGCCGATGTCTGCGACGAGGTGGTCGAACTCGGCCCCGTCAACGCGACCATCCACAAGGTCAACGAGCGCGTGCGCTGCGCCGACCTCGACGCGCTGTCGGCCGTCTATCGCGGGACGCTCGAGCGGCTGCTGCTTCCCGGCAAGGAAAGCGCGGCGACCCCTCCACGATGAGCACCATTCCGGCGACCGAACTCGAAACGCTGCGCGACTGGCTGCGCTACGCGGTCACGCGCTTCGGGCAGGCGCGGCTGGCCTTCGGCCACGGCTGCGCCGACGCCTACGACGAGGCCGCCTACCTGCTGCTGCACGCGCTGCATCTTCCGCTGGACCGGCTGGAACCGTTCCTGGATGCCCACCTCACGCAATCCGAGCGACTGATGCTGGGCGAATTGTTCACCCGGCGCATCGACGAGCGCGTTCCGGCAGCCTACCTGACGCACGAGGCCTGGCTGGGCGAATTCCGCTTCTACGTCGACGAGCGGGTCATCATTCCGCGCTCGTTTCTCGCCGAACTCATGGGCGAAGGACTCGAACCCTGGGTCGGTCCGCCGTCCGGCGTGATGTCGGCGCTGGACATGTGCACCGGCTCGGGATGCCTCGCGATCCTGCTGGCGCACGCCTACCCGGAAGCCGACGTCGATGCGGTCGACATCTCGGCGGAGGCGCTCGCGGTAGCGCAGCGCAACGTCAGCGAATACGGCCTTGCCGACCGCATCAACCTGATCCGCTCCGACCTGTTCGCCAATCTTCCGGAAAAGAGCTACGACGTCATCATCAGCAATCCACCCTATGTGACGGCCTCGGCCATGGACAGCCTGCCGGCCGAGTACCGGCACGAGCCGCGCCTGGCGCTGGCCGGCGGCGAGGACGGCCTGGACGCGGTGCGCGTCCTGGTCAAGGAGGCGCCCGCGCTTCCTCAACCACGGCGGCACGCTGGCGGTCGAGATCGGCCACAATCGCGCCGCGGTCGAGGCCGCCTTTCCGCGGCTGCCGCTGGTCTGGCTGGCGACCGCGGGCCTTGCCGACGGCGTCTTCGTGGTCAAGCGCGAAGACCTGGTCGCCGGACGCTGAACAATGGAGTCGACGCATGAATGAACGCAGCGGAGGCGAAATCCTCATCGCCAGCCTGGTGGCGCAAGGCGCGCGCCTGGCGTTCGGCGTTCCCGGAGAGAGTTTCCTCGCCGGTCCTCGACGCGCTGCACGACGTCGGCGACCGCCTGCGGTTCATCGTCTGCCGGCAGGAAGGCGGTGCGGCCTACATGGCGGAGGCCTACGGCAAGCTGACCGGCGCGCCGGGGCTGGCCTTCGTCACCCGCGGACCGGGCGCCTCCAACGCGGCCATCGGCATCCATACGGCCGCGCAGGACTCGACGCCGATGATCGTCTTCGTCGGCCAGGTCGGCGGCGACATGGTCGATCGCGAGGCCTTCCAGGAGATCGACTATCGCCGCATGTTCGGCAGCGTGGCCAAGTGGGCCGCGCAGATCGACCGCGCCGGAGCGCATTCCCGAATACGTGGCGCACGCCTACCGGCTGGCGATGTCCGGCCGGCCCGGGCCGGTGGTGCTGGCGTTGCCCGAGGACATGCTGACCGCCACCGCCGCGGTTGCGCTGCCGCCGCGTGTCGATGCGGTGCCGGCGGCGCCGGGGCCCGAGTCGATCGAAGCCGCGCTGAGCCTGCTTGCCGGCGCAAAGTCGCCGCTGGTCATCGTCGGTGGCAGCCGCTGGAATGCCGCCGCATGCGCGGAACTGCGCGTGTTCGCCGAAGCACACGGACTGCCGGTGGCCTGCGCCTTCCGCAGCCAGGACCTGTTCGACAACCGGCATGCGCTGTACGCGGGCGACGTGGGCATCGCGCATCAATCCGAAGCTGGCGGCGCGAGTCCGCGACGCCGACCTGCTGCTGGTGATCGGCGAGCGCCTGGGCGAAATGACCACCGGCGGCTACACGCTGCTGGACGTTCCGGCGCCGCGGCAGAAGCTGGTCCACGTGCACCCGTCTGCCGAGGAACTCGGTCGCGTCTATCAGCCCGAGGTTGCGATCGCGTCGACGCCGGGGGCGTTCCTGCGGGCGCTGAACCGGATGCCGGCAGAGGCCGCTCCGCAGTGGAAGGCGCAGGCCCGCGATGCGCACGACGAATACGACGCCTGGCGCGCGCCCCGGCCGGTACCCGGTCCGGTCGACCTGTGGCAGATCGTGCAGTGGCTCGACGCGACGCTCCCCGACGATGCCATCCTGACCAACGGCGCCGGCAACTACACGACGTGGTTGCATCGGCTGTATCGCTATCGCGGCTTTCGCACTCAGCTCGCCCCGTATTCGGGCGCGATGGGCTATGCCGTGCCGGCCGCCGTCGCCGCCAAGGCCGTGCATCCGCAGCGCGTCGTCGTTTCGTGGAACGGCGACGGCTGTTTCCTGATGAACGGCCAGGAACTCGCCACTGCGGTCCAGTACGGTCTCGCGGTGATTTTCGTGGTCGTCGACAACGGCATGTACGGAACGATCCGCATGCACCAGGAGCGCAACTACCCTGCACGCGTCTCGGGGACCGACCTCGTCAATCCGGATTTCGCCGCGCTTGCGCGCGCCTACGGTGCCCACGGCGAGACCGTCGCGACCACCGCCGAGTTCGCCCCCGCCTTCGAGCGCGCGCTCGCGGCGGGCCGGCCCGCGCTGCTGCACCTGCGGGTCGACCCGCAGGCGCTGACCATGGGCGCCACGCTCGACGCGGTGCGGGCGCAGGCCATCGCGCGCGCGCGCGGCTGATCTTTCCGCCGGCCTGCGGCCGCCGGCGGCCACGGCGATCAGGTCGGCGATCGCACCCCGCCGCCGCGCATCGCCCGGCCGACCACGATTCGCCACAGGCCGCCGGAAATCAGCATGAAGCCGACCAGGATGCCGACGAACTGGTACGAA
The DNA here is from genome assembly GCA_963699765.1 of uncultured beta proteobacterium. GTDB lineage: Bacteria > Pseudomonadota > Gammaproteobacteria > Burkholderiales > Casimicrobiaceae > VBCG01. The sequence continues at coordinate 395,510 of CAVOVD010000011.1, read as the reverse complement.
CTCTGCGGCCAGCCGGAGGCGATCATCGCGGCGACGATGATCGCCAGCACGCCGTCGAACAGCACCCAGCCCCAGCCGGGCCGCGGCCGCAGCCGCAGCGCCAGCAGCAGATGCGACACGCCGGAAACCAGCAGGAATGCGCCGATCAGCAGCGACACCGACGCGATGCCGGCGATCGGGAACGTCAGCATCACGATGCCCAGGATCAGCGTGGACAGCGCCGAGACCAGTTTCCAGGCGAAACCTTCCTGACCCCGCTGCTGCCAAGCATCGACCAGCTGGACGGCGCCCGCGAACACCAGCAGCCAGGCGAGCAGCAGGGCGAACGCCAGTGCCGCCGGCGCAGGCTGCACGATGGCCGCCATGCCGGCGACGATCAGCAGTATCCCCCAGACGATGATCCAGAATCCGCTCCTGCCCTTCCCTTCCCCGCGTTCTGCCGCCATGATCGAAACCCTCCAGGATGCGTACGCTGACATCCTAGCGGAGTCGGCCGACGAGGGGCAAATGCACTGGCCGACGGGCCTCTGCCGTTGCGACCGGCCGGCAGCGCGTTAACATCGTTCATCCGTGCGCGCGGCGCGCCGGAGTTCGACCTTCGGCCTCGCCGGACGATCCGGACAGGCGGAATCACCAAAAGGAAAATTCGATGGGAGTGAAGAACCTGCTCGACCTGACCGGCAAGGTGGCACTGGTCACCGGGGGCTCGCGCGGCATCGGCCTGCAGATGGCCGAAGCGCTGGGAGAAATGGGCGCCCGGGTGGCGATCAGCGCACGGCGCCAGGAGGAACTCGACCAGGCGCTGGTGGCGCTGGCAGAGCGCGGCATCGACGGCCTTGCCGTCGCCGCCGACCTGGCGCAGTCCGCGCAGATTCCGGGCATCGTCGACAGAATCGAGGCGCAATGGGGCCCGATCGACATCCTGGTCAACAACGCCGGCTGCAACTGGGCCGCGCCGGCCGAGGATTACCCCGACGAAGGCTGGCGCAAGGTGATGAGCCTCAACGTCGACGCGCAGTTCTTCCTGTCGCGCGAGGTCGCGCGCCGCAGCATGATCCCCCGCCGTTCCGGCAAGATCGTCAACATCGCGTCGATCGCCGGGCTGTTCGGCAACCCGCCGGCGATGCAGATGCAGACCGTCGCCTACAACGCCAGCAAGGGCGCGCTGGTCAACCTGACGCGCACGCTCGCCGCCGAGTGGGGCCGCTTCAACATCAACGTCAACGCCATCTGCCCGGGCTTCTTTCCGTCGAAGATGACGCAGGTGACGCTCGACCGGATCGGCCGGAGCGTGGTCGACATGACGCCGCTGGCGCGGCTGGGCGGTCCCGAGGACCTCAAGGGCACGGTCGTGTTTTTCGCCTCGGAGGCGTCGCGGCACGTCACCGGACAAGTCCTCGCCGTCGACGGCGGCTGCACGGCCATCTGACGCCGCCGCGCTCCGGCGCGCACGCCCGGGGGTGATCGACGTCCGGCTCCCGGTATATTCTTCACCGTTTCCGCTGGCCCGCCGGCATCGCGCCGGTCCGCGCCCCTCAGTTGCCTTGAGTTGCCTCGAGTTACCTTCAGTCACCCTCGGTTGCGCTGTGTGACCAACGTCCAGGAGTGTTCGATGCTCGGCCAGATGCAAGACGTTCCCCTGCTGATCTCCTCGCTGATCCGCCATGCGGATCGCCATCACGGCGGCGTGGAAATCGTTTCGCGGCGGACCGAAGGGGACATTCACCGCACCACCTACAGCCAGGTGCATGCGCGCGCGCAGCAGCTCGCGCATGCGCTGGACCGGCTCGGCATCGCCGCCGGCGAGCGCGTCGGCACGATCGCCTGGAACGGCTACCGGCACCTTGAGCTCTACTACGGCGTCTCCGGCAAGGGCTCGGTCATCCACACCATCAATCCCCGGCTGCCGCCGGAACAGATCGGCTGGATCACCCGTCATGCCGAGGACGTCGCGCTGTTCTTCGACCTGACCTTTCTGCCCCTGGTCGAGAGGATCGCGGCGCAGTGTCCGACCATCCGGCACTTACGTCCTGATGACCGACCGGGCGCGCATGCCGGCGACCTCGGCGATCCCCAAGCTCCTGTGCTACGAGGAACTGCTTGATGCGGAGCGCGAGCGCTACGACTGGCCGGTGTTCGACGAGAACAGCGCTTCGTCGATGTGCTACACGTCGGGCACCACGGGCAACCCCAAGGGCGTTCTCTACAGCCATCGCTCGACGCTGCTGCACACCTTCTCGGTCGCGCTGCCCGACACGCTGTCGGTTTCGGCGCGCGACGTGCTGCTGCCGGTGGTGCCGATGTTCCACGTCAACGCCTGGGGCCTGCCTTACGCGGCGACCATGGTCGGCGCCAAGCTGGTGTTTCCCGGTCCGGCGCTGGACGGCAAGTCGCTGCACGAATTGATGGAAGCCGAGAAGGTGACGGTGTCCGGCGGCGTACCGACGATCTGGCAGGGGATGCTTGCGTACGTGGAACAGCACAAGCTCGGTTTCTCGACCATGCGCCGCACGGTCATCGGTGGCTCGGCGCTGCCGCCGGCGATGCTGCGTGTTTTCGAGGAAAGGTACAACGTCCAGGCGCTGCATGCCTGGGGCATGACCGAGATGTCGCCGCTGGGCACAGCCTGCACGCTGCGCGCCAAGCACGACGACCTCGACCGCGAGGCGCAGTTCGCGGTCAAGGCCAAGCAGGGCCACGCGATCTACGGCGTCGACATGAAGATCGTCGATCCCCAGGGCAAGGACCTGCCCTGGGACGGCGTTGCCTCGGGCGACCTGCTGGTGCGTGGTCCCTGGATTGTCGCGAACTATTTCCGCGGAGATGGCGGCGACCCGCTGGTGACCGGCGCCGACGGCATGCGCTGGTTTCCCACCGGCGACGTGGCCACCATCGACGCCGATGGCTACATGCAGATCACCGATCGCAGCAAGGACGTGATCAAGTCGGGCGGCGAGTGGATCAGCTCGATCGACATCGAGAACATCGCCGTGTCGCACCCGGCGGTCGCCATGGCTGCGTGCATCGGCGTCGCGCACCCCAAGTGGGACGAGCGCCCGCTGCTGATCGTCGTGCGCAAGCCCGGCCTGGCGGTCACCCGCGAGGAGATCCTGCGCCACTACGATGGTCGCGTGGCCAAGTGGCAGGTGCCCGACGACGTCGTTTTCGTCGATGCGATACCGCTCGGCGCGACCGGCAAGATGCAGAAGAACAAGCTGCGCGAGCAGTTCAAGGCGCACGTGCTGCCGGGGTCGGCGTAGTTCCGGACCCGACGCGGCGGCGACCGCGATCACCAGCGTGCAGTTGCTAGAATGACGTGTCGGCGGATGCGGATTTCCGCCATGGGACCGGGCCGGGACGAGCCGGCGGGGGAAGGAACCGATGCGCAAAGTGATGGTGGCAGGCGTTGGCATGATTCCCTTCGCCAAGCCTGGAGGCAGCGAACCCTACCCGGTGATGGGCGCCGCGGCGGCGCGTGCGGCGCTCGCCGACGCGGGCATCGATTACGAGGCGATCCAGCAGGCCTACGCCGGCTATGTCTATGGCGATTCGACCTCCGGGCAGCGGGCGCTCTACGAGGTGGGCCTGACCGGCATTCCGGTCATCAACGTCAACAACAACTGCTCGACCGGGTCGACCGCGCTGTTCCTGGCGCGCCAGGCGGTGGAAAGTGGCGCAGTCGACTGCGCCCTCGCGCTGGGTTTCGAGCAGATGGCGCCGGGCGCGCTGGGCACGCACTTCAACGACCGGCCCACGCCCTTCGACCGCTTCGAAGCCGAGACCGAGGCGCTGGTCGGCATGCCCGACGTGCCGCTGGCGCTGCGCTATTTCGGCGGCGCCGGCATCGAGCACATGCGCCGTTACGGCACGCGCATGGAGACCTTTGCGCAGATCCGCGCCAAGGCCAGTCGCCACGCGGCGCGCAATCCGCTGGCGCTGTTCCGCAGGGAGGTCACGGCCGACGAGGTGATGGCCTCGCCGGTGATGATTCCCGGCGTGATGACCCGGCTGATGGCCTGTCCGCCCACCTGCGGCGCCGCCGCCGCCGTGCTCATGTCCGAGGACTTCGCCGCGGCGCACGGCCGCGACGCGGCGGTGTGGATCGCCGCGCAGGCGATGACCACCGACATCGCCGTCGACCTTCGAATCGCACGACATGATGCGGGTGGTCGGCTACGACATGAGCCGCGAGGCGGCGCGACAGACCTACGAGGCCGCCGGAATCGGCCCCGAGGACGTCGACGTGGTCGAGCTGCACGACTGCTTCGCGCAGAACGAACTGCTTTCCTACGAAGCGCTGGGCCTGTGCGCCGAAGGCGAAGGCGAGCGGTTCGTGGTCGCCGGCGACAACACCTATGGCGGCCGCGTAGTGACCAATCCGTCGGGAGGCCTGCTGTCCAAGGGCCATCCGCTGGGCGCGACCGGGCCTCGCGCAATGCTACGAGCTCGTGCAGCAGCTGCGCGGCAGCGCGCAGGAGCGCCAGGTCGACGGCGCGCGCATCGGTCTGCAGCACAACCTGGGGCTCGGCGGCGCCTGCGTCACCACGCTTTATCGCCGCGCCTGACCGCGCGTCCGCGGCGGCGCGCCCCGCTGCGCGTCGCGGCGTCGACTCCGGGCCGCACCACGCCCCCCCTTTTTCGAGGTCCCTGATGGCCCTGCCCGTTCCCCGCTGGATGAATCCCGAGCTGACGCTTTTTCGCGACGAGGTCCGCCGTTTCGTCGCCCGCGAGTTCGTTCCCCACGAAGCGCGCTGGGAGACCGCGCAGCATGTCGATCGCGACGCGTGGACGAAGGCGGGCGCGATGGGGCTGCTGCTGTGCGACATCCCGGAGGCCTACGGCGGCTCGGGCGGCAGCTTCGCGCACGAATGCGTGGTCTTCGAGGAGCTCACCTACGCGAACGTCACCAGCTTCGGCAAGTCGGTGCACAGCATCGTCGCGCACTACGTGCTGGCCTACGGCACGGAGGCGCAGAAGCAGCGCTGGCTGCCGAAAATGGCCAGCGGAGAGTGGATCGCCGCGATCGCGATGTCCGAGCCTTCTGCGGGCTCCGACCTGCGCGGCATCCGCACGCGCGCCCGGCGCGACGGCGACGCCTATGTCGTCGACGGTTCCAAGACCTTCATCACCAACGGGCACATGGCCGACCTGATCTGCCTGGTGTGCAAGACCGACCCCGATGCGGGCTCGAAAGGCATTTCGCTGCTGATGGTCGAGACGGGCGACCTGCCCGGTTTCCGCCGCGGCCGCATCCTCGACAAGATCGGCCAGAAGGGCCAGGACACCGCCGAGCTCTTCTTCGACGGCGCCCGCGTGCCGACGGCGCACCTGCTGGGCGGCGAGGAAGGCCGCGGCCTGCACCAGCTGATGGAGTCGTTGCCGTGGGAACGCACGATCCTGGCCGTGGCGGCGGTGGCGGCGATCGAACTCGCCGTGGAGCTGACCGTTGCCTACGCCAAGGAACGCGAGGCCTTCGGGCAAAAGCTGATCGACATGCAGAACACCCGCTTCCGCCTGGCCGAGTGCAAGACGCAGGCGCACGTGGCCCGGGCCTTCATCGACGACTGCATCGAGCGCATGCAGGCCGGCACCATGGACACCGCGACTGCATCGATGGCCAAGTGGTGGACCACGGACATGCAATGCAAGGTGGTCGACGAATGCCTGCAGCTCTTCGGCGGCTACGGCTACATGCGCGAGTACCCGATCGCCAAGATGTATGCCGACGCCCGGGTGCAGAGAATCTACGGCGGCACCAACGAGATCATGAAGGAACTGATCGCCCGCTCGCTCTGACCGGCACCTGCGCCGCCACCGGACCGGCGTCGAAACCGTCGACCGCCGGGTCTATAATTGGCGATGTCGACGCCCGCCGATGGCCGGGCGATCTCTGCGCCGGCAGTGAACGCGCCGGAGCGGCGAATGTGGAGTTCGCTGCCGGCAGGCATGGCCGGCCTCCACAGCATCCCGCCACAACCAGAAACCTCCGGAGTTCGCCCATGCGCCGCGCCCTGTTCCTCGCGTTCATCCTCGCCAGTTTCGGCGTGGTCGCCCATGTCCACGCGCAGGCGCCCGCTGCGCCGCCCAAGACCGCTCCCGCCGGCCCGCCGCCCGATCCCTGGCCCCGCGTCGTCGACCTGTCCAATGGACAGGTGCTGGTGTATCAGCCGCAGATCAACAAGTGGGTCGACAACCGGCTGAGCTTCCGTTCCGCACTGGCGATCAAGCCAACCGGCGCCAAGGAGGAGTCCTTTGGCGTGATCTTCGCCAGCGCCCGCACGCAGGTCGACAAGGTGGCGCGAACCGTGGTGTTCGAGAACCTCAGCGTCTCGCAGATCGACTTTCCGACGCTGCCCAACCGCGGCGCCGGCTACGCCGCCGAGCTGCAGCAGGAGTTCGCCAGGTCGGTACGGACGATGTCGCTCGACCGGCTCGAGGCGTCGCTGGCCGCCGCCGGGGTGACGCCGAAGGTGGTCAAGGTCGACAACACCCCGCCGCGCGTGCTGGTCAGCCATTCGCCGGCGATCCTCGTGCCGATCGACGGCGCGCCGGTGATGGGTGCGGTTGCCGGTTACACATCGGCCAAGCGGGTGATCAACACCCGCGCGCTCATCCTGCAGCACGATGCCTCGGGCACCTGGTACATGCATGTCTACGACGGCTGGCTGCAGGCCGACGCGGTCGGTGGCCCCTGGACGCAGGGCTTCATCCGCCCGCTGGTGAAAGACGCGCTGGACTCGATCGCCACGTCGCTGTCCGCCAAGGGCACGGTCGACCTGCTCGACGGCGGCCCCAAGGCCAATCCCAAGCCGTCGCTCGCCAACGGCGTGCCGACCATCTACACCAGCCAATCGCCGACCGAGCTCATCGTCTTCAAGGGGCAGCCCGATTTCGTGCCGATCGCCGGTACGCAGCTGCTGTGGGCGTCGAACACCACCAGCGACGTGCTGATCGACATCACCACCAACAACTACTACACGCTGCTTTCCGGCCGCTGGTTCCGCTCCCCGGGTCTCGCCGGACCGTTCAGTTTCGTCGCGGCGAATGCGCTGCCTGCCGACTTCGCCCGCATCCCGCCGCATTCGCTGGCCGGCGCCGTGCTGCCGACCGTCGCGGGAACGCCGCAGGCGCAGGAGGCAGTCATCGCCGATTCGATTCCGCAGACGGCCACCGTGCCGCTGAAGAACGGGCCCAAGTTCACACCCAGTTTCGACGGGGCGCCGAAGTACGCCCCGATCGAGGGCACGCCGCTGTCGTACGTGGTGAATTCGCACGAGCCGATCATCCGGGTGACACCGGCGCAGTACTACTCGGTCACCGCCGGCGTCTGGTTCACCGCAGCGCAACTGACCGGGCCGTGGACCGTCGCGACGTCGGTGCCGGCGGTCATCTACTCGATCCCGTCGTCGTCGCCGCTCTACTACGTCACCTATGTGCACGTCTACGAGGCCACGCCGCAGTATGTCTACGTCGGCTACACGCCCGGCTATCTCGGCACGGTCGTGTCACCCTACGGTACGGTGATCTACGGCACCGGCTACGTCTACACGCCGTGGATCGGCACTGCCTGGTATCCGCCACCCTACACCTACGGCGTCGCGGCGGTTCCCGTCTACAACCCGTGGGTCGGCTACTCCTACGGCTTTGCCATGGGACTGGCGACCGCGGCCTGGATGGAGCCCTACTGGGGCGGCGCCTATTACCACCCTGCCTACTGGGGCGGCTACGGCTGCTGTGCCTCGGCCAGCGCCAACGTCTACGGCCATTGGGGCGCCACCACCTGGTCCGGCACGCGCACGTGGTACGCGGGCGGCGGCGTCGCCGGGACGACGGCCAGCGGCAGCTACAGCAACAGCCGGACCGGTTCGTCCGGCACCTACAACGCCGGCCGCCAGTACAACGCCTGGACCGGCAACGCGTCGCGCGGCTACGACCGGACCGTCAACGGCGCCGCCGGCGGCAGCGGAGAGGTCGCGCGCGGCTCCAACTACAACACCTACACCGGCCAGCGCACGACGGCCAACGCGGCTTCCGTCACCGGCGCCGGCGGCAGCAGCTATGACCGCGCCGGCGCCACGACCGCGGGCCCGCAGGGCGATGCGCACGTCGGCGGCGGCTCGACCTACAACGCCAAGACCGGCAACACCAACACCTGGGCCACGGCCAGCGCCGGCAACAATCACGTCGCCGACGTCAACGGCAACGTCTACACGAACACCGGCGACGGCTGGCAACAGCACTCGTCCAGCGGTTCCACGCCGGCCAGTGGAAACACCTCGTGGGCCGACAAGGAATCGCAGGCACGCAGCTACGGCAGCGGCCGGGCGAACAGCTTTTCGTCCAGCAACGCCGACCGCTTCGGCGGCGGCGGCTTCGGCGGTGGCAGTTTCGGAGGCGATCGCTTCGGCGGCGGCGGTTTCGGCGGAGACCGCATGGGCGGCAGCGGCTGGGGCGGACGCTTCGGCAGCAGTGGCGGTTTCGGCGGCGGCGGTGGCTTCCGCGGAGGCGGACGCAGGTAGCGCGGCACCGCGAGGCGCCGGGCAGAAGCGCATCCACGTGATCGCGGCCCTGCCGTCCGCTCTGCGCCAGTCCGGTACGGCGAGCGCGACTCTCTCGATCGCGACATCCAATCCGAACTGCCGCGGCGTCTGCTGAATCGCTTCATCCGGCCGTCGACACGGTCGGCCGGATTCTGACGATTCTGGCATACTCGTTCGCTGAATCGGCGCGCCATTCGTAACGACAGGACCGACAGACATCGACAGCGGAACCACCATGGAGCGCCTCGGGCGCTACCAGATTCGCCAGATCATCGGCGAAGGCGCCATGGCGTGCGTCTACAAGGCGTTCGACCCCGAGATCAACCGCCCGCTCGCGATCAAGCTGCTCAAGGCGCAGCTGCGCCTGGACACCGAGTATCACAACCGCTTTCTGCGCGAGGCCAAGGGCGCGGGCGTGCTGTCGCATCCGAACATCGTCACCGTCTTCGACGTCGGCGACGAACAGGGTCACCCGTACATCGCAATGGAGCTGGTCGAGGGCCAGACGCTGGCGGAAACACTGCGCGACAAGAAAGTCCTGCCGACCCGCGACGTGGTCGAGATCGGCATCCAGCTCGCCCGCGCTCTCGACTACGCGCACAAGAAGGGCATCGTCCATCGCGACGTGAAGCCGGGCAACATCATGCGGCTCACCGACACCAACACCATCAAGGTGGCGGACTTCGGCATCTGCCGGATCGACGGCAGCGAAGCCAACGATGCCACGCAGCAGACGCAGATCGGCAACGTGCTGGGCACGCCGCACTACATGTCGCCGGAACAGGTTACCGGCGAAAAGGTCGACTCCCGCTCGGACCTGTTCTCGGCCGGCGTAGTCCTCTACCAGCTGCTCACCGGGCATCTGCCCTTCGAAGGCGACACGCTGATCAGCGTCGCCTACAAGATCACCAAGACCGATCCGCCGTCACTGGACAAGGTGCGTCCCGAGCTGCCGTTGTCGCTGCGGCGGATCGTCGAGCGCGCGCTGCGCAAGCAGCCGGAGAAGCGGTTCCAGACCGGGGAGGAGTTCGCGCAGGCGTTGATCGGCGTGGCCCGGGAGCTCGCCGACGACGACCAGAAGGCGGGCCGGCCCCGGACGATTCCGCTGGCGCTGCGCTGGGCGGCAATCATGGCCGGCGTGGTCGCGATCACCATGACGCTCACCGCGACGGTGCTCTACAAGCAGCAATACGCGGCGATGATGGATCAGGTGAAGGACTATGGCGGGTCGCTGGCCAAGTTCATGGCCACGCAGAACGCCGTGCCGCTGCTGTCCGAGGACTGGGCGGGCATGGAGGTCACTGTCCAGGAGACGCTGGGTCGCCAGGACTTCGACTACCTGGTCATCGTCGACCACACCGGCGTCGTACGAGCGAGCAACGTCGCCGGGCAGGTCAACGCCCAATACGTCGCTCCGACCGCCGAACCGATCCCCTACGCCGATCCCGGCGTCAAGGTCAGCGCCCACCGCAACGCCAAGGGCCGCGAGGTGCTCGACTTCTCCGCGCCAGTGCTGTTCCAGAAAAAAGAAATCGGCCGGATTCACCTCGGCATCTACGAGGCGCCGCTGGCCAGCGTCGCCAATCTGATGCTGGTCCTGCTGGCGATTCTCACGGTGGTCACCGTGGTCGCGGTCGCCGCCGGCACCTACGTGCTGGGCAAGCGATTGACCGCGCCGATCCGCGTCCTGACGAATTCACTTGCGGAACTGGGCGCCGGGCACTACGACTACCGGATCGCCGAAACGCGCAAGGACGAGTTCGGCGAACTCTACGCGGGCTTCGACAAGGCGGCCGCGGCGCTGGAGCAGCGTCACGAGCCGACCGGGGCGATGTCCTCCACTCAGTCGCAGCAACCGCCCACGATTGGCCCCGCTGCGTCGGGCAGGAAATCCGGGGATGCGGCGCCCGGAGCCAATGCCGGCTAGCCGCGCGTCGGCCTGGCCGGGCCTCGCCGCGCTCGCTCTGGTCGTCCTGGGCGGTTGCGCCACGCCCGCACCTGCGCCTGCTCCGGCGACGCCGCCTCACGCGCCCGCGGTAATCACCGCGCCCGCGGACCCCGGCCCGGTCATCGCCCGCAACGACGACTTCCTGATTGTCCTGGCGCAACGTGACGATACGCCGGCGACGCTGGCGCAGCGCTACCTCGGCGACGCCGCCAAAGCCTGGTGGCTGGACGAGGTCAATGGCGGCGCCGCGCCGAGGCCGGGACAGTACGTGGTCGTGCCGCTGCGCGAGCGCAATCCGGGCGGCGTGCTGCCAGGCGGCTACCAGACGGTTCCCATTCTCTGCTACCACCGCTTTGGTGCGAAGGCCAGCCGGATGACCGTCACCGGCGACGCCTTCCAGGCGCAGATGGATTACCTGGCCCGCAATGGCTATCAGGTGATCACGCTCGGACAGCTCGCCCTGTTCCTCGACGGCGGGCAGGCGCTGCCGCCAAAGTCGGTGGTGATCACCATCGACGACGGGTACCGGTCGACCTACGAGATCGCCTATCCGATCCTCAGGCGCCACGGTTTTCCGGCCACCGTATTCCTTTATTCGGATTTCGCCGGCGCGCCGGACGCGCTGTCGTGGGCGCAGATGAAGTCCATCACCGGCGCGGGGCTGGTCGAAATACAGCCGCATTCGAAGACCCACGCCAATCTCACGCAACGGCTCCCGGGAGAGACCGAGGCCCGCTACGGCGAGCGCATCCGCCGCGAGATCGACGCGCCGATTGCGGCGATCCGCGAGCGGCTCGACGTGCCAAGCCGGACCTACGCCTATCCCTACGGCGACGTCAACGAGGCGGTGATCGATCTGCTGCTGCGCCAGCAGGTGCGGCTGGGCGTCACCGTGACGCCTGGCGGCAACGCGTTCTTCGCCTATCCGTTCATGCTCCGGCGCACCATGGTGTTCGGCAACGAGAACCTCGACGCCTTCCGCGCAAAGCTCACGACCTTTGTCCGCACCCCGTCGCGCTGAATTGCGCATGCGCCGGATTCGTCGCCTGCTCGTCCCTGGTGCCATGCTGGCACTGGTCGGATGTGCGCAGCAGCCGGTGGCCCCGCCGCCGATGGCGGTCGGCGCCCCGCCCCCGCCGCCGCCGGTCGCGGACATCCGGCTGACCGAGGCGATCTCGCGCCATCACCGGCTGGCACTCGACCTGCGCCGGGATGGCAATCACCTGGCCTCCGCCGCGCAATGGCAGATTCTGCTGCTGCTCGATCCCGGCAACGACGGCTATGCCAGGGAACTCGCGGCCACACGCGGATCAATTGCCGTCGAGGTGCGCGAGCAGCTGCGCCGAGGCCAGGCCGCCTTTGCGGAAGGCGACATGGACCGTGCTGCCGCCGCCATGCTGCGGGTGCTGGCGCAGGAACCCGGCCAGCCCGATGCGGCCCGGGTACTGCGTGAAATCGACCGTCGCCGCGCGACGCGTATCCAGGCCGACCGTGCGGCGCGAGCGCGCACCGAGGACCTGCCGACACCGACACCCGCACGTTCGACCCGCGCCGCCCCCGCCGGCAACGGCGACGCCGCCGACATTTACGAAGTCGATCTGGCACTGGAACAGTTGCGCACTGGCGACACCGCCGGAGGCCTGCGCGAGCTGCGCGCCTGGGTCGAGGCGAACCCCGGCAACCGCGCCATGCGCCAGCGCATCGGCGCGGCGGTTGCCGAACGCGCGCGCGAGCTCGAGGACCGCGGCGCCCGTGAGCACGCGCTCGACCTCTACGATCAGGCGGCGAGCCTGCGCGGCCCGGGCCCGGCGCCGTGGGCGCAGCGCGCGGCGGCGTTGCGCAAATCGCTGGCGCAGGAGTACTACGAGCAGGGTTCGCGCGCGTTTCGCACCGACTTGACGCTGGCGATCCGCATGCTGGAAAAAAGCGTCGCCCTCGACCCGGCGAATGCGCGGGCCGCCGCAAGGCTGAAGGACGCACGCGCCGCCCGCGACAAGCTCGACCGGATCGGTGGCGCCACCACGAAGTCGCCCTAGGCTTTGCGGCGGCACGGCGCTACTTGGCGCCGAATTTCTCGTTCATCTTCTTGCGCAGATCGATCGCCCGCTCGCGCTCGAGTTTCGCCTTCTGGTTGTTCGGCTCCAGCACCAGCACCCGATCCCACTTGGCGATGGAATCGTCGAGTTTCTGGCGCTGGAACGCCTGAACCGCCTCGCGTTCGTACTTCCGGGCCAGTGATTGGCGCAGCGCATCGCGCTTCTGCACGGCTTCGCGATTGCCAGGGTCGCGCGTGGCGGCCTCCTTGTAGGCCTCGTAGGCGCCATCCAGATCGCCTGCGCGCTGCAGGTCCGCGCCCTGCTGCATCAGCACGGCCGAAGCGCTGCGTGGCGTGGCGCTGTCGACCGCCATTGCGGCGTCGTCGCCGCCGTCGGCCCCCGCCGGGGCCGGCGCCTGTCCGGGAACCGGCCGGGGTGGCTGTGCACCGGGTGGCGGCGCGCGTCCGGGAACCTTGATGACCTGCCCGGCCGCCAGCTTGCTTGGATTGGGGATGTCGTTGTACCTGGCCAGGATGTGGAAGCGAAAACGATCACCCATGTACTGCTGGGCGATTTTCGACAGCGAGTCGTCGCGCTGCACCGTGTAGCGGAAGAACACGGCCCCAAGCTCCTTCTGCGGATCGGCTTTGATCTGCTCCATCAGCTTGCGGGCGAGTTCGTTGCCGGCATCCAGCGCCAGCGCCTTCTCCAGCGCGGTCTGCGCCGTGGCCTCGTCGCCGTTCTGCAGCGAATCGATGGCTTCGATGGCGAGTTTCTGCGCCTGCGCCTTGGCCTGCGCCGGCGTCAATTCGGGCACGACGGGTTTCGGAGGCTCCGGCGCAACCACCACCGGCGCGGGTGCCGGCGCCGGGGCCGGCACGGGCTCTGGTGCCGGAGCTGGCGGCGGTGGCGTCGGCGTCGCGCAGGCGGCGAGCAGCAGCACGGCGATGCCGCCGCAGCGGCGCAGGCAGCGCAGCGGGTTCAATCGATCGCTCATGGCAGCAGGTTCCAGGCAGTGGACACAGACCTCAGGCACTTGCCTGCGGACCGAAACGCGAAGTGTGCGCCAAATGGGCCATCGAGGGCAACGGCGATGGCCGCGCCGCACCCGCCTGGTGCAGCGCCAGCGCGCCCGATCACCGTCAGGCACCGGGCCCGGCCGTCGCCTGCGTCGTGTCGATGCACCGAAGCGCGACCGCGGAAAAATTGTCCTGCCCTGCGCCTCCGCGGTCGACCACCTGCGCCTGCATGCGCCGCAGCCACTCGGCGGCGGTCGTCGCCACCGCCAGCGCGGCGATCATCACCGCCTCCTCGACATGCTCCCAGAAACCGTCGGTGCACAGCAGGAAGGCGTCCCCCCCCTGCAGGGCAAGGGGCTCGACCGCGATGGCCGCCTCGAAGTCCTCGCCATGCCCCAGCGCCGCGAACAGGCGGCTTCGCTGCGTCGAATCGCGGGTTGCCTCGGCCGTCAGGTAGCCCGCATCGATCAGCCGCTGGACGACGCTGTGATCCTTGGTCTGGGCGATGATCCGGCCGTCGCGAAAACAATACAGCCGCGTGTCGCCGACGTGTCCCCACATGGCCTGGTTTCGCACAGTGTCGATCGCCAGCACCACGGCCGTCGCCCGCATCGAGGAAAGCGCCGCCGAGCTCTTCTGCTCGGTCACGATCGCGCGATGCGCCGTGGTCAGCGCCGTCGCAATGGCGTCGCCGGTGCACGCCGGATCGCCCTGAAGTGCCGCCAGAATCGTGCGCACCGCGAGCTTGGATGCGACATCGCCGCCACCATGCCCGCCAGCACCATCGCTGACTGCGCAAATGCTGCTGCCGCCTCCGGACCAGAATCCATAGGCATCCTCGTTGGGCTCGCGGCCCCCGGCGTCGGACAGGACGGATACTTCCAGTTGCATCGCGCACGACGGCGAGCCAACCGCCCTAGGCAGGCGGCGACGAACCCGTCTTCTCCGTGTAGGCGCGCAGAAACTCCTCGCCGAAGAGAATGTTGAAGTCGCCTTGCGCGTCGCGGGCGATTTCACCATACAGTTCCTCGTACATGCTCCAGAGCCTGGCCTTGTGGTTCATCGGAATCAGGGAATCGGCCAGCGACGATTCGGTGATCCTCTGTTCCAGCTTGACCGGGTCGAAGCGTCCGAGAACGGATTCGAGCGCCGCCCGCATGCCCGCGACGAAGCCCGCCTGGTGCAAGCGCAGGCTTTCGCAGGCGTCGGTCACCGCGCGCAACGGAGGCATGAAGCCCTTCCCTTGCGGGACCAGGAACTGGGCGATCGCCGCCTCCAGGCTCGGCGAGAACTTGAGCGGATTGTTGTCCTGCACGCCGATCATCGTCGCCTCGGCGCGCACTTCGCGCTTGGCGTGCGCCCGGGCGGCGAGCAGGTCGAGCAGCCCGCGCGTCATTTCCCGCAGCACCGCGCCGATTTCCTCCATCTGCTCCGGCGTGAGTTCGACCGACCCGGCCAGCGACTCGACGCCGGCGCCGCGCAGCAGCGCCGCCAGAAGTTCATCGGGGGATTCGACGCGGGACGCCGCAAGTGTCGTCGCAGGCGCTGCGGGTTCCGCGACGTTCGCCGGTTCCGGCATTCTTTCCGCGGCTGCGTGTCGTCGCGGTGGCGCAGGCACCTGTCCATCCGTCGGCTCCGGCACGATCACGGTCCCGATTCCGTCCCTGACGGAACGCGCCTCGCCCTCCGACCATGACAGCAGCGTGCCGCCCTGGCGAAGGATGGTGGTCTCGTCGGCATCATTGTCGGGCGGTTCGACCGCCTCGGCTGCCGCCAGCACGACCGTCATCGCGTATCCGGCAATGCGCAGCGAATCGCCGTTCGCAAGCCTGACTTCGCGTCCCCGGCCGACCTGGCGTCCGTTGACGATCACCGGCACGGTCGTGCCCTGGTCACGAATCGCGAACGAGCCCTCGTTCTGGATCACGATCGCATGGGTTCGCGAAATGATCTTGTCCGGATCGGGCAAGCGCAGCGTGGCATCGGGCGAACGGCCAATGGTTCCGCCCGCTGGTCCGAACTTCGCGCTGATGGCTGCGTCGAGTGCCTGCTCGTTGTAACTCAAGACTTCTATGGAAAGCATGGTTCCTGTCGGAGGTGAGCGCGGAGGCCGCGCAAAGGGCGGGAGCCGCACGCCCGGCAGGCGCAGGCTGCACAGACGTGATGGCGGAGAATGGCTCGTGGTGCAGGCCCGCGTCAAGACCGCGCGCGGCGACCGATCGTGCACGCAGCGCGCGGCGACGCTACACTGGCTACCCGCCGACAGCCGGTCCGCAAGTCCGCTCCTCGTCCATCCGCCGCCCGATGCCATCCGTACACCGCGCCGTGATTCCCGCGAATGAGTGACCACGCCGCGCCCGCGACCGGCGCCCAGGGCGGCCTGACGGAATTCGCCCGCGAGGCCGGAAGCGGCATTTCGGCGGCCTTCGTGCTGGTCGCAATCATGCTGCCGCTGGGCCTGATCGCCTTCGCGCCGCTCGGAGAGTATGGGGTTGAGGCCGGGCTTTCGGCGGCCTTCGCGGCGGCGATCTTCGGCAGCCTCACCGCGATCGTCCTCTCCGGCCCGCTTCTGCCCAACGAAGTCCCGCGGGCCTCCTCGGTGTTTCTGTTCGCCGCCTTTGTTCTGCGCATCGCCGCGGACCCGCAATTGCGCTCGACCGAGTCCCAGGGCGTGGTCGAGATCCTGTTCCTCGCGGCGCTGTGCCTGGCCGTCACCGGCGTCATTCAGATCGTCTTCGGCCTGCTGCGGCTGGGCAATATCGCCCGCTTCGTTCCCTACCCGGTCGTCGCCGGACTGATGACCGGCCTGGCCATCGCGCTGGTCATCTACGAACTGCCCGAGGTGCTGGGCACGCACGGCGGCCCCGAAGGCGGACATCACGGCGTCAATGGCTGGACGCTGGCCGTGGGCCTGGTCACCATCGTCGGCTTTGTATTCGTCAGGCGACGCTGGCCGGCGCTCCCATCCAAGCTCATCGGACTGTTCGCCGGAACGCTGGCGGCGATCCTCATCACCTGGCTCATTCCGTCCGCCGACGTCGGGCCGCGCGTGCCCTTCCTGGGCAAGATACCGCTGCCCGACGCGCTGTGGCCGCCGCCGTCGATCGCCGTGGTCGACCTGGTGCTGCGCTACGGCTACGACCTCGTGGTCACCGCCCTGGCGATCGCCGTGGTCGGTTCGCTGGACAGCCTGCTCGCCGCGGTCGGCGAAGCCGATGGCCCGCTCGACACCGCGCACCACCCCAACCGCCTGCTGGTGGCGCTGGGTTGCGGCAACCTGATGTCTTCGCTGTTCGGCGGCGTTCCCGTAGCCTATTCGTCGCACCACGCGATCATGATTCATCACTCGGGCACCCGCAAGCTGGTGTCGAGCTTCGCCACGACCATCACGCTGGTCCTGCTGCTGCTCTACGGCGCGCCGCTGCTGCAGCTGATTCCGGTGGCCGCGTTGTCGGCGATGATGCTGGTAATAGCGGTCGGGCTGATCGACCGCTGGGCCGGCTCCACCATCGCCCGGGCGCGCCGCGGTCTCTACGACCGCGAACTTATCGTCAACATCCTGCTGGTCCTGCTGGTCGCCGGCGTCACCGTGATGTTCGGCCTGATCGCGGCGGTGATCACCGGCCTCATCCTGTCGATGGGACTGTTCCTCGCGGTCATGAACGGTTCGCTGATCCGCTCGGTCAGCACCGGCGCCACCCGCGGCTCGCGCCGCGTCTATCCGCCGGAACAGGCCAGCCTGCTGCGCGTGGAAGGCCACCAGGTCAAGGTGGTCGAAGTCGACGGCGCGATTTTTTTCGGCACGTCCGATCGTCTGGCGGTCGAAACCATGCGCGCTGCCGAGGGTGCCCGCTACCTGATCCTCGACCTGCGCCGGGTCACCATGATCGACGCGTCGGGTGCGCTGATGCTGGATCGGCTGTCCCGCAGGCTCGCCGAAACGGGCACTGCCTTGCTGTTCGCGCATGTCAGCGCCGACGGCAAGCTGGCGCGCTCGCTGCGCGGCGCCGGAGTGTTCACCGAACGCCACCACGACGACTGGTTCGAGGATGTCGATCGCGCGCTGGAGTGGGTCGAGCAGCGCCTGCTCGCCAAGGCGAATCTGGGCAGCGGGGGCGAGCTGGCCATCGGTGAATTCGCGCTGCTGGCCGGATTGAGTCCCGACCAGCTCCAGTTCATGAAGCCGTTTCTCGACCGCCAGCTGTTCCCCGCCCGCGCGGCGCTCTACCACGCCGGGCAATCGGGCGACCGCCTCTACCTGCTGGCAAGGGGCGCGGTCAGCATCGTCACCGAGGATCCGGCCGTCAAGGGCAGGTACCAGCGGGTGGTCACGCTGGCGCCCGGGGTGATCTTCGGCGAAACGGCGATGCTCGAAGGCGGCATTCGCCCGGTCACCGCCATCGCCGACAACGAGGTCGTCACCTACAGCCTGTCGCGGAAGAATTTGCTGCGCATTCTCGAACTCGACCCGGACCTGCATCACCGGCTGATGCGCAACATGCTGGCGCACATGTCCGGCCTGCTGCGCATGACCACCGGCATCATGAGCAGCGCCGGCGAAGAGGCCAACTAGCGCGTTCGCGCCGGAGGCTTCGCGGCCTCAGGCGCCGCCGCGGCGACCCTGTCCGGTCGAGTAGGCACGGCGGAATTCGCGCTCGAAGATCGCCCAGAAGTCTTCCTGTGTTTCCTTGGCCATGTCCTCGTAGGTATCCTGCAGCAACTCCCACTGGCGCGCCTTGCTGGCGGCCGGCAGGAATCGGTCGAGAGCGCCCTTGCCTTCGTCGCGCTTCTCGAATGCCTCCGGACTGAACCTCTGCAGCAGCCCGGCCAGCGCTGCCTCGATGCCGGAGGCAAGGCCGCGGTCGTGCGCGCGCAGGTCGTCATAGGCATCGGTGACCGCACGCACCGGGCTCATCAGGTCGGTGCGTTCCGGAGCGAGCAGGTGCCGCAGCGCCACGTCGACGTCCCACGCTGCCTTCAACGGGTTGACCGCGTGCGAGCCGATGATGGTCATTTCGGCGTGGATGTTGCTCTTGGCTTCCGAGCGCAGGCGCAGCATGTCCACCGTTCCCTGCGTCAATTCGCGCAGCAGCCGGCCCAGTTCCTCCATTGTTCTCGCGTCGAGGCCCTGCGGCAGTTCGAGATCGGGCACGCCCATGCCCCTGAGCAGCGCCTGCTGCAGCGCCTGCGTGCGCTCGTCGCTCTCCGTGGTGGAGAGCTGCGACGCGGCTGGGGATCGATCGGTCGGCTTGTTCATGAGTAGTTTGCGAGTGCCGCCCGGCCCACCGTCGGCTCCGCCGCAGTGTAATGCAACTCGCGCCGGCACGGAATCATCGCCGGTCGCGTCCCGCCCGCGCCTTCAGTCGAGCTCGACGCTCTGCAGGTAGTCGGGGACCTCGGCGTGCCAGCGCAGTTCCTCGCGGATGCGCCGGCGCAGCGCATCGGCGGCGGCCGGTTCGCCGTGGGTGACGAAGGTGCGGCGCGGCGCCTCCTTGAAGTTGCGCAGCCATTGGATGATTTCGTCGCCATCGGCGTGCGCGGACAATCCATCCAGCAGTGCCACCTGCGCGCGCACCGGCACCATGCGGCCGTGGATCTTCACCTCGGTCGCGCCGGCCAGGATCGAGGCGCCACGCGTGCCGCCCGCCTGGTAGCCGGTGAACAGGATGGTGTTTCGCGGATCGCCCGCCCAGGCCGCCAGGTGGTGGAGCACGCGTCCTCCGGTGGCCATGCCGCTGGCCGAGATCACGACCAGCGGGAACGACTGCTCGTTCAGCGACTTCGACTCCTCCGGCGAATTGACGATGCGTGCCACGCGGCCGAGCTCCCGCGCCGCCGCGTCGTCGAGACGGTGCAGTGCATGGAAGCGCCGATACAGCGCGGTCACGTCCGCGGCCATCGGGCTGTTGAGGTAGACCGGGATCTGCGCGGAGATTAGATTCGTCGCCCTGGCCGTGGCGATGCAGTGCAGCAGCGCCTGCGCTCGCCCGACCGCGAACGAAGGGATGATCACCTTGCCGCCGCGCGCCACGGTTTCGTTGATGATTTCGGCCAGTGCAAGCTGCGGATCGGCCGCGTCGTGGCGCCGATCCCCGTAGGTCGACTCGACCACGAGCACGTCGGCGGACTCGAGCGGTGCCGGAGGTCGCATCACCGGATCCTCCGGGCGGCCCAGGTCGCCGGAGAAGACGATGGTCTGGCCTTCCGCGCGCAAGCTGACGCATGCGGCGCCCAGGATATGCCCCGCCGGCGTCAGGCGGGCGCGCACGCCCGGACCCGCATCGAACTCGCGGCCGAAGGCGATGGGCTCGAACTGGCGCAGGCTGCGCTGTGCGTGTTCTTCCGTGTACAGCGGCAGCGCAGGTGAGTGCTTGGAGTACCCGTGCCGGTTCGCGTACTCGGCCTCCTCCTCCAGCAGCCGGCCGCTGTCGGGCAGCAGGATTCGGCACAGCTCGTAGGTAGCCTCGGTACAGAGGATCCGGCCTTCATAGCCATTGGCGACCAGCAGCGGGATGTAACCGGAGTGATCGAGATGCGCGTGGGTGAGCACCACCCCGGACAGCGTCCCGGGCGGGACCGGAAACGGCTCGCGGTTGCGCAGCCGCAACGGCTTGTGCCCCTGAAAAAGGCCGCAGTCGACGAGCACGCGTGACTCGCCGGTGGTCAGCAGGTATTTGGATCCCGTGACCGTGCGCGTGCCACCGAGGAAGTCGAGATTCATGTCAAGCGGGCGTCGTGCGCCGGTCCGTGGAGCGTCGCCCGCCGCCGGCGGGTGGCGCGACCGCGAGGACCGCCGCGCCGGTCATGGTGCCGTCGCGCAACGCGGCAAGCGCGGCATTGGCCTCGCGCAGCGGATAGGTGGTGACGCGCGTGCGCACCGGAACCTGCGGCGCCAGGGCGATGAACTCAGTGCCGTCGGCGCGAGTGAGGTTGGCGACCGAGACGACGCTGCGCTCGCCCCAGAGGATCGCGTAGGGAAACTGCGGCACGTCGCTCATGTGAATGCCGGCGCAGACCACCCGGCCGCCCTTGCCCACCGCGCGCAGCGCCACCGGCACCAGCGCGCCGACCGGAGCGAACAGCAGCGCGGCGTCGAGTTCCTCGGGCGCCGCCTGGTCGCTGTCTCCGGCCCAGGCCACGCCCAGATCGCGCGCGAAGTCCTGCGCCGCGACGTCGCCGGGCCGCGTGAACGCGAACACCTCGCGGCCCTGGTGCCGCGCCACCTGGGCGACGATGTGCGCGGCCGCACCGAAGCCGTAGAGCCCGATGCGCCGCGCATCGCCCGCCATGCGCAGCGCCCGATAGCCGATCAGGCCGGCGCAGAGCCAGGGCGCCAGCTGTTCGTCCGTGAAGCCGTCGGGAAGCACGAAGCAGAAGCGATGATCGGCGACGACGTATTCGGCGTAGCCGCCGTCGTGCGTACAACCGGTGAACCGCGCGGCGTCGCAGAGATTCTCGCGTCCGGCACGGCAATGGCGGCAGGTGCCGCAGGTGCCGGACAGCCAGGGCACGCCGATGCGCTGGCCGACCCGAAGGTCCTCGACGCCGGCGCCGAGTTCGGCTACCGTTCCTACAATCTCGTGCCCGGGGATCACCGGAACGCGGGTGTTGGGCAGTTCTCCGTCGACCACGTGCAGGTCGGTCCGGCAGACGCCGCAGACGTGCACGCTGACCAGCACCTGCCCGGGTCCCGGCACCGGGTCGGCGATCTGCCGCCATGCCAGCCCGGCGTGAGGTGCCTCGAGGATCATCGCGTGCATTGCCACTTCCCCCCCGATTCCCCGCAACGCGTCACGTTCGGCGCGCGCCTGCGTGCGTTCGTCTCCTGCCGCCGCTGCCTCATCGGCTGGACGCTGTATATCGCCGTCGCGGCCATTGTCGTGGCGCTGTTCGCCCGCTGACTTGCCGGCGCGGTCGGCGCGCGGGTCGCTCCGGCGGCTTGAGTGGCCACGAATGAGACCCCGCTCACCTGCTGGCCTCGTCGAACGCCGCATCGAGCCACCCGATCCATTCGCGCTTCATCGCCGAAGACGCAAAACTCGCCTCGAAGCCGTTGCGCGCCAGCGCGTACGCCGACTGCGCGCCGAGCCGCGGCA
The DNA here is from genome assembly GCA_963699765.1 of uncultured beta proteobacterium. GTDB lineage: Bacteria > Pseudomonadota > Gammaproteobacteria > Burkholderiales > Casimicrobiaceae > VBCG01. The sequence continues at coordinate 373,871 of CAVOVD010000011.1, read as the reverse complement.
AAGCGGCGAAGGTTTGCGTGAAGTTCGCGTTGACGTAGCCACCGAAATACGCCGGGTCGTCCGAATTCAGGTTCGCCGCTATTCCCGCGGCAAGCAGTTCCGGCAGCGGGTGGCGGGCCAGCTCCGGATAGACGCAGAGTTTGACGTTCGACAGCGGACAGACGGTGAGCGGGATGCGCTCGCGCGCAAGCCGCGCCACCAGTTCGGGATCCTCGACGCAGCGCACGCCGTGGTCGATGCGTTGTGCATGCAGCACGTCGAGCGCCGCGCGGATGTACGCCGGCGGCCCTTCCTCGCCGGCGTGCGCCACCCGGTGCAGGCCGAGTTCGCCGCAGCGCGCGAACACGCGGGCGAATTTCTCCGGCGGGTTGCCGCGCTCACCGCTGTCGAGGCCGACGCCGATGAAGCGATCCCGGAACGGCAGCGCCTCCTCGAGCGCCGCGAAGGCGTCCGCCTCGGTCAGGTGGCGCAGGAAACACATGATCAGCGACGCGTCGATGCCGTAGCGCGGCCCGGCCTCGGCGCAGGCGCGCGACAGGCCGTCGATCACCGTCGCGAAGGAGACGCCGCGCGCCGTGTGCGTCTGCGGGTCGAAGAACAGCTCGGCGCGCACCACGCGGTCGGCCGCCGCCCGGGCAAAATACGCCATCGCCATGGCGTGAAAATCGTCCGCGGTGCGCAGTACGCTCGCACCGGCGTAGTACAGGTCGAGGAAACTCTGCAGGTCGGTGAAGGCATAGGCGGCACGCAACGCGTCGACGTCCGCATACGGCAGGCCGACGCCGTTCTTGCGCGCCAGGTCAAAAATGAGCTCCGGCTCGAGCGAACCCTCGATGTGAATGTGCAACTCGGCCTTGGGCATCGCGGCGAGCAGCGCGGGAAGGCGGTCACGCGGAACGAGGTCGGGATTCATCGGCGTGTTGGCGAACGCGCGGTCGCGGCAGCGATGCTCGTTCGCATCGTTGCGGCCGCGCCAATACGCGGGACCAGAGTAGAGATCGCGGGTATTCTGGCACAGTGCCAGGCCGGGCGATGCGGCGGACTTCCGCCGATCCCATGCGCGTTGACATCGCGCAAGCCAAGGGCGGGGCGCGGCGCTAGAATGTCGTCTCCGCCAGCCGGAGAGATGCAAGTGCGCGTCAACCAGACAGTCGCCAGTCCGACCCGCCGTCGTGCGCTGGGCACGCTCGGCGCCATTGCCGCAGCGCCATGGGCGGGCGCGCTGGCCGCGCCTGCGGCCGGCGCAGGACCGGGCGGCGCGTCCTTTGCTCTGCGCACCGGCCTCGCCAGGCAGGCCGTCGCGGGGTCGGGCTATCCGGCGACCTCGGTCTGGGCCTACAACGGCGCCGTCCCCGGCCCGGTGCTGCGCGTTCGCCAGGGCGAGCGGCTGACGGTGCAGGTGACCAACGATCTCGCGGAAGCGACGACCGTGCACTGGCACGGCCTGCGCATACCTCACGCCATGGACGGCGTGCCCTATCTGACGCAGCCGCCGATCGCCGGCGGTGGCGGGCGCTTCGAATACAGTTTCGTCTGTCCCGACGCCGGGACGTTCTGGTATCACCCGCACCTGCGCGGACATGTGCAGGTCGAAATGGGTTTGCACGGGACGCTGATCGTCGAGGAGCCGCAGGCGCTGCCGGTCGACCGCGACGTGCTGTGGGTGCTCGACGACTGGCGCCTCGCCCGCGACGCCGCGATTACCGGCGATTTCGGCGCCATGTTCGATGCCACGCATGCCGGGCGCATCGGCAATACGGTGACCATCAACGGCGCCGTGCCCGACCGCTTCGAGCTGACTCCCGGCGAACGCGTCCGTTTGCGCCTGCTCAACGTGGCCAACGCGCGCATCTTCTCGCTCGAATTCGAAGGTCACGCACCCTATGTCATCGCGCTGGACGGCATGCCCTGCGTGCCGCATGCGCCGGACGGCGGGCGTGTGCTGCTGGGCCCGGGCATGCGCACCGACGTCATCCTCGAGGGCACGCAGAAGGCCGGTTCCACTTTCCGGGTGATCGACGACTTCTCGCGACGCAATCGTTACGAGGTCGTCACGCTTGCCTACCGCAATGGATCGCCGATGCAGTCCGCGTCACCCGCTGCCTGGCTGCGCCTGCCGCCGAATCAAGTTCCCGTGCCGGACCTCGCCGCGGCCGAGCGGCACCTGATCTCCATGTCGGGCGGAATGATGGGCGGCATGATGGGCGGAGGCGGCATGGGTGGAGGGATGATGGGAGGCGGCATGGGCGGCATGGGCGGCATGGCGGGTGGCGCCGTGTGGGCGCTCAACGGCCAGTCGTCGCTCGACGAGCAGCACCTGCACGCGCCACTGCTGACGCTGGCCCTGGGACGCTCGCACGTGATCGAACTGCGCAACGACACCGCCTGGTGGCACCCGATCCACCTGCACGGTCACTCGTTTCGCATCGTTGCCCGGAACGGCCGGCCCACGGCGCGCCCGGACCTGGTCGACACCTCGCTGCTGCCGCCACGCGAGAGCGCGGCGATCGCTCTGGTCGCCGATAATCCCGGCGACTGGATGTTCCATTGCCACGTCCTGGAACACCAGGCCAGCGGCATGATGGCGACGATCCGCGTCGCCTGACCTGCCGGACAGCGGCACGTGAAGCGCCGCTGTCGCGGTTGCGACGATTACGGCCGAACGTAGGCCCAGCCCTGCTGCTGCTTCTGCATGATTTCCACGACGCCTGCCGGCACGTAGCCGATCTTGGGCAGCATGTCGTCGTAGGTGATCTTCTGCGCCTTCATCGTGTTCTCGCAGGCGACGACCGCGATATTGTTGCCGAGGGCATCCGCGACGCGCTTGCCGACCTCCGAGTTCTTCTGCAGCATGCCGATTGCGGGTCCGTAGACGACGATTTCGATCGCGACGTTCTCGTCGCCCAGGTCGGTCTGCACGTTCTTCGCGTTGTTGAGCGCGAGATTCCACTTCTTCGGGTCGGCATCACTGACCTGGATGACGACGCGGTTCTTCGCCGCCGGATCCGGCGCGGCGACGGCCGTCGATGTTCCACCGATGGTCGTGGCAGCTGCAAGGCCGAAGACTGCCAGGAATTCGCGAACTCTCATTGGTGACTCCAGTAAATGCCTGACGCAGGCATGGGCGCCAGAGAATGCACGAAGTTCAGGACTTTCACAAATGCTGTCGTAGGGCCGCGCGATCGGCGCGGCCTAGCGGCGCCCGCCTCCGACACGCGTCGTCCGCAATCGCCGCCCACCGAACAACCCCAGCAGCGCCACCAGCATGAGCAGGGCCATCGGCGTGCCGACCGGGATGGGCTGCGCGGAAGGCAGGCCAAGGGTCACCGTGTCCTGCGCGGTGTCATTCCCGCCGCCCGCATCGCCGCCGCCGGCGACCTTGGCCACGTTGGTCAGCGGAGACGGGGCATTCGCATCCACGTTCACCGTGAGCGTGATCACCGGATAGCTGGCTCCCGGCGGCAGCGGATCGCCGCGGCTGCACGGGCCTGCGGGTTGGGCGCAGGTCCAGCCGGCACCGCCGATCGCCGTCGCCGTCAATCCTGCGGGTACGAGGTCGGTGACCGTCACCACCCCCACCGACGGCGTCGAGCCGGCGTTGGACACGGTGATCCGGTATTGCGCCCCGATCTGTCCCGCAGTGAATACGCCGACATGGACCTTGGCGATCGCCAGATCGACGTTCGGCGCGACGATCGGATCGCTGTCGGTCGCGGTGCCGCCACCGCCAGGACTGACGACGCCCGGAGGCGGCGCGACCGTCGCCGTGTTCGTCAGCGTGCCGGTCGCCGAGGACGACAGCGTGCCGGTGACCGTGAACGTCGCGGTTCCGCCGACGAGCAAGTTGACCGGAACGCTCAGGTTGCCGCTGCCGGCCGCCGGACAGCTGCTGCCGGCCGAGGCGATGCAGGTCCAGGTCACGCCGCTCAGCTGCGGGGGCAGATTGTCGGTGACCATCGCCCCGGTGACGGCCGCCGGTCCGCCGTTGGTCGCCACGATCACATAGGTGACGCTGCTTCCGGGCGTGACCGAATTCTGGTTGTTGGTCTTGGTGATCGTCAGATTGGCCACCGGCGCAGCAACGGTGAGCGGAGCGCTCGCCGGATCCGCCGCGCCGGCGCTGGTCTGCAGCGGGCCGGTCGTGTTGATCACGGTGCCAGTCGTGGTCGACGTGATGGTCACCACGATCGTGCAGCCTCCCGGCGGTATGGTCGAACCGGAGGCCTTGGCGATCGATGTCGGCGTGACCGTCACGCCGGTGCAGGTCCCCGCATTGCCCGACGTCGCCGTCACGCCGGCCGGCATCGGATCGACGAAATCCGCGGTCAGGGTGATCGGCGTTGCGTTGGGATTGCCGAGTGCGAGCGTGAGCGTGGCGGCGCCGCCGCTGGAGATCGTCGATGGCACGATGGTCTTGCCCTGGGTCGGGCCGACAACGACGATGCCGCGACCATTGCTGTCCGAGGCGCTGCCCGTCGCGCCGGACCCGAGGTCCGTTGCCGTGACCGTGTTGACCAGGGGATCGGTGGTCAGACTCGCGGCGAACCCGACCGGCGCGGTGAACTGAAGGGAGTTGCCGAGTCCTGCGTCGATGGTCGCGCCGGTGGTTCCGAATACCGACTGGCCTGCCGTGCCGAACACCGCGCCGCAACTGGCATTGCCGAACGCCGTGCAGGCCATGTTGCCTGTCAGCGTGACGCCGGCAGGCAGCGAATCGTTGACCGATAGGTTGGTCGCGGTCGATACGCCGGTATTGGTCACGAGGATGCTGTAGGTCGCGGTCCCGCCCGGCACATAGGTCGTGCTGCCGTCGGACTTGGTCAGCGCCAGCGAGACAATGGCCTGAAGCACATCGCTGTCCGCGGCCGTCGCGGGGGGGCTTTGCGGATCGGTCGCCGTCACCGTGTTGACCAGCGGATTGGCGGTCATGCCCGCAGCGAACTGCACCGGCACGACGAAGGTCAGCGAGTTTCCGACGCCCGCGGCGATGATCGCCCCGGTCGTGCCGAATGACGTCTGCCCCGCGGTACCGGTGACGGTGCCGCAGGTCGAAATGCCCGTTGCAGTGCAGGACACGGTGCCGTTGAGCGTGACGCCGGCGGGCAACGCGTCGCTGACGGCGACGGCGAGCGCCACTGAAGGGCCGGCATTGGTCACGACGACCGTGTACGTGGCGGTTCCGCCCGGCGTATACGTTGCGCTGCCGTCGGTCTTGGTGACCGCCAGGCTCGCGACCGCGCTGCGGGCGTTGGAATCCGAACCGCTCGCGGTGGCGCCCGACGGTACGTCGGTCGCGGTGGCCGTGTTCACCAGCGGGTCGTCGACGAGATTCGCCGCGAACGCCACCGGCACCGAGAAGACCAGGGAATTCCCCGGACCCGCCGCAATGGCGGCCAGCGTGGCACCGAAGCTTCCCTGTCCGCTGGTCCCGGTCACCGTTCCGCATGCCGCGGCGCCGTTCGCCGTGCAGGTCACCGTTCCCGTCAGCGTCACGCCCGTCGGGAGCACATCGTTGACCGTGACGTTCAGCGCATTGGACGTGCCGGTGTTGGTGACCGTGACCACATAGGTGGCCGCGCCCCCCGGCGCGTAGGTCGGGCTGTTGTCCGTCTTGGCCACGACCAGCGTGACCTGCGCCGCCAGCGTATTGCTGTCCGAACCCGATCCCGTCGCCCCTGACGGACCATCGTCCGCGGTCGCGGTGTTGACCAGCGGATTGGCGCTCATCCCGGCCCCGAAGCTCACCGGTGCGGTGAAAACGAGGCTGTTGCCCGCCCCCGGGGCGACCTGCGCGCCGGTCGAACCGAAGCTGCCCTGCCCCGTCGTGCCGGCGACCGTGCCGCAAACCGACGTGCCGTTGGCGAGGCAAGTGACGTTGCCGCTCAGCACGACGCCGGCGGGCAGCGGGTCGGCGACCGTGACATTGGTCGCGGTCGAGACGCCGCTGTTGGTCACGCTCACCGTGTAGGTCGCGGTGCCGCCCGGGGTGTAGGTGGCGCTGCCGTCGGTCTTGACCACGGCCAGCGTGACCTGCGCCGCGAAAGCGTTCGAATCGCTGCCGTTCGCGGTCGCACCCGTCGCCACGTCGGTGGCGGTCGCGGTGTTGACCAGCGGATCGGTGGTCATGCCCGGGGCGAACGCGACAGGCACCGAAAACACCAGCGAATCGCCGGACGCGGCGCCGAGCGCGGCGCCGGTGGTGCCGAGACTGGTCTGGCCGGTCGTGCCGGTGACCGTGCCGCAGGTCGCCGCTCCGTTCGCCGTGCACATGACGTTGGCGGTGAGCGTCACGCCGGCCGGCAGCGTGTCGGCAAGCGTGACATCCACGGCATTGCTCGGGCCCGCGTTGGTCACGGTCACTGCATAGGTCGCCGTGCCGCCCGGCGTATACGTCAGGCTGCCGTCGGTCTTGACCACCGTCAGCGCCACGACCGGCGCACGGGTGCTGCTGTCGCTGCCCGATGCGTTCGGACTGGCCGGGTCGGCGGCCGTCGCCGTGTTCACCAGCGGGCTGGTGGCCAGCGTGACGGCGTAGGCGACCGGAACCGTGAAGATCAGCGCGTTGCCGGCACCGCCGGCGATCGCTGCGCCGGTCGCGCCGAAACTGGTCTGCCCCGACGTGCCGGTGACCGTGCCGCAGCCTGCCGCGCCGGTCACCGCGCAGGTCACCGTGCCGTTCAGCGTGACACCGGCCGGCAGCGTGTCGGCGACCGTGACCGCCGCCGCGTTGCCGGGACCGGCGTTGGTCACCGTAACCGTGTACGACCCGCTGCCGCCCGGCGCATAGGTCAGACTGTTGTCGGTCTTGACCACCGCCAGGCTCGCGACCGCGCTGCGGGCGTTGGAATCCGAACCGCTCGCGGTGGCGCCCGACGGTACGTCGGTCGCGGTGGCCGTGTTCACCAGCGGGTCGTCGACGAGATTCGCCGCGAACGCCACCGGTACCGTGAAGACGAGGGAATTCCCCGGACCCGCCGCAATGGCCGCCAGCGTGGCGCCGAAGCTTCCCTGTCCGCTGGTCCCGGTCACCGTTCCGCATGCCGCGGTGCCGTTCGCCGTGCAGGTCACCGTTCCCGTCAGCGTCACACCCGTCGGGAATACATCGGCGACCGTGACATTGGTCGCGGTCGAGACGCCGCTGTTGGTCACGCTCACCGTGTAGGTCGCGGTGCCGCCCGGGGTGTAGGTGGCGCTGCCGTCGGTCTTGACCACGGCCAGCGTGACCTGCGCCGCGAAAGCGTTCGAATCGCTGCCGTTCGCGGTCGCACCCGTCGCCACGTCGGTGGCGGTCGCGGTGTTGACCAGCGGATCGGTGGTCATGCCCGGGGCGAACGCGACAGGCACCGAAAACACCAGCGAATCGCCGGACGCGGCGCCGAGCGCGGCGCCGGTGGTGCCGAGACTGGTCTGGCCGGTCGTGCCGGTGACCGTGCCGCAGGTCGCCGCTCCGTTCGCCGTGCACATGACGTTGGCGGTGAGCGTCACGCCGGCCGGCAGCGTGTCGGCAAGCGTGACATCCACGGCATTGCTCGGGCCCGCGTTGGTCACGGTCACTGCATAGGTCGCCGTGCCGCCCGGCGTATACGTCAGGCTGCCGTCGGTCTTGGTGACCGCCAGGCTCGCGACCGCGCTGCGGGCGTTGGAATCCGAACCGCTCGCGGTGGCGCCCGACGGTACGTCGGTCGCGGTGGCCGTGTTCACCAGCGGGTCGTCGACGAGATTCGCCGCGAACGCCACCGGCACCGTGAAGACCAGGGAATTCCCCGGACCCGCCGCAATGGCGGCCAGCGTGGCACCGAAGCTTCCCTGTCCGCTGGTCCCGGTCACCGTTCCGCATGCCGCGGCGCCGTTCGCCGTGCAGGTCACCGTTCCCGTCAGCGTCACGCCCGTCGGGAGCACATCGTTGACCGTGACGTTCAGCGCATTGGACGTGCCGGTGTTGGTGACCGTGACCACATAGGTGGCCGCGCCCCCCGGCGCGTAGGTCGGGCTGTTGTCCGTCTTGGCCACGACCAGCGTGACCTGCGCCGCCAGCGTATTGCTGTCCGAACCCGATCCCGTCGCCCCTGACGGACCATCGTCCGCGGTCGCGGTGTTGACCAGCGGATTGGCGCTCATCCCGGCCCCGAAGCTCACCGGTGCGGTGAAAACGAGGCTGTTGCCCGCCCCCGGGGCGACCTGCGCGCCGGTCGAACCGAAGCTGCCCTGCCCCGTCGTGCCGGCGACCGTGCCGCAAACCGACGTGCCGTTGGCGAGGCAAGTGACGTTGCCGCTCAGCACGACGCCGGCGGGCAGCGGGTCGGCGACCGTGACATTGGTCGCGGTCGAGACGCCGCTGTTGGTCACGCTCACCGTGTAGGTCGCGGTGCCGCCCGGGGTGTAGGTGGCGCTGCCGTCGGTCTTGACCACGGCCAGCGTGACCTGCGCCGCGAAAGCGTTCGAATCGCTGCCGTTCGCGGTCGCACCCGTCGCCACGTCGGTGGCGGTCGCGGTGTTGACCAGCGGATCGGTGGTCATGCCCGGGGCGAACGCGACAGGCACCGAAAACACCAGCGAATCGCCGGACGCGGCGCCGAGCGCGGCGCCGGTGGTGCCGAGACTGGTCTGGCCGGTCGTGCCGGTGACCGTGCCGCAGGTCGCCGCTCCGTTCGCCGTGCACATGACGTTGGCGGTGAGCGTCACGCCGGCCGGCAGCGTGTCGGCAAGCGTGACATCCACGGCATTGCTCGGGCCCGCGTTGGTCACGGTCACTGCATAGGTCGCCGTGCCGCCCGGCGTATACGTCAGGCTGCCGTCGGTCTTGACCACCGTCAGCGCCACGACCGGCGCACGGGTGCTGCTGTCGCTGCCCGATGCGTTCGGACTGGCCGGGTCGGCGGCCGTCGCCGTGTTCACCAGCGGGCTGGTGGCCAGCGTGACGGCGTAGGCGACCGGAACCGTGAAGATCAGCGCGTTGCCGGCACCGCCGGCGATCGCTGCGCCGGTCGCGCCGAAACTGGTCTGCCCCGACGTGCCGGTGACCGTGCCGCAGCCTGCCGCGCCGGTCACCGCGCAGGTCACCGTGCCGTTCAGCGTGACACCGGCCGGCAGCGTGTCGGCGACCGTGACCGCCGCCGCGTTGCCGGGACCGGCGTTGGTCACCGTAACCGTGTACGACCCGCTGCCGCCCGGCGCATAGGTCAGACTGTTGTCGGTCTTGGTGACCGCCAGGTTTGCGCTCACCGGCGGCGCAGTCACCGTATCCGTGTCGGTGGCCGTGTTGTTGGCGGGAACCGGATCGGTCATGCCGGCCGGGACCGCGACCGTCGCGGTGTTCGAAATCGTGCCCGTGGCGCTGGCGCCGATCGCCGCCGGAACCGTGAAGACGATCACGCCGCCGACCTGCAGGTTCACCGTGGTGTTGATGTTGCCGCTGCCGCTGGCGGCGCCGCAGGCGGTGGTCACCGCGCCCGCGGTACCTGGCGTATTGACGGCGCAGGTCCAGTTGCCGAAGGTCAATGCGGCTGGCGCGGTGTCCGCCAACGTCGCATTGGTGACCTCGCCCGGACCGTTGTTGGTCACGGTGATCGCGTAGGTGGTATTGCCACCGGCGGTGACGGTGGTGGTGCCGTTGGACTTGGTCACCGCCAGGTCGGCGGTGGTCGCGTTGACCGAGTAGATTGCCGACGATGGCGCCGTATCGATGACGCCTGCCCCGGTCGTCCCGTGTCCGGTGGCGGTGTTGGTGGTCACGTTGCCGACCGTGCCCGATGCGATCGCGGGGCCGACGACGCAGATCGTGGACGCGCCGATGGGCAGCGGGTCGGTGAACGCGCACGACGCGGTGCTCACCAGCGCATCGGTCACGTTGACCGAGGAGAGCGCCACCGCCCCGGTGTTGGTCAGCAGGAATCGGTAGTACACGTTGCTCGACGGCGTCACGGTGATCGAGTTCGACCATGGGCCGGCGCTGGACGGGCCGATCTGCTTCAGCAGGCTGAAGCCCGGGGGCGCGCCGACATAGGTGGCGGCGGCGGGACTCGAGTCGTAGACGGCACCGGCATAGTTGCCATGCGCCGTGGCCGTGTTGGTGACGGCGCCGGCCGCAGCCGCGACCGGTCCGACGACGCAGGTGGCCGTCGGGTCGATGGTGGCGGTGCCGACCGGCAGCGCCGGCAGCGTCGTCGGCACGTTGAGCGTGGACCAGCTGCAGGCAGCCGGATCGGCGGCAGTCCCGGCGAGGGTCGGGTCGGTGACGCCGAACGTGCTGAACGTGACGTCGCCGGTGTTCTCGGCGGTGAATTGGTAGTACAGCGGCGTTCCCGGCGCGACGCTCAGAAATGCGCTCCACGGCCCGGTCGCGCTGGTGCCCACGCGCTTGAGCAGGCCGATGGCCGGTGCCGGCGCATCGACGGCGAGCGTTGCGGTGGCGGTGTTGCCGGTTCCGGCCGTGGTCGCCGAGACCGCGCCGGTGACGTTGACGTAGTCGCCCACCGTCGCCGAGGTCACCGGGACAGTGATCGTGCAGCTGGCCCCTGCGGCGAGCGCACCGCCGGAAAGACCGAGACTGTTGCCGCCTGCGGTGGCCGTGACGGTACCGGCGCAGGTATTGGTCACCGCGGGCGTCAGCGGATTGCTGTTGACGAGACCTGCCGGATAGGCGTCGGCGAAGGCAACCCCGGCAAGCGCATTGTTCGGGTTCGGGTTGGTGATGACCACGCTCATCACCGACGTGCCGCCCTCGAGGATCGGATTGGAACCGAAGGACTTGGCGATGGTGGGCGGGCGCAGCGCGGTCAGCGAGGCGACCGCCGATCCGCCGGGACCGGAATTCGTGCCGCTTTCGGTGGAGGAAACGAAGCCGCTCACGTTGACGTGCGGCCCGGCCGTCGTCGCGGTGACGTCGACGTCGACGGTGCAGGAACTGCTCGCGGCGAGGCTGGCGCCGGTCGTCTGCCCGAAATCGAGCGTCGTCGCGCCCGCGGTCGGCGCCCATGAAGGCGACCCGCCGCAGGTCGTGCTCGCCGCCGGCGTCGCCGCCACCTGCAGACCGGCCGGCAGGCTGTCGGTGAACTTGATCCCGGTCAGCGGCGCGGTGTTCGAATTGGTGATGGTGAAGCGCAGCGTCGACGTGCCGCCCACCGCGACCGGGTTGGTCAGGAAGGTCTTGGTCAGCGTCGGCGGCTGCGGCGGCTGGCAGCCGGTCACCGAAATGTTGTCGATATAAATTTCGCTGTTCCCGTTGTTGCCGGAGGCATAACCGTAGATCCGGAAATAGGTCAACCCGCCGGTATTGGCGGTTCCGGAAAATGCCGGGTTGTAGGTCGCGAACGACGAAGTCGGGCTGAGCACGCTGCCGTAGGGCGTGAAGGTGGTGCCGTCGGTGCTCGAGTAAAGTCGCAGCGCCGTCGGGCCGGTTGCGTTGATCTTCGCGTCGAACTGAAAGCCGATGCTCGTGTAGTTGGTCGTGGTCACCGCAAACTGGAAATACTCGTTGTCGGCAACGTCCAGCGTGGCGGAGGTGAGGAACTGACGGCCCTGCCAGGAATTGACGGGATTGCCCTCGGCCGTGTTGATGGTCGAGGTAATTCCGCTCCCTGCCACCGCGGTGGCGCTGGCGACGTCGCCCGCCTTGAACGAGAACGCTGGCGGGGCACTGGTTCCCGCAGCAGTTGGCATCGTCCACTGCGCCAACGTCAGTCCGCAGACGTTGGTCGGCGGCGGCGATGTGGTCAGGCCGAGGCCTGCGGTCGCATTCTTGCCGGAATCGATTCCGCCGACGAACAGGTTCCCCGAGACATTGGCATAGCTGCCGGTCGTCGGCGTCGAGGGTACGCTGACCTGGACGTTGACGACGCAGCTGCCGTTGGCGGCGACCGTGCCGTCGGCGAAGCTGACCGAGGACGCGCCGGCGACGGGCGTGAAGGTCGGCGCGCCGCAACCGGAGGTCGAAAACACCGCCGGCGTGGCCACGACCATCTGGCTCCCCGACAGCAGCGGCAGCGTGTCGCTGAAACTCGCCCCGCCGATGGCCGAAGTGTTCGGATTGACGATGGTGAAGGTCAGCGTCGACGTGCCTCCGGCCACGGTCGGCGTCGGCGAGAATGCCTTCGAGAATCCGAGCGCCGACGGATCGCTGATGTTGGCGATCACGACGCTGGAGGACGCGTCGCTGTTGTAGTGGAAGCTGCTGCCGGAGAAATCGTAGAGCAGCGTATTGAGCACCTCCGACGTGCCGCCGCCGCTCAGGATCTTGACCGTGTAGGTGGTCACGACCGTGGTGCCGCCGGTCTTGAAATCGCCACCGACGCAGGAAAGATAATTGGGGCTTGCGGGATTGTTGTCCCACAGGCAGGCATCGGCGTAGAGCCTGTCCGTCGGATTGGCGACGTAGGGAGAGTTGTTGGCCGAATACAGCGTGTTGACCGACAGGATCTGGAAAATCGTGTTCGGAAAGTTGATGAAGGCCTCGAACTGGTTGTACCCCTGCGTGGCCGTGCCGCCGGTGAGTTCGATGGAGTAGGTATTGCCGACCACCAGGTTCATCGCTCCGCCGAAGGGAACCGTCACGCCGTCCAGCTTGATCCCGGTGATCGAGTTCCGGTTCTGCGAGATCAGGTGTTCGACGTAGAGTTCGCGCGGGACCGGTGTCGACGCGCTTCCCGATCCGTCGGTCGCCGTGATGCGGTAGCGGCGCGTGGTGTCGAACGCCGCTGCGACCCGGTTGACCTCGACCGAGAAATAGGCGTCCACGCATGCGCCGGCGGCGATCGACGGGAAGGTCAGCGAATTCAGCGACCCGGCGCGGAAGTCGATGTTCGCGTTTGCCGAATCCCACAGCATGTCCACAACCACGTTAGTGGTATTGCTGCTGCTGCACACCCTCGCCCCGACCGGGAAGTACTGCGGGCCGGTTGCCGGATCGTTGCTGTCGAGGCCGATCACGTTCCAGGTCAACGGAGTGACCGTCAACGCGGCGTACGAAAGCGCCGGCGAAAGAAATCCCAGCAGTAATGCGCCAATAGTGGCGATGCGGCGGATTGTCATGGAATGCGACCGATCGGATTGCGGCAAAAGATGACCAGCGGCGCCATCGGGCGCGCTACCGCGCGCCGGAAACATCGCCGGAAACAAGCGGGCGCGGCGCCTTCGATGAGGCTGGAAGGCGATGCGCGGTATTGATACGGTACCAGATAGCAAGCGGCGTGCCCGACGCGCACACTTCGCCCGGACCCCGCCCTCGGGTCCACGGTGGGTCCGGGTGCAATCGCGCCAGGCGGTCCCGCCTGGGGGCTTGCCACCCCAAGGCAGCAGGCCCGCGCCGGAGCGAGTCCTGGCAGCACCTGTCGGCTACCAGAGCATCCGGTTCAAGTCCACGGTGATCATCGTATGCTCCGGCGGCAGCGGGAGCATGCCGCGGTCCCACTCCAGCCACTGCGCGCGCAGCTCGTCGACCAGCGCCGGGTGGTCGGCGGCGAAATTGGTGCGCTCGCGCCAGTCGTAGGAAAGGTCGAACAGGAATTCCGCGTCCTCGATCTTCAGATATTTCCAGTCGCCGCGGCGCAGTGCGCGCTGGTCGCGTACCTTCATCCGCCAGTAGAGTTCGCGCCCGACCGGTGCCGCGTCCCCGCGCAGCAGCGGCGACAGGTCGACGCCGTCGAGCGGCGTGACCGCGGGCATGTCGACCCCGGCCGCCGCCAGCGCCGTCGCGGTCAGGTCCATCGAGATGGCGACCTGATCGGTGACGCGGCCACCCGGTATCGCCGCGGGCCACCAGGCGATCTGCGGCACTCGCAGTCCACCTTCGAGCAGGTCGCGCTTGCGTCCGACGAAGGGCCAGTTCTTGGAGTAGCGCTCGCCGCCGTTGTCGCTGGTGAAGAACACCAGCGTGTCGCGGTCGCGCCCGCTCGCCCGCAGCGCATCGAGCACGCGGCCGATGCCGGCGTCCATGATGGTCACCATTTCCGCGTAGATGCGCGGCGAGCCGCCGTCGTGAGCCTTCGCGAGGTCAGCCTCGCGCACGCGCGCGGCGGCCTCGACCGACGGCGCCGACCAGGGCCAGTGCGGCGCGGTGTAGTGCAGGCTGAGAAAGAATGGCGCGTCCCGCGACGCGGCGCCCACCCAGGCCTCGGCCCGGTCCGAGAGCATGTCGGTCACATAGCCCGACCGCTCGATCGGCGTCTCGCCCTCGTAGAGGTCGTGCTCGCCGCCGTCGCCCAGATGGGTGAAGTAGCCGGTGTAGCCGCCCATGATCCCGAAGAATTCGTCATAGCCGCTTTTCAGCGGGCCGAAGCGCGGCAGCGCGCCCAGATGCCATTTGCCGATCAGCGCCGTCCTGTAGCCGGCGTCGCGCAGCAGACCCGGCAGCGTCGGATGGTCGGCGGGCAGGCCCATGTCCTCGCGGTGCCGCTGCGGGTGTCGCAGGGGCTCGGTCAGGCCCAGCGTGAAGCGGTACTGGTAGCGGCCGGTGATCAGCGCGACACGGGTGTTGGTGCACAGCGGCGCGTTGGCGTAGGCCTGGGTGAAACGCACGCCCTCGGAAGCGAGCCGGTCGAGGTGCGGCGTCGCGTAGTCCGTCTGGCCGCCGCAGGACAGGTCCGCGTAACCCAGATCGTCGGCGACGATCATGATGATGTTTGGTCGCGTGGTCATGGTGCTTCCGGTCCTCTCGGGCGATTCAGGGCATCAGGTCGACGACCGCTGTGCATCAGCGTTGGCCGGGGATCGGACCCAGCGCACTAGCGCCGCCGCCACCCCCGCCACATCGGCCAGAACAGCAGGCCGACCGAAATCGCCAGCAGCGTCGCCGACAAAGGCTGCGTCACCAGCGGCGAATAGTCGCCGGCGGACATCATCAGTCCGGAACGAAGCTTGGCTTCGGCAAGCGGCGCCAGGATGAAACCGATCACGAACGGCCCGAGCGGCATGCCGGCGCGTTCCATGATGAAGCCGAGCACGCCGAAGGCGAGCATGAACACGACCTCGGCGACGCGACTGTTGGAGGCGAACACGCCGACGACGCAGAAGGTCAGCACCACCGGCAGGATGTAATGCCGCGGAATGTCGAGCAGGCGCCGCAGCAGCGGCACGGTCGCGGTCATCAGCACGAACATCGCCAGCGTCGACAGCAGGCAGGCGACGATGATCGCGTAGACCACGTCGCCGTTGTTCTTGAACAGCAGCGGTCCGGGCTGGATGCCATGAATGAGCATCGCGCCCAGCAGGAACACGTCGATGACGCTGCCGGGAATGCCCATGGCGATCAGCGGGATCAGCGCCCCGCCGACGGTGGCGTTGTTGGCCGCCTCGGAGGCGACCACGCCATCCGGGCAGCCCTTGCCGAACTCGTCCGGATGCTTGGACGTGTTCTTGGCGACCGTGTAGGCGACGACCGAGCCGATGTTGGCGCCGATGCCGGGCAGAATGCCGATCCAGGTGCCGATCGCCGACGACCGCACGAGATTCACCGCCTGCGCCTTCCAGTCGCGCCAGCGCATCAGCAGTCCTTCGCTGGTGTAGCGCACCGACTGCCCGTGCGCGTGCGGCTTGATGGCGTCGGCCATCACCGTGCCGACGGCGAACACGCCGACCAGCACCGGCAGCACGTCGAAGCCGCTTTCCAGCTGCCATTGCCCGAACGTGTAGCGCGACTGCCCGCTGGTGTGGTCGACGCCGGGAAAGGCGACCATCGCGCCGATCGCGCCGGACAGCAGGCCTTTCAACATCGAGCCCTGCGTCACCGAGGAAATGAGCACCAGCGCCATCAGCGTCAGCGAGAAATAGTCCCAGGGCGAGAAGCGCACCGCCAGCTCGGACAGGGGCTCGGTGATGGTCGCCAGCGCCACCCAGGCAAACAGCGCGCCGAAGGTCGACGCACCGATGCCCAGCCCCAGCGCGCGCCCCGCCTGGCCCTGCGCGGCCATCGGATAGCCGTCGAAGGTCGTCATGACATTGGACGGCGTGCCCGGGATGCGGAACAGCGTCGCCGAGATGAGTCCGCCGGTGATCGAGCCGGTGTACATCGACACCAGCATGATCATCGAGTTGACCGGCGTCATGTGGAAGGTGAACGGCAGCGCCAGCGCGATCAGCATCGCCCCGGTCAGCCCGGGAATTGCGCCGACGACGATGCCCAGTGCGGTGCCGAACACGACCAGCGCCAGCGGCAGCGGCGCCAGCATGCCGCCGATGGCATCGAGCAGCTCCATCGCTAGGGGAGGTCGGTCACCAGCACGTGCCGGAAGATGTAATCGAGGCCGAAGCCCAGCACCAGCGCGATGGCCGCGGTTGCGGGCAGCGCCCGCCGCCGCCTTGGGGCCAGCCAGAGAACGGTGAGCAGCAGGAACACGGCGGTGGCGATGCTGTAGCGAACGAGGGCGAAGCCGAGCACCGCGACGTAGGCGAAGGTGACCCCCAGCAGCACGGCCATGTCGCGCCAGCGCTCGTCGGGCAGCGAGGCGCTCGCCTGCCCGTCGCCGCCACCCCAGACCGAGCGCACCAGCATCGCCAGCGCCAGCGCGATCACGATCCAGCAGGTGGCGTTGGGGATGGTGCCGGGGCCGACGGGCTCGAGCACCCCCGGCGTCAGGTCACGACCGTCGAAGAGCATGGCGGCCGCGATCGCGACGGCGACCAGCGCCATCGCGATCTCCGCCCGCCGGGTGCTGGTCAGCTGCACCGCGGTCTACTTCTTGACCAGCGACTTGGCGACCGGTTCGATGTCCCTTGAAGGTGTCGTCGAGCGACTTCTGGAACGCCGGGCCCGACATGAATTCCCAGGTCGAGGCCTGCTTGGCCTGGATCGCCTGCATCTCCGGCGAGGCCATCGCCTTCTGCAGCATCGCCGCCATGCCGTCGATCGCTTCCTTCGGCGTGCCCTTGGGCGCGAACCAGTAGTTGTTGATGCAGAACTCGACGTTGAGACCCAGTTCGCGCAGCGTCGGAATGTTCGGCTCGAGCTTGAGCCGCTCGGCGCCCGTGTAGCCGAGCGCGCGCATGCCGCCGGCCTTGAAGTTCTGGTACTCCGACGACGACAGCATGCCGACCTGCGTGTTGCCGCCCTTCAGCGCCGCGAAGTTCTCGGCGCCGCCGCCGATCTGCACGAAGCGGAACTTGGCGCCCGGGAAGGCCGCCTCGAGCATGCCGCCGCCCAGGTGATTCAGCGCGCCGACGTTGACGCCGAAGATGATGGTGTTCGGCTTTTCCTTTGCCGCGGCGAGCAGCTCCTGCAGGTTCTTCCACGGCGCGTCCTCGCGCACCACCGGATGCAGGCAGAAGCCGCCGGTCAGCGCCACCGGCTCGAAATCGCGGTAGGAGAGCTTGCGGTTGGGATCGACGATCTCGCCCGACAGCATGGCCAGGTGCATGGTCAGGAAGGTGTAGCCGTCCGGCGCCGCGTTCTTGACCTGGTTGCCGCCGACGGAGAAGTGCCCGCCGACGTTGATGACCGTCAGCGGTTGCGGCAGCAGTTTCTTCTCATCCGCGACGCGCTGGATGTTGCGCACCAGCGTGTCGGTGGTCCCGCCCGGACCGAAGGGCACGATGACCTTGACCGGCTTGTCCGGCCAGCCGGCGGCGATCGCCTGCGGTGCAGCAGCAACGAACACCGCCGCGGCGGCAGCGACGACGAACTTGCAAACTCTGGACATGTCGACTCCTTTGCTGGGACGAGAAATGCGCCGGAACGGAAAACGCGCCGAATATAGCAGCCTATCGGAGCACTGTAGATAGCCGGGTGGGTCGAATCCGCGCCGGCTGTCGCGTTTGCCCGGAATCGTCCCATCATGCGGACGCTTTCGGCCTGCCGCTCCGTCGAAATCAGGCCGGGTCGACTTGCGCGCGATGTCGCCGATCGCGTCCAGCTTGGCGTCGGACAGATAACCGTAGCGGTTGACCCACAGATGACCCTGCGCGGCCTCGAAGGCCGCCGCGATGCGGACGCGAAAATCCTCCAGCGGACCGTAGCCGTGCGCGAAAGCGGCCACCGACGCGCGGCCCGCCTGCGCCTGCGCCGCGCGAATCTTGTCCGCCTGGGCAACGCGTCCCACCCGGTGCGGCTCGTGCGGCTCCGGGTAGCGGATGTCGTCCAGCCGCGTCAACGTCGCCGAATCGTCGCTGATGCGAAACAGATCGACCAGCGCGCGCGGCAGCGTGCCGGCCAGATGCGGCTGGCGGGCGAGCATGGCGTCGGCATAGCCGCGCAGCATCATCATCCAGTGCATCGTGTAGAGCTTGACGCCGACTGCATCGATGGCGTTCGGCGCGAGAGCCCGAAAATCGAAGCCCGACAGCACGTTCCACGGCGGTGGAAAGGACTGCGGCATCAGCCGCACGCGACCGCCACCCGCGTCGTGGACGGTCGCCCCGCATTCCGCCAGCAGTTCGCGCACCAGCGCCGCCTTGAAGCGCAGCAATTCCAGAAAACCCGGAAAACGATCGAACCACCGCGGCAGGCCCGTCGCGTCGGCCGGCTCCCGCCACGCGGCGAGGTCGTCCGCTTCGAGCCCCACGGTCAGCGTGTCGTGGAGTCGCTGCGCGTCCGCGCGCATCGTCTCGAAGGCGAAGCCCAGCCGCCTAGCGGCCGCCTGCGCGTGTGCGCCGAAGTCGAAAAACCAGGAGGCCAGCGCATAAGGCGGATATTCCGGCCAGTCCAGGCGGATGACGTCGACCTCCGGGTAAGCCTGGATCACATCGCGGATCAGCGCCTGCGTATAGGCGCGGATGTCCGGGCTTGCCAGCGAGGCGTTGTTGTCGACGCGCGCGCCGGTGAGACCGCCGTCAGGCAGGCGTGGCCGGTCCTCCTCGGCGGGTCCGCCGAATTGCACGCGAATACCGGGCGGAATCGCGGCCATCAGCTGCATGTGCACGGTCAGCCCCCGGCGCTTGGCCGAGCGCAGCGCGTCGGCGACGATCCCGCCCTGCGCCGCAGGTCAGTCCGTCGGGCGCAGGCGGCTGGTAGCGCAGTCCGGCGTAGAGCGAAGCATCCGGCGTCCAGCTGGGGGCGGTACGGACCTGCAGCGCGGTCCTGCCGAAGATCGGCCGGTCGAGGATGCGCACGCTGCCGGCGCCGCCGTCGATCGGCGGCTCGCGGCTGCCCTCGCCTTCGGCCGCCGGGGCCATGACATAGGGAGAGGTGGCGACCATGGTCGCGCCGGTGCGGCGTTCGATGTTGTCCAGAACGTTGTCGACCCCTTCGTTCTGGAAGAACTCCGGGAGCACCATGATGCCGACCCGCGTTGAATCCGTCATCGCCAACCCTCGCTCAGAAGAAATCCGTGCGCCGGATCCGGGCGCCATCATACGAAGCCGGGCGCGACAGGGGAAGGCCGGCGGGGTCGGCGTCAGGGCGGCGGCGCGGGCGAATCCGGCGCGAGTCCTCGATCGCTTACAATGCCGGATTCGGAAAACGCCCTGCGCAGAGGCCCGGTGGACCGCACTGCCGGTGACGCGCGCACTCACGGAGGAGAGACGACATGCAACGTACGCAACGACGACGCCAGGTGCTCAGTTTGATCCTGCTGGCGGGACTGGCCACCGCCTTGTCCACGCACGGCCTGGAAGCTGCGGCACAGGCGCGCGTCACCTACAAGTCGGCCAAGTCCGGATCGTCGTACTACCAGATGGGCGTCGAGATCGCCCAGGCGGTCAAGACCGGCACCGACGGCAAGATCATCGTCACCCTCGAGGAAAGCCAGGGCTCGGTACAGAACGTGATGGAGGCTCCCTCCCGTACCGGCAATTTCGTGTTCACGACGCCGCCGGCGCTGGTCACCAGCGCGCAGGAGGCCAAGGGACCCGTTCAAGGACAAGGGCAATCCGAAATTCGCCGACATCCGCGCGCTGTTCCCGATTCCCTCGCTGACCATGCACTTCGTCGTGCGCGCCGACTCGGGCATCAAGACCTTCGCCGACCTGGCCGGCAAGACCATCCTGATCGGCAAGGGCACGTTCAGCGCGACCGAAGGCGAGAAGTACCTGAAGCTGTTCGGGCTCGAGGGCAAGGTCAAGCTCGCCGACGTCGAGTTGAACAACGCGGTCCCGGCGCTGAAGAACGGGCAGATCGACGGCTTCGTGACGGCCGGTTCCTTCCCGGCGCCGAACGTCATCGAGGCGGCGGCCGGCATGGGCGTGCGCATCCTTTCGCTGAGCGACGACCAGGTCAAGCAGACCGAAAGGACGCGCCTGGCCATTCCCGCCAACACCTATTCCGGGCAGAAGGAAGAGATCGTCACCACCTCGCTACCGGTCGTCGCCTACACGACGACGCAGATGGATGAGCCGACCGCGTACCTGCTCACGCGCACCTTCTGGACGCAGCGAGACAAGATGGCGGCGACCGCCCCGTGGTGGGGCGGTGTCGACCAAGGACATGCTCGCCAGCATCGACGGCAAGATGCATCCCGGCGCGCTGCGCTACTACAAGGAAGCCGGCTACCCGGTGACCGACGCCAACCGCTAGTCCGCTGCCATCGCGCCGGGACGGGGCGCAGCGCGCCCTGCTCCCATTCCGTGTCTGCCACCGCATCCGGGCCAGCGTCGGCGCCGCCACGCCGGCCGTGGCCATCCTGCACAGAGACTGCCCAACGTGCTGCCACCTGCGGTCTGGATCGCGCTCGGCGCGGTCAGCATCGGTTTTCACCTCTGGCTGATCTTCGCCGGGCTGGTGCCCAACCTGGTCAGCCGGCCGCTGCACATGGCGCTGGCGCTGCCGTGGGTGATGCTGTGGTCCACCGGCGGGCGGCGGCCCGGACTGCTCGGCCTGGTTGACTGCTGCGGCCTGGGCATCGCCGCCTGCGTCTGGGTCGCCTGGAACCAGTCCGCGCTCGGCGACCAGTACGGCATCCTGGCGGGTCCGTTGCAGACGGGCATCGCCGTCGTGCTCCTGGTCGCCGCCATCGACATGGCGCGGCGCTCGGTCGGCTGGCCGATGCCCAGTCTTGCCGCGGTGGCGCTGCTCTATGGCCTGTTCGGCGAGCATATCCCCGGCGAATTCGGGCACGCCGGCGTACCGCTGGCGAGCTTTCTCGGCACGCTGACCATCGCCGAAGGCGGCCTGTGGGGAAGCCTCACCGGCGTTTCGGTGAGCATCGTCGCGATCTTCGTGATCTTCGGCGCGGTGCTCAACGCCGGGCAGGCGGGCGCCGGCTTCATGAACGTCGCCGCCATCGCCGCGGGCCGGCTGTCCGGCCGGCGCGGCCAAGGTGTCGATCATCTCGTCGGCGCTGTTCGGCTCGATCTCCGGTTCGGCATCGGCCAACGTCGCGTCGACCGGCGCGATCACCCTGCCGGCGATGATCCGGCTGGGCTATCCGAGGAGCCTTGCCGGCGCGGTCGAGGCCGTCGCCTCGTCCGGCGGACAGATCATGCCGCCGCTGATGGGCGCCGGCGCCTTCGTCATGGTCGAGCTCACCGGGGTGCCCTACGAGGGCATCATGGTGGCGGCGCTGCTGCCGGCGCTGCTCTATTTCTTCGCCGTCTGGGTGGGCATCAATGCCTTCGCCCGACGCTACGAACTGCCGCGCATGCCGGACAGCGAACGCCCGCCGCTGCGCACGGCGCTGATCACCACCGGCTTCTTCCTGGTGCCCTTCGCCGTGCTGTTGTGGGGCATGTTCGGCGCCGGGCTACACGCCGCAGTACGCGGCCTGCCTGGGCATCGTCGTCGCCGCCGCGCTGCTGATCACCGACGATCGGTTCCGCGTCGAACCGCGAGCCATCGCTGCGCGCCTGGCCAGTGCCGCGATCAGCAGCGGCCAGCAGATCGGCATGATCGCCGCGATCATCATCTGCGCCTCGATCATCATCGGCGTGCTGGGCATCACCGGCCTCGGGGTGAAGATCACCTCGGTCATCCTGTCCGGCTCGGGCGGCGCGCTGTGGCCGGCGGTACTGCTGACGGCGCTGGCCTGCCTGCTGCTGGGCATGGAGGTGCCGACCACCGCCGCCTACGTGATCTGCGTTTCGGTGGCCGGACCGGCGCTGATCGAACTCGGGCTGGGCACGCTGCAGGCACATCTGTTCGTGTTCTGGTTCGCGCTGCTGTCGACCATCACGCCGCCCGTCTGCGGCGCGGTATTCATCGCCGCCGGCATGGTCGGCGAGAACTGGCTCAAGGTCGCGGTCAAGGCGATGGCGCTGGGGCTCGGGCTCTATCTGATTCCGCTGGGGATGATTTCCAGCCCGGCGCTGATCGCGCTGGCCGCTTCGCCGGGAGCGGCGCTGCTGGCGATGCTCAAGGTCGGCCTGGCCGTCAGCCTGGTGTCCTACGGCGTGATCGCGCCGGGGCCGGTGATGAAGCGGCTGCTGCTGACCGTTGCCGGCATGGCGGTGCTGCTGGTTCCGTCACCCTGAGCGCAGCGCCGGCTTCCTCGCGACGAGGTCGATCAGCGCGGACCTGCCGCTGTGCCCCTTGCCCTCCCGGATGACGGCGTCGTAGTCGCGCAGCTCCAGGACTTCCCATCCGGCGAACTGCTCCTGCAGCCACTCCCGCGTGTACATGTTCTCGCGATGCGGCGGACCGCCGGTGCCGTTGTCGACCTGTTCCGGCCGGTAGCCCTCCAGCAACAGCAGCCCGCCCGGCGCCACCGCCTGTTTCATTCCGGCGAAGACCGGCTCGCGCCGGCCCGGCGGCAGGAACTGGATGAAGATCGTCACCACCGCGTCGTAGGCCGCGGCAGTCCAGTCCCAGGCCTCGATGTCGGCCAGCCTGACGTCGACGTGAACGCCGCGACTGGCCATCAGGCGCGCGGCCTTGGCCAGCGCATTCGGCGAGAAATCGAAGGCCGTCACCGCAAGCCCCCGCTCCGCCAGGAACACGCTGTTGCGGCCCTCGCCATCGGCGACGCACAGCACCGACTGGCCCCGGTGCAGCAACCCCGCGTGCGCCTGCAGGAAGGCATTAGGCGCCTCGCCGAAGTGGAAGTCCTCCCGCGCATAGCGGGCGTTCCAGGTTTCCAGTGGATTGCTGAAGCCGGTCATCGCAACACCTGTACGCGCGTGGCGGCACCGCTCGCCCACGCCCCGGCTGCTGCGCGATTGCCGTTCATCGGTATTCGGCCCGCTCCGCATCTCTGACCAGCGCGCGCAGCTGCTCCAGGCCGAAGCTCGGCAGCGGCCGTCCGTTGACGAAGTAGGTCGGGGTCTTGGTGACGTTCAGCGCCTTGGCATCGCTTTGGTCCTGCGCGATGCGCTGGGCGATGTCCGGCGCGTTCATGTCGGCCTTGACCTGCTCGATATTCAGCCCCAGACCTTCCAGCGCCGGCCAGACCTGGTCGGGCTGGACCCTGTGATTCTTCACCCACTGGTTCTGGTTCCGCAGCAATGCCTCAAGCGCCTGCCAGTATTTCCCCTGCTTGCGCGCCGCCTCGAGGATCCGGACAACCTGTTCCGCGCCCTCGTGGAAGTGCAACGTGCCGGACCGTCAGGCGGATCCGGTCCGGACTCGCCGCCATCATCTGCTTCACGTACGGATAGAAGATCGCGCAGGTCTCGCAGGCCGGGTCGAGGAACTCGACGATGTGCACCTTGGCGTTGGGATTGCCCAGAACCGGCGAATAGAACTGCACCAGCTTGCCCTGGTTCTGCTGGACGGTCTGCGCCGTCTGCTGGGTCTTCTCGCTCCGATAGACCAGCGTGCCGACGATGAAGACCGCCACCAGCACGAGCATGGTTCCGATGAAAAGGTATTTTCGATTCATTTGGGATTCCTGAAATGCGCGACGGCCAGCAGGAAGCTGATCGTGGAAAAGGCGAAAAACGACAGCAGCGGGATGGACAGGAACCCGAACCACTGGATCTGCACGTCGGCGCAGGGTACGCCCTGCGAGCACGGCGCCAGGCTTTCGGGAACGATGCCGGTGACGAGCAGCATCTGCCAGATCGAAATCAGCCATCCGCCCAGCGCCAGCGGCAGGGCATAACGGACGACCCCGCGATCATGGGGAAACAGGCCGAGCGGCAGCAGCAAAACCAGCGGAAACATGAAAATGCGCTGGTACCAGCACAGCACGCAGGGCGGCAGCTCCATGACTTCGCTGAAGAACAGCGCGCCCAGCGACGACACGCAGACGACAACCCAGGCGAGGAAGACCGCCATCCACGCCTGCTCCCCGCTGCGGCCCGACTCGACCGCGGGTTCCGGGATCGGGCCGACGCCGGGCGTGGATCCCGGCCCGGGCGGCGCGACTCGCTTGTGCGACGACTTCGGCTTGGCCATTGTCTTTCCCTGCCACTCCCCGATCAATAAGCGCAGCTTAACGCCTCCACCGGCCAGCCGTCGACGCGCGCCTTGGTAACATTGCCGAAACCAGGGGAGAGGCAGTTGTCGACGACCAGCAGAACCACAGCCGGCGCCAAGGCGCGCAAGCCGTCCAGGCTCCCCGCGGACGAGAGCGACGCCGCGCAGAAGAACCAGCGCCTGGTCGAGGACATCCGCCTGCTCGGCCGTATCCTCGGCGAGGTCATCCGCGAGCAGGAGGGCAAGGAAGCGTTCGAACTCATCGAGCGCGTGCGCCAGCTGAGCGTGGCCTACCGGTTGAAGAGCGACACCCGCGCCGGGCGAATGCTCGACCGGCTGCTCACCAACCTGTCCGGAGACCAGACGGTCAGCGTGATCCGCGCGTTCAGCTACTTCTCGCACCTCGCCAACATCGCCGAGGACCGCCACCATGTGCGCCGGCGCCAGCATCACGAACGCGCCGGCCACAAGCAGGAGGGTTCGCTGGCGAAGTGCTTCGAGCGCCTGCGTGGCGCGGGATTGCGCCCCGACGATATCGCCGCGGTTCTGCGCCATGCCTATGTCTCGCCGGTGCTGACCGCGCATCCGACCGAAGTGCAGCGCAAATGCATCCTCGACGCCGAGCGCGCCATCGCCCGGCTGGTCAGCGAGCGTGACGATCTGGACACCGCGCGCGAACTGGCCGACAACGAGGAGCTGATCCGCGCCCGCGTCACCCAGCTATGGCAGACGCGGATGCTGCGCAACGCCCGGCTGAGCGTGACCGACGAGATCGAGAACGCGTTGAGCTTCTACCAGGCCACGTTCCTGCGCCAGATCCCGCGGCTGTACCGCGAGGTCGAGCAGGCACTGCCCGGGCAGGCGGTGCCGTCATTCCTGCGCATGGGCCACTGGATCGGCGGCGACCGCGACGGCAATCCCAACGTCAGCGCCGCCACGCTAGGCACCGCGTTGTCGCGACAGGCGGAAACCGCGCTGCGCTTCTACCTGACCGAGGTGCACGAACTGGGCGCCGAGCTGTCGACCTCGCAACTGCTGGCGCCGGTCAGCGACGAGATGCTGGCACTGGCGGATTCCTCGCCCGACCACAGCCCGCACCGCAGCGACGAGCCCTATCGCCGCGCGCTGATCGGCATCTATGCCCGCCTGGCCGCCACGCTGCAGGAACTCGCCGGCGCCGAGGCGCTGCGCCATGCGGTGGCGCCGCAGCGTCCCTACACGCACTGCGACGAGTTCGTGCGCGACCTGCAGGTCATCACCCGGTCGCTCAAGTCGCACCATGCCCAGGCGCTGATCGCCCCGCGGCTGGCGCCACTGCTGCGCGCGGCGCAGGTGTTCGGCTTTCACCTGGCTACCGTGGACCTGCGGCAGAGTTCGGACAAGCACGAAGCCGTGGTGGCCGAGCTGCTGGCCACGGCGCGCATCGAGCCCGACTACCTGGCGCTGGACGAGGCCGGGAGACGCGAAGTGCTGCTGCGTCAGCTCAACGACGCGCGCTCGCTGCGCGTGCGCGGCGCCGAATATTCCAGGCTCCTGCGCGACGAGCTCGAGATCTTCGAATGCGCGGTGGAGATGCGCAGGCGCTACGGCGCCGACGCGCTGCGACACTACATCATCTCGCATACCGAGGATGCAAGCGACCTGCTCGAGGTGCTGCTGCTGCAGAAGGAGGCCGGCCTGCTGCGCGGCACGTTCGACGATTCCGCGGTGTGCGATCTGATCGTCGTGCCGCTGTTCGAGACCATCGAGGACCTGCGCAACGCCGCGCGCATCATGCGCGACTTCTACGCGCTGCCGGGCGTGCTGCCGATGATCGCGCGCAGCGCCGGCGAGCAGGACATCATGCTCGGCTACAGCGACAGCAACAAGGACGGCGGCTTCTTCACCAGCAGCTGGGAGCTGTACCGGACCGAAATCGCGCTGGTCGAGCTGTTCGAGCCGCTGGAGCGCTCGCACGGCCTGACGCTGCGCCTGTTCCACGGCCGCGGCGGCACCGTCGGTCGTGGCGGCGGCCCCAGCTACCAGGCGATCCTCGCGCAGCCGCCGGGGACCGTGAAGGGCCAGATCCGCCTGACCGAACAGGGCGAGGTCATCGGCTCCAAGTATGCAAATCCGGAGATCGGCCGGCGCAACCTGGAAACGCTGGTCGCCGCCACGCTCGAGGCTACGTTGCTGCACCCGACCAAGAACGCGACCCGGGCCTTTCTCGACGCCGCGGCGATCATCAGCCGCGCAAGCTTCGACGCCTATCGCGGGCTGGTCTACGACACCCCGGGCTTTGCCGAGTATTTCTTCGCCGCCACGCCGATCCGCGAGATCGCCGAGCTCAACATCGGCTCGCGTCCGGCCTCGCGCAAGGCCACGCACGCCATCGAGGATCTGCGCGCCATTCCCTGGGGTTTCTCCTGGGCGCAGTGCCGGATGGCGTTGCCCGGCTGGTGCGGGTTCGGCTCGGCGATCGACGCCTACCTCGCCGACCGGACAACGCGCGAACAGCGCCTCGAACTGCTGCGGCGGATGCACCGGCAGTGGCCGTTCTTCCGCACGCTGCTGTCCAACCTGGACATGGTGCTGGCCAAGAGCGACCTGCACATCGCCGAGCGCTACGTCGACCTGGTCGAGGACAGGAAGGCCGGCAGGCGCATCTTTGCCGCCATGCGCGCCGAATGGGAGCGCGCCAATGCGGCGCTGACGCTGATCACCGGCGAGAAGACCAGGCTGCAGTCCAACCCGGCGCTGGCGCGCTCGATCGAGCACCGCTTTCCGTATCTGGATCCGCTGAACCACCTGCAGGTCGAACTCATGCGCCGCTACCGGCGCCTGCCCCGCCGCGACGGCACGCCCGACGCCGCCGAACAGCGCCTGCGCCGCGGCGTCCACCTGTCGATCAACGGCATCGCGGCCGGATTGCGCAATACCGGCTGAGCCAGGTCGCCCCGCCCGACCCGCCGGACGAGCCGCGGCAGGCGCTGCAGCCTCCGGCGGCCGTCCCCGCGAGTGCGGCGCGGGACACAGTAAAATGGTCCGGTCGCGACTTCGCCACGCAACGGGCATCGGCACAATGGACATGGACCACCGCTTCGACGACATTCGCGACGCCGTGCGCGACCTGTGCGCGCAGTTTCCGGACGAGTATCACCGCAAGATCGACGAGAAGCGCGGCTATCCGGAGGAATTCGTCGACGCGCTGACCAAGGCCGGCTGGCTGGCGGCGATGATCCCGCAGGACTACGGCGGCTCTGGGCTTGGATTGTCCGAGGCCAGCGTGATCATGGAGGAGATCAACCGCTCGGGCGGCAATTCGGGGGCCTGCCACGGTCAGATGTACAACATGGGCACGCTGCTGCGCCACGGATCGGAGACGCAGAAGCAGCGCTATCTGCCGAAGATCGCCAGCGGCGAGCTGCGGCTGCAGTCGATGGGCGTGACCGAGCCCACTGCCGGAACCGACACCACCAGGATCACCACCACGGCCGTCCGGAAGGGCGACCGCTACGTCGTCAATGGCCAGAAGGTGTGGATCTCGCGCGTCCAGCACTCCGACCTGATGATCCTGCTCGCGCGCACGACGCCGCTGGCCGAGGTGAAGAAGAAATCCGAGGGCATGTCGATCTTCCTGGTCGACCTGCGTGACGCAGTCGGCAATGGCCTGACCGTGCGCCCGATCGCCAACATGGTCAACCACGAGACCAACGAACTGTTCTTCGAGAATCTCGAGATCCCGGTGGAGAACCTGATCGGCGACGAGGGCCGGGGTTTCAGGTACATCCTCGACGGCCTGAACGCCGAGCGCACGCTGATCGCCGCCGAGTGCATCGGCGACGGCTACTGGTTCGTCGATCGCGTGACCAGCTACGCCAAGGACCGCGTCGTCTTCGGCCGGCCGATCGCGCAGAACCAGGGCGTGCAGTTTCCGATTGCCGAGGCGTTCATCGAGGTGGAGGCGGCCAACCTGATGCGCTGGAAGGCCTGCGAACTTTTCGACGCCAACCTGCCCTGCGGCGCGCAGGCCAACATGGCCAAGCACCTGGCGGCGAAGGCGTCATGGGAGGCCGCCAATGTCTGCCTGCAGTACCACGGCGGCTACGGCTTTGCCTGCGAATACGACGTCGAACGCAAGTTCCGCGAGACGCGGCTGTACCTGGTGGCGCCGATCTCGTCGAACCTGATCCTGTCCTACGTTGCCGAGCATCTGCTCGGCATGCCCCGTTCCTTCTGAGAAATTGCCTTGATGGATTCCACGCTGCGTCCTCTCGATGGCATCACGGTCGTTTCGCTGGAGCACGCGATCGCCGCGCCCTTCTGCACGCGGCAGCTGGCCGACCTGGGCGCGCGCGTCATCAAGGTGGAACGCCCGGGCGTCGGCGATTTCGCCCGCGCCTATGACCAGCGCGTGCGCGGACAGTCGTCGCATTTCGTCTGGACCAACCGCTCCAAGGAAAGCCTGACGCTGGACCTGAAGCACGCGCAGGCGCCGGAGGTGCTCGGGCGCCTGCTCGAACGCGCCGACGTGCTGGTGCAGAACCTGGCGCCGGGCGCCGCCGCCCGGCTGGGCCTGTCGTTCGATGCGCTGCACACGCGCTTTCCAAGGCTGATCGTCTGCGACATCTCCGGCTATGGCGACGACCGCGACCATCCGGGTCCCTATCGCGACAAGAAGGCCTACGACCTGCTGATCCAGAGCGAATCCGGCTTCCTCGCGGTCACCGGCACGCCGGAGGAGCCGGCCAAGGCCGGCTGCTCGATCGCCGACATCGCTGCCGGCATGTACGCCTATACGAACATCCTCGCCGCGCTGATCCAGCGCGGGAAGACCGGGCTGGGCTGCCGCCTCGACGTATCGATGCTGGAAAGCATGGCCGAGTGGATGAGCTTTCCGCTCTACTACGCCTTCGAGGGCGCGCCGCCGCCGCCGCGCGCCGGGGCGGCGCACGCGACGATCTATCCTTACGGGCCGTTCCCGACCGGCGACGGCAGGACGGTGATGCTCGGCCTGCAGAACGAGCGCGAGTGGCGGGAATTCTGCGTCAGGGTTCTGCAGCGGCCGGAACTCGCCGCCGATGCCCGCTACGCGTCCAACGCGCTGCGCGTCGCGGCACGCAAGGAACTGCTGCCGATCATCGACGGGGTTTTCAGCGGACTCACGGCGGAGCAGCTGGTCGCGCGCCTCGACGACGCGCAGATCGCCAACGCCCAGCTCAACACGCTGGACGCCGTCTGGGCGCATCCGCAACTCAAGGCGCGCGGCCGCTGGACCGAGGTGAGCACGCCGGCAGGTGCGATTCCCGCGCTGCTGCCGCCCGGCATGCCCGATTCCTTCCACCCGCGCATGGACGCGGTGCCGGCGCTGGGCGCCCACTCCGCCGCGATTCTCGACGAGCTCGGGTTCTCGGCGGAACAGATCGGGCAGCTGCACGCGCAGGGCGCGTGGTGAACCAGGGAGTGCCGACTGCCATGACCGACGAACATCCGAGCAGGACGCTCGCCACCTTCGCCGCGACGCTGGAATTCGACGACATCCCGCAGTCCGTCGTTCGGCGCACCGAGGATCTCTTCGTCGACTGGCTCGCCTCGGCGCTCGCCGGCAAGGGTGCGCGGCCGGTCGAGTCCATCGCCTCGTTCATGAAGGACATGGGGCCGGCCGACGGTCCCAGCGAGGTGCTGATTCACCGCAGCCGGAGCAGTCCGCTGGTCGCGGCCACCGCCAATGCCGCGTCGTCGCACTTCGCCGAGCAGGACGACGTGCACAACGGTTCGGTGTTCCATCCCGGAACCGTGGTGTTTCCCCCGGCGCTCGCCGTCGCGCAGGCGCTGGGCCGCAGCGGCGCCGACCTGCTGGCCGCCGCGGTGGCGGGCTACGAGGTCGGCATCCGCGTCGGCGAGTTTCTCGGCCGAACGCACTACAGGATCTTCCACACCACGGGGACGGCAGGCACGCTGGCGGCGGCGGCCGCAGTCGGGCGTTTGCTGCATCTCGACCCGGCGCAGATGCTGCACGCGTTCGGTTCGGCCGGCACCCAGTCGGCCGGGCTGTGGGAGTTCCTGCGCGACGGCGCCGACTCCAAGCAGCTGCATGCGGCGCACGCCGCCGCGGCCGGACTGACCGCCGCGTACCTGGCCTGGGACGGCTTCACCGGCGCCGCCCATGTTCTGGAAGGACCGCAGGGACTCGCCGCGGGCATGGCCCCCGACGCCGACGCGGCGAAACTGACCGACCGCCTGGGCAAGCGCTGGGCCACCGCCGAGACCTCGTTCAAGTACCACGCCGCCTGCCGCCACACGCATCCCGCCGCCGACGCGCTGCTGCAGGTGATGCGCGAGAACGCGCTCGAGCCGGCGCAGATCGCGCAGGTGATCGCGCAGGTGCACCGTGCGGCGATCGACGTGCTGGGGCCGGTGACGCATCCGGCCACCGTGCACCAGTCCAAGTTCTCGATGGGCACGGTGCTGGCGCTGGCGGCACGCTTCGAGCATGCCGGCCTGCCGGAATTCGAGCACCACTTCCTCGACCCCGAAACCGTCGACTTCCGCGACCGCGTGCGCATGGAATTCGACGCCGAGGTCGATGCCGCCTATCCACAGCGCTGGATCGGCAAGGTGACCGTGGTCACCGCCAGCGGCCGCCGGCTGCAGGGGCGCGTCGACGAGCCCAAGGGCGATCCCGGCAATTCGTTGAGCCGCGACGAACTGCGTGCGAAGGCGCTGCGGCTGGCGCAGTACAGCGGCGCGGCGAGCGAGACCGAGATGAACGCACTGCTCGACAGCGCGTGGTCGATCGCGCAAGCCGAACGCGTTCCGCTGTTTTTCCCGCCGCCGGCCTGACCGGCGCTTCGCCGGCTTCAGCGCAGCGTGGCGACCGCGTCCATGGTCAGCCAGCCCTCGTGGTCCTGCGCCCACAGCCGGATCGACCGGCCGTCGGCCTGCGGCGCGCCGCTCACGCGAAACGGCTGCAGGTCGAAGGTCGGCCGCACCGCCCGGAAGCTGAAGGCCGCGACGTCCGCGGTCGGTGCATTGCGCCGCAGCAGATCCAGCAGCAGCGTGGCGATCAGCGGACCGTGCACGATCAATCCTGGATAGCCTTCGACCTCGGTGACGTAGCGGCGGTCGTAGTGGATGCGGTGGCCGTTGAAGGTCAGTGCCGAGTAGCGGAACAGCAGCACGTCGTCGGGCACCACCTCCCGCTGCCAGGCGGCGCCCGCGGGCGCCGGCTTCGGCTCCGGCTCGACGTCGGTCGGCTTCTTCGCCTCGCGATAGACGATGTCGTGGACCTCGTCGATCGCCGGCTCGGCCGCGTCGATGCGCCGCACCTCGTGGCGCACCTTGACGAACACCAGGCGGCCGGTACGCCCCTCCTTCTGCGCGACGTCGGCGATCGTCGACGTGCGCTCGACCGCGTCCCCCACCCGCAGCGGCGAGCGAAACTCGATCTGGCTGCCGGCCCACATGCGTCGCGGCAGCGGCACCGGCGGAAGGAAACCGCCGCGTGTCGCATGGCCGTCGGCGCCGATCTCGCTTTGCCGGTGCATGGGCAGGAAGTACAGCCAATGCCACAGCGGCGGCAGCACCATGCCCGGCGCGACATTCATCGGCGGACGGTCCAGCGTGGCGTTCAGCGCCACCACCGGTGTCACACCGATGGTGTCGTTGGTGATCTGGCGGCGGCCCACCCAGGCCGACGGGTCGTTTTCCTGCATGGTCATGGCTCTCTCCGGAGGGCACGGCTCTTTATCCCGTGCCCGAACGCGCCTATCATGGACCTTGCGGGGCCGGAAAAACAATTCATCGCCTCGTCAACGAAAGGAGCATGAGCCATGGCCAAAACCAAGAGCAAAACCGATTCCGGCGTCTATCGCGTCACCGAAATCATCGGCACGAGTACCGTTTCGTGGGAAGCCGCGGCGAAGAACGCGGTCGAGATCGCTGCCAAGGCGTTGCGCGATCTGCGCGTCGCGGAGATCACCAAGCTCGACATGAAGATCGAGGACGGCAAGGTCGTTGCCTATCGCGCCCGGGTTTCGCTGTCGTTCAAGTACGACCCGTGATCGCGTTGCGGTAGCGCCCCTCGGACTCCGTGACCCGGCCCTCCGCGACCAGCTTGTGCAGGTGCGCAAGCAGCGAACGCATCGCGGCGCGATGGAGCCGCTGGTCGGTGTCGGCATAGGCGACGCGTACGAGTTCGTCGAGCGTCGCCTCGCCAAGGCGCCCGACCGCCTCGGCGACCTTCGCCTCGCGGCGCAGCCGGTGGTCGACCAGGCGGCGGATTTCGCGGTGCGGCGCGCCGATCAGATAGCCGTGTCCGGGCGCGATCACCGCGATGTCGCGCGCGAGCAGCGCGTCGAGTGACTCGAGGTAGACGCGCATGTCGCCGTCCGGCGGATTGATGATCACGGTCGAGCCCTGCATGACGTGATCGCCGGAGAACAGCATCCTTGTTTCCTCGAGCAGGAAGCACAGATGATTGGACGCGTGTCCCGGCGTGTGGAGGACGCGCAGCGAAAGGCCCGCGACCTGCAGGCGCTCGTCGTGCGCAGGCATGAGCTCCGGGGCGAAGTCCCGGTCATGCGAATCGCTGTCGGGCGGCGGCAGCCCGATCAGCCGGGCGCCGGTGGCCGCCTGCAACGCCAGCGCGGCGGGTGAATGGTCGCGATGCGTATGCGTGCACAGGATCCAGCGGATGCGCCCGGCACCGGCGGAGAGGACTTCGGCAATGTGCGACGGAATCGCCGGCCCCGGATCGATCACCGCCAGCTCTTCCTCGCCGACCAGATAGGTATTGGTGCCCGGTCCGGTCATCATGCCCGGATTGGGCGCGATGACGCGGGTGACGAAGCGGTCGAGCCTCTTGGCGACCCCCGGCAGCAGGTCGTAGGTCGTCTGCATGGACTCCACGGGATCGCTCCAGTGGATTTCGGCGTAGGCGGCGTCGCCGCGACGGAAGATCTGTTGCCCGGACCGGCCCTGCGCGACGACCGGCCGGCTGGTTTCGATGGGCCCCTTCGCCCTCGCATGCGTCAGCGCCTCCGCGACGGTCGGAAAGCGCGCGAGTTCGGTGAGCATGAACGACGTCACCAGCGCGATCTCGATTTCCCTGCGCTCGGCACGTTCCAGCGCTTCCTTCGGTGTCAGCCAAAGGCTGTGCACCGTTTCGTGGTCGTCGTGCGAGCCCTCCTGCCCCGGCGGGGCACCGGCGAGGAAAAACCGCGTGTCGAAGCGCCTGGGGCGGATCGGTGGCGTGATCCAGTGATCGTAGTAGACGATTTCATGCGCCGGCAGAAACAGGCCGTGGCGGGCGAGCAGATCGGGAAAGCCGATCTCGTTTCGATTCAGCGCTTCGCGATCAGCGACGAGCGTCGCGACCAGCGCGGGAGCGGTCGGCGCGCCGGCAGCGTCCTGCGTCAACAGAATGCCGGACTCTTCGAAGCACTCCCGGGCCGCCGCGACCCAGTAGGCCAGCGCGCCGGACTGCAGCGCCAGCCGTTCGCCGGCCTGTGCCTCGGTCAGCCCGACGATGTGCGCGTGGACGCGCGGATCGGCATCGGCGGGCTCCAGCGCGCCACCGGGAAACACGTAGGCGCCACCGAGAAAGGCCGCGGCCGGAGCACGGCGCTGCATGAACAATTCCGGCCCGCGCGGCGAGTCGCGCAGCAGGATCAGCGTGGCCGCGGGCCGGATCGCGATCCCGGCGGGACCTGGTTCGCTCATGCAGGCGCTCCCGGTCCGACTCAGCGAAGTTCGGCCGTCTTCACGCCATCCATGTCGGGAAACACCTGGTTCTCCCCGATCATTCCCCAGATGAACGTGTATGCCTGGGTGCCGACGCCGGTGTGAATCGACCAGCTCGGGCTGATGACCGCCTGCTCGTTGCGCACGACGATGTGCCGCGTCTGCTGCGGCTGGCCCATCATGTGGAAGACGACGCCGTTGTCCGGCAGGTTGAAGTAGAAGTACACCTCCATGCGGCGGTCGTGCGTGTGGCAGGGCATGGTGTTCCACAGACTGCCCTCGGCCAGCTTGGTCATGCCCATGACCAACTGGCAGGAAGGCAGCACGGTCGGCACGATGAACTTGTGGATCGTGCGCCGGTTGGAGGTGCGCGCGTCGCCCAGCGTTTCGGGTGACGCCTCGGCCAGCGTTATCCGGCGATGCGGGTAGGCCGCATGTGCGGGCGCACTGTTGTAATAGAGCCTTGCGGGATTGGCCGGACTCGCGCTGGCGAAGCGGACGTCGCGCGCGCCCTTGCCGATGTAGAGCGCCTCTTCCGCCTTCACGTCGAAGCGGACGCCATCGACGGTCACGACCGCGTCGCCGCCGATGTTGATGAGCCCCAGCTCGCGGCGTTCGAGAAAGAAGTCCGTACCCGTGTGCTTGCCGAGTTCCGGAGCGAACTGCAGGGCTTCCGAGGTCGGTGAAATGCCGCCGACGATGATCCGGTCGATCTGGCTGTAGGTGAGCGTGATCTCACCCGGCACGAATATTCGCTCGATCAGAAAATGCCGGCGCAGGCCTTCGGTGTCCAGCGTTCGCGCGTGCTCGCTGTGCACGGGTTGACGGATTTCCATCAGAACTCCTCGAGTGGTCAGGACCTGCGCCCCGTGTTTCCGGAAAGCCTGCCGAACGCGACGGCTGGGACAATTGTACCGTCGGCCATGAACCGCTCGGCGCCGATGCCGGGGTCAGGCCGTTTGTCGTCCTTTCGGGACCCCGATTCGCCGGGGCTGGCCGGGTGATGCGGCAAACGAAAAGTTGTGGCAACATCATGAAGTGATTGTTTTACTCCTGTATCACTCTGCAGTTGCTGGCCGGGCGGGACCGGGACACCCGAAACTTCCTCTGAAACCACGCCATCTGAGTTTGCTGGCGGAGTCGGCCTATCCGTTGGGGGAAGAAGAACCTATCACCAAAGAGCTACTCCGACCGAACGATTAAGAGGTACGCGATGTTGACAAGCAATCCGTTTGCCGAGCTTTCGGCGTCCATTCCGCCTGCCGTCATGCAGTCCTATGTCGTGCTCATGATCGTGCTGGTCGTGGTGGGGACGCTGTTCGACGTCGTGCACAAGGGCAGCGCCCGATATTTCTTCGAGAACTTCCGCAAATCGAAGGGCAAGGCGGCGAAATCGATCGGTGGCGGCGAACTGGTCTCGATTGCCATCAAGACCGGCGTGGTCGACGTCCTGACCTCGGGAGAATTCTGCAACCCGCGGCGCCGACTGGCCCACCTGCTGACCATGTACGGATTCGTGATCCACGTCGTCACGACCGCCATCATGATCTTCGGCTACCCGACCCCCGCGACGCCAACGCCCGGGATCCTGCCGCTGCTGTGGTGGATCGGCGGCCTGATGGTCTGCGTCGGCGGCTACTGGTTCTGGTTCTTCATCCGGGTCGACGTCGCGGCAGAGGGCAACTCGCCGTTTCGCCTGATCCGCGCCGACCTGTTCATCCTCTCGCTGCTCGCCAGCGTGACGCTCGGCCTGATCTGGGCCTTCGTGCAGACGAGCGGCGGGGTAGTGGCCGGCGTCTTCTTCGGCGCCTACATCATCGCCACGACCGTGCTGTTCGGGTCGGTGCCCTGGTCCAAGTTCGCGCACATGTTCTTCAAGCCCGCCGCTGCCTTCGAGAAAAGAATAACCAAGGCAAACGGTACGGCCGAGAATCTTCCGACGCAGACCCGTGACGATCCCGTACAACAGCAGCGACACTCGATGGAACTGCTGCGGGACGCTCCGATGGACATGGGGCTCGGCATCAAGCGCGAAGCGCCCCGCCACTATTAAGAAGCAGCCTGCAAGTTCTACTGGAATCGATAAGGAGCCGGAATAATGCCTACATTCGTCTATATGACGAGGTGCGACGGATGCGGACATTGCGTCGACATCTGCCCGTCCGACATCATGCACATCGACAAGACGTATCGTCGTGCCTACAACATCGAGCCGAACATGTGCTGGGAGTGCTACTCCTGCGTCAAGGCCTGCCCGCAGAACGCGATCGATGTGCGCGGATATGCCGACTTTGCCCCGCTCGGTCACAGCGTGCGCGTCCAGCGCGACGAAGCGAAAGGCACGATCGCCTGGAAGATCAAATTCCGGAACGGCACGGAAAAGAACTTCCTGTCGCCCATTACCACCAAGCCCTGGGGGACGGCGATCCCCAAGCTCGCCGAAGTTCCCGGGCCCAGCAAGGAAATGCGCGACAGCCAGTTGCTGTATAGCGAACCTAAATATATCCGCCTCGATGACGGCGGTTTGCATACGCTCAAGTCCAATGGACTGAAGATGACGAAAGGCGTGGTGTACTAATGGCTTACGAAACGATCGTCGAAGACGGCATCGACATTCTGGTCGTCGGTGCGGGCCTTGGCGGCACGGGTGCCGCATGGGAGGCCAGATTCTGGGGCCAGGACAAGAAGATTGTCATCGCCGAAAAGGCCAACATCGATCGCTCCGGCGCGGTCGCCCAGGGCCTGTACGCCATCAACTGCTACATGGGCACCCGCTGGGGCGAGAACAAGCCGGAAGACCATGTCCGCTACGCCCGCATCGACCTGATGGGACTGGTGCGGGAAGACCTGCTGTTCGACATGGCCCGCCACGTGGACTCCACCGTGCACCAGTTCGAAGAGTGGGGCCTGCCGATCATGAAGAACCCGAAAACCGGGCGCTATCTGCGTGAAGGGCGATGGCAGATCATGATCCACGGCGAGTCCTACAAGCCCATCGTGGCCGAGGCCGCCAAGAAATCGGCCGACAAGGTATTCAACCGCATCTGCGTCACCCACCTGCTGATGGATGACGGCAAGGAGAACCGGGTTGCCGGTGCGGTCGGCTTCAACGTCCGCACAGGCAACTATCACGTCTTCAAGTCCAAGACGGTGATCTGCGGCGCGGGCGGCGCTTCCAACATCTTCAAGCCGCGTTCCGTGGGTGAAGGCTCCGGCCGCACCTGGTATGCGCCCTGGTCGTCGGCGTCCGCCTACGGGCTGATGATCAACGCCGGCGCCAAGATGACGCAGATGGAAAACCGCATCGTGCTGGCGCGGTTCAAGGACGGTTACGGCCCGGTCGGCGCCTACTTCCTGCACCTGAAGACCTATACGCAGAACGGCCTGGGCGAAGAGTACGAGTCCAAGTGGTTCCCCGAACTGCAGAAAATGGTCGGCAAGGAATACCTCGATCCGGAAGCTTCGCACCTGACGCATCGGCCGATCCCCACCTGTCTGCGCAACCATGCATTGATCAGCGAAGTGAATGCCGGCCGCGGCCCCATTCACATGGTGACCATGCAGGCCTTCCAGGATCCCCATCTGGAAGAGGTCGGCTGGGAAAACTTCCTCGGCATGACCGTCGGCCAGGCGGTGCTTTGGGCCGCCACCGACGTTGATCCCAAGAACGAGAATCCGGAGCTGACCACGTCGGAGCCCTATGTCATGGGCTCGCACGCGACCGGCTCGGGTGCCTGGTGCTCGGGCCCCGAGGACGTTTCTCCTCCGGAATACTACTGGGGCTACAACCGCATGACGACGATCGAAGGTCTGTTCGGCGCCGGTGACGCGGTCGGCGGCACGCCACACGCCTTCTCTTCCGGCTCGTTCACCGAAGGTCGTCTCGCCGCCAAAGCCGCCTGCAAGTACATCGACGACGGAAAGGCCGAAGGCATCGTCGTATCCGAAGGGCAGATCGACCGCCGCAAGAAAGAGATCTACAAGCCTCTCGAGCATTACCGGATGTACCGCAATGCGATCGTGGCGGGCGACGTCAACCCGCACTACATCAATCCCAAGCAGGGCCTGGACCGCCTGCAGAAGCTGATGGACGAGTATTGCGGCGGCGTGACCGTCAACTACATGACCAACGAGAAGCTCCTGAACATCGGCCTCAAGAAGCTCCGGATCATGGAGGAAGACCTGCAGAATCTGGCGGCAGAGGACATTCACGAGTTGCTGCGTGCGTGGGAACTGATGCACCGTCATCGCGCCGCGGAGTGCGTCACGCAGCACACGCTGTTCCGCAAGGAGACCCGTTGGCCGGGTTACTACTACCGGGGTGACGCCATGAAGGTGGACGACGCGAACTGGCATGTGCTGACCGTTTCGCGTCGCGATCCGGAAACCGGCGAATACACGATGGAGAAGGCGCCTTGCTATCACCTGGTTGCGGACGAGGCCTA
Organism: uncultured beta proteobacterium; assembly: GCA_963699765.1. Classification (GTDB taxonomy): domain Bacteria; phylum Pseudomonadota; class Gammaproteobacteria; order Burkholderiales; family Casimicrobiaceae; genus VBCG01. The sequence goes on along the minus strand of CAVOVD010000011.1, from coordinate 335,489 downwards.
GCGACGTCTTCGGGCAGAAACTCGCGCTGACCTCGCTTTGACCTCGCTTTGACCCCCTGCCCGGCGCGGAAGAGACCAGCGCGTGCTGTGTGATGCACTCCCTGAAGCCGGTCGCTTCCAGTCGCCGAAGGTCCGCATGAACATCATTGAAAAAAGCGACGACGAGATTCTGGCCATTGCCGAGCCCCTGTGGCGCGGCCTCGTCACTCATTCGAACGAGGGCAAGTACGGGGAATTCGTAAAGAACTTTTCCAATTCCCTGGCGCTTGCCATGAATCATGTCGTGGCGGGCCACCAGTTCGCCCATAGCGAGCTGGCGAGAAGCCTGTCCGAAGACGTCGACGCGCTCGGCATCATCCGGCGGGGCGAACATGTGACGGTTCTTTACCGGCAGCGGAGCACCAAGAAGCCGGGCGAATGGCTTGGCAGGCTTGTCCTCGGCTACGAAAACGGAGAGATCAGGATTTTTGGTGCATCCATCTTTTGAGCAGTTCGTTCGGATTCGACATGAGTGAAACCATCCAAAACGGCAAGCTGGTCGAACTGACCTACAAGGTGGTCGACAGGAAGTCGGGGCATATCCTCACCCGCGTCGATTTCCCGCTGGGCTACGTTCACGGACACAACGAAATTCTGGCCCCGTCCGTCCACAGGGAACTGGAGGGCAAGTCCGTCGGCGACGTCATCGAAGTGACGATCGACGGCAATGAGATCTTCGGCCAACGCGATGAGTCGCTGGTTTTCACCGATGACATCGAGAACGTTCCCGACGAGTATCGGGAGATCGGCACCTCCATCCTGATGGAGAACGACCAGGGCCAGACCCGCAGCTTCATCGTGACGCGAATCGACGGCGAGACGCTGACCGTCGATGGCAACAACCCGCTTTGCGGCAGAGAGGTCGTCTTCACGCTCGAGATACTGACCGTTCGCGACGCGACCGATGAAGAGACAAGAGCGGGCGCGGCGATCGGCGCGGGCGCGGATGTCGACCCGTCGCTGATGAGGCCTGTTTGAACAACGGTGTCGAACGGCACCAAGTGAAATTCGGCTTTGAACCTTGCACCTGCAGTTCTGACTTCACGGAGAATAGGTGATCCATGAGCGAGCAAAAACCCATCACCAAAGTGCCTGACGGCCACACGCCCTTTTTTACGACGCGTCAGATGGCGCCGAACGAAAAGGGGTTTGTCGGTTACGAGACCATCTGGAAGCCGCTCCAGAAGGAAGTCGAATACAAGACGCCGAAACAGCCGTAGGGGTCGTGCCGCGGCGGGGACGAGCGTCCGCGCAGGCGCTGCTCATTCGAGCAGTTTCGTGCGCACGCTGGCCGCGGACTTGCCGATCAATCCCCGCTTCCGCGCCGCCGGCAGTCGCTTGATCGCCGCTTCCAATCTCGCCGCGACCGACTGGTTCGGGCAGGCAAACCCGGCGAGCAGGCGAAGCGGCGGATTCGCACGCGTGTAGCGCGCCCCGGCGCCGGCCAGGTGCAGCGCGTAACGCGCCGCCACGTCAAGCGCGATTCCGGTGTAGATCTTGTCGCCTCGGCACAGGATCAGGTAGACGTACCAGCGTCTGGCGGCGCGCTTCCTGGCGGTTCTTGACCGGGGCGATCGAGTCGGCATGACGCCATCTTCCGGCGCACCCCCGTCGCGGGCCTCAGGCACCTGCCCGGTTCGCGCGCAGGCGCGCCGTCTCCGCCACGTCGATCTCCGGCGGCACGCCGGCGATCGCGACTCCGTACGCCGAGCGCGCATGCGCGCTGGTCATCTTCTCTTCGCGCACGTCCGCCAGCACCGCGCTCGGGCTCGCGCCGGAAAGGGTCGCCGTGACCCCCTCCGCCCGCGAGGCGCACCCGCAGGATGTCGCCGTCGTCGACGGTGGTGAGGAACTTCGCGGGGCAGGCTTCCTCGCGTCCGTCGGCGCGCAGGATGCTGACGTTCGACGGCGCGCCGCAGCCGCCACCGTCCAGACCGTACGGCGGGTGATCGCGGCGATCCGAGCGGATCTGCAGCGTCGCCCGGTTCGCCTTGAAGCGCAGGTGCCGCTCGAGCGCGAGCCCGCCACGATAGCGTCCGGGTCCGCCCGAATCGGGCACCAGCGCGTAGCGCTCGACCACGATCGGCTGGTCGGCCTCGATCATCTCCGCCGGGGCATTCGAATAGTTGACCAGCGTGCCGGTGCAGGCGTCCATGCCGTCGCGGTCCGGTCCGCCGCCCCACGACGCCAGCAGGAATTCGAGGTACACGTGCGACTCGCCGAATTCGTCGACGCCGCCGAAGGAGATGCCCACGTCCGGCGCGTTGGAGCCGCACGCCGGGCAGGACATCGGGGACCGCCTGCGCCAGCGCGCCGAAGATCGTATCGCCGATGCGGATGCCGGTGATTCCGCGTGCCGCGACTGCCGCGGGCATGCGCGGGTTCACGACGCGTGCCCTCCGGGCGCGATGACCTCGGATCGGACGAAAGTAACCGGCGTTGTTCGGAATCGCCAGATCGACGATCGAGCGCACGCAAGCCAGCGCGGTCGACAGCGTGAACGGATAGACGCAATTGATGGCGCCGCGCACCTGCGGCGCCGATCCGGTCAGGTCGATGGTCATGCTGTCTTCGCGCGATGGTCACGGCAGCGCGATCGGGATCGGTCCGGGGTCGAGCCGTCCCCGTCGAGGTAATCGACGAAGCGCCAGGTGCCCTTGGGCAGCTTTGCGATCTCCGCGCGGGTGAAGCGCTCGGTGTAGTCCATGAGATCACGGCAAGCATCGCTCGAAGGTCGCCGGACCGTAGCGCTGCGCCAGCTTGATCGTCTCGCGCTCGCCGACGACGCAGGCCGCGACCAGCGAGCGGATATCGCCCAGCACCTTGTCCGGGAACGCGAACGTTCTTCGCGATCAGGCGTTCCATGGTCTCGTCGGGCTCGCCTTCGCGCCAGAGCCGAGACGGCGGAATGCGCAATCCTTCCTGGTAGATCTCCGTCGAGTCGCTCGCATTGCCGCCGGGAATGCGACCGCCGATGTCGGTCATGTGCGCAAGCGCGACCGAATAGCCGATCAGCGCGCCGTCGTGGAAGATCGGCTTGACCAGCACGATGTCGGGCAGGTGCGTGCTGCCGTCGTACGGGTCGTTGGTGATGTAAAGGTCGCCTTCGCGGACTGCGCCCGGCGTATGCACGCATCACGGCTGCGACAGCGAACGGCATGGCGCCAAGGTGAAACGGCAGGCACGTGCCCTGCGCGATCAGCTGGCCGTCGGCCAGGAACAGCGCAGTCGAGAAATCAAGCGCCTCCTTGACCACGAACGAGCGCGCGGTGCGATAGATGGTGAGCGCCATCTCGTCGGCGAGCGCCACCAGCGCGTTCTTGATGAGTTCCAGCGCGAACGGGTCGCGTGCGATCGACTCGGCGAGCCGCATCGAGGTCGGGGGCATCCTGGAGATTGGTCATGCGCGGGTCCGTATCCTTCACGCAAGCTCGATTTCGATCGTGTCCCAGGCGATCAGCCGCGCGCGGCCGTCGGGCGGCACGACGGTCGTGCTGTCGAATTCCTCGACCAGCAGCGGACCCGCTACCCACTGCGTGCCGAGATCGGCGCGCGCACACGGCGAGTGGGCAGCGCGCCGAATTCCGGGCCGAAGTAGACGGTGCGCGCCTCGCTTGCGGCCGGCGCAGGGTCGTCGAGCAGAGCCGGTCCGGCACCTGCGACCCTCCGGTCGAGGCGCGCGCGATGACCCGCACGTTCATCGTCTCGACCGCCTCGGTCGTCCGAGCGATAGCCGTATTGCTGTTCGTGCAGCGTCGCAAAGCGCTCACGCAACGCCGGCGCGGCATCGCCGCGGCGCAACGACAGCGTCAGCTCCGAATTCGCGCCGGCGTAGCGCAGGTCCATCAGCCGTTCGAAGCGATGCGCGCTCGCCGCGAAGCCCTCCTCCGCCAGCGCGGCGCCGCCTTCGGCTTCAAGCGTCCGGTACACGGCATCCAGGCCGTCGACATCGAGGCGGTCGAGGCGCTGTTTCACGGTTCGAACGTAGTGGTGCTCCATCTCGGGGAAGAGCATGCCGAGCGCACTGAACAAGCCCGGCACCGGCGGCACCAGGATTCTTCTTGATGTCGAGCAGCCGTGCCAGCGTAGCGGCATGCACGGGTCCATTGCCCCCGAACGCGAGCATCGCGAGATCGCGCGGGTCGCGGCCGCGCTCGGTCGAAACCGCGCGCAGCGCCCTCGCCATCGTGGCGTTCGCCACGCGGTGTACGCCCCACGCCGCGTCCTCGAGCGTCAGCCGCAGGGGTCCCGCAACTTCCCGCTGCAGCGCGTCCTCGGCGAGCACGCGGCGAATCGGCAGGCCGCCGCCTGCCAGCGCGCGCGGATTGATGAGTCCGAGGATCACGTTCGCATCGGTCACCGTCGGCAGCATGCCGCCACGGTCGTAGCAGGCGGGCCCGGGGGCCGCTCCCGCGCTGTCCGGACCGACCCGCAGCGCGCCGCCGGCATCGAGACGGGCGATGCTGCCACCACCCGCACCGACTTCGGCGATGTCGATTGCAGGCGCGCGGACGTGGTACCCGCCGCCGCTCAGGAGCCGACCGGCGACGTTGATCCCGCCGCCGACCTCCAGCGAGTTGACGCGCAGGAACTGGCCCGCGTCGACCAGCGCCGCCTTGGCGGTCGTACCGCCCATGTCGAAGCTCAACAGGCTAAGGTTGCCGAGCCTGCGTGCGAGTTCGGCCGCGCCCACCACCCCTGCCGCAGGACCGGATTCGATGATGTGGATCGGACGCTCGGCTGCGGCTGCGGCGCTCATCGCACCGCCGCTCGATTGCATGATGGTAAGCGGCTTGTCGATGGCCTGCTCGGGAGAGCTTGTCCTCGAGACCCGCCAGGTAGTCGCGCACCAGCGGCAGCACGTACGCGTTCACGACGGTGGTGCTGGTGCGTTCGTATTCACGGATCTCGGGCAGCAGTTCGCTCGACAGCGTGATGGGGATCGTCGGCGTCGCGCTCGCGGATCAGCGCGCGCAGCCGCGCCTCGTGGACGCCGTTGGCGTACGCGTTGAGGAGACAGATCGCGACCGCGTCGACCCCCGCGCCCAGCATGCGGTCGATGACCTCGCGTGCATCGCGCTCGTCCAGCGCCCGCTCGACGCGCCCGTTGCCGTCCACCCGCTCGGCGATCTCGAAGCGCAACCGTCGAGGCACCAGCGCCGCGGGCTTGCGCCAGCGAATGTCGTAGAGGACAGGCATCCGCAGCCGCCGGATCTCCAGCACGTCGCGAAAGCCCTCCGTCGTCAACAGCGCCACGCGCGCGCCCTTGCCTTCGAGCAGTGCGTTGGTCGCCACCGTGGTGCCGTGCAGGATGCGCGATATCGACGCGAGCGGAAGTCCGCTCCGCGCCGCGCTGGCTAGGCCCTGCGCGATGCCCTCGCTGTAGTCGTCCGGGGTGGACAGCACCTTTGCGCGCAATACCCGCCCATCGCCGTCCATGAACACGAGGTCGGTGAAGGTTCCGCCGATGTCGATCCCGATTCTGGTTTCCATGCGTCGCTGGCTGCAGTCTGCGTTCTAGTGGATGCGCAGCAGCTCGGCCGCGTTGTCGCCGAGGATCCGGTCCTTCTCGCCTGCGGTGAGGAAATCGCAGTACTTGCGGACGTAGTCGACGCACTGCCGGTAGGTGCAGAAGCGCTCGACGTTCGGCATGTCCGATCCCCACATCAGCTTGCCGGCGCCGAAGCGGTCGCGCAGTCCGCGGATCAGGGTCTGCGCCTCCGGGTACGGATAGTCCCAGACTCCACCCCAGGTGATCGGGAACATCACTTCGATCTGCAGGTTGTCGCGCTGGTAGGTGGCGAGCGCCTCAGGGGGAAACACCCACGCACCCGTCGACGCGAAGTGCGCGACCGGCGGCCCCATCACCAGCAGAAAGCGATGCGCCGGATGGCGCGCGAGCAGGCGGTCGAGCGCTGCGAGGTTTCCGAGGTAGCCGGCGCGGTCGTAACCTGGCGTGGACGAGAGTTCGATGAACACCGGCAGGCCGCGCTGGACGACTGTCTCCCAGAACGGCCGAAAGTCCTCGTGGTCCACGTTGCGCGCATACCCGTGCCGGGAAAAGTCCTGCGCGTAATAGAGCCCGCGCAGCCCAAGCTCGTCCACGGCTCGCGCCACCTCGTCCAGCGTCTCGCTTCGGTCGGCGGTTGCCTCGTCGACGTTGAGAAGCCCAGTGAACTTTTGCGGATGCCGATGCTGCGCGTATGCGTTGTAGTCGTTCATCGCGCCGTATCCTCCGCCCGCCTGCAGGATGCAGTGGTCGACCTCCGCCACCGCCATCTGCGCCAGCATCAGTTCCGGGGGACAGACGAGTTCCTGCATGCCCACCGGCAGGTACTGGACGTAGTAGTCGTCGCCCTCGTAGGTGAACGCGAGCTGTCCGAACCGGCCGACCCGGAAATTCACCTCGGCGAGTCCGGCCCAGGTATTGTCGCCGGCGCGAAACAGCATCGACGTACTTACCTGCGCACCGTCACGCACGCGAAACGCGCGTGCCGCCGGACGAGTGACGACCTTCTGCAGGTACTTCAGATGCACGGCGGCCGACGGATGTCCGCAGGCATCGCTCCAGTGCTCGAAAACGTGGGCGTGACAGTCGACGATCATGTGCGGCTATGCGGCAGACGTCCGCGGCGACGGGCGTCGCCATCCCCGCTCGCCTCGGCAGACTGCGCGGGGACGACGACGGGAGGAGAACGCGACGTTCACGCCGCGCCGAGCTTTTCCATGTGGGGCTTGAAAAGACGCTCCATCTCTCCGTTGATGACAAGGAACGTTCCATACATGTCGAGGAAGTGCTTCCACTCGACGTCGCCGTAGCGTACGGCCCAGGTGTTCGGCCGCTTGTCGATCGGCGCGCTGGGGTCGAAGACGTGCGCCCAGTTGTTGCGCTTGGCAAACAGCAGCACATCGCTGTCTCCGCTCATCCACACGTCAGCCTTCTTGGCGCGTATCGGCTCGGCACCGAGCACTACCTGGCCCGCCGTCGTGATGAGCTTGGCCTTCGGGAACAGGATGGGAATGCGCGGCTCCTCGCTGCCGCCGGCGACGACCGAGAAGGTGACCTTCGGGTTGTCGAAGTCGGACAGCTTCTTGAAACGGCCCGCGTTGTCCTTGTGCACCATCAGCAGGCTGCCCTTTGCCCAGAGCGGCCCGACGTAGTCGACGACCACGGCGCGCGCGGTCGTGTAGGTGAGCGAGGAGCCGTAGAGGTCATAATCCCCCTTGCGCAGGCCGACAGTGGAATTCTGGAACGTGACCTCCTTCCAGTCGACCTTGACCTCCATTTCCCTCGCGAGCCGCTCGACCGCGTCCTTGTAGATGCCGCCGAGCTCGCCGGTCTTGGCATCCTTGTAGAACCAGGGTCCCGTCTGTGAATAGCCGACGCGCATCACCCCTTCCTTGCGGATCTTGGCGAGGCTCGAGTCTTCGCGGATTCCGGTCTCCAGCATCTGCGCCATCGCCTCGCGCGGCGCGAGCGCGGCGCCCAGCATGCCGCCAGTGACACCGAGGGCGGCGGCCGTACGCAGGAAGTCACGTTTGCCATCATTCACGTCGTCAGTCATTGCGGTCTCCTTCGGGTTGGGGTGGGATGAAGCTGCGGGCGTTCACCGCGTTCACACCGTACAGGATCGTGGCCGCCGTGGTCAAAGCACGCGCCGGCGTATGTTGCCCGCGAGCCTCGGCACGAGCTCGATCAGCGGGACTCCGGTGGCGGCAACCAGCTCGTGGATCGAGATTGCCTCGCCGCCCTGCCGGCCCATCAGCACGACCTCGTCGCCGAGCGCGACGTCTGGCACGTCGGAAACATCGATGATCGAATGCTCTGTATGCCGCTGCCCGACCAGCGGTGCGCGACGTCCCCGCACGAGCACGGTGCCCCCCGCCGGAAGCCGCGGATACCCGTCCGCGAATCCGTAGGGAACGACGGCTACCACCGTATCGCGATCGACCGGACGCGCTGCGTATCCCGCGACCGCGCCAGCCGCGATGCGCTTGAGCGAGATGATGCGGGCCTTGACGGCGGAAAGGGCGTTCGCCACGTCGACACGCCGAACCCATGGTTCCTCGAGCAGGCCGTAGACCAGCCGGCCCGGATTGACGGCGTCGAACGCCAGTTGCGGCGAGGCGATGAGGACACGGCTGCTCGCCACCATCCGCTCGCGTCCCGCCCAGCCAGCCGCCTCGATGCGCGACGCCATCGCGTTGAAGCGCATGACCTGCGCGGCGATCGAGGCGGGCAACTCGTTGTCGGTGAGGTGCGTATAGAGCCCATGCACGCGCGCCCCGGGATGGCGCCTTGCAGCGGCGAGCACCGGCCCGAGATCCTCGTCGCGAAAACCCAGCCGGTTGAACCCCGAATCGATCTTGATGCTGAAGGCAAGATCATGCGCAATGCACACGTCGAGCGTGGCTGCGTCGTGCGCGGTCACCACCACGTTCAACGGCGCCAACGCAGGGAGGTCGCCGGCGGCCGTGGCACCGTAGAGCAGGATGGGGAGCGTCACGCCCGCCGCACGAGCCTGCCGCACGTCGTCGGGATCGCCGCAGGCGAGTGCGTCGATACCCTCCTGCGCTGCGATCTGCGCGACGGTCGCGGCGTCGAAGCCGTAGGCGTTGCCCTTGCAGACGGCGTAGACGCGCGCGGTCCCCGCCAGCCGGCGGATCAATCGAAGGTTGTTGCGGATGGCGCCGCTGTCGATCTCTATCCATGATGCGCGCCCCGGCGGCTGCGCGTGCGTCCAGGCGCCGTCGTCGGTCAACGCCGCGGCGGGGGCATTGCGCTGGAACGAAGAGAGGGGCTGGGGATGCATGGACAGGAACGGCAGATTATCGACCCCGTCCAGAATAAGAGATAGTTTGTAATTATTCTTGTTTCGATAAATTCATCAAATCATTTTTTTCGGGCGATCCCGGCTCGCCGGAGCCGCGACACTGGCGCGAATTCGCTGCAGGAGACGTCGGACGTTGGCAGGCGGCGCGTCGCGCCGGTAGGAGACGAACATCGGAAAGTGGGGAATGGCCGGACGAGCCTTGAGCATGCGCAGCGCTCCGGCCGCGATCTCGGGGCCAATGATCTCGGCGGGAAGCAGGCTCACACCCACGCCTTCCACGGTCAGCGCCTTGCTGATGAAGAGGCTGGTACAGGTGTTGAGGCGCAGCGGCGAAAGATTCGCGCTCGCGAACCAGGCGTGGATCGTCTCGTAAAGCAGCGATGGCGCCGGATGCGTGACGATCGGGGTCCTGGCGAGCGCGGCCGGGGTGGCAACCTTCATCGCACCCAGCCGCTTGGGCGATCCCACCCAGTAGTGCGGCAGGTCGAGCAACCGCTCGAATGCCAGCAGCGGCGAGAGCGTGGGGCCGGAGATCACTGCGACATCGAGCTCGCCACGAAGGAGCTTTGCGTAAAGATTGACGCTGAACTCGACGACCAGTTCGATCTGCGCCCTGGGGTAGTGCGTCTCGACGTCGACAAGCAGCGACGGCAAGTAGTGCGCGGCATAGGTGTCGGTCGCACCCATCCGGATGAGTCCGCGGATGTCGTCGTCGCCCTCCGCACCGCGCTCGCCGATGCGCCCGGCGATCTCCAGGATCCGCTCGGCCTGCTGCGCCACCTCCGCGCCCAGCGTGGTAAGGGTCGCCCGGTACGAGTCGCGATTGAGCAGTCGCCCATTGACCGCGCCCTCGAGTTCCCTGATGCGCAGCGAGAGTGCCGGCTGGGTGAGTGAAAGCCGGCTGGCGGCCGCACGCACGCTGCCCAGTCGGGAGATCCAGAACAATGCCTCGAGCTGTGCAAGGGTGAGTTTCACCGGTGCGGCAGCCGCTGGATCAGGTGCTCGCCCCGCGGGCCGTGATCGGCCAAAGGCTTTCCACGCGGCCGTTGCGCACGCATACGTACCAGTCGTGCAGGTTGATCGTCGGGTCGCAATGGCCCGGAATGAGCATCACCTTGTCGCCCAGGTGAAGCTGCCCCGCCTCGGGACCGACCGTGAGCTTGCCATGCTCGTCCGATACGCCGGTGACCTCGAGTCCCGGCCGCCCATGCACCCATGGCAGGCCTTTCTCCGCGCTATAGGACTTGAGACCAGCGTCGACGATGGCGCGATCCGCGGTGGGCGTGCTCATCACCATGGCCAGCACGAAAAGGCTGTGCTCGAACTCGTCATAGCGCCCGCCGCGCTCATCGCCGATGCGCGCATATTCCGTGTCCATGAAAAGGTACGAACCGGCCTGCAGTTCGTTCCACAGGCCGCTCGCGGCCTCCATCCGAAACGTGCCGGTGCCCGCGCCGCTGATGATGGGACAATCGAGGCCGTCCTTTCGTAGAACTTCGACGGTTGCGCGAACGATGGCCGACGCCCGGTCGATGGCGACCCGGCGCTCCTGCCAAGTTGCGAGATGCTGGGCCGTGCCGTGATACGCCTGCAGGCCCCGGAACTCGAGACCGGGGGCAGCCCTGATCCGCTGGGCAAGGTCGCGCGCTGCTTCCGGCGTCGCGACGCCGCAGCGCTGCATGCCCACGTCGATCTCGACCAGTCCTCCCAGTTTCACCCCGGCTTCGGTCGCGGCGTGCGAGGCAGCGTCGACCTGCGTGGGCGCATCGAAGCAGAGCGCGACTGTGGCATCCGCAGCAAGCGCGGCCAGCCGCCGCAGCTTTTGCGTACCGACAACTTCATTGCTCACAAGCACGTCCCGCACGCCGCCGCGCACCAGCGCCTCGGCTTCACCCACCTTCTGGCAGCACTGCCCCACCGCCCCAGCCTCGATCTGCTTCAAGGCCACCATGGGGCACTTGTGAGTCTTCGCATGCGGACGCAGTCGGACTCCGGCGGCGCTGGCAAGACCGGCCATCTTCCGGAGATTGCGCTCGAAAGCATCGAGATCGACGATGAGCGCCGGGGTATCGACTTCGTCGAGCGGCGCACCGATTCGGGCAGGAGTCTCCATCATCATCCTGGTTCCATTGCTTGCCAAGCCGGCAATTCCTAAGTGATGATATCCCACCTACCCACCCGCGCAATGCCCATGCGTTGCCGGTGACACGACCAGACCCCAACCTCCTGGAAACAATCGCGACCGATGAGTGACCTGCCCATGATCCGCGTGGTCGACGTGCACAAGCGCTTCGGCACGCTGGAGGTCCTCAAGGGGGTTTCCTTCGACGTTCACCGAGGCAGTGTCGTGAGCATGATCGGCGCGAGCGGCTCCGGGAAGAGCACGCTTCTGCGCTGCATCAACTACCTCGAAGTGCCGACGGCCGGGGACATCTTCGTCGACGGGGAATCGCTCTGCTTCCGCGGCGACGCCGACGGCAAGCGCAAGCCGAGGCCGCTTTCCGAAATCAACCGGATTCGTCGCGATCTTGGCATTGTGTTCCAGCAGTTCAACCTTTGGCCGCACATGACCGTGCTCGGTAATGTCATCGAGGCGCCTTACCGCGTTCGGGGAATGTCGCGCCGGGAAGCCATTGCGCTCGGCGAGGCATGCCTCGCGCGCGTGAATCTCGGCGACAAGTCGCACGAGTATCCGGCGCGGCTGTCCGGCGGCCAGCAGCAGCGGGTGGCGATCGCGCGGGCGCTTGCGATGCAACCCAAGGTGATGCTCTTCGACGAGCCGACCTCGTCGCTCGACCCGGAACTCACCGACGAGGTGCTCTCGGTGATGCGGGGGCTCGCCAAAGACGGAACCACGATGATCGTCGTCACCCACGAAATGGGATTCGCCAAGGACGTTTCCGACCAGGTGATGTTCCTCCACAATGGCCTGATCGAGGAGGAAGGCCCGCCTGCCCGGCTGTTCGGCGCGCCGCGTTCGGAGCGCCTGCGCCAGTTCATTTCCAAGCACCTGCAGTAGGTCCGGCATGTCGGATTCCCTGCGCGAAATCCTCGATATCCAGGTGTTCTGGGAATACCGCACAGTCCTGCTGCGCGGCCTGGCGGTCAATTTCTACGTCTTTTTCGGGGCAGCCGCCGCGGCGCTCGCGCTCGGGCTGGGCGCCGCGTTGCTGCGCAACAGCCGCTTGCGCGCGTTGCGCTGGCTGGGAACGCTGCATGTCGAGATCTTCCGCAACGCGCCCGATTACGTGATGGTGGTCTGGGTCCATTTCGTGCTGCCGCTTCTGATCGGCTCCCTGCTGCACAGCCGCTTCGAGTTCAACCCGTTCGTTTCCGCCGTGATCGCGCTGGGCCTCGTCTACAGCGGCTATTTCGCCGAAACATTCCGTGCCGGCATCGAAGCCATTCCCGCCGGCCACCTGGAGGCGGCCCGCTCGCTCGGCATGGGCGAAGGTCTCGTCCTGTGGCGCATCATTCTGCCGCAGGTCGTCAGACGAATGCTCCCGGAATCGATCAACCAGTTCATTTCGCTGTTCAAGGCGACGACCATCGTGTCTCTGATTGCGGTGCCTGACCTCATGTACCAGGTGTCGATGATCACGCAGCAGCAGATGCGTCCGCTCCCGCTTTACACAGGCGCCGCGCTCACCTATTTCGTGATCGTGCTGGTAGCCGGCTCGTCGCTGCGTGTTCTTGCCGACCGCTGGCGCGCCAGAATCGTCGCCTGACGCTCGATGGGAAACTGGGAGCGATTGGTCTGGAACCAGCGCGAGGCGCTGCTCGCTGGGCTGCAGGTCACGATCGAAGTCTGCGTTATCTCCTTCGCGTGTGCGATCGTCGGTGGCCTTGTCCTTTGTCTGACCCGGATGTACGTCCGCCCGTTGCGGCCGGTCATGACTTTGCTGATCGAGTTCTTTCGCGCTACACCGATCCTGGTGCAGCTCCTGTGGGTCAATTACGTGTGGCCCGAGTTGTTCGGGTGGCCAAATACGTTCTTCCAGGCAGCGTGCACGGCGCTCGCCGTGCAATCGAGCGGGTATCTTGCCGAGACGTTTCGCGGCGGCATCGAAGCCGTTCCCCGGGGCCATCGCGAAGCCGCCTATTCGGTGGGCATGTCCCCGCTGCAGGTATTTCGCCGCATCGTCCTGCCGCAGGCGCTGCTGAGCTCGGCACCGTCGATCATCAACCAGTTCACGGTGATCGTGAAGTCGTCGACGCTGGTTTCAGTCATCACCGTGCAGGACCTGATGTTCCAGTCGCAGAAGATCGTCAACATCGCCTACGAGCCGATCGAGATCCTGACGGCCACCGCGGCGATCTACATCGCGTTCATCTTCCTGGTATCCATCGCCGGCAAGCTTCTCGCCGATCGCCTCCGAAGTTCCTATGGGATCGCGACACGTTGAAGATTACGGATCACATCCTCGCCCTTCAAGGTCGGCCGGACTTCAATGGCCGGGCATTCGCGCATGTGCATGTCGACCACGATCAGCGCGTGTCGGCGCCGGCTGTCGAACAGGGCGTCGGAAATGCCTATCTTCCGGCGCACCTCGTCGACCGATGTCCCCCCCTCCGCCTGCCTCACAGCAAATGCAACCTGCTCCGCCGTGAACTTGCTCCGCTTCGCGGCACACCCTCGTTCCAAGGCCACAATTGCGTCGGATCTGCTATCGCCGCCGGCGCGCCAGAACGCCAGCGTCATGCAGTGGTTTCATCAGGCCGGCACCACCCCGCTGCGTCTCCGCACCTGTAACGAAGTGACGGCGACCATCCGGATCATCCTGCGCGGCGTCGCCATTGGCTCGATTCCGGTGCGGCTCATGAAGCTATGTCGATCAGGGATTGGTGAAGGAACTGAACGTCGTTCCGGCGATACCACCCTATGAAGTCTGGGTGTGCCATCAGGTCGGCGAACTCGGATCCGGACTGCGGCAGGTCGTCGACATCACCCAGACCATCGCTGCCGACGAACGGCTTTACGTCTGATGCGGCGGCGACGGGTCGAACTGAGACTGTCGACGGTCGGCCCGGCTTCCCTTCGGGCCGCGCCGGTCAAGCCGTGCTACGCTGTTTTCCGGCGCAGGTCGAGGTGTCGAATCCAACTTCACTGAGGTAAGCGGTGTGCGGAATCGCCGGGTTTGCCGGAGAGCAGAACGCCGACCCTGCGCGGGTGCTGGACGGCATGCTCGGGCTCCTTGCGCACCGGGGGCCGGACGACCGCGGCGTCTGGGTTGCCGACACCGTCGCGCTCGGTCATGTGCGCCTCAGCATCATCGATCTGACCGCGCGCGCGCATCAGCCGTTCGTCACCGAGGATGGGCTTGGCGCGCTGACCTACAACGGCGAGGTCTACAATTTTCGCGAACTTCGGTCCGAGCTGGAGCGGGAAGGCGCTGAATTCCGCAGCGACTCCGACTCGGAGGTCGTGCTGCATGCGCTTCATCGATGGGGGCCGGAGCGCGCCGTCCCGAAGCTGAACGGCATGTTCGCGTTCGCGTATTTCGATCGGCGCGACAAGTCGCTGTGGCTCGCCCGCGATCGCGCGGGCATCAAGCCCCTGTACGTCGCGCGCGCGGCCGGAACGTTCGCTTTTGCCTCGGAGCAGAAGGCACTGTTCGCCCACCCGCGCATCCCCTGCGAGGCCGATCCGCACGCGATCATCACGCACCTGATCTATGAACGCCTCGAGGGATCGCTGACCCTTTACAAGGGCGTGGAAGCGATCCTGCCCGGCACGCTGCACCGCATCAGGGACGGTCGCGAGACCTGCACCGTGTATTTCGACATTCTGCGCGACGTGGATGTCGCCCGAATCGCCGGGAGCGACGTGCGCGATTTCGACGGGCACGCCGGGGCGTTCGAGAAACGGCTTGCCGCGAGCGTGCGCATGCATCTCGTCAGCGACGCGCCCCTGGCAACCATGTGCAGCGGAGGGCTCGATTCGAGCCTGGTGACGGCCTTCGCCCGGGAGGTCAAGCCGGATCTCGTGTCCTACGTGGCGGACATCGAGGGCAGTAACCACGAAGAGCTTCGCCGCGCGCAGACGGTGTGCGACGCGCTGTCGGTCCAGCTTCGGCCGGTCAATGTCGACGCAGCCGCGTACTTCCGGCTGTTGCCGACGGCCATCCTCGCGAACGATCAGCCGCCTTACTTTTCCCAGGACGTCGCGGCGCTGCTGGTTGCCGAAGCGGTTCACGCCGATGGCTTCAAGGTCGTTCTCACCGGCGACGGCGCGGACGAGCTCTTCGGAGGCTACGACTGGCATGTAGCCGCCTATCGCAAGTGGCGCAGACGACGCCTGCACGCCCGCTGGATCCGCAACAACCGCCTGACGCGCATGCTCGCGAAGTTCAACCCGTTCCTGCAGCCGCTGGACCTCGCGAAACTGGCCGAGAATCCGTTCGCGGCGACCTTCGGCCACGATGATGCGCCCAACGTGACGTTGATCGACGGCGCGCGGCGTCAGCTGCGCGAAGCCCGGCTCTTCCGCAAGCTGGACGCCTTGCCGCTGCACGAGGATCGCGCCTTCCTGGCCAGGGGTTTCCAGGACATGTACGTGCACCTGCGCGAACATCTTGGATCCATCGACAAGATGACGATGCACTACTCGGTGGAGGCACGCGTCCCTTTTCTCGAGAACGAGCTCATCGATTTCGGACTGCATCTTCCGGTGAGTGCCAAGTACCGGGGTGGAGTGACCAAGCGCCTCGTCAAGAATCTCGCCGGCAAACGACTGCCGCCGGAGATCGTCCACCTCCCGAAGATCGGGTTCAACGTCGACGCCGGCATGTGGAACGGGACGACCGGACTCCTGCGCAACGGTCGGCTCGCGGAGCTGCTCAAATGGCGTTCCGGAGACCAGGCGGACATTCTCGTATTGCTGGCCGGGCACCCCTACTACCAGTTCACCCTTGTCGCCACCGAAACCTGGCTGCGGATGCGCTTTGGAGGCGAGTCGCCGGCATCGCTGTCCGAAGAGCTGATCCGGATGAAGGGACGGGCCGCTCGCACCTGACCGGGCCGCCCATCGGACATGGTAGGCTTTTGCGGTTGGCCGTAACCGAAGGAGATGCAGTTGGGCAGTCTGCTCGCCCGCGTCGAACGCGCCGGCACGCTCGGCCGTTTCGTCGCCGGGATCTATCGCCGGCAGGATTGGTACGTTGCGCGCCTCCGCGGCCTCGCGGCCGCGTCGCTCGTACGCGCGTACCGGCCGCTGCTTCGCAACTGCGAGTTCATCGCGGTCACCGGCAGTTGCGGCAAGACGACAGCGAAGGAACTCATCGCCGGCGTGCTCGCATCTCGTTTCCGCGGCACGAAGTCGCCGGAGAACCTGAACCAGTTCTACCACACGGCGCCGGCGCTGCTGCAGGTGCGTCCCGGCGACCGGTACAACGTGCAGGAGGTCGGGATCGGCAAGTACCGGACCGGCGTCATCGACCGGGCGCTGGCGTTGATCCGGCCAACGATCGGCGTCGTGACGAACATCGGCAGCGACCACATCAGCTCGTACGGGTCGGTGGAGGCGATCGCCCGCGAAAAGCGCAAGCTGATCGAGGGGCTTCCGAAGTCGGGTACCGCGGTGCTCAACGCCGACGATCCGCTCGTCATGGCGATGCGCGACCACTGCAAGGCCCGCGTCCTCACTTACGGCGTGGCGCCGGAAGCAATGGTGCGCGCCCGGAACATCAGCGCGATCTGGCCGGCGCGCCTGTCGTTCACCGCCTCGTACCGCGACCAGGTCGCAGCCGTCGAGACCGACCTGTGCGGCGAGCACTGGACGTCCGCGGCACTGGCGGCGATCACCACGGGGATCGCCATGGGCATGTCGCTTGCCGAGACGGCGCAGGCGATCCGGTCGGTGCCTCCGTTCGCGAACCGGATGTGCCCGACGACTCGCACGGATGGCGTGACGTTCGTGTTCGATGACGCCAAGAGCCCGTACTGGACGATTCCGTTTGCCTTCGCGTTCATGCGGGATGCGCGCGCCGCCCGGCGTTTCATCGTGATGGGCACGATTTCCGATTACATGGGCGCCTCCGAGCGGGCCCACGTCTCCATCGCGAAGGAAGCGCTCAAATCCGCCGACCACGTCGTGTTCGTGGGCTCGAAGGCGTCGAAGGCCCTGCCCGCGCGCAAAGCCGCTCCCGGAACGCCACTGCACGCGTTCTACTCGATCGATGCGGCCAGCGAGCATCTCGCCGGCTTGCTGCGTCCGGGCGACCTGGTCCTGCTCAAGGGCATCCCCATGGATCGCCTGGCGCGGATCTGCGCCAGGCCCGCGCAGGAGCGCCCTGCCGCCGCGGTCGTTGCCGACGCGGATCCGGCGCCTGAGGATCCGGCCCAACCACCTGACGTCCGCCGGCCCTGGATCCAGGCGGTCGTCGGCTTCGGCAACCAGGGCGACCAGTATGACGATTCGCCTCACAATGTTGGGCGCGAGGTGGTCGACCTCCTCGCGCGCTTCTTCGGCGCGGCGTGGACCCCGGAGCCGGAGGCGCAGGTCGCAACGGCCAGCCTGCCCGGCGGGACCGTTTACCTGATCAAGCCGCGCGTCAACGTGAACGATACGGGACCTGCACTGAAGTCGCTGAGCGGCCGGCTGGGCTTCGGTCCTGCGGACTGCGTGCTCGTGCACGACGACCTCAACCTCGATCCGGGCGTGATCCGGTCCCGGGTTGCCGGCAACGACGGCGGACACAACGGAGTTCGCTCGGTGCTCTCGGCCTTTTCCAGCATCGAGTTCCGGCGGGTAAAGATCGGCGTCGGACGTCCCGGCGCGAATTCGACCGTCTACGAGCATGTGTTGACGCCGATGACCGCCGATCGTCTGGCCACGATGCGCGACGCCTATGTCGCAGCCGCGCATCGGACGCTGACCGTGCTTGCCTTTCCCAAGGCGCCGCACACGGAAATGATGCGGGCCCGCACGCGTTTCGAAGAAGCGCATTCCGCGTGCCTGACCTGAGCAGCAACCGCCGGGTCATTACATGGCACCGTACAAGAGCGTTCTCGGAGTCGGGTTACTTGCCCTTCAGTGTCTGCTGGGCACCGCCGTCGCGCAGACGGCGCCATCGATCGACTCGATCGAAGTGCGGCCGGGCGTCTGGATGTTGCGAACGAACAGCGCGGTCGGGAACTCGACGGTCGTGGCCGTCATCGATGGCGAGCGGGCGGCGCTGCTCGACGTCGGGATGGCGTCCACCGCGCAGGTGCTGCGAACCTGGCTCGAGGCACGTGGAGTCAGGGCCGTAATCCTCGCCGCAAGCAGCCATCACCATCTCGATCATACCGACGGCCTGGCGAAGCTCGCCGAGTGGACCAAGCCCATGTTCGTCACCAGCGCCCGGCAGTACGAGCGGTTGCTACCGGCGGCGAGCACGCCGATTCCATGGCCCGGACTGGCGGCGATCGGCGTGCCGATCATGACCGCGAACGGAGGAGAAGTCTTCCGCCTCGGCAGCCACACGATTCGCGTCGACATCGTGGCGACGAATCGCTCGCATACCGACGGAGACCTGCTGTTCGACATCGACGATGGCGCGGTACGCTACATCGGCGATCACATGTTCGTCGATCGCTACCCGGTGGTCGATGTCGAGGGCGGCGCCGATCTCGGAGGTTATCTGCAGACGGTGGATTGCATCGTGAAATCGTCCCGGGCCGACAGCACTATCATTCCGGGGCACGCGCTGTTCGAGCCCGAGCCATTGCGCGCCGCGACACCGGAAGAGCTTGCCGCGTGGCGAGGCCGACTGCTCGAGTCGATCGCGGAAATCCGCGCCATGCGGGAGTCAGGAAAGAATCTCGCTGCGGCGCAAACCGCCGGACTGCCGGCGCGATTCGCCGGCTTGGTCACGAAGCCATTTTTCGTGCGCGAATCGCGCTGGATCGAAACCGTGTACCGGGCGCTGGAGGCGAATGAGAACCTGGGTGCCGGCTGTGCCGGACGGCGGTAGCCCGATCGGCGGCACCAACGCGCAATCCCCGCCCGTCGATCCGATGCACCGGGGCAGGCCGCGTAAGCGGCCAACAGCCCCCAGGCGGTGCCGCCAAAGATCGGCTGCCAGTGTTAGCCCGGCGTTAGCCCGGCCAAAACAAAAGGGCCTACATCGCTGTAAGCCCTTGTTTTACTGGCGCGCCCGGCAGGATTCGAACCCACGACCCCCTGGTTCGTAGCCAGGTACTCTATCCAACTGAGCTACGGGCGCGTAATTGGAAATTATAGCATTTCAATCCGTTTCCTCACCAGCCTCGGCCGATCGGGGAGTGCGCGCAATGTAAGCCGGCCGAGCAGGCCACGTCCAGAACTCCGGCCCGGATCAGCGCCGGGTTATCCGACCGACCATTAATCTAGCTGAACATATGGCTCGGCGACGCTTGGTCTAATGGCGGTATTGCGTATCAGGACCCGGCAGGGAACCGGATAGGACGGGAACGTGCCCACGAGCAGAATCGGCAGGCCCCCGGAGCCACTTGCTTCAGGCGTGGCTGACCCCGGTTCCGCGCCCGGCGATCAGGCGGATACCGCGGGGGCGCTGCTCGACGTCGTGCGCGAGACCCATCGGGAACTGCACCGGCAGACTGCCCGTCGTGCCGAGGTCAGGCTCGACAGTTCGCTGGACCGCGACCTGGGATTCGACAGCCTGACGCGCGTGGAGCTCCTGCTGCGCATCGAGCGCTCGTTCGGCGTGCGTCTGCCGGAGAACACGCTTGCGCTGGCCGAGACGCCGCAGGATCTGCTGACGGCGTTGCGCGCAGGGACCAGGGCCAGCGGCGGCATCCCGTCGATCGCGGTTCGCGCCGCGCCCGCGGAGTCCTATCAGGGCAATCCGGACGAGGCGACGACGCTGCTGGACGTCCTCGACTGGCATGTGCAGCGCCACCCCACGCGGACGCAGATCGTCGTCGTCTCGACGGAGGGCGAGGAGGAGATTGCCTACGGCAGGCTGATGCTCGAGGCGACGGCGGTCGCGGCCACGCTGCAGGCGTCGGGTCTGGCGGCGCGGGAGTCGGTCGCGCTGATGCTGCCCACCGGCCCCGCGTACTTCCACGCCTATTTCGGCATTCTCCTGGCGGGAGGCATCCCTGTTCCGATCTACCCGCCGGCCCGCCTTTCGCAGCTCGAGGACCATGTGCGCCGCCATGCGGGCATCCTCGCCAACGCGCAGGCAGTGTTTCTGATCACGGTGCCGGAGGCGATGGCCGTGGCCCACCTGCTTGAAGCTCTCGTGCCCGGTCTGCGGAAAGTCATCTCGACCGCCGAGCTGGCCGGCGAACGCGGCGAATTCGCGCGCGTCGCAGTCAAGTCCGACGACATCGCGTTCATCCAGTACACGTCGGGCAGCACCGGCAATCCCAAGGGCGTGGCGCTCACCCATGCCAACCTGCTGGCCAACATCCGGGCCATCGGGCAGGCGATCGAGGTCACCGTCGACGACGTGTTCGTCAGCTGGCTGCCGCTCTACCACGACATGGGGCTCATCAGCGCCTGGCTGGCGAGCCTGTATTTCGGCAACCCGCTGGTGGTGATGTCGCCGCTTGCGTTCCTGGCGCGGCCGGAGCGCTGGCTGTGGACGATCCACCGCCATCGCGGGACGCTGACTGCGGCGCCCAACTTCGCCTTCGAGCTTTGCCTCAAACGCATCGACGACCGGGATCTGGAAGGCATCGATCTGGGCACGATCCGGCTCGCGGCCAACGGCGCCGAGCCGGTCAGCCCGGTGACGATGGAGCGGTTCATCGAACGCTTCGCGCCGCACGGCTTTCGCCGCGAAGCGATGGCGCCGGTCTACGGACTCGCCGAAGCGACGGTGGCGCTGCTGGTTCCACCGATGGGCCGCGGGCCGGTGGTGGACCGCATCCGCCGCCAGCCGTTCGCGCGCGATCGCAAGGCGCTCCCCGCAACGCCGGACGATCCGAACCCGCTGCGTTTCGTCGCCTGCGGCAGGCCGCTGCCGGGCCACCGGATCCGCATCGTCGACGAAGCCGGCGCCGAGGTCGGCGAGCGCGTGGAAGGACGGCTGGAATTCCAGGGCCCGTCGGCGACCGCCGGCTACTTCCGCAATCCGGACGAGACCGGCCGCCTGTTCCACGGCGAGTGGCTGGATACCGGCGATCGCGCCTATCGCGCCGATCAGGACGTCTACATCACGGGCCGCGTCAAGGACATCATCATCCGCGGGGGGCGCAACCTCTATCCGCACGAGCTCGAGGAAGCCGTGGGCGCGCTGCCGGGCATCCGCAAGGGCTGCGTCGCCGCCTTCGGCAGCGCCGACCCGGCGACCGGAACGGAACGCCTGGTCGTGCTTGCGGAGACGCGCACCGACGACGCAGCAGAACGCGATCGCCTGCGCGAGGCGATCCTGCACACGGTGTCGGACGTGCTGGGCGAGCCGCCGGACGAGGTGGTCCTCGCGCCGCCGCACACGGTGCTCAAGACCTCGAGCGGCAAGGTCCGACGCGCGGCGAGTCGCGAAGTGTACGAAGCCGGCCTGGTCGGCGCGCCTTCGCATGCGGTGTGGTGGCAGATGGCGCGGCTCGGCTGGAGCGGAGCGGTCGCGCAACTGCGCCGCTGGCTGGCAGGCATCGGAAGGGCACTGTACGGCGCGCATGTCTGGACCATGTTCGCGTTGATCGCCCCGCTCGTCTGGATGGTGACGGCCGTGACGCCGAAACCTGCCCTGGCATGGCGGATCAATCGCGCCGCGGCGCGGCTGTTCCTGCGCCTTGCCGGGATTCCATTGCAGGTGCAAGGCGTCGAGAACCTGTCACGGGGCGGACCTCACGTGCTGGTCGCCAATCACGCGAGCTATATGGACGGAATGGTTCTCGTCGCCGCGCTGCCGGTGCCGCATCGCTTCGTGGCGAAGCGGGAGTTGCTCGGCAGTTTCGTATCGCGGGTCTACCTGCGGCGGCTCGACGCCGATTTCGTCGAACGGTTCTCGACGCGGCAGAGCGTGGAGGACGCGGATCGCCTTGCCGCCGCCGCGCGCGTCGGCTCGCCGCTTGCGGTCTTCCCCGAAGGCACGTTCCGGCGTGCCCCGGGCTTGCTGGCGTTCCATCTCGGCGCGTTCGCCGCGGCGGTCGAGGCCCGCGCATCGGTGGTGCCGGTGGCCATCCGCGGCACGCGGTCCGTGCTCGCGGCGCAGTCGTGGCTGCCGCAACGTGACCGCATCGACGTTGACATCGGCGAGCCGATTGCGCCGCCGCAGGCGAAGTGCCGATCGATTCGCCGCCGCCGTCGCGTTGCGCGACGAAGCCCGGGACCGGATCCTGCGCCAGGTCAGCGAGCCCGACGCCGACGCTGCCCCGTGAGCGGATCGAGCGCCGGCCTGCCCCCCTGCCTCGCGTGAACGAGGTCGGTCTCATGGCCTGCCGGCATAGGGCACAAACCGACAGCGCAGTCATCTCGATCCACGGTTTTCCGATGCACGGCAACCAGCGCTGATGGCATTTCAGCCATTCTTTTCGCCGCTGTCGGACGATGCCGGAGCGCGCTCCGCGGAGACTGACCGGTCCCTGCCGCGCGCCTGCCGCCAGAGGCCGTATCCTTTCCACGCCCAGGCAAGGCCGAGCCAGGCGCCGACCACACCGAGCGGCCAGGCGACGACCCGCGGAAACAGCACGGCCACGACGGCGAGTCCCAGCGTCAGCAACGCCATGAAGATGAGCAGGCCCGACTCGGGCGGCCCGAGCATGCGCCGGTTGGTCAGCGCCGCGCCCAGGGCGCTGCCGACGCTGGCCGCGCCCGCCGCGGCGCGTCCGGCGCTGCCGCTCACCGCGCGCCGAGGCGCTTCGGCCCCCTCGCGCGCCGCCGCAGCCGCCTCGGCGCGGGTTTCGGTGCGGCGCACGCGATTGCGTCGGGTCAGCACGATCTCGGTGGCGTTGCCGAGATCCTTTTCGTACTGCGCGGCCATCTGCCGGGTGAAGTCGCGGTCCTCCACGGCGACGTCGAGCTCGTAATTCGACATCCAGCTGGCGATGTTCAGGTTGGTCGAGCCGACGCGCGACCAGACCCCATCGGCAACCGCGGTCTTGGCGTGCAGCATGGTGCCGTTCCACTCGAATACGCGCACACCGGCATCGAGCAGCGCGCGATAGCCGGCGCGCGACAGCGGCGACACCGGCGGAATGTCGCTTGCGCCCGGCACCAGCAGGCGGACGTCGACGCCATCGCGCGCGGCGGCGCACAGTGCCTGCGTGTACGCGGCACTGGCGACGAAGTAGGCGTCGGTCAGCCACAGCCGCTGGTGCGCGACCGACGCGATCAACAAGTCGTTGCGGTAGGTGCCGGTGGCCCCTGGCGCGCCGGCGATCACCCGCACCCGCATGCCGCCGCCACCAGCGTTCCCGGCTTCGCCGGTCGGCGCGGTGGGCAGCGCCAGCCGGGCGCCGCCCGCAGCCGCCCATATCTGCACAAATGCCGACTCCACCTCGGCAACCGCCGGACCGCGGATTTCCACACCCGTGTCGCGCCAGGGCTCGAGCCGCTTTTTCGGATCGCCTTCCCACTCCGCCGACACGCACAATCCGGCAACGAAGGCGACCTCGCCGTCGACGACGATCGACTTGCGGTGATCGCGGGCGAGCCAGGCGAACGGGCTGTCAAGGCGCGGAGGATTGAAGCTCAGGACCTCGGCGCCCGCCTCGCGCAGCGCCGGCCACAGGCGGCGCGAGAACGCCGAGCCCAGCCAATCGTAGACCACGCATACGCGGATTCCCGCGCGCGCCTTTTCGGCCAGCGCCGCCGTGAACGCGTGGCCGACGCGATCGTCGCCGAACATGTAGCTTTCGAACAGCACGTAACGCTGCGCCGAACGCACGGCGGCCAGCCAGGCGGGAAAATTCTCGCGCGCATCGAGCAGGATCCGCACGGCGTTGCCGTCGGTGGGCGCGGCTCCGGCCGCGCGCGCGAAGGCGCGGTCGAAGCGTGCGACCCCCGAGACGGAGGACGGGTCGTCCGCGGCGACAGGCGCTGGCGTCGCGATGTCACGCTGCGATGTCTGCATGGTAACGACCATTATCCGGATCGCGCGTCCCGGGGCCAGCATCGCCTCCGGACTGCGGCGGCTGGGCTACCTTGCCACCCGGTGAGATTTGCCGGCCACCAAGGCGAGCGTTTCCGGCCGGCGCCACAGGGCCGAGGTTTCCCTGACCCGGGCCAGGTTTGGCATGCAATATGCGGTTGGCATAATCGACAGAAATCGCGTACCCTTGCCGGAGCGTCGACCATCGGGTGGACGGTGTGGGGGATTTGATCGCCTGTCGAGGATATCCGCTCATGCCATTGATCGTATTGATGTTTTTTGCAGCGACCGCCAATCGACACCGGCCCGCGACCGTCGTGGCTCCGATGGCGCCGCGCATCCAGGCCACTGCCGCATAGCGGCGACGACAGGCGCGCAGCGTCCCCCATGAGCATGCTCGACATGATTGCCGTCCGACCCAATCACCGTACGCCGCCCGCGGGCCCCCGCTGGCGCGGTGCGTTCTTCGTTCTGCTCGTTGCGCTGTCGACGGCGGCCTACGCGCACCAGGGCGTCGAAAACAAGCCTGCGGCCGATGCCACCACGCCGGGCGCCACCGCCACCGTGCTCGACGTGCAGGGCCGGGTCGGGGCGATCGTCGTCACCAGCCGGATCACCGGCGAGGTGCGCAGCCATCCGGTCCTGGAACTCGCCGATGGCTCGCGCTACCTGTTGCACAACGCCGGCAGTGCCGCCGCCCCGGGTGCCACGCTGGCCGTCGCCGGCCGCGCCGATGGCCGCGTATTGTTCGTGCAAAGCGCCCGGCAGATCGCCGCGTCGCCGTCCGCGCAGGCCTTGCGCAATGCGGCCCCGCAGCGCCGGGAGTTGACCGGCACGCTGCGGATGTTCCACGTCGACTACCCCGACCGTCCGGCCGAGTTCGGTTTTACCCTGGTAACCGATACCGGGCAGCAGAACATCGTCGAACTGGGAACGCTGCTGCCGGAACTCCAGAACGGCATGCGCGCCACGGTGTCCGGCCCCGTCGACGCGCGCGGCTACGTCGCCGTCGACAGCATCGTGATCCTGGCGCCACCCGCAAAAAAAGGGATGGGCGCCAACGCTAGTTTCGCGGGGGCGCCCGCTGCGCTGACCACCGGCTACATCACGCTGCCGATCAAATTCCCCAACAACGCCGCCGCACCGTTCACCTACAACGCCGATCCCGCCGCCTGGCCCATTACCGAGATCACCAACAAGGTCTACGGCGCCGCGCCGCAGCAGAGCGCGGCCGAGTATTACAAGGAGGTGTCGTTCGGCGCGCAGCTGATCAACGGCCTGGTCGCGCATTCGGGCAACGCGTGGCTGCGGGCCAACGTGGCGCGACCGACCACCTGCGGCACCTCCGCCCAGCTCGACGCCGTACTGAACACCATCAATTCGCAGGGCGCGACGCAGGCCGCCGCCGCCGGCTACAACGTCAACGACTACACCGGCATCCTCTACGTCATCGACGCCCTGCCCTGCGGCTGGCTGGGCCTGGGCTACATCGGCTGGGAGCGCTCCTATACCAAGGGCACGGCCGCGCTCAGCGTCGTCGGGCATGAGTTCGGCCACAACTTCGGCCTCTATCACGCCGGCCGCCTGAACTGCGGCAGCAGCGTCATCGCGGCCGCCGGCTGCACGGTGACCGAGTATGGCGACCCGTTCGACATCATGGGCAACATTTCCGCGATGCACCTGTCGGCGTCGCAGAAGCGCATCCTGGGCTACATCGAGCTGTCGACGACGCCCACGCACAGCGCCGGCGTGCAGGACTACACGCTCGGCCCGATCGAGCTCGCCGGTCAGTCGCTGTACGCCGTCCGGATCCCGACGGCAAACACCAGTCGGACCTACTGGGTCGAATTCCGGCGGCCCATCGGGTTCGACAGCGCCCTGCCTGCCGGCGCGATCGGAGCGCAGGTCCGACTCGCGCGTCCGTTCGAGTGGAACAACTGCTCGGGATGCACGGGCAATTACGACGACACGCAGCTGCTCGACATGACGCCGGGCGACAGCGGCAGCTTTGGCAACAACGGCTTCAACAACGCCGCGCTGCCGGTCGGACAGTCCTACACCGACAGCACCCACGGCATCACCATCCAAGTGCTTTCATCGTCGACCTCCGCTCTCGACATCCGGGTGACGGCGCCTGGCGTGCTGACGCCGACCACCACCACGGTGGTCAGCGCGCTCAATCCGTCCACGCAGGGTCAAAGCGTCACCTTCACCGCCAGCGTCACCGGCGCGGCGCCGACCGGAACCGTCGCCTTCTCCGCCAACGGCAGTCCGATCGCCGGATGCTCGTCGGTCGCGCTGACCGGCGCCGGCAACACCCGCACCGGCGCCTGCGCGACCTCGGTGCTGAGCGCCGGCGTGAACAGCATCGTCGCCAATTACAGCGGCGACGGCGCCAACGCGGCGTCGGTCAGTTCGGCGCTGTCGCAGTCGGTGAGGACGGCGACCACCACCACCCTCTCCAGTTCGCTCAACCCGTCCGTCGTCGGCGCCAGCGTCACCTTCACCGCCACCGTGAACGGCAGCGCGCCCACCGGCACCGTCGCCTTCACCGTCGACGGCTCGGGCATCAGCGGCTGCGGCGCGGTGGCACTGGCCGGCACCGGTGACAGCCGCACGGCAGCCTGCACGACCACCACTCTGGTGGCGGGCACCCGTTCCATCGTCGCGAATTACGGCGGCAACAGTGCCAACGGCACGTCGACCAGTTCGCCGCTGTCGCAGTCGGTGCAGACGGCCACCACCACCACCCTCGCCAGTTCGCTCAATCCGTCGACCTTCGGCACCAGCGTCACCTTCACCGCCACCGTCAACGGCAATGCACCGACCGGCAACGTCACCTTCACCAGCGACGGCGTTGGGATCGCCGGCTGCAGCGCGGTCGCGCTGACCGGCGCCGGCAACAGTCGCACCGCGGTCTGCGCGACCGCCGCGCTGGCCGTGGGCACGCGTTCCATCCTGGCCCAATACGCCGGCAACAGCAGCAACGCCGCTTCGGTCAGCGGCGCCCTGGCCCAGGTGGTGAACACCCCGCCACCGGCGCCCACCACGACGACGCTGGCGAGTTCGCTCAATCCGTCGACCTTCGGCACCAGCGTCACCTTCACCGCCACCGTCAACGGCAATGCACCGACCGGCAACGTCACTTTCACCAGCGACGGCGTCGGGATCGCCGGCTGCAGCGCGGTCGCGCTGACCGGCGCCGGCAACAGCCGCACCGCGGTCTGCGCGACCGCCGCGCTGGCCGTGGGCACGCGTTCCATCCTGGCCCAATACGCCGGCAACGGCAGCAATGCCTCTTCGATAAGCAGCGCGCTGGCCCAGGTGGTGAACACCCCGCCACCGGCGCCCACCACGACGACGCTGGCGAGTTCGCTCAATCCGTCGACCTTCGGCACCAGCGTCACCTTCACCGCCACCGTCAACGGCAATGCGCCTACCGGCAACGTCGCCTTCACCAGCGACGGCGCCGGCATCGGCGGCTGCAGCGCGGTCGCGCTGACCGGCGCCGGCAACAGCCGCACCGCAATCTGCGTGACTTCCGCACTGGCCGTGGGCACCCGTTCCATCGTCGCCAATTACGCCGGCGACGTCGCCAATGCGGCCTCCGGCAGCAGCGCGCTGCCGCAGGTGGTGAACCCGGTGCCCACGACGACGTCGTTGGCGAGTTCGCTCAATCCGTCCATTTCCGGCGCGCCCGTCACTTTCACCGCCACCGTCAACGGCAACGCACCCACGGGCAACGTCGCCTTCACCAGCGACGGCGCCGGCATCGCCGGCTGCAGCGCGGTCGCGCTGACCGGCGCCGGCAACAGCCGCACCGCGGTCTGCGCGACCGCCGCGCTGGCCGTGGGCACCCAGTCCATCCTGGCCCAATACGCCGGCAACGGCAGCAATGCCGCTTCGGTCAGCGGCGCCCTGGCGCAGGTGGTGAACATTCCGCCACCAGCGCCGACCACGACGACGCTGGCGAGTTCGCTCAATCCGTCGATCTTCGGCGCCAGCGTCACCTTCATCGCCACCGTGATCGGAAACGCGCCCACCGGCAGCGTTGCCTTCACCAGCGACGGCACCGGCATCGGCGGTTGCAGTTCGGTCACGCTGACCGGCGCCGGCAACAGCCGCACCGCGGTCTGCGTAACCGCCGCGCTGGCCGTGGGCAACCGTTCCATCCTGGCCCAGTACACCGGCGACGGCAGCAACGCCAATTCGGTCAGCAGCGCCCTGGCCCAGGTGGTGAACACCCCGCCCCTGGCGTCGACCACGACGACGCTGTCGAGCTCGCTCAATCCGTCGACCTTCGGCGCCAGCGTCACCTTCACCGCCACCGTCAACGGCAATGCACCTACCGGCAACGTCACCTTCACCAGCGACGGTGCCGGCATCGGCGGCTGCAGCGCGGTCGCGCTGGCCGGCGCCGGCAACAGCCGCACCGCGGTCTGCGCGACCTCCGCGCTGGCCGTGGGCACCCGTTCCATCCTGGCGCAATATGCCGGCGACGGCAGCAACACTACGTCGATCAGCAGCACTCTCGCGCAGGTGGTGAACGCTGCGTCTCCGCCACCGCCGCCGCCGCCACCACCGCCGCCGCCGGCGACCTACGCTCTCACGGTCACCGCAGCGGGTACCGGCGACGGCACCGTCACAGGCACGGGTATCAATTGCGGCAACGACTGCGGGGAGAGTTACGTCAGCGGTACCAACGTCGTCCTCACCGCCACGCCCATGCCCAACGCGCCCGGGGGTGTCTATACCTTTGCGGGCTGGGGTGGCGATTGCTCCGCCTTCGGTGCGCAGTCCAGTTGCACGCTCGGCATGAACGCGGCGAAAAACGTCGTGGCGACGTTCAACTACACCGGTGCCGGCAGCGCCTATTCCCGCGCCTACGTGCAAACGGCCTACGTCGCCTACTACGGCCGGCCGGCGGACCCGGAAGGACAGGGCTACTGGGCAGTGCAAATGGATGTTGTGGGCCAGACGTTGGACGCCATCATCGTAGCGTTCGGCAACTCCGACGAATTCAATCGCCGTTATGGCGGGTTGAGCTACACGCAGCTGGTGACCAGGATCTACCAGCAGACACTCGGGCGGGATCCCGACCAGGCCGGGCTCGACTATTACGTGGGTGAATTGCTGGCCGGCCGCAAGACGCTGCAAACCATCACGCTCGACGTCCTGAACGGCGCGACCACGGCGCCGGATTCGACCGCCGTGGCCAACAAGCTCGATGTTGCGCAGTACTACACGGGCAAGGTGGCCGCTGGTTGCGCCTACGGCACGGAACAGAATGCAGTGAACCTGCTCTCGGGCGTCACCGCGGATGCGTCCACGGTCATCGCCACCAAGGCAACCATCGACACGCAATGCCCGTGACGCTCTGACAAGGCCCGGACTGCGCACGCGCTGTCCGTCGTCCCGCGCAACCCGTACCCCGCAGCAGTTCCGGCAACGGCTCCGTCCCTCCGGCAACGAGCCCCTGCTCCACGGCCCACCGGGGCGCATCTCGCGTTCGCGATGACAACGGACTCGCCATCGCGGACCGCAGGGTTGATACCCTATAAGCCTGTACAGTCGATAGGTGCCAGCCAGAGGCAACCGGCAATTCTGGCCGGCCAGGGAAAAACACTCATCATGACCGTTTCTTTCAAAGGGTTGCTTGCCGGCATTGCACGTCGCCTCACCGCCACGACAACCGCACCGGTGGGGCCGTGGATCTTGCCGGCCCTGCTCTTCATGGGCGGCGTATCGACAGCATGGGCCGTCATACCGGCATCCGAGCGATCCGTGCTGACAAGTCTTTACGTTTCGACCAATGGCGCTTCCTGGACCAACAGGACCAACTGGAATGGTGGCGTCGGGACGGAGTGCACGTGGTTTGGCGTCATTTGCGATGGCCAGCAGGGCCACGTCATTCGCATCGATCTGCCTATCAACAATCTCGTCGGAACCTTGCCCTCGCTCAGCGGGCTGACTGACCTGCAATCGTTTTGGGCTTACGGCAACCAGCTGTCCGGATCGATTCCCCAGCTCAGCGGACTGCCGGCATTGACTTACTTCAATGTCGACGCCAACAAGCTGTCAGGGTCGATTCCCTCGCTGGGCGGGCTGACCGCATTGGCCATTTTTGGTGCCGGCGACAACCAGCTGACCGGATCGATTCCTTCGCTGAATGGGCTGCCGGCATTGACTCATTTCAATGTCAGCAGCAACCAGCTGTCAGGGTCCATTCCCTCCCTCGGCGGGCTGACCGCCTTGCAAACGTTCGTGGCGAACGACAACCAGCTGTCGGGATCGATTCCCTCCCTCAGCGGGCTGCCGGCATTGGCGTATTTTGGTGTCAGCGGCAACCAGCTGTCGGGGTCGATCCCCGCGCTGGGCGGGCTGACCGTTTTGCAGACGTTCGTGGCGAACGACAACCAGTTGTCGGGATCGATTCCCTCTCTGAGCGGGCTGACCGCCCTGCAGGTGTTCGGGGTGAACGACAATCAGTTGTCGGGATCGATCCCCTCCCTCGGCGGACTGCCGGCATTGACTTACTTCAATGTCGACGCCAACCAGCTGTCAGGGTCGATCCCCGCGCTGGGCGGGCTGACCGCATTGGCCATTCTTGGTGTCGGCGACAACCAGCTGACCGGATCGATTCCCTCGCTGAATGGGCTG
The DNA here is from genome assembly GCA_963699765.1 of uncultured beta proteobacterium. Classification (GTDB taxonomy): domain Bacteria; phylum Pseudomonadota; class Gammaproteobacteria; order Burkholderiales; family Casimicrobiaceae; genus VBCG01. The sequence goes on along the minus strand of CAVOVD010000011.1, from coordinate 304,930 downwards.
CCGGCATTGACTCATTTCAATGTCAGCAGCAACCAGCTGTCAGCGTCCATTCCCTCCCTCGGCGGGCTGACCGCCTTGCAGGTTTTTCGGGTTGACCATAACCAGTTGAGCGGACCCGTACCCGCTCCGCCAGCGTCATTGATCGCCGGGTTTGCCGACCTGTGTGTCAATCATCTGGTTGCCAGTGGAAATCCGGCCATTGATGGCGCTTGGGAAGCGATTGCGGGCAATTGGCTGGCTTGCCAGACAACCGTTGCGGTCGGAGGGAGCCGCATTCAACAGGCGAGCGCTCTCCACAGCGCCGTGAGTGTGCGCCTGATCCCGGCCCCTCCGTTCGGATCCTCGGCGACCACCGAGTACCGAATCGAAGTGGTTGGCGGACCCGTGGCATTGACGAAAACGATTGCGGCGGCGCCCGATGGCAGCGCTTCGACAGTCATTACGGGGTTGAATAACGGGACGCCCTATGACATTCGCGCCTTTGCGCTTGACGCAGCGCAAGTCGCCGGGCCGGCGTCGCCGGCGGTGCTCGTTACTCCGCAGGCGCCTCCCCCCGCTGCGACCACCGCCGGCGCGGCGTTCCCCTACCCGGTCCTGCTCTTGCACGGTTACGCGTCGGAGGGCCCGGAATGGGAACCGGTTGTCGAGTATTTGCAGGACATGGAGTTCAGGTCGGTCGTTGCGAGGACATTTTCGGATGTGAACCAGAATGCCTGTGAACAGGCGGTCGAGCTCAGGCAATGGATCATCGACGCGCGCGCCCAGAACGGTGCCGGCAGGGTCGTGCTGGTGGGTCACAGCCAGGGTGGACTCGTGGCACGTGCCTACATGCAGGCGGGTCAGGATCCCGGCAAGTTCTCCGAGCACTTCTCGCTCGGCCCGGTGTTGTCGCTGCCGGAAACTGCCTGCTACCTGGCGCTGAAGGACCGGCCGCCGTTCTTCAATCGCGACGATGGCGACGTTGCCGGCCTGATCACCTTCGGCACGCCGCACGATGGCGCCGACGCGATCCCGGCCTACGCCGGTCACGCCCAGATGCTCCTGCAGCCGGGTAGTCGCTTCCTGGATACATTGAACGATTTCCTGAACTTCCCCCTCCCGGCCAATTTGCCCGTCGTCAACCTGATTGGGAGCACGAACCCGCTTGCCGACGATGACTGCCTGGTCAGCAAGGCGTCGCAGGACATGTGGCCGGTCGGCTATCGCGGCAGCGGGCACGAGCGCCGGGAGAGGACCTGGCGACGCCATTTCGCGGGCTGCGCCAACGAACTTCCCAGGACCCTGGAGCATCAGGATGGCACGAGCATCGCCGAGGCGATCGGCGTGATCGACGTCCTGCGGATTCGCCTGGGCTCGCCCGCCACGCTTCGCGTCGTCGATCCGGCGGGGAAGGTCGTCGACCCGGCCACGCGCGGCATCTGGGGAGCGACCTACGAGGCCCACGAAGACGCGAACGCGCACCGGACCGACTTGATCGAGATCCCGGCGCCGTTGCCCGGAAATTACGAAATCACCGTGATCCCCGATGCCGCCGCCACGGCGGCCGATACCTTCAGCCTGTACGTCGAGCAAGGTGGCGTGGAGCGCACGGTCGTCAGCAACCGACCCATAGGCGCCGGACTTCTTCCCTATCAAACCATCATCATCAAGACGTCCATACCGCCCGCGGGCAGCGGCTACGCCCGCAACTACGTGCAGAAGGCCTACGTCGCCTATTACGGCCGGCCCGCCGACCCTCCTGGACAGAACTACTGGGCATCGAGAATGGATGCCGAAGGCGGGTCGCTCGACGCCATCATCGGTGCGTTCGGCTACTCGGACGAATTCGATCGCCGATACGGCGGCCTGGACTTCGTTGCGCTGGTGACCAAGATCTACCAGCAGGCGTTGGGACGCAACCCCGAGCAGGGCGGCCTGGACTACTACGTGGGTGAACTCGTGGCCGGCCGCAAGACGCTGCAGACCATCACGCTTGACGTCCTGAACGGCGCGATGACCGCGCCGGATTCGACCGCCGTGGCCAACAAGCTCGACGTTGCGCAGTACTATACGGGGAAGGTCGCCGCAGGTTGCGCCTACGGCACAGAAGAGCAGGCGGTGAGCCTTCTCGCGGGCGTCACCGCGAATGCGGCAACGGTGGGCGCGACCAAGGCGATCGTCGACGCGCAATGCCCGTGACCTGGACGAGAGGAGCAAGACGATGAAACATGGCATCGCGGTAATGACAATGTGTGCAATGGTGACCTGCGGCTTCACGGCAGGCGTCGCGGCGCAGGCGAAGTGCACGGACTGCGGCGTCGTCCAGTCGATCCGCGCCGTCGAACAGAAGGGCCAGGGCACGGGCCTTGGCGCGGTCGCCGGCGGCGTCGTCGGCGGCGTGATCGGCCACCAGATCGGCAGCGGCCGCGGCAACACTGTGGCGACCATCGCGGGGGCCGGCGCCGGCGCCTATGCGGGACACCAGGTCGAAAAGAACGCGAAGAAGACGACGACCTGGTCGGTCGCGATCCGGATGGACAGCGGCCAGACGCGCACCTTCACCTACAGCAACCAGCCTACGGTCAGGGAAGGCGAGCGCGTCAAGCTGGTCGACGGCGGCAGGCGGCTGGCGCTCGTCGCCAACTAGGCAGGGCGGGCTTTGCCTTCTGCAGTGGGACTGACGGCGATCCGCTCAAGACACCGCCTGTTCGTCGACGCGCTGGTCACCTACAACCCGCAGAACATCAAGTCCGGCCAGTTCAGCGGCGCGATCCGCATCAGCATGGACGGCAAGAACTACTGCAACTGGAACATCCTCGACCTGCTGTCCTACGCGCATTTCCTGGTGGATCGGCAATTGACCACCGATCCGCGCGGGCAGATCCAGTTCAGGAACGCGAAATTCTCGACCTGGATGCGGTCGGTCGCGGAATCCTGGGGCAGGTATCTGGAAACGCCCGCGTCGGCGCAGTACGTGCCGGATTTCACGCAGGATCCGAATTTCGGCGACTGGTACTGCCCGGCGAAGCCCTACGCGACGTATCAGCTGTTCTTCACCCGGGAACTGTGCCGGAAGACCTTCCCCAATGGTTCGCGTCCCGTTCAGGGCCTTGGCGACGCCAGCACCGTGGTGTCGATCGGCGATTCCACCTCGGCCGGATGGTGGCCGATCAGCCGCACCGGAAAACTGGTCACCACCTATGACGGCGTCGCGCAGTCGGGTCGGCTGATCAAGGGCAAGCTGTACAGCGACGTGCATGCATTCATCGCGGGCGAACCCGGGGAAACCGTGCTGGACCGCTTTGGCGAGCTCGATCCGAGGCTCTTCGACGGCGGAACCTGGACGCATCAGTTCCTGAACGTGAACAATTACCATCGGCTGCACGTGCCGGTGTCGGGCAAGCTCGTCTACCTGCGGCATTTTCAATCCGGCGTGCGGATGAAATCGGGCTGGAAGGCGCCGATCGAGCCCGGCGAGGTCGGCCAGTACGATCCGCAGGACACGGCAGACTGGCAATTCGGCCAGACCCGGATGGTGATCGGGATCCAGACACCCGGGCACGGCGTCGTCGTGATCTCGCCGATGGGGATGGCGCAGGTGTCGGGGATCGTGAAGCGCGACTGGGTGAAACTGAACGCCAGGTGCCGAAAAGGGCCAGGAGTTCGCCAATTTCAAATTCGGTGGCTCGGACTTCGTGATCATCTTCGAGGAAAAGGCGCGGTTCACCCTGACCGTGCCGTTCACGCCGGAGCCCGCTCCCGGCGCGGGTCAGGAACTACAAGCTGACGCAGCAGGGCGAAAAATACGGCTGCTTTGGCGGAACCACGCAGTGCCCCGACACGCCGGTCGGTTTTCCGCCGGCGATCCCGGCGGATCGATAGCCGCAGCATCCTGCGCAGCGTGGCCCGGCACGCGCTACCTTCGCCCGATCGTGATCAAGAGGAAGTACGACCCCGGCAATCTCTTCCGCGTTCACCACGGGGTCGGCAGCAAAAACACCTGACGAAAACCAAGACCATGAAACGTTCGATCATCAAAGGCTTGATTGCCGCATCCGTCGTGGGAACCGTGGTGCTCGTCGCCGCGGCGCAGGAGGTCGGCCTTCGTGCGCCCTTCTGGCCCGGCACAACCGGCGAGCACGTCGTCAAGGAATGGTACTCGGACATTCCATGGCATCAGAAGCTGGGCACCTTTGCAGGCAACGAAATCGACGAAGCGCTCATCCTTCCCTATGACGCGCTCGGTGCAAAGGAAAAAGATTTCTGCACGAAGAACAATCTCACGCGCGAAGACTGCATGCTCGAACTCGGGGTGAACAACATCCTGGGCATGCTCAGGACCGACACGCCATACGGTCCGCGGGAGTCGAAAATCGCCGCGGCGAAAGAGTGCCAGGATCCCGCCATCCCGTGCATCGAGGTCAGGCTGGAGCTGTCGAGCTTCTGGGTCCGGAGCACTGGCTCGGGTATCGCCCTGCAGCCGCGTCCGTTCGGAACGGAACCGCAAAGCGATCCCTACAACGCTTTCTATGGGGGGTACGCGATCACGGACGGCAGCACCTACGCCCCCCAGATGCCCTGGTACATGGCGCACTATTGCGATTCGGGCTTCAAGCCCGGCACAGGCGATGTCCAGGATCCCGTTTGCTACGGCGACTACCTTTCCCCGATGAACAACGGGTTCAATCCCCTGCCCAATTCCCCAGGCGGTGCGGAGGGCTGGCCGAGATCGCAGCCGTGGTCGGTCTTTCCATCTGCTGCCCCCCCGTCGCCCACCAACCACTGCAAGTCGGGAGAGACGAAGTGCACGCTGGTCATGGCGGGATTCGATCTGCAGGAGGTGCCGCCGAATCCGGGCAGCCTTCAGTACAAGAAGTACAACGACAATCTGCTGGCATGGTTCAACGGGGCACTGAAGAGCTTTCCCAGCGACTTCAAAAACGATCAGCGTCATTTTCCGTGGACCGGGTCGGAAATCACCTGGGAAACCTTTCTCTACCCCCAGGCCGTGCTCAACCCCTTTCTTGGACAGTATGCCGACGTGCAGACGGCACCGGCGGTACCGGCGGACTGCGACGTCTCCGTGACCGGACCGACCAGTCCGCACTGCACGCAAACGGCGACGCGCCGGGCCAGCACCTACCTTTACCCGAGAAGGTGCGCTCTCGCCGATCTGGCCGGAACGGACGTGGCGAAGCTGCGCCAGTGCAGCCTCAACTACGAGCTTCATCACAACGGCTATCTGGCGCAGTGGCCGGAGTCTTTCTGGCCGGACCTCAACGCCGCGGGCATGCTCGCGAACCAATACGGCAGGACGTCCTTCCTGTTCGCCGGCGTGCCCGGCATGCAGATGCCGGTGTCGTTCTACAGGGATCCCGGCGGAAGCAGCGGCCTGAGCATCTACGAGCAGGTGCACAACGCGAGTATCTTCAGCCTGTACCTGCCGATCGCCAACGTCGCCGACGTCAAGCACGCCTTTCCCGGCCGCAACTACACCGATGTCGAGTTCTACCATACGCTGCTCATGAGCAACCATATGGAATCGGACCCGTCGCAATTCGCTGACGGCATTCGCGGCAAGGTGCTATGGCACAACGAGTACCGGACGCAGAAGATGTACGAGGCGTCGATCAACGGCACGACCACGAAGTTTCCCACCGCGATGTTCGCCGGAGCTTTCGACCCGCAGAAGGCCGCGGCCCCGTTCCACAACAATACCTGTGACGGGTGCCACGTGCGCAACGGCAGCGGCGTGCCGATCAAACCCGGCGGCAAGCTCGACGTCGCGCTGCAGGAGTTCATGACCGACCAGGTGTACGACCCCTACCCCGTCAAGGACTACACCTTCACCGGGCAGATACGGCCCATGAAGCTGGTGTTTTTCGACCTGCGCCGGGACACGACCCGCACGGACGCCTCGCGCTACTCGGAACCGCTGGCGATTGCGCCAGCGGTGCTCGCGAGCCCGCCGCGGACCGTGCAAGCCGAGGACCTGTACTACAGCAACAAGATCATGAACTTCTACGGGGACAGTTTTCACGCGACCACGCCGGGCTACAGCTTTGACTGGACCTATGAGCCGGCGAACCCGAATCGAATGGTGGTGAGCGCCCCGCGGGTCAATAAGGAACGCGGCACGCCCTACCAGCTTCGGCAGGTCAGGCTGGGCGCGTTCAAGACCGGCTCGTCGTGTCAGCTCCTTCCTCCTCCCCGTGCGGCGAAGGCCTGGCCCCGCAGTTGCGACGAGGTCAACGGTGCCGCCATCAGCGGCGCCGTCGCCGGGAGCGAGGTCGGTTTCCTGCTGCTCAACGGCAAGCGCCTGGGCAACCTGAGCGCGATGGAGGCGATACCCAACCAGTCCATTCTGGGCTTTCGCAGCAGCCAGACAGCCTCGCTCGGCGAGAAGATCGCCGGGGAGATCATCTGGAACGCGGGATCCCGCGACGGCGTGAACGGCAAGGTCTTCAAGGACTGCCGGACCAGGAGCCTGACCGATTGCTTCATCGGCCGCTTCGGCTGGATCGGCGATCGAGTCTCCCTCGAGGACCAGGTTGCCAATGCCGCGTTCGTCGAAATGAACATGACGACCAGCGAGGGATACAGGCGGCTTTACGCCAACGACAAGGCGGCGTTCCCGATCCGCTACGACCATCCCAATTGCGGTCCCGCGAACAAGACCTGCGTCGAATCGAAGGGCAACGGCGATCTGTCGGAAATGGACATCAACCGGATGGCCGACTACGCGCGCTGGCTGGGCAATCCGACCCGCTCCGATTTCAAGGTTGCCCTGCCCGAGGTGATCGCCGGCGAGCGCACTTTCCGCAAGCTGAAGTGCGATACCTGCCACGTGATCGCGAAGATCGACATCGTTCCGGAAGATACGATGCTGACCGAGGACTTTCGCGCCAGGCTGGCGACCCGCGTCGCGCAATCCGCGAGCCCGTTCCTGTCCTACATCGGGACGGATCTGCTGATGCACGACATGGGCTACCTGTCGCAGGTCGCGCATTCCGGCCAGCCGATCAGGGACGCCGACGGTGTCGTCCTGCCGGCATTCCGGAACTACGTGCAGAAGATCCGCACGCCGGCGCTGAAAGGGCTGCGCTTCAACCGCTTCGTAACCGATTCCCACAAGAATACCAAGAGCCCCGGAGATCCGGCCTGTGATTTCCTGTTGCACGATGGGCGGGCCTGCGATGCAGTCGAGGCGGCGTTTCTGCACGATGGGCCGGCGATCAGGAAGCTGGGGGTCATCGAAGGCCTGAACGGACTGACCGCGAAGCAGACTCTCGAACTTCGCGCGTTCCTCTATTCGCTATGAATCGCGACAGGGACTGCGCCGGCGCGCGGCGCGACGAACGACGCATCGAGCGTCGCATCGAGCGAAGGCACGACGCCATGCGACGAGCTGCACTGGTGGCGCTGGTGGCGTCCTCGGCAACCGGTGCGGCGCTGGCCCAGGGAGCGCCCGTGCCGATGGGGAGCGATGGTCGCTGGTCGGTAAGTGCCGAGGCCCTGTTCGCGTGGTTCAAGAGCAGCCCGACGCCGGTGCCGATCATCACCGACAGCTACCTCGATGCGCCCGGCGTGAACATTCTGCTGGGCGGCGGCTCGGTGGACAGCAACCCCAATGCCGGCTTCAGGATCACCGGCGCCTATCGAGTCGATAGCCGCATCGGCGTCGAGGCGGGCGGCTTCTACATCCCGACGCGATCGGCGTCGAGCGGCGTGAGCTCTACCGGCCAGCCCGGTTCCATCGACCTGTATCTGCCGTACTTCGACGTGACGGAAAATCGGGAGAACGTCACCGAAATTTCCTACTGGCCCGAGTATCGCGGCAGCGCGCAGGCAACGCTGTCGAACAACCTGGGCGGCGGCGAGCTCAACGCGACATGGACGATGCCATCGCAGGAAGGGTGGCGGGTCGCCTTGCTCGGAGGGTTCCGCTTCCTGCAGCTGCGCGAGTCGTACACGGTCACCACCAGCAGTCCCTACAATCCGCCCAACCCGGTCGACGTCTGGAACACCACCGACGCGTTCGACGCCCGCAACCGCTTCTTCGGCCTGCAGCTGGGCGCGCGTGCGGCGTACGACAGCGGCCCGTGGGTCGGCGGCATCATCGGGAAGGTGGCATTCGGCACGATGCAGCAGCGCGTGTCGGTCAACGGCTTCCTCGAAACCAACGATTACAACGACTACGGGCCGACCCAGACTTTTTCGGGCGGGTATTTTGCGCTGCCGTCGAACAGCGGCGATCACTCGCACAGCACGTTCGCGGCAGTACCGGAGCTCACACTCAATCTGGGCTACCGCCTTACGCCCCGGGCCACCGTCTACGTCGGGTACTCGTTCCTGTACATGAGCAACGTGGCGCGCCCGGGCGAGCAGATCAATCGCAACATCAATCCGACCCAGAGCGTGGCCTACGGCTACGACCCCCCGGCCACGCTCGTCGGCCCCGCGCAACCGGATTTCAGCTTCAGCACGACGGATTTCTGGGCGCAGACCGTTTCCATCGGCCTGGCGGTTCGCTTCTAGCCGGCAGCGGGGCAGGCCGAGGACAAACGGGGCCACGAAGGCCAAGGCGGCGTGTTGACACCGGCAGCGGGTCCGGGTTATTTTGTTTATTAGACCGACCGGTCTATTACAGGCCATGGCAATCGATACCCAACAGCAGTTGCTCCAGCAAGGCATGGCCCTGCTCCTGCGGCAGGGCTATCACGCCATGGGCATCGCCGAAGTGCTCGAGGCGACGAAGATCCCGAAGGGTTCCTTCTACCACCACTTCAAATCCAAGGAGGATTTCGGCCTGCAGGTGATCGACCTCTACATGACGGAAGTTCACGCGGGGCTCGACCATTGTCTGAACGACCGAAGCCTGCCGCCACTGCAGCGGGTCCGGCGCTTCTTCGAGTTGACCGAGGAGAAGTACCGCTCCGAAGGTTATCTCGGTTGCCTGCTGGGTGGCTTGGGACAGGAGCTTTCGGGCGTCAGCGAAGCGTTTCGCACCAAGGTCGAGCAGTGCTTCTCCGAGATCGCCCGCCGCATCGCCGGCGTGTCTCCAGGAAGCCGTCAAGCGAGGCGACCTGCCCGGACAGGACCAATCCGCAGACCATGGCGGAGATCCTGGTCAACTGCTGGGAGGGCGCGGCGCTGCGAACGCGCATGCGCCAGGACCCGGCGCCGCTGCACGAAATGCTCGACTTCTACTTCCGCTCGGCCTCCGCGTAGCCGGCGGCGATCTTTGCAGTTGAAGGGCACGGGGTTCGTGCGCAGCAAAAATAGACCGACCGGTCTACTGCAACGGGAATCAACCAAAAGGAGAAATGACATGCAAGGCTCATCCCTTTTCGAACGTCTCGGTGGCTCTTCCGGCATCAGCGCGCTGGTGCACGACATTGTCTCGCTGCACATGGACAACCCGGTGATCCAGGCGCGCTTTCGGCCGTATCTGGAAACCCCGGACAAACTCGACGCGACCAAGAAGCACCTCTGCGCATTTCTGGAGGCGGGCAGCGGCGGCAAGGCGCAGTACGGCGGTCGCAGCATGAAGGAGGCCCATCGCGGCATGAACATCAGCGAGGCCGAGTACATGGCGGCGACCGACGACATCATGACGGCCCTGCGCAACCACCGCATCGACGAACAGACGCAGAAGGATGTGCTGGCGATCGCCTACTCGCTGAAGGGCGAAATCATGCACGTGTAGCGTCGTCGCCCCGGTCGAGTACCGGGCGGTTCGCGCCTCGCCCGGCCCGGACTGCCGACCGCGCGCCCCGGCCGGCGCCGCATCCGCCGTCAACTGATGACGTTGTCTGCGCGCAGCAGCAGGTCGGGCGGGATGGTCACGCCGATGGCGTTCGCGGTCCGCTGGTTGATGGTCAGCTCCACCTTGGTCGGCAGCTCGATCGGCATTTCGGCGGGCACAGCGCCCTTGAGCACGCGGTCCACGTAATAGGCGCCGCGCCGAAACATGCCCAGCATGTCGGCCCCGTAGCTGAGCAGCCCGCCGGCCTCGGTCAGGAAGCTCCACCCCGACACGACCGGTATGCGGTGCTTCACGCCGAACTCTGCGATGGCGGTCCGGTTCGCCGAGGCGAGGCCGCCCTCGAAGGTCACGTAGAGCAGGTCGGGCTTGACCGATGCCAGGCGCGCAAACGTCCGCGCCAGCGCATCGGTCGAGGCCAATCCGAAGGACTCGACCGACAGTCCGAGCTTCGCCGCGGGCTGCTGCACCGCGCGCGACTCTTCGCGCGAGTTGGGGTTGCGGCTGTCCCAGATCACGGCCATGCGCCTTGCACCGGGCACGCACGACTTGGCGAATTGCAGCCGCTTCGGCGCGAGCTCGCTGGAAAGGAAGGCGATTCCGGTGACGTTTGCCCCCGGCCTTGCCAGCGAAGCCACCGCGCCGATCCCGACCGGATCGCCCAAGCCGAGCATCACGATCGGGACGGTCCTGGTCGCCCGCTTTGCCGCCAGCACCGCGAGGGCCCCGGAAACCGCAAGCACATCCGGGTGCTGGCGCAGCAGATCCTGCGCCACGTCGTCCATGAAGTCGACCTCGCCTTCGGCGGACCGGTAGATCATTTCCACGTTCTTGCCCGGAACGAGGCCGAAGTCGCGCAGACCGTCGAGAAACGCCTGGCGTTCCCGCGACGGCACCTCGTTGGCCGGAGCAAACAGCAGGTAGCCGATCCGTGGCGTCGCTGCGCGTTGCGCGCGCAGCCACGTCGGCGCCAGCGCGGCGCCGGCACCGAGCATGAGCAGCGCGCGGCGCTTCACCATGCGTTCGGCGCCGCCGCAGGCGGAAATCCGCCACGCGCGGTCCGTGTCTCCCGCTGCCGCATCCATTCCACTGCATCCCCCGTGACGGCGTGGCGACGAGTCTACGCCAAATGGCGCGCAGGGAAGCTGCGCAATCGTGGGCGCCGAATGTCACTCCGTGCCGATCGCACTGCCGCGGGCAGTTGGGCCAAGCCGCGCCCGGCGATGTAGCGGAGTCCGGCCAACTGGTCGCGCAGCGCGCGTGTGGCCAGATGGCGGTGGTTGGAGTCGGCCCGGTTGTTCCACACCGAGTAGATTGGCATGCTGCCCGCCGGGCACGCGCCCGACCGGGAGATCGGGCAGAAGCAGCTGGCGAGATCAGGAACCGGGCTGGCATGGATGCCATTCATTCCGCTGCAGCGGGTTTCCAGAACACGGAACGTTCGATCAGTTCCCGCATGACATTGCTCCAATCGCCGATGGCGCGTTGACGGAGCATGCGCACGGCGGGATACAGGATGCACCGGCCTCCATCGGCGCGCCAGCGCCAGTCCGGCGCGAACGCCGACAAAACGGTCACCGGCCGAGCCATGCCGCCCGCCAGGTGCGCGACGGCCGTGTCGACGCTGACGAAATGGTCGAGCGACTCGAGCACCGCTGCCGTATCGTCGAAGTCGGCGAGCGCATCGGCGAGCAGGTGCACATGGCTGTAGCGGCGCAGCCAATCGCGCTCCGCGCCGGTGGCATCCTTCTGCAGCGCCATCACGACCACGCCGGCGGCACGCGTTGCGTCGAGCCACGGCGCGAGCGCCCGCACCGGAAGCGAGCGGTTGTGGTCATTGCGATTGTTGGGACTGCCGCGCCAGGTGACGCCCACGCGCAGTCCGGCCCTCGGCAGGCGCGACCGCCATGCGGCGCAACGTGCCGGGTCGGCATGCAGGTATGCATCGGCGCAGGTCCAATCGGCCTCCTGCACGAGCTGCAAGGCCAGCGGCAGGCTGAGCAGCGCGATCCTGCGCTGCGGAATCGCACCCGACGCCTCCTCGCCCAGCGCGCCGACGTGAACGGGGGACAGCACACGCCGCAGGAAATCGACCAGCGGCGCCTGCACCTGCAGCCGGACCTCCGCGCAGCGCAGCGCCAGCCGCGGGACGAAACGCGCGAACAGCAGCGTGTCGCCGAGCCCCTGTTCCGCCTGTACGAGTACGCGCATGTCGCGCAGGTCCTCGCCGGGCCGCCAGAGTGGTGCCGCGGAATCGGCCAGCGGCGCCTGGGCACGCGTGCCGCGCCATCGTGCCTCGTAATGAGATGTTGCCGACGCGTAATCGCCGACAGCGAAGCTGCTCAACGCCAGGTTAAATTCCGCGTCGGCGTCCGTCGGGTCCTGCGCAAGAAGCGCGACGAGTTCGGCGATCGCCTCCCGGTGGCGGTCGAGCGCCCGCAAGGCCACCGCCTTGTTGTGGCGCGCATCGATGTGCGTTGGATCGATCGCCAGAATCTCTGCACAGCGCGCGATGGCCTCTTCGGGCCTGCCGGAGAAAGTCAGTGCATTGGCAAGCGCCACCAGCGTGTTGACGTGGTGTGGCCTCGACTCAAGCGATTGCTCGAACAGCGCCACGGCTTCGGCGTAGCGGCGCTGCGCCACGAGGATCAGTCCGAGGTTGTTGAGCAGGCCAGGATGCCGCGGCAGCATCTGGTCGAGGCGGCGATAGCACGCCTCCGCTTCGTTCAGTCGACCGGCGTTGCGCGCCGCGATGGCGCGTGCCTGCAGATCGTTCACCTCGGACATCTTCTATGCCCATTCACTCGTGATGGGAGAAGCGCCGGCGCTCGCAGGGCGGACACAATGAATCTGGCGGCGACGCAGTCCGTCCAATTCCAGTCCTTAGAGGTCCACCGACGGGTAACAAATTTGCGCAACGATCCAGCCAGAAAGCCAACCCGTCAGATCGTAGCGGTCTGACTCAGGGCAAACCGCCCAACGTGGTGTCGACGATGATCCGCGCCACCAGCGTGCCGATCGACCGCTCCGCGACGAGCAGGTCGACCGCCTGCGCGAGATGGCCAGGCGGCTGCTGCGCCAGTCGCCGAACTACCAGCGGTTGCTTCGCGATCTGGGGGCGGCGCAGAGCCCGCAGTAGCGGTTCGAAATCAAAACGCGATGCGCGAGCGCAGCCCGAACACCCAGAGCGTGTCGGTGGTGGGGTTCTTCGCGGGGTCGATGATCAGCTGCACGTCAGGCGAGATCGCGAAGTTGGGCGTCACCTGGAAGCGATAGAACACTTCGCTGACGTATTGGCTGCGCACGCCCGGGGTCGCCGGGCGCTGCCAGCCAACACCGACGCCGAGCAGATCGCTGGTCGAAGGCGGGCGCCAGCCCAGACCGACCGACACCGCGCGATCGGTGACCCAGCCCTCGGACCAACCGGCGCGCACGAACCACATGATGCTGTCGCCCAGCATCTGGTTGGCATTGAAAACGACACCGTAGGCACGCGGACCCTTCTCGTTGGCATTGCGGTACCAGCCGGTCAGGTGCACGTTGTTCGTGTCCATCGGTCCGCGCGCCTGAATCGGCGTGCCCTTTTGCGCGAGGCCGCTGATGCCCACCTCGAGCATGTAGAAGTGCTCGTTCTCGGTGAAGAAATCCTTGATCGTGCTGCCGGTGTCGCTGCTGTTGGTGGTGAACATTCCGGGCATCACGTATAGGCCCGACTCGCCAGGGAACCATGCGGCCACTGCACCAAAGCCGCGACCCGGCGAGTTGATGGTCGGGCTGGTCGAGAAGGCCTGGTTCAGGAACTGCCGGCCGTCATCGAAGAACGGATAGGAGTCGATGAAATTGGGCGCGAAGACCTTGCCGACCGTGTACTGAAAGCGGTTGTTGTCGAGGCTTTGCCGGACGTAGGCCTGCGTGATGCCAAGGCTGAAGTCACCCCAGGTGGTAGCCGTCGGCACGATCGAACCGGTGCCTAGGCCGGCCTGCAAGGGCGCCAAGTCAGTGCCCAGCGGGCGGCGATCTTCGATCGCCATGTCGAAACTCAACGCGTCGGGCTGATTGCGATTGAGCAGGTCGTAGCTGAGGTTCAGCGCGAACTTGCTGCCGACCGAATTGGACTGATCGATGAGGCTGTCCGAGTAGTTCTGCCACAACACGCCCCAGTAGCCGCCGATGGACAAGCCGTGTTCGCGGCGCAGATTGGACTTCCAATCGAACCACGGTTGGAGCACGGTGGGTCGTCTGAAGAAACTGGTGTGCGCGGCGGCGTCGTCTTTGAGGTCGCCGAAGACCCCCAGCGTGCCGAGGTGCAGGTCCGGGTACTCGGCCGCGGCGGTCATCGGCAAGCTAGCGAAGGCGAGCAGGCTCGCCAGAGCGGCCGCCTCGATCGTGCGCCTGGTGATGCCATGAGTGCGCTCGGCGTGACCACGTATTGCGTGCGCCATGGCTCCGCCCTCCCGGACGGGCAAGTCGGCGCCGCGCACCGCAACCAAAGGCGTGCGCCACTTGCCCGGCGTCTTCGACAGCTTGACTTGCGGGCCGAGGCGTTGAACCAGGCCGTAGGGTGTTTGCGCCTTCATCAGCTCGGGCTCGATCATGCGGTGCAGCGGATCGTTGGCGTCGAAGCTCTTGGTCGGGAACTGGCCCAGGCTGGCGTACCACATCGCTGCACGCGCGAGGCTGACACGGACGTGGTAGCTGCCGCCTTCCTTGGCGCGGCGGCGCAGTGCCGCCAGCACCCCGGCAGCGCCGAGGTAGCCGGCGATGTAGTCGTTCATCACCAGTGTGGGCGGGAATTTCGGCGGGCCGCCGTCGCCTTCGGCGAGTGTGAGCCCGGTGACGGCAAGCCCTTCCATGTCGAAGGCGGCGCCCGGCGCGGCAGCGGTGGCTGGCTGCGCGGTGGCGGGCAAGTTGGCTGCAAGCGTCGCGCCTAGTGCTGAGTAACCAGTAGTCTGGACGAACTCTCGACGGTTCATGGTCATGTGGGTGAACCCTCTGTCAGGTGATGGGGAGCACCTCCGACGAGACTGCCACGGTGCTGCCCGAATTGTACATAGCGTGTCGATACGGGTCACGCCCGGCGATGACATCGCAGCCCCGCGACTGCTGGCGGCAAAGCAGTGACCGATGAATTATGCAGGCGACCCTTACAGCCGCCCACCGCTGCAGGGGCGATGGGTACAAATTTTTGGAATCTCTCGATTCCAAAAGCCCGGCGCGGCCGCTGCGTCGATACTCGCGCCCGGCGCCAACCCATGCAATGAGGACACGAGTGCCACAACCCACCCGCGCCGCAAGGCTTGCAGTCACCGCGATCGCGGGCCAGGGCATAGCCTACCTGCTGGCGCTGCCGCTGGCGCGACGACTCGGCGTGGCAGGGTTCGAGGCCTATGCAGTGTCGGGGGCGGTGTTCGCGTTGATGGCGAAGTTCGCGCCGCGCGGCATCGAGAAGTACGCGCTGCGCGCGCTGCTGGCGCTGTTCCGGCCGGAGTTCGCCGAAGTCGGCGTGTTGCCGTTGCGCGTTCTCGCCGTCTCGACCGCGTTCACGGTGCTGCTCTCGCTGGCGCCGACCTACCTGAAGTTCAGGCAGCGCAACCGCTCGACTTACGCCGCGGTCGGCAGCGCGGCTGCCGCGCAAGGGGTGCTGCTGCTGTGGCTCGTTCCGGCGCACGGGGCCCTTGGCGCCGCGCTCGCCTATGCGATCTCGATGTCCGGCATGTACGGAGCCTTCGCCTGGATGGCCCATCGCGAGCTGGTTCAGTTCGAATGCTGAGCGCTTCTTGAAGCCTGCATCAGGGTCGCCTACGACACGGACATGTTCGGGTGAGATGCCGTGAAGCTGCCCATGGCGGGCGACAGGTATTGGCCGACACCGGGTTTCCCCAGCGTGCGCCGCAAGCTGACCTTGGCCGCCCGGGTCCTCGGAAGCGTTGTTTTCATCAGGGGTGGGCTACCTTGTTCAGCAGCCGGTTGGGCGAGTTCCACGGCGGCACGCTGCCATCGCGGTTGACCTGCAAGAGCCGGCCTTCGCCGACCTGAAACTGCTGGCCTGCGCCAGCGGCGTCCAGCGCGATGCCGCTGCCGGCGCTGTTCCAGGAAAAGCGGCCGGTGACCAGCGTGGGTGCGGGCTGGCGCTCAAGGTACTGCGTGCTCAGATCGAAGCGGCCATCGCTGTGCAGCACCAGTCGCGCCTTGATGCCCGGGCAGTCGGCGCAGGGCAGCACGCCTTCATAGGCGCCAGCCCAGGCGTGGCTTCGAGACCAAGCTGGCCAACCTGTCCGACGACCCGAAGCGCGTGGCGCGCATCCGCGAGGTGATCCAGGCCATCAACCGGCGCATCGGCGCCTACCTGGCGCTGAAGACGATCATCAGCGTGCTGCTTGGGGCGGTCAGCTGGGTCATCATGACGCTGTTCGGCCTGGAGTTCGCGCTGATGTGGGCGGTGCTGGCCTTCTACACCGTGTTCTCGATCGCGCCACTGCTGCTGATCGTCATCGCCGTCGCCGGCTTCTTCTTCGGCCTGGAGGATAGCTCGTTCAAAGGCCCTTTTTCCGTGCGAGGATCCTCGGTGCCGGGGCGAGTTTACAGAACGCGTTATCAGACCTTCGGACCTCGACCACTTTACCCTTCGAGCGAAAACCTGCTTTATCCTACTTATGCGCCTCGACTTGGCGCAGAAGGCCTCGGCGTGGTTTTGGGCGAGTGAAATGGAGATGACGAATATGTTCGATGACGACGCGTCCAGCCTCGCGCGGCTGTGCGACACCGGCCTATCCCTAGACCCGCAGCGAGTCGCCCTCATCCAGGGCAAGCGGTCGATGACGTATGCAGAGCTCGAGCAGCGCATCAATCGGGTCGCCAATGGGCTGATCTCGCTCGGAGTCGAGCGGTTCGAGCGCGTCCTCGTCATCTTCGAGAACGACATCCGCTTCCCCGAAGTCCTGCTCGGTATCGTCAGGGCCGGTGCCGTAGCGGTCCCGGTCAACTTCAAGTTCCCGCCGCCGCAGCACATCGACCTGGCTCGAGACTGTGGGAGTCGCATCGTCTTCGGCAGCGCCGGGATGGCCGAATCCGTCCTCGCCTGCCTGGCCGACGGGGTTGCCGAGGTCGGTATCGTCGTCGATGCCGACCGGGGTCCGCTTCGAAGCTATGAGGACTGGCTGGCCTCATCTTCGCCCGAACGCTGCGATCATGGGTCGGCCGGCAGCGACGTCTGCATCCAGGCGTACACCTCGGGCTCGACCGGACGGCCCAAGGGGGTTCTTCTCTCGCACCGTGGGCTACTGCGTAACGCCCAGCTCCTGGCGGAGTCCAACCGGATCGACGAGAACTCACGGGTCTTGTTGTCGACGCCGCTCTTCCACATGAACGCCACTGGCGCGGGACTCCTCCCGTGCCTGATCCAGGGCGGCTCGGTGGTCATTCTCAAGGAGTTCGACGCGGAGCGCGTGATCGATGCGATCGAGACGCACGGCTGCACGTACACCACCGGTGTACCGGCCACGTACAAGCTGATTCTGGATGCCGCGCGACAAAGAACGCACGTGGATGT
The DNA here is from genome assembly GCA_963699765.1 of uncultured beta proteobacterium. Taxonomy (GTDB): domain Bacteria; phylum Pseudomonadota; class Gammaproteobacteria; order Burkholderiales; family Casimicrobiaceae; genus VBCG01. Next base: position 287,636 of record CAVOVD010000011.1, on the reverse strand, counting down.
CTCCAGCCTCGAGTTCATCGCAGTGGGGTCTGCTCCCATGACACGCGCGCTTCTCGACGAACTGGTCCAGACCTTGCCGGGTGTCGATGTGATCGAAGGCTACGGGCTGACGGAGTCTGGGCCCATCATCACCATGAACCCACGCGGCCGAAACAAGCTGGGCACGATCGGTCCCGCTCTTCCGGGCTTCGAGTGCAAGGTCATCGACTCCGACGGGAACATTTTGCCACAGGGAGAGGCGGGGGAACTTGTCGTGCGGAGCGAGTGCAACGCCCTCGGCTATTACAACCGGCCGGACGCCCAGGCGGAGCGCTTCCGGGACGGCTGGGTGCATACCGGGGATATGGTGTCGTGCGACCCCGACGGCTGGTTCACCTTCAGGGGGCGCGTCGATGACCAGATGCAAGTGGGAGGCGAGAACGTCTTCCCGGCCGAAGTCGAGAACATCCTCGCCACTCATCCGGAAGTGCGGGACGTCTGTGTCGTTCCTGTCCCCCACGAGGTGAAGGGCCAGGTTCCGGTGGCCTTCGTCGTGCGCAACGTCGGGTCGAAGCTCGGCGAGAAGGAACTCATCGACTACTACATAGACGCGCGGACCCGCGTATTCCCATCCGCGCCATATCTACTTCATCGACGAGATGCCGCTCTTGGGGACCGGGAAAACCGACCTGCAGGCTCTTGAAAGGCAGGCTCTTGAAAGGCAGGCACGCAAGCCCGGTTCAGGAACGGGGCCCTCTCGGCTCGCCCGCTGACTTGCCATAGCGAGTGCTTATCGGACTTGGAGCCCGGGACGGGGCTTGAATCGCCTACCCACGAAGATGATCGATCAGGACATCGGCACCATCACGATGACCTTCTCGCTGACCCGGTTGGCCAGGTCAGGAAGATAATCGCCAAATGAAATGCAGCCTGACCGGGTGCCAGAGTCTCGATACCGACGAAAGGAGTATCGCCGGTTCGGTTACCCGGCCGCACGCGCCGAGTCCGGCACCGGTCGTTTTTTTCCGGCTTCATCCACCGCCACGTAGGTGAAGGTGGCCTCGGTCACCTGAAACCTCGGCTTCTGGGGCTCGCCCGTTGGTGTGCGCGGCTTGACCCAAACCTCCAGCTTCACGGTCACGGACGTGGTTCCAATCCGAATCACCCGCCCATGGCAACACACCGCATCCCCCACCTTGACCGGTTGTTGAAACTTGAATGCGTCCACCGCCACGGTGACACAGCGTCCGCGGGTGAGCTCCCGCACCAGCATGGACCCGGCCATGTCCATCTGCGACATCAGCCAGCCCCCAAAAATATCACCGCTCGGATTGGTATCCGCCGGCATGGCCAATGTGCGCAAGAGCAATTCGCCGTGTGGTCCGGCAGTTCCGGAAGCATGCTCCTCGTCATTATTCATTGATTGGTTCATTGATTGGTTCATTGCATCCGTGTGCATCAAATCTCTTCGTGCCGTTCTCGATTGATCGGGTTGCGGATACTCCATCAGTAAGGCAGGGACAGACACGGTGTCTACAAGCCGAGCGTCCCTTGCTCCCCAACATCCGTCTCCTTTCAGCGGTCGTCCAGGGAGCCCTTCCAGGTCCGTTCGTCCGAGCAGGTCCACCGGTCGTCGACCTCGATGACTGCCGATCACGAATTCGCCGTTGTGCAATCGCGCAGGCGTCAGCAGAAATTCGGCACTGAGCACGTCCTCGAACAACCGACGATACGCGGCGAGACGGTCTCGTCGGAGACCTGCCGTTCCCGGTAGAGTCTGCGTGTGGCGTCACTCACAGGATCCGTTCCGCCCAACGCATTGGCCCGGTAACTCGACCAAGGATACGCCCCCGGCGCAGGGACCATCGACGCGCGGACTGGGTTCAGCTCAATGTAGCGCTGGCAGGCGAGGAGGTAGGCGTCGGCCTCAATCAGCGACGAGCGGAACCGGCCTTCGAACAAGCCGCCGGTGCGTCGGTAAGTGCGGTTAACGTGCTGGACATACCGCTGTCCGAGGCGCTTCATCACCGCCGCCACCCCGTTGTCCCGCGTCGCGGTCATCAGCAGGTGGATATGGTTGGTCATCAGCACGTAGGCATGCACGGCGACTGACTCCTCAGCCGCCACCGCTGCAAGAGTCTCGCAGGAAGAACGTCCGATCCTCTTCGTCGAAGAACACCGCGGCACGATCGATCCCACGCAGGATCACGTGCATGGGATAGCCAGCGGCGACGATACGGGCGCGTCTTGAGCAGCGGAAAGCGACTCAAGGAACGCGACGACGGGAAGCCAGCTCTCAGGAAGGCGTGGTCTGTCCCTATTGTTTCAAGTAGCGGACTCACAAAAGCTCGTGTCCCTATTGAGGGAACAGGAAGACGAGCGTTGCCTGAAGTTGGACATTCGCACCGCCATCGGGTTTTTCTGCAAACCCGTATGCTGCTACTGACAAGTTCACGGGCTGTTTTCCCAAATTGAAGATCCTGCCGAAGCCGCCGCCCACCGGAACAGTCCACCTGTTCCCGTTATGTGCTTTTTGATTGTAGGTTATGACAGGGCCAGATTTCAGATACCAACCGTTGTCGAGGTTGTAGTTGATAAAGGGTTGGGATGTCATAAAATTAACCCCGTCGCGCGTATTGGAACTGCCCACATCCCAAACGTTGTTGAGCAATCCACCGAACGTCCAATTGTTAATCTTGGCGAAAACGACGCCGCCGATGCCCAAGGCATTTCTGCCTGTACCAAGGATGTCGTTGGATGCCGTATCGAACTGAAATACCGGTCCGACACCCCAAGTCAAAAAGTTGTCCCCGCCCAAACTGTTGGTCTTTTTCGGCACAAAGTAGGTTTGCAGAGTGATATCGCCAACGCCTGTTTTCCCATCGATCGGACCAGAATCTGGCTGGTCGATGAAAGGAATGATGCCGCGCAAAACCAAGTTCCAGTTTTCGGTAATACCGATTGGAACCACCGGTTTAACAGTAAGAACGTTCTGGGTTTTCTTGTCTTCCCCGACATTCTGATTGCTATCAAATTCGAAAGGCACACTGATCATCGAGGCGATCGGGTTCTGTGACTGGGTCGCCAAATCTCCCTGTGCCAACGCCGAACTGCTGGCCCCAAAATTGGTCATAATGAAGATTGCGGCAAGGGTGGAAGTGCAAGCCCGCAGTACTCTGCCGCGTTTGAGTACTGTCGATGATGTGTGAAAATTTTCCATGTTGTTTCGTTTCTTACAGAGCCGGCTTCAATTGTGCGGCGCGTTTCAAGAGCTGTTAGGCCTAATGCAATCACCCATCAAGAGAGTCACGCTGAGAGCTTTTGCCAGATTTTGCACTAGCTGTGGGCACTCTAGCCGCAATTTTTTACAGGTGCAAATTACGCACTTCACCGTCTGTACCGCAAGCGGAGCGCTCATGACTATCTCCGCAGCCACCTGTTCGACCGTTGTCATCAATTAGCAGCCCGCAGCCGCCATTTTAAACCTTAGCTTAGCCCTTGGCTGGAAGTTCTTGCAGTACCCCGAGATCGGTTAGACCCCAAATCATCAACTGAATCGCCAAAGAGACTAGCAATAATCCCACAATAACTGACACCACTTTAAGCGCTGCCGGGCCTATCGCGCTAAGAATCCGCTGAGCGCCGAGAAGAAAGATAAAGTTGAATGCCATAATCCCGAGTATCAATCCTATCATTAACACCAATTCACTCGTTCCGGGTGCGGCTGCAGTTAAGGTAACAATCGCAACAAGGCCCTGAGGGGTTACCATCAATGGCATGGCCAGAGGGTAAACGGCGATATTGGTCGATGCTGCCGAATCGGTCTTCGGCGCTTCTTGTGACTGGCTGCCCAACACCATTTCGAGTGCAAAGAGCACCAAAATAAGTCCCCCTCCCAGCTTCAAAGCGGGAATCGATATGTGAAACGCATCCAGCAGGAATTCGCCGGCAATCACAAAAAGGAGTGCCACGACAGTTGATGTTAGCACCGTTCTTATAGCGATGCTGCGCCTTAAGCCGGCATCGGCATCGGCTGTCAATGTAACATACACGATCGCTGATTTGAGCGGCCCCAGGGTGATTAAAAAAATCACAAACAAATCTGCTATTCCAAAATCCATCGTTCTACCTCATATGTTTACGTGTTTATTTATTTTCTCGTCAGGTCGGCTCAAGGCTGAAAACCGATGACTATTTAGTCTTCCAGTCTGGTGCAAGATTTTCGGCAAAAGCACGGGTACCGTCTGTGCGTCGATACGTCCATTGGTGCCTCATCGATAAGCCAACCCCAATACAAAAAGGCCGAGATCCCCGGCCTTCTTGCGAAATTCGTTCGCCAACTCAGGCCTCACCACCTGAGTCGACCCCCGCTTTGAACGGGGCGCAAGCTTATTTTGGAAACATGCAGCCAACGAATTTTGAGGTGTCCAGCGGGTCTTGAAAATTCGCTTTGCGCTTATTCATGAAGGCGTCGGCTCCCTCGCGGAGGTCCTGCGTACGCTGTAGCACATCGAGCACGTCAAGCAGCTTCGCGATTGCCTGCTCCTCGGGCAATTGCAAGCCATACCGCAACGCCTGCTTGGCGGCACAAATGGCCTGCTTCGGAGAGCTTGCAAGCCTTGCAGCAATTTTTTGCGCGTGTGCGAGCACCTCGCCTTTAGGCTTAACGTGATTGACGTAGCCCCATGCGAGCGCTGTCTGCGCATCGATCATGTCGCCCAGCAAAAACAATTCACTGGCGCGGCCAATACCGATACGCCGTGTAATACGGACTGAGCCTCCACTGCCGGGTATGGCGCCAAGGTTTATTTCGGGTACGCCGAATTTTGAATTTTCGCCGCACACGATGATGTCGGCGCCGGCTGCGAGTTCCATGCCGCCGCCTAGCGCATAGCCTTCAATGGCCACGACTGTGGGTTTCGGGAAATTGGCGAATTTGGTGAATGTTTCGTTCTCAGGACCGAGCTTGCGAGACACGACGGTACCGTCCGCCAAGAGTCCGGGAAATTCCTTGATGTCGGAGCCGGTGCCGAAAGCGCGGTCACCGTCGCCTGTGAGTACAATCGCCCCTATCGCTGGGTCAGCCTCCAGGCGGGTCAGGGTCGCGTCCAACTCGCGTCTCATATCCAGTGTCATCACGTTCATCGGCGGGTTAACGAGGAACAAGGTTGCCACGCCGCCAGCGATCTCCACGCGTACTTTTTGGTCACTCATTTTTTTCCTTTAGTTGCTATGATTGCATGATCGTATGCTTGGTATGATTCCAGAACCTACTTACTCGCACGTTGATAGTTTTTGACTACCATCCGTATGTGAGTTACACGCTAATCATTTTAGGTTCTTGTAAACACTGGGTGTCTTTTTTCTACAAATGCTTTGGTCCCTTCCGCCTTATCATTGGACCTAGCAACGACTCCAAAGACTGCGCCTTCCTGTTCTCAGACCGTCTTTATTTGATAAATCATTGCCAGCAATCATCACTTGTTTTGCACTTGCAACGGCAAGTGGACCATTTCTTCCTATAACTTTTAAGCACTCAACTGCGGCTTGCAGGCAGCTTGCTTTATCATCTGTTACTTTATTCACCAATCCCCACTCATAGGCTTTATCAACATCTATAAAAGTGCCCGAATAGATCAGCTCTTTTGCCCGGTTTCGACCAATGTATTTTGGAAGTCTTTGGGTTCCACCAAAAGCAGGTAACACACCCCATTTAACCTCAGGCTGTCCAAAAACTGCTTGCTTCGAAGCATAAATGAAATCGCAAGACATTGCCATTTCACATCCACCGCCAAGTGCAAAGCCATGAACGCAGGCAATCATAGGCAGGGCCAAGTCTTCCATTGCCAAGGTGACGGCCTGTCCTGTTTCAGCAAAGACTTTTGTTTCTTCCGGAGTCATTTGAGACATGGCAGTTATATCTGCACCTGCGATAAAAGACTTTTCTCCAACACCTGTTAGGATAACGCCCTTATATTTTTTAACATCTATATTTTTTATCGCATCCAACATTTCCTCTAAAACAGTTTTGTTCAATGCATTTAGCTCGTTGGGCCTGTTTACTTCTAGATAAAAAATATTATCTTTTTCAAATGTATTGATTGTTTTGTAACTTGTAGTCATATCGTTCTCACTTTCGTTCAGTGTTTACGTTGCTGCTAGCTTGATCTGATCCCGGATTTCCTCCAGCCGCGTCTGCGGCTGGAAGTATCAACTGCATTCATCCTCGTTGGACGATCAATCGCAACCCGGGTACGCCGTGGCTTATGTCAAACAGAACACTTATCCAGCGCTCTTACCGTTATTTTCCGGACAAACCAAGTTCGCTAAGGATCTCTTTGGTGTGCTCACCGAGCTGTGGCGCCATTATTCTCGTAGTAACAGGAGCGTCACTGATATGAACAGGGCAACCGATGGTCGTAATTTTACCAAGAATCGGGTGATCAATATCGAGAATCATATTGTTAATCTTCGTTTGTGGGTCATCCATTACCTCACTTAATTTGCGGACCTTGGAACAAAGTACATCCTGCCCTTCAAGACGTGCCAAAGCTTCGTCCATGGTGTATTTGGCAATTTCCTTGCGGAGTGTATCTTGTATAAGCTTTTTGTTTTTGATCTGAGAAGCCATATCCGGATAGGGTTTGGTAAGATCATCTATTTCGAATGCAGCGCACATAGCCTTTAGCGGGTTGGGCATAAACGCTCCAATCATCACAATTGGTCCATCCTTGGCCTCGGCGTGAATAGCGAGTGGCATTGCCGCCCAGTTCAGAACTTGTTTGTATTTGCTCCAGTAGGCTGCTTCCTGCAGTTGCGTATGAATCATCGAATCATAAAGACACACATCCACTTTTCGACCAAGGCCTGTTTTATTTCGCCCAACCAACGCGGCCAAAATGCCCTGACAGAGATGCATACCTCCGGTGTAATCGCAGATAGCTGTTGGAACTATCGATTGTGGAACTGACGGATCCGCGGTCTCATACATGAAGCCTGTTACAGCTTGGGCCACCATGTCCTGCCCAGGTTTTTTCTCATTTGGTCCCACAGGTCCGTAGCCTGTTGCGGACGCAAAAATAATGCGTGGATTAATCTCTTTAAGCTTCTCATAGCTGAAGCCGAGCTTATCCATCACGCCAGGGCGAAAATTGTTTACGACCACATCCGACACTTTGACGAGTTCATAGATAATCTTCTTTCCGGCTTCGCTTTTCGTATCAAGTTCCATCGAACGCTTGTTGCGATTCATGGCTACATACGTCGGATTGTTCGTCGCCTCTAGAGAGGTCCCGCCAACGGTATGCCGACTCAGGTCACCCACGCCCGGGCGCTCGATCTTGATCACATCGGCACCAAAATCAGCGAGCTGTAGAGTGCCAATGGGGCCCTGCTCGGCCTGTGTGAAATCAATTACGCGGATTCCGTCTAGCGGAAGATTGGAAGTATCTGTCATGTACGTCTCCCTGGATGGTGATTAGATGATGGTTCGCTCACCCTGTGATACCGGGTGAGCGAGCAGGTTCAGCGGTAAACTTAATCGGTGGTTTCGTAGTAGAGAATCCATTCGGCGTAGAGTGCTGGCTTTTCCTCACCTTCAATTTCAACGGTCAAAGCAGTGATGAACTTGCAGTCGTGCTCATCCTTCCACTGAACGTCCTTAACCTCGCCGTGTATGCGTACCCGCTTACCAGTGTGTACCGGGGCCAGGAAACGAATCTTGTCATACCCATAGTTGAAACCATGTGGCATGTTCTTAGGCACTGGAAAGTTAGCCATAATGTAAGGTGTCAACCCCAGCGTCAGCAAGCCGTGAGCAATGGTTCCACCCATATCGGTTTTTTTCGCTTTTTCGGGATCAACATGCATGAAGTAGTCATCGCCCGTGCAGTGGGCGAATTCGTTGATGCGGTCCTGCGTAACTTCATACCATTCGGTTGGTTCAACCTTGGTCCCGATAAACTTGACTAGCTCGTCTTTAGGTACGATTTTGTTTGACATGTCGTTATCCTTTTTTTGAAAGTAAATCATCTTTAGACGCTATTTACGTTCCGCCTCGGTAAGCACCAAGTCATGACGCTCTGAAACGATGTACATCTTTATGTTACCGTCCCGACTTTTCGGCGTCAGCGAGCATTTGAGTGGCACAGGGCCCATCTCGACCTTCCAAGCTCTATCACCTCGACCTCGGCATTCGGTCGACGGTGGCGCGCAATACGCTGGCCAATGCCAACGCCGTGCGCGACTGGCGCATGTACGTCGACTTCGCCCAAAGCCTGATCGGCATTGCCCGACCGTTGTATGCCGAGGAACCGTTCGGGGTCGACTGAAGAACTCCGTTTACGTACTCGACACGACGACCATCGATTTGTGCCTGTCGGTGTTTCCGTGGGCCCCGTTACGCTCGACCAAGGCGGCGGTCAAGCTGGACACGCTGCTCGACCTGCGCGGCAACATCCCGACCTTCATCCACATCAGCGACGGCAAGATGCACGAGGTCAACACCCTCGATCAGTTGTTGCCCGAGCCCGGTGCGTTCTACATCATGGATCGGGGACCTCATCGCAAGTACCCCCATTTGGTTAATGGACGTCTGAGCAGCCAAGGAAGCGCTGTTCAGAAGCAACGGCCCATTATAACCAAAAAGGTCATCCTGTGGACCTGGACAAACGTTGGACAAACAGATTTTGTTCAGGGTACAGCCGATTCCGTCCGTTGCGCCGGTCTGCTGATCCTGTTTCTGCGGCCCCGGGGCCGCATCGGTCTCACCACCGCGCGCGCCCGGCATGGCGCGTGGGCGCAGCTGCAGGGACTGTTCACGCGCAACTGAGCGTGGCGGCGCACGGGCCTGCAGACCCAGGTGCGTGAGGATCTTCTCGATCACCGGCTGCTCCAGGATCACCGCAATGATCTTCAGCTCGCCGCCGCAGTCCGGGCAGTGCTCCAGGTCGAGCGCAAACACCCGCTTGAGCAGCCGGGCCCAACTCAGCCGCACCGGCCTGTGATGCGCGCAGCTCGCCTGGCACTCGGCAGGTGGCGCGGCCTGGGCGGGCGGCTCGGGCTCTTGCGGCACCACCATCGCGCGCAGCTTGGCGTTGGGGGCCAGCACGCCGTGGAAGCGAATCAGGTGCAGCCGCGGGCGTGGCACCAGCGCGGCCAGACGCTGCATGAACTCCAGCGGGCTCATGACCAGGTGCGTGGTGCCGTCGCGCCAGGGGGTCTTCAGCTTCAGCACCACCTGACCGGCAGCGTTGGTCTGTACGCGCTCGTTGGCCAGTGCCGGGCCGTACACAGCTGAGCGACCCGAGACATAGGTTACAGAACGTACCGGACACATGGGTAACACTTTCCGCATTTTAGCGGGAGGTGTCTATGCCGTGGAAGGAGTGTTCGGTGATGGACGAGCGCCTGCGGTTTGTCGTCAAGTTGTTGGATGGCGAGGCAATGACGGAGGTGTGCCGGGAGTTTGGCATCTCCCGCAAGACCGGGTACAAGATCTTTGCCCGCTACCGCGAGCACGGGGCCGAGGCGTTGAGCGACCGCTCCCGCCGGCCGGTACGGTACGCCAACCAGCTGCCGGCGCAGATCGAGAGCCTGATCGTCCGGCTCAAGCGCGAGAAGCCGCATTGGGGGGCGCGCAAGATTCGCGAACTGCTGGTGCGCCGTTTGGACGGGGACTTGCGCATCCCGGCCAAGAGCACCATCCATGCTGTCTTGCATCGGCACGGCCTGGTCAAGGCGATTCGCCGCCCGCGGCCGCGCGCCAGCGGCACCCCGCTATCCCCGGGCGTCACGCCCAACGACCTGTGGTGCGCCGACTTCAAGGGCGAGTTCAAGCTCGGCAACGGCTCCTACTGTTACCCCCTCACCGTCACCGACCACGCCTCCCGTTTCCTGCTGCTCTGCGAGGCACTGGAATCGACCCGCGAAGACACCGCCATCACCGCCTTCGAGCAACTGTTCCGCGAGCGCGGCCTGCCCGCCGCCATCCGCTCCGACAACGGCGTCCCCTTCGCCAGCCCCAACGCCCTGTTCAACCTGTCCAAGCTGTCCGTCTGGTGGCTGCGCCTGGGCATCGCTATCGAGCGCATCAAGCCCGGTCATCCGCAGCAAAACGGCCGCCACGAGCGCATGCACCTGACCTTGAAAAAGGAAGCCACCCGCCCGCCCGGCATGAACAGCCTCCAGCAGCAGGCGCGCTTCGATACCTTCGTTCAGGAGTTCAACACCGAGCGGCCGCACGAGGCCTTGGCCATGAAGACCCCGGCCGAAATGTATTCAGCCTCGCCAACGCGTTATCGTGGGTTGCCCGAACTGACCTACCCGCTGCACGATCGCGACGTGCTGGTCACCGCCTGCGGGCGCATCTGCATGCACCGCAAACGCATCAGCCTCTCTCACGTCCTGGCCGGTCAGCGCGTCGGTATCAAGGAAGTCGACGAGGGCATTTGGATCGTCAGCTTCATGCAGTACGATCTCGGCTACATCGACTTGGAGCAGAAAACCCTGCAACCCTTGGACAACCCGTTCGGCACGCGGTTGTCACCCATGTCTTAGGTACGATCTGTCACCCATGTCTCAGGGTCGTACAACAGCAGTTCTGGCGGAGACGCAGGGATTCGAACCCTGGATACAGGTTTTGGCCCGTATGCTCCCTTAGCAGGGGAGTGCCTTCGACCACTCGGCCACGTCTCCGGGAACCGCGCATTCTACCGGGAGGACGATACCGCGTCCACCGGCACGACAAAAAACCGCCGAATAATCCGGATGTTAGATGCTCAGGCCCGGGTCAGGCCGGGGCCTTGTCCAGTTCGAAGACCTCGTGCAGCACGCGCACGGCGAGTTCGAGGTATTTCTCGTCGATCACCACCGAGATCTTGATCTCCGAGGTGGAGATCATCTGGATGTTGATGCCGGACTCGGCCAGCGCCTTGAACATCCTGGACGCGATGCCGACGTGCGAGCGCATGCCGATGCCGACCACCGAGACCTTGCAGATCTTGTTGTCGCCGATGATGGCGCGCGCAGCGAAGCTCTTGCCGCGCTCCTGCTCCAGCACGTCCAGCGCCTGCAGATACTCGCCGCGGTTGACGGTGAACGAGAAGTCGGTGTGTCCCGACGCGCCGATGTTCTGGACGATCATGTCGACGTCGAGATTGGCCGCCGCGATGGGACCGAGGATGCTGTAGGCGATGCCGGGCTTGTCCGGCACGCCCATCACCGAGATCTTGGCCTCGTCGCGGTTGAACGCGATGCCCGAGATGATCGCCTGTTCCATGTGTTCGTCTTCCTCGAATGTGATGAGCGTGCCGGGCGCCGCCGACTCCGGCTCGTCCAGCGACGACAGCACGCGCAGCTTGACCTTGTACTTGCCGGCGAATTCGACCGAGCGGATCTGCAGCACCTTCGACCCGAGGCTGGCCATTTCCAGCATTTCCTCGAACGTGACGGTGTCCAGCCGCCGCGCTTCGGGGACGATGCGCGGGTCGGTGGTGTAGACGCCGTCGACGTCGGTATAGATCTGGCACTCGTCGGCTTCGAGCGCCGCGGCGAGTGCGACGCCGGAGGTGTCCGAGCCGCCGCGGCCCAGCGTGGTGATGTTGCCCTGCGCATCGACGCCCTGAAATCCGGCGACGATGACGATGGTGCCGGCATCGAGGTCGCGGCGCATGTTGGCGCTGTCGATTTCCAGGATACGCGCCTTGGCGAACGCGCTGTCGGTCAGGATCCGGACCTGGCCGCCGGTGTAGCTCTTGGCCTTGATGCCGAGCTCGTGCAGCGCGATGGCCAGCAGGCCGATGGTCACCTGCTCGCCGGTCGCGGCGATGACGTCGAGTTCGCGCGTGTCGGGGCTGGCGGAGATTTCCTTCGCCAGTCCAAGCAGCCGGTTGGTCTCGCCGGACATCGCCGAGACGACGACGACGAGCTGGTGACCCAACCGGTGATGATGCGCAACGCGGCGGGCGACGTTCTTGATGCGGTCGGTCGACCCGACCGAGGTGCCGCCGTATTTCTGGACTATGAGCGCCATGGCATTGCGAAGCGGAAGCCCGCGTCAAACGAGAGTGAAACGAACATGAGACGAAAATGAGGCGAAAGCCCGTCAGGTCAGCGCGCGGAATGCGAGCGTCGCGTTGGTGCCCCCGAAACCGAAGGAGTTGGACAGCGCGGCGCCGATCTTCATCGATCGCGCCTGCAGCGGCACGAAGTCGAGGTCGCAGTTCGGGTCGACGTCGGTCAGATTGGCCGTCGGCGGCGCCACCTGGTCGCGCAGCGCGAGCACGGTGAAGACCGCCTCGATGCCGCCGGCGGCGCCAAGCAGGTGCCCGGTCATCGACTTGGTCGACGACACGGCAAGTTTGGCCGCGTGATCGCCGAACGCCCGCTTGACGCCCATGCACTCGGCAATGTCGCCCAGCGGCGTCGACGTGCCGTGGGCGTTGATGTAGTCGACGTCGGTCAGATTGAGGCCGGCGTTTTTCATCGCGTTGACCATGCTGCGCCGCCCGCCGTCGCCGTCTTCAGGCGGTGCGGTGATGTGGTGCGCGTCGGCGCTCATCCCGTAACCGGCGAGTTCGCAGTAGATGCGCGCGCCGCGCGCCCTGGCGTGCTCGAGTTCCTCGAGCACCAGGATGCCGGCACCTTCGCCCAGCACGAATCCGTCACGGCCGACATCCCATGGACGGCTGGCCGTCGCCGGATCGTCGTTGCGCGTCGACAGCGCGCGCGACGCGCAGAAGCCGCCGATGCCCAGCGGCGATACCGTGGACTCGGCGCCCCCGGCGAGCATCACGTCGGCGTCGCCGTACTCGATCAGCCGCGACGCCTCGCCGATGCTGTGGTTGGCGGTCGAACAGGCGCTGACGGTGGCCAGGTTCGGACCCTTGTAGCCGTATTGTATCGACACCAGGCCAGAGATCATGTTGATGATCGATCCGGGCACGAAAAACGGCGATATCTTGCGCAGTCCGCCCTCGGTGTAGGCCTTCTGCGTCTCCTCGATCATCGGCAGGCCGCCGATGCCCGAGCCAACGCAGACGCCGACGCGCTCCAGGTCACCGGCAAAGCCTTCGAGCCCCGCATCCTTCACCGCCTGCATGGTCGCGACCAGGCCATAGTGGATGAACGTGTCGTAGCGTCGCGCTTCCTTGCCGGAAAGGAACCGGGTGACGTCGAAATCCTTCACCTCGCCGGCGATCTGCGCCGGAAACGCCGAGGCGTCGAACCGGGTGATGCGGGCGATGCCGGATTTCGCGGCCAGGATGCCCGCCCAGGCGGAATCCACGTCGTTGCCAACGGGCGAGATGCAGCCGAGGCCGGTGACGACGACGCGACGGCGGGTCATGTTCTGCTGGCTTGGGTGGAAAGTTCGGCGGGAATCCGCCGTGGCCGACGCCGGAGCGATGTGGCTCCGGATCGCCCGCCTCGGCGACGCGACAGCGGGTCGGGACCCGCCGCGCGCGGCCTTGAACTACTTCTTGAGATGCGAGGAAACGTAGTCGATCGCCTGCTGCACCGTGGTGATCTTTTCCGCTTCCTCGTCCGGGATCTCGGTCTCGAATTCCTCCTCGAGCGCCATCACCAGCTCGACCGTGTCGAGGGAATCGGCACCCAGGTCGTCCACGAAGGACGATTCGGTCTTGATCTCGGCTTCGTTGACGCCCAGCTGCTCGGCGACGATTTTTTTGACCCGCTGTTCGACGTTTTCCATGCTCTCCTCCCCGTGCGGGGCCCCTTGATTCAAACCGATGGATTCTACCAGAACAACCCCGGCCGAGGCCGGGCCTTTGGCGCGATAGCCTGCCCGCCTTCCTGCGGTCAGGCCATGTACATGCCGCCGTTGACGTGCAGCGTGACGCCGGTCACGTAACTCGCCCCCGGACTCGCCAGGTAGGCGACCGCGTTGGCGATGTCGTCGGGGCGTCCCAGGCGACCCAGCGGAACGCGCGCAAGCATGCCCTCGCGGGTCGCCTCGGGCAGCGACTTGGTCATGTCGGTGTCGATGAACCCGGGCGCGACGCAGTTGACGGTGATGTTGCGGCTGCCGACCTCCTGCGCCAGCGACTTGGAAAAGCCGACCAGCGCGGCTTTCGCCGCCGCGTAATTGGCCTGACCGGGATTGCCGCTGGAACCGACCACGCTGCCGATCTGGATGATGCGTCCGTGGCGCGCCTTCATCATGCCGCGCAGCAGCGCCTTGGCGAGCTTGAACGCGGGCTTGAGGTTGGTTGCCATGATGGCGTCCCACTCGTCGTCCTTCATCCGCAGCAGCAGGTTGTCGCGGGTGACGCCGGCGTTGTTGACCAGGATGGTGATCCCGCCGTGTTTCGCCTCCAGCTCCGCCAGCGCCGCCTCGGTCGCCGCGCCATCGGTGACGTCGAGCCGGATGCCATATCCGGCATTGCCCGCTTCGGCGAGCCTTGCGGTGATGCTCGCCGCGCCCTCGTCGGTAGTCGCAGTGCCGATCACCGTTGCGCCGTCGACGGCAAGCCGGAGCGCGATCGCCAGGCCGATGCCGCGTGTTGCTCCGGTCACCAGCGCCGTCTGCCCGGCCAGCGTTGCGTCGTTCATGGTCATCCCTTCGATCCTTGCGCGTCCCCGCGGAGTTCGGCCAGCGCATTGGCGAGCGCCTCTGCGTCCGTAAGCGCATGCGCGTTCACGCCCTCGACAATGCGCCGGGTGAGTCCGGCGAGCACCTTGCCGGGGCCGCACTCGACGACCTGCGTGACGCCACGCTCGGCCATGGCCTGGACGGTCGCGGTCCAGCGCACCGGGCTGGCCGCCTGTTGCGCGAGCGCACGCCGGATGGCCTCGGGCTCGCGATGCTCGGCCACGTCGACGTTGTGCAGCACCGGAATCTCCGGCGCGGAAAACGGGACCTCGGCGAGGCGAGCGGCCAGGCGCTCGGCGGCCGGCCGCAGCAGCGAGCTGTGAAACGGCGCCGACACCGGCAGCAGGACACCACGCTTGGCGCCGTGCGTCTTGGCGGCGGCGATCGCCCGTTCCACCGCCTCGCGATGCCCGGCGATCACCACCTGTCCCGGCGCATTGAAATTGACCGGCTCAACCACCTGCCCCTGCGCCGCCTCGGCGCAGGCGGCGGCAACCGCCGCGTCGTCCGCACCCATGATCGCCGCCATGGCGCCGACGCCTGCGGGCACCGCTTCCTGCATCGCCCGCGCGCGAAAGCGCACCAGCGGCACCGCGTCGCGAAAGGACAGTGCGCCGGCGGCGACCAGCGCCGTGTACTCGCCAAGGCTGTGCCCGGCCACGATGTCCGGCGCGGGTCCGCCCGCCCCCTGCCAGGCACGCAGCACGGCCACGCCCGCGGTAAGCATCACCGGCTGCGTGTTGGTGGTCAGCGCCAGCGCCTCGGCCGGTCCGTTCTCGACCAGCGCCCATAGGTCATCGCCCAGAACTTCGGAAGCCTCGGCGAAGGTTTCGCGCACCGCAGGATGCCCGGCAAAACCGTCCATCATGCCGATGGCCTGCGAGCCCTGCCCCGGAAACACGAATGCCAGCTTCATCGCACCACCCTCATCTCACCACTGCAGGAATACGGAACCCCAGGTGAAGCCGCCGCCCACGCCCAGCAGCATGACCCGGTGCCCCGGCCGGATGCGGCCGTCGCGCACGGCGATGTCCAGTGCCATCGGGATCGACGCCGCCGACGTGTTGCCGTGCAGGTCGACAGTCACGATCAGCTTGTCGTGCGGCAGGTGCAGCTTCTTCATGGTCGCATCCATGATGCGGATGTTCGCCTGGTGCGGAATCACCCAGTCGATGTCCGCGGCGCGCATGCCGGTCAGCGCGAGCGCCTCCTCCGCCGACTCGGCCAGTACCTTGACCGCGAAGCGGAACACCGCGTGGCCGTCCATCTGCAGGTACGGGGATCCCGTCACCGTGCCGTTGCTGACCTGCCCCGGCACGCTCAGGATGCCGCGGTGGCTTCCGTCCGCGTGCAGGCACGAGGCGAGGATGCCCGGCGCGGCCGAGGGCACGATCACCGCCGCGCCGGCGCCGTCGCCGAATAGAACGCAGGTGCCGCGGTCGGTCCAGTCGAGGATCCGCGAATAGATCTCGGCGCCGACCACCAGCGCATTGCGCGCGGCGCCGCTTTTCACCATCTGGTCGGCGATGGTCAGCGCGTAGATGAAACCCGAACATACCGCCTGGACGTCGAAGGCGGGGCCGCCGCCGATGCCCAGCTTGTCCTGCAGGATGCACGCCGTCGACGGAAACACCATGTCGGGCGTGGTCGTCGCGACGATGACCAGGTCGATGTCGGCAGCGTCCATCTTCGCCGCCTCCAGCGCCGCGCGCGCGGCGTGCAGCGCGAGGTCGGAGGTCGCCTCGTCCGGCGCGGCAATGTGCCGCTGCTCTATGCCCGTACGTGTGCGGATCCACTCGTCGTCGGTCGCGACACGGCGCGCCAGTTCGGCGTTGGTGAGCACGTTGGCCGGCAGGTAGCGGCCCGTCCCGGCGATGCGGCTATGCATCCTTCACGAGCCTGGGAGACTGCGCCGCGTCCGGCGTCGCGCCGAGGACGATCGCCTCGCCATTCGCCGCCGCTGCCGCCGCCGCAATCGGCGGCATCGCCGCAATCGCCGCAGAGATTTTTTCGAGCACGCCGTTGGCGACCTCGGCGTGCGCCTTGAGCAGCGCATGCCGGAAGCCGACCGCGTCGGCACCGCCATGGCTCTTCACCACCACACCCTTCAATCCGACCAGCATCGCGCCATTGTAATGGCGCGGGTCGACGCGGCGCTTGAAGGCCATCAGCACCGGATAGGCGGCCAGCGCCGCGAGCTTGGTCAGCGGGTTGCGCATGAACTCGCCGCGCAGGAACTCGTAGAGCATCATGATCAGGCCCTCGGACGCCTTGAGCATGACATTGCCGACGAAACCGTCGCAGACGACGACGTCGGTCGTGCCCTTGTAGATGTCGTTGCCCTCGACGTTGCCGTGGAAGTTGAGGTGCGACGCGCGCAGCAGTTCGGCGGTCTCCTTGACCACCACGTTGCCCTTGATGTCCTCTTCGCCGATGTTCAGCAGCCCCACCGTGGGCCGCTCGGTGCCGTCGACCGCGGTGACCAGCGCGCTGCCCATCACCGCGAACTGCAGCAGTTGCTCGGGCGTGCAGTTGACGTTGGCGCCGAGGTCCAGCGCCAGCGTCACGCCGGTCTTGGTCGGGATGTGCGAGGCGATCGCCGGCCGGTCGATGCCCGGGAGCGTCTTGAGCACGAAGCGGGAAATGGCCATCAGCGCGCCGGTATTGCCCGCCGACACGCAGGCGTCGGCGGTCCCGTCCTTGACCAGGTTGACCGCCACCCGCAGCGAAGAATCCTTCTTCCTGCGCAGCGCATCTCCGGGTGGCTCGTCCATGTCGACCACCTCGGTGGCCGCGTGCACGGAGATGCGATCCCGCGCCGGCGAGCGCACCCTGGCGAGCGCCTGCGTCAGCGGCGCCTCCAGCCCGACCAGGATGACCCGCGCCCCCGGTGTTTGCTCGAGGAAGGCGAGACTGGCCGGAATGGTGACAGCGGGGCCGTGGTCGCCCCCCATGGCGTCGACGGCAACCGTGACGGTCATGCCTTGGGTCCCCCGGATGTGTTGCCGCCGCGGACGCTCACGTCGCCTGACCACCCATGGCGCGCGTCCGGCCAATGCGGGCACATGGGCGCCCGCGCGCTATTTCGCGTTATTCGTCGGCCTTGGTCTTGACGACCTTCTTGCCGCGATAGTAGCCATTGGGGCTGATGTGATGGCGCAGATGCACCTCGCCGCTGACCGGCTCGACGGCGAGCGCAGGCGCGGTGAGGAAATCGTGCGCGCGGTGCATGCCGCGCTTGGACGGCGACTTCTTGTTCTGCTGAACTGCCATGAGGTTCTCCTCGTTGTAATCCCGTTCGTCAATCCTGCTCGTCGCTGCAGTCGCCTTCCGCGTGTTTGGGCGCGTAGGGCAACGTCAGCAGCAATTCATCCTCGACCAGTTCCGCCGGGTCCACGGCTCCGGCGGCGACCAGCACTTCGTCGTTCACCGACTCGTCCACTGCATCCGCCTCGGCTTCGTTCCTCACGAGCACCGTCAGCGTCCGTTGCGCCACCGGAAACCGGAACGATCCCAGGCAACGCTGGCATTCCAGCGCCACTTCGCCGTTCACTTCCACCGCGAGCGCCGGCCGGCCGGCCGCGTCGCGCGTGCCTTCGATCCGCCAGGCCAGCGAGCCGGAGTCGTCGGCCAGGCAATCGGCCAGTCGCGGCAGGGCCTGGACGGCGAAGCTGCCTTCCAGCACGCCGCGCGTACGCGCCAGCGCGAACGCGTCGAAGGTTCCCGTCCCCCGGGTTCCCGTACCTTTGGCCGCTTGTCCGGGAGTTCGATTCATCGGTCGCTGATGGAACGCAGGTGTCGGAAAGCGGGTCCGGTCGCCCCAACGCCCGAAGCCATGGCAGCGCTTCCGATTGGGCCGTCGGACCAAACCGGAGATAATAGCCAAATTCCCTTCGGGTGTCAAAGAAATGTCAGCAAAAACAATGGGAAATGTTCACCTGCCGGCCCGGCTCCTGGTGTTGGGGTCGACGTCGCGCTATCGACGCGAGTTGCTGGCGAGGCTCGGTCTGCCCTTCGTGGTCGCCGCGCCGGAGGTCGAAGAGGCTCCGCTGCCGGGAGAAGCCCCGGCGGAAACCGCGCTGCGCCTGGCGCTGGCCAAGGCGCGCGCCGTGGCGGCACGCTACGCCGACGCACTGGTCATCGGCTCCGATCAGGTCGCCGACTGCGAAGGCGCGGCGGTGGGCAAACCGGGGAACCATGACGCAGCCGTCGCCCAGCTGCGCGCGCTGTCCGGGCGGACCGTGGTCTTCCACACCGGCGTGGCCCTGGTCGATGCGGCCAGCGGCCGCGGCGCCTGCGCGCGGGTGGACGTGGCCAGCACCTTCCGGGTGCTGACCGAAGCCGACATCGTCGCCTACCTCGACCGCGAGCAGCCCTACGATTGCGCCGGCTCGGTACGCTCCGAGGGTGCCGGCATCGCGCTGTTCGAGCGGATCGAAAGCGACGACCCGACCGCGCTGATCGGCCTGCCGCTGATCGCGTTGTGCCGGCTGCTGCGCGCCGAGGGCATCGACGTGCTGGCCCCGGGCTCCACGCTGGCGGCGGCATGAGCGGGACGCTGTACCTGGTACCCAACCTGCTGGGCATCGTGCCCCCGGCCGACGTGCTGCCGGCGCGGACCATCTCCATCGCCCGCAACCTCCTCCACTGGGTGGTGGAGACGCCCAAACCGGCGCGGGCCTTCATCAAGTCGCTCGACCCCCCGCAGCCGATCGCCACGCTGGACATGAAGCCGCTGCCGGAGGGCGCCGGCGCGGCCGAACTGGCGGCGCTGCTGGCGCCTGCCAGGGCGGGCCGGGACATGGGCCTGCTGTCCGACGCCGGTTGTCCGGGCGTCGCCGATCCGGGGGCAGCGCTGGTGGCAGCGGCGCACGCGGCGGGCATCCGGGTGGTGCCGCTGGTCGGCCCCTCGTCGCTGCTGCTCGCGCTGATGGCCTCGGGCATGAACGGCCAGAGCTTCGCCTTTCACGGCTACCTGCCGGTGCCGCCGGATGCGCGCGCCGAGGCGTTGCGCCGGCTGGAAACAGAGTCGCGGGCAATGCTCTGCGCGCAACTGTTCATCGAGACGCCCTACCGCAACGAGGCGATGCTCAAGTCGATCGGCGCGATGCTGCGGCCCGACACGGTGGTCTGCGTCGCGGCCGACCTGACGCTGCCGACGGAAACCATCGAGCGACGGACCGCCGCGCAGTGGCGCGGGCAGGAACTCGCGCGCTTCGCGAAACGCCCGGCGCTGTTCGTGCTGCAGGCCTGACCGGCGATGGGGTCGACGCGTCCGGCGGCGCCGCTTCGCGTGCGCGGCCGGGGTTACTGTCCGTCCTCGTCCGGCCAGTTCTTGATGTAGCTCTTCAGCATGCGGTTCTCGAAGTGCTGCTCCTCGTAGACCGCCTTGGCCACGTCGTGAAACGACAGCACGCCCAGGAGCGTCGTGTCGTCCATCACCGGCACGTAGCGTGCGTGGCGCTCGAGCATGGCGCCGCGCAGTTCCATCACGTCGAGCTTCGGGCTCGCCGTCATCGGGTCGCGCTCGAAGATGTCCGCCACCCTGATCTCGCCGAGCGCGCCATTGCCGCGGGAGAGCGCTGCAAGGACTTCACGAAAGGTGAGCAGGCCGGCGAGCCGGCCACGATCCATGACCACCAGCGAACCGATGTCGTGCTCGACCATCACCTCGACGGCGCCGAGCGCGCTGGCGTCGGGCGACGTCGTGAAGAGCGTGTTGCCCTTGACGCGCAGGATTTCGCTGACCAGCATGTGTTCTCCTCGCGAAGAGTCCGAAGCCGTCGTGCTGTCCCGTAGATTACTCTCGCGGACGCGCGCGGCGCAACGCCCGCGTTCGCCGCGGCCGCTGCGACTAGCTCTTGCCGGCGGGCCGCTTCTCGCCGAAGTAATGGTTGTAGGCCATGCGCCGGCCGACGAGAGTGTCGAGTTCCCATTTGACCGCACGAGCGGCGAATTTTTTCTGCGACTCGAGGATTTCCCGGAACAGCGGATTGTCGGCCGCCTTCTTCGCCGCCGTGCCATCGTAGGCTTCGAGCTGCTTCTGCAGCACGGTGTTGGGCGTCTTGTAGAACCTGACCTTGTCCTTCGCCTGCAGGTCCTCGTAGGCATTCGAATAGCGGTCGATCGCCTTCCAGGCCATGTCCGCCGACGCGGCGTCGGCGGCGTTGACGACGATGGCCCGCAGCTTTTCCGGCAGCGCATCGAACTTCGCCTTGTTGATCAGGATCTCGAACTGCTCGGCGTTCTGGTGATAGCTCTGCAGCATGCACACCTTCCAGGCCTCGGCCAAACCCAGGTCGCGGTCCGACGACGCGTTGTTGAACTCGGCGGCTTCGATCTGGCCGCGGTCAAGCGCCGGGATGATGTCGGCGTCGGGCACCGCACTGACGACGGAACCCAGCGCCGTGTACAGGTCGACGGCGATGCCGACCGTACGGAACTTGAGATCGCTGAAGTCGCCGATCTTGGTCACCGGCTTCCTGAACCAGCCCAGCGGCTGCGTGGGCATCGGACCGTAGAGCAGCGAGACGACGTTGGCGCTCATCGACGCATAGACCTTGTCCAGCAGTTGCCTGCCGCCGCCGTAGCGGTGCCAGGCGAGCAGCATGTTGGCGTCCATCGCGAACGCCGGTCCCGAGCCCCACAGCGCCAGCGCCGCCTGCCTGTCGTAGTGGTAGGACAGCGACGCCGTGGCCGCCGTCGAGCGCACCCTTGCCCACGGCGTCGAGCAGCCCGAAGGCCGGCGCGACCGCGCCGGCAGGCAGCACCTCGATCTTCAGCTCGCCGCCGGTCATGTCGCCGACCTTCTTCGCGTAGTCGAGCGCGAACTCCTGGAAGATGTCCTTGGCGCTCCACGCGCTCTGCCAGCGCATCGCGATCGGGCCCTGCGCACGGGCCAGCATCGGGAAGCCCAGCGCCACGCCACCAGTGGCAGCGGTGGCGGCGGCGAGAAAACCGCGGCGGCTGGTGGTTCGGCTTGCGGCGGGGGGCGTGTTGATTCGCGTCATGAAGTTCTCCAGTGGATGGCCGGCGGCGATCCTGCGGCCGCCGGGGATTGGCGTGCGGGCGCCGGCCGCGCCTACTCTGCCAGAGGCCGCCGCTCGCGCAGCGCCTGCGCCAGCGTGCCCGCGTCGACGTATTCGAGCTCTCCACCCACCGGCACGCCACGCGCAAGACGGGTGGTCTTCAGCCCGCGGGCGCGCAGCAGTTCGCCGATGTAGTGCGCGGTGGCTTCGCCCTCGTGGGTGAAATTGGTCGCCAGGATGACTTCGCGCACGCTACCGTCGCCGACGCGCTTCAGCAGGCGGTCGAGGCGGATTTCCTTCGGCCCGATGCCGTCCAGCGGCGACAGCCGCCCCATCAGCACGAAGTACAGGCCGGAATAGGCCTGCGTGTGCTCGACCATCAGCAGGTCGGCCGGCGTCTCGACCACGCACAGCAGCGCGGGATCGCGACGATCGGAGCGGCACATCGCGCAGACCATCGTCCTCGGTGAAGGTGTTGCAGCGCTCGCAGTGGCGGATGCGACAGCGCCGCGTGCGTCAGCGCAGCCGCCGAGCGCACGGGCGCCGTCGCGATCGTGCTGCATCAGGTGCAGCGCCATGCGCTGCGCCGCCTTGGGTCCCACGCCGGGAAGGCAGCGCAGCGCGGTCGTCAGCCCGTCGAGGCTGCCGAGCGGCTCCTGCGGCGTGAAGGCGCGTGCACTCATCGATGGCGGCCGGCGCGCGACGGGGTCGGATCCGGCCCGCGTCGTCAGAACGGCATCTTGAAGCCCGGCGGCAGCGGCATGCCGGCGGTGAGTCCGCGACATCTTTTCCTGCGTCGTCGCCTCGACGCGACGCACGGCATCGTTGACCGCGGCCGCGACCAGGTCCTCGAGCATGTCGCGATCCTCGGCGAGCAGCGACGGATCGATGGCCACGCGCTTGACGTCGTGGCGGCAGGTCATCGTCACCTTGACCAGCCCGGCGCCGGCCTGACCCTCGACCTCGGTCTGCGCGAGTTCCTCCTGCGCGCGCTTCATGTTGTCCTGCATCTGCTGGGCCTGCTTCATCAGGCCGGCCAATTGGTTCTTCATCATGCGTGCACCTGCTCCTTCATCTGGAATCGGAATCGCCAGCGAGCGGGGTGATGGTGTCGGTCCTGCACCTGACCGTCGAACGCGCGCGAGCAGATCGCGCACGAACGGCTCGTCGCGAAAGGCCGCCTCGCCGCTGGCCTGCGCCGCGGCGCGCTCGCGCCGCTCGGTCGCCGCCAGCGAAGTCTCGGCCGGCGCGCCGACCTCGAACGCCAGCAGCAGCTTGCGCCCGGTCGCCTGCTCGAGCGCGACCTTGAGCTTGTCGGCATAGGCCTTGTCCGCAAGGTGCTTGTGCGCGGCGGGCAGCGCCAGCGTCAACGCATTGCCCTTCACCGACTGCAACTGCGTCTGCGCGGCGAGCTGCGCCGCCATGCCGATGAGCTTCAGGCCGGCGATGAAACCGGGCCAGTCCTCGGCGCTCTCGGGCAATGCCTGCCTGTCGGCCGCGACCTCGGCAGCCGGCGCCCGCGCGGGCTGCGGCATCCGTGCCGGCGCCATCGCGGCGATCGACGGCGGCGAAGGCGACGGCGCGGTCGCGCGGCGCGCGGTGGCGCGGCCGCCGCGACTCTCGGCGACGCCGCCGGCGTCGGCCGCGGGATTCCGCGTTCCGCCGCGGGCGCCGCATCGGCTCCCGCGCCGGGCGCCACCGTCGCGTCGTCGGGTCGGAACGCGAGCATGCGCAGCAGCGTCATCGCGAAGCCGGTCGCCTCGTCCGGCGCCAGCGCCAGGTCGGACCTGCCCTGCGCCGCGATCTGGTAGTCGAGCTGCACGGTCTCCGGCGCGAAAGGCCGCGGCGTATCCGGCCAGGCGCGCGCGCATCGTCGAACGTCCCCGCGGCATCCGGCACCGCCTGCGCCACCGCGATCGCGGTGAAACAGTGCCGGCGAGTTCCTCCAGCGCCGAGGCGAACGCCAGTCCGCGCTCGGTCAAGCGCGTCGCATTCGGCGAGCAGCGCGACGCCGTCGCCGGCCGCCAGCGCGTCGGCGATCCGGTACACGTAGTCGCGGTCGACGGCGCCCAGCATGGTGCGCACCGCTTCCTCGCGCACCTCGCCGCCGCCGAAGGCGATGGCCTGGTCGAGCAGCGACAGGCCGTCGCGCAGCGAGCCGTGCGCGGCGCGCGCCAGCAGCGCCACGGCGCCGGATTCGTGCTCGATACCCTCCTCGCGCAGGATGTGGTCGATGCGCGCCTCGATCTGCGCCGGCGTCAGCGGCTTCAGGCTGAACTGCAGGCAGCGCGACAGGACGGTCACCGGGAATCTTCTGCGGATCGGTCGTCGCCAGCACGAACTTGACGTGCTCGGGCGGCTCCTCGAGCGTCTTCAGCATCGAATTGAACGCCGGCTTCGACAGCATGTGCACTTCGTCGATCAGGTAGACCTTGTAGCGGCCGACGGTGGGCGCGTAGCGCGCGTTGTCGAGGATCTCGCGCATGTTGTCGATGCCGGTGTGCGACGCGGCGTCGAGTTCCAGCAGGTCGACGAAGCGGCCGGCGTCGATGTCGGTGCAGGCCGGGCAGGCACCACAGGGCGTGGCGGTGACGCCGGTGGCGCAGTTGAGGCTCTTGGCGAGGATGCGGGCGATGGTCGTCTTGCCGACGCCGCGCGTGCCCGTCAGCAGGTAGGCATGGTGCAGCCGCCCGCGCTCCAGCGAGTTGGCGAGCGCGGTCACGACGTGCGCCTGCCCGGAAAGCTCGGCGAAGGTCATGGGCCGCCACTTGCGGGCGAGGACCTGATAGCTCATCGCGGAATTATCGCCTGATTCGCGGAACGGTGCGCTGAGGCGGCGCGACGACGCCGTCCAGCCGCCCGCGCCGCGCCCGATGGACGCGACGCCTGAATGGGTGGCGAGCCGTGATCCCGGCACTTGCACGTTGTCGCTGTGGCTGCTTCCTTCCGGACCTGACCAGATTCACGACTGTGCAATGCGGGGCGACCCGCCGATGATCGGGCGAATGCCCGGCTTGCGGCGTCGCATTATAGCGGCATCCGTCGCCTTGCCGCCGGCGCCCGGCGCGACGCCTCCGGCGTGGCTATAATCGCCCGTCGCCATCAACGCGAGCGATTCGACCGCGCCTGCCTTGTCCGCTACCCGCCTCGCCTGCAGGAATTCGCTGCACGCGCGCGCACTGCTGGCGAGTCTGTCGTGCGCCATGTCCGTCGCGGGCCTGCTCGCCGCCTGCCAGCCCCAGGCGCTGCCGGCGCCGAGCGCGACGGTGCCGCTCGAGGTTGCCGTGCACGCCGGCCCCACCGCGTGGCTTCCCGGTCCCGACGCCACGGCGACGGGCTTCGATCACGATCTGCTGATGCAATTCGCGCGCACGCCGCGGCTTGACCGTGAAGGTCGTCGAGGTCGACAGCGCCGCGGCGCTGGTCGCCCTGGTCGCCGCCGGCCGAGCGCATCTGGGCATCGGCGGGCTGTACTCGCCGGCGCCCGGCAGGGTCAAGGCCGACGCGGCCGCCGGCGACCCGCGCGACGTGCTCTGGACCAACGGCTACCACGCGGTCGAACCGGTGTTGCTGTTCGGAACCGGCAGCTTCCAGCCGCGGTCCTGGGACGACCTGCACGGGGCCAAGGTCGCCTATCTGTCGGGGACCGGCGTCGAGGCGGAACTCGCGGCTGCGCGCGCCGCGCATCCGCAGATCGAGTGGGTCGCCTCGACGCTTGCCCTCGGCCGATGCGCTGATCGGCACGGTGTCGGCTGGGGAACTCGACTATGCCGTCGTGCCGTCGACCGACGCCGCCGCGGCACGCAACGTGTTCCTGGATTTCGACGAGGCCTTCGTCGTCGGCCCCAAGCGGGACCTGGCCTGGGCGGTCGCGCCGATGCATCGCGCGCTGCGCGACGACCTCGACCGATACTTCGCCGACGTCCGTCGCGACGGGATGCTCGCACGCATCGCCGACCGCTATTTCGCGCACAGGCCGGCATATCCAGCGCATCGACGCCGGCGTCTTCCAGGAGCGCATCCGCACCGTGCTGCCGCAATACCGCCGGCTGTTCGAGGACGCGCAGTCGGCATCGGGCGTCGAGTGGCGGCTGCTCGCGGCGCTCGCCTACCAGGAATCGCAGTGGGATCCGTTCGCCGTCAGCGAGACCGGGGTGCGGGGCTTCATGCAGATCACCGAGGACACGGCGAAGAAACTCGGCGTCACCGACCTGCTCGATCCGCGCCAGAGCACGATCGCCGGCGCCCGATACCTGGCCGCAGCTCGGCGCCCGCCTGCCGGCGCGAATCGCCGAGCCGGATCGCACCTGGCTGGCGCTGGCGGCATTCAACATCGGCCCGGGGCACCTCGAGGACGCGCGGGTGCTGGCGCAGCGGCAGAAGCTCGACCCCGACCTGTGGCGCGACGTGCGTTCCGCGTTGCCGCTGCTGGCGCTGCCCGAGCACTACAGCCAGGCGCGGAACGGCTATGCGCGCGGCGGCATGCCCGTGGCCTTCGTCGACCGCGTGCGCGCCTACTACGACATCCTGCTGCGCCAGGAACAGCCGGCGACGCCGCGCCTGCACGTCGAACCCGTCGCCAACCCGCGCTGAAACCGCGGCCGTGGCCGACGCCGTCGCGTAATATGCCCGCATGACACGGATGCCGTCGCGACTGACCGCAATCCTCATCGTCGGCGCGCTTTCCGTCGTCGGCGCCGCGTCCGCCGCAACCGTGCAACTCGAGGAGCTGACCTCGCCCGAGCTGGCCCGGGAGATCCGCAACGGCGCGACCACGATCATCGTGCCTATCGGCGGCACCGAGCAGAACGGCCCGCACATGACGCTGGGGAAGCACAACGTCAGGGTCCGGCTGCTGTCGGAGCGCATCGCCCGCGAGCTCGGCAACGCGGTGGTCGCGCCGGTGATCGCCTACGTGCCGGAAGGCAGCGTCGAGCCGCCCACCGGACACATGCGCTATCCCGGGACGATCACCATTCCCGCCGATGCCTATCGCAGGACGCTCGAATACGCGGCGCGCAGCTTCCGCCTGCACGGCTTTCGCGACATCGTGTTTCTGGGCGACTCCGGCGACTACCAGCGCGACAACGCGGCGGTCGCCGCGCTGCTCAACCGCGAATGGGCGGCCACGCCGGTGCGGGTGCACGCGATCGCCGAGTACTATCGGGTGCCGACCGCGTGGTTCGCGCAGGAATTGAAGCGCCGCGGCCACGGCGACGCCGAGATCGGCCCGCATGCGGGGCTCGCCGACACGTCGCTGATGCTGGCCCTCGATCCGCGCCAGGTCCGCCTCGACCGGCTCGCGCCGTCGCCGGGCCAGCCGGCATTGCCCGGCGTTACCGGTGATCCACGCCGCGCGAGCGCCGAACTCGGCGCGCTGGCCGCCGACGAAACCGTCCGCCAGGCGGTCGCGGCGATTCGCCGCGCGACAGCGCGCCCCTGATCGACTACCATCCGTCCCGCGCGTTCGCGCCGACACCCGGCATTCCTTCCAACTTCTCCCGCCAGGAGCGTTCTTGAAGCTCGACCGTCTCGCCCGTCCCCTGCCCGTCCTGTCGGCGCTGCTGCCGGCGCTTGCCCTGTCCACCTGGGGCTTCGCCCAGGCTCCCGCCAAGGCTCCGGTGCCGCCGCCCGCCGCGGTAACGACGATTCCCGGCATGCCGGGCGTCCCCGATCCGCAGAACCTCTACAGCGAAACGACGGCGGGCAGGATCAGGCCCGAGCTGGCCGGCGACCTGCCCCGCGTCTACGTTCCGCACATCCAGTCGAGCGACGTCTACGTCATCGATCCGGCGACGTTCAAGATCGTCGGCAAGTTCAACGTCGGGCTCAATCCGCAGCACGTCGTGCCGTCGTACGACCTGCGCACGCTGTGGGTGGCGAACAACGCCGAGAACACGAACAAGGGCAGCCTGACGCCGATCGATCCGAAAACCGGCAAGCCGGGCAAGACGATTCCCGTCGACGACCCGTACAACATGTACTTCACCCCGGACGGCAAATCCGCGATCATCGTCGCCGAAGCTTTCAAGCGCCTGGACTTCCGCGATCCGAAGACCATGCAGCTGCAGTATTCGATCGACGTGCCGCGCTGCGGGGGCATCAACCACGCCGATTTCTCCATCGACGGCCGCCATGCGATCTTCACCTGCGAGTTCGCGGGGCTGGTCGCGAAACTCGACATGGTCGAACGCAAGGTGCTGGGCTACACCCAGGTCATCCAGCCCGGCCGGCCGACCACGGTCGTCAAGGGCCCCGATGGCCGAGACGAGACCATCTGCACGACCTGGAAGGGCATGCCGCAGGACATCCGCGCCTCGCCGGACGGCAAGCTGTTCTACGTCGCCGACATGATGGCCGACGGCGTCCACGTGGTCGACTTCGAGACCTTCCGCCAGATTGGTTTCATCGCGACCGGCAAGGGCACGCACGGCCTCTATCCCAGCCGCGACGGCAAGAAACTCTACGTCGCCAACCGCGGCTCGAACAAGATCCACGGCGCGGCCAAGGGCAAGGGTGGCGTGTCGGTGATCGACTTCGCCACCGGCAAGGTCGAGGCGACCTGGTTGATTCCCGGCGGCGGCAGCCCCGACATGGGCAACGTCAGCGCCGACGGCCGCTGGCTGTGGCTGTCGGGACGCTTCGATCACGTCGTCTACGTGTTCGACACCACCAACGGCGAGGTGAAGACCATCCCCGTCGGCCGCGAGCCGCACGGGCTTACCGTGTGGCCGCAGCCGGGCCGCTATTCACTGGGGCATACGGGCAACCTGCGCTGATCGAACAGGCGCCGCGCAGGCGCGGATTGCGCCTGCGTCGGAGCATCACCCGCGCGAGATCCGCGTCACGCCAGCCATGTAGGGCAGCAGCGCCTCGGGCACCGTCACCGAGCCGTCTTCGCGCTGGTAGTTCTCCAGCACCGCGACCAGCGTGCGGCCGACCGCAAGCGCGGAGCCGTTCAACGTGTGGACGAATTCCGTGCGGCCTTGCGCGGTGCGCGATGCGGGCCTGCATCCGCCGCGCCTGGAAGGCCTCGCAGTTGGAGCAGGAACTGATCTCGCGGTAGGCGTTCTGCCCCGGCAGCCAGACCTCGAGGTCGTAGGTCTTGGCGCTGGCGAAGCCGATGTCGCCGGTGCACAGCGCCATCACCCGATAGGGCAGCCCGAGCCGCTGCAGGATCGTCTCGGCCTGGCCGGTCAGTTCCTCCAGCGCGTCGTAGGATTTTTCGGGATGGACGATCTGCACCAGCTCGACCTTGTCGAACTGGTGCTGGCGGATCATGCCGCGCGTGTCCTTGCCGTAGCTGCCGGCCTCGGAGCGGAAGCACGGCGTGTGCGCGGTCAGCCTGCGCGGCAGCGTCGCGGGGTCGAGGATCTCGCTCGCGCACCGAGTTGGTCAGCGTGATCTCCGAGGTCGAGATCAGGTAGAGCTTCTCGCCCTGCTCCGCGCCGCCGCGGCGCACGACGAACATGTCGTCCTCGAACTTGGGCAGCTGCGTGGTGCCGACCAGCGCGTCGGCGCCGACCACATAGGGCGTGTAGCACTCGGTATAGCCGTGCTCGCGGGTGTGGATGTCGAGCATGAACTGCGCCAGCGCCCGATGCAGTCGCGCCAGATCGCCGCGCAGGAACGAAAAGCGCGCGCCCGAGAGCTTGGCGGCGGTGGCGAAATCGAGCAAGCCGAGCGCCTCGCCCACGTCGGTATGGTCGCGCGGCTTGAAGTCGAACTGCGGCGGCTCGCCCCAGCGACGGACCTCCACGTTGCCGGTTTCGTCGTGTCCTTCGGGCGTGCTCGCGTGCGTGAGGTTGGGCAGGTCGAGCAGGAAGTCGCGCAGCGCACCCTGCACCTCGTCGAGCTCGGCCTCGACCTGCTTGACCGCGCCGCCCAGTCCGGCGACTTCGGCGAGCAGCGCCGTCGCGTCCTCGCCGCGTCCCTTGGCGATGCCGATCTGCTTCGACGCGGCGTTGCGCCGCGCCTGCAGGTCCTGGGTGCGCGTCTGGATGTCGCGGCGTCGTGCTTCGAGGGTTTCGAAGCGCGCGGTGTCGAGCGTGACGCCGCGCCTGGCGAGGCCGGCGGCGACCGCGGGAAGGTCGTTGCGAAGCAGTTGATATCGAGCATTCGCCAATTCTATCAGAGGCTTGCGTGCCGATTCCCGGCCGGGGGAGCGCTGCCTTCAATTCTCCGGCTTGTCCTTGTCACGGTCCCGCGCGGCGGCATCGCGCGCGCGCAACGCCGCCAGCTTGTCGCGAATCTTCGCTTCCAGCCCGCGCTCGGTCGGCACGTAGAATTTCTGCGGCGTCATGCCATCGGGCAGGTAGGCCTCACCCGCCGCATAGCCGCCTTCCTCGTCGTGGGCATAGCGGTAGCCCTGGCCGTAGCCGAGGTTCTTCATCAGCCGGGTCGGCGCGTTGCGCAGGCGCAGCGGTACCGGGCGCGAGCCGTCGTCGGCGATGAACGACCTGGCGGCGCCGAAGGCGACATAGGCGGCGTTGGACTTCGCCGCCACCGCGAGATAGAGGACGCACTGCGCCAATGCCAGCTCGCCTTCAGGGGAACCGAGCCGCTCGTAGGTCTCGGCCGCGTCGAGTGCCAGGCGCAGCGCGCGCGGATCGGCCAGGCCGATGTCCTCGCTGGCCATGCGGATCAGCCGGCGCGCGACGTATAGCGGATCGGCACCGCCATCGAGCATCCGGCACATCCAGTACAGCGCCGCATCCGGGTCGGAACCGCGCACCGACTTGTGCAGCGCCGAGATCTGGTCGTAGAAGGCCTCGCCGCCCTTGTCGAAGCGGCGCAGGCTGCGGGCGATGGTCGCCTCGACGAACGGCAGGTCGACCTCCCTGCGTTGCGCCTCGGCCGCCGCGACCGCCAGTTGCTCGACCAGGTTGAGCAGCCGGCGCCCGTCGCCGTCCGCGTAGGCGACCAGCGCGTCGCGCGCCGGATCGTCGACGGTCATTTCCGGCGCGGCAACGGCGAGCGCACGCACCAGCAGCATGCCAAGTTCGTCGGGCGACAACGATTCGAGTACGTAGACCGCTGCGCGCGACAGCAGCGCGCCGTTGACTTCGAACGAAGGGTTCTCCGTGGTCGCGCCGACGAAGGTCACCGTGCCGCGCTCGACGAAGGGCAGGAAGGCATCCTGCTGCGACTTGTTGAAGCGATGGACCTCGTCGACGAAGAGGATCGTCGCGCGGCCCGACTGCGCCAGCGCGGCTTCGGCGCGGGCGACCGCGTCGCGGATGTCCTTGACGCCGGAGAGCACCGCCGACAACGCGATGAACTCGGCGTCGAAGGCATCGGCCATCAGCCGCGCCAGCGTGGTCTTGCCCACCCCGGGCGGCCCCCAGAGGATCATCGAATGCAGCTTGCCGGAGGCGAAGGCGACGGCGAGCGGCTTGCCCGCGCCCAGCAGGTGGCGCTGGCCGATGACGTCGGCGATGGTCCGCGGTCGCAGGCGCTCGGCGAGCGGGGTCGCCGCGGCGGACGGCGAAACGGAGAACAGATCGGTCACGGCATTCCTGGTGGACGGATTCGGCGGCGCCGGAGACGCCGCGTTGCCTCTGTGAATTATGGGGGGTAGAGTCCGGTCTTGCACCTCGGCCGTCGCTGGCGGCGCCTGAAGCCGCCCGGACCTTCGGCGCGCGAGTCGGGTCTTCCCGCGGTCGTTCGCCCACCTTCGAAGGATTTCCACCCGCATGCGCGACAATCCGCTCAAGGCCAGGCTCGCCACGGGTGGGCGCGCCTGTGGCGCCATGGCGTTCGAGTTCTTCTCGCCGGGGCTGCCGCGGATCTGCGCCAACGCCGGCGCCGAGTTCATCCTCTACGACATGGAGCACACCGGCCTGTCGTTCGAGACGCTCAAGATGCAGGTCGCGCTGTGCCGCGGCCTGCCGCTGGTGCCGATGGTCCGGGTGCCGCGCGGCGAGTATCACTTCATCGCCCGCGCGCTCGACGTCGGCGCGCTGGGCGTGATGGTGCCGATGGTGGACAGCGCCGCCCAGGCTGCCGACATCGTGGCCTGCACCCGCTATCCTCCCGAAGGCCGCCGCGGCGCGGCGTTCGGCTTCGCGCACGACGACTACGAGGGCGGCGACGTCGCGGCCAAGATCGCCGCCATCCACGCGCGCACGCTGGTCATCGCGCAGATCGAGACCGCCGAGGGGCTGGCCGACGTCGAGGCGATCGCCGCGGTGCCGGGCATCGACGTCCTCTGGCTGGGCCACTTCGATCTCACCAATTTCATGGGGATTCCGGGCCAGTTCCGGCATCCGGACTACCTGGCAGCGGTAAAACGCATCGTCGCCGCCTGCGAGAAAGCGGGCAAGGCCGCGGCGTTTCTCGCCACCGACGACGCCTGGGCGCGCGAGTACACGGCGCTCGGCTTTCGTCTGTTCGCCTACGGCCTCGACCAGGCGATGCTGGGCAACGCGCTGCGCGACGGCCTCGCCGTCCTGCGGCAAGAAGGAGGAAACACCCGATGACGGCAAGGTTCCGCGTAGGCATCACCCGCGACATCCTGGATTCGCGCGACGAGCCGGCGTTCGGCCGCGCGGCGCTGAAGATCCTCGACGACGCGCCCGACCTCGAATGGGAGTACCTGCCGGCCATCGTCCGCGAAATCGCCGCGGAACACGCGGCGCGCTACGACGCGCTGTACGTCAACCTGGCACGGGTGCCGGCAGCGGCGGTCGCCGGGGCGGACTGCCGGCTGCGCGTCGTCGCCCGGCACGGCGTCGGCTACGACTCGGTGGATGTGCCGGCGATGACCGACGCCGGCATCGTGGTGACCAATACGCCGATGCCCATGCCGCGCCCCGTGGCGACCATCGCCCTCACCTTCATCCTGGCGCTGGCCGGCAAGCTGATGCTCAAGGACCGGCTGACGCGGACCGGACGCTGGGACGAGCGCATGGACAACATGGGCATGGGCCTGACCGGACGCACGCTGGCCGTCGTCGGCGCGGGCCGCATCGGCCGCGAACTGCTGCGCATGGCGCGCACGTTCGACCTGAAGCTGCTCGCCGCCGATCCCTACGTCAACGCGGTCGAGTTGGGCTACATCGGCGCGCGCAAGGTCGACCTGGCCACCGCGATGCGCGAGGCCGACTTCGTCGTCGCCTGCCCGCTGCTCAACGACGAGACCCGGCACCTGCTCGGCGCCGCGCAGTTCGCGGCGATGAAGCCGACGGCGTATTTCATCAACGTCTCGCGTGGGCCCGTGGTCGACGAGACGGCATTGATCGCTGCGTTGCAGGCCGGCCGCATCGCCGGCGCTGCGCTGGACGTATTCGAGCAGGAGCCGGTCGACCCGGCCAATCCACTGCTGAAAATGGACAACGTGATCGTCACCCCGCATTCGCTGTGCTGGACCGACGAGTGCTTCCACAACATGGCGACGACCGGGCTGGCGAGCATCGTCGACGCGCTGGGCGGACGGGTGCCTGAATTCGTGGTCAACCGCGAAGTGCTGGCGCAGCCGCGGGTGCGCGCCTGGCTGGCCGCGTCGTGATCCGCGTGCCGCCGCCCTAATTGACCTCGCCGATCACGTCGGCGCCCTTGGGCGGAACGAAGCGAAACAGCTCCGGCGAGAGCTTCGGGTTGCGCTCCATCGCGGTGAAGCGGATGACGCTCTTCTGGCCGAAGGCATCGAGCAGTTCCAGCGCGGCCAGGCCGCCGCCGTCGAAGCCCAGGCGAATTTCGGAGAAGGCTGCGTCCTTGGCCAGCGGCGTGGCCAGCAGCCAATCCAATCCGTCCGCCGCCGGCAGGTCGCGCCAGGCGAACGCGCGCTCGACTTCCTGATCGCCGGAGAGCAGCGCGGCCGGGGTCGCGCCCAGCGCCTCGCCGACCTTGCGCACGATGACCTGATTGAGGTCCTCGTCGAAGATCCACACCCGCTTGCCGTCGCCGACCAGCAGCTGCTTGTAGGGCTTGTCCACGCTCCAGCGGAACTTGCCCGGCCGCGCCAGCAGGAACTCGCCGTTGGCCTGCTGCTTGATGCGGCCGTTGCGATCGGCGACCGTCTGCGTGAACGACGCGCGCGCGGTCTGCGTGTCGCGCACGAAGTCGCGCAGGCGTTCGATGGTCGCGGCGGCGACGCCGTCGGCGAGCGTCAGCCCGGCGACCATGACGACGGCCAGCGCGGCAAGCATGGCTCGACGGGATCGGCTTGGCTGGTTCAATTGTTCGCTCCGAATTCGGTGCCCGGGATGTGCGCCAGGCAGTTGCCGACGGCATCCAGGATCAGGTAGGTGTGGCCCAGACCGCCCTTGTCCTTGCGTCCGCCGCGATCCTGGTACTGGTGAGCATAGACCCGCCAGGTGTCGTACTCGTTCTCGACGTCGAAGGTGCAGCCGGACACGAACACCGTCGGGCCGCAGAAGTCTGCCGGCAGCATCGCCTTGGTCAGCGCCACCGCCTGCGCCTCGGTGATGCGTGCGGAAGTGGGCGGCCGGTCGTGCGGGCAGTACTTCGGACCGTGCAGGTAGAGATCGACCGGTCCCGCGTTCGCGGTGGCGATGCCCATCAGGGCCGCGACCAGCACGGCAGCACGAACCCGCTTCACCGAAGCCTAGCCTTCGCCCTTGGGCGAGGGCACCAGCACCTCGCGATTGCCGTTGGTCTGCATCGGCGACACCAGGCCCGCGCGCTCCATCTGCTCGATCAGCCGCGCCGCCCGGTTGTAGCCGATGCGCAGGTGCCGCTGCACCAGCGAAATCGACGGCCGCCGGGTCTTGAGCACGACGGCGACCGCCTGGTCGTAGACCGGATCGGACTCGGCATCGGCGCCGCCGGCGGCACCGCCGTCCTCGCCCTCGCCGCCTTCGCCGCCATCGAGCAGGCCTTCGATGTACTGCGGCTCGCCGAGCGAGCTTCAGGTGCTCGACGACGCGATGCACCTCGCCGTCGGAGACGAAGGCGCCGTGCACGCGCACCGGATAGCCGGTGCCGGGCGCCAGGTAGAGCATGTCGCCCTGTCCGAGCAGCGCCTCGGCGCCCATCTGGTCGAGGATGGTGCGCGAGTCGATCTTGCTGGCGACCTGGAAGGCGATGCGCGACGGAATGTTGGCCTTGATGAGGCCGGTGATGACGTCGACCGACGGCCGCTGCGTGGCGAGGATCAGGTGGATGCCCGCCGCGCGCGCCTTCTGGGCGATGCGCGCGATCAGTTCCTCGATCTTCTTGCCGGTGACCATCATCAGGTCGGCCAGCTCGTCGACGACGACGACGATCTGCGGCATCTCCTCCAGCGGCTCGGGCGCATCCGGCGTCAGCGACAGCGGATTGGTCAGCGTCCTGCCGGACTTCCTCCCCTCGGCGACCTTGGCGTTGTAGCCGGCGAGGTTGCGCACCGACAGCTGCGACATCAGCTTGTAGCGGCGCTCCATTTCGCCGACGCACCAGTTGAGCGCGGTCGGCGCGAGCTTCATGTCGGTGACCACCGGCGCGAGCAGGTGCGGGATGCCCTCGTACATCGACAGCTCGAGCATCTTGGGGTCGATCAGGATCAGGCGCACCTGCCGCGGCTCGGCCTTGTACAGCAGCGACAGGATCATCGCGTTGACCGCGACCGACTTGCCCGACCCGGTGGTGCCGGCGACCAGCAGGTGCGGCATCTTCGCCAGGTCGACGACCACCGGCTTGCCGGCGATGTCCTTGCCCAGCGCCAGCGTCAGCGCGCCGGCGGTGTCGTTGTAGGTCGTCGAGGCGAGGATCTCGACCAGCTTCACGACCTGCCGGCGCGGGTTGGGCAGTTCGAGACCCATGCACGACTTGCCGGGGATGGTCTCGACCACGCGGATCGACACCACCGACAGCGCGCGGGCGAGGTCCTTGATCAGGTTGACGATCTGCGCGCCCTTGACGCCCACCGCGGGTTCGATCTCGAAGCGGGTGATGACCGGGCCCGGGTAGGCCGCCAGCACCTTGGCGCTGACGCCGAAGTCGGCCAGCTTGCGTTCGATCAGCCGCGACGTGTATTCCAGCGTTTCCGCGCTCACCGATTCCTGCGCCGGCGGCGCGTCCTCGAGCAGCGACAGCGGCGGCAGCGGCGAATCCGGCAGGTCGGTGAACAGCGGCCGCTGCTTTTCCTTCACCACGCGGTCCGACTTGGGCACGCTGACCACCGGCGGCACGACCAGCACCGGCTCGCGCTCGACCTCGGTCTCGCGCAGATGCTCGACGACGTGCTCGCGCTGGACCGCGGCCTCGCTGGCCGATGCGCCGATCCTGCGCTTCCTCGCGCCTGCGCCGGATCCATGCGACCAGCGCCTCGATGCCCGCGCCGATGCGCTCCATCACCCGCAGCCAGGAAATGCCGAACAGCAACGACGTGCCCGCCGCGAACAGCGCCAGCAGCAGCAGCGTGGCGCCGTTGAAGCCCAGCGCCCGCGCCAGCCCCTGGCCCAGCGCGTCGCCGAGCGCGCCGCCCGGCGACAGCGGCAGCGTGAGGTCGAGCCGCCACAGGCGGATGGATTCCAGCGCCGCGCTCGACGGCCAGCGTCAGCGCGAAGCCGATCAGCGCCAGCAGTACCGGCTGCTCGGAGACATGTTCCGGATGCACGACACGGCGATAACCCGCGAGCACCACGACGACGCCGCCGACCACCCACCACCATGCCGAGAGGCCGAACAGGTAGAGCAGCAGGTCGGCGAGCCAGGCGCCGACGGTGCCGCCGCGGTTGCCCAGCGGCGCGCCGGAACCGGTGAACGACCAGCCGGGATCGCTCCTCGTGTAGGTGGCGAGAATCAGCGACAGGTACAGGAAGGCGGCGACGACGAGCAGCAGCCAGGACTCGCGGACCAGCCGGGCGAAACGTGGCGAAAGCGGGGCGGCAGCGGTCATTGCGGCGCCAGTGATCAGGCTTCGATCATTATGAAAAACATGGGGTTGCGACTATTACCTCAAGCGCGACATTATACGCCTGGTGCGCCAAGCGGCAAGGGGCAGATGCGGTCCTGCGCCCGCCCGGGCAGGTTGCGGCGTCAGCGAGAGGCATTTGGCACATCGGCTAAACTTTCGATTTTGCACTGCGAGATCGCCATGCCCGCCAAGCACGCCCGCCTCCTCATCCTGGGCTCCGGCCCCGCCGGTTACTCCGCGGCAGTATACGCGGCACGCGCCAACCTGAAGCCGGTGCTGATCACCGGCCTGGCGCAGGGCGGCCAGCTGATGACCACCACCGACGTCGACAACTGGCCGGCCGACGCCGACGGCGTCCAGGGACCGGCGCTGATGGAGCGGTTCCAGAAGCATGCCGAGCGCTTCGACACCGAGCTCGTGTTCGACCACATCAACACGGTCGACTTCGGCGCCCGCCCGTTTCGCCTGGTCGGCGATTCCGGCGAATACACCTGCGACGCGCTGATCATCGCCACCGGCGCGTCGGCGCGCTACCTGGGCCTGCCGTCGGAGGAGGCGTTCATGGGCAAGGGCGTTTCGGCCTGCGCCACCTGCGACGGCTTTTTCTACAAGGGACAGGACGTGGTGGTGATCGGCGGCGGCAACACCGCGGTCGAGGAAGCGCTGTACCTGTCGAACATCGCCAGGAAGGTGACCGTCGTCCATCGCCGCGACAAGTTCCGCGCCGAGGCCATCCTGGTCGACCGGCTGATGGCCAAGACCGGGGATGGCGGCAACATGCAGGTGCTGTGGAATCACACGCTCGACGAGGTGCTGGGCGACGACTCGGGCGTCACCGGCGTGCGCCTCAAGTCCACCAAGGGCGACGCCACGACCGACCTCAAGGTGCACGGCGTATTCATCGCCATCGGCCATACGCCGAACACCCAGATCTTCGAGGGCCAGCTCGACATGGCCGGAGGCTACATCAAGGTGAAAAGCGGCAGCGAGGGCAACGCCACCGCGACCTCGGTGCCGGGCGTGTTCGCGGCGGGGGACGTCGCCGACCACGTCTACCGGCAGGCGGTCACCTCGGCGGGCACCGGCTGCATGGCCGCGCTGGACGCGGAAGCCTTCCTCGAGCAGCTCCAGGACTGACCGGGGCCCGGTGGTGGCCAAGCTCGACGAGCTGAAGCAGCTGCTGGAGGCGGCCCGCGCGGCGCGGCAAGTCGGCACGCCCGCCGCCGCCGGCAAGGCGCCTGCGCGCGCGCAGCGCGCCGTCCGCGGCCCAGCCCGATCGCCGAATTGCGCCTGCGGCGCAGGCATCGCCGCGCCGCGCCGTGGCGTCGACCAAGCACGCGCACGGCGACATCGACCTCCACCAGGCCTTCGCCGACGTGCACCGGCTGCCGCCTGCCAATCGGGCGCCTTCGACGCGTCCGCGACCGGCACCCATCGCCCGCCACACGCTTGCCGACGAGCGCGACGTGCTGTTCGCGTCCAAGTTCGGCGACGACCCGGCGCCGCAATCCTGGGACGTCGGGCAGGAACAGGAGCACGAGCAGACCTTCGCGCGCAAGGGCATCGGCCCCGACGTCGCCGGCAAGCTGCGCCGCGGGCACTGGTCGGTGCAGGCGGAACTCGACCTGCACGGCCTGATCGCCGAGGAGGCGCACGATGCGCTGGCGGATTTCATCGTGCAGGCGCGCGCGCGCGGATTTCGCTGCGTGCGCGTCATCCACGGCAAGGGCCTCACCTCGCCCAACAAGGAACCGGTGCTCAAGGGCAAGGTACGGCGCTGGCTGGCGCACTGGGACGAGGTGCTGGCCTACGCCGAAGCGCCCCGCCATGCCGGCGGCGGCGGCGCGGTGCTGGTGCTGCTGAAGGGACGCTAGGACCCGTTGACGCCAGGAGCGCGCCCCCCGACAAGGTCGCAGCCCCGGGATTCGGACGAGATTCCCGCAGCATCTGCGATCATGCGGATGCGCCTGCTCGACGGGCAGCGGTGTCCGGCATCGCGCAACCCGATGCGCCGGAGGCATGTTGCGGAACCGCGCCAACCCTGCCACCCTCAAACAGCATCGGGGCGCTCTGCCGGCGCGATCGGCGAACGGATTGCCGGCGAGAGTCCCGGAACGGGAGCCAGAATGAACGCAATGAGGCGGGCGGGAGTGCTGTTGATTCTCGCGCTGGGCAGCTCCGGCGTCTTCGCCCCTGCCACGCGCAGGAGAAGCCGCCGGCGTTCGTCTACGTGATTCCGGTCGAGGGCATCATCGACCTCGGCCTGGCGCCGTTCGTTCAACGCGTCCTCGACCAGGCAACGCAGGAGGGTGCGGCCGCGGTCATCCTGGACATCAACACCTTTGGCGGGCGGGTCGACGCCGCGGTGCAGATTCGCGATGCGCTGCTCAACGCGCGCGTCCGCACCGTGGCCTTCGTCAACAAGCGGGCGATCTCCGCCGGCGCGCTGATCGCGCTGGCCACCGAGACCATCGTCATGTCGGGCGGCGGCACGCTGGGCGCGGCGGCGCCGGTGCACGGCGGCGCGCCGGGCGCCGATGCGGTGCCGGTGGCGGAGAAAACCGTTTCGTACGTGCGCAAGGAATTCCGCGCCACGGCCGAGAGCCGCAAGCGGCCGCCGCTGATCGCCGAGGCGATGGTCGACGCCGATGTGACGATTCGCGGCCTCATCGACAAGGGCAAGCTGCTGACGCTGACGACCGACGAGGCGCTGAAGCACAAGATGGCCGACTTTCGCGCCGACACGCTCGAGGAAGCGCTGGAGAAGATTGGTCTTGGCGGCGCGCAGCGGCGAAGTACCGCGCCCAACTGGGCCGAGAACGTCGTGCGCTTCCTGACCAACCCGGTGGTCAGCTCGCTGCTGATCAGCATTGCCATGATCGGCATCCTGATCGAGATCCGCACGCCGGGTTTCGGCGTGCCGGGCGCGCTGGGAGTCACCAGCCTCGGCCTCTTCTTCTGGGGCCACTGGCTGGTGCAGCTGGTCGGCTGGGAGGAAATACTGCTCGCCGCCGTCGGCATCGTGCTGCTGGCGCTCGAACTCCTGGTCATTCCGGGTTTCGGCGTGGCCGGCATCCTGGGCATTGCGGCCATTCTGGCCAGCCTGGTGCTGAGCCTGGTCGCCGCCGGGGACACGGTGACGATCGTCATGGAGGCAATGGCGCGCGTGGCCTTTTCGATGGTGCTCGCGCTGGTGGGCAGCCTCGTCCTGCTGCGCTTCCTGCCGCGCCTGCCATTCGGCCGCCGGCTGGTTCTGGAGCGCGGACTCGCGGCGTCCAAGGGCTACGCCTCCGCGCCGGAGAGCGACGCCAGGATGCTGGGCAAACGCGGCAGGGCGACGACGCCGCTGCACCCGGCCGGCATCGCCGAGATCGATGGCCAGCGCGTGGACGTGGTCTCCGAGGGAGACCTGATCGAC
Organism: uncultured beta proteobacterium; assembly: GCA_963699765.1. Taxonomy (GTDB): domain Bacteria; phylum Pseudomonadota; class Gammaproteobacteria; order Burkholderiales; family Casimicrobiaceae; genus VBCG01. The sequence goes on along the minus strand of CAVOVD010000011.1, from coordinate 247,740 downwards.
GTCGGGGAAACCATTCAGGTGACGCGCGTGGACGGCAACAGGATCGTCGTGCGACACATCGCGGACACCGCAGACAAAGGAGCAGGACATGAATGAAATCGTTGGGATTCTGACCGGCAGCGTGGGCTTGCTGATCGTACTCATCGGCGGGCTTGCCGTGGTGCTGTACCTGGTGCCGATTCCACTGTGGATCGCGGCCTGGGCCTCCGGCGCCTATGTCGGACTGCTGACCCTGATCGGCATGCGCCTGCGCCGCGTGCCGCCGACGACGGTGGTCACGGCACGCATCAGCGCGGTCAAGGCCGGCCTGGAAATTTCCATCAACGACCTGGAAGCGCACTTCCTCGCCGGCGGCAACGTCGTGCGGGTGGTGAACGCGATGATCTCGGCGGACAAGGCCAACATTCCGCTGCCCTTCAAGCGCGCCGCGGCCATCGACCTCGCCGGACGCAACGTGCTGGAGGCAGTGCAGATGTCGGTGCTGCCCAAGGTGATCGAGACGCCCAAGATCGCCGCCGTTGCCAAGGACGGCATCCAGCTCATCGCCGTTTGCCGGGTCACCGTTCGCACCAACATCGACCGGCTGGTCGGCGGCGCCGGCGAAGAAACCATCATCGCCCGCGTCGGCGAGGGCATGGTCAGCACCATCGGTTCGGCCCTGAGCCACAAGAACGTGCTGGAGAACCCGGACCACATTTCCAAGCACGTGCTCTCCAAGGGTCTGGATGCGGGCACGGCCTACGAAATCCTGTCCATCGACATCGCCGATGTCGACGTCGGCGCGAACATCGGCGCCAAGCTGCAGATCGACCAGGCCAACGCCGACAAGCAGATCGCCCAGGCGAAGGCCGAGGAACGCCGCGCCATGGCCGTCGCGCTGGAGCAGGAAATGCGGGCACGCGTCGTGGAAGCCGAGGCCGAAGTGCCGCGCGCCATGGCCGAGGCGTTCCGTCAGGGCAACATGGGCATCATGGACTACTACCGGATGAAGAACGTGCAGGCGGACACCGCGATGCGCGACGGCATCGCCGGCACCGGCGAAGATCGTCCCGGCACGCCGACGCCGTAGGGAGCGCCGACGATGAAGGGCATTCCTCCCGAGCTGTTCTATGCGCTGATCTTCGTCGGCGTCATCCTGTATCAATTCGTGATGCGGCAGCGCGCCAGGAAAGCCGAGCAGGCCCGACAGGCGGAACTGCAATCGCGATCGCCGGCGCTCGAACCGGAGCCGGCCGCCGACAATTTCCTGGATTTCGGCCGGCTGGAACAACCGGCTCCGATTGCCTGGACGCCGCCGCCGGTACAGATCGATTCGAGCGGTCCGGCCATGGAGCATGCGTGGTCGCGCGCGCCGGCGGCCGCCGTTGCCGCGCCTGCGGCAGGACCCCGGCGCCGGTTCCCCCGGCAGGCACTGCTGGGGAGCAGGCGCGCCCTGCAGGACGCGATGGTCATCGCGGTGATCCTCGGGCGCTGCCGCGGCATGGATCCCCCTGGCGGCTCGCCAATGGCCGACGCCACCGGACGCGCGGTTCGTTAGGAAGCACTGCTCGTCGCCGGCGAAGAGCTTGTCGCCAGATAGGGGATCTCGCTCAGCGCGACCAAGTGAGCGAACGTGGCGCGCGACGGGGACGGCAGGAAATCCCGCACGACGTAAGCCGCAAGCGCGTCGCCGGAGTCGAGAAACGTCTTGAGCGCCGCGCGCGGGCTCGACCGGTCGGGAGGCTTCAGCGGATTCTGCTCGTTCTGACCGAGCGCGAACGGAGTGAGCAGAACAAGCGCCAGCGACGCCGCAAACCAGCGATGCATGCGAACGTGCCATCGCCTGGCGCGTTGCTCACTCACGCTAGAACGACCAGTTGTAGTACGCGGAGAAGAACAGGACTCCGGTACTGTCGTAGGTTCCGACAAGGTCACCACGGCCGCCGGCCACGACCGGTTTGGCGCGGATGTCGGTCGACAGCGTCCCGCCGTACAGGTACTCGGCCGCGAACCCGTAGAACTGGCCCTTGCCGAGCTGTTTCTGCGCGCCGGTGCCGAACCGCCAGGCCGAGTTGACCGGCATGAGCGGCGAGATATTCGAGCTGCTCTGCTGGAACGCCGAGTCGTAGGCGATGCCGAAGTTCAGCGTCCACGGCTCGCTCAGTCGATACTGTGCGCCGGTGGCGACATGCCAGGTGTCCTTGAACGGAATGGCGGTCGTGATGCTGCTCGGGTTGAGGCTGTCGTCGAGACCGAGCTGGATCTGTCCGAACTTCGACCACTGCTGCCAGCCCACGCTGCCGAGCAGCGCCCAGCGATCGTCGATCTGGGTGAAAAGGCTCGCCATCGCCTGCTGCGGCACCTTGATGCCGACCGCGAGACTCGAGCCCAGCAGGCCGGCCTTGCCCAGTGCGGCGCTGACCACGGGGCCCAGTCCGGTGAACTCGAGCGGGGCGTTGAAGTCGAGATCGACCTGCGAGTTCCAGGTGAGGCCGACTCGCGTCGCGGGGCTGAGCTCGTAGAGAATGCCCAGGTTCACTCCCCAGCCCCACGACTCGTCCTTCGCCTTGAGCCGGCCGTCGCCAAGCAACGGACTTACGTTGTTGATCGCAACGTTGTTCTTGTAGACGCCATACATCCCGTTCAGCGATGCTCCCAGCGACAGCTTGTCGGTGGCCTTCCATGCGATGGACGGCAGGAACGACATGCCGACGATCCAGGTTTGCTGTACGTAGTAGCGTCCGACCCAGTCGTTGTCGTAATTGAGCGTCCCTCCGAAGTTTCCGGCGAGCGCGAAGCCGACCTTCACGCTGGGCGAAACGGTGTAGCTCAGGAACCCGCCGCCGCCGGGAAGGAAGCCGCCGTCGCCGACGGCGTAGCCGCCGTCGTTGCCGCCGAGTCCCGGAGACGTCCCGGAACCGATCGAGAAACTGGTATTGCCCCAGAGCAGCTGCCCGGCCCCCAGGATTTGATTGCCTTCGAGGCGGGTCATGCCGGCGGGGTTGGTGAACACGGTCGATGCGTCCTGCGCGCGCGCGCCGTAACCTGCCGACGCAAGGCCGACGTCCGCCGTGCCGACCTCGTAGGTCATCATGCCGCCCGCGATGGCCGGGCCGGACAGCGCGGACGCGAGCAAAGCCGCGGCTGCGAGCCGCGGGCCGTTCCGGCCACACCTCGAGTTGGACAGCACGGTCGGGCGCCGGCGAGGTTGCCGTAGTTTGGTGCTATTCATCGTTCCTCCCGTGGCACCGGCACGATCAAGGGATCATTCCGCATTCGAACATCTTGTTGACGATCGGGGTCGCGACCTTGGCGAAAAATGCCTGGCGCATCTGCGGGTCCGACTTCAGTGCGTTGATGGCGCGCTGCTCGATCTCCGGCTTCGGCTGGCCCTGAGCCTGCCCCTTCTCCTGCCACAACTGCTGGCACGACGCGGTCTGGTATTTCTGGATTACCTTTCGGCGACCCGGTCCATGATCGGGTACTGCGCAAATGCGACTCCTGCGGCCACCAATACCGACAACGCGACGAACATCCATTTGCGCTTGCGCATGCCATCTCCCTTGGGTTAGTGCGTTCACCTGCGATCTCAAACGGCGGCGCAATCGAGATCGCGCCGAGTGTCGTGCTCACCGCACGCCGACCCGGTTCACCGGCCCGCCACGGTTCCTGGGCGCCGCGCCGGCTCCCTGTGCACCGGCGCCGACTCCGGGTGTCACACCCACGCCGGGCGCGCCGACCCCGACCCCCGGCGTGACACCGGCGCCGGGCGCGCCTGCGCCGACGCCGGGCGCGGCACCCACGCCCGGACCGCCCACACCGACCGGGGAGCGTCTCGCCACACCGGCATAGCTGACCGGCGTCGCCGGCGCGCCGACGACGGCTTCCGCGGTCGCGAGCATCCCTCGCTGCGCGATGGACGAAACATCGCCGTGGCCGAGCCACCCGACGGCGGCCAAGCCCAGCGCCAGTACATGCCTTCCTGTCACATGCGTCATGGCAGTCCTCCTGTCGGTGCGCCCGGCGGCAATTCGTCGAGCACGATGAGCGCGTCCGGGCTGAGTTTCTGCGCGCCGGCTGGCGGCGTGAACGCGAACGCATCGCGTGGAGGCGTTACACCGGTCTTGAAGCTCTTCACCCGTACCGTGTACTGCGGCGCGCCGTTGACGGTCTTGCTCGTGATCACGAGCTTGCGCGGGATGGGCCGCTGACCCACTTCCACCCAGAGCTGCCAGTCGGTGTCGAAGTTGCGAAACGCGAGGTGCTCGCACTCCACGCCGTCGATGACGCCGCGGCCGATGTGCTTGGCTTCACTGACGTCGGCTGACGAGAGCCTCGTACGGATTGGACAACAGAAGGTCGGCCCCTGGCAGCGCGACACCGTGGCCCATCCGCAGCGCCTCGAACAACTGGTCCAGCGTGCCGGCGGCGTCGAACTGCGCATAGCCGTTGATGCTATCGCCGAAGACGCTGACGGTCTTGCCGTCGAAGTACGAGCTCACTTCCGAATAGCCGCCCAAGCGGTGCGCGCGCAGCTTGTCCGGCCGGCTACGAGCGCGTCGCCGGAGCTCGTGAACTGGATCTTCTCCATCTGTGGCGTGATGACTTCGATGTCGCTGTCGAATGCGAACTCGATCGTCTTCTGGCTGCTCACGTAGTCGGACATGGCCTGAGGATCGACTTCGCGTCCCCCGCCTGCGCCGGGCCATTCGCCACTGCCGCGGCCAGCGCCGCCGCAAGCAACAGCACGCGAGACGTTGGCTTCATTCTCGACATGCCATCATGTGCGCCGGATCGGTCCTGCCGCCGAGGACCGAGCGTGCGCTTTCATCGCGTCGTACCGGAAGCGACCTCCGGGTCGTCGACCCCGATCATGCATCTGCTTCATCGAGTCCTCCGCTACCGTGCGGTCTCGACCTCGTAGTTGGCGTAGCCGAACTCGTTGCCACGTGAAGCCACGTAGCGATCGCCCGTCTGTAGACGGTCACCTCGAACGACGTGCCGTTGAGGTCCGTGAGCAGTCGACCGTCGCGGACTTCGTACGGTACCTCGCCGGCGTGCATGAGCTCGGCCGAATCGCGCAGGTTCGTCGGGGTTCCCGTCGATCGCCGTCACCAGCCGCTGCCCATTGCACGCCGTAGAGGATCTCGAACCGCTGCCCGGTCACGGTGTTCCGCACGTTGAGCGTCTGGCCAACGACCAGCTCCTTGAGCTGGGCGTCGGACAGAGCCACCGCTCCCTGTTGCTTCAGATCCGCGACGGTGAGACCGGCTTCGCGGCCTTGCGTGCTTCTGCACTCGGCGCGTACCAGATCGGCGAGCTCCACGCACGCTCCTGGATCGTGGGCGTGAAACCCGCGCCGCTCGGCGGCACCATGCCGAGCTTTGCCGCCTGTATCGTGCTCCAGCGCGGAGTCGGTATCTCGAGCACGCGGACGTAGTAGAAGGCATCGAGGCTCGGATCGAAATCCGGGTCGGTCCACGCCGCCTTCAACTCCACCGCGCCGATCGTGTTCGTGTAGGTTCCGGTGGCGAGGTTTACGGTGGAGCCGATCGGCGGCAGCTTGCCGGTGGTCGGATCGCGCTTGCGTTTACCGGCCCAGGCGACGTCATAGATTCTCTCGAAGGACTGGCCGTTCTGCGACCAGCCCTTGACGATCTGGATGCGGTCGAGGTTGCCGCTGTCGGGATCCTTCGCGGCCCAGATGACGAACGACGGCGCCTTTGCGCTCGCCGACGGGAGGTCGGCCCCCATCGGTACGCCCTGCGGCTAGGCCGCCTTGATCCAGTCCTTGCGCTTGAGCAGCGCTGCGTCGAGCGTCCAGCCGCCGAAGAACCGCACCGGGATGCGCACGCCGCTAGTGGAGTAGGTCTCCTTGCGCTTCATCGCCGCGAAGATCGCCTCGCGCGTGTTCTCCTCGGCCCACACCGCGCTCAAGCCCGCCGGAGTGACCCAGAGATTGTTGAGTCCCAGAAGTTCGCTGGCCGTCGAGGCGCTTCTCGGACGTGTCGTCGGCGGTGCCGTGCACGCCGTGGAAATTGTCCTGCCGGTAAGGCACGATCGCGACGTGCGAATCGGAGCCGCTGACGAGCCCGAACTTGTACGGGTTGAAGCCGAGCGACTGCTCCATGGCGAGTCCGTCCCGGTAAGCCTGGCGGACGTAGCTGCCGATTCGCGCGGCGCGCCCTTCGCTCCGAGCAGCTGCCAGACGAAGACCTCGTAGCGAGCGAACTCGTCGGTCGGCGACAGGCCCGGCGTGGTCTCCGACTGGCCCTTGACTTGCTTCAGTTCCGTGAGCGGCTCGTTGCGTAGTCGTGCTTCCGCCTACGCCCGGTCGATCGGACGCCCGAGGTCGTCCATTTCCGTCGGGAACATGAAACCATCGCTCAGGTTCGCGTTGTGCGAGATCGCCAGCACTTCGTTACCCACCGCGCGCTGGCCGTCCATCCAGCTGCCAGAGCGCGCGTGGATCGGTCGAGTCGATGGAGCGTGAACGGCACCTGCGGTACCTTCTTCGAGTCGACGAAAGAAGATGTTGCGGTGCAGGTTCTTGGAGTTCGGAGTTGGAGGTCCACTCGTAGGCGGCGAACGTCGTGAACGTGCCAGGCCGGTAGTACTTGTCGGCGAGATCGACGATCCGCTTCCAGACCGGCGCGACCACCACGGGATCGGTGAACCCTTGACCGGCATGGTCCTTGGCGATCGTACCGACAGCACCTTGAAGGTGAGCATCGGATCCTTGCGGACGCCGAGCTTCAGCGCCTGGCGGACAGGGATAGCGCTGCCGCAGCGGCGAGACGGGATTGTTCGCCTCCTGGATCATGCCGACGTACTCCGATGGTCGGTGACCGCGCCCCAGTCGAGCGGCTTGGTGATCCTCACCTGGTAGCCGCCCGGATGAGGCACGGGTTGGCCGAGCGCGTACTGGTAGAACGTCTCGGGCGTGGTGCGACGTGTCGCCGAAAGCGAACGCGTCGAACGACCAGCTCGTGTGCAGGTGCGTCTCGCCGTAGTAGACGTTGCGCTCGGGATTCTTCTGCGCGAACGCCGGACCCGCGGCGAACGCGAGCAGGCATGAGATCACGATCACGTCTTTGCCCATCGTATTTTTCCTCCCCATCCTCAGATTCAGAATTGCGCGAGGCGCTCGGCGAACCAAAATGCGGCCATCGTGCCGATCGCATAGCTGGCAACGGCAGTGCACGCGGGGTCAGAGGTCGCAGAACCGCAGCCGCTTGACCAGCGCGAGCAGCGCGAGCACTGCGGCGACAAATGCCAGCTGGCCAGCTTCCACGCCCACGTTGAAGGCGAACAACGCGAGCGGCACATCGTTGGCGGGCAAGCCGATGGCGGTCAGCGCACCAGCGAAGCCGAACCCGTGCAGCAGGCCGAACGAGAAGGCGACGACCCACGGCCACGCGCCGTCAGGCTCGGCCGGCCCCGTCGCGCGCGGAGGATCTCCGCGGCGAGCAGCAGGATGCTGAGCGCGATCGTGGCTTCGACGGGCGGCCCCGGCACGTGAACCACGCCGAGGGTGGCGAGCGCGAGCGTGATCGAGTGGGCGATCGTGAAAGCCGTGATCGTCCACACGAGCACGCGCGTGCTGCGCACGATCAGCACCAGCGCGAGGACGAACAGCAGATGGTCGTACCCCAGCAGGATGTGCTCGACGCCGTGCACCACGTAGGCGCCGAGGATGCTGATAGGCCCTTGTGCCGCGGCAATCTCGAGCCACGGCCGCGACGGATGGACGAGCGTGGTCGATGCCGCGCCGTCGCGAAGCTGCACGCGCGCGAGCACGTCGGTAATCGTGGCCTGCAGCCCGACAAACTCGATGCGCTTGCCCGCGAGGCCGCCTTCGGCCTCGACCAGCCGGCGCTCCACGATCGAGTCGGAGAAGTCGCGCACCGAGGCGGCGGTGACGTCGCGTGCCTGGTCCGGCAGCTTGAGCGCAACCGGCAGGCGCATGCCGGACAATAGCGGCGTTCGCCAGAGGACGTCGTAGCGACCGGCGGCGGTTTCGGTGATCTCGAGGTAGGCCGGACGGGATTCGTGGGCACGGGCATCGTGCGCTGCGAGCGCGCCGGTGGCCGCGACCAGTTGCAGCAGCAGCGCGAAGGACCTGCGCGACAGGCTCACGGCCGCGTCTCCGGCCCGCCCGCCTGCGCGGCGCCCAGGCTGGGCACGATCACCTCGTAGCGAGCGCGTATCGACTCGAACACCTGGCGCTGTCGCTCCGAGCGGCGCTCAGCGATCCACTCCCGCCTCACTTCCGGCTCGACTTCCTCGAACGCCGGAATACGCGGCAACGCCAGCGCGTCGATCCACACGACGTGCCACCCATAGCCGGACTCGATGGGTCCCTGCCACGAGCCGGTCTTCTGCGCGAACAGTGACTGCGCGAACGCCGCGCCGAAGACGCGCGAAATCTCGTCGAGCGAGCGATCCGCGTAGGAATCCTGGTACATGAACCGGTCGGCGAAACTTTCGGCGACGGGCGAGTCGGAGGGCTCTCCCGCAGCTTCGCGAGCGACCGCGCCGCATCGTCGCGCGCACGGGCGCCGCGGCGATCAGGCGAGAAATAGAGGTGGTGGAACGAGGTGCGAGCCGGCAACGCGAAGCGGTCGGCGTTGTCGTCGAACCACGCGCGCAGCTCTTCGCGGGAAGGGTCGCCGACGCTGGCGAGGTCCTCGGCCAGGAACTCCATCTTCTGCGCCAGACGGCGCCTGACGATCGTATCGTTTCGCTCGAGGCCGAGCGCCTGCGCCTCGCGGAAGAGGATCTCCTCGCGGACTCTCGTGTTCACGAGACTCTCCAACTGCTGCTGCGAGGGCGGGGATCGTCCCTGCGCAACCCACGCCACCGTCATCTGCCGCACGTCGTCCTCGCTGATCCTGATCTGGTTGGCGGGTCCGGTTCCTCCGCCGCCGGATTGATCGCGCGGTACACGGCGAACAGGGCGAAGCCCGCGAGAAGAAAATGCACCAGCGGCTCGCGCAGGCATCGGCCGAGGGTCGTGGCGTGAGATCTCATGGCCATGCGCTCAATCCGGCAGTACGCCGAGAAGGACGAGGCAGGCAATGATCGCGAGACCGATCAGCACGCCGTAGCCGAGTAGGTCGCCCCGACGGGTAGGTGTGGTACGCGCCGCTTCCGAAGCGGCCGTAGGTGCTGCCGTCGTACACGTTGGTGAGCGACGTGCCACCATAGTACGAATGGCTCGTGCTGCCGCCGGCGGCATTGCCCCGTGACCAGCAAAGCGCATCGCTGGCGCACAATGCCGTCGGCTGCGTCACGGGCGCCTGGGGGTTTGACGGTTGCGCCACGGTCGGACCGGCGACGAGCAGAGCGGCAACCAGCACGGTCGCCCGGCTCCTCGCGCCGAAGCGACCGCAGCGATGCGAGATGGCCGAGATCCGCGTGTCGCGATTCATCAGGGGATCATTCCGCATTCGAACATCTTGTTGGCGATCGGCGCCGCGACCTGGTTGATGAAGGCACTGCGCATCTGCGGGTCGCCTTTCAGCAACCCGATGACGCGCTGCTCCTCCGCCGACTTGGGCTGTCCCTTCTGCTGCCAGAGTTGCTCGCAGGTCGCGTTCTGGTACTTCTCGATCACCTTGCCGGCAACCATGTTCAGGATCGGGTACTGGGCGTAGGCGACGCCTGCCGCAAAGGACACACCGGCGAAGGAAAGTGCCCAGATCTTCTTGCGCATGACGACTCCTTGAGATGATGGTTGCTGAAATGCCTCCGAACACATGTGGCGCTAGCCCTGTCGATCAGTGCTGGCCACCCATGGCCGCGGCGATCGCCGCCAGCAGCGTAATCTCGTCTACTGGTTTGCTGAGATACGCGGCCGCGCCGAGCCGAATCGCCCGCGAACGCGCCTCGGGCGCGTCGTCGCCGGTGATGATGATGACGGGCGTTGCGCAGCCGCACTGGGCCAGACGCGCCTGCACGTCGAATCCGCTGGTGCCTGCCATATGGAGGTCGAGCACGATGCAGTCCGGCTCGATGCTCGCAACAGCGTTCATGAAGTCCGATCCCGATCCATAGGTCTCCACGGCGAAGCCCGCCGAAGCCAGCAGACGCCGCACTCCCCGGAGAACGAAAGGATCGTCGTCCACGACTGCGACGCGTGCCTGCTTGACCATTTGCGCGCAGCCTAAGCCGCGCGGGTCGAGGACGGAATTGGACCTTGGGCCAACGAGCGACTTCGGCCCGCAGGCCGCGGGAGAACCTTAGTCGGAACGTTCCTGGCCGATTCCCGCCTGCTGCGCGAGGCGGGCGAGAGCAACCAGCGTGCGCACCTGCATCTTCTGCATGATGCGCGCCCGGTGCACCTTGATCGTCTTCTCCACGGTGCCGAGATCCGCGGCGATCTGCTTGTTGAGCCTGCCGCGCACCAGATGCGGCAGCACCTCGCGCTCGCGCGGCGTCAGAGTGGCGAGCCTGCGCTCGATGTCGTATTTCTCCCGCCTCCCCTGTTCCAGAACCCGCGCGCGCTCGATGGCGTGGTGGACCGCGTCGAGGAGCACGTCGTCGCTCACCGGCTTGGTCAGGAAATCGACCGCGCCGTGCTTCATCGCACGCACGCTCGATGGAATGTCGCCATGGCCAGTGAGGAAAACGATCTGCAGCGCACTGCCTGCGCCAGCCAGCGCTTCTTGCATTTGCAGTCCATTGACCCCCGGCATCGCGAGGTCGAGGATCACGCAACCGATCGCCGCGCGATCGGGGCCATCGAGAAACGCCTGCGCCGAGGGATAGCCCTCCGCGGCCAGCCCGGACGATCGCAAGAGCCGCAACACCCCCTTGCGCACCGATGCGTCGTCATCTACCACGAACACGGTGCACGCGACGTCGGTCATTTCGCGTGGGAGGAAGCGAGCGGCAACCTAAGCCGGAAGGTGGCGCCGCATCCCGCGCTGTTCTCCGCCCACAGTCGCCCACCATGCGCAGCGACGATCGTCCGGCAGACCGAGAGCCCGAGCCCCATGCCGTGCTCCTTGGTGGACACGAACGGCTCGAAGATGCGCTCGATGTCGGCCGGCGGCACGCCGACGCCGCTATCGCACACGGCGATCTCGACGGCGGGGCCTTCGACCTCGCGTGCGACGACTCGAATTTGCCGGCGATCTACGCCTGCCATGGCATCGCTCGCGTTCATAACGAGGTTGAGGAGCACCTGCTGCAGTTGGATGCGGTCACCGAGCACCGGCGGAAGGTCGGGCGCGAGCTCCGCAGCAAGCGCGATGTCCCGGTTCAACAGATCGTTGCGCGTCACCCGCAGCACGTCGCCCACGATGTCGCCCGGGTCGAGCAACCCATGTTGCATTTCGCCCTTCTTGAGCAGCGCCCGCAGCCGCCTGATCACTTCGCCCGCGCGCTTGTCATCCTCTACGATGTCGACCAGGATCTCCCGCACTTCGTCGAGGTCCGGCTGCTCGCTGGCAAGGAAGCGCTGAGCGGCTTGGGCGTTGCTCAGGATGCCCATGAGGGGCTGGTTGATCTCGTGCGCGAGCGAGCCCGAGAGCTCGCCCAGCGTCGCCACGCGCGACAGATGCGCGAGCTCGTTGCGCTGCTCTTCGACTTCGCGCTCGAGCCGACGGCGTGCGGAGATGTCGAAGGCCACCCCGCGCAGCAGCGAAGGGGCTCCCGCATGTGGGGCCTCGGCCTGACCGCGCACTGCAATCCAACGCACGTCACCCGTTCGCAGAACGACGCGGAAATCCTGCTCGAAGGCGCCGCATTCGCGCAATGCCCCGTCGGTAGTCTCGTTTAGCGCGTCCCGGTCATCGGGATGTACCCGTTCGAGCAAGGCGGCACGGTCAACTGGCTCCGTTGGATCGAGATCGAACAGCTCTCGCCCTTTGCCCGACATCCAAACCGCGTCGCGCATCGGATCCCACGACCAGAAGGCAAGCTCCGCCGCGCCCGCGGCCAACTCGGTGCGCCGCTCGCTCTCGCGCAGGTCCCGCGCAAGCTGCGCCGCCTGGATCAGGTCCCGGCTGAGCTCGTAGCCCATGGCGACGACGACGACGAAGAAACACGCGGTGAGAGGCGTCGGCGCACGCAGCATTCCCGTGCTGATCGATACCCCCATGATCGTCACGATACCGACCCACAGGACAAGCGACCCGCCCATGAACAGCGCGCGGCGGCGCGCGGTTTCGCCGCCCCGGCGCCACAGGGTGACGGCGGCATCCGCCACGAACGCGAGCAGAAGCAGGTTGCTGACCTGCGGCACGATGAACCACCGACTCAGATCGCCGACTGGCGCCGAAACCGTTACGCCCCAGAGTACCGTGTGCGACAACCCCGTGATCTGCTCGTGCAGGACCGACGCGCCGGTCGTGAAATTGACCACCACCGCGAGGGCACGGGTGGCAATGACGCCTGCCGCGAGCCAGGCGCGACCCGCGCCCAGGTACGTGCGTACGAAGCCGATGGACGCGGTAATGATTATGAACAGCGGCACCTGAGCCCATCGACTGGCGAAGGCGTAATCAGCAGGGGTTTTCGCCTCGATCGCGAGAATTTCGAAGACGCTGAAAAGCGGAACCGACGCCGCCAGCGCGAAGAACCACAGGTGCGCGTGCTGAGACCGGTTTCTGAACCAGACGAACAGATGAATGCCCGCCAACGTAAGGCTGGCCGAAGCCATGACCGTCCAAGCGAGTTCGATCCAGGTCATTGTTCAGTCCGCGGGCAAGCGCGGGCGCGCGAGCGGCCATCATGATGGCATAACTGTCGCTGCGATAAGGAGCCGGCGCGACTGCGTCGCGGCCGATCCACGTCGGCTGTTGCGCGTGCGCATATGGAGCGATCCAAGCTGGACTTCTGGCCGCGATGCGGTCACACGGATCCAGGCGAGGCATCGCTCAACACCTGGATTCGCTGGCACGCAACCTGACCACATCGCGGAAGTACTCCGTTGCGCAGACGCTGCTGCGCGCCGTCGCGTGGTCTGCCGGGCTGGTACGCGGCAACTGAACGATTCGCCGCGGCCCGCCTGGCAAGCCCGATGCGGCGCGTGGCTGCCAGGTTCGAGGGGCCGCCTATCCCCCCATCGTCGCATTCGGGAACAGCGGCAGATCGCGGCGCCGGATGCCGGTCAGGCGCGCGTAGGCGTTGGCCAGGGCAGGCGCCAGCGGCGGCACCCCGGGCTCGCCCACACCGGCCGGCGGCTCGCCGCTGGCGATGATCTGCACGATGACCTGGGGCATTTCCTTGATTCGCATGACGCGAAATTTGTTGAAATTCGTCTGGCCGGCCTTGCCCGCAGCAAACGTCGTCTGTCCCCAGAGCGTCGCATTCAGCGCGTGCAGGATGCCACCCTGCATCTGCGCCTCGACCGAGTCGGGATTGATGACGGTGCCGCAATCGACGACGCAGGCGACCCGCCGCACGGTGACCGCGCTCGCGGTCGGATTCGATAGTTCGACGACCTGGCACACGCGGGTTCCGAACGATTGGGCGAACGCCATGCCCCATGCCCGTCCCGCCGGGAGCGTCTTGCGCCAACTGCTCAGGGCATCCGCGGCCGAGATGACGGCCAGCGTTCGCGGGTCGGTGAGGTGGTTGTAGCGGAACGTGAACGGATCGATGCCGGCGGCCATCGCGAGTTCGTCCATCATGCTCTCGACCGCGAAGGCGTTGATCGACGAACCGACCGAACGCCAGAATCCCACCGGGATGCCGGCGACCAGCGGAACCCATTCCGAGACGTGCGTGCCAAGTGCGTAAGGCAGGTGAACCGATCCTTCCACTGCCTGTGAATCGACTGCGCCCGGAGCAAGCCATCCGCGCTGGCCAAGAATCGCCTGCGATACGTTCCGGTACGACCACGCCTTGATCTTCTTGCCCGAATCGAGCGTCGCCCTTGCCCTGACGACTGCGCAGGGGCGGTACTGGTCGTTGGCCATGTCTTCCTCGCGGCGCCAGGTGAGTTTCACCGGTCTTTTCACCGCGACCGCCACCTGGATTGCCTGACTCACGAAATCCATTTCGATCTTGCGTCCGAGTCCGCCTCCCAGCAATGTCGTATTGACCACGATCTGCGACGGCGCGAGGCCGGTCAGCGTCCTGGCGACGTTGGCCACGCCCGCGGCGCTCTGCGTCGGCGCCCAGATCTCGCAGCGCTGCGCCGTTCCGTCGACATAGCTAATCCGAACCGTGCAGCTCAAGACCTCCATCGTGGAATGCGGGAGATAGGGCAGCGTATAGGTCGCATCCACCGTGGGCGTGCCGAGGTCGTCGGCAACCTGCGCCCCGATGACCGGCGCATAGGATGCGGGCGTGTAGCCCGGCGGAGGCGCGGGCTCCGCGACCAGCGCTGCGCCGCCGGTCGTCAGAGATCGCGCCAGGGCGAGAATCTGTGCGCTGTCGACATTTGCGGTCGACGCCGGCAGGCTCCATTGCACGGACAGCGAACTGGCCAGTTTGAAGGCGAGCCAGGTGTTGCTGGCGACGACTGCGACGGCATTGGTCGAGCCGGCGACGACGGCACCGCGCGAGTCCGACGCCTTGCAGGGCACGACGGCGATTGCCGCGGAGGGCTTGGCCGGCGTGCTGGCGAGGGTGCCGCCGATCGTCGGACAATGCTTGATCGCCGCGAACACCATGTCCGGGAACCAGGTGTCGATCCCGTACTTGGCGCTGCCGTCGGTCTTGGCTGGAATGTCGACGCGCGCGACGGGCTTGCCGATCAGGCGGAACTTGGCGGGGTCGGTCAGTCGCAGGTCGGCAGGCACCGACTGCGTCGCCGCGGAGGCCGCGAGCGAGCTGTACGGCCATGTCGTGCCCGACGGGATATGCGTCACCGCAGCGCTCGCCGCCCGGAAATTCTCGCGGTTCGAATCCCCTTTCGCGGCCATTGCCGCAGCGACCAGCAACTCGCGCGCGGCCGCGCCTGCGTTGCGAAGGGTTGCATAGCGCCCACGCACCGCGCTGCTGCCGCCGGTCAGGTAGGACACGATCGGATCGACAGGAGATTGCTCGACCGCGATCTGGTTCCAGTCCACCATCAGTTCCTCGGCGAGGATCTGCGCCAGGCCGGACATCGAGCCCTGCCCCATTTCGGCGCCACCGAAGGCCAGTGCGATGCTGCCATCGGTGCCGATGCGCACGTAGGCGCTCGCCAATTGCTGCGGCGACGCGGCGGCCGCAACGTTGCCGATCCTGCCGGCCATCGGCAGCACGAAGGCGACCGCGAGGCCTTTCGCCGCGAAGGTCAGAAAGCCGCGGCGATCCAGCCGGTGGTCGGCCAGGGTCTTGAGAAATGACTCTGCGGGATGGTTCATGGTCATTCTCCTTGGTCTAGAGGCCGGTAACCGCGTCCTTGATTCGTGGATAAGTTCCGCAAATGCAGATATTCTTCAATTCGGATAGAATTTCCTTGCCGTGATGCCCGGCCCTGAGCGCCCCGGCGCAAGCCATGATCATTCCTGACTGGCAATATCCGCACTGCGGAATTTGCTTGGAAATCCATTCCTTTTGGACAGGATGACTCCTGTCTTCTGAAAGTCCTTCAATAGTTACAACTTTTTTTCCGGATGCGGATGAGGTGTCGAACTTGCAGGACTTCTCGGGCTGGCCGTTGACCAGGACCGTGCAGGCCCAGCAGACCTCGATCCCGCAACCGTACTTGGTGCCGGTCAGCCCGAGGACGTCCCGCAGAGTCCAGAGCAGTGGCGTCGCGGCATCCACGTTCACGCTGTAGTTCTTGCCGTTGACGTTTAGAGTGATCATCGGGATTGCTCCTGGCTGGGTTGGTTTGGGTCGGCGGCGGTCGGGTCGGGTTGGGCTGATACCGGCAGCGGGGCAGGTTCGCACCAGCCCTCCCGCGTCCGATGTACAGAACAATCCACCGATTTTATGACATTGTCAAGTTATGACATTGTCACGTTTTTATGTGTTTTTTACATATCATCGAAAGCTCCGCATCGCCGGGCGCGCAGACCCCGGAAACGGCGGCGCCATCGACGCCACGCTGGTCGCAACCTCGCCAGCGACGCTTGAATTCCGCGCCGGCTCTTGAGCATTGACAGTCCCGACGGCACGGACTGAGGCACACTTGCCGCGTATGCGACGCTCAGCCGCGCCGATCCACTTCACCTGTCGAGGAGAACCGACCATGACCGACATCGCCAAAATTCTGGGCGCCGACGCCGCCGGCCTGCTCGAACACGTCTGCAAGGGCATCCCCAAGGCCTCGCTGCATCTGCCCGGTCCCGATTTCGTGGATCGCGTGGTCGCCGGCAGCGACCGCTCGCCGGCGGTGATGCGCAGCCTGCAGACGCTGTTCGACCACGGACGGCTCGCCGGTACCGGCTACCTGTCGATCCTGCCCGTCGATCAGGGCATCGAGCACAGCGCCGGCGCGTCGTTCGCGAAGAACCCGCTCTTCTTCGATCCCGAGAACATCGTCAGGCTCGCCATCGAGGGTGGCTGCAACGCAGTCGCGTCCACACTGGGCGTGCTCGGCGCGTGCTCGCGCCGGTACGCGCACAGGATCCCGTTCCTGCTCAAGTTCAACCACAACGAGTTCCTGACCTACCCCAACAAGTACGACCAGATCTTCTTCGCCAGCATCAAGCAGGCGAAGGACCTGGGGGCGGTGGCGGTCGGCGCGACCATCTATTACGGCTCGCCCGAGTCCGGCCGCCAGATCGTCGAGGTCAGCCGCGCATTCGAGCAGGCGCACGACCTGGGGCTGGCCACCGTGCTGTGGTGCTACCTGCGCAATCCGGCGTTCAAGACCGACAAGGACTATCACGTGTCGGCGGATCTCACCGGACAGGCCAACCACCTCGGCGTGACCATCGAGGCCGACATCATCAAGCAGAAGCTGCCGGAGAACAACGGCGGCTACCTGGCGCTCAACACCAAGGAAAATCCCTACGGCAAGAGCGACAAGCGCATGTACTCCGAGCTGGCCAGCGACCATCCGATCGACCTCGCCCGCTATCAGGTCGCCAACTGCTACATGGGCCGCGCGGGGCTCATCAATTCCGGCGGCGCGTCTGGCGCCAACGACCTCCATGATGCGGTGTTCACCGCGGTGATCAACAAGCGTGCCGGCGGCATGGGCCTCATCTCCGGGCGCAAGGCGTTCCAGAAACCGATGAAGGACGGCGTGCAGCTGCTCAACGCCATCCAGGACGTGTACCTGGCGGCGGACATCGACGTCGCCTGAGCGGACCACGCATGCCTCCCTTCAGCGCTTTTCCCAACGTCTTCCGCAGCGACCTCCGCGCCGGCCGGCAACTCATCGGCTGCTGGTGCGCACTGGGGCATCCGACCAGCACCGAAATTCTCGGCCTGGCCGGATTCGACTGGCTGCTGCTCGACTCCGAGCACTCGCTCAACGATGCGATCAACCTCGTCCCGCAGCTGATGGCCCTGAAGGACAGCGCCAGCGCGCCGATGGTCCGGCCGGCGGCGAACGATCCGGTGCTGCTCAAGCGCCTGCTGGATGCAGGCTTCTTCAACTTCCTGGTGCCGATGGTGCAGTCGGCGCAGGAGGCCGCGCAGGCAGTGGCGGCGACGCGTTATCCGCCGCGCGGGATCCGCGGCGTTTCGACGACGCAGCGCGGCAATCGCTACGGCACGATGCCCGATTTCTTCTCGCAGATCGACGACAACATCTGCGTCACCGTCCAGATCGAGAGCCGTGCCGGCATCGATGCCGTCGACGAGATCTGCGCCGTCGCCGATGTCGACGGCGTGTTCGTCGGACCGCAGGATCTGGCTGCCGCCCTCGGCCATCTCGCGAACCCGGCGCACCCGGAAGTTCAGGCGGCGATCCGGCATGTCTTCGCCGCGGCGAAACGGCGGCAGCGCGCGATCGGCATTCTCGCGCCGATCGAAGCCGATGCCCGTCGCTACATCGAATGGGGCGCGAGCTTCGTCGCGGTGGGCAACGACCAGGTTCTGCTGCGCAGCGCCAGCACGGCGCTGCGCGAGCGGTACCGGGCGTGACCGCGCGGCCTTGAGCATGCCGGCGCGCCCCGGCGGAAACGATGTCCGGTCCGCGGCAGCGGTTCCCGCCATCGCCGGAATCGCGCTCAACCACGTCCGGATCAGCGCCAGGACCGTCTGGCTGTTCGTTCAGGTCGCCGATGCTGCCGGCGCGGTGGGCCTCGGCGAAGCGACGTTGCAGCGGGAGGAGTCGCAGGTTGCCGCGGCGCTGGCCGAACTCGCGCCGAAGATGCTCGGCAGGCCCGCCGACTCGCATGCGCTGGCAGACATTCCGCTCGGCGCCAAGCCGCGTGCCGTCGGCGCCGCGGTCTCGGCGCTGGATCATGCACTGTGGGACCTGTCCGGACAGCGGGCCGGTGAATCCGTTGCCCGGCTGCTGGCGAAGGCGCCCAGGGAGGAGATCGAACTCTACGCCAACGTCAACCGCGGCCTCCCCTCGCGCACACCGGCCGCGTTTGCCGACGGCGCCCGGGCGGCGGTACGGGCCGGGTTCAATGCGGTCAAGATCGCCCCCTTCGACGAAATCGACACGCATGGCCATTGGGGCCCCGTCATCACCCCGACCGCGCAGGGCGTCGACCTCGGCATGCAGCGCATCGCCGCCGCGCGCGCCGCGGTCGGCCCCGCGATCGACCTGATGGTCGACTGCCATTGGCGCTTCGACGAGACCTGGGGTGGGCGGGTGATCGATGCCTGCGCCGCGCTGGCGCTGTACTGGATCGAGTGCCCGATTCCCGAGCACGACGCCAATCTGCCGGCGATATCGCGCCTGCGCGGACGCGCCAACCGGCAGGGCATGCGCCTGGCCGGGGGCGAGGACGGCGTCGGCCGCGATGCCTTCCTGCCGTTCCTGGCGGCCGGAGCCTACGACGTGCTGATGCCCGACATCAAGTACGTCGGCGGCTTCGAGGAAATGCGCGCGGTTGCCGAACTGGCGGTGGCAGCACGACACCGCGGTCGCCCCTCACAATCCGACCGGACCCATCGCGCACGCGGCCAGCCTGCACGTCTGCGCCGGGCTGCGCGGCTTCTCGCGCCTCGAGCTGCAGTTCAACGAGTCGCCGCTGTTCGATGCGCTGGTGCAGCCGCCACTGCCAGCACCGGCCGGCGGGCGAGCGCAGGTGCCGCAAGGCCCGGGGCTGGGCATCGCGCTGGCGCCATCGCCGCTGGCCTCTCACGCCATCAACCGCCACGTCTGGGGATCGGTCTAGCCGGACAGCAGGATCATCCTCGCCATCGCCGCCTGCATCTCGTCGGTCAGGTCGAAGCTGGCCATGACGTGGTGCCGCCGGCGCCCCGTCCCGAGATCTTGCGGCCGCGGGCGAGCGGGACGATGATGACCCGATCCGCCGCCGGCCGCCACCTTCCGCGGGCGCCCGCCAGCGGTGAAAATCGCAACCTGGAACCGGGATCCACCCTTGCTCGAGTACCTTCCCCTGCCCAAGTCCCGCCTCGAGACGCTGACCGACGGCATTTTCGCCGTCGCGATGACGCTGCTCGTCTTCGATCTCAAGATCGCCGACCGTTTTCCCGCGACGTCTGCCCACCCGATCCTTTCCGATCTTCGGGAACTGCTGCCATACATCGACGATTACCTGATCAGCTTCCTCGTCCTGTGCGTGTTCTGGCTGGCCCACGCGCGCCTGTTGCGGCGCCTGCGCGAGGTCGACGTCGGCTTCGTCTGGCTGAATCTGTTTTTCCTGCTGTTCACGACTTTCGTGCCGCCGCTCACCTCATGGATCGGCAACAGCGCCGGCCAGCCAGGCGCCGCGGTCGTCTACGGCGGCAACCTGCTGATGCTGCTTCTTTGCGAGGCTTCGATGTGGCGACGCGCCCTTTTGCATCTGGCCGACGAGACCGTCGCCGACGGGCGGGCGTTGTGGCACTACGTCCGTCGCCGCTACCTGTTCGCCGCAGCGGTCATCGTCGCCGGAATCGTCGCCGCGCTGGTGGAGATCCGGCTCGACCTCACCGTCGGCTACGCGTCGTATATCTACCTGCTGCTGATCGGCGCCGGCATCGTTCGGCCCGGAAAGTGGGGCGCGCGCGTGGACATCGGCCGGAGAACTGCCGATCCTCCATCGCGGCCACACGATCAGGATGCCGTCCGTTGACCTGACGCTTCGGACTGCCGTGCCTAGGAAACGCGAGCATTGAGCGGGAGCCTGCCAGACCGCGCGTTGACGCCGGCTCGCCCGGCGTCCTAGTATCAACCACCTTCCGATGGTGCCGCGGCTTCAATGTGCTCATGCGGCCACGTTTCAAATCCATGACCTGCATGCGTGATTGCCTGTTCCTCGGCTTGCTGCTGTTTTCAGGCGCCTCCCTGGCGGCGACCGAGCTCGGCATCGTCACGCTGGCCGAGGGCGCTCCGCAGCTGCTGCGCGGCGCCACGTTCTACAAGCTCGCCGCCGGTTCGCGCATCCAGGAGTCCGACATCGTATCGGGCTTCGAAAAATCGCAGGTGCAGATCGAATTTTCTGCCGGCTCGATCGTCAGTTTCGCCGGCGCCGGTTTCCTGTATCTGATGCCCGCAGCGAAGGCAAACCCGCAAATGCTCGCGCTGCCGTCCGGTTGGCTCAAGGTCGCCGCCAAGGCACCGGGCCTGCGGATACGGACTGCGGCATTCGATGTGCAGACGCCCGACGGCACGCTGGTGGTGCACGCGCAGGAGGAGATGGCGGAGCTTTTCGTCGAAAGCGGTCGTGCCCGGCTCATCGAATTGACGCGCAGCGGCGGCGACGGCCCCACGCGCGAAGCGAAGCGCGGAGAGTACTGGGCCAAGCCGGCAACCGGCGCGTTCTCGACGGTCGCGCGCGCGCCCAAGCCGTTCGTCCAGGCGATGCCGCGGCATTTCATCGACTTGCTGCCGGTGCTGGCGACGAAGACGAGGGCACGAACTGCGCTGGTCGTCGACCACGAGATCACCTACGCCGAGGCGGAGCCGTGGCTGGCCGGCCGCGACCGCGCGGTATTCGAACGGCGCTTCGCCGTCCGTCTGGGCGATCCGGAATTCCGCAGGTCCGCCGAGCCGGACATCCACCGCTATCCGGCCTGGGATCGACGGCTCCACCCGGAGAAATTCGCTCCGAAAGAGGCGCCGGCGAAATGAATCAGGGGCGCCGTCAACGACAGGGGAAAGCCGCATGAAGCTGATCTGGAAATTCAATCTCGTCCTGCTCGGCATCTTCCTGCTCGGATTTCTCGTCTCCGGCTACATCTCCTACCGGGCGCTGCAGGCGAACGCCCGCGAGGAGGTGCTGCAGAACGCGCGGCTGATGATGGAATCGGCGCTGTCGACGCGCAATTACACGACCTCGCAGGTCAAGCCGCTGCTGGACAACCAGATGAAGTACACGTTCCTGCCGCAGTCGGTGCCCGCGTACGCCGCGACCGAGCAGTTCAACGAGATGCGCAAGAAGCATCCCGAATACACGTACAAGGAGGCGACGCTCAATCCGACCAATCCGCGCAACCGGGCCGCGGACTGGGAAGCCGACGTCGTCCACATGTTCCGCAACGCGGTCGCGGGCGAGGAAGTCATCGGCGAGAGGGACACGCCCGGGGGACGCTCGCTCTACCTGGCGCGTCCGATCCAGGTCAAGAGCAAGGCCTGCCTCGACTGCCACACCACGGCCGACACGGCGCCGAAGACCTTGACCGACCTCTACGGCAGCGCCAACGGCTTCGGCTGGAAGATGGAAGAGGTCATCGGCGCGCAGATCGTATCGGTGCCGATGGCGGTCCCGGTCGCGCGCGCGGAAAAGACCCTGACGGCCTTCATGGGTTCGCTGGCGCTGGTCTTCGTGGCGATCTTCGTTCTGCTCAACGTCATGCTCTATACGATGGTGATCCGCCGGGTCACGCAGCTTGCCGGCATCGCCAACGAGGTGAGCCTCGGCAACATGGAGGCCGGGGAATTCAAGACCAGCAGCCGCGACGAGATCGGCGTGCTCACCGAGGCGATGGGCCGGATGAAGGCGAGCCTGGTCCAGGCGATGAAGATGCTGAACGCATGATGCGCGGGACCTCCGTTCGATTCGGCACCTCCGCGCGGCGCTGATGTCCGACCCCGAACGCCTCGGCAAGTACGAGATCCGCGGCGCCCTCGGCAAGGGGGCGATGGGCGTCGTCTACCGCGGGTACGATCCGCTCATCGAGCGCGTGGTTGCCATCAAGACCATCCGCAAGGACCTGGTCGATCCGGAACTCGCCGCGCAGTACATGGCGCGATTCAGGAACGAAGCCAAGGCCGCCGGCCGGTTGAATCATCCGAACATCGTCGGGGTCTACGAGTACGGCGAGGACGAGGCCGTCACGTACATCGCGATGGAGTACGTCGACGGCACCGGACTGCGCGAGCACCTGAACCGATCGGCGAGTTTCGATTTTGCCCAGCTGGTCGCGCTGCTGACGCAGCTGCTGAGCGCGCTCGACTTCGCGCATGGCATGGGTGTGGTCCACCGCGACATCAAGCCCTCCAATCTGATCGTCACCGCCGGAGGGCAGCTCAAGGTCGCCGACTTCGGCATCGCCCGCGTCGACACGTCCAACCTGACCATGGCCGGCATGGTCATCGGGACGCCCTCCTACATGTCGCCCGAGCAGTGCCGCGGGATCGAGGCCGATGCCCGCAGCGATCTCTTCAGCGCCGGGATCGTCCTCTACGAGCTGCTGACCGGCGAAAAGCCGTTTCGCGGCAACGTCGAGGCGATCACCTACAAGATCTGCAACGAGGAGCCGGTGCCGCCGTCGCGGCTGTCCAAGCTCAGACTGCCTCCGGCCGTCGACCAGCTGGTCGCCACGGCGCTGGCCAAGGCGCCCAGAAACCGATTCCAGAACGCCCGCCAGTTCAACGATGCGCTGCGCGATGTCGCGCAGCTGTCGGTGGAAGTCGACGCCGGCCTGGGGACCACCATGGTCAACATCGGGACGCTGATGCTGCAAAGGCCGCTCGCCGTTTGGGACGACGACACGCTGCGGACCGCGGAACACGAGCTTGCCCGCGCCCTGGGTCCGATGGCCAGACTGCTCGTCCGCCGCGCAGCCGAGCAGACCAGCGATCGCGCCGAACTGTGTTCGATCCTTTCCGACAACATCGCCGATCCCGAGTCCCGCCAGCGTTTCGTTGCCGCGTTCAGCCGCAGCGTCAGCGGGAGCGGAGTACGCGCCGGCAGCGCCGCCGGGTCGGGCCTGCCCGGCGCCCCGGGTTCTTCGGCGGCCTCGGCGCCACGCACCGGTGCTTCGCCCAGTCGGCCCGGAACGTCATTCCCCAGCGGCACCCAGACCCGCAGCGCCGTGCTCGAGCAGGCGTTCGTCGACCAGATCGCGACGCGGCTTGCCGTGTATCTCGGTCCGATCGCGCCGATCGTCACCAGAAGGGCCGCGGCCGGCGGCGGGACGCGAAGCGATTTCGTGCACCGGGTCGCCGACAGCCTGGGCACGCAGGAGCGCGCGGCGTTCCTCCGCGAAGTCGGCTACGGGGACGGCTGAGTCGCGCCGGCGCGGCGTCCGTCCGCTGCGTGAATCAGGGGACAAGGCGCTCCCCGTACAGCGCCGGCACCACAGCCTGCGCATTCGTCAACCAACTCCAACCAGGAACTCGCGATGACCGCTACCTCCGACACCTCCCCCGTCTGGTTCATCACCGGATGCTCGACCGGCATCGGGCGCGCGCTGTCCGCAAAGGTGCTCGAGCACGGCTATCGGTGCGTGGTGACTGCACGCAATCCGGATCATGTTGCGGACCTCGGCGCTGCGTTTCCTGATACGGCACTGGTGCTCGCGCTCGATGTTGCGGACCGTGCGCAGGTGAAAATGGCGGTCGACGCGGCGCACGCGAAATTCGGAAGCATCGATATCCTCGTCAACAACGCCGGCCATGGCTACAACGCGGCGGTCGAGGAAGGCGACGAGGCCCAGGTGCGGGCGATGTTCGACACCAACTTCTTCGGGCTGGCCGCCGTGATGCGCGCCGTGCTGCCGCTGATGCGTGCCAACGGTCGCGGTCACGTCATCAACCTCTCTTCGGTGGGCGGATTGGTGGGAAGCCCGGCGGCCGGCTACTACAACGCCTCCAAGTTCGCGGTCGAAGGGCTGTCGGAGGCGCTGGCCAAGGAGGTCGCTCCACTGGGCATACGCGTGACGCTGGTCGAACCCGGACCGTTCCGCACGGACTTCCAGGGTCGCTCGATCAAGGACGTCCAGCACACGATCGACGCCTACGCCGGCACCGCCGCCGCGCGGCGCGCGCAACTGAAGCGGGACAGCGGCCGGCAGGCGGGAGATCCGGCGCGCGCCGCCGACGCGATCATCCTGGTCGCGCGATCGGAGAATCCGCCGCTGCATCTGCTGCTGGGAAAGAACGGCTACCTGCGCGCCCGGGAAAAACTCACCGATCTCCTTCGCTCGATGGACGAATGGGAGAAGGTGTCGTTGGCGGCGGACTTTCCGGACTGACGCTAGGTTTCGTCGGCAAAGACCACCTTGCGCTTCCTGCGAATGGTCGGAGCAACGACGAGTATCAGCGGTCCCGCCGGCGGTTCGAATCGCGGACCAATCCGAGGTAAGCTAGACATCCGACCAATGCATTGGAGGCCTTCATGGCCAAGCCCTTGTCCCCGGCCGAGCACGCATTGCGCGAAGCGGCCTTCGAATACCATCGCTCACCGTCGCGCGGCAAGATCTCGGTTACGCCGACCAAGCCGCTGTCCAACCAGCGCGACCTGTCGCTCGCGTATTCG
This sequence comes from uncultured beta proteobacterium, assembly GCA_963699765.1. Taxonomy (GTDB): domain Bacteria; phylum Pseudomonadota; class Gammaproteobacteria; order Burkholderiales; family Casimicrobiaceae; genus VBCG01. The sequence goes on along the minus strand of CAVOVD010000011.1, from coordinate 223,030 downwards.
CCCGGCGTGGCCTATCCGTGCCTGGCCATCGAGGAAAACCCGAATCTCGCCGCCGACTACACGTCGCGCGGCAATCTGGTCGGCGTGGTCACCAACGGCACCGCGGTGCTGGGACTGGGCGACATCGGGCCGCTGGCCTCCAAGCCGGTGATGGAAGGCAAGGGCTGCCTGTTCAAGAAGTTCGCCGGCATCGACGTGTTCGACATCGAACTCGCCGAAAAGGACCCGGACAAGCTGATCGACATCATCGCCGCGCTCGAGCCGACGCTGGGCGGGATCAATCTCGAGGACATCAAGGCGCCGGAGTGTTTCTACATCGAGCGCGCGCTGAAGGATCGGATGAAGATCCCGGTGTTCCACGACGACCAGCACGGCACCGCCATCATCTCGGGCGCGGCGCTGCTCAACGGCCTGGAACTGGTCGGCAAGAAGATCGGCGAGATCAAGCTGGTGTCCTCGGGCGCCGGCGCGGCGGCGATCGCCTGCCTCGACATCATGGTGGGCCTGGGGGTGAAGCGCGAGAACATCTACGTCGTCGATTCGCGCGGCGTGGTCCAGGACGAGCGCGAGGACGCCAGGTCCGGCAAGCTGGACGAAAGCAAACGGCGCTATTGCCAGAGCACCAAGGCGCGCACGCTGGCCGACGTCATGGGTGACGCGGACGTGTTCCTGGGCTGCTCGACCGCCGGCGTGCTGAGCCAGGACATGGTCCGAAGCATGGCCAGGCAGCCGATCATCCTGGCGCTGGCCAATCCGGAGCCGGAGATCCGTCCCGAACTGGCCCGCGAGGCGCGGCCCGACTGCATCGTCGCCACCGGCCGCTCGGACTATCCGAACCAGGTCAACAACGTCCTGTGCTTCCCGTACATCTTCCGCGGCGCGCTCGATTGCGGCGCGACCAGGATCACCGAGGAAATGAAGCTGGCCTGCGTGCGCGAAATCGCCGCGCTGGCGAAGGCGGAGACCAGCGACGAGGTGGCCGCCGCCTATGTCGGCGAGGAGATCAAGTTCGGCCCCGACTACATCATCCCCAAGCCCTTCGACTCGCGGCTGATCCTGCGCATCGCGCCCGCGGTGGCCGAGGCGGCCGCGGCCTCGGGCGTGGCGATGCGGCCGATCGAGGACATGGACGCCTACCGCCTGTCACTCACCCGCTTCGTCTACCAGACCGGCATGGTGATGCGGCCGGTGTTCGTCGCCGCCAAGTCGCACCCGGCCCGCGTGACCTACGCCGAGGGCGAGGACGAGCGCGTGCTGCGCGCGGTGCAGGTGGTGCTCGACGAAGGCCTGGCCAAGCCGATTCTCGTCGGCCGGCCGGCGGTGATCGCGATGCGCATCGAGCGCGCCGGCCTGCGCCTCAAGCCGGGGGTCGATTTCCAGATCGTCGACCCCGAGGACGACCCGCGCTACCGCGATTACTGGGAGCTCTACCACGCGATCATGGGCCGCGAGGGCGTGACGCCCGAGATGGCCAAGGCGGCGGTGCGCCGATCCAACACGCTGATCAGCGCCTTGGCAGTCAGGCGCGGCGACGCCGATGCCATGCTGACCGGCCTGGTCGGGCGCTACGACGCCCACCTCGAGCATGTGCGCGACGTGATCGGGTTGAAGCCCGGCGTCGGCAACTTCGCCGCGATGAACGTGCTGATGCTCGAATCGCGCACGCTGTTCATCACCGACACCTTCGTCAACGACGAGCCCGGCGCGGAGCAGCTGGCCGGCATCGCGGCCATGGCCGCCGACGAGGTACGGCGCTTCGGCCTGCCGCCGAAGGTGGCCTTCGTCTCGCACTCGATGTTCGGGTCGAGCAAGCGGCCGTCGGCGCGGCGCATGCGCGAAGCGGCGGAACGCTTCCGCAAGCTGCAGCCGGACGTCGAATGCGACGGCGAACTGCACGGCGACGCCGCGCTGTCGGAGGAAATCCGCAAGCGCTTCCTGCCGAACAGCGCGCTGACCGGCGAAGCCAACCTGCTGGTGCTGCCCAATCTCGATGCCGCCAACATCCTGTTCAACGTGCTCAAGATGACCGGCGGCCACGGCGTCACCATCGGCCCGGTGCTGCTGGGTACCGCCAAGCCGGCGCATATCCTGACGCCCTCCGCGACGGTGCGCCGAATCGTCAACATGACGGCGCTGGCCGTGGCCGACGTGGCGGCCACGGCGGCGGCAGCGGCCAGCGCCTAGCCGATCGCCCGACAGGCGTCGTCGAGCGAGTACCGGGTGAGCCGCGGCCCGGCCTTCATCACCTGCCCCGGCAGCGGCCGGCCGATCAGCTTCTCGACGCGGCGCGCCACGGCGATCAGCGCCGGCAGGTCGACGCCGGTGTGGAAGCCGGACTCCTCGAGCAGGTAGACCAGGTCCTCGGTGCAGATGTTGCCCGTCGCGCCCGGCGCAAACGGGCAGCCCCCGAGGCCGGCGATCGACGACTCGTACTCGCGGATGCCGAGGTCGAGCCCGACCATGACGTTGGCCAGCCCGATGCCCCGCGTGTTGTGGAAATGCAGCGCCAGCCGCAGCTCGGGGAAACGCTCGCGGACGGCCTCGACCAGCCGCGATACCGTCGGCGGCGTGGCCATGCCCGTCGTGTCGCCGAGCGAAAGACGATCGACGCCCAACCTGGCGTAGGCGTCGACGATGCGCAGCGCCGCGTCCACCGGGACCTCGCCCTCGAACGGGCAGCCGAACGCGCAGGCGACGGCGCCGCGCAGCGGGGTTTGCCCGCGCGCGATCTGCGCGACCTCCGCGACGTTCGCCAGCGATCCGGCGATAGCCGAGTTGAGATTGGCCTGGTTGTGCGTCTCGCTGGCGGAAACGAAGCACACGATCTCGTCGACGCCGGCGGCGAGCGCGCGCTCGGCTCCGCGCGCATTGGGTGCCAGCGCCGACAGATGCGCGTCGGCGCGGCGCTGCACCAGTTCCAGCATGGCCTGCGCATCGGCCATCTGCGGCACCGCGCGCGGACTGACGAACGACGTGGCTTCGATGTGATCGAGCCCGGCGCCGATCAGCGCGTCGACGATCGCCGCCTTGTCCGCCGCCGGGATCAGCACCGGCTCGGACTGGAAGCCGTCGCGGGTCCCGACCTCGGTGATGGTCACCCGCGGTCGCGGCGTGGTGGATCGCGTGTAGTCCATGCTGTTCCGTCCTTCGTTGCGGATTGCCCGGCTTGCGCGGCGCCGGCTCGATGCGCGGTAGGGTCCGGCGGCGGCGCGGCGGGACCGGCGCGCGCCGAACGCCGGGCCTAGCGGCCTGCCACGCTGCGCAGCCGTTCCATGTTCGGCACCGGCAGCGCCCGCCGCAACACCATTTCGCCGAGCCAGTCCGCGGCGCGCCGCGCGCGGTCGGCGACGACCGCTGGCGGCATCTGCAGGTAATCGTCGTTATACGCGTTGAAACTGTATTCGCCGTAGTAGCCCGCCCTCTCCAGCCTGGCGACGAGACTCGCGAGCGTCTCGCTGTGCGCGCCTTCGCCGGGAAACACCCGGAAGTGTTCCGCAGTGGCGGCCCGCTCCTCGAACGCGCGGATCTCCCGCCACATGAAGTCGGAAAGCTGCACGATGAAGATCTGCTGAGGTTCGATCAGGTCGAAATCGTCCAGCGGCACTCCGGCGGCAATGACGTCGAAGGCATCGATGGCAAGTCCGAGATTGGGGCAATTCGCGCGACTCACGAGTTCCCCGGCGGCGGCGAAATCGCGGACGGTCCGACTCCAGGAGAGGCCCTTGAACGCGATCCGGATGCCCAACGGAACCGCGAGCATCGCCAGTTTCGACAGATCACGCACCAGGTGGCCCTCGTCGGCGTCCGCATGCGTGGACGTCGACGCCTCGACGATGAGGAGGCGGCCGCCGATCTCGCTGCAGATCCGGAGCATCGACTTGGCGACATCCAGCTTGTATGCGTGCATCTGACCGGTCAGCCCTTCGAAATCGCGCAGCGCCTCCAGTCCGGTCACCCGCAGGCCGCTGGCGCGGACCGCGTTCACGCCGGCCGCGACGCCGGACGGGATGGCCGACGATGTCCGTGGCGGCGATCATCACGTGCTCGAACTCCGCGGACTTCGCCGCAGCAAGTCGGCTCTCCAGCGATCCCGCGAGGGAAACGGTATCGACGCCGAATTCGTTGAAGTTCATCGCCGGGAAGCGGACTCGGCCGCGTCGGCGTGGACGAGCTCGAACATCACGCCGCCGAGCACCGGCTTGGTCAGCGCGCCACGTTCGCTCGAATGGACGTTTTCGGACTCCAGAAACTCGACGCCACGCGCCTCGAGCTGCGCAACGGCAGCCGCGACGTCCGGGGTTCCGATGCCGATGCGCTGCAGCTGCTCGTCCGCCGGCGTGAATTGCGTCGGCCCCTCGGGTTCGATCAATTGCATGAAGAACTTGCGGCACGGGCTCTGCAGCAACAGGCCCTTGGGCATGATGCCGAAGCGAACCTTTTCCGGAAGCGGCGAGAAACCGAAGATCCGCGAGTAGAACTCGACCCATTCCGCCGTGCGCTCGGCGCCGATGTACTGGACGATGCCGAAGTAGTGCATGCCGGCGATCGCCGGCGGCGTCACGTCGACTTTCGGGGTCATGTTGAAATCGACGTCGTAGATCGAGAAACGATCGTAACGGTCGACGAAATAGATCAGGCTCTCGCCGACGCCGTGGATCGCCGGGATGTTGAGTTCCATCGCCCTCGCCCGCGCCGGGACGGCCCAGGCGCCGAGGTCGAGCGCGCGGCGAAACGCGGCATCCGCATCGCGCACGCGAAGCGCGAACGCGCTGATGACCGGCCGCTCGACGGGCCTTCCCAGGCGGGGAATGTCGTCGGGCTGCGAGTTGACGACGAGGTTCATCGTCCCCTGCCGATACAGCTCGACCTCGCGCGAACGGTGGCGGGCAACGAGGTGAAATCCCATCGTTTCGAGCACGCCGCCTAGCGCCTGCGGCTTCGAGGTCGCGAACTCGATGAATTCGACACCATCGATCTCGAGCGGATTCAGGGGTTCGGAGACCGTCTCCCGGTCCATCGCGTTGGTCATCGCCATTCCTCGCTGTCGGCAGTATCGCGGTGGCGCTTCGTCATTGAGCCGAAAGCATCATAGCGTACCGCGATGCCCGCTGCCATCGCCGATGCGCGACGTCGGGCGGGGTCCGGGAACGGACACCGCATCATGCCCGCGTCGTCACGGCAGCAGCGATGAACCAAGCTCCAGCGCCGCACGCCGCAACGGCTGGAACAGCCGCTCGGCCATCTCCTCGCGCGACACCAACCGCCCCTGGAGGATGACGTTGATGCCAGCGACGTAGTGGCCGCCCGCATCGCGGACCGGCACGGCCATCGTGCACAGGCGCGATTCCATCAATTCGCTCGCGAACGCGAATCCCGACTCCCGAACGGCGGCAAGCAGCGGCATCAGCTTTTCCGGTGAACTCGGGGTGAATTCGGTGTAGGGAACCATGTGCACGCGCGCAAGGTAGGCGTGAAGTTCCTCCGGTGGCAGGTGGGCGAGCAGCACGTGGCCGATCGACGTGCAGTACGCCGGCAGCCGGCGTCCGACGTTGAGCGAAGGCGACATGATCCGCGACGATGCCGAACGCGCCAGGTAGACGATCTCGTCGCCGTCGAGCGTCGCCAGCGAGCACGCCTCGTGCAGCGACTCGCCGAGCCGGTCGAGGATGGGCTGGGCGAGCACGGCCAAGGGGGACGCCGACAGATAGGCATGGCTGAACGACAGCACGCGCGGCCGCAGGTAATAGCGGCGCGATTCGTCCGCCGCGGCGAATCCCAGCTTTTCGAGCGTGTACAGGCTGCGCCGGGCCGCGGCGCGCGGAATCCCGGTGCGATGGCTGACCTGGGCGATCGACATGTGGCGTCGCTTGTCGGACAGCGCCAGCAGAACGGCAAGCCCGCGCGCCAGCGAGGTCACGAAATCGGGATCCGTGCCCAATCCCTTGATGGTCTCCGCCGCCAGCGCGTCGCCGCCGCGGACCTGGCCTGCGGTTGGTGCCAATGCCGCATCGGCCGCGGCGTCGGTTGCAGCCTTGATCGGGCGGACCGCCGGTCTGGACATCGATGCTCCTCACCGCCAATGAATCGGTTGACTCGTCGTGGGAAATTGCTGCCGGCCGCATTCGAGCGACGAACATCTTTGGATTTGCCGCCGTGCCGTCGCCCTTGATAGGCTGATTATCCCACTGAACTCAAGAATTGCGAATAATGTGGGCGCTAAGCGCACATTTTGCCGCATTGCGCCCTTGCAATGGGCTGGCGGGGGTCGTAAGGTAGCGCAAAAAAGAAGCCGCAGAAGTCGTCGCAGGCAGCGGCGTCTTTATCGATTCGACAGCAACTACAAGTACAAGCGTCGTCTTACCGACCAACCAGAGGAGGCTCCATCATGTTCTGCCGTAATTTACTGGGCGCAACCGCCCTCATGCTCGCCACGGGTATCGCCAGCGGCGCGCCATTCCCCGAACGCGATCTGGCCGGCGCCATCATGTGGGGCGCCGGGGGCGCGACCGACGTCGTCGCGCGCGCGGTCACGCCGCCCGCCGAAGAAGCGCTGGGCAGGAAGATCGTGCTGGTCAACCGGGCCGGCGGCACCGGCGCGATCTCGACCAATTTCGTCAACAACGCGCCGGCGGACGGTTACACGCTGCTGTACGGCGCCGAGAATCCGCAGCTCCACCAGGTGCCTGAGCATCGCCGACTTCGGCTACGAGAAGTTCTACCCGGTCAACATCCTCGGCCGCGGCGTCGCGGTCATCGTCGTGAAGAGCGACGCGCCGTGGAACTCGGTCAAGGAATTCGTCGAGGACGCGAAGAAGCGCCCGGGCAAGATCAAGATGGGATCCACCGGTCCCGGCGGACTGCCGCACACGGTGGGCTCGATGCTGAACTCGATCACCAAGTTCCAGGTCATCGCCGTGCCGTTCGACGGCGAAGGTCCCGGCATGACCGCGCTGCTCGGCGGCCACGTCGACATGATGCCGGTGGGCGTCGGCGCGGCAGCGGAGAACATCAAGGCCGGCCGCGTCAAGGCGCTGGCGGTGATCGACACCGACGCGCTGCCGGTGGCCGGGGCGAACATCCCGCCGATCACCAGGGACTACCCCGAATTCGCCAAGTACCTGCCGTGGGGGCCGTTCTACGGGGTGTTCGTCAAGCGCGAAACGCCGGACGACGTCAAGGCGACGCTGGTCAGGGCGTTCAAGACCGCCGCGGCCAATCCGCAGTTCGTGCAGCTGATGAAGGACCGCGGCAACGTGATGATGAACATCTCCGGCGCCGAGGCCGACGCCTTCCTGAAGAAGTGGCAGTCGGTGACGACGTGGGTGCTGCAGGACGTCGGCGCCGCCAAGGTCTCGCCGGAGAAGTTCGGCATCCCGAAGCCGTGATGCGACTGGCGGAGCCCGGCGAGGCCGGGCTCCTTTTCGTGCACGCAGTGCCGGACCCGCCCGGAGGATCCGATGGCCGTAGCCCGACCCCGCGTGCCAGGTGAGCTTGCCTTCACGCTGGCCATGCTGCTGTTCGGCCTGACCGCGCTGTGGCAGGCGTGGCGAATCTCGGGCTTCTCGTCGTGGAGTTCGCCGGGCGTGATGCCGATGCTCGCCGCCGCCGCGATGAGCGTCTCTGCGCTGGTGATCCTGCGCAACACGCTGCGCATGCCGAAGGCCGAGATCCCGGCGGATGGCACCGCTGGCGCGCGAGTTCGTCCGCCGGGTGCTGCCGCTGCCGGTCGTGTTGTTCACGGCGCTGATCGTCGGCTACATCCTCACGCTCGAGCCGCTCGGCTTCATCCTGAGCTCGTTCCTCTTCCTGGCGGCGGCGATGTTCGCGCTGGGCAGCCGGCGGATCCTGTACACGATCGTCGTCAGCGCGCTGTCGCTGGCGGCGATCTACCTGATCTTCCAGACGGCGTTCTCGGTCGTGCTGCCCGAAGGCGTGCTGCGGGGGATCCTCTGATGCCCGAGGCGCTGTCCTACTTCTTCATGTCGTGGACGGATCCCGTACCTGCTCTTCCTCACGGCGGCGGGCACGTTCGCCGGCATCTACGTCGGCGCCATTCCCGGCCTGTCGGTGACGATGGCGGTATCGATCCTGATCTCGTTCACCTTCAAGTGGAACGTCAACGAGGCGCTGGCGCTGATCGCCGGCATCTACCTCGGCGGCGTCTACGGCGGCTCGCGCAGCGCGATCCTGCTCAACATCCCCGGCGCGCCGGCGGCCATCGCCACCGCGCTCGACGGCTACCCGCTGGCCCAGCGCGGCGAGGCCGGGACGCGCGATCGGGCTCACCACCGTCGTCTCGGTGCTCGGGCGGCTTCATCGGCATCGTCGCGCTGGCCGTCGGCGGCCCCGCCGCTGTCGGACCTGGCGCTGCTGTTCGCACCGCGCGATTACCTGCTGCTGGCGATCTGGGGAATCCTGCTGGTCGGCAGCCTGTCCGGCGAATCGCTGGCCAAGGGCGTCTTCGCCGGCGCCGTCGGCGTGCTGTTCGGGATGGTCGGGCTCGACCCGCTGACGGCGGAAGGCCGCTTCACCTTCGGCTCGATCCAGCTGACCGGGCGGCATCCCCTACGTCGCGGCGATGATCGGCTTCTTCGGCGTCGCCGAGGTGCTGGTGCAGCTGCACCACCTCGACGTCACGCCGGTCAAGCAGAACGTCAGCAGGATCCTGCCGTCGTGGAGGCTGCTGACGAAGTACCTGCCGCTCGGCCTGCGCTGCTCGACGCATCGGCGTGGTCATCGGCGCGCTGCCGGGCGCCGGCGGCGACATCGCCGTCGCTGATGGCCTACGACCACGCCAAGCGCACGACCAAGAACCCGTCGCGCCCGTTCGGCGACGGCGCCTACGAGGGCCTCGTCGCTCCGGAAGCGGCGAACAACTCGGCGGTCGGCGGCGCCTACATCCCGATGCTCACGCTGGGCATCCCCGGGCGATGCGGTGACGGCGGTGATCATCGGCGCGCTGTTCATCCACGGCCTGAAGCCCGGTCCGATGATGATGATCGAGACGCCGCACCTGTTCTGGTTCGTCGTCGGCAACCTGACGCTCGCCAACCTCTTCCTGCTGCCGCTGGGCCTGTCGGGCATCCGCATCTTCGCCAAGATCGTCGAGACGCCGAAGCCGATCCTGCTGCCGCTGATCCTGGTGCTGTCGGCCGTCGGCACCTATGCGATCCAGAACAACCCGGTCGACATCTACTGGATGCTGGGATTCGGCGTGCTCGGCTACTTCATGAAGACCTACGGCTTCCAGGTCGGCCCGGTGATCCTCGGCATCATCCTGGGACCGTTGATGGACGTGCAGCTACCGGCGCGCGATGATCTCGACCGCCAACGATCCGCTCGCGTTCCTGGGCGAGTTCTTCACCAGCCCCATCTCGGCCATCCTCGTCGCCGCGCTGGCGGCGACCATCCTCAGCCAGACAGCACTGTGGCGCAGGCTCTTCGTCCGCGAGGGCGCCGCCGCCCACCCGTAAACACTTCGCAAAGGACATCCCCATGACCACGACCGACGTCAAGAAGGGCATCACCGAGGAGCAGCAACAGGAACTCGACCAGGTATTCGAGCGCGCGAGGAAGGCACTGGCGATCATCGAGACCTACGACCAGGCGCGGGTGGACCGCCTGTGCCAGGCCGTGGCCTGGGCGGTGGCCAACAAGCGGACCTTCGCGCGGCTGGTCGACATGGGCATCGCCGAAAGCGGTCTCGGCGACGCGGTGAGCCGGATGGGCAAACGCATGAAGATCCGCGGCGTTCTGCGCGACGCGCTGCGCCAGAAGAGCGTCGGCATCATCGAGGAGCTGCCCGAGAAGGGCATCGTCAAGTACGGCAAGCCGGTCGGGATCATCGCCTGCATCGTGCCGACCACCAACCCGGACCTGACGCCTGCGGGCAACGCGATCTACGCGATCAAGGCCCGCGACGTCGTCGTCTTCTCGCCGCATCCGCGCTCGAAGAAGACGTCGTTCGAAACCGTTCGGCTGATGCGCGAGGCGCTGGAACGCGAAGGCGCGCCGCCGGACATCCTGCAGTGCCTCACCAGGGTCAACATCCCGATGTCGCAGGCGCTGATGGCGCGCGCCGACCTGATCGTCGCGACCGGCGGCCAGCCGATGGTCCGCGCCGCCTACAGTTCAGGCACGCCGGCCTACGGCGTCGGCGCGGGCAACTCGACGATGGTCATCGACGAGACCGCCAACATCGAGGAGGCGGCGAGAAATACGCGACTGAGCAAAACCTCGGACTTCGGCTCCGGCTGCTCGGCCGACGGCAACCTGATCATCGAGGCATCGATCTTCGACCGGCTGCTCGCGCAGCTGCAGGCCGAAGGCGGCTACCTCGCCAGCGACAGGGAGAAGGCCGCGCTGCGCAGCGCAATGTGGGACGACGAGGGTCATCGCCGGCCTGACACCGTCGCCATCTCTCCGCAGCAGCTGGCCAAGGCGGCCGGGTTCACGATTCCCGCCGACCGCAAGTTCATCATGGTCCACGGCGACGGCATCGGCCGCGAACACCGGTTCTCGGGCGAGAAGCTGACCACGCTGCTCGCGCTCTACAAGTACCAGGGCTTCGACCAGGCGCTGGAGATGATGCGCGGCGTCTACGAGGTCGGCGGCAAGGGCCACTCCTGCGGCATCTACTCGTTCGATCAGGAGCACATCCACCGTCTGGCGATGGCGGCGCCGGTGTCGCGGATCATGGTCCGGCAGCCGCAGTCCAAGGCCAACGCCGGAGCCTTCAACAACGGCATGCCGATGACCTCGAGTCTCGGCTGCGGAACCTGGGGCGGCAACATCGTCTCCGAGAACGTGCACCTCAAGCACTACCTGAACACCACCTGGGTGTCGGTTCCGATCAAGGAGGACAAGCCGTCCGACGAGGAGCTCTTCGGAACGTTCTACGACCCGGAGATGGAAGCGGAAGTCGAGACGATCACGACCTGAACCCGCCTGTCGATGCCCTGCTCTCCGACACGAACCGATAGAAGCCATGGCCACGAAGTCACCTGAAGAACTGGTAAGCGACGCCTCCGCCTGGTGGGACACGTCGATCATCGACATCCATCCAGGCAAGATCGCCATCCGCGGCTACCCGATCGAGGAACTGATCGGCCACGTCCGCTTTCCGGAGATGATCTGGCTGATGCTGCGCGGCGAACTGCCCTCCTCCGCGCAGGCCGACCTGCTCGAGGCCGCGATGGTCCCGGGCGTCGATCACGGACCGCACGCGCCGTCGATCGCCATCGCCCGGATGGCGGTCACCTGCGGCCTGCCGGTCAACGGCGCGATGGCCTCGGCGATCAACGTGCTCGACGACGTCCACGGCGGCGCCGGCCAGCAGTGCATGGAGCTCTATGCCGAGATCGACTCGGCCGCAGGCGCCGACGGCGACGTCGTGGCGGCGGCGGAAGCGATCATCCGCGGCCGCATGGCCGCGGGCGGGAAGATCGTGCCGGGCTTCGGTCATCGCTTCCACCCGATCGACCCGCGCACGGCGCCGCTGTTCGCTCTCGTGGCGAAAGCGCGGGCGGAAGGCGTCGTCAGCGGGCGCTTCGCCGCCATCGGCCAGGCGGTCGAGGATGCGCTGAAGGCGATCAAGGGCCGTCACATCCCGATGAACATCGACGGCATCACCGCCGTGATCTTCTGCGAACTCGGCTTCGAGCCCGAACTCGGCCGTGGACTGTTCGTCCTTTCGCGCGCGGTCGGCATTCTCGCCCACGCCTGGGAACAGAAGCAACGCGGCCGCCGGATCATGGGCCCGATGCCAAAAGAGATTCCCTATCGCTACAGCGGACCCGCGCGGCGATCCGTTCCTGTCCGCACCCGCGACGGCCGGGCGCACGACAAAGACTGACCCCACTCGATCCGCGGCGCGAGCGGCACGGAGTCCGGAGACCCAAGGAGAAACGCATGAAGGACCTGATCTCGAACCAGCTGGTGAAGTACCTCGAAGACCGTGGCATCGAGCACGTTTTCGGACTGTGCGGCCACACCAACATCGCCGTGCTCGCGGCACTGTCGAAGAGCAGGAAGATCAAGTTCGTCAACACCCGGCATGAACAGATCGCCGCGCATGCCGCAGACGGCTACGCGCGGGCGAAGAAGCAGACATCGGTGGTGCTGTCGCACCTGGGGCCTGGCCTGACCAACGCCGCGACCGGCGTGGCCAACGCGGCGCTCGACTCCGTGCCGATGGTCGTCATCGCCGGCGACATCCCCAGCCACTACTACGGCAAGCACCCGCACCAGGAGGTGAACCTGCATTCGGACGCGTCGCAGTACGAGATCTACCGCCCGTTCGTCAAGCGCGCCTGGCGCGCCGACCAGCCGCACCTCTTTCCGGAAATCCTCGAAAAGGCCTTCGCGCTGGCCGAGAGCGGCCGTCCCGGCCCGGTGCTGATCGACGTGCCGATGGACATCTTCTCCAAGGAAATCGACGTCGCGCTGTTCGAGCGACTGCGCCACAACAACAAGAAGATCGCCAGGCCCACGCTCGACGAGGCCACCGCGGCCGAGATCGTGAACAGGCTGGTCGCCGCCAAGGCGCCCCTGCTCTACGTCGGCGGCGGCATCATGCTGGCCGATGCGACCGCGGAACTGCGCGAGTTCGTCGATCACCTGCAGATCCCGGTCGCGCACACCATCATGGGCAAGGGCGCGCTCCCGGACGATCATCCGTTCGTGCTCGGCATGACCGGCTTCTGGGGCACCAGGACCACCAACGACCGGTGCCGGGGCGCCGACTGGATCCTCGGCCTCGGCACGCGTTTCTCGGAGGCCGACTGCAGTTCCTGGGAACCCGAGTACACGTTCAGTTTTCCGCCGAGCAAACTGATGCACATCGACATCGACCCGGCGGAAATCGGCCGCAATTTCCCGGTCGAGATCGGCGCGGTCGCGGACCTCAAGGAAGCGTTGAAGGTGCTCAATCGCGTCGCGCGGCGGCTGGTGCCCGACGGCATCAAGCGGCCGGCGCTGGCGAAGGAGATCGCCGAAACCCAGGCCAGGTTCGTCGCCGGCAACAAGGCGCATGCGACCAGCAACGCCTACCCGATGCGCCCGGAGCGGATTCTCGCCGACGTGCGCGAGGTGCTGCCGCGCGACGCGCTGATCACCACCGACGTGGGCTGGAACAAGAACGGCGTCGGCCAGCAGTTCCCGATCCTCACCGCCGGCACGATCTTCACCCCCGGCGGCTACGCGACCATGGGCTTCGGTGCACCGGCGGCGCTGGGCGCCAAGATCGCCTGCCCGGACCGTGTGGTCGTCGCGCTGGTCGGCGACGGCGGCTTCGGGCAGAACCCGGCCATGCTCGCCACCGCGTTCGAGGAAGACATCGCCGTCGTCTGGGTGGTGATGAACAACTTCGCCTTCGGCACCATCGCGGGGCTGGAGAAGGCGCACTTCGACACGACCTTCGGCACGGTTTTCGAAAAGGACGGCAAGCCCTATTCGCCCGACTACGCGGCCATTGCCAGGGCCTACGGCGTCGACGGCGTGAAGATCTCCGCCGCGGCCGAGTTCAAGCCGGCGCTGGAGAAGGCGATCCGTTCCGGAAAGCCGTACGTCATCGACGTCGTGATGCAGAACGAGCCGGTGCCCACGGCCGGCCACTGGAACATCATGGACATCTATTCGCCCGGCAAGAAGGTGCACCACGCAAGCACCGGCACCGTCGCCGCCGACTGAGTACGAACACGAAACGGGAGTAATCAGATGAAACACGACTACTCGCTTGCCCACCTGACCGTCCTGTCGCTGCCGCCGCCGATGATGATCGACGTCGCTGCCCGCACCGGCTACCGCTACGTCGGCCTGCGCCTGACGCGGGTGACCCCCGACGAGGTCCTCTACGACCTGGCGCACGATCGCGCGCTGATGCGGGAGACCAAGGCGCGGCTCGCCGATACCGGCGTCGAGGTCCACGACGTCGAGCTGTTCCGGATGGACGCCGTCGCTGGAGCCGGAATCCTTCATCCCGGTCCTCGACGCCACCGCGGAACTCGGCGCCCGCCACATCATCGCGCAACTGCCCGACCCCGACGGCGAGCGAAAGATCGAGCGATTCGCGCGGCTCTGCGACCTGGCCAGGCCGGCGGGAATCTTCGTCAGCCTCGAGTTTCCGCACTGGACCGAGACCGGCAACCTCGCCGAAGCGGCCAGGGTCGTGCGCGCGGTGAACCGCGAGCAATGCCGGCATCCTGGTCGACATGCTGCATTTCGGCCGCTCGGATTCGACCCTCGAGGAACTTGCCGGTCTTCCGCGCGAATGGTTCCGCTTCGCCCACGTCTGCGATGCCGCCAGGGAGGTGCCGAAGACGATGGACGGAATCATCCACACGGCACGCGACGAGCGGCAGTTCCCCGGCGAAGGCGGGATCGACGTCCGCGGCATTCTCGGCTGCATGCCGCAGGACATCCCCTACGCGCTGGAGATCCCGCGCGTCACCCTGACCCACGCGGTCGGTCCGGAGGAGGTCGCGCGGCTGGCCATCACCGTGACCCGCAGCTACCTCGATGGTCGCGACGACCACATCGGCATTCGCCGGGAATCGCCGGCGAGGGAGAGCGCGGCCGACAGGCAAGCGAGAGCAGACACCGGCGTTTCGCCCCGGCGCCTATGACGTGATCGACATTTCGCATCCGGACGCAAGGCGCCAGATACGCCGTTGCGGCGGGATTCCCCTGCGGCGATGTCCGATGCCATGAACCGGAATACCTTCGGCCCCGGGCAACTTCGGGGCGCGGTGGCCGAAGGAGACTTGCCCGCCTGCCGCTGCATGGCGGTGGACATCGTACCGAGCCGGCGACCCCCGACGCCGGCTCGCCAACCCTGCAGTCGCAGTTCACCACGAGGAGAAATACATGAACTTCACCATCGACCGTCGTAGTCTGCTCAAGGCGGGCGCCGCGCTGGCCGCGACGCAGGCCGTGCCCGTCTGGGCGCAGGCCAAGCCCACGCTGCGCTTTGCCGCGGTGTTCTCGGACAAGGACATCCGCGCCGACATGATCCGCATGCTCATCAAGGACGTGAACGCGGACTTCACCATCGAGCCGTACTACGCCGGGTCGCTGTTCAAGCAGGGTACCGAGCTGGTCGCGCTGCAGCGCGACAACCTGGAGATCGGCAACATCGCGCCGCAGGACATCTCCAAGCAGATTCCCGCCTGGTCGGCGCTGACGTCCGCCTACACGTTCCGCGACGCCAACCACGTGCTGGCGTTCTTCAGCAGCGACGTCGGCGGCAAGATGATCAAGCAGGCCGAGGACCAGCTCAAGATCAAGGTCCTCGGACCGACCTTCTTCGGCACCCGCCAGGTGGGTCTGAAGCCGAAGAAGAAGATCACCACGCCGGCCGACATGGCGGGGATCAAGCTGCGGATGCCGCCGGGGGACGCCTGGCAGCTGCTCGGCCGTTCGCTCGGCGCGAACCCGACGCCGATGGCCTATGCGGAAACCTACACCGGACTGCAGACGGGGGCCATCGACGGGCAGGACAATCCGCTGCCCAACGTGCAGAACATGAAGTTCTACGAGGTGATGTCGCAGATCGTGCTGACCTCGCACCTGGTCGCCTTCGACGTGCTCTGCATGAACGAGAAGGCCTGGAACGCCATGGGCCCGGCCAAGCAGAAGACCTTCCAGGCCGCGGTCAACAAGGCGCTTGCCTGGAGCGTCCAGGAGCACCTGAAGCGCGAGGCGGAACTGGCCGCGGGTTTCAAGAAGGAGGGGCTCGAGATCAACACGCCGGACATCGCCGCATTCCGGGCCCACGCGCAAAAGGTCTACCTGGCTTCGGAAGAGGCCAAGTCCTGGGCGCCGGGGATCCTCGACCAGATCGCCGCAGTCAAGTAATGCCTTGACGCCGCGGGCCGCAGTCGCGGTCCGCGGCGGTTCATCGTGCGTGTCCGGCCCCTCGCCATCCAGCGCGGGAAGCCGGGAACCGGCACAGACCGGTTTCACGGAGGTTCGCGGAAGATGAAATCCTTGCTCCTGGGCGTCGCCGCCTGGATACAGCGCCGCTCGGAGAACGTGATCGCCGCGCTGCTCGGCATCATGTTCGTCGCCTTCGTGACGCAGATCGTCTTCCGCTACTTCCTGAACCTGCCCACCGGCTGGTCGACGGAACTCTCGCTGGTCTGCTGGCTGTGGCTGGTGCTCTGGGGCGCAGCCTTCGCGCTGAAGGAGTCCGACGAGATCCGCCTCGACCTCATCCTGACGGCGGTCGGCCCGCGCGCCCGCCGCGTCATGGCGGGGATCAGCGCCGTCGCGATCGTCGTCCTGTACGGGATGTCGCTTCCCGCCGTCGTCAAGTACGTCACTTTCATGAAGGTCGAGCGCTCGTCCTACCTCAACATTCGCCTCGACTGGCTGTACTCCGTCTACGTCATCTTCGCCGCCGCGATCATCGTCCGCTATGTCTGGATCCTCTGGGAGGCGGTGCGCGGCGAAGGCGACGCCGCTGGCACCTCCGACGCCGGAGGCGCGCAATGAATCCCGCGAGCCCGTTTTCGCTCGCGCTGCTGGCCATTCTCGCGCTGAGCCTGCTGGGGCTGCCCATCGGGCACGCGATGATCGGCGGCTCGATCCTCTACCTGTTCCTGGCGGGCCTCGACATGGGGACCGCGGCCGAGCAACTGCTGAACGGCATGGCGCAGAGCTACCTGCTGCTCGCCATTCCGCTGTTCATTCTCGCCGCCGAGTTCATGAACTCCGGCAGCATCATGGATCGGCTGGTGCGCTTCTGCAACGCGCTCGTCGGTCGCTTTCGCGGCGGGCTGGCGCTGGTGAACGTCGCGCAGAGCATCATCTTTGCCAGCATGTCGGGCTCGGCGCTCGCCGACGCCGCGGGCACGGGCAAGATCATGCAGACGATCATGACGCGCGACGGAAAGTACACGCGCGGCTTCGCCGCGGCGCTGACCGCCGTCTCGGCGACCATCGGCCCGATCCTGCCGCCATCGATTCCGCTGGTGATCTACGCGCTGGTTTCCGACGCCTCGGTCGGCTACCTGTTCCTCGCCGGCGTCGTTCCGGGCCTGCTGATCGGCGCCTCGCAGATGGCGCTGATCGTCGCCGTGGCCAAGCGCCGCAATTTCCCGCTGGAACCGCGGGTGCCGATGCGCGAGATGCCCCTCATTACCAAGCAGGCGTTCCCGGCGCTGATGATGCCGGTGATCCTGTTCGGCTGCCTGTACAGCGGGATCACCACCCCCACGGAGGCCGCGGCGGTCGCTGCCGCATACGCGCTGCTGCTGTCGGGGCTGCTCTACCGCAGCCTCACCTTCCGAGGCATCTACAACTCGCTGTTCACCAGCGCCCGTACCACGGTCTCGATCGGCATGCTGATCGCCGGCGCGATGGCCTTCAACTACGTGATCACCGTCGAGAACATCCCGAAAACCGTCAGCGCCATCCTGACCGCCTCGGAACTGACCCCGCTCGGCTTCCTGCTGCTGGTCAACGTCATTCTCCTGGTGCTGGGCTGCCTGCTCGAAGGCACCACGATCATCCTGGTCATCCTTCCCGTCCTGCTGCCGACGGCCATGGCGCTCGGCATCGACCCGGTCCACTTCGGGGTGATGGCGGTGACCAACATCATGTTCGGCCTGGTCACCCCGCCCTACGGCCTGCTGCTGTTCATGATGACCAAGGTCGCCGACGTGCCGCTGCGCGAGATCGTCCGCGAGGTCATGCCCTTCCTCGGCGTCATGATCATCGCCCTGCTCGTCATCACCTACGTGCCGGATTTCGTGCTGTTCCTGCCGAGGCTGTTCGGCTACACGGGCTGAGGACATCGCTGGAGGCAAAGGTTCCGGACCCATGGGACAGAGCATGAACAGCATACGCATCGCCGTCGTCGGCGCGGGCCTCATCGGCCTGCGCCACATCGAGGAAATCCGCGGCAGCGGTCGCGCGAGTCTGTCGGCCGTCGTCGACACCACGGCCAGGGCGGCCGAAGCCGCGCGCGATGCCGGGGTGCCCATCTACGCTTCGCTGGCCGAACTGCTTGCGCGCGATTCTCCCGACGGAATCGTGCTGGCGACGCCAAACCAGTTGCACGTCGACCAGGGCCTGGAATGCATTCGCGCGGGAATCCCGATCCTGGTCGAAAAGCCGGTGGCGCATGCGCTCGCCGACGGCATTCGCCTCTGCGAGGCGGCCGAGAAATCCGGTGTCCCGGTGCTCGTCGGACACCACCGGATCCACAGTCCGATCCTGCACAAGGCCTGCGAAATCATCGGCTCCGGACTGTTGGGTTCGATCGTCGGTGTGATGGGCAGCGCCGTGTTCTACAAGCCGGATGACTACTTCGACGCTGCGCCGTGGCGCCGGCAACCCGGGGGCGGCCCAATCCTGATCAACATGATCCACGAGGTCGGCAGCCTGCGACGCATGATCGGCGAGATCACTGCGGTGCAGGCGTTCGCGTCGAGCGCGACGCGGGGCTTCCCGGTCGAGGACACGGTGGCGATCAACCTGCGGTTCGCCAACGGCGCGCTCGGGACTTTCCTGGTCTCCGACACCGCGGCCTGCGCCAGGAACTGGGAGCAGACCGCTCAGGAGAATGCAAGTTACCCCTCATACCCCGACGAGGACTGCTACACCATCATGGGCACCAACGGCACGCTGGCCGTGCCGACCATGCGCATCAAGTACTACGAGAGGCCGGACGACCGGTCGTGGTGGAAGCCGTACCGGACCCGCGAGGAGACATTCGTGCGGGTGGACCCGCTGGCCGCGCAGATCGCGCATTTCGTGGCGGTGATTCGCGGCGAGGCCAAACCATTGGTGACCTGCCGCGACGGGCTGCAGAACCTGCGCGTCACCGAGGCCATCGCCGAGGCCGCGAGGACCGGCCGGACCGTCGAGACGCTGTGATCCTGCCGCCCGTCGCCCACGACGCCCCCCGGAGAGGGAAACCGCATCCGCCGCGCCCCCGAGACCAATCCATGCACCGGAGATTCGCATGATCAGCGGCAAGACCACGTTGATTGCCCACATCGGCTACCCCACCGAGTCGTTCAAGGCGCCGCTGATCTACAACCCCTGGTTCGAGAAGGCCGGCATCGACGCGGTCGTCGTCCCGATGGGCTGCAAGGCGGACAACTATCCACCATTCCTGAAGGCGCTGTTCCGGCTCACCAACATCCGCGGCGCGCTGGTCACCATGCCGCACAAGGTCACCACGTTCGGGCTCGTCGACGAGTGCTCGACCAAGGCGAAGATCGCCGGCTCGGTCAACGCGATCCTGCTGCGGCCCGACGGCACGCTGCAGGGCGACATGTTCGACGGCACGGGTTTCGTCCGCGGCCTCGCGCGCAAAGGCTTCGCCGTCCCCGGTTCGCGCTGCCTGATCGTAGGGGCCGGAGGTGTCGGCTCGGCGATCGCCGCTTCGCTGGCCGAGGCCGGCGCCGGCTCGCTCGCGCTGTTCGACACGAACCCGGCTTCGGCCGACGCACTGGCGTCCCGGCTGCGCTCGCACTATCCGGCGATCCAGCTCGCCACCGGCTCGAAGGACCCCGCGGGATTCGACCTCGTCGTGAACGGCACGCCGCTGGGCATGAACGCGGGCGATCCCCTTCCCGTCGACGTCGCGCGGCTGTCGGCCTCGACGTTCGTCGGCGAGGTCGTCATGAAGGTCGAGGTCACCCCGCTCCTGCAGGCCGCGCGCGTTCGCGGATGCCGGACGCAGGTCGGCACAGACATGCTGTATGAAATGATCCCGGCGTATCTCGAGTTTTTCGGCTTCGGCACCGCCACGCCGGACGAGCTCCGCGCCGTGTCGGCGGTGTCCTATCAGTGAGGGACGGAAGTTGCGGCCCGGCGAGGGTCCGGGCGCGTCGATTGGTATGCTGGGAAAGGCAATGGAGATTCAACCATGAAAACAGGCAAGGGCATCGTGGTCCGGAACAGGACTCTCGGCGGCGACACGCCACTCATCTGCACACCGCTGGTCGGGCGATCGCACGACGCCGTTCTCGGCGAAGCGGCGACGGTCGTCGCCAAGAAACCGGACAGCATCGAGTGGCGCGTCGATTACTTTGCCGAAATCGGCACTACCGCGGCGGTCCTCGCCACTGCGCGCGCACTGCGCGAGGCCGTCGGCGAATTGCCGGTCATCTTCACCCGCCGCTCGACCAGGGAGGGCGGCGAACCCATTCCCATCGACGATGACGAGGTCGTCCGGCTCTACGATGCGGTCGCGGCGAGCCGACTCGTCGATTTCATCGACTTCGAGATGGGCAACGACCCTGAGCACATTCGCCGCGTCCGCGAAAGCACGCGCGCGCACAGCAACCGGCTTATCCTGTCGTACCACAATTTCGGTTACACGCCGGGCTTCGACTTCCTGGTGCAGCGCTTTCTCGAGGCCGAGCGCCTCGGCGCCGACGTCGCCAAGGTCGCGGTCATGCCGCGCGACCGCAGGGACGTGCTGACGCTGCTCGCCGCCACCGCGGAAGCCGATGACAAGGGGTCCATTCCGCTGATCAGCATGTCGATGGGCCCGCTGGGTTCGGTGACCCGGATGGTCGGCGGCGTTTTCGGCTCGAGCCTGAGCTTCGCGGTCGGCGATACGGCCTCGGCGCCCGGGCAGATCCCCATCGCCGACCTCGCCGCCGTCTACGACATCATCAGGCGCGCGCGCGGCGGCCGATAGGAACGACCGCCGGGGTTGCACCGTCCGTCACGATATCGACAGATGCTCACAGCCCCATCAACGAGGCGATGATCGACTTGGCGATGAAGCCGATCATGCCGAAGGCCAGCACGAAGAACATCACGAAGGTGCCGAAACGCCCGGCCTTCGATTGCCGGGCGAGATTCCAGATGATGAACAGCATGTAGGCGATGAACGCCCCGACGCCGAAGGTCACGCCGAATTCGGCGATCTGCGCCTCGGTGAAACCCAGGACGGTCGCGTCGGCGGGCATCGTCAGCGCCGCTCCGGAACGCCGTCGGTGTCGACCAGCTCGCGGTAGGCATGCCAGGTCGCATGGCCGACCACGGGCACCGCGAAGGCAAAGCCGACCATCATGGTGAGCATCGACAGCGCGATCAGCGCCATGATCAGCGCCGCCCACAGCGCCATTGCCAGCGGGTTGTCGCCGACGGCGCGCACGCTGGTCAGGATCGCCCGCCGCAGGCCGATGTCGCGATCGAGCAGCAGCGGCACCGACACCGCTGTCGCCCCGAACACGATCGCCGCGCCGAGCGAGCCGGTGAGAACCCACAGAGGAAACACCCACCAGCGCGATTCGGCGACGAAATGACGGAAAAAGTCGGCCAGGCTGGCGACCGGCGCGTCGACGAAGCGATGCACCAGCAACGCGGAAACACCGACCCAGAGCGTCGCGGCAATCGCCAGCAGAATGCCCAGCACCACCAGCGGCCGGGTGCCGCGCCGCCAGGCCTCGAACACATGATCGAGGCGCGGCCTCTCGCCACGCTCCAGGCGCCGCGACAGCTCGTAAAGGCCGGTGGCGAGGATCGGCCCGATCAGCACAAAACCGGAGAACGCGCCGGGCAGGATCGGCCAGGCGGTGAGCGCGATGGTCAGGATGCATAGGCCGCCGATCATCACGATCAGCCCGTGCAGGAGGCTCGGCCCGAAGGCGCGCGAAAAGTCGCGCCAGCCGGCCACGATCCAGGCCAATGGCCGGGTGAGTGCCACGGTGCGCACCGGCAGCGCGCCGGCGCTGGCGCCACCGGAAGCCCCGGAGCCTTGCGGTGCGCGATTCATCGGGTCGGCGTCTCTCCGCCGGGCCCCGTGACGCCGGAGGCCTGCTGCGCGGTGACCCGCTCGACCTGGGGATCCGACCACCCACCAGTGACGCGGTAGTCGTAGCTGAAGATCCGGTCGATTGGATTGTCGAGCATCGTCTGCGCCAGCAGCGCCCCTGCACCGATGGCCGCGCCAACCAGCGGATTGGCGATGAATATCGCCGCCGCACCGGCCGAGACGCTGGCGGACAACGCCGGCTGGACGCGAACATTCAGCATCTGCTGCTCGGCCGCAAGGTCGATGTCGCCATTGATCCTGACGGAGGCGGCAGCACCTTCCAGTCTGAGATTGTCGGTGTGCATCTGTCCGCGCTGGATGCGAAAGTCGCCGGCGATGCTGTCGAAGGCGAAGCCCTCGCTGAACACGTCGCTGAAGTCCAGCGTTATCCTGCGCGGCAACGCCTGCAGCGAAAGCACGCCCAGCAACTTGCCCAGGCCCGGATCGATCTTGGTGAACTGGCCGGCGCCGGTCTCGAGCCGGAAGTCTCCGGACAGCGTCGGATAGTCGAAGTTGTTGGGCGCACCCGCCCATTCCAGGCCGCCGCGGATCGTCGACGGCGCCTTGCGCACCGCGACCGGATAACCGAAGCGCTGCAGGAACAGGCCGGCGTCGGTGGCATTCAGTTCGATATCCAGCTTGGTCGTCTGCTGGTCCCTGCCGACCCGCCACCAGCCGCTCGCATCGATGCGACCGTCGGGGTTGGTCAGCGCCAGCTTGTTGATGCGCCAGTCCGAACCGACCGGCTGGGCGAGGAACTCGAACTTGCCCAGGTCATGGCCACGCGAGATCAGTGCGTCGGCGACGATGTCGAGCTTGGGCCAGGTGATGCGGTCGCGCTCATTCGGATCGATTTCGCTGCGCGCCGGATGAAACGCCTTCGGGTCCGGCATCTGAAACCGGGAAAGGCGCGAAATGATGTGGCCGTCCGGCAGCGCCGTCGACGGACCGGTCCACACGGCGGTGCCTTCCACTTCGCGGCCGGACAGGCGCAGGCGCCAACCGTCGCCTCCCCGCTGCGCGACCACCTTGAGATCGTGGAACAGCCGCCCGAAGACTTCCATGCGCTCGGTCGCAAGGTCCACGCCCTCCAGCGCGACTCCGCCGCCCTGTCGCGTTCCCCGGCCTTGCGGGTTTTCCTTGGCATTGAGGGCGAGCCACTCGTCGACATCCAGATCGGCCAGCCGGCCACGTATCCATACTCCGGGTCGCTCGGCACGTACCACGCTCGGTGCTTCCGGACCGAGTTGCACCAGCGCACGATCGAGAGATCTGCCGTCCCTGCCTTCGGTCCGGTGCAGGATCGCCCGAACGAATCCCCGGTAGTCGACGGTGATCAGGTCCTCGCGCGCCTTGCCGACCACGTCGCCGCGGTGAACGCGCAGCGGCGCCGCCTGATCCGGCGACTTGCCGATCGGCGCGGGCAACACGACGTCGGCGCCCTTCAGGTCCGACTCCAGCGTCCACTCCGAATGCCCGTCGCGCGCGACCGACGCAAAGCGCCAGCCAACGACGCCGGAAATCCGTTCCAGCAGCGGCAGGTCCCATTGGCTGCGCAGCGTCGCCAGGTTCGCGCTGCCCTCGGCCGTCACCCGCAGTCCGCCGGCATCGCTGGCGACGCCGATGCGCATCGTGCCGCCCAGCGCCTCGGCGGCGATATCGCGCGCCTCGACCGCGCTGTCGGTGAACGACAGCGTGCCGTTCACCTTCGCCAGTTTCGGCACGCCAGGCAGGCTCACCTGGTTGTCGATGAACCGGTAGCTGCCGGCAACCCTGGCCGCGTCGTCCGACCCCAGAGGGAGATCGATGGCGAGCACGAGATCGCCGGCGCCGCTGACATCGTTGCCGGTGATGAAGTCGCCGATCGAGGCGCGTACCGGACTGGCGTCGATGAAGCGCAGGAGATCGCCGGTGGGGCCGGCAGCCTTGCCGGCAATGCGCAGCAGCGGAACCGTGGCGCCCAGATCCGCAATCTGCGCGGTCACCGGCCCCAGCTGTGCGCCGAACGCGCGCGCGCGTTCGGCCTCGATGAGCATGCCGGCGCCTTCGAACCGCACGCTGCCGTCGATGCCGGTCAACTCGGGCCAGCCATCCGCGTAATCCAGAGTCGCGCCTTCAACCTTGAAGTTCACCAGGAAACTGCCGCGACTGGCGTCGGCAAAGGGGAAGTCGGCGAGATTTCCGGCCAGCGCAATCCGGACGTCGCTGGCCGTTCCCGCCTTGATCCCCAAACGCAGCCAGTCGCGCAGGCCCGGCTCCAGCGTCGTCGGCAAATAATGCCAGATGTTCTGCGCTTCGCCGCCACCCAGTTGTGCCTGCAGTTCCAGGCGTCCGGGACCCTTGGCATCGGACTGCCACGTCGCCTTCGCGCTTCCCGACGTATGCGGCGCGACGAAATTCAGGTCGGATACGGAAACCCGCCACTGCCCATCCTCGCGGGTCCAGCCGACGCGGCCGCTGGCGCTGTTGAACTGCAACGGCTCGGCGAACACGCGCGGCAGCGAGACGCTCATGGCCTTGCTGTCGAGCTTCAGCTCGCCCCTCGCCTGGTCGAAATCGAAACTGCCGGAAACACCCGCCGCACCGGGTGCCGCGGCCGAGGCCGCGATGCCGAATTGCGTGAATGATCCGCTGGCCGAAAAGTGCTGCGGCGCATCCGGCGTGCCTTTCCAGGCGAGCCTGCCTCCGGTGACGCTGCCGCGCAGCGCGAGCGCGGAGAAATTCTGCCGCCACCGCTCGGACAACGGCAGGTGCGTCGCCAGCGCGCCAAGCGGCGCGACATCGACGCGATCGAACGACAGGTCGCCGCCGGTGATCTCGCCCCCGGCCCCCTCGGTGAGCGCAAGCCGGAAATCGACCGGCGCCAGCGCCTGGCCGTCGCGCATGCGAAAGGAAAGATCGTGCCCGACCAGCTCGCGCTGCGATCCGGCGCGTGTCCACTCCAGCCGCCCGAGGAGATGCGCGAGATCGAGCCTGGGAAGATCGTCGGCGAATTGAGTGCGTACATCGGAGAGCTCGACGTCGGCGACCACGGTGGTGGGCATGCCATCCGCAAAATCGAACCACATCCGTATCGCGCCCTTGCCCGAGTCGACCGGGCGCAGTGCCGGGATCCAGTTCCGCCACAGCCCGACGTCGGCAAAATCCAGCCGCACATAGAAGCGCCCCTTCGCAGTGCGCCAGTCGCCGAACGAGGAACCCGTCACCTCGCCCCGGAAGTCGATCGGTGCGGCCAGGTCGGCGGGCGGCACGCCGACGAGACGGAAGCGATGGCCGCTAAAGCTGCGTTCGACCCGAAACATCACGTTGTCCAGCACCAGCTGCGGCGCGTTGCGCAACTCATCCTCCCAGATGAGCAGCGCGTCGATGACGACGAGTTGTCGCTGCCGCAGCAGCCACTCGATGAAGCGCGTATCGTCCGCGACCGCGTCGGTATCGAGCGCCAGTCCGGCGACGTGCAGGCGGCCCTGCCGGTCGCGCCGCACCGCGAGCTGCGGGCGTTCGATCGACAATTCCTTCAAGCGCAGGTCCAGCACCGCCAGCGAGGTCCAGGCCACGACCAGCTCCACCCGCGGCAGCCGCAGCGCCGGCGCCGCCGTCGAGGCGTTGCGGTCGTGAATGGCGAAATCGGCGATGATCAGGCGCGGATTCCATCCGTCCCAGCCCGCGTCCAATCCGCCGATCACCACCGGTGCGCCCAAGGCAGACGAAAGCCGGGCGGCGATCGGCTCGCGGTACTCGCCGATGTTGGGAAAGATGACGAATCGAACGAGCAGAAGCAGCGAGCAGAACAGCACGACGGCTGCGATGATCGCATTGCCGAGAAAACGCAATCCGCGCAAGAACGCCCGGGTCATGAGCCGGTGATCCAGGTACGCCGTCGCCGGGACCCCGCGCGACCGGCAATGCAGGCGGCGAGAGTCTGCGCGCGTCTTGCGGGCATCCGCATCGGCGGGGGTGCCAAACCCGCGGCAGGCATAATGAAGGCCCCCATTGGTGAATTGTAGCCGAACGGTCGCCGTGTTCTTGCGGCGTCCTCGAGCCGGAGCCACGCGGAAGCGCCCCTATGGATGCCAGCAGAGCCCTTGCGTTCAGTCGCTATGCCAGTCAACTGGCGTTCGCGCAACCGGCGCTGGCGCAGGATGCCCTGGACAGCCTCGACGCTCCCTTTGCCTGGCCGCCGGTGCAGACCGCCGTCGACGCCGCCGCCGATGCCGCGACACTGGGCCGGGTGCTGCGCGAAACCCGGCGGCGGGCGTTTCTGCACACGCTGCTGCGCGACCTGACCGGACGCGCGGCGCTGCCGGAGGTCTGCGCGGCGATGACCACGCTGGCCGACCTGGCGCTTGCCGCCGCCGTGCGCGTCCACTCGGAGGAACTTGCCGCCAGGCACGGCGCGCCCTGCGATGCCGAAACCGGCGCTGTGCAGGCGCTGATCGTCGTGGGCATGGGCAAGCTGGGTGGGCGTGAACTCAATGTCTCCTCCGACGTCGACCTGGTGTTCGTCTATGGCGAAGAAGGCGAGACCGCCGGTCCCCGGGCAGTCTCAAATCGCGAATACTTCGACCGCCTGGGCCGAATGGTGATCGGCACGCTCAACGACGTCAACGACCATGGCTACGTGTTCCGCGTCGACATGCGGCTGCGGCCCTACGGCGACAGCGGCCCGCTGACCGCTTCCTTCGCCAGCCTAGAGAGTTACCTGGTCACGCAGGGCCGCGCCTGGGAGCGCTATGCCTGGCTGAAGGCGCGCGCGATCACTGGCGGTCAGGCCGATGCACTGGGGTCGTTGGTTACCCCGTTCGTCTACCGCAAGTACCTCGATTACGACGCCTACGACGGACTGCGCGACATTCATCGGCAGATCCGCGAACAGGGCGCCCGCCGCGACTTTGCCGCCAACGTGAAGCTGGGCGAAGGCGGCATTCGCGAAATCGAGTTCGTCGTGCAGGCGCTGCAGATCGTCCGCGGCGGGCGCGAGCCGGACCTGCGGGTGCGCGGCACGCTGCCCGCGCTGGCCCGGCTGGAGGCCCGCGGGCTGCTTCCGAAGGCAACCGTGCAGGGCCTGACCGAGGCGTACCTTTATCTTCGCCGCGTCGAACATCGGCTGCAGTACCGCGACGACCAGCAGACCCATGAACTGCCTGCCGACACGACCGAGCGTGCCCTGCTGGCAGAGGCCATGAACGCGCCGTCGACCGCGGACTTCGAGCGCGAGTTGGCGCATCACCGCGCCTTCGTCGCGCAGACCTTTGCCCAGATCCTCGGCAACGCCGGCGGCGACCGCGGCAACGACAGCGGCGGCGACGACTTCCATTCCCGCCTGTGGGATACGCCCACGCTGGACGAAGCGACGGAGGCGCGCCTGCGCGAGGCCGGTTTCGACGACCCGGAAGCACTGGTGGCCATCCTGGCGCGCACCCGCGCCTCCAGCCGCTACCTGCAGTTGCCCGCCGCCTCCCGGCAGCGGTTCGACACGCTGGTGCCGCAGGTCCTGGCCACGGCGGCGGCGCATCCGGGGCTGGCCGGCGCGCAGCAGGTCTTCGCCCGCATGCTCGGCCTGCTCGAGACCGTTGCCCGCCGCAGTGCCTACCTGGCGCTGGTGATCGAGCACCCGCCGCTGCTGCCCCGCCTGGCCGATCTCATGGGCGCATCCGCGTGGGCGGCCGAACACCTGACCAGGCATCCGCTGCTGCTCGACGAACTGCTCGACGCCCGCGTGCTGCTGGCCGAGCCCGACTGGGCGGCGCTGGCGGGCGAACTGGCGCGCCAGCTCGCCAACCATGCGGGCGACGCCGAGCAGCAGATGGATGCGCTGCGCCATTTTCAGCACGCGCAGCGCTTCCGCCTGCTGGCGCAGGATCTGGCCGGGCAACTGACGGTCGAACGGCTGGCCGACCATCTGTCCGCACTCGCCGACGTGGTCCTCGAGGCCACGCTGGCCGCCTGCTGGGCGCATCTGGCGGGGGCCGACGCGCCTCCCCCGCGATTCGCGATCATCGGCTACGGCCGGCTGGGCGGAAAGGAACTGGGCTACGCGTCCGATCTGGACATCGTATTCCTGTTCGATGTCGACGCCGCGGATGCCGATCCGGACGCCCGCGTGGAGCGCTATACGCGCCTCGCGCAGCGGCTGAACACCTGGCTGAGCAGCAACACCGCCGCCGGCCAGCTCTACGAAACCGACCTGCGCCTGCGCCCCGACGGCGCGACCGGCCTGCTGGTGTCGAGCCTGCGCTCGTTTCGCAAGTACCAGCACGAGAACGCGTGGACCTGGGAGCGCCAGGCGCTCACCCGCGCGCGGTTCGTCGCCGGCGACGCCGACATCGGCGCCGCCTTCGAGGCGGAACGCGAGGCGATCCTGCGTGAGCCGCGTGATTTGACCGTCCTGGCGCAGGACGTCGTGTCGATGCGCCGGCGCATGCATGCCGGTCATCCCAACAAGTCCGCACTGTTCGACCTGAAGCACGATCCGGGTGGCATGGTCGACATCGAGTTCACCGTACAGTTCCTGGTGCTGGCCCACTCGCATCGCCATCCCGAACTGACCCGCAACGCCGGCAACATCGCACTGCTCGGCATGGCCGGCGAACTCGGCCTGATTCCGGCGGCGCTCGCCGGACGGGTTGCCGATGCCTATCGCCTCTACCGGCGCCAACAGCACAAACAGCGCCTCACCGGCGCGCGCCACGCTCGCGCCGACCCGGCGCAGCATGACGCGGAACGCGAAGCCGTCGGCGCGCTGTGGGAACAGGTCTTCGGTGCGCCCTGGCTCGCGTCGACGCAGCCAACGTCGCCGGCCGCCGCGGGAGAGACCGGGGAAATCGGCTAAAATCGACGTTTTTTACGCATTGGAGACGCGCCATGTCGATGGCCGATCGCGACGGTTGGATCTGGTATGACGGCAAGATGGTGCCGTGGCGGGACGCCACGACCCATGTCCTGACCCATACGCTGCACTACGGCATGGGGGTTTTCGAGGGCGTCCGCTGCTACAAGACCGACGCCGGTCCCGCGATTTTCCGCCTGCGCGATCACACCGACCGCCTGTTCCGGTCCGCGCACATCTACGGCATGAAGATCCCCTTCACCAAGGACGAGATCGACGCGGCGCAGCTCGCCTGCGTCCGCGACAACAAGCTGGAATCGTGCTATCTGCGGCCGATCGCGCTGTACGGCTCGCACGCGATGGGCATCGCCGCCAAGTCCAATCCGGTGCGGGTCGCCGTGGCCGCATGGCCCTGGGGCGCCTACCTCGGCGCCGAGGCGCTCGAGCGTGGCATCCGCGTGAAGACCTCGTCGTTCACCCACCATCACCCCAACGTCACGATGTGCAACGCCAAGGCAGTCGGCAACTACACGGTGTCCATCCTCTCCAATCAGGAAGCGCTGCACGACGGCTACGAAGAGGCGATGCTGCTCGATCCGCAGGGCTTCGTCTGCCAGGGCTCCGGCGAGAACGTGTTCATGGTGCGCGACGGCAAGCTGCACACGCCGGACCTCTCCAGCGGCGCGCTCAATGGCATCACGCGCGACACGATCATCACCTTCGCCGGCGAACTCGGCATCCAGGTGATCGAGCGGCGCATCACGCGCGACGAGTTCTATATCGCCGACGAGGCGTTCTTCACCGGTACGGCCGCCGAGGTCACGCCGATCCGGGAGCTCGACAATCGCGTCATCGGCGAAGGCAGGCGCGGCCCGGTCACGACCAAGCTGCAGTCGCTGTTCTTCGACACGGTGAACGGCCGCAATCCGCTGAAGAAGGCGTGGCTGACCTACGTATGAGCGCGACGCCCGCCCGCGACACCGCGCCGGTCGAGGTCCTGCCCGCCGACCTTCCGGTGTTCTGTCCCAATCCGGACATGCCGCTGTGGTCGTCGCACCCGCGCGTCTTTCTCGACGTCGCCGACGCGGGCGAGGCAATGTGCCCTTACTGCGGCACGCGTTACGTACTCAAGGGCGGCCCGCTCCCCGGCGGGCATTGAACGGAAGCCGCACCGATGGCCGGCGAACGCATCCTGATCGTCGCGCCGTCATGGGTCGGCGACGCGATCCTGTCGGAGCCGTTGGTCGCGCTGTTGCGCGAGCCCTACGAGGATCCGGTCGTCGACGTGCTGGTCAACGCCTGGTGCGCGCCGGTCTATGCGCGGATGCGCGGCATCCGCCGGATCATCGAGAATCCGATTGGGCACGGCCGCCTGGACCTGCCGGGCCGCCGGCGGCTGGGCCGCGAACTCGCGCAGGAAGGCTATACCCACGCGTTCGTGCTGCCGAACTCGTGGAAGTCCGCACTGGTGCCGTACCTGGCGGGAATTCGCAGGCGCGTCGGCTATGTCGGCGAATTCCGCTACGGCCTGCTGTCCGACGCCCGACGGCTGAGCCCCAAGGCCATGCCCCGGCTGGTCGACCGTTTCGCGGCGCTGGCGTTGCCGCGCGGCGGGCTGGTGCCGATGCCGCCGTCGCCGGTGCTGGTGCCGGACGCCGCGAACCGCGCCGCCGCGATGCGCGCGCTGCGGCTGAAGACCGATCGGCCCGCGGTGATCCTCTGCCCCGGCGCGGAATTCGGTGCCGCCAAGCGCTGGCCGCCCAATCAATTCGCCGAGCTTGCCGGCATGCTGCTGCGCGCCGGATTGCAGGTCTGGATCGTCGGCTCGCCCAACGACAAGATCGCCGCCGAAGCAGTCGTGAATTCGCTGGACCGGGAGGCGCCGCATGTGCGCGACCTGTCGGGCCGGACGGACCTCGGGACGGCGATCGACCTCCTTTCCGTTGCCTCGCTGGTCGTCGCCAACGATTCCGGGCTGATGCACGCGGCTGCCGCGGTCGGGGTGCCGCTGGTGGCACTGTTCGGCTCGTCATCACCGGTATACACGCCGCCGATTTCCGCGCAGGCGCAGATCGCCCGCATCGACATCGCCTGCAGCCCCTGTTTCAAGCGCGAATGCCCGCTCGGTCATTTCCGCTGCATGCGCGAGTTGCAGCCGGCGATGGTCTACAATCTCGCCAGCAGCGCCGTTCCCGGCCTGATTCCGCCGTTGTCGCGCCGCAACTGAAGCGATGGCCAAGGCCCGCACACCACCGATCTTCACCTCGCCCCAGGACGCGGCGCTGGCCTTCTACAAGGCGTTCGAGCGGCAGGACATCGACGCCATGATGGCCGCCTGGGCCGACGACGAGGACATCGTCTGCGTGCATCCGGGCGGCGCGCGCCTGGTCGGCTTCGCCGCCGTGCGCAGCGGCTGGGAGCAGCTGTTCGGCGCCGACACCAAGCTCACGTTCCGGCTGGAGCACATCGTCGTGCTCGAGACTGTCGGCCTGGCCATGCAGTCGGCCATCGAACACGTCTATTCGGCCGACGGCACCGCGCGCGGCGCGGCCGCCGCCACCAACGTGTTCATGCGCACGCCGACCGGCTGGCGCATGGTCTGCCACCATGCGTCGCCGGTGTCGGCGGTGGTGATGCCGGCTCCGAGCGGGCCGCTGCACTGACCGGATCGGTGTCCGCCGGCGCGGGCGGTCGAAACCGTCAGCCGGTGCCGCCGACCGTCAGGCCGTCGATACGCAGCGTCGGCTGACCGACGCCCACCGGAACGCTCTGCCCGTCCTTGCCGCAGGTGCCAACGCCGGAATCGAGTGCCAGGTTGTTGCCGATCATCGACACCCGGGTCAGCGCATCGGGGCCGTTGCCGATCAGCGTCGCACCCTTGACCGGAGTGGTCAGCTTGCCGTCCTCGATCATCCAGGCTTCGGCGGCCGAGAACACGAACTTGCCGCTGGTGATGTCCACCTGGCCGCCGCCGAAATTCGCCGCATACAGGCCGGACTTGACCGAGGCGATGATCTCGTCGTGGTCGTGCGTGCCGGCAAGCATGATGGTGTTGGTCATCCGCGGCATCGGCAGGTGCGCAAAGGATTCGCGGCGGCCGTTGCCGGTGGGCGCGACGCGCATCAGTCCCGCGTTCAGCCGATCCTGCATGTAGCCCTTGAGAATGCCGTCTTCGATCAGCACGGTCCGTTGCGTCGGATTGCCTTCATCGTCGACGTTGAGCGAGCCACGGCGGTTGGGCAGCGTGCCATCGTCGACGACCGTCACCCCGGGCGCGGCGACGCGCTTGCCGATGCGGCTGGAGAAGGCGCTGGTACCCTTGCGATTGAAGTCGCCCTCGAGTCCGTGGCCGATGGCCTCGTGCAGCAGGATGCCCGGCCAGCCATTGCCGAGCACGACGGTCATGGTTCCGGCGGGCGCGTCGCGCGCGGCGAGGTTGAGCAGCGCCTGTGCGACGGCCTCGCCCGCGTAGCGGTCGAGCACCGCGTCGTCGAAATACGCATAGTCGAACCGGCCGCCGCCGCCCGAGTGGCCCTGTTCCCGCCGGCCATCGGCCTCGACAATGACGGTGATCGACACCCGGACCAGCGGCCGCACGTCGGCCGCGACCAGGCCGTCGCTGCGGGCGATCAGGATGGTCTCGTGTTCGCCGGCGAGGGAGGCCATCACCTGGGTCACGCGCGGGTCGCGGGCGCGGGCCAGCCGCTCGAGGCGCTCCAGCAGCGCCACCTTGGCCGACTCGGACAGGCTGCCGATCGGGTCGGCCAGCGCATAGAGCGTGCGCGCCGCGCCGCGCTGCGCCAGCGGCACCGACGTCGACACCCCCTGCCGGCCGATCGCCCGGACCGCCAGCGCCGCCTCGTCGAGCGCGTCCAGCGAGATGTCGTCGGAGTAGGCATAGGCCTGCTTTTCGCCGCTGACCGCGCGCACGCCCACGCCACGGTCGATGTTGAACGTACCCGACTTGACGATGCCCTCCTCCAGGCTCCAGCTCTCGAAGGCAGCATGCTGGAAATAGAGATCGGCGAAGTCGACCTGGTGAGTATGTATCGACGCCAGCACGCGCGACAGCGCGGCCTCGTCGAGTCCCGCAGGAGCAAGCAATGACTGGCGGGCCTCGGCGAGCAGCGTTGCCGACACCGGCGGGACGGAAAGATCGGTCACGGGGAATCCGGGGAAATGGGAAAAGGCGGGGGCGCTTCCATTCGGGTACGCCGCCACCCGCTATTCTAGGCCCAAACCACCCTGGCTCAACCGCCGTCGGCGTGTCCGGCGGCGCCCTGCCCCAGATAGGTCGCCGCCACCCGCGGGTTGACCGCAAGCTCGGTGCTTGGCCCTTCGAGCGCGAGCTCGCCGGTCTCCATCACGTAGGCATAGTCGGAAACCTGCAGTGCGGCACGGGCATTCTGTTCGATGAGCAGGACAGACACGCCGGCCGCCTTGAGCGTGGCGACGATGCCGAAAATCTCGCGCACGACCAGCGGGGCGAGGCCGAGCGATGGTTCGTCGAGCAGCAGCAGCCGCGGCTTGGCCATCAGCGCGCGGCCCAGCGCCAGCATCTGCCTCTCGCCGCCGGAAAGCGTGCCGGCAAGCTGGTCGCGGCGCTCGTACAGGCGGGGAAAGCGGGCATAGACCTCGTCGAGATCACGCAACGCCCCGCGGCCTTCCCGGCGCATGCGCGCGAATGCGCCGAGTTCCAGATTTTCGCTGACTCTCATCGACGCGAACAGCTCGCGCTTCTCGGGTACGAGAACCAGACCGAGGTCGACGCGCTGCTCGACGGTCAGCCCGCCGATCGGCGAACCCGCATAGCGGACCGTGCCCTGCGCCGCAAGCATGCCCATGATGGCGCCGAGCAGCGTGGTCTTGCCGGCGCCGTTGGGACCGATCACCGTGACGATCGACCCTTCGGCGACCTGCAGCGAAACGTGGTGCACGGCCTCGACCTTGCCGTAGGCCACCGACAGGTCGTCGACGGCGAGCAATGTCGATGCACTTGTCGTCATTGCACCCCTCCGAGATAGGCCTCGAGGACGGCGGGATTGCGCTGGATCTCCTGCGGCGTGCCTTCCGCCAGTTTTTCGCCGAAGTGCATGACCACCAGCCGGTCGGTCACCCCCATCACGAAGTCCATGTCGTGCTCGACCAGCAGGATGGTCATGCCTTCCGCCTTGAGCGCGTGCAGCAGCTTCGCCAGCTCCTGCTTCTCCTTGTAGCGCAAGCCGGCCGCGGGCTCGTCGAGCAGCAGCAGCGAAGGGTCGGCGGCCAGCGCCCGCGCGATCTCGACGATCCGCTGCTTGCCCAGCGGCAGGCTGCCGGCAGCGGCGAACGCCTGTTCCGCCAGGCCGACCCGCGCCAGTGCGCGCGCCGCCTCGGCCCGCGTGCGCGCCTCCTCCTTCCGGTCGAGCTTCAGCGCCGCGCGCGCGACGCCGCTGCGCCCGCGCAGGTAGGCGCCGAGCGCGACGTTGTCGAGCACGCTCATCGTCGCGATCAGCTTGACGTGCTGGAAGGTGCGGCCCAGTCCGCGCCGGGCGATCTCGTACGGCCGCCGGCTGCCGATCGACTCGCCGCGGAATACGACCGTGCCGGCGGTCAGCGGCAACGCGCCGGAAATGAGCGCGAAGGTCGTGCTCTTGCCCGCGCCGTTGGGACCGATCAGGCCGAGGATCTCGCCCGGGTGGATGTCGAACGACAGGTCGTTCACCGCGACCAGACCGCCGAATTGCTTGCGCACGCCGTGCACCTCCAGCAGCACCTGGTCACGCGGCGGATGCTCGCGTGCGGACAGCGGCGGCGCGTCGGGCACCGGCGGCGGCGGCGGCTTCGGCAGCAGGTGCGCGAGCCACGGCCACAGCCCCTCGCGGGCGAACTGCAGCAGCAGGACGATCAGGATGCCGAATACCACCAGTTCGAAGTTGCCGGCACGCCCGAGCAGCGTCGGCAGCACATCCTGCAGCACCTGCTTCAACAGCGTGATCAGCGTGGCGCCGAGCACGGCGCCCCAGACGCTGCCCGCGCCGCCGACCACGGCCATGAACAGGTATTCGATGCCCTGGTTGATGCCGAACGGGGTCGGGTTGACGAAGCGCTGCAGGTGCGCGTACAGCCAGCCCGAGATGCAGGCGAGCAAGGCGGCATAGACGAAAACGACGGTCTTCAGCCTCGCCCCGTCGACGCCGAAGGCCTCGGCCATCTCCAGCCCGCCCTTGAGCGAGCGGATCGCCCGACCGGGGCGCGAGTCGAGCAGGTTCCTGGTCGCCCACAGCGCCGACAGCGCGATCCCCCAGATGAGGAAGTAATACCGGCGCTCGTCCTTGAGCTCGAAGTCGAACAGCGACAACGCGGGAATGCCGGTCATGCCGGTGTGGCCGCCCAGAATCTCGAGGTTGCCGAAGACGTAATAGAGGCTCATTCCCCAGGCGATGGTGGCGAGCGGCAGGTAGTGGCCCTTCATCCGCAGCGTGATGAAGCCGAGGAACAGCGCGACGGCCGCGGTGATCACCATGCCGATCGCCAGCGTGAACCAGGGCGAGGTTCCGTACCTGGTCGTCAGATACGCCGACGTGTAGGCGCCCAGGCCCACGAATGCCGCCTGGCCGAACGACGTCTGCCCGGCAACGCCGGTGAGCAGCACCAGCCCCAGCGCCACGATGCTGTAGAGGCCAATGTAGTTGCCGAGCGTCACCCAGAACTGCGGCGCGAACAGCGGCACGGCAATGCAGATTGCCAGCATGGCGAAGATCGCGAGGCGGGGACCCCCCGTCATCGCGGTCTCTCGCACCCGCGCGCGCGCGCCCGAAGCCGCGCTCCCGCCGCCGTCATTCATCCTCCTCGTGGTGGTGCGTGGTCAGGCTGCGCCACAACAGCACCGGGATGATCAGCGTGAACACGATCACTTCCTTGAACGCGCTGGCCCAGAAGGACGAAAACGACTCGATCAGGCCGACCAGCAGCGCGCCTGCGGCGGCGATCGGATAGCTCGACAGTCCGCCGATGATCGCGCCGACGAAGCCCTTCAGGCTGATCAGAAAACCGGAATCATAGTAGACAGTGGCGATCGGGCCGATGAGCACGCCGCAGAACGCGCAGAGCAGAGAACCCAGCGCGAAGGTCAGTGCACCGGCGAAATTCGGCGATATCCCGCACAGCCGCGCGCCGGCGCGGTTGACGGCGGTGGCGCGCAACGCCTTGCCGTAGAGCGTGCGCCCGAAGAACAGCGCCAGTGCGCCGATCAGCGAGACGCTGGTGCCGACGACCAGCAGGCTCTGCACGCTGACGTTGACGCCTCCGAGCGTGAACGACGCCGACGAGAACGCCGGCGTTCGCGAACCCTCGGCGCCGAAGAACCAGAGTCCGAAACCGAGCATCGCGAAGTGCAGCGCCACCGAGACGATCAACAGCACCAGCACGCTCGCTTCGGCCAGCGGCTGGTAGGCGATCCGGTACAGCAGCGGGCCCAGCGCGGTCACCGCGACGAGCGTCAGCAGCACCTGCACCGCAAAGGGCATCGACAGCGGCGCCGCCCACCAGAGCAGCGCGGCAATCGCCAGCGGCACGCCGGTCCACAGCAGCAGCTGCCGCGGCAACCGGCCCGCCTCTCCGGCGCGGATGCAGCGCCAGGCCTCCATCGCGGCGGCGACGGCGGCCATGCCGACCAGCAGGCCGACGATGCCCGGCGCCTTGCCCAGCTGCAATCCGGCCAGCGTCAGCGTGCCCCAGGCGACGAACTCCCCCGACGGCACCCAGATCACCCGCGTCACCGTAAAGACCAGCACCAGCGCCAGCGCCAGCAGCGCATAGATCGCGCCGTTGGTGATGCCGTCCTGCGTCAGCAATGTGGCGATCGATAAATCCACGCCCCGCCCTTGGCAAGACTCAGGAAAAAAAACCGCCGGAATGCCCGGCGGCCGTAGAGGGAGACCGGTTCGGCGCCAGCGCGCTCACGGTCGCGCCGCCGCCAGCCTCATTTCTGCAGCACCCACTTGCCGTTGTCGATGCGCACGATGACCCGCGCCCGGTTGTCGAGGCCGTTGTGGTCGTTCGGATTGATGACGAACACGCCATGCACCCCCGTCACATTGGCCTTTTCCAGCGCGTCGCGCAACGCGGCGCGGAACTGCGGCGTCCCCGCCTTTGCCTTTTTCTGCGCTTCGGGAATGGCCTGCGCGAGCAGCAGGTAGGCGTCCCACAGGTGGCCGCCGAAGGTCGTCCGGGTGCCGAACTTGGCCTCGTACTTGGTCACGTAGTCGGCGGCGGTTTTCTTGACCGCGTTGGAGTCGGGCAGCTGTTCGAACACCAGCATCGGCCCGACCGGCAGCAGCGTGCCGTTGCCGTCCTTGCCGACGACGCGCAGGAAGTCGGGATTGCCAACGCCGTGCGTCTGGTAGACCTTGCCCTTGTAGCCGCGCGCGGCCAGCTCCTTCTGCGGCGTCGCCCCGGGCGTGCCCGCCGCGCCGATCAGGATGGCGTCGGGATTGGCCGAGATGAGCTTCAGCACCTGCCCGGTCACCGAAGGGTCGTTGCGGTTGTACTTCTCCTCGGCGACGACCTTGATTCCCGCCGTCTCGGCCGAGCGTTTCATCTCCGCCAGCCAGCCTTCGCCGTAGGCATCGGCGAAGCCGATGTAGCCCATCGTCTTGACGCCCTGGGCCTTCATGTTCACGGCGATGGCATCCGCCATCAGCGAGTCGTTCTGTGGTGTCTTGAACACCCACCTGGTCTTGGGGTCGGCAGGATCGACGATCCGCGCCGAGGCCGCCATCGAAACCATCGGCGTGCCCGAATCCGCGGCGATCTCGCGCATGGCAAGCGAGTTGGGCGTGATCGACGAGCCCACGATGGCATCGACCTTGTCTTCGGCGACGAACTTGCGCGCATTGGTCACCGCCTTGGTCGTGTCCGAGGCGTCGTCCAGGACGATCCAGTTGACCTTCTCGCCGCCGATGGCCTTCGGCAGCAGTTCGATGGTGTTCTTCTGTGGAATCCCCAGCGAAGCCGCGGGGCCGGTCGCCGAGAGAGTCACGCCGATGTTGATGTCGGCGAGGCATGCACCGGCGACCCCGAGCGTCGCGATGCCGAGTATTGTCCGTCCGAGTCTGCTGGATCGCACCATCGTCTCCTCCAATGCCGGACGCGGCCGAGCGGTTACGCTTCTCGCCGCGAACTGCGGTTCAATCGGTAACGGCGGGAGTCGCGGCCGGATCCGGCCGGTGACCCGCTTGATGCCGCCGTCGCTGCAATACTGGTATTGCAATACCGTGATGCGGACCCATTAACCCAAACCCGGCCAACCGGTGTCAAGCAGGAGGCTTGATCTGCGTCATGCGATCCCACTGGGCGGTGGCCCGTGCGCTTCCGTTCACTTCTTCAGCAGGTCGCGGATTTCGCGCAGCAGAACGACATCCTCGGGCGTCGGTGCGGGCGCGGCGGGCGCGGCAGCCGCGCTCTCGAGCTTCGCTCTCGCCGCCGAGATCTGCCGGACCATCCAGAAGATCACGAACGCGAGAATCGCGAAATTGATGACGATGGTGATGAAGTTGCCGTAGGCGAGCAACGGCACGCCGGCCTTGGTCAGTGCTTCGTAGGTCATCGGGCCGCCGTAGCCCGCGGGCGGACTCGCGAGCATGATGAAGAAATTCGAGAAATCCAGGCCGCCGAAGATCCGGCCGATCACCGGCATGATCAGATCCTTGACCAGCGAATCGACGATCTTGCCGAACGCCGCACCGATGATCACCGCTACGGCAAGGTCGACGACATTGCCCTTGACCGCGAACTCGCGGAAATCCTTGAGCATGGACATTATGCGCTCCTCCTGGGATTGCGCCGCGTAGGCGCTCGAAACCGATCGCTAGACCGCCGCCTCGCCCGATTCGCCGGTGCGGATGCGGATCACCTGCTCGACCGCGGTCACGAAGATCTTGCCGTCGCCGATCTTGCCGGTATGAGCCGCCTTGACGACCGCCTCGATCGCCCGCTCGACCAGGTCGTCGGCGACGACGACCTCGACCTTGACCTTGGGCAGGAAGTCGACGACGTATTCGGCGCCGCGATAGAGTTCGGTATGGCCCTTCTGCCTGCCGAAGCCCTTGACTTCGGTGACGGTGAGACCGGTGACGCCAAGCTCCGACAATGACTCGCGGACTTCGTCAAGTTTGAACGGC
This sequence comes from uncultured beta proteobacterium, assembly GCA_963699765.1. GTDB lineage: Bacteria > Pseudomonadota > Gammaproteobacteria > Burkholderiales > Casimicrobiaceae > VBCG01. Next base: position 184,254 of record CAVOVD010000011.1, on the reverse strand, counting down.
TTGACGATGGCTTCGATTTTTTTCATGGCCATCCTTCGCTGCAGAGTGTATCGATCGGTCGACTGGCAAGCTTACAACAAGCGCGGCCCCGGCGGCAGGTCGGACCAGTCGTTCCACGCCGAAGTGATCGGATAACGCCAGTCCTTGCCGAAGCCGCGCGGCGTGATGCGGATGCCCACGGCAGACTGCCGGCGCTTGTATTCGCTGAGCTTGATCAGCCGTACGACTTTGCCCACGGCCTCCGCGGAAAAACCCTGGGCGACAATGTCGGCGGGACTCCGGTCGTGCTCGACGTAGGCCTCGAGGATGGCGTCCAGGACATCATAGGGCGGCAGCGAATCCTGGTCGGTCTGGTCCGGGCGCAATTCCGCCGACGGCGGGCGGGTGATGATCCGTTCCGGAATCACCCGGCCCAGCCCGTTGCGGTAACGGCAAAGACGGTAGACCAGCGTCTTGGGGATGTCTTTGAGCACGGCGAAGCCGCCTGCCATGTCGCCGTAGAGCGTCGCATAGCCGACCGCCATTTCCGACTTGTTGCCGGTGGTCAGCACGATCGATCCGAACTTGTTGGACAGCGCCATCAGCAGCGTGCCGCGAATGCGCGCCTGGATGTTTTCCTCGGTCGCGTCGGGCGCCATGCCGGCAAACTCCCCGGCCAGCGCCTGCTCGAACGCGGCATAGACAGGGGCAATGGGGATCTCGTCGTAACGCACGCCGAGGATGCCCGCCATCTCCCGCGCGTCCTCCAGGCTCATCGGCGCGTTGTATGGCGAGGGCAGCATCAGCGCCCTTACCCGGTCCCGGCCCAGCGCGTCGACGGCAACCGCCAGCGTCAGCGCGGAATCGACGCCGCCCGACAGCCCGAGCAGGACGCCCGGAAAGCCGTTCTTGCCGACGTAGTCGCGCACGCCCATCACCAGCGCCTGGTAGACATGCGGCTCGAGCGCCGGATCAAGATTGCCGCGTACCGCGCATGGGCTCTGGCCGTCGAAGCGCACGATCGCCAGCGCCTCGTGCCAGGCGGGCACCTGCTGCACCGGCTCGCCGGTCGCGGACGCGACGAACGAGGCGCCGTCGAACACCAGTTCGTCCTGGCCGCCGACCCGGTTCACGTAGACGACGGGCATGCCGGTTTCCCTGGCGCGGGCGCCGACCTGCTCGTGGCGCAACGCATGCTGGCGGGTGTGATAGGGCGAGCCGTTGGGCACGACCAGCACCTGCGCGCCGGCGGCCCTCGCCTGTGCGGCGGGACCCGGATACCAGATGTCCTCGCAGATGACCAGGCCGCAGCGCAGGCCGTCGGCCTCGAACACGCAGGCCGCCTGCCCCGGCTCGAAATAACGCTCCTCGTCGAACACCGTGTAGTTGGGCAGGCACTGCTTGCGGTAGACCTGGTCCACCCGGCCGTCCCGAAGCACCGCCATGGCGTTGTAGCGCAAACCGTTGGCGCGTTCGGGAAACCCGACCAGCACCGTGCTGCCACGCACCTGTTCCGCCAACGCGATCAGTTCGGCCGCACAGGCATCGAGAAAGGCGGGTCGAAGCAGCAGATCCTCGGGCGGATAGCCGCAGAGCGACAATTCGGGCGTGACCACCAGGTTCGCCCCGCCGCGCCGCGCCGCGGCGGTCGCATCGACGATGGCGCGGGCGTTGGCGGCGAGGTTGCCGACGATGTTATTGAGCTGCGCGATCGCCAGCTGCATTGTTTAATCTTAGCATTTCGGCGCAAGCCCCCTACCGCCGAATCCTTGCTTCGCGCGCCTGCCATCGGCGGCTCGGCGCGCCTTGAGCACCCCGGTCGAACGCGGCAGAATCGACCACGAGATGCACGGCCCGCCGTGCCGCATCGCCACTGTTGGTTACCCTGCCTTATGCGCGACCCCAATCCTGCCCCCAACGAGCCCGGCGAAAGCGCCCTTTCGCTGCTGGTTCGCGACGATGTGCCGCTTGAAGCCGTCGACCCCGCTGCCTGGAATGCGCTGACGGACGGCCAGCCCTTCGTTTCGCATGCCTATCTGCACGCCCTGGGCGCCAGCGGCTGCGCGTCCCCACGCACCGGCTGGACTGCGCGCACGCTGACCGCCTGGCAGGGTGGCGCGCTGGTCGGTGCGATGCCGCTGTACGCCAAGATGCACAGCTACGGCGAGTATGTCTTCGACTGGGGCTGGGCCGAGGCCTACCGCCGCCATGGCCGGCGCTATTATCCCAAGCTGCTGGCGGCCATACCCTTCACCCCGGTGCCGGGATCGCGCCTGCTCGCCGCGCACGACGACGTTCGCCGCGCAATGCTCGAAGCAGCCCTTGCGCTGGTCCGCGATGGCGAATACTCGTCGCTGCACGTCCTGTTCCCGCCGCCCGGCGAGGCCGCGATAGGCCAGGCGCTGGGCATGACGCCACGGGAAGGCGTGCAGTTCCACTGGACCAATCCCGGCTATCGCGACTTCACCGATTTCCTGGCGGCGTTCACGCACGACAAGCGCAAGAAGGTGAAGCAGGAACGCAGGCGCGTGGCCGAGGCCGGCGTCGTTTTCGAGCGCATTCCGGGTGCCGCGATCACCGGGGCCGACTGGGCGTTCTTCTGCCAGTGCTATGAAGGGACGTATCGCGCGCACCATTCAACCCCTTACCTGACTCCGGGGTTCTTTCGCCGCCTGGGCGAGACCATGCCCGAAAACCTGCTGCTGGTGATCGGTTCGCGGCAGGGACGGCGGCTATGCGCCGCGCTGGACGTGCACACGCCGGACACGCTGTGGGGACGCTACTGGGGCACGACCGAGTACCTGCCCGGGCTGCATTTCGAGGCCTGCTACTACCAGGCGATCGAGTTCTGCATCGAGCGCGGCATCGGCAGCTTCGAGGGCGGCGCGCAGGGCGCGCACAAGCTCGCCCGCGGATTGCTGCCGGTCGCCACCCGTTCGCTGCATGCGATCGCCGATCGCGATTTCGCCGAGGCGATCGCGGATTTCTGCATCCGCGAGCGAACCGATGTCGCGCATTCGCTGGACGAACTCGAGGCGTCGTCGCCGTTTCGCAACCCTCGCTGAACTTGCCGGCGGCGTCCCGAACCCGCCTGCATGCTAGACTGAAAAATCCATTTCCGCAGCTGTCGACAGACGCCACCGCAATGACCACCCCGCTGCTGCTCGAGCGTGCCGGCCCCATCGCCACGCTGACGCTCAATCGACCCGAAGCGCTCAATACCCTCGACTACCCGATGATGGATGCGCTGGTCGAGGCGACCTCCGCAATCGCGGCCGACGATACGTTGCGCGTAGTCGTCGTCCGCGGCGCCGGACGGCATTTCATGGCCGGCGGCGACATCCAGACCTTCGCCGGCGAACTCGACCGGCCGGGCGAGGAGCGTACGGCGAGGTTCAAGGAAATCGTCGACCGGGTGCATGTCGCGATCGAGAACCTGCACCGGATGCCGCACCCGGTCATCTGCGGCGTCCAGGGTGCCGTCGCCGGTTTCGGCCTGTCGCTGATGAACGCCTGCGATCTGGTGGTCGCGACCGACGACGCCTATTTCGCCTCGGCCTACCGCAACATCGGGCTCACGCCGGACGGCGGCGGATCGTTCGCGTTGCCGCGCCTGGTCGGCAGCCGGCGCGCTACCGAGATCATGTTGCTGGCCGAACGCTTCGACGCGCAGCGGGCACTGGAGTGGGGACTGGTCAACAGGGTGGTCAAGGCCGCGGAACTGGACACCGCGGTCGCGGCGATGGCGCGCAGCATCGCCCAGGGGCCCGTGAAGGCGATGCGCAACGCCAAGCAGCTCCTGCGCGCGTCGCTCGACAATTCGCTGTCGACCCAGCTCGCCGCCGAAGCGGCGAGTTTCGGCGCCTGCGCCGGCACCGACGATTTCGTCGAGGGCATCCGTGCCTTCCTCGCCAAGCGACCCGCGCGCTTCGGAGGCGCCGAATGACGGCGTCGAGCGGCAGGAGTCTCGCCGGCAAGACGATGTTCATCAGCGGCGGCTCGCGCGGCATCGGACTGGCCATCGCGCTGCGCGCCGCCCGCGACGGCGCCAGCGTGGCGATCGCCGCCAAGACCGATTCGCCCAATCCCAAGCTTCCGGGCACCATTCACACCGCTGCGGCGGAGATCGAGCGCGCCGGCGGCCAGGCGCTGCCGCTGCTCTGCGACATCCGCGACGAGTCGGCGATTGCCGCGGCAGTCGCCGCGACGGTCGATCGCTTCGGCGGCATCGACATCCTGATCAACAACGCCAGCGCGATCAGCCTGACCGGCACGCTGGCGACGCCGTTGAAGCGCTTCGACCTGATGTTCGGCGTCAACGTGCGCGGCACCTTCGCCTGCTCGCAGGCCTGCCTGCCGCATCTGGTTCGCGCCGCGGACGCCGGACGCAACCCGCACATCCTGACACTGTCACCGCCGCTGTCGCTGGATCCCTCGTGGTTCGCGCCGCACGTTGCCTATACGATGTCCAAGTACGGCATGAGCATGTGCGTGCTGGGCATGGCGGAGGAATTCCGGGCGCAGGGCGTGGCGGTGAACGCGCTGTGGCCGAGGACCGTCATCGCCACCGCCGCACTGGCGATGATCCCGGAGGCCGCCGCGCAGCTCGAACGCACGCGCAGGCCGGAGATCATGGCGGACGCCGCGCATGCGGTGCTCGTTCGCGACGCGCGCACCACCACCGGCAATTTCTTTCTCGACGAGGACGTGCTGCGCGAGACGGGCGTGACCGACTTCGAACGCTACGCGACCAAGCCGGGCAATCCTCTGCTGCCCGACCTGTTTCTCTGAGATCCTGAGCGCCGCAGGCGGCGCCGCTCATTCGTCGTCGCGCGACCCCGCCGGCCTGGCCGGCGCGACGTTGCCGTTGGGCTCGTCGCGCGGCACCCGTGCGGCATGGCTGTCGCGCGGCGCGACATTGCCGTCGACGTCCGCGCGCGGCGCGCGGCTCTCGCCCCCACCGCGCGGGGCCCGGTTGCCATCCACTTCGCCGCCGGACCGGTTGTCTGCGCCGCTTCGCGGCGCCCGGTTGCCGTCCGCCTCGCCACGCTGCCGCTGTTCACCCGTGCCCCGTGGCGCCCGGTTGCCGTCCGCCTCGCCGCGCTGCCGCTGTTCACCCGTGCCCTGTGGCGCGCGGTTGCCGTCCGCCTCGCCGCGCTGCCGCTGTTCACCCGTGCCCCGTGGCGCCCGGTTGCCGTCCACTTCGCCCTGCGGCGCCCGGCCGGGGCCGCGCGACGCGACGTTGCCATTGGGTTCGCCGCGCGGAGGACGGGCCGACCCCTTGTGTCCCCCCTGCCCGCCCTTTCCGCGCGCCTGTCCCCCGCCCTTCCCGCCGGGGCGTCCTCCCCGCGGGCCGTTGCGATTGCCACGGTTGTTGAAGCCGCCCTCTGCCGCACCGCGTGAACCACCACCGGGGACCGAGAGTGCCGTCGTCAGAAACGGCGACGCATTCGCGTTGGACAGCGGCTGCATCTCGTCGTAATCGGTGCGCGAGCGCTGCGGCCGCGAGCCGCCCTTGAACGTGCCGCCGAAGCCGCCCGCGCGGCGCGCGCCCTGACCCTGCGGTCGCAGGCCGATGGCGTTGGCGTTCGACATCGGTTGCGTCGTGTCGAAATCCGGACGTGGGCCACGCGGTCGCTGGCCATGCCCGCCTCCCTGGCCGCCGCCGAACTGTCCCCTGCGTCCGCCGCCCGCGGGTCGCAGGCCGATGGCATTGGCATTGGACAGAGGTTGCGTGGTGTCGAAATCCGGACGCGGACCGCGCGGCTGTCCGCCGCCACCGTGGACGTTGCCGCCCTGCCCGCCCGGACGTCCGCCACCTTTGCCATGGCGACGTCCTCCCTTGCCCTGCGGCCGCAGGCCGTGCCCGGCGCCCGGCCGCCCGCCTTCGCCCGGCAACGGATTCGCGCTCTCGCCTTCCTGCGGATTTCCACTTTCGCCCGCTCCAGGCGGCGCGGCAGCGTCCGGTCGGGACGGCGCTCCCCTGTCGTGGCGCGGATGACCGCCCTTGCCTCCGTGCCGCCGCTTGTCACCGCCTTCGCGCGGTTCCTGCCGCGACGCCGGCACGCCGACGCGAAGTCCGGCGGCCTCCACCACCGCGGCAACCTGGTCGGCCTCGAGCTCGATAAGGTCGCCGCGTTTCAACACCGACGGCATCGCCAGGCTCCCGTAGCGCGTGCGGATCAGCCGCGACACCGGCAGGTTGAGCGCCTCGAACAGCCGGCGCACCTCGCGGTTGCGCCCCTCCTTGAGCACCACGTGATACCAGTGGTTCGCACCTTCCTCTTCGCCGCCACCATCCTCGACCTTTTCGCAGGTCGCCGGGCCGTCCTCCAGCTGCACGCCGGCGAGCAGCGCCTGCATCTGTTCGTCGGTCATCCGCCCGAGGACGCGCACCGCGTACTCGCGTTCGACCTCGTAGCGCGGGTGCATCAGCCGGTTGGCGAGTTCGCCCGAATTGGTGAACAGCAGCAGTCCCTCGGTGTTGTAGTCGAGGCGACCGACGTTGATCCACTTGCCGTTGCCGATGCTGGGCAGCCTGGTGAAGACCGTGGGACGTCCCTCCGGATCGTCGCGCGTGACGATCTCGCCGGCAGGCTTGTGGTACATGAGCACCCGCGGTCGCGGCTCGGTGAAGCGCACCTTGACGATCTCGCCGTTGATGCGCACCTCGTCGCCGGGGCCGACCTTCTGCCCCACTTCGGCGGGCAATCGGTTCACGGTGATGCGACCCGCGACGATCATTTCCTCCATGGCCCGGCGCGAACCGAAGCCGCACGAGGCCAGGACCTTGTGCAAACGTTGCGGCTCGCTGAAAACCTGATCAGTGGACCGTTTGATCCGCGTCGGCGGGAGGCTCTCGTTGATCGCTTGCATCGCCAGGTTCGGCTGTTTCATCGTATCCGAGGAGGGGACTCGCGAGTGCGAGTGCCGCCTCGGCGGCCTTTTGGGGGGCATCAGGCATCTCCAGGAGGTGGGAGGAATCGAGCTCGGCCAGCGGAGGGAGTTCGGCGAGCGAACGCAGGCCAAGGTCGTCGAGGAAGGTCCTGGTCGTCGCATAGAGCGCCGGCCGACCCGGCGTCTCCCTGTGACCGACGGCCTCGACCCATTGCCGGTCTTCCAGCGTCTTGATGACGTTGGTCGAAACGGCAACGCCGCGGATGGCCTCGATGTCGCCGCGGGTGACCGGTTGCTGATAGGCGATGATCGCCAGCGTTTCCATCGCCGCGCGCGAATAGCGCGGCGGCCGCTCCGGCGACAGGCGGGCGAGGTAGCTCTGCACCGCGGGCACACCCTGGAAACGCCAGCCGCTGGCGACCTGCACCAGTTCGACCTTGCGTCCAGACCACTGCTGGCGCAGCTCCTCCAGCAGCTTGCGCACGGTGTCGGGTTCCAGCGGCGGCTCGAACAGCCTGGACAGCTGCGCGACCGACACCGGCTCACCGGCGATCAGCAACGCCGCCTCGAGGATGCCGGTCACCTCCGCCAGCGCGTCCGGCGCATCGGCGGGCAATGCCTGCGCCTGGGTTTCGTCGTTCATCTTGACGGATTTCCGTGGTTACGCGTTTCGCGTATTCAGTCTTCGTCCGCCGCCAGCGCGAACGTGGGTGCAGCACGCAACTGCACGTGGATCGGCGCGTAGGGCTGCGCCTGGGCAAGATCGATCAGCTGCTCGCGTGCCAGCTCCAGCAGCGCGAGGAAGGTCACGACCAGATGCGGCACGTCGGCGTGCTCGGCGAACAGCGCGGTGAATTCCCGGAACCGGACGGGCTCGAGCAGCTTGAGCAGGCGGCTCATCTCGCCGCGGACCGAAAGCTGCTCGCGGGTGACCAGATGATGCCGGTTGGCGCGCGCGCGCTCCACCAGACCGGCCCACGCCGCCTTGAGGTCGTCGGGGCGGACCTCGGGCAGCCTCGCCGCGGCGACGTGATCGAACCAGACGCGCACCAGTTCGAAATCGCGACCGGCCTGGGGATGGGCGTCGAGCGCGCGTGCGGATTCCTTCATCCGCTCGTATTCGAGCAGGCGCCGCACGAGTTCGGCGCGCGGATCTTCGGGCTCGGCTCCGGGCGGCGCCGGAGGCCGCGGCAGCAGAAGCCGCGACTTGATTTCGATCAGCACCGCGGCCATCAGCAGGTACTCGGCCGCCAGTTCGAGGTGCGTGCGCCGCATCATCTCGACGTAGCCCAGGTACTGCCGGGTCAGCTCGGCCATCGGAATGTCGAGCACGTTGATGTTCTGGCGCCGGATCAGGTAGAGCAGCAGGTCGAGCGGTCCTTCGAACGACTCGAGGAACACCTCGAGCGCTTCGGGCGGGATGTACAGATCCTGCGGCAGGTCGTTGAACGCCTCGCCGTAGACCCGCGCCAGCGGCTTCGGCTCCGGTGACGGATGCTCGAGATCGAGCGCGGCCTCAGTCATACGCGAGCCCCATCGCTTCGCGCACGTCGCGCATGGTCTCCTCGGCCAGTTTGCGCGCGCGCTCGCAGCCGTCGGCGACGACGTTGCGGACCAGCGCCGGATCGTCGAGGAATTTCTGCGCCCGCTCGTGCAGCGGCGCCTGCTCGCGAACGATGGCGTCGATCACCGGCTGCTTGCATTCGAGGCAGCCGATGCCCGCGGTCGTGCAGCCCTTCACCACCCATTCCTGCGTCTGCGGGTTCGAATAGATCCGGTGCAGCGGCCACACCGGGCAGTGCTCCGGATTGCCCTTGTCGCTGCGGCGCACGCGCGCCGGGTCGGTCTGCATCGTGCGAACCTTCCGGTTCACCTCTTCCGGATCCTCGCGCATCAGGATGGCGTTGCCGAGGGACTTCGACATCTTCTGGCCGTCGAGGCCGGGCACCTTCGGATGCTCGGTGAGCAGCGCCTCGGGCTCGGGCAGGATCATCCGGCGCGAGCCTTCGAGATAGCCGAACAGCCGCTCGCGGTCACCCAGCGCCAGATTCTGCGTTTCGTTCAGCAGCTCGCGTGCGGACTCCAGCGCCGCCTCGTCGCCCCTTTCCTGGAACGCGGTGCGCAACTCGCCATAGCGGCGGGCCTTCTTGCTGCCCAGCTTCTTCATCGCCGCCTTCGCATTCTCCTCGAAGCCCGGCTCGCGACCGTAGATGTTGTTGAAGCGGCGCGCCATTTCGCGCACGAGTTCGACGTGCGAGACCTGGTCCTCGCCGACCGGCACCATGTTGGCGCGGTAGATCAGGATGTCGGCGCTCTGCATCACCGGATAGCCGAGGAAGCCGTAGGTCGACAGGTCGCGGTCGGCGAGCTTCTGCTGCTGATCCTTGTAGGTGGGCACCCGCTCGAGCCAGCCGATGGGCGTCATCATGCCCAGCAGCAACGACAGCTCGGCGTGCTCCATGACCCGCGACTGCACGAAGATCGTCGCCCGCGTCGGGTCGAGACCGGCGGCCAGCCAGTCGACCATCATCTCCCACACCGATTCGGCGATGTCCTCGGGAGTCTCGTAATGCGTGGTCAGCGCGTGCCAGTCGGCCGCGAAGAACAGGCACTCGTACTCCTCCTGCAGTCGCACCCAGTTCTTGAGGGCGCCATGGTAGTGGCCAATGTGCATGCGCCCCGTCGGGCGCATGCCGGACAACACGCGGTCAGCGAACATAGGTAGGCAAAATTTTCTTTCCGGCCTCGCGGCCGTCCGCCACGATGGCGGTCACCAGCCGGTGAGCGAATACAGTACGAAACTCGCGACCCGCAGCAACGGCCGCATCAAGTCGCCGAGCACGCCGGAGACCAGCAACAACAGGATGACCATGAACCCCCACGGCTCCACACGCGACAGCGCGTAGGCCGCCCGCCCCGGCAACAATCCCACGGCGATGCGCCCGCCATCCAGCGGCGGAATCGGCAGCAGGTTCAGCACCATCAGCACCAGGTTGATCATGATGCCGATCTGCGCCATCTCGTAGAACCCATCGCTGGCCCATGCCCCGGCCGGGGACACGACGCGAGCCAGCAGCGCCCACCCGACGGCCATGACGAAATTCGCCGCCGGCCCCGCTCCGGCAACCCAGATCATGTCGCGCTTCGGTTGTCGCAGGTTGCCGAAATTCACCGGAACCGGTTTCGCCCAGCCGAACAGAAACGGTGCGCCACCCAGCATCTTGGCGCTCAGCAACAGCATGCCGGGTACCAGGATCGTCCCGACAGGATCGATATGCTTGATCGGGTTGAGCGTGATCCGCCCGAGCATCTCGGCCGTACGGTCGCCGAACAACTTGGCGACATAGCCGTGCGCGGCCTCGTGAAGCGTGATCGCGAAGACCACCGGCACCGCCCAGATTACGATGGTCGAGAGCGAGAAATCCATTCAGCGGGTATTTTACCTTAAGTCGGCCCGTCGCCGCCCGCTGCGACGATTCCGCCGGCTTCAGGCAAGACCGAGCTGCGCCGGGTCGCCGGCGCCCATCCGGAGCACAACCGGCGGCTCGGAGGCCAGGTCGACCACGGTCGTGGGCACCGCCGGGCAGGGTCCGGCATCGATCACCAGGTCGACGGAGGACTGCAGGCGGTCGCGGATGATCTCCGGATCGTTCAGCGGCGCATCGCTTCCCGGCAGGATCAGCGTGGACGAAAGGATGGGCTCGCCCAATTCGGCCAGCAGCGCAATGACCACCGGATGGTCGGGCACGCGGACACCGACGGTGCTGCGCTTCGGGTGCTGCACCCGCCGAGGCACGTCGCGCGTCGCCGGCACGACGAAGGTGAATGGACCGGGAATGCCCTGGCGCACCACCTTGAATTGCCAGTTGGACAGGCGGGCCAGGCGGCCGGCATCGGCCAGGTCACGGCAAACCATGGTCAGGCGATGGGTGTCGCCCAGACCGCGAATGGCCAGGATGCGCCGCGCCGCGTCCGCTTCGCCCAATTTACAACCCAGCGCGTAGCTTGAATCGGTCGGATAGGCAATCACGCCACCGTCGCGCAGCAAAGCCGCCGCCTGGCGGATCAACCGCGGCTGCGGATTCATCGGATGAACGGAAAACATCTGCGCCATGCGGCCGGTCGCCTAAGACGATAAACGTATATGATTCTCGCATATTCCGATGAATTGGTTATAACAACCCGATCCCGGCAAAGTGAACCTCCAGCAGCTGAAATATCTGGTCGCCGTGGTCGACCAGGGACTCAATGTTTCGGCGGCGGCCGAGGCGCTGGTCACGTCGCAACCCGGGATCAGCAAGCAGATCCGCCTGCTGGAGGATGAACTCGGCCTGGCGGTATTCGTACGCCAGGGCAAGCGCCTTGCCTCGCTGACGCCCGCCGGCGTCATCGTCGTCGCGACGGCGCGCCGGGCGGTGCGCGAGATCGCCAACCTGAAGCGCGTGGCCAGCGAGTTCCGCGACGAAGACAGCGGCACGCTGTCGATTGCCACGACGCACGCACAGGCGCGCTACGTGCTGCCGCGCGTGCTGCGCGAATTCGCCAATCGCTACCCCAAGGTCCGCGTCGTGCTGCACCAGGGGAATCCGCGCCAGGTGGCGGAGCACACGGCCAACGGCGACGCGGACATCGGCATCGCCACCGAGGCGCTCGCCGACAACCCGGAACTGGCCACGCTGCCTTGCTATGTGTGGAACCGGGTGGTGCTGGTACCCCTGCGCCACCCGCTGGCGGCGGCGAAGCCGCTGACGCTCGAGGCGCTGGCGAAATTCCCGATCATCACCTACGATTTTTCGTTCACCGGGCGGTCGGCGATCAACGCCGCGTTCGCGGCGCGGGGCCTCGAGCCCAACGTGGTCCTCACCGCGCTCGACTCCGACGTGATCAAGACCTATGTGGAACTGGGCATGGGCGTCGGGATCATCGCCCGGATGGCCTGGGATCCCGCCCGCGACACCGCGTTCGAAATGCTCGACGCGGCGCACCTGTTCGCATCGTCGACGACGCGGCTGGGACTGCGCCGGGGCGTCTTTCAGCGCGGCTACGTCTATGCATTCATCGCGCTGTTCGCGCCGCAGTACGACCGTGCGGCCGTGGATGCCGCGCTGGCGACACCCGTCCCGCAATGAGCCAGGCGCCTCCGCCGGCCCCGGCGGCCGCGTCGCACCCGCAGCGCCGGACCTGGACCTACGCGGCGCTGCTCGCTTCGCTGTCGATGATGGCGCCGTTCGCCGTCGACATGTACCTGCCGGCGTTCCAGGCGATCGGCGACGAATTCGGCGCCGCCCAGCTCGCCTTGCAGCAGACGCTGTCGATCTACCTGTTCGCGTTCGCCTTCATGATGCTCTGGCACGGCGCGATCTCCGACGCGCTCGGCCGCCGCCCGGTGATCCTGGCCGGGCTTGCCGTGTATGCGATCGCCACGCTCGGTTGCGCGATCGCCGGCAACATCGAGTCGCTATGGCTGTTTCGCGCGCTGCAGGGCCTCTCCGCCGGCGTGGGCATGGTCGTCGGCCGGGCGATCGTCCGCGATCGCTTCGAGGGTCCGGAAGCGCAGCGGCTGCTGTCGCAGATCACCATGGTCTTCGCGCTGGCGCCGGCGCTCGCGCCGGTGATCGGCGGCGTACTGCTCAACCTCTTCGGCTGGCGGTCGATCTTCTGGCTGATGCTGGCCTGGGTGCTGGCTGTGCTGCTGATCGCCTGGTTCCAGCTCGACGAGACGCTGCCCGCGGCGCGCCGGCGGTCGCTGCACCCGCGTGCACTGGCGGCGAGCTATCGCAGCGTGCTCGGGCATGGCGATTTCGCGCTGCTGGCCCTGATCCCGGCGCTGAATTTCTCCGGTTTTTTCCTCTACATCGCCGTGGCGCCGACCTTCCTGATCGAGCGCCTGGGTGTGCCAACCACCGGTTTCGCCTGGCTGTTCGTGCCGATGATCGGCGGCATCATGCTCGGCGCCGTGGTCTCGGGCCGCGTGGCCGGCCGCCTGTCGCCCAAGCACACGGTGCGCCTGGGCTACGCGTTCATGGCGCTGGGCGCGCTGGGCAATCTCGCCGTCTGCCTGTTCGCTCCGCCGCTGGTGGCGCTCAACGTGCTGCCGATCATGGTCTATACGTTGGGGTCGGCCATCGCCACGCCGACCTTGACGCTGCTGTTGCTCGACCTGGCGCCGGAGTCGCGCGGCATGGTCTCGTCGCTGCAGGGCTTCATCCAGTTTTCCATCGCCGGATTCAATGCCGGTACCATTGCACCATTTCTCGCGCATTCGCTGGTAACGCTGGCGATCGGCATGGCGGCGTTCACCGGCGCCGGTTTCGTGCTCTGGCTCGTCTACCAGCGTCGGGCGCGCGTCGATCTCCTGGAGTGGCGGACATGATGAACTGGTTGCGCAATGCGCTTGCCTGCGTCGCGATGCTCGGCGCGTCCGCCGTCGCGACGGCGCAGCCACCGTTGCCGACGACGGCGTTGAGCATCGGCGAGCATCGGATCACCGCGGAAGTCGCCGCGACGCCGGAGCAGCGCTCGGCCGGACTCATGCATCGCTTCAGCCTGAAGCCCGATCACGGCATGCTGTTCGTGTTCGATCGTGCCGAGCCGCAGGGCTTCTGGATGAAAAACACCTACATCCCGCTGTCGATCGCCTTCATTGGCGCGGACGGGCGCATCGTCAACATCGAAGACATGCAGCCGCTGTCGGAAGCAACACACTGGTCGAAGGGCCCGGTGCTCCATGCGCTGGAGATGCGCCGTGGCTGGTTCGCCGAACGCGGCATCGGTCCGGGGGCGACGGTCCGCGGAATTCCCGGTACCACGCCCAAACCCTGAATCGCGGTAACTTGGTGCGGTTGCCGCGCGAAGCCGTTGTTTGGTCGACGGTTTCGGGATCGATTCGGCGATCCTCCTGTCATGTCCACCAACGCAGGTGCCGAACGCTCGTTGCCGCTCGTCGGAGAGTTGTGCGCTACATTTTGACCATGCCAATAATGTGCGCACATCGCCGGGGAGGATCACCGATGGCCGCCAGACAGACGAAGGGAACGACCGCGCCAGCCAAAGCAATGTCCGCGCCGGCTGCGCTTGCGGGCACCGCCGTCGTTCCGGGGCTGCTGCTGCCGGAACCGCTGGCGCGTCCGCTGCGCGCTGCGGCGCAGGCGCGCCGGCCCGAAGCGGTCGTGCGCGACCTGCTCGCGCGATTCGGCTTCGCCAGCGTCTCCTATTTCATCACCCGCGAGCGCGACGGCGTGCGAGGCGGCGAATTGCTCTGGACGACGCTTCCGTCGACATGGATCTCGCTCTACCGGCGCGATGCACTGCTTGCCGTCGATCCCCGGCTGGTCCGCGCGCGCCGCTCGATCGGACCCACGCATTGGGACGCCGCCGGATTGGTCGACGACGCGCGCGCGCAGCGTTTCCTGCGCGCAGCCGCGCCCATGGGCATCAGCAGCGGCGTGGTCGTCGCGCTGCATGACGGCGCCACCGATCGCGTCACGGTGACCTTCGACAGTCCGATCAGCCCGACGCCGGCCGCGCGTCACTCGGCGATCGAGTCATGCATCGGCGACCTGACGCTGTTTGCCATCGGCCTGCACGAAAGCGTGCTTCGCTGGCGCATCGAACGGTCGGCGCGGCGCTCGCATGCGCTGGCGACGCTCACGCTGCGCGAGCGCAACTGCCTGGAGCTGGCCGCGCGGGGCATGACCAGCGCCGACATCGGCAGCAAGCTGGCGGTCGCCGAGCGCACGGTCAATTTCCATTTCTCGAACATCAAGTCCAAGCTCGGCGCAATGAATCGCCCCGAGGCGATCGCCCGCGGCATTGCCATGGGCATCGTCGCCGGCGACTGACGCCGGAACGGCGCTTGCCTGCTGCGCGTCAGCCGTGCGCGGCGAGCCAGGCGCGCAGGTCCTCGACCGACTTGACGGTCGCCAGCGGATCGTAGGCGGCGAACCCGGCCGCCGGATGCGCACCATAGCTGACCGCCAGCGCCGCGGTGCCGGCGTTGCGCGCGAGTTCCAGGTCATGCGTCGTGTCGCCGATCATCAGCGTGTCCAACGCGTCGGTGGCCAGCACGTCCATCAGGTGCAGCAGCATGTCCGGGTGCGGCTTGGGTTGTCCTTCGCTGGCGCAGCGCGTGGCGTGGAAGCGTCCGGCAAGCCCGCTCCCGGCGAGCACGGCGTCGAGCCCGGCGCGCGACTTTCCCGTCGCGACCGCGAGCAGATAGCCGGCATCGTCCAGATCGCGCAGCAACTCGACCGCGCCGGCGAACAGCGGTATCGCCGCTTCGCGCGCCAGATAGTGATGGCGGTAGCGCGCCGCCAGTTCCGCGTGGCGGGCCGCAGGCAGGCTCGGCGCGACGACGCGCATGGCGTCGGCCAGGCCCAGCCCGATCACGTAGCGTGCGGCGCGGTCGTCGGGGACCGGCAGTTCCAGGTCGCGGCAGGCGGCCTGGATGGAATCGGCGATGATCGCGGTCGAGTCGGACAGCGTCCCGTCCCAGTCGAAGACGATCAGCCGGAAGCGCCGGTCGCCCGCGGAACGCATCTGGCGCGGGTTCACCTGGCCTCCGCCGCCGCGTCGAGGCGGGCGACGTAGGCCGCGAGGTCTTCGGGCAGCGCGGACTCGAAGGTCATCGTCTGGCCAGTCACGGGATGGGTGAAGGAGAGCAGGCAGGCGTGCAGGAACATCCGTTTCAATCCCTGCTTGCCGAGTTCGCGATTCCAGCCGAAGTCGCCGTACTTGTCGTCGCCGGCCAGCGGAAAACCCAGATGCGTCAGGTGCACGCGGATCTGATGCGTTCGACCGGTCTTCAGTTCCGCCTCGAGCAGCGCCTGCGGCGGCTCCAGCGCGGCCCAGGTCCTGATGCGGCGGAACACGGTCTCCGACGCCTGGCCGATGTCGTCGTCGACGCGAACCCGCCGCTCGCCGTCGCGGGTCGCGAACTTGTGCAGCGCCAGTCGCACGCGGCGCATTTCGTCGCGCCAGCGGCCGCGGACCAGCACCAGGTAGCGTTTGTCGAAGCCGCGGTCGCGCAACTCCTCGTGCAGCGCCACCAGCACCGCACGTTTCTTGGCGACCAGCATCACGCCGGAGGTGTCGCGGTCCAGCCGATGCACGAGTTCCAGGAAGCGCGCCTGGGGCCTGGCCGCGCGCAACTGCTCGATCAGTCCCGTGGCGATGCCGCTGCCGCCATGGACCGCCAGTCCGGCCGGTTTGTCGACGACAACCAGCGCGTCGTCCTCGTACAGGATCGGGACCAGGCGCCCGGCCGCGGCCGCGACGGCCGTCAGGCGGGGCGCGCCTTCGATCGCCGGACGGGCGGTGCGAATCGGCGGCACCCGCAGCACGTCGCCGGCGGCCAGCCGCGTCTGCGGCCCTGCCCGCCCCTTGTTGACCCGGACCTCACCGCTGCGCAGGATCCGATAGATGTGGCTGCGCGGGACCCCCTTGAGGACCTTGGCGAGATAGTTGTCGATGCGCTGGCCGCTGCCGTCCTCGGCAACCGTGAGCCAACTCACAGAATCCTTGCTTAACTCGTTCATTCGCTTATAATTGTGGCCGAACCGCGCACCAGCTGCTCGTGCGCCCGACATTGCCTGCGATCCATTCTTGACGCACGCGGTATCGGGTGGCAAAGCGCAACGCGTGGCCCCGCGAATTCCAGGATGGACTCGCAGGAAAAAGCCGGCTCCAGTCGCTCGCCGGTCGGGATTCTCCCGGAGAAGTAGCGATGGTAAATGATGAGCGCAGTCTCCGCACCCGGCAGCGGCCGGTTCGAAGCGGCGCATTGCGCGGCGCCCCAAAGCGAGAATTTTCGAATCGGGCGGCACCTCCGCCGCGCCCAGACCGGGCGCCGGATCTGCAGCCCGAATGCAGTACCGCTTGTTCACACGCTGAAGACACGTAATCCGACGAGAGCCGTCCGCCCCGATACCCATGGGGCCCGCCCGATGCACAGAGCACCAGCACCTTCGCGCACCGCCCTCGCCCGCCGGCAGCACTGCCTGCCCGTATCGTCGTCTTCGCCTGCGACCGCCGCAACATAGCGTCTGAAGCCGCCGCGGCAATTCGCGGCGTGCCCTGCTTCGCCCTCCCGCTCCCCGCGGCGCTTGGCGCTTTCGGGAAAACCCATGAAACGCATGCTTTTCAATGCCACCCAGGCGGAGGAACTCCGGGTGGCGATCGTCGATGGCCAGAAGCTCATCGACCTCGATATCGAATCCGCATCCAAGGAACAGCGCAAGAGCAACATCTACAAGGCGGTCGTCACCCGCGTTGAACCGTCGCTCGAAGCCTGTTTCGTCGACTACGGCACCGACCGCCACGGCTTCCTGCCGTTCAAGGAAATCTCCCGCGATTTCTTTCGCGACCGTGATGGCGATCCGGCGCGCGCCAGGATCCAGGACCAGATCAAGGAAGGCCAGGAACTGATCGTCCAGGTGGACAAGGACGAGCGCGGCAACAAGGGCGCGGCGCTGACCACCTACATCTCGCTCGCCGGGCGCTACCTGGTCCTGATGCCCAACAATCCGCGCGGCGGCGGCGTCTCGCGCCGGGTCGAGGGCGAGGAGCGCAACGAACTGCGCGACGCGATCAACGGCCTCGAGGTGCCCAGCGGCATGAGCGTCATCGCCCGCACCGCGGGCATTGGCCGTTCCACCGAGGAATTGCAGTGGGACCTGAACTACCTGCTGCAGCTGTGGCATGCGGTCGAGGACGCGGCGAAGCTGCAGGGCGGCGCCTACCTGATCTACCAGGAGTCCAGCCTGGTCATCCGGGCGATCCGCGACTATTTCCAGCCGGACATCGGCGAACTGCTGATCGACACCGAAGCGATCTTCGAGCAGGCCCAGCAGTTCATGGGCCATGTGATGCCGTCCAACGTGCAGCGCGTCAAGCTTTACAAGGACGACGTGCCGCTGTTCTCGCGCTTCCAGATCGAGCACCAGATCGAGACCGCGTATTCGCGGCAGGTGCCGCTGCCTTCGGGCGGTGCCATCGTGATCGACCATACCGAGGCGCTGGTTTCCGTCGACGTCAACTCGGCCCGGGCAACCCGGGGCTCCGACATCGAGACCACCGCGTTCAACACCAACCTGGAGGCGGCCGACGAGGTCGCGCGCCAGTTGCGCCTGCGCGACCTGGGCGGGCTCATCGTGATCGACTTCATCGACATGGAGAGCGCCAAGAACCAGCGCGAGGTCGAGACGCGGCTGCGCGACGCGCTGCGCTACGACCGCGCCCGCGTGCAGTTCGGCAAGATCTCGCGCTTCGGTCTGATGGAGCTGTCGCGTCAGCGTCTGCGCCCGGCGCTGTCCGAGGCCGCGCACATTCCCTGTCCGCGCTGCCACGGCATCGGGCATATCCGCGGCACAGAGTCGACCGCGCTGCACATCCTGCGCATCGTCCAGGAAGAGGCGATGAAGGACAACACCGCGCAGGTGATCGCGCAGGTCCCGGTGGACGTCGCCACCTACCTGCTCAACGAAAAGCGCACCGACGTGCTGACCATCGAGACGCGTTTCAAGGTCAATGTGCTGCTGGTGCCCAACCGCCACCTGGAAACGCCGAACTACGCGATCGAGCGTCTGCGTCACGACGAGCTCAACCAGGCCGAGCCCCTGCCGCTGTCGTTCAACATGGTGCAGCAGCCCGAGGAAACGGACGCCGCCAAGCAAAAACTGGAGGACGCGGCCGCGCCGCGCCAGGAAGCGATGGTCAAGGGCATCACGCCGACGCAGCCGGCGCCGACACCGGTCGAGAAACCAGAGGCGTCCGCGCCGGTCGCCGCTGCGCCCGCAGCAACCAGCGGCTGGTTGTCGCGCGTTCTGGGCTGGTTCAGGGTTGCGCCGGCGCAACCCGCCGCCGCGGCCGCGGGCGACGCCGCCGCCAGCCGCAGCGCCGATCGCGCGCGCGACGGCCGGCGCGAAGGTCGCGGCAACGGCGACGGGCGCGATCGCAATCGTGGCGATGGCCGGCGTGGCGAGCATCGCCGCGACGACTCGCGCGACGGTCGCGATCGCCGGGGCGGCGACGGCAAGCGCGAAGGCCGCGGCGACGGCGGGCGTGGCCAGCCGCAGCAGCGGGGCGGCCAGTCGCAGGGACAGGCGCGGCGTGACGAGCGCCGTGGTGAAGGCCGCGGTGAAGGACGAAACGAGGGTCGCGACGAGCGCCGCGAAGGTCGAGGCGAGGGTCGCGAGAATCGCGAGGGCCGCGACGAGCGCCGGACGCAGGAACACGGTGCGTCGCGCGATGGCGAGCGCAGCAGCGCGCAACGTCCGCCGCGCGAGCCGAAAGGACCACGCGAACCGCGTGACGCCCCGCCCGAGGTCGTGCCGATGATCGAGGCCGCCGACGGTACGACCGCGGCGCTCACCCTTGCATCCACCGAGGAGGGCAAGGAAGGCGGCAGCCGTCGCCGCCGTGGCCGTCGCGGTCGCGGCAGCGATCGCCCGCAAGGCGAGGTCGCCTCGGGTGATGAGGTGATGGATGCCGGCGCCATGGCCGCGAACGACGATGTGCCGGCGGGTGCCGAATCGCCGGCCACGGGAGAGGGCGCGCCGACCGCAACGCGCGAGCCGCGCCCGCCAAGGGCGCCGCGCGAACCGCGCGAAGGCCGGGAACCAAGGGAAGGACGCGAACCACGCGAGCGGCGTGAACCGCGCGAGCCGAGGGCGACGCCGCCGGCCGACGTCATGCCGCCTGCAGCGGAGACCGCGGCGCCGGCCGAACTCGTCGCTGCCGCCGCCACGGTGCCGGCAGCGGGCGAAGTGCCGCGGCCGGCCATCGAGGCGGAAATCGTGCCGGCGATCGTTGCGGCGCCCGTCGTCGTCGCGGCGCCGGTCGTCGTCCCGGCGCCGGTCGTGCAGCCACCTGCCAAGGTGCCCGCGCCCGCGGTCGAAGTCCCCGCGATCACGATGAGCCTGCCGCCCGATTCCGGGCTGCAGATGATCGAGACCGCCCACCGTCCCGCGGCGCCGGTCGTCGACGCGCCGGAGACGCCACGTCCGAAGCGTATCCGTCCGCCGCGGCCGGTGATCGTCAGCGAGCCGCTGGAATTCGTCGAGACGCGCAAGGATGGGGCACCGCCGGCGGACTGACACACACCACGCGGTGAACCAGGGGGAGGACGCAGGCGTCCTCCCTTTTTTTGCGTTCATGCTTGCGCCGGTGAAGACCCTGCTGATCGTCGGGCGCCCGCGGTTCGGCGGCACTGCGCAGTTGGCGCAGGCGGCACGCGATGGCGCGCTCGCCACCGCCGCATATTGATCGGTCGGCATCGACGCGCCCGGGGCGTCGCACGCTGCGCCTTCGCCTTCGCGGACTGCTGGCGGCGGCTAGGCCCGGCGAATCGCCGCCAGTCTCGCCACCAACGCCTCGCTTGCCTCTTCGGCCAGGTCGAGGACACGCTCGAAGCCCTGGGCCCCGCCGTAATACGGATCCGGCACCTCCCGCAGGCCGAGTTGCGGCACCAGGTCGAGGACCAGCCCGAGGTGGCCCGAATATTCTTTCGGGCACAGGGCCTTAAGCGAACGCAGATTGGCGCGGTCCATTGCGAAAATCCAGCCGAAACGTTCGAAGTCCTCGCGACCGACCAGACGTGCCCGCAGCCCGGCGATGTCGACGCTGCGCCGGCGCGCGGCGAGGATCGCCCGCTCGTCCGGCGGCGACCCGACGTGGTAGTCGTGCGTCGCCGCGGAGTCGACATGGATGCGCGTCATCCCGGATTGGGCCGTCATCGAGCGGAACACGCCTTCCAGCGTGGGCGAACGGCAGATGTTGTTCATGCAGACGAACAGCACGCAGTCGTCATGGGGATGCCGCATCACGTTCTCGCCGCTTGCGACGCCGCGCCAGGATTGCGCCATTCGGCCAGCATCGCCACCGCGGCTAGGTTTCCACCGGCAGCGCTACGCCGAACAACTGCTGCTTCAGCTGGAACAGGCGATCGCGCAGCTCGGCCGCCTTCTCGAACTCGAGGTTCCTGGCCGCGTCGAGCATCTGCTTTTCCAGTTGCTTCAGCTCGCGTTCGAGGTCCTTTTCGGGCATCGCCTCGTACTTGGCCTTCGTCTGCGCGGCGCGCTGGCTCTTCTTCGCCTCGTCCGGATCGTAGATGCCCTCGATGATGTCCTTGATGCGCTTCTGCACGCCGACCGGAGTGATGCCCATCTTCTCGTTCCACTCGAGCTGCCGCGCGCGACGCCGTTCGGTTTCGCCGATCGCCTTGGCCATCGAATCGGTGACCCTGTCGGCGTAGAGAATGGCCATGCCATTGAGGTGCCGCGCCGCGCGGCCGATGGTCTGGATCAGCGAGCGCTCGGCGCGCAGGAAACCCTCCTTGTCGGCGTCGAGGATCGCCACCAGCGAGACCTCCGGAATGTCCAGGCCCTCGCGCAGCAGGTTGATGCCGACCAGCACGTCGAATTCGCCCAGGCGCAGATCGCGGATGATCTCGACCCGCTCGACGGTGTCGATGTCCGAGTGCAGGTAGCGGACCTTGACGCCGTTCTCGGCCAGGTAGTCGGTCAGGTCCTCGGCCATGCGCTTGGTCAGCGTGGTGACCAGCACCCGCTCGGTGCGCTGGACGCGCAGGCGGATCTCGTCGAGCAGGTCGTCGACCTGCGTCGCCGCGGGACGCACCTCGAGCACCGGGTCGACCAGCCCGGTCGGGCGCACCAGCTGCTCGACCACCTGCCCCGCATGCGTCTGCTCGTAGACCGCGGGCGTGGCCGAGACGAAAATCGTCTGTGGCAGCAGGCGCTCGAATTCGTCGAAGCGCAGCGGCCGGTTGTCCAGCGCCGACGGCAGGCGGAAGCCGTAGTTGACCAGGTTTTCCTTGCGCGCGCGGTCGCCCTTGTACATGCCGCCGACCTGCGGAATGGTCACGTGGCTTTCGTCGATGAACATCAGCGCATTGGCGGGCAGGTAGTCGATCAGCGTCGGCGGCGGCTCGCCGGGCCGGCGTCCGGACAGGTAGCGCGAGTAGTTCTCGATGCCCTTGCAGTAGCCGATCTCGGTCATCATCTCCAGGTCGAAGCGCGTGCGCTGCTCGATGCGCTGCGCCTCGATCAGCTTCATCTGGCCGACGAAGTAGTCCTTCTGCGCCGCCAGCTCCACCTTGATCTGGTCGATGGCGGCGAGAACCTTGTGCCTGCCGGTCACGTAGTGCGACGACGGGAAGACCGTGAAGCGCGCGAGCTTCTGCTTCAGGTGCCCGGTCAGCGGATCGAAGAGCTGCAGCGACTCGACCTCGTCGTCGAACAGGGAGACACGGACCGCGTTCTCGGCGTTCTCCGCCGGGAAGATGTCGAGCACGTCGCCGCGCACGCGGAACACGCCGCGCTTGAATTCGACGTCGTTGCGCGTGTACTGCATCTCGGTCAGGCGCTTGATGGCGTCGCGCTGCGACATCCGGTCGCCCTGCTTCAGATGCAGGATCATGCTGTGATACTCGGATGGATCGCCGATGCCGTAGATCGCCGAGACGGTGGCCACGATCACGCAGTCGGGACGCTCGAGCATCGCCTTGGTCGCCGACAGGCGCATCTGCTCGATGTGCTCGTTGATCGAGCTGTCCTTCTCGATGTAGAGGTCCCGCGAAGGCACGTAGGCTTCCGGCTGGTAGTAGTCGTAGTACGAGACGAAGTACTCGACGGCGTTGGCGGGGAAGAACTCGCGGAATTCCGAATAGAGCTGCGCCGCCAGCGTCTTGTTGGGCGCCAGGACGATCGCCGGCCGGCCGGTGCGGGCGATGACGTTGGCCATGGTGAAGGTCTTGCCCGAGCCGGTGACGCCGAGCAGCGTCTGGAACGACAGCCCGTCGTTGATGCCCTCGATCAGCCTGGCGATCGCCTCGGGCTGGTCGCCGGCCGGCTCGAAGGGCTGGTGCAGCTCGTAGGGACTGTCGGGATAGGTGATCGGCATCGGGTCGGGAGCGCAGCGTGGCGTGCAAACTTGGGTGCCGACTCGGGCGCCAATCAGGGCGCCAACCGAGGGCAACCGGTTATTCTACCGCCGCGCGCCCGTCCGGGCGAGGCGCCTCGCCGGCCGAGGCGGATTCGACGCCGAACTGCAACGCCGCCAATCGCCCGTACAACGGGTTGCTGCGCGTCAGCGCATCGTGCGTGCCGGTGGCGATGACGCGGCCATGCTCGAGCACCGCGATCCGGTCGGCGTGACGCACCGTCGCCAGCCGGTGCGCGATGATCAGCACCGTGCGCCCGGCCATCAGCCGCTCCAGCGCCAGCTGCACCGCGCGCTCGCTTTCCGCATCCAGCGCGCTGGTCGCCTCGTCGAGCAGCAGCACCGGGCGGTCGGCGAGGATCGCCCGGGCGATCGCCAGCCGCTGCCGCTGGCCGCCCGACAGCCGCACGCCGCGCTCGCCCAGGAAGCTCAGCGTAGCCGTCGGGCAGCCGCTCGATGAACTCGGCCGCATTGGCGGCTTCGCAGGCCGCACGTACCTCGGCGTCGCCGGCGCCGGGCCGCCCGTAGCGGACGTTCTCCAGCACGCTGGCCGCGAAGATCACCGGATCCTGCGGCACCACGGCCAGGTGCGCGCGCACGGCGGCCGGGTCGGCGGCGGTGATCTCGACTCCATCGATGCGCACGCTGCCCTGCTGCGGATCGTAGAAGCGCAGCAGCAGCTGGAACACCGTCGTCTTGCCCGCGCCCGAAGGTCCGACCAGCGCCACCTTCTCGCCCGCCGCGACGTCGAGCGTGAACGCCTCGAGCGCCGGCGTGTCCGGGCGCGACGGGTAGTGAAAGGTCACGTCGTCGAACTGCACGGTGCCGCGCGGCGGATCCGGCAGCGGCACCGGCTGCGCCGGCGCACGGATCTCCGGCTCGATCGCCAGCAGCTCGAACAGCCGCTCGGTGGCGCCGGCGGCCCGCTGCAGGTCGCCGATCACCTCGCTGATCGTGCCGGCGGACGCCGCCACGATGACCGCGTAGAACACGAACGCCGACAGGTCGCCGGCGCTGATCCTGCCGGCGACCACGTCGTGACCGCCGATCCACAGGATCACGCCGACCGCACCGAACACCAGCATGATCACCGTCGCCACCAGCAGCGCGCGCTGGCGGATGCGCTGCAGCGCGGTGCCGAAGGTGTTCTCGACCCGCGTGGCGAACTGCCGCCGGTCCACGTCCTCGTGGCCGTAGGCCTGCACGGTGCGGATTTCGTGCAGCACCTCGTCGACGTAGGCGCCGACGTCGCCGACGCGATCCTGGCTGGCGCGCGCCAGCCGGCGCACGCGCCGGCCGAACCAGATGATCGGCACCAGCACCACGGGAACGCCGACCAGCACCAGCAGCGTCAGCTTGGCGCTGGTCAGCGCCAGCATCACCAGCCCGCCGGCCATCAGCAGCAGGTTGCGGATGGCCATCGACGCGCTGGAGCCGATCACCGTTTCCAGCATCGCCGTGTCGTTGGTGAGCCGCGAGATGACCTCGCCGGTGCGCGTGACCTCGAACCAGCCCGGCGGCAGCGAGAGCAGGTGGTCGAAGACCGCGCGGCGCAGGTCCGCGGTCACCCGCTCGCCCAGCCAGGACACGAAGTAGAAACGCGCATAGGTGGCGACCGCCACGACCACCACCACGCCCAGCATGAAGCCCAGCGTGCGATCGAGTTCGCCACCGTCGCCGGCGCCGAAGCCGCGGTCGACGACGAACTTGAGTCCCTGGCCGATGGTCAGCACCGCCGCTGCCGCGAACACCAGCGCGATCGCCGCGTACGCCAGCTGGCGCCGGTAGGGCCGCACGAAGCGCCAGACGCGCGCCAGCGTCCGCAGCGCCGTCGACCGGAGGCAGCTTGGGCACGTCGTCGGGGATGGGCGCAGTGGCGTCGGGCCATGGAATCGATCTTCGGAGCGCGACGTTTGCGTCGCCGGACTGCGATAGGCTAGCCTTGCGGCCTGCCGATGGCGCCATTGTAGGGTCCGCGCGCCGCACCCAAGGAGAACTTCGTGTCCAATCCCCTGGCCTTTCCCGCGCTGCTGACGCTGCTGGCGATCCTCTGGTACGTCGTCACCGGCATACAGGTGGGGCGCGCCCGCACCAAGCACAGGGTCGCCGCACCGGCGACGACCGGAGACCCGGAGTTCATGCGCGCCTTTCGCGTGCAGGCGAACGAGCTCGAGCAGTTCGTCGCGTTCATGCCGGCGATGTGGATCTACGCGCTGTTCGGCGATCCGCGCTTCGCCGCGCTGGCGGGAAGCATCTGGCTGGTCGGGCGCATCGTCTACGCGCTGGGTTACTGGGCGCAGGCGCGCAAGCGCCACCGCGGCTTCACCATTTCCACCTTTGCGCTGGCGATCACCTGGGTCGATGGCGCTGGGGAGCGTCGTCGGCACGTTCGGCAGCGGCTGATCGACGGCCGGTCGGACCGGGCGGTCCGGCCGATTGGAGTAAAATTCACCCTTTTCCCGCCCCTCGGCCCCTCACGCTCATGAACGCGCCCGCCTCGCTGCTCGCCGCCGTCGAACTCGCCCCACGCGACCCCATCCTCGGCGTCACCGAGGCCTTCGTCGCGGACAAGAATCCGAAAAAGGTGAATCTCGGCGTCGGCGTCTATTTCGACGCCGGCGGCAAGCTGCCGCTGCTCGAGTGCGTCCGCCGCGCCGAGCGCGAGATGGCCGACAAGGGCGCGCCGCACGGCTACCTGCCCATCGACGGCCTGCCGGCCTACGACCGCGCCGTGCAGGTGCTGCTGTTCGGCGCCGACAGCGACATCGTCAAGTCCGGCCGCGCGGTCACCGTGCAGGCGCTGGGCGGCACCGGCGGACTCAAGGTCGGCGCGGACTTCCTGCGCAAGTTCGCGCCGGGCGCGCAGGTGTGGATCAGCGATCCCAGCTGGGAAAACCACCGCGCGCTGTTCGAAGGCGCCGGCTTCGTGGTCAACAACTACAGGTATTACGACCCGGCCACGCGCGGACTCGACTTCGACGGCATGGTGAGCGCGCTGGAAAAGATTCCGGCAGGCTCGGTCGTGGTGCTGCACGCGTGCTGCCACAACCCCACCGGCGTCGATCCGAGCCACGTCCAATGGGAACGGATCCTGGCGACGGTGCGCGAGCGCGCGCTGGTGCCCTTTCTCGACCTCGCCTACCAGGGTTTCGGCGACGGCGTCGACACCGACGGCGAGGTCGTGCGGAATTTCGCGGCAACGTCGGGGCCTTTGTTCGTCTCGTCGTCGTTCTCCAAGTCGTTCTCGCTGTACGGCGAGCGGGTCGGCGCGCTGACGATCGTCACCGCCGACCGCGACGAGGCGGCGCGCGTCCTGTCGCAGGTCAAGCGCCTGGTGCGGGCCAACTATTCCAACCCGCCGACGCACGGCGGCCAGATCGTCGCCACCGTCCTCGGCACGCCCGAGTTGCGCGCGCTCTGGGACCGGGAACTCGCCGACATGCGCGAGCGGATCAAGGCCATGCGCGCCGCGCTCGCGCAGAAGCTGTCCCGGCGCGTCCCGGGCACCAGTTTCGAATACGTCGTCGACCAGCGCGGAATGTTTTCCTACTCCGGGCTGACCAAGGCGCAGGTGCAGCGGCTGCGCGACGAATACTCGATCTACGCCGTCGACACCGGGCGGATCTGCGTGGCCGCGCTCAACGACGCCAACCTCGACTACGTCGCCGACGCCATTGCCGCCGTCATGGGCTGAGCGCAGTCCGCCTGGCGCCTCCCCGGCATCCGGCCCGGGGAATTGATCCGGGGTTTTGACCGTTTCCGGAAATCCGCTATAATTCGCCCCTTACCGACGCGGGAATAGCTCAGTTGGTAGAGCGCAACCTTGCCAAGGTTGAGGTCGGGAGTTCGAGACTCCTTTCCCGCTCCACATCCGAGGGAGAGCTTCTGACCAGGCTCTCCCTCTTTTTTGCTCGTCGCGCGGTGCCGCAATGGTGGCGCGCAACCCCAGGCGGGGTGGCAGAGTGGTCATGCAGCGGCCTGCAAAGCCGTCTACGCCGGTTCGATTCCGACCTCCGCCTCCAACAGTCCCGCTCGGAGGCCGCCGTCATGGGCGGCTTCGTGGTTTGGTCGCAGCACTCATCGATCCCCGGTGACCGAGGGCGGCGACCAGTAGCTCGGCGGGCCCAGCCATCCGCGCCAGAGAGCTGGATATTGTGCGACGTAGCGCTCGAGGACGGGCACATAGGCGGAGATCAATTCCTCTTCGGCCGCATCGATCGCAGCGCTGTCCGCGTGCAGCGGCGGCTCGATGTGCACGCGGTACCCGCCGTCGACCGGCACGACGAAGATCGGGATCAGCGCAGCGCCCGTGCTCAACGCGAAATTCGCCGCTCCCTTGGCCAGGCTCAGGGTGCCGCCGAACAGCGGCCGGACACCGGTGTACTTGCCGGACTGCAGGGCCGTCACCGAAACGAGCTGGTTTTGCCGCAGTCGATCCAGCAAGTTCGCGAATAACCTCGCCGACGCCGGTATTGCCCATGACGCAACGGTCCTTCAGATACCGGCTTTCCACCGTCGTCTTGATCGGGTTGAGTACCGCCACCCCGAATCGGGTGTCGGAAAATCCGTGGGTCGATGCACTCAGGTGGTTCACCTGGTATCCCGCCTGATGCAGGCCTTTCTTGAACACCACGTCGGCATGGGTGAACGGGCAGTACCAGAGAACGGCGCCTTTGCCGGCCGCCAGCGCTTCGTCGATGTGCCGGCGACCGGCGATCGAGATATCGGTGTGCCAGCCCCAGGGCGCATGTTCGCGCAGTATTTCCATCAACTCCCAGTAGTTGTGCTGCCGGAAGCCAATCTCGAGTTCGTCCGCCGAGACGCCCAGTTGGGCAAGCAGCGCAGGGTCGAGATGACCGGCCGATCGCCCGAGCAACCGGACGTGAATGCTGCCAAGTGCGCGCGTGTAGGAAGGCCAGAACCGCAGGGGCAGCAACCAGGACACCGGCCAAAGGCCGAGCAGGACCAGACCATCGAGCAGGTCCCTTGAGCGTATCGCGCGCAACCGTGCCCTCCATATGTCCGTGCCCCGGGTCGCCCCGACATCAGCAGGCAGGGGCGGCGATTCGTCGATTCAACAACGCGGCACAAGCATAAACGTTCTGGATGGTCCTGGCCGGGCGACCGGTGAGTTGCGCGAGCTCCAGAATGGACAACATCAGCGCATCGAGTTCCATCGGGCGATTGTTTTCCACGTCCTGCAGCATCGATGTCTTGTGCCCGCCGATCGCGCGCGCGCCCTCGATGCGCTCTTCGATGGAGTGGCGAAAGGAAACCCCGAGCGACTCTGCAATATCCCGGGCTTCGCGCATCATCTCGGCCACGAGCGCCCTTGTCGGCTCGAACGTGCAGATTTCGGCCATCGTTGCCCGGGTCAGTGCGCTGATGGGGTTTATCGACAGGGAACCCAAGGCCTTCAACCAGATCTCCGATCGAATATCCGGAAGTACGCGACTCTTGAAGCCGGCATCGACGAACAGCGACATCAGCAAGCGTGTCCGTTCGCGATCCCGCCCGTCGAGTTCGCCTACCGGGAAGCGAAGGCCCTCGACGTGTACCACTGCGCCGTCGGCGCGCATGTTCGCCGCCGGATAGGCGACGCAACCGACGACACGCGACGTGTCGACATGCCTCGCGAGCAGGCCTTCCGGATCGACCGAGACCAATCGCTTTCCGGCCAGGTCGTGCTCCAGGCCGTCGAAGTACCACCACGGGATGCCATTCTGCACCGTGACCAGGAAGGACTCGGGACCCAGCAGGGGCGACAGACTGCCGGCGATCGACGGCAGATCCTGTGCCTTGGTCGCGAGGAACACCACGTCGTGCCGACCCGCCTCCTCGGCTCCATGCGCCAGCAGGTCCGGCGCGGCAATCGACCTCCGCCCATCGGGATCGATGACGACCAGACCACCCAGCGTCGCGATCCTGGAAAGCCGATCGGGTCGATCGACAAGCGTGACGCGGCAGCCCGCGCGGCAGAACGCGTGACCGATCAATGAACCAAGCGCTCCCGCACCGACAATGGCAATTCGCATGGCTGCAATTCAATTCAAAATGTCCATCGGCGAGTATCCCGGGACAGAGAGCCGGACGTCAACCGCGGCAACGGGCGCCATCGGTACTCCGGGGGCTGACCATTCGTGCGGGCCCGGCAACGTACATTGCTGCGCCGCAGCGCGAAAAGTCCTGGCCGTTCGCGCCCACCTGACTTGCCGCCACGAGGATCTGAACGCAACATGTGCGTCACTCGCGCTCATTCGACCAAAGGAGTTGAGCATGCTGCTGAAGGACAAGGTCGCCATCGTCACCGGGGGCGCCTCGCCGCGCGGAATCGGCAAGGCGACCGCCAAGGTGTTCGCCGCTCATGGCGCCAGGGTCGCCATCCTGGACCTCGACCAGGCGGCGGCGACGGCCGCCGCGGCCGACCTCGGGCCCGCGCACATCGGGGTCGCCTGCAACGTGACCCGCAAGGAGGACGCCGAACGAGCCGTCAGGGAAGTGCTCGCTCGCCTCGGGACCGTCGACGTCCTGTTCAACAACGCCGGGATCACCCAGCCGCTGCGCGTGATGGACATCCAGCCGGAGAACTACGAGGCAGTGACGGATGTGTCGCTGCGCGGCACGCTCTACATGAGCCAGGCGGTGATCCCGACGATGCGCGCGCAGAAGCATGGCTCGATCATCTGCATGTCGTCGGTGTCGGCGCAGCGCGGCGGCGGCATCTTCGGCGGTCCGCATTACTCCGCGGCCAAGGCCGGCGTGCTCGGCCTCGCCAGGGCGATGGCGCGGGAACTGGGTCCGGACAACGTGCGCGTCAATTCGCTGACGCCCGGACTCATCCAGACCGACATCACCGGCGGCAAGCTGACCGACCAGATGCGCGTCGACATCCTCAAGGGCATTCCGCTCAATCGCCTCGGCGACGCCATCGACGTGGCGAACTGCTGCCTGTTCCTCGCCAGCGACCTGTCGAGCTACCTGACCGGCATCACGCTCGACGTCAACGGCGGCATGCTCATCCACTGACAGGACCGGAGCCGTTTTCATGAACCAGGTTGCCGAAACAGACGTGAAGAACGAACTGCAGGACCGTGCCTACCGGATCCGGCGTTACGCGCTGCGGATGGGCGAGGTGCAGGGCCAGGGCTACATTGGCCAGGCGCTGGGAATCGCCGACGTCCTTGCCGTCGCCTATGGCCATGCGCTGGCCTACCGGCCGGATGAACCGGAGTGGGAGGGACGCGACCGCTTTCTGCTTTCGCACGGGCATTACGCGATCGCGTTCTATGCGGCGCTGATCGACGCGGGCATCATTCCCGAAAGCGAACTCGAAACCTACGGCGGCGACGACAGCCGCCTGCCGATGTCCGGCATGGCGAGTTACACCCCGGGCATGGAGATCTCCGGCGGGTCGCTCGGCCAGGGGCTGGTCATCGCCGTCGGAATGGCGCTGGGACTGCGCCTGAAGGGCAACCCCGCGTTCGTCTACGACTGCATGTCCGATGGCGAGCTCGACGAAGGGTCGACATGGGAAGGCGCGATGTCCGCCGCGCATCACGGCCTGTCGAACCTGATCTGCCTCGTCGACGTGAACAACCAGCAGGCGGACGGCCCGTCGACCAGGGTCCTCGGGTTCGAGCCGCTCGCCGACAAGTGGAAGGCGTTCGGCTGGTTCGTCCAGCGTGTCGACGGCAACGATCTCGATGCGGTCGTCAGGGCTTTCGATGCGGCCCGGCACCATCGCGAACCGCAACCCCGCGTCATCATCTTCGACACCAGGATGGGAAAGGGCGTGCCCTTCCTCGAGGAGCGCGAGAAGAATCACTTCATGCAGGTCGATGCGACCGAATGGCAGCGGGCCATCGACCTGCTCGACCATGCGCACAAGGCAACCGCGGGAGCACGCCCATGAATGCCATCGTCAAGGACAGGAAGCGGATGACGACATCGGCGATGATCGCCTCGATCGCCGGAGAAGGACAGCGCACCCGGCCGGCTCCCTTCGGCCACGCGCTCGTGCAGCTGGCCGACATGCGGCCCGACATCGTCGGCCTCACCGCCGACCTTGCGAAGTACACCGACCTGCACGTCTTCGCGCAGGCGCATCCCGACCGCTTCTTCCAGATGGGCATGGCGGAGCAGTTGCTGATGGCAGCGGCAGGCGGCATGGCGAAGGAAGGATTCGTTCCGTTCGCGACGACCTACGCGGTCTTCGCCTCGCGTCGCGCCTACGACTTCATCCATCAGGTGATCGCCGAGGAGAACCTGAACGTCAAGATCGTCTGCGCGCTGCCCGGGCTGACCACCGGGTACGGGCCAAGCCACCAGGCCACCGAGGACATCGCGATCTTCCGCGGTGTTCCCGGTCTGACGATCGTCGACCCCTGCGACGCACTGGAAATCGAGCAGGCGGTGCCGGCCATCGCGGCCCACAAGGGTCCCGTCTACATGCGCCTGCTGCGCGGCCAGGTGCCGTTGGTCCTCGACGAGTACGACCACCGCTTCGAACTGGGGAAGGCGAAGCTCCTGCGCGACGGGCGCGACGCGCTGATCATTTCCAGCGGCTTCATGACCATGCGTTCGCTTGAGGCCGCCGCTGCGCTGCGCGCGGACAACGTGGACGTGGCGGTGCTTCACGTCGCGACCATCAAGCCGCTGGACGAGCAGGCGATCGTCCGCGAGGCATCGAAGGCCGGCCGCCTGGTGATCGTCGCGGAAAACCATTCGACGGTAGGCGGACTGGGAGAGGCGGTCGCGGCCACGCTGCTCAGGGCCGCCGTCGCCCCGCCATTCCGGCAGATCGCGCTGCCTGATGCGTTCCTCGACGCCGGCGCCCTGCCCACGCTGCACGACCGGTACGGCATCTCGGTGTCGGCGATGACGCGCTCCATCAAGTCCTGGCTGGGTTGATCGCTACATCGCAGCGTTCCAGCCCGCCAGGCGACGCGAGGAATCTGCCGTCGGGGGAAGATCAGTGCGCCGGGTGGAACAGCCAGGAATGCAGCGCGAGCGCGCCGGCCTCGAAGCCGGTCACGACGCGCTCGACGCGCGCCTGCTCGCCCGCGGCGCCCCACGCGACATGCAGCGGCAGGAAGTGCTCCTCGGTCGGATGGGCGCGCAGCGCGTCGGGCGCCTGCTCGCGGTAGTCGACGAGCGCGGCGGTGTCGCGTGCGGCGAGCCTGGCGTCGAGCCAGTCGGCGAACGCCTGCGCATAGCGCAGCGGCTCGCTGCGCCGCAGGTTCGCCATCCAGTCGCGCAGGTTGTGCGTCGTGTGGCCCGAGCCGACGATCAGCACGCCCTCGCGCGCAAGCGGCGCGAGCGCGCGCCCCAGTTCGACGTGATGCATCGTGCCCTGGTCAGGTTGCAGCGAAACCTGCACGACCGGCACGTCGTGCGCCGCGTACATGTGCAGCAGCGGCACCCACGCGCCGTGATCGAGGCCGCGGCAGCCGTCCACGCCGGCGGTGATGCCGGCGTCCTTGAGCAGCGCCACCGCGCGGGTGGCGAGTCCGGGCGCGCCGGGCGCCGGATACTCGAGCGCGTACAGCTGGGCGGGAAACCCGCCGAAGTCGTGAATCGTCTGCGGCGCCGGATTGCCGGTGAGCATCGGCACCGAGGTCGTCCAGTGCGCGGAGGCGATCAGCACCGCGCGCGGCCTTGGCAGCCTGCGGCCGAGCGCGGTCCACGCCTTCCCCGCCGCGCCGGGCTCGACCGCGTGCATCGGCGACCCGTGCGAAACGAACAGTGTCGGAAGCGGGGTCATGCGCGTTGCGAGACCAGACCCGGACCGGCGGGACGCAGTGCGTACGCGCCATCGCCGAGGAGCGCCTGGACCACGAGCGTGACGGTCCAGAACGCCGGATACTCCCAGCCGCCGTTGGGCGCGCTGAACAGCCAGCCGTTGCCGGCGTGCACCCACGTGGCGCCCAGCAGCACCGGGACCAGCGCGAGCGCGACGGCGCGCGTCCCCACGCCGAGTACCAGCAGGATTCCTCCGACCAGCTCGGCCGCGAACACGGCGTAGCCGAGCACGCCGGGAAGGCCGAGCGAGCCGAAGAACTGCGCGGTGCCAGGCAACGTGAAGACGAAGTACTTGAGCAGGGCGTGGGCGATGAACATCGTGCCCAGCGCCACGCGCAGCAGCAGTGCGGCGGTGGCGGTCAGTCGTGCATCGTTCATGGGTTTCCTCAGGGGTCGGGGCGCCCGCGAATGGGCGCGACGGAGTGAATGATGAGTGTTGTATGAAAAAAGATAAACATGACATTTATTAAAATATTGTTGCAAAATACGCAACGATATTCCGGGACCGGCGCCTCCGATGGACCGCTTCAATGCCATTACCGCCTTCGCCAAGGTCGTCGAGACCGGCAGCTTCGCGCGCGCCGCGGAGCGCCTCGACGTGTCGGTGTCGTCGGTGTCCCGCCAGGTCGCGGACCTCGAGGCGCATCTCGACGCGCGGCTCCTGAACCGCACCACGCGGCGGCTGTCGCTGACCGAGACGGGCCGCGCGTTCCACGAGCGCTGCGTGCAGCTGCTGGCCGACCTCGCGGAAGCCGAGGAGTCGGCGGGCGCGGGCGCCGTGGTGCCGCGCGGCACGCTGCGCCTGTCGTGCGCGGTCGCGTTCGGCACGCTCTACGTCGCGCCGGCAGTGGGCGCGTTCATGGCGCGGTATCCGGACATGCGGTTCGACGTCGAGCTGTCCGACCGCCTCGTCGATCTGGTTGAAGAGGGCTTCGACGCGGCGGTGCGCATCGGTCCGATCCGCGGCCAGAACCTGGTGGGCCGGAAGGTCGGCACGACGCAGCTCGTCTGCTGCGCGTCGCCGTCCTATCTTGCGCGTCATGGCGAGCCGAAGACGCCAGCGGACCTCGCGGGCCATGCGTGCCTGCTCTACGCGTATGCGGCGCAGCGCGATACCTGGACGTTCGGCACGCGCACCGGCGAGGAACTCAAGGTTCGTGTGGCCGGTCCCGTGCACTCGAACAGCGGCGATTTCTCCGGTGCGCTGGCCGTCGAGGGAATCGGCATCGCGTACGAGCCGGACTTCATCGTGGGCGAGGACGTGCGCGCGGGGCGCCTGGTGCCGATCCTGCGCACGTACGCGCCGCCGCAGAGCGCCATTCACGTCGTCTACGCGAGCCGCCGGCACCTGTCGGCCAAGGTGCGCGCGTTCGCGGAGTTCCTCGCCGAGCGCTTTGCCAGGCCGGCGTGGGCGCTCGCGCCGAAGCCCACGCGCGCGCGCGCGTGACGCGGACGAAACCGCCGGCGAGGATTCGGGCCGCCTGTCGAAGCCACGGTTGACCGCGGCGCGTCCGCGATCCTTCTGCACGGCTTCCGTGCAGCGATGGCGCGTTTCGGTGCATCGGACCGGTGCACGGCGACCACGGTTGCCATCGGCGATCGCCGAGCGCGGTCCGGGTGCGATTCCGTCCAGGCGATGCCGTGAAGCGCGCCGTCAGTTCCCGCTGATCTTCGCCTCGCGCACGACCTTCGCCCACTTGTCCACTTCGGCGTGGAGGAATGCGTCGAACTCCTTGGGTCCGAGCGGCGGATCGGCCGGCACGAAGGTCGCCTTGCGCAGGCGATCGCGCGCCTCCGGATCGGCGAACGCCGCGGTCAGCGCCGCATGCAGCTTGTCGCGTATGGCGACGTCCGTCCCCTTGGGCAGCACGAACCCGACCCAGTCGCTGACGTTGAAGTCGACGAGCCCTGCCTCGGCGACCGTCGGCACGTCGGGCAGCTGCGGCAGCCGCTCGGCGGTGGTCACGGCCAGCGCGCGCACCTTGCCCGGGCCGACCTGGCCGATCGCCGACGATGCCGTGGCGAACATGTAGGCAACCTCGCCGGACACCACGGCCATCACCGCGGGCGGCGCTCCCTTGTAGGGCACGTGCGTCGCCGGCACCCCGGTGCGCGCCTTGAACACCTCGCCGGACAGGTGCCCGGGGCTGCCGACGCCGCCGGACGAATAGTTGGTCGAACCCTTCGCCTTGAGCACGGTGATCAGTTCGGTCACGTTGGCGGCCTGAATGCCCGGATTCACGATCAGGATGTTGGTCGGGTACAGGTACATTCCGACCGGCTCGAAATCGGTGAGCAGGTTGTAGCCCTTGGTCTTGATGATGCTCTCGTTCGCCGCTCCGGCCACGTTGAGCGTGCCGACGGTCAGCCCGTCGGGCTTGGCGTTCTTGACGAAGTCCAGCGCGACGGCGCCGCCGGCGCCGGGCTTGTTTTCGATCACCACCGTGGCGCCAAGGTCGCGCGAAAGCCGCTCCGAGATGTGGCGGAGCATGATGTCGAACAACCCGCCGGGGGGGCCGCCGACGACAAACTTGATCGCCGGCTGCGCCTGCGCTGCCGGCCACGCCATCAGCGCCGCGGCCAGCACCAGGACTTGTCCCATCCAGAATCTGCGTCCGTTCATCGTTGCCTCCATTGCAGTTGTGGTCGCGATTGCTGTCGCGGCCCGTTCACGACTGCCGCCGCGCCCAGGCGCGGCGCAGGTTCAACCGCGGCGGCCGGCGACCTGCGCGCCGCCCGCCACGAACAGGTTCTCGCCGGTGACGAACGACGCCCCCGGCGCACAGAACATCGCAACCGCGCAGGCGACTTCCTCGGGCTCGCCCGCGCGACGGGCGAAGCTCGACGACTGCGCGAACTCGTCCCATCCGCCGCCGGGCTCGCGGCGCCAGGCGTTGCGTTCGGTGCGGATCAGGCCCGGCGACACGTTGTTCAGCGTCACGCCATGCGGCGCCCAGCGGCAGGCCAGGCC
The DNA here is from genome assembly GCA_963699765.1 of uncultured beta proteobacterium. Classification (GTDB taxonomy): domain Bacteria; phylum Pseudomonadota; class Gammaproteobacteria; order Burkholderiales; family Casimicrobiaceae; genus VBCG01. The sequence goes on along the minus strand of CAVOVD010000011.1, from coordinate 148,649 downwards.
CTGGATCAGGTTGAAATGCGCGGCCTTCATCGCCGCGTAGATGGGCAGGATCGGCAGCGGCGCCACCTGGGTGATGCTGCCGATGGTCACGACCCGGCCGAAGCCGCGTTCGGCCATTGCCGGCACCACCGCGTTGAGCAGCCGGACCGTCGCCTTGAAGTTGGTCTCGATCTGCGCGTCGATGTCCTCTTCGCGCAGCCTCTTCCAGCGTGGCGAAGACCGACCGCGCCGCACTGACCACCAGCACGTCGATCGGCCCGAGTTCGGCCTCCGCGGCGGCAACCAGAGAGGTCGCGATGTCCCTGCGGGAAACGTCGACGTCGAACGCGGCGGCACGACGACCCATCGCCTGCAGGTCGGCGACGACCTGCGCGGCCATCGCGCCATCGTCGAGATGGTTGACGGCGACGTCGGCGCCCATCTGGCCGAGGATCCGCGCGATCGCCGCGCCGATGCCGCGGGAGGCGCCGGTCACCAGCGCGGTGCGCCCCTGCAGCGAATACATGTCCAGGAAGTCGCCGGCGGACATCGCGTTTCTCCTCAGCCTAGACCTGGTCCCACGACGACACGGCGTCGTCGCGCACCTGCTGCTCGAGCAGCTGTTCCTGCGCCTCGATGCCGGCGACGAGCGCCAGTGTCTCCTCGGCCCGCGCCTGCGGCACGCACACGACGCCGCTTTCGTCGGCGACCAGGTAGTCGCCTGCTGCAATCGTCACGCCGGTGATGCTCAGGGGCTCGTTGATCGAGCCGAAGGTGAACTCGTTGCGGCTGCGGCGCGGACACACGCCGACCGCCCAGACCGGATAGCCGACCGCGCGAATCTCCTCCAGGTCGCGGCAGGCGCCCCACATGATCGTGCCGCGCACGCCCCGGCGCTGCGCCAGGCGGGAAGACAGGCCGCCCCAGGCCGACGCGTTGGCTGCGCCGTCGAGATCCATGATCACCATGTCGCCCGCCTTCATGGTCTGCAGCACCTTTTCCAGCGGCTTGCCCACGCCGCCGCCGAAGCGATACGCCTTGGGATCCTTCGACTTGCGCTCGAAGCGAACGGTGAGCGCGCGTCCGCAAACGGTCCCGATGCCCGGGCGCATCGCCACGATCCCGGAAAGCGCCCCCGCGATGCCCAGTTCGTCCAGCGCGTCGGAAATCACCGAAGTCGGATGTGTCGCCAGGCGCGTGGCGATGCTCAAGCCCTGTTCCATTCGTCCCTCCGTCAATGGACGCGATCCGCGATCGAGATCGGCGTCGCCATCATAGCGGCAGCAGGTACTGCTTCAGGCGTCCCCGGTCGATATCCAGTCCCAGTCCGGGCGACTCGCCCAGATCCAGTCTTCCGCCGTCCACCGACCGGTCGAGCAGAGCATCGCGCGCCGGATTGTGACCGACGCCGTATTCGAGCATGCCGTCGGGGCTGTTGCTCGCCGCGAGCAGGTGCGCCGACGCCAGCAGTCCCGGCGCGCCGGTGAACATATGCGGACAGAAGCGCCGGCCAGCGGCAACGATGCGGCGCGCCAGCGGCAGTCCGCCGGAAAGCCCGCCCCACTTGGTGATGTCGGGCTGCAGCACGCGCAGCGCCCGATGCGCCAGCGCGTCATCGAACATCCCGGCCGTCACCATGTTCTCGCCGCCGGCCAGAGGCATCGGCGCGGCGTCGGCGAGGCGGCGCCAGGTGTCGGCGGGCGCGTCGACGGGAATCGGCTCCTCAAGCCACGACAGGCGCAGCTCGCTCAACTGCCCGACCGTGGCGATCGCCGTCTCCGCATCCCAGGAAGAATTCACGTCGAGCATGAGTTCGCAGGCGTCGCCGGTCAGCGCACGCGCCGGGCGCAGCACCGCGAGGTGATCGGCAACCGAACCGGAGGACCGCAGCTTGAGCGCGCGGAAGCCGCGCTCGAGGCAGCGCTCGATCGCCGGCCGGCTGTCATCGGCGCGACCGATGCTTGCATAGACCGGCACCGTGTCGCTGCGCCCGCCCAGCAATCGCCACAGCGGCAGCCCCGCCTTCCTGGCGGCGATATCGTTGAGCGCGATGTCGATGCCGGCGATCACCGCCGCGATCGGCCCTGATTCGCCCGACTGCAGGCGCAGCACGTTGCTGAAGGCGTTCATGTGCGTCCACGCTTCGGCCGGCGAAGCGAACGATTGGCGCGCCAGCGCCGGGACGAATACCTCGCGGACCAGCCGCGCGCGATGATGGATGCCGAAGCGGGGAAAGTTGCACCAGATCTCGCCCCACCCTTCCACGCCGTCGTCGTCCAGCACCGCAACCAGCAGCGTGACGACGCTGCTGATCGCCGTAACCGGCGTGCCGACCGTCCTCGCCAGCGGCGCTTCCAGCGCCAGCGTTTCGATCGACCGAATCGTGAGCGGCGAAGCCGACCGCGGCGGCGCGGAAATTTCCGGGTTCATGCGAATCTTGACCGGCGCCCGGCCGACGGGCGGCGGTGGTTCCCTCCGATGACTGTCCTGCACCGGCACCGGGTACTCGCCGGCGGACGGGTCGATCAGCGCATTGTCGGCCTGGTCGGCATATGGTTCAATTATGATGTTCTTATTTTGTAATATGCTTTGCTTATGCCATCGCCAGAAACAGGCCAATGACGACCAGGCTGCCGCAGCCGCCACCATCGGTGCCCGCATCGGTCTATCGCACCGATCGCCTGCGGCTGCGCCATCTGCGCCTGCTCGAACTCATCCATCGCCATGGCTCGCTGGGCAACGCGGCGCGCGAGCTGGGCATCAGCCAGCCCGCCGTCACGCTGCTGCTGCGCGAGCTCGAGACGGTGTTCGAGGCGAGGCTGGTCGACCGGAACTCCAAGGGAGGCCGGCTGACGGCTGCCGGTGCATTTGCGCTGGAACGGCTCACCATCGCGCTGGCGTCGGTGGAGCGCGCGGTCGACGCGGCCAGGACCGCGGCGATCGCGCCGCTGCTGCGGGTCGGCTGCGTCCAGCTCGCGGGCGTGAACCTGTTGCCGGCCGCGCTTGCCCGGCTCGAAAAGACGGATCTCGTGGGCAGAATCCAGATCCGGGAAGGCCGCGCGCGCGACCTGCTCGCGGCCGTGTGCGAGGGGACAGTCGACTGCGTGATCGGCTGGATGGACGAGTCCCTCGCCGACGCACTGCCGGTCGAACAGCTCGACATCAAGCCGTTGTCGTACGGCCGCATGCAGGTGATCGCGGCGGCGAGCCATCCACTGGCCAGGCGGCGCACGGTGGCGCCGGCGGAACTGACCCGCTGCCACTGGATCGTCCCGCGACCCGAGTCGCGCACCCATGCGGCTTTCCTGCGGCTGTTCCTCTACCACGGCGTGCCGGCGCCGCCCGTGAGCGTCGAATGCTCGGCGCTGCACACCATGCTGCACCTGGTGGCGGCAACCCGGCATCTTGCCGTGGCGCCGGACGCCGTCGTGGCGCACTACGCCAGGCAGGGCATGGTCGCGGCATTGAAGGGTCCGGCGCTCGACCTTGGCCGCAATCACGTCTCGGTCATCACCCGGCGCGAAAGCGCGGCGCTGCCCGCGGTCGAACGCTTCAGGAAGGCGCTGCTGGCGACGGCGCGCTGAACGCGGGCGTCAGCGTTCGTCGCGCAGCAGCATCATCCGCTGCCGCTCGGCGTTGGCAAGATGCGCGCGCATGGCCCGCCGCGCCGCTGCGCCATCGCCATTGCGGATGGCCTGCAGCACCGCCCGATGCTCGGCGATGTTGTCGCGCTTGCGGCCCCGGGTGACGAAGAGTTCCTCGATCCTGGCATTGAGCGGCTGCCCGCCTTCCGCCCACAGCCGTTCGATGACCAGCGCCAGCGCGCTGTTGCCGCTGGCGGCGGCGATGCACAGGTGGAAGTCACGGTCGGCGGGAGACTGCATGCGGTTGGCGCGCATGTCCGCGGCCAGGTGCTCGAAGGCCCTCGCCATCGCCTTCAACTGGGCGGGCGATGCATTGCGCGCCGCCAGCGCCGCGGCTTCGCCTTCCACCAGCCGCCGGGTGCGCAGCACATCGAACGGAGAGACTTCCGCGGGACGCGGCGACGCCGACCGCGAGCGCTGCGATCGCCGCTTCGCGGCATCGACGACGTAGGCGCCCGAGCCGACCTTGATGACGATCCGTCCCTGCATCTCGAGTTCGCCCAGCGCTTCGCGCAACGAGCTGCGCGACACGTTCAGCGACCGCGCGAGCTCGCGCTCCGCCGGGAGACGCTCGCCGACCTTGAAGGAACCGGCGTCGATCAGGCGCCCGATCTCCTCGGCGATGCGCTGGTACAGACGCGAGGCGGCAATGGGTTGAATGGACACGGCGCGAAGTCTGCCGCGTCGTGCCGACAGGGTCAATCGCCATGGCGACGCCGAATTGACACGCCGGGATTCCCCGCCTAGAGTGGTATGAAGTTCAGACCACCGCCGCCATCCCACGCCAGGCCGTTCATCCCCTGCTCCGGCGCGGAGCGCGGCGACCCGCCGGGGCCGATCCGGTTCAACCTTCTTCGCAGACCGAGGCTCCGCCTTGAAAGATCTGAAGACCTACCCCGCCGGCACCGCGTTCACCGGCAGGATCGGCCGGACCGCCGCCACGTCGGAGGCGGCCTGGCCGCAGACACCCAGGGCGAAGGCCGGCGCGCCCAACGTGCTCGTGTTCCTGCTCGACGACGTCGGCTTCGCGCAGCTGGGCTGCTACGGCGCCGACATCCGCACTCCGAACTTCGACCGGCTGGCCGCGGGCGGACTGCGCTACCGCGACTTTCACACGACGGCGATCTGCTCGCCGACGCGCGCCTGTCTGCTCACCGGGCGCAATCATCACTCCAATGGCGTCGGCATCATCCAGGAAATGGCCACCGGCTTTCCCGGCTACAACGGCATGGTGCCGAAGGAGAACGGCTTCCTGTCGGAAATTCTGCTGGCACAGGGCTACGCGACGCTGGGCATCGGCAAGTGGCACCTGACGCTGGCCAGCGAGTATGCGTCCGGCGCGTCGAAGGCGCGCTGGCCGCTGTCGCGCGGCTTCGAACGCTTCTACGGCTTCATCGGCGGCAAGACCAATCAGTGGGCGCCGACGCTGGTGCACGACAGTCACTACATCGATCCGCCGAAGACGCCCGAGGAAGGCTATCACCTGAACGCCGATCTGGCCGACCAGGCGATCACCTACCTGACCGACCTGCGCACGGTTGCGCCGGACAAGCCGTTCTTCATGTACTACTGCCTGGGCGCCGGCCACGCGCCGCACCACGTCGAACCGGAGTGGATCGAGCGCTATCGCGGGCAGTTCGACCTGGGCTGGGACCGCTGGCGCGAGCAGGTGTTCGAGCGCCAGCTCGCGTCGGGCGTCGTGCCGGCGGGTACCAGGCTGTCGCCGCGGCCGCAGTGGGTCAAGGCCTGGGATTCGCTCGACGCGGATGCGAAGAGGCTGTACGCGCGGCAGATGGAGGTCTATGCGGCGTTCCTGGAACAGACCGACCACCACGTCGGCCGCGTCGTCGACTTCATCGAACAACTGGGCGAACTCGACAACACGCTGATCATGCTGGCCTCCGACAACGGGGCTTCCGCCGAAGGCGGCGAGCACGGCTCGTTCAACGAGAACCAGTTCGCCAACCGCGTCGAGCCGACGATCGAGCAGAACCTGAAGCACCTCGACGACTGGGGCAGCGTCAGGTCGTTTCCCAACTATTCGTGGGGCTGGGCCTGGGCCGGCAACACGCCGCTGCGGCGCTGGAAACGCTACCTGCACCAGGGCGGCATGAGCGATCCGCTGATCGTCCACTGGCCGGCAGGCATCCGCGCGCGCGGCGAGGTGCGCGGCCAGTACGTGCACGTGGTCGACATCGCGCCGACGATCCTGGAGGCGCTCGGACTCGCGGCGCCGACGCAGCTCAACGGCGTCACCCAGCGCCCGCTGGAGGGCGTAAGTTTCGCGCACAGCCTCAACGACGCCGCCGCGCCCACCCGCAAGGAAGTGCAGTATTACGAAATGATCGCCTCGCGCGCGCTGTGGGCCGACGGCTGGAAGGCGGTGGTGGAGCAGCCGCAGGGCGATCCGCTGACCGACGAGATCCTCGCCCGGCAGAAGTGGGAGCTCTACCACGTCGCCAGCGACTTCTCGGAGTGCGAGGACCTGGCCGAGCGGCATCCGGAAAAGCTGGCCGAACTCGTCGAGCGCTGGTGGAGCGAGGCCGGCAAGTACAACGTGCTGCCGCTGGACTCGCGCATGCAGTTGCGGATGGGCGAGCGCAAGCCGAGCACCGTCCCCGTCAGCGACCGCTACGTCTACTATCCGGGCGGTGCGCCGCAGTTCGAATACACGGCGGTCAATCTCAAGAACCGCTCGCACACGATCACCGCCGAGGTGGACATCCCCGAAGGCGGCGCTGAAGGCGTGCTGCTCGCGCACGGCAGCTGGTTCGCCGGGTATTCGCTGTACGTCAAGAATCGCCGGCTGGTCTACGTGCACAACCATCTGGGCCTTGCCGAGTACCGGATCACTTCCGCCGAGGAAGTGCCGACCGGCAAGGCGACGCTGCGCTTCCGCTTCACCAAGACCGGCGAGCACCGCGGTCACGGCGCGCTGTACGCCGGAGAGCAGCTGATCGGCGAAGGCGACATCCCGCATACCGTGCCGGCGGTGATCGAGACCTCGGGTGAGGGCCTGTGCTGCGGCTACGACAGCGGCCTGCCGGTGACCGACGACTATCGCGCGCCGTTCCGCTTCACCGGGCGCATCGAAAAAGTGATCGTCGACATCGGCGACGGACCCGCCCCCGACGCGGAGTCGCTGCTGCGCGGGGCGATGACGGATCATTGAAGGTTCACCGAAGCCTCACCGAGGAATCGCTGTACGATCGCGAAGCGCCCGCCGGGCAATCCACCGACCACCGGAGAACGACGATGACCAGAATCCTGTCCCGGCTGACGCTGTGCGTCGCCGCCTGCCTGTGGCCCGCGCTCGCATCCGCGCAGGCCTTCCCGACGCAGCCGATCAAGCTGATCGTCCCCTACCCGGCGGGCGGCAATACCGACATCGTCGCGCGCATCTACAGCCAGAAGCTCGCCGAGCGGCTGGGCCAGCCGGTGATCATCGACAACCGAGGCGGCGCCGCCGGCACGCTCGGCGTGGCCGCCGGCGCCAAGTCGCCCAACGACGGCTATCACTACGTCGTCGGCGACCTCGGCTCGCTGGTGATCGCGCCGCTGACCAATCCGAACGTCGAATACAAGCCGCAGAAGGACCTCGCACCCGTCGGTCTGCTCGCATCGGTGTCCATCGTGGTCACCGTCAACCCCAAATCGGTCGACAAATCCTTTGCCGATTTCCTGGCGCGGGCGAAAGCGCAGCCAGGCAAGCTGACCTACGGCTCCGCAGGTGTCGGCGGGCCCGGTCATCTCGCCTTCGAGATGCTGCGCTCGATGACCGGCGCCGACATCCTGCACGTGCCCTACAAGGGCGGCGCGCAGGCGGTCACCGCGCTGCTCGGCGAACAGGTCGACATCGTCATCGACGGAACGGCCATCTCGCACGTCAAGGCCGGACGCCTCCGGGCGCTGGCGGTCACCGGTCCGCGCCTGCCGGCGTTGCCTGACGTACCGGCCATCGGCGAAGTCGTCGCCGGCTACAGCTTCACCAACTGGTGGGGCATCCTGGCACCGGCCGGAGCGCCGGCCGACGCGATCAAGCGGATCAACGACGAACTCGCCGCCATCGCCGCCATGCCCGACGTGCGCGACAAGCTGCGCGATCTGGGCCTGGCCGCGCAAAGCAGCTCGTCGGCGCAGTTCGCGGACCAGCTCCGCAGTGAAACAGAGAAGATTCAGCGCATCCTCGCCACGCCGGGGCTCAAGCTCAACTGACCAGCGCGTCCCGCATCGCCGTGCTTCGCGTCCTGCCCCCGCTGTTGCGCGGAATCATCGCGGCGGCGCTGCTGGCGCTCAACACGCTGTTCTGGTGCGCGCTGCTGTTCTTGGTCGCGCTGGTCAAACTGCTGGTCCCGGCAAGGCCGGTGCGCGCGACCGTCGACCGGATCCTCAACGGGATCGCCACCCGCTGGGTCGGCGGCAACAGCGCCTGGATGCGGCTCACCCAGAAGACGCGGTGGGATGTCGAGGGCTTCGACGACCTCGCCTACCGCGGCTGGTACCTGGTCAACTGCAATCATCAGACCTGGGTCGACATCCTGGTGCTCCAGCACCTGTTGAACCGGCGGATTCCGATGCTCAAGTTCTTCCTGAAACAGGTGCTGATCTATGTGCCGGTCATCGGGCTGGCCTGGTGGGCGCTCGACTTTCCGTTCATGCGCCGCCATTCCGATGCCTTCCTGAAGCGACACCCGGAAAAGCGCTTCGACGACATCGAGGCGACGCGCCGGGCCTGCGAGAAGTTCGCGCTGGTTCCGACCAGCGTGATGAACTTCGCCGAAGGCACGCGCTTCACGCCGGCCAAGCACCGGTCGCAGCGCTCGCCCTACCGTCACCTGCTCAAGCCGAAGGCCGGCGCGCTGGCGCTCGCTCTGGGCGTGCTTGGCGAGAAATTCGACTCGCTGCTGGACGTGACCATCGTCTATCCGGACGGTGCGCCCACGTTCTGGCAATTCCTGCGCGGCGACGTGCGCCGCATCGTCGTGCGCGCACGGCAGCTGCCCATTCCGCCCGAGTTGCGGCACGGCGACTATGCGCGCGATCCGAAGTACCGGAAGAGCTTCCAGCACTGGCTGCAGGCGGTATGGGAGGAAAAGGACGCGCAGATCGACGCGCTGCTCGGGTCCCGCGCCAGCGCACGCGGGCGGGGTGGCGAAGCCGCCGAGGTCGGTGTAAGATAGTATCTGGTTACTTACTATCAAACCCCGAGCAGGGGCCATGTCTCTCCAGTCGACCATCCGAGCGACACGCCCGCAAAGGCTGAAGGCCGACGAGCGGCAACGCGAGATCGTCGCCGCCGTGCTCGCGCTGGCCTGCGAGCGCGGGCCGGATGCCATCACCACGCAGGCGATCGCCGATCGCGTCGGGGTCACCCAGGGCGCGCTGTTCCGGCACTTTCGCGACAAGGAGGCGATCTGGATGGCGGTCTTTCGCTGGGTGGGCGAAACGCTGGTCGCGGTCATCGATGCGGCGGTGGCCAGGGCCGACACGCCGCTCGGCCGAATCGAGGCGGCCTTCCTCGCCCATGCCGGATTCGCGGCTGCGAATCCCGGCGTCCCGCGCGTCCTCTTTCACGAACTGCAATACCCCGACGATTCCCCGGTGCGCAGCGCGGTGCGCACGATGATCGCGGCCTACAGCAAGCGACTGCGACGACTGTTCCGCGAGGCCAGGGACGCCGGCCAGCTTCCGGCGGATCTCGACGTAGCGCTCGCGCCGACGTTGTTCATCGGTGCGATGCAGGGCCTGGTCATGCAGTCGGCGCTGGCCGGCGACGAGGCCGGGACGCCGAAGCGCGCGCGGCGATTGCTGCCGCTGCTGCTGGACGGTTACCGCGGCCGGAAAACGGCGTGAAACCCGGGGTCGGGCGCAAGGCGGCGCTGGCGACCGCGGCGATTGCAGTGACGCTCCTGCTCGGCTGGCTGTCGACCAGCCAGGGGCCGTTCGCACCGGCCAGCGTCACGCTGGCCAAGGCCGAACAGGGTTCGCTGGTCGCAAGCACCTTCGGCATCGGCACCGTCGAGGCCCGCCGCAGCTATGCGCTCGGGCCCACGACGGCCAGCCGCGTGGCGCGCGTCCTCGTCGACCAGGGCGACGCGGTGAAGGCCGGGCAGTTGCTTGCCGAACTCGATCCGGTCGATCTGGAGGATCGCGTCGCCAGCGGTCGCCTGGTCGCGGAGCGCGCGGCCATTACGATCCATGCAGCCGAAGCCCAGCTTGCCGAAGCGACGAGCCGTGCCCGGCTCGCCACGTCGAACGCCCGCCGCTACGCCGATCTGCGCAACCAGGGCTTCGTCAGCCAGGAAGCCGTCGACGCCAAGATGCACGAAGCCAGGGCCGCTGCGGCGGCCGTGGACGCCGCCGCGGCGCAGCTGGAGGCGGCGCGGCGCGATCACGACCGCGCGCTGACGGACGTCTCCGGAGTCGGCAAGCTGCGCGCGCAGGCCCGGCTGACCAGTCCCGTCGACGGCGTGGTCAGCGCGCGGCTGGTCGAGCCGGGAACGACGATCGTCGCCGGCCAGGCGGTGCTGCAGGTGATCGACCCCGCGAGCCTGTGGGTGAAGGCCCGCATCGACCAGGGCCAGGCGGGCGGCGTGCGCGTCGGCCAATCCGCGCAGATCGTGCTGCGCTCGGACCCCAATCGCGACCATCGCGGCGAGGTGCAGCGCGTCGACTGGGTCAGCGACGCGGTGACCGAGGAGCGGATCGTCAACGTCGGCTTCGCGACGATACCGCAGCCGATCGCGGTCGGCGAACTCGCCGAGGTGACCATCCGCACCGCCGAGTTGGCAAATGCCCTCTCGGTGCCAGCGGCGGCGGTCAAGCGGTTGAATCGCCAGGACGGCGTCTGGCAGCTCTCCGGCGGACGCGTCGTCTTCCGGCCGGTCAGGATCGGCATCACCACGCTGGACGGCCGCAGCCAGATCCTCGACGGACTCGCACCCGGCGACGAGGTCGTCGTGCACAGCGAGAAGGAGCTGCGGCCCGATGACAAGGTAAGGGTTGTCGTCGAGATCGTCCGCAACAACCCATGATCAATCTTGCCGGCCGCGACATCCTCAACGGCTGGGGAAAATTCGTCTTCACCGGCATCGGGCTCGGACTGCTCATCGGCGTCACGCTGTCGATGGCGGGCATCTACCGCGGCCTGGTGGACGACGGGCGCGTGCTGCTCGGCAATGGCGGCGCCGATCTCTGGGTCGTGCAGCGCGACACGCTCGGCCCCTACGCAGAACCGTCGAACGTTCGCGACGACGCCTACCGCGCGCTGCTTGGCGTGCGCGGCGTAGTCGAGGCCGGCAACGTCACCTACCTGAACATGCAGGTCGGGCATGGCGGCAAGGACACCCGCGTGATGCTCGTCGGGTTCGAGCCCGGTCATCCGGGCGAGCCCGCCTATCTCGTCGCCGGACGACCGATCACCCGCTCCCACTACGAGGCGATCGCCGACATCCGGACCGGCTTCGGGCTGGGCGAGCGCATCCGCATCCGTCGCCACGAATACACGGTGGTGGGACTCACCCGCCGCATGGTGTCCTCGGGGGGCGACCCCATGGTCTTCGTGCCGCTGCAGGATGCGCAGGAGGTGCAGTTCCTCAAGGACAACGATGCGCTGGTCAACGAACGCGCGCGCACCGCTGCCAACCCGGCGTTCAACCGACCCGGCGTGCCGGGGCTGCTCGAGGCGGTGCAGGCCAGCCAGGCCAGCAGCCGCACGGTGAACGTCGTCATGCTGCGCCTCGCCCCGCACGCCGACGAAGCGGCGGTGGCGCGCGAAATCCGGCGCTGGAAGCACCTGGAGGCGTATACCCGCGCCGAAATGGACGACATCCTGGTCGCCAAGCTGATCGCCACCTCGGCCCGGCAGATATTCATGTTCCTGGTCATCCTCGCGGTGGTCAGCGCCGCCATCGTGGCTTTCATCATCTACACGATGACGCTCAACAAGGTGCGCGAGATCGCCGTGCTCAAGCTGATCGGCGCCCGCAACCGCACCATCGCCGCCATGATCCTGCAGCAGGCGCTCGGCCTGGGCGCGATCGGCTTCATCGTCGGGAAGACCGCCGCCACGCTCTGGGCGCCGATCTTCCCCAAGTACGTGCTGCTGCTTCCGGGCGACGCCGTGATCGGCGCCGGGCTGGTGCTGGCAATCTGCGCGCTGGCCAGCGTCGTCGCCATCCGCGCCGCATTGCGCGTCGATCCGGCGACGGCGATCGGCGGCTGAATGCAACCGGCGATCGAAATCACCGGCCTGACCAAGCGCTACGGCACGGGCGATGCCGCGGTCGATGCGCTGAAGGGTGTCGACATGGTCGTCCAACCGGGCGAAGTCATCGGACTGATCGGTCCCAGCGGCTCCGGAAAGAGCACGCTGCTCAAGTGCCTCGGGGCCGTCATCGAACCCACGTCGGGGCGCATGGCGCTGGCCGGCACGGCGATCTACGACAACGGCTGGAAAGTCGCCGACCTGCGCGCGCTGCGGCGCGACCGCATCGGCTTCGTGTTCCAGGCGCCCTATCTGATTCCGTTCCTCGACGTGACCGACAACGTCGCGGTGCTGCCGATGCTCGCCGGCGTGGCCAACGCCCAAGCGCGGGAACGGGCGCGGGAAATGCTCGCCGCGCTGGATGTCGGTCACCGCGCGCAGGCGCAGGTCGCGCAGCTTTCCGGCGGCGAGCAGCAGCGCGTCGCCATCGCCCGCGCGCTGGTCAACCAGCCGCCGATCATCCTGGCCGACGAGCCGACGGCGCCGCTGGACAGCGAACGGGCGCTGACGGTGATCCGCATCCTGAACGAAATGGCGCAGCGCTTCGGGACGGCGATCATCGTGGTCACCCACGACGAGAAGATCATCCCGACCTTCCGGCGGATCTACCACATCCGCGACGGACGCACCTACGAGGAGGCCGGCGAGGCGCACGCCGTCAAGCAGACGCTCCTGCACGGCTGATCCGGCGCGTACCCTGGTGGGCGCCTGCCCCGATCCGGCCGATGCCCCGCGCGATAGGGCGCGCACGATCCGGGCCTCGACCCCGGGCGAATATAATGCGTGGGTCGACGAACGCTCCGTCCGGAAATTCGCGCCGGACGCTGGGCGAAGCCCGGGTACAGAGGTCGACCGACGAATGACCGATGGAAGAATCCCGATGACTCTCCTGCTGCGCGTCCTCGCCGCCCTCGTCCTCGGCACGGCAGTCGGCGCCTTGTCGGCGCAGCCGGCCACGAAGGGACCTGACGGCTACCGCAACAACTATCCGCACGCGCGAGAAGGAGAGCTTCTGGGCCTGGCAGTGGGAGCGGCTGCGCGACGGGCTGCCTCAGTCGCCTCCGCCCGAAGGCTGGAACCTGCCGGCAATCCCGCTCGACCCCGAGTCGCTGCGTCGGCCCGAGACCAATCCCTCCGTGACCTGGATCGGGCATGCGACCATGCTGGTTCGCATCGCCGGCAAGAACATCCTGTTCGATCCCATTTTTTCCGAACGCGCGTCGCCGGTCGGTTTTGCCGGTCCGCAGCGTGTCGTGCCGCTGCCCATCGACGTTCCCGACCTGCCGCGCATCGACCTGGTGCTGATCTCGCACAACCACTACGACCATCTCGATGCCGAGTCCGTAGCCCGACTCGCGGCCATGCCCCAGGGCAGCCCGCGCTTCCTGGTGCCGAAAGGCCAGAAGGAGTGGTTCGCTGCGCTGGGCATCGACCGCGTCGACGAATTCGACTGGTGGCAGGACACGCGCGAGGGCGATCTGCACATCACCTTCGTGCCGGTCCAGCACTGGAGCAAGCGTCGGCTCGACGATGCCAACCAGACGCTCTGGGGCGGCTGGGTCGTCGAAGGCGAGGGAATGCGCCTGATCCATACCGGCGACACCGGCTACTCGCAGGACTTCCGCGACATCGGTGAGCGCCTCGGCCCGTTCGACATGGCCTTCATCCCGATCGGCTCGTACGCGCCGCGCTGGTTCATGCAGGTCATGCACGTCGACGTGCCCGAAGCGGTGCAGGTCCGCGCCGACCTGAAGGCTGCGCGCGCCATCGGCATGCACTGGGGCACGTTCGCCTCGCTCGCCGACGAGCCGCTGGACGAGCCCCCGCGGCTGCTTGCCCGCGAGCGGCTCGCGCGCGGCCTTGCGCCGGAGCAGTTCGACGTCATGAAGATCGGTGAAACGCGGCGGCTGGAAAAGGTCGCCCGCCACTGAGCGCCGCGCGGCGGGCATCCAGCGAAGCCGACGGCCGCAACCCAATCCATCAATCGAGGACTCCGGATGTATCCGATCAGCCGCCTGCGCATCGCCGGCCTCTCTGTCGTTGCCAGGATTCTAAAATTCCCGAAGCCCTTCGCCTTCGTCGGTCCCGATTCGGCGCTTTCGCTGTGCCGGGAGATCGCCTCCTGCGGCATCGAGCGACTGGTGCTGATCACCGACGGGGCGCTGCAGAAGCTGGGGATGGTCGATCCCCTCGTCGCCGTGCTGCGCGATTCGGGCGTGGACGTGCACGTCTTCGCCGAGATCGAGCCCGACCCGGGCTATGAAATGATCGAGACCGGCGTCGCTTTCCTGCGCGACGCCAGGGCGCAGGCGCTGCTGGCAGTCGGCGGCGGCTCGTCGATCGACGCCGCCAAGACCATCGCGGCATGCCATGCCAACGACTGCCATCCATCCCGGCTGGTCGGCCTGTTCAGGGTGCGCAAGGCATTGATGCCGTTCTACGCGATCCCGACCACGGCAGGCACCGGCTCCGAAATGACGGTGGCAGCCGTCGTCTCCGACAAGGCAGCCCGGGTGAAACACGCGATCATCGACCTGAAGCTTGCGCCGCTGATGGTCGCGCTGGACGCGAAGCTGATGACCGGACTGCCGAAGTCGATCACCGCGGCCACCGGCATGGACGCGCTGACGCATGCGGTGGAAGCCTATCTGTCGACCATCGCGACCAGGGAGACGGATCTGCTGGCGCGCTCGGCCACCGCCAACATCATGCGCAACCTGCCCGCAGCCTACGCCGGAGGCGGCGATCTATCCGTGCGCGAGCGCATGGCCGTCGCCTCCGCGCTGGCCGGCCTCGCCTTCACCCGCGCCGGCGTCGGCTACATCCACGCCATCGCGCACCAGTTGGGTGGGCTCTACCACGTCCCGCATGGCCTGGCCAATGCCATCGTGATGCCGCAGGTCCTGGATCTGTCGAAGGCGCATTGCGCGCATCGTCTCGCCGACCTCGCCCGCTGCGCCGGGCTTGACGGAGACGCCACCGGCGACGCGGAACTCGCCGACCGGCTGATCGCCCGCATCCGGGCGATGAATCGCGACATGGGCATTCCCGACACCGTCGAAAAGCTGCGCCGCGAGGATTTCCGCGTCATCGTCGACCGCACGTTCAAGGAAGCGCACGGCACCTACGCGGTCCCGCGCTATTTCTCCCGCGCCGACTGCGAGGGCGTGCTGGAGCGGCTGCTTCCCGCGGGCTGAGCTGCGCGCGGCGAGGCGCCGGGCGCCATCGCCAGGCAATCGAGCGAGCGCCGCTGCCGAGGGGACGACTACCCGTCCTTCCCGCCGCCCTTCCCGCCCCGCCTGGGCGCCGGCTCGGCCGGCGGGCGTGTCGCGCCGCGAAACACGTCGCGCATTTCCGCCTGCTGCGCGAACCGGTCGCCGACCTGCACGCAGACCAGATCGCACAATTGGTAGACGCGCGGGTCGATGACCCGGTAGAAGGCGCTGGTCCCGCGGACCGACTTGCCGATCAGTCCCTTCTGGGCCAGCACGCGCAGGTGCTTGGACACATTGGCCTGGCTGCAGCCGAACTCGGACGTCAGGTCGCCGACATTGCGCTCGCCGTCGCGCAGCGCATTGAGGATCTTGAGGCGCATCGGCACGGCCATGGCGGCGAAGAATTCCGCCACCTGCTCGAGCGCGTGGTCGTCCAGATGCTGCATTGGCGATCCTTCCGGAACGGTCAGCAAGGCGCACATCATAGCGCTTCGGAGGTCCTTGACATCATAACTATTTGGTTATATAGTAGTCGAAGTTCCGGAACAAGGCAAATCCATCTTGAGAAACCGGCCGGAAGCCGGGACCGGCCCCGTCTACCGTCGCCAACTGCAAGGATCGTCAATGAGGCATGCACCGAACATCGCGGTTACCACGCTGCTGGCCGTCATGCTTGGCACGGCGGCGGCCGCCCCGTTGCAGACGGTGACCGTTGCCCCTGCGGCGGCGCAGCGCAGCCATACGGCCGAAGGCGTCGTCGAAGCGGTCCGCCAGAGCGCGATCGCGGCGCAGGTACCGGCACGGATCCTGGAAGTTCGCGTGCGTGCGGGCGATGCGGTGCAGCGCGGCCAGGTGCTGGTCCGCCTCGACGCCCGCACCGCCACCGACCAGCTGGCGGCCAGCCAGGCCCAGGTCGCCGCGGCGCAGGCGCAACTCGACGCGGCGCGCAAGGACTACGAACGCAACCGCCGGCTGTTCGACAAGCGCTACATCAGCCAGGCAGCGATGGAACAGGCCGAGGCCCAGTTCAAGGCGGCCGAGGCGCAGGCGCGGTCCACCACCGCGCAGGCTGGCGTGGCGTCGACCCAAACGTCGTTCACGACACTGGTTGCGCCGTATTCCGGCATCGTGGCGACCGTGACCGCCGAGGTCGGTGACCTGGCCTCTCCCGGCATCGCGATCCTGACCGTCTACGATCCGGCCGAACTGCGCGTCGTCGCCCAGTTGCCCGAGAGCGTCGCGCAGCATCTGGCGCTCGACCGGCCGGTCCGCATCGAGCTTCCCGGCGGCGCCGAAGGCCCGCGGACCATCGATGCCACGCGGATGACGCCTCTGCCGACCTCCGACCCGTCGACGCACACGCGCGGCGTCCGGCTCGCGCTGCCGGCGAACACGCGGGGTCTTGCCCCCGGCATGTTCGCCCGCGCAAGCTTCCCGCTGGCCCTGCCCGAAAAGTCGCGGCTGAGCATCCCGACCCGCTCGGTGGTGCGCCGTCCGGAGTTCAGCGCGGTCTATGTCATCGACGCCAACGGCCGCGCACAGCTGCGGCAGGTGCGTCTCGGCCGCGAAACCGGCGACAGCGTCGAAGTGCTGGCCGGCCTGCGTCCGGGCGATCGTATCGCCGTCGATCCGGTCGCGGCGGCCAGCCAATGACCATGGGCACGCAGCCGCAACCGGCGCTGGGCGCGTCGGGCCGCATCGCGCGGTATTTCCAGTCGGCGCAGATCACGCCGCTGCTGGCGCTGATCGCGCTGCTGCTCGGCATCTTCGCCGTCCTGGTGACGCCGCGCGAGGAAGAGCCGCAGATCAACGTCACCATGGCCAACGTGCTGATCCCGTTTCCGGGCGCGTCGACCAAGGATGTCGAGCAGATGGTCGCCGCGCCGGCGGAACAGGTGATCGGCCGCATCGTCGACGTCGAACACGTCTTCTCGGTGTCGCGGCCTGGCATGGCGGTGATCACCGTCCAGTTCAAGGTCGGCGTGCCCCGGATCACCGCGCTGGTGAGTCTCTACGACACCATCCTGTCCAACCAGGACTGGCTGCCGCGCAATCTCGGCACGCTGCAGCCGCTGATCAAGCCCAAGGGCATCGACGACGTGCCGATCGTGACGCTGGCGCTGTACGCCAAGGACGACGCCACCGGCCTGACGGACCTCGAACGCGTGGCACACGCGATCGAGGTGGACCTGAAACGCGTTCCCGGCACGCGTGAAATCGAGACCATCGGCGGTCCGCGGCGGGCGATCAACGTCCGCCTGGACCCGGCGCGAATGAGCGCCGCGGGCGTCACCGTGAGCGAGATCCGCAACGCACTGCAGGCGGCCAACAGCGGCGCGCCGCTGGGCGAGATCGTCGGCGACAACCGCGCCGTGCGGCTCGACGCCGGGCCGTTCTTCCGCGACGCGCAGGACATCGCCGATCTGATCGTTGCCACGCGCGGCGGTGCCCCGGTCCATCTCGAGCAGGTCGCCACGCTCGAAGACGGCCCGCCGCTGCCGGAACACCATGTCTGGTACGGCACGCCGGGCAAGGACGCCCGCGAGCATCCGGCGGTCGCGATCACCATCACCAAGAAGCCGGGGCAGAACGCCGTCGACGTGGCCGATGCAGTGATCGCACGCGTCGACGCGCTGCGCAACACGGTCATTCCGCCAGACGTCACCGTCGAGGTGACCCGCGACTATGGCGCCACCGCCAACGACAAGGCGAAGAAGCTCATCCAGAAGCTGGCCTTCGCCACCTTGTCCGTGGTGGTGCTGGTGCTCATCGCGCTGGGGCGGCGCGAGGCGGTCATCGTCGGCACCGCGGTGATCCTGACGCTTGCCGCCACGCTGTTCGCGTCGTGGGCCTGGGGATTCACGCTGAATCGCGTGTCGCTGTTCGCGCTGATCTTTTCCATCGGCATCCTGGTCGACGACGCCATCGTCGTCGTCGAGAACATCCACCGCCATCGCCAGCTCACCCCCGAACGAACGCTGGCCGACATCATTCCGCAGGCGGTCGACGAGGTCGGCGGCCCGACCATCCTCGCCACGCTGACCGTCATCGCCGCGCTGCTGCCGATGGCCTTCGTGTCCGGACTCATGGGGCCGTACATGAGCCCCATCCCGATCAACGCCAGCATGGGCATGCTGATCTCGCTGGCCATCGCCTTCGTCGTCACGCCGTGGCTCGCGCGGGTGCTGATGGCCAGGACGCACGGCGGTCATGCCGAGGGCGACAAGGCGTCATGGCAGAAGAGGTTCTTCACCCGCGTGTTCACACCCTTTCTGGATACGGCCCGGGGCGCGCGCAACCGCGCGCTGCTCTGGCTGGTCATCCTGGCGCTGATCGCCGGCTCGGTCGCGCTGCCGGTGTTCCAGCTGGTGGTGATGAAGATGCTGCCCTTCGACAACAAGTCCGAGTTCCAGGTGGTCGTCGACATGCCGGCGGGCACGCCGCTGGAGGGCACCGCCGCGGTACTGCGCGACATGGGCAGCTACCTGGCGACGGTTCCCGAGGTCGCCAACTATCAGGCGTTCGCCGGAACCTCGGCGCCGATCAACTTCAACGGCCTGGTTCGCCAGTACTACCTGCGCCGGGGCGGCGAGGTCGGCGACCTGCAGGTGAACCTGGTCGACAAGGCGCACCGGCAGGACCAGAGCCATGCCATCGCCACGCGGGTGCGCCCCGAGCTGACGAAGATCGGCGCGAAGCACGGCGCGAAGATCAAGGTCGTCGAGGTTCCGCCGGGACCGCCGGTGCTGGCCCCGATCGTCGCCGAGATCTACGGCCCGGACGACGCCGGGCGGATCGAGGTCGCGCGCAGGGTCGAGGCGGTGTTCCGCAAGCAGTCCGGCGTCGTCGACGCCGACTCGAGCCCCATCGCCGACGCGCCGCGGTGGGTGGTCAGCGTCGACCGGGCCAAGGCGGCGCTCGCCGGCGTGCGCCAGGACGACATCGTCGCCACGCTCGCCGCGGGACTCGGCGGCGAGGACGTGACCTACCTGCGCGACGCGTCGAAATTCCCGGCCGCCGTCCGCCTGCAGCTTCCCGGCCCGGCGCAGGGCGATCTCGACGCCCTGCTGCAGCTGACCGTGCGCAGCGCGGCCGGCAAGTCGGTGCCGCTGCGCGAGGTGGTCAGCGTCGACCGCAGCGGGCTGCGCGAGCAGCCGCGCCATCACAAGGACCTGCTGCCGGTCGAGTACGTGGTCGGCGATGCCGCCGGCGCGATCGACAGCCCGCTGTACGCGATGTTCTCGATGCGCTCGGACATCCTTGCGCTGCCCATGCCCGGAGGCGGCAAGCTGGGCGAGCATTTCATCAGCCAGCCCGACGATCCCTACCGCGGCTACGGCATCAAGTGGGACGGCGAATGGCAGGTGACCTACGAGACCTTCCGCGACATGGGCCTGGCCTACGCGGTCGGGCTGGTCCTCATCTACCTGCTGGTAGTGGCGCAGTTCGGGTCCTACCTGACGCCGTTGATCATCATGGCGCCGATTCCGCTGACGGTCATCGGCGTGATGCCCGGCCATGCGCTGCTGGGCGCGCAGTTCACCGCCACGTCGATGATCGGCATGATCGCGCTCGCCGGCATCATCGTCCGCAATTCGATCCTGCTGGTCGACTTCATCAACCTGCAGGTCGCGACGGGCGTGCCTTTCCGCGACGCCGTCGTCCACTCCGCGGTGATTCGTGCCCAACCGATCGCGCTGACCGCGCTGGCGGCGATGATGGGCGCGTTCTTCATCCTCGACGACCCGATCTTCAACGGGCTCGCCGTGTCGCTGATCTTCGGGATCATGGTGTCCACGCTGCTCACGCTGGTGGTGATCCCGCTGCTTTATTTCGTCGCATATCGCCGCAAGTTCGCGGTTCAACCGGAGGCAACATCATGACCACATGGCAACTCGTCCGTATCTTCGCCGGCGTTTTCATCGTTCTCTCGCTGGCCCTCGGCGTCCCCGGGAGCCCGCTCTTCGTCAGCCAGTGGTGGCTGGCGTTCACGGTCTTCGTCGGCGTCAACCTGTTCCAGAGCGGCCTGACCCGCTGGTGCCTGCTCGAGAGCATCCTGCGCAAGCTCGGCATGCGCGCCGGAGCATGAACGACCGCCGCCGCCCGCTGCTGACGCTGCTCGCCGCCGCGCTGGCGTGGTCGGCGCAGCCGGCGTTCGCCGACCTCGACCTCGTCGGCGCCTGGGCGGCCGCCCAGCAGCACGACCCCGCCTACGCCGCCGCCCGCGCCGAATTCGACGCGGGCGGGGCGCGGGCGCGCCAGGGTCGGGCGCTGTCGCTGCCCACGGTGACGCTGAACGGCTCGGTCGGTTACGGCGCTGCCAGGCAGAGCACCAGCGGCGCGCAGTTCAGCGCGCCCGGCTTCGGTACCGTCGACGGCGTGGACTTTCGCAGCGACATCCGCGACGGCACCGCCACCGGCTGGAACATCCGCGCCGAGCAGCCGATCTACAACAGCGAGCGCAGCGTCAACGCGCGGCAGCTCGAGATGCAGGCCGGGCGGGCCGAGATCGAGCTCCGCGCCGCCCGCCAGGACCTGATGCTGCGCCTGGTGCGCGCGTACTTCGACGTGCTGCTCGCGGAAAACACGCTCGAGGAGATCCGCCTGCAGAAGGCGGCGACGGCGCGCGCGCTCGACGTCGCGCAGGCGAGCTACGACGAGGGCAAGCTGCCGATCACCGATCGCGACGAGTCGCGCGCCCGCTACGACGGCACCATCGCCCGCGAAAGCGTGGCCGAGGACGAACTCGAACTGCGCCGCGCCGCGCTGGCCGACCTGACGGGTGTGCCCGTGCAGCCGCTGCGCCGGGTGCCGCTGGGGGCGAAGCTGCGCCTTCCGCCGGTCGGACCGCTGGACGACTGGCTGGAGAAGTCCAGCCGGCACAATCCGCAGATCGCCCTGCGGTCGCTGTTGCGCGATATCGCCCTGAAGGAGGTCGACAAATGGCAGGCGACCGCGGCGCCGACGCTGTCGCTGGTCGCCCTGGCCGGCGGCGACCGCCTGTCCGGCAACGGCGCCTATGGGACCGGGGCAGTCGCATCCTCGAGCAACGCGGTCGTCAGCCTGCAGCTGTCGGTTCCGCTCTACACCGGTGGCATGCGCACCGCGCGCGGCGACGAGGCGGTGGCGCTTGCAGAACGTGCGCGCCACGAGGCCGACGCCACGCGCAAGGCCGTCCTGATGCAGGCACGGCGTGCCTGGCTGGGCGCCGCCGGTGGTCTGACGCGCATCGATTCGCTGCAGACCGCGGTGGACTCGGCGCGCTCGCGCCTGGATGCCACCGAGATCGGCTACGAGGTCGGCGCGCGCACCACCCTTGACCTGCTGAACGCGCAGGCCGATCTGTTCCGCGCCCGGCGCGAACTGCAGCAGGCGAAGATCCAGGTGCTCGTCGACCGGATGGCGCTGGCGCTGGCCGCGGGGGAATTGTCGGATGGCGAACTCGGTTCGGCCAATGCCAACCTGGCGCAACCCTGATTTTGCGTTGTCGCGCCGCAAGCACGCCCGTCGCGGCAATGCTTTGTATACTGGCCGTGCAGGCGGCTTCGAAACAACCCCCTTGCCAGTGAGGAACGAACGCTCATGAGCGACGCGCTGAACTACCTGCTGAAGGCCCGCCCCGAGGCGATGGCCGCCTATTTCCGGTTCCTGAAGGGTGCGGGAGAGAGCCTCGACCCGAAGACCCGGAATCTCATCTCGGTCATCACCAAGGTGCATGCGCAAACCGAGAACGGCCTGCGGCAGTACCTGACGCGGGCGCTGCGCGAAGGCGCGACCCGCGACGAGGTCCTCGACGCGCTGCTGATGGCCTTCCCGGCGCTGGGCCTCGCCAAGATCGTCTGGGCCATCGACGTCATCCTGCGCATGGACCTGCCGGAGTTCCGTCTCGGGCCCGTCGACGACGCGCCCGCCTGGCACGACGTCGCCGCGGCGGACGCGCTCAAGTCCGGCGAGTCCGGGTACTTCAGGTGCGATGGCCGCAATCTCTTCGTGTTCAGGAAGGGCGCGAAGCTCAGCGTCTACGACAGCCGTTGTCCGCACCAGGACACCGACATCCCACATCTGGCGCTGGCCGGAACCCGGCTGACCTGTCCGAAACACGAGTGGGTGTTCGACCTGGAAACCGGCGAGTGCATCGCCGAAGGCGACCTGCCGCTCACCGAGTTTCCGCACAAGGTCGAAAAGGGTCGGCTGCTGGTGTACTGGTAGCCTCCGGCGCCGGCCGCACGACGCAGTTTGAGGCGGGTCAACCCTCCACGGGCATTCGCCGGGCGACAATGAGCGCGGGCGCCATCCGCGCGTAGATGTGGTGCTGCCCATTCCCCGGAGGACCCATGAAAAACATCCTGATCCTCGGCGCTGGCACCGGCGGCACCCTCGTCGCCAATCTGCTTTCACATCGCCTCGATCTGGCGCAGTGGAAGATCACGGTGCTCGATCGCGCCTCGCTGCACGTGTATCAGCCCGGATTGCTCTTCCTGCCCTTCGGCATGTACGGCTATCGCGAGCAGAAGGACGTGGTCAAGTCGATCACCGTGCCGCTGCCGAGTGGCGCCGAGTTCGTCACCGCCGATGTGCGCCTCATCGACCACGAGAAGCGTACGGTGCATACCGACGGCAGGATCCATCACTATGATTTCCTTGTGTGCGCGTTGGGCTGCCATGCGGCGCCGGAGGAGATCGACGGCATGGCTGCGGCGATGGGCGGCAGCGTGCACACCTTCTACACGCTGGAAGGCGCAATGGCGATGCAGCCGGCGCTGGCCGACATGGACGAAGGCCGACTGGTCGTCGACATCTGCGAAATGCCGATCAAGTGCCCGGTGGCGCCGCTGGAATTCGCCTTTCTCGCCGACTACCATTTCCGTGAACGCGGCATCCGCGACCGCATCGAGATCAGCCTGGTCACGCCCTATTCGGGCGCGTTCACCAAGCCCAATGCCAACCGGGTGCTGTCGAAGGTCGCCGCGCAGAAGGGCATCAAGGTGGTGCCGGACTTCGCGACCTCCAGCGTCGACGTGGAGAAGAAGCAGATCCGCACCTTCGACGGCAGGACGGTGGACTTCGACCTCCTGTGCGCGATCCCGCCCAATCTGGGCCCCGCCGTGCTCGACGACTCCGGGCTGGGCGACGGCGCCGGCTATGCGATGACCGATCCGCGCACGCTGAAGAGCCGCAATGCCGAGCGCATCTACTTCATCGGCGACAACACCAACGTGGGGACATCGAAGGCCGGCTCGGTCGCGCACTTCGAGGCCGAGACCGTGGTCGAGAACCTGCTGCGCGAGATCGACGGCCAGGCGCCGCTGGCGACGTTCGACGGCCATGCCAACTGCTTCGTCGAGACCGGCGACCACAAGGCGATGCTGCTCGATTTCAACTACGACATCGAGCCGCTCGAGGGTTCGTTCCCGCTGCCGCACGTCGGGCCGTTCTCGCTGCTCGAGGACAGCCACATGAACCACATGGGCAAGCTGGCATTTCGCTGGGTGTACTGGAACATGCTGTTGCCCGGCCACCTGCCCAACGTGCCGCTGCTGCCCGCGCACATGAGCTTCCTTGGCAAGGACCTGAATTCGGCGCCGCAGATCCGCGTCGCGCGGGCGATGCACGTCCACGAAGTGATGACGACCGACGTGGTCACCGTCCTGCAGGGGACCGCCCTGACCGCCGCCGCCGAACTGATGGTCGCCAAGCGGGTCAGCGGGCTTCCCGTTGTCGATGTCTATGCCCGGCTGGTCGGCATTCTGACCAGCGCCGATTTCATGTCGGCGATGAACCTCGATTCGGGCATCGTCGCCAACGCGCTCGAGACCATCGTGCGCAAGCGGCGGGCGCGCAAGGGCATGGGCACGATCGTCGACGACATCATGACGCGCAAGCCGATCACCATCCGTGCCAGCGACACGCTCGAGCACGCGATCCAGCGGATGGACCAGAACAAGATCAAGCGGCTGGTGGTGACCGATGCCGACGACCACATCACGGGGATCGTGTCGCGCGCCGACGTGGTGAAGCTGTTCGCGATGAAGTAGGCAGCGCGCCATGCGTCCGGCGCGCTCGCCTTGCCGGTCCGGCGGCATGCCCTCATAATCGACTGCTTATGCAAGCCAAGATTCACGACTCGCCGCCGGGGCGGCGGACTTGAAGATCTGCGTCGTCTCGGACAGCCACGACCGTGCGCCACAGCTTGCCGCCGCGGTGACCGAGGCAAAGGCCGAGGGCGCAGTCGCGGTCATTCACTGTGGCGACCTGATCGGCACCAACACGCTGCGGCCGCTGCTCGGACTCGGGCTGCCCATCCACCTCGTGCACGGCAACAATCTCGGTGATCTGGCGTCGCTGTGCAGGCTTGTCGGTTCGTCGAACGGCCTGCTCACCTATCACGGCAGCGACGCGGACCTGACCCTGGCCGGTCGCCGGCTGTTCGTCACCCACTACCCTCACTATGGTCAGGGAATGGCCTGCACCGGCGACTATGCGGCGGTCTTCTGCGGCCACTCGCACGAGGCCAGCGTCACCGCGCAGAAGAACGTCAAGGGCACGTCGACCTGGCTGGTGAACCCGGGCACCGTCGCTGGCCTGGGCGGTCCCGCCACCTGGGTGTTCGGCGATCTCGCCACCCTGCACTTCGAGATTCGCCTCCGCGACTGACCGGCCCGATCCGCGGCGGGAGCCTGCCCGTCAGCGATTCGCGGCGCGGCACCCGCTTCTTGCGCAGAGCCTTCTCGGGAAGGACCTGACGCAGCAGGTCCTCGCAGGTGGCCGGCGACATGTAGCGCGGCACCGGATAGTTGGTGTCGGCCTCCCAGCAGGCGGCCCTGGCCAGCTCGGGGATGTCCGCTTCGCGCAACGCGTCCAGATGACGTGGAATCCCCAGGTCGCGGTTCAACGCCTCGACCGAGGCGAGAAATTTCGTCGCGAGCACGGCCGGCTTCTCCCCTGCCTTGCCGACCCCGGCGCGTACCGCGAGGACCGCCAGCTTGCCGGTGATGGCCGGCCTCAGGAACTCCAGCACCCGCGGCAACATGATCGCATTCGCCAGGCCGTGCGGCGTATGGTATTTGCCGCCCAGTTGATGCGCGATCGCGTGCACGTAACCGACATTGGCCCGCGTGAACGCCAGGCCGGCGTAGGCAGCCGCCAGCGCCATCTGCTCGCGCGCCGCAAGGTTCCTGCCGTTGCGGTAGGCGGTGCGCAGATTGCCGTAGATCATGCCGACGGCTGCGAGCGCCATGCGATCCGTATGGCCGGTCGACCAGTTGCCGACGAAGGCCTCGATGGCATGCGTCAGCGCATCCATGCCGGTGGCTGCCGTCACGGGGCGCGGCAGCCCGGTCATCAGCGACGGATCGAGCGCGGCCATCGTCGGCACCAGCCGGGTGTCGGCGATCACCAGCTTCCTGTTCGTCCGCGGATCCGAAACCACCGCCGCCACGGTCACCTCGGAGCCGGTGCCGGCCGTCGTCGGCACCGCATACAGCGGCACAGGCGCGCGCAGCCCCTTGAAATACCCGACCAGCTTCCGCGGGTGCTTCCTGTTGGCGACCGCCAGCGCGATGGCCTTGGCGGCGTCCATCGGCGAACCGCCGCCGAAGGCCACGATGGCATCGCAGCCGTGCTTCCGGTAGAACGCGATGCCCTTCTCGATCAGGGGAATCGGTGCGTCCGCCGTGATCGCGTCGAACACGACATGCGCGGTGCCGCCCGCCGCCAGCGCCTTGGTCAGGCCAACGAGCAGGCGCTTCTGCGACGATGACGCGGTCGGTCACGATCAGGATCTTCCGGTGGCCGAAGCCGCAGAGCGCCTGGCCCAGCCGGCGGCTCGCCCCCGGGCCGACCAGCAGCATCGGCTGGGGAATCGGCAGCACCCCCGTCACCACCCCTGCCGCGCGCATCGCCGTCGACAGGCCGACAGAGCGCACTACATCGGCAACAATTTCCGGTATCTGGATCATCTTCGCTCCCGCCTTCTCGCCCTCGCACCTGTCAGCTTGCCCCAAAACCGAGCCGGCAGACCACGCTTCCGGGCGGGTTCGTAGACCAGGATCAAACAACGCGGGCGGGCGGACCTCGTTCGGCTGCAGGATCGCCGTACAATTTGCAACGACGGCCTGCGGAGGCGAGATGAAAAGGGTGGTCGGCATCAGCCTGGGTTCAGGCGACCAGGATTTCGAATTCAAGGCCCGATTCCTGGGTCAGCGCTTCGACGTCCGCCGCCAGGGCACCGACGGCAGCACCGCCACGGCGGTGAAGCTGCTGAAGCACTTCCAGCATCATGCCGACGCCATCGGACTGGGCGTGGTGAAGGACCGGTACGCGGTCGGGTCGCAGCGCTACGTCGAGAAGGACAGTGCGCGCATGAAGCGCGCGGTGACGCGCGTTCCCGTGACCACGGGTGGCCGCCTGAACGACATCCTGCAGGAATGGGCACTGCGCCACGTCCAGCTCAAGCTGGTCGACTATTTCAACAACGCCAACGTGCTGTTCTTCTCCGGAAGGACCAACTACAAGCTGGCGCTGGCCATGTCGGAGTACACGCCGAATCTCCAGTTCGCCGACCCGCTGCTGCAGCTCGGCGTGCCGAAGATGCTGTCGTCGCTGGAAATGCTCGAGCTCTACACCAGCGGCGCGCACTACGTCGCTCGACTGGATGCCGGCCAGCGTGATGAACTCGATCCCGCTCAAGGAGTGGATGCGATTCGTGCTGCGCAGGGCCATGCAGGAGGCGACCGTCATCGTCGCGCCGGTCCACGAACTGGATGGCTTCGGCGCCGAGGAGCTGGCCGGCAAGACCATCATCACCTCCACCGTCAACGACCAGCGGATCGCCCAGTTCAGGAAAAAGGGCGTCAACGTGGTCGTCGATGGCGCACCAGCGCTGTTCGACCACGTGCTGGACCCGAGCCTCCTCGATGCCATGATCATCGCCGCGACGCAAACGCCGCCGGAAGAAATCCTCGAGGACGACTACCTGGAGATCATCACCGGCCTCGAACTCGAGCCACGCATCATCTATCCCAACGGCTTCAAGCGCGTCAACCGCTTCGCCTTCGTCATCCATCCGCTTTCGCAGGAGTACTTCAAGAACATCAAGCCCATCGAACTGCTCTCCCACGTGTCGCCGCCGATCTTCATGGACACGCTGGAGAAGGCCATGGCCTATGCGCCTCCCTTCGTCTATTCGAAGATCACCGGCATCAAGTCGCCGACCGGCGTCGAGGTCGAAGGCTGGCTGATTTCCGTCGGCGGAACGCCAAAGGAGATCATGAGTCACAGCCCGGAGTTCACCTATCGCCGCCTGCTGGACGCGGCCCGGATGGCCAGGCAGCTCGGCGCACAGATCATGGGCCTCGGCGCATTCACCAAGGTGGTCGGCGATGCGGGCCTCACCGTCGCCCGCCGCGCGCCGCTGCCGATCACCACCGGCAACAGCTACAGCGCTTCCGGTGCGCTATGGGCGGCGCACGATGCGGTGCTGCGCCTGGGTCTGGTGCCCATGCCCGATCGCGGCAAGAAGGTGCGGTTCAAGGCCATGGTCGTAGGCGCGACCGGGGCCATAGGCTCGGTCTGCGCGCGCCTGCTGGCGATGGTTGCCGAGGAGGTCTATATGGTCTCCCCCGAAACCGCCAAGCTGCTGGCGTTGAAGGAGTCGATCCTGAAGGAGACGCCGGACGCAACATTGGTGCTTTCCTCGCGGGCGGACAAGGACATCGCCGGCATGGACATGATCGTCACCGCGACGTCGGGTGCAGGCAAGAAGGTCCTCGACATCATGAAGGTCAAGCCGGGATGCGTGATCACCGACGTGGCCCGTCCGCTCGACCTGCCCGCCAGCGAAGTCGCCAAGCGTCCGGACGTGCTGGTGATCGAATCCGGCGAGATCCTGCTGCCCGGCGACGTGTCGATGAAGAACATCGGCCTGCCCAGGAACGTGGCCTATGCCTGCCTGGCCGAGACCATCGTCCTGGCGCTGGAGGGGCGCTTCGAGAATTTCACCGTCGGCCGCAACATCGAATGGGAAAAGGTCCGGGAGATCTACCGCCTCGGCCGCAAGCACGGCATGAAGCTCGCGGCCATTTCCGGCGTCAACGGGCCGTTTTCCGACGCGGACATCCGACGGGTGCGCAAGCTCGCGCTCGCCGCGCGCGCCAAGGCCGCCGCGCCCGCGGCCAGGTCCCGGCCGCGCAGACAAACCGCCGCGTCGCGGCCTAAAGCCGGCCGAACACCTCGTTGATCTGCTGCGACACGCGCACGAAGGTGGTGCGTTTGGACAGTTCGCGCAGCCGCCGCGCGCCGACGTAGGTGCAGGCCGAGCGCACGCCACCGAGGATCTCCTGCACGGTGCCGGAGACCGGCCCGCGGTAGGGAACCAGCACCTCCTTGCCTTCGGCCGCCCGATAGTCGGCCACGCCGCCCGCGTACCGCTCCATTGCGGCCTTGCTGCTCATGCCGTAGAAGCGCTGGAATTTGCGGCCGTCGCGCTCGACGACGTCGCCCGAACACTCGTCGTGGCCGGCCAGCATGCCGCCGAGCATCACGAAGTCCGCACCTCCGCCCAGCGCCTTGGCGACGTCGCCCGGCGTTGCGCAGCCGCCGTCGGCGCAGATGTGTCCTTCGAGTCCGTGCGCGGCATCGGCACACTCGATGATCGCGGACAGCTGCGGATAGCCGACGCCGGTCATTGCCCGCGTCGTGCACACCGACCCTGGGCCGATGCCGACCTTGACGATGTCCGCGCCGGAGAGAATCAGCTCCTCGGTCATCTCGCCGGTGACCACGTTTCCGGCCATGATGACCAGATGCGGATAGCGTTCGCGGATCTTCGCGACGAAACGCACGAAGCCCTCGGTGTAGCCGTTGGCGACGTCGATGCAGGCGTAGCGGATGGCCGAGTCCCCGCCGCTGCCGGCCGCGTCCATCACCCGGGCGAATTTCGCCTCGTCGGCCGCGGTGATGCCCAGCGAGTAGAACGCGGCGGATTTTCTTTCCAGACCCTTGAAGAATGCGACCGCCTGGTCGTCGGCATAGTGCTTGTGCAGCGCGGTCGACAGATCGAAGGCGGCGAGCGCGCGCGCCATCTCGAAGGTGCCGGTGGTGTCCATGTTGGCGGCGATGATCGGCACGCCGTGGTAGTCGATCTGCGCATGACGGAAACGGAATTCCCGCGAGATGTCGACGTTGGAACGCGTGGACAGCGTGCTTCGCTTGGGGCGGATCAGCACGTCCTTGAAGTCCAGCCTGACCTCGTTTTCGATGCGCATCGCATCTCCCTGCGCCGATGATGGGGCGAGAAAAAACGCCGGGCCCGGAGCGGACGCGGCGTTGATGGAGTATACGGCAACTCGCCGCCGTGCCGATCAGTCCGGAGGGGCCGCCAGCGCGTCGGCAAGCGCCCGCCAGGAAAACCCGTCGGCCGGATAATGCAGGCCGGCTTCCGCCATCTGCTGCACCAGCGCATCGTGCCGGACCGCCGTGGCCTTCGCCATGGTCGGCGGCACTCCGGCCTCCTCCAGCGTCAGCGCGACCTCGCGCATTTCGGCCGCGCGGCGACGGCCGTGCTCGGCCACGCGGCTGACCAGATAGTCAGGCAGGTTCGCGGTCCAGCCCATGTGCGGAAACGTCCTGTCGAGCGACGCAAGGACCGCATCCTCGGCGCCGAAGCGGCGCGCCGCGAACATGCTTTCGACGACCAGCGCCTCGATGCCCTTGATCATGATGCTGCGGCACATCTTGATCGCCGAGGCGGTCCCGATCGCCTCGGCCACCACCGTCGCATTCATGCCGAGCGCCTTCAGCGCCACAGCCAGCGTGTCCGCGCGCCCGCCTCCGAGCAGCATGGGCACCGCGAGACGCTGCGGCGGCACCGGCGCCATCACCGCGGCCTCGACATAGCGGGCCCCGGCGGCCTCGACGATCGTCGCGTTGCCGCGCTTGGTCTCCGGGGAGACCGAATTGACGTCGAGGAAGTACTGTCCCGGCCGCAGCGACGCGGCAGCGTCGCGGGCGACGTCGCGCGACGACGACGCGGTGACGGCCGAGATCACCAGATCGACGTCGCGGACCGCGTCGGCCAGGCTGTCGCGCGCCGCGACACCCACCGCGGCCGCTCGCGCCAGCATCGCCGGCCGCGATGCCGGCGCATCGAGCAAAATATCGTAGGTCGACAGCTCCGGACCCCGGCGAGCCAGATCCTCACCGAAGATCGTGCCTACTTCGCCGAAGCCGATGAGGGCGATGCTCCGGATGGATTGCTGGTCCTGCATGGGAAGCCTCCAGGGAGTGCCGGTCAGTGCTTTCGCTGCGCCGCCTCGGGGCCGACGCCGAGCGGCGGCGGCATGATCGCCACCAGGTGCCGGAACAGCTCACGAAACGTCTTGCTGGCAGGGACCCCGACCACCGGGTCGCTGTTGGATGCGAACGCCGCATCGATGGCGTCCCAGTCCTCCTCGGCCAGAGCCTCCACCGCCTGCGGCAGCACCTCCTGCTCCTCGCGGCGCATGTGCAGCCAGTGGAAGTGCGCGTAGCGTTCCACGGCATCGGCGAACGCCGGCAATGCGGCCGCGTCGCTGCGATAGCGCTCCCACAAGGCCTTCAGTTCCAGGAAGCGCTGATGGCCGATCGCGTGCTCCCGGGCGAGGCCGTCGAGCAGCGGCGCCGCCTCGGGCCGCCGCTGGCGCAGCCGGGCGAACAGATAGTCGTCCTCCTTCGGGTGGTGCAGGCGCTCGGGAAATTCGCCGATGTAGTGGAACAGCGCGCCAAGCAGCGCGTGGTCCGGCGCCATGCGCCCGGCGCCGATTTCGGCCACCAGCTGCCGCAGACCCTCGATCACCGCCGTGATCGCCCGGTGCTCGTCCTCGATGATCCTGATCGCCTTCATCTCGATGTCCTTCGCTTCAGGATACCGCGATCAGCTCGCGCAGTCTGGCCGGGTCCCGCAGCAGCGTCGCGCTCGGCGCGCGGTGGATGACCCGTCCGCGCTCGAGCACGATCGCGTTGTCGGTGAGCGACAGGGCGAGCCTGGCGTGCTGCTCGACCACGATCACCGCCATGCCGCTGTCGGTCACCAGATCGCGGATCACGTTCATCAGCTCCTGCACGATGATCGGCGCCAGGCCCTCCATCGGCTCGTCGAGCAGCAGCAGGCTGGGATTGACCATCAGCGCGCGGCCGATCGCCAGCATCTGCTGCTCGCCGCCCGACAACTGGTTGCCGAAGTTGCCGCGCCGCTCGCCGAGACGCGGAAAGATTCCGTAGACCCGCTCGGCGGTCCAGGGGCCGCGGCGCGCGACCGCGGTCAGGTGCTCGTCGACGGTGAGCGAGGCGAACATCATCCGCTCCTGCGGCACCCAGCCGAGCCCCGACTGGCTGCGCCGGTGCGTGGGCAGCCGGGCCAGGTCCCCGCCGCGCCAGCGCAGGCTGCCGCCGCGCTGCCGTGTCAGCCCCATCAGCGTCACCAGCAGCGTCGTCTTGCCCATGCCGTTGCGACCGAGCAGCGCCAGCGTTTCGCCCTCGTCCAGCGACAGCGACACGTCGTCGAGCACGACGCCGTCGCCGTAGCCGGCGGTGAGGCCCTCGACCGTCAGCAGCTCAGCCATGCTGCGCCTCGCCCAGGTAGACCTCGCGCACCCGCGGATCGGCGGCGATCTCCTCCGGCGTGCCTTCGGTCAGCACGCTGCCGCCCACCAGCACCGTGATCCGCTCGGCGAAGCGGAACACGAGTTCCATGTCGTGCTCGATGAATACGATGGTCACGTCCTTCGGCAACGCGGCGATCGCCGCGAAGAGTTCACTGCTCTCCCCCGCCGGAATGCCGGCCGCGGGTTCGTCGAGCAACAGGATGCGCGGCCTGGTCGCCAGAGCCAGCGCGATCTCGATCAGGCGCTGCTTGCCGTAGGGCAGGTCCCGGGTCAGCGCATTCGCCTCGGCGGACAGGCGCAGCGTCCGCAGCAGCGTCTGCGCTTCGTCGATCTCGTCGCGGCGCGAGGCGACCGTGCGCAGCCAGACGCCGGCCGCGCCCTTGCGCTCGCAGATCGCGAGCACCACCGACTCCAGCACGGTCAGGCCGGCGAACAGCGTGTTGATCTGGAAGGTGCGCGTCACGCCGCGCTTGACGCGCTGGTGCTGCGGCAGCCTGGTGATGCGCGCGCCGCCGAGGAAGACATCGCCTGCCGACGGCGGCAGCGCGCCGGTGAGCAGGTTGATCAGCGTGGTCTTGCCGGCGCCGTTCGGACCGATCAGCGCATGCCGCGCGCCCTGGGCGAATTCCAGCGTGATGTCGGTATTGGCCTTGAATGCGCCGAATTGCTTCGACAACCCGGCGGTGGACAGGGCCGGCGTCATGGTCGTGCACCGCGCAGGCGGGTGCGCAGGCCGTCGAGGGCACCGAGGATGCCACCGCGCGCAAACATGACCACGGTCACCAGCAGCAGGCCGAGCCAGAACTGCCAGTAGACGGGGTTCAGATCGGACAGGTAATGGTGCGCGATCATGAATACCGCGGCGCCGAGGACTCCGCCGTAGAGCCGGCCGGCGCCGCCCAGCACCAGCATGATCATCAGGTCGGCCGAGCGCGGAAAGCCGAACACGTCCAGGCCGACGAACTGGGTCGTCTGCGCCAGCAGACCGCCGGCCACGCCGGCCATGGCCGCGCTGACCGTGTAGATGGCGATCAGGCGGCGCGTGACCGGCGCACCGAGCGCGGGCATGCGCCGGACGTTCTCGCGCACCCCGCGCAACGACAACCCGAAGGGTGAATTGACGATGCGGCGCGCAATCGACGAACAGCAGGAACAGAACGACGAGGCTGTAGACGTAGCCGGTGGTGCCGGTCAGGCCGAACGAGAACACGCCGAGCAGCTTCCACATGCCGACGCCGGTCAGCCCATCGGCGCCGCCGGTGACCGAGCGCCACTGGTTGGCCGCCTCGTAGAGCATCAGGCCGATGCCCAACGTCACCATCAACCGTGCGAGATCCGCGCCGCGCACGACCAGGAAGCTGGTCGCGAAGCCGAGCAACGCACCGGCCGCGCCGGCGATCGCCAGCCCGCTGATCGGCTCGCCCCAGCCGTGGACGGCGAGCAGGCCCGCCGCGTAGGCGCCGATGCCGAAATACGCCGCGTGTCCGAGCGAGACGATGCCGGCGTAGCCCAGGATCAGGTCCAGCGACACCGCGAACAGCGCGGTGATCAGGATCTGGCTGCCGAGCACCCGGTAATCGGGAAACGCGAAGAAGAACGCGACCGGCAACAGCCAGAACGCGATCTCGGCGGGGCGCCAACGGTCGCTGGGCAGCCGCGGCGCGACGGCGGCGTCGTTCAAGCGCGCCGCCCGTAGAGGCCGGTCGGAAACGCAATCATCAGCACGACCATCAGGAAGTAGATGATGAACGAGCCGACCTGAGGGACGTAGTACTTGCCGGCGACGTCGCAGACGCCGAGGATCATCGCCGCGATCAGCCCGCCCTTGATGGTCCCCGCACCACCGATGGCGACGACGAGCAGGAAGTAGACCATGTACTTGAGCGGAAACGTCGGGTCGAGGCCGAGGACGTCGATTCCCAGCGCGCCACCCAGTCCGGCAAGTCCGGAACCGAGCGCAAAGGTCACGCCGAACACCCGATTCACGTTGATGCCCAGCCCCGCGGCGGCGACCGCATTGTCGACCGATGCCCGCACCTGCGCGCCGAAGCGCGTGCGCACCAGCAGCAGGTGCAGCGCGACGGTCACCGCGATCACCGCGCCGATCAGGAACAGCCGGTAGGCGCCCAGACCACGACCGAACACCTGCACCTGACCGCGCAGGAAGTCGGGCAGCTGCACCGGCTGCTGCGACGGGCCGAAGAAGTAGGTCGTCGCGGCCACCGCCATGAACACCAGGCCGATGGAGAACATCACCTGGTCGAGGTGCGGCGCCTTGTAAAGCCGCTGGTAAAGCGTGCGCTCCAGGACGATGCCCATGACTGCGGCGACGACGAACGCAACCGGCAGCGTCGCGAGAAACGGCACGCCCGCGCGCGTCATCAGCAGCGCGCAGGTGTAGCCGCCGGCCATCGCGAACGCGCCGTGCGCCAGGTTGACGAAATTCATCAACCCCATGGTCACCGACAGCCCGATGCTGATGATGAACAACAGGCTGCCGTAGGCGATGCCGTCGAACAGAACCCCGATCAGGTTGCCCAGCATCGCGCTCCGCCCCCGCCCTGCACGCCGATCAGTTGCCCGGCGTCCTGACGTTCTCGATGGTCGCGAACTCGACGTTCCACGGCTGGCCGTTGACCATCTTGACCTCGCGCAGATAGACGTTCTGGACGGCCTGGCGCGTTGCCGGATCGATCGACATCGGGCCGCGCGGGCTCACCCACTTCATCCCCTTCATCGCCTCGACCAGCTGCTCGCCCGTCGCCTTCGCGCCGGCCTTGGCCAGCGCCGCGTAGATCAGATGCATGCCGTCGTAGCCGCCAACCGAGTGGAAATTCGGGCGCATGCCGTTGTTCGCCTTCATCATGCCGTCGACATAGGCCTTGTTCTCCGGCGAATCGTGCGCGGCCGAATAGTGGAACGAGGTGATCAGGCCGACCGAGGGCGCGCCCATGCTCACCAGCAGGTCGTCATCGGTGACGTCGCCGGTGCCGATCAGGCGGATGCCGGCCTGTTTCAGGCCACGCTCGTCGAACTGCTTCATCACGGCAAGGCCCTCGCCGGAGGGCACGAACACGAACAGCGCATCGGGCTTGGCGTCCTTCGCGCGCTGCAGGAACGGCGCGTAGTCGGGATTGCGCAGCGGCGTGCGGATCGATTCGACGATCTCGCCGCCGGCCGCCTTGAACGTGGCAATGAACGTCTTCTCGGCGTCGAGCCCCGGACCGTAGTCGGTCACCATGGTGACCACCCTCTTGATCCTGTTCTTGGCTGCCCAGTCGGCGATCGGCGCGGTGACCTGCGGCAACGTGAAGCCGGTGCGCACGATGTACGGCGAGCGGGTCGGGATCATTTCGGTGGCCGCGGCCATGACGACCATCGGCACCTTGGCCTCCGTGGCGACCGGCGCCGCAGCGAGCGCGAGCGGTGTCAGGCCGAAGCCAGCCAGCACGTTCACCTTGTCCTGGACGACCATTTCCTGCGCGATGCGCTTGGTGGTCTCGGGTGCGAGGCCGGTGTCGTCCTTGACGATGAGTTCGATCTTGCGGCCGGCGACCGTGGTGCCGTTCTTCGCCATGTACAGGCGCACCGCCGCTTCGATCTGTTTCCCGGTCGACGCGAAGGGCCCGGTCAAGGGCAGAATCAGCCCGATCCTGAAGGGGTCGCCGGCCTGCGCCTGCGCCGCGAGCGGCATCAGGCCAAGCAGGACGGTGGCCGCGAAGCGCTGCAGGATCCTGCGGCGCGGGGTTGCGTGGGTCTGGTTCATGTCGTCTCCGTGGGGTGGGTGCGAATCGATCGGGACTTCAACAGGTCATGCCGCGAGCTGCCGCTCCAGCCGGTCGAGCGTCCGGTAGCATGGGAGCACCTGCGCCACGCTGGCGTTGGGCTCCCGTCCCTCCCGGATCGCCGCGAAAAACTCGCGGTCCTGCAACTCAATGCCGTTCAGCGACACGTCGACCTTGGACACGTCGATTCTCGCGTCCTTGCCGTCGACCAGGTCGTCGTAACGCGCGATGTACGTGCCGGTGTCGCCGATGTAGCGAAAGAAGGTTCCGAGCGGACCGTCGTTGTTGAAGGACAGCGACAGCGTGCAGAGCGCGCCGGTCGAGGCCTTGAGCTGGATCGACATGTCCATGGCAATGCCCAGCGTCGGATGGATCGGCCCCTGCAGCGCGTTCGCCGCGACGATATCGCCGCCGGTCTGGTAGAGGAACAGGTCCACCGTATGCGCCGCGTGGTGCCAGAGCAGGTGATCGGTCCATGACCGCGGCTGCCCCAGCGCGTTCATGTTGGTGCGGCGGAAGAAGAAGGTCTGCACGTCCATCTGCTGGATGTTGAACGCCCGTTCCGCGATTCTCCGGTGCACCCACTGGTGGCTCGGGTTGAAGCGGCGGGTGTGGCCGACCATCGCGACCTTGCCGGCCTCCTTCTGCGCGCGCGCAACGGCTTCCGCGTCGGCCAGGCTGTCGGCGAGCGGGATCTCCACCTGCACGTGCTTGCCCGCGGCGAGGCAGGCAAGCGCCTGCGCCGCGTGCATCTGCGTCGGCGTGCACAGGATCACCGCGTCGACCGCGGGCAGCGCCAGGCTGTCGGCGAGATCGGTCGCGACGTGGCCGATGCCGTATTTCGCGGCCACTTCCTTCGTCTTGCCGGCCTCGCGGCCGACCAGCGACACCACCTCGACGCCGTCGATCAGCCTGATTGCGTCCAGGTGCTTGGTGCCGAAGGCGCCGGCGCCGGCCAGCGCGACCTTGATCGGAGATTTCATTGCCGATTCTCCAGGACCAGGTGACCCACGGCGGTGTTCGACGCAGGCACGTGATAGAAGCGGTGAACGACCCGCGGCGGCGCATCATCCATCGCGCCGCGCGCGATCAGCCACATCACCAGTTCGATGCCCTCGGACCCGGCCTCGCGCACGTAGTCGATGTGCGGCATATGCGACAGGCCTTCGGGATCGGCGATCAGCCGGTCGAGGAAGGCGTTGTCGAACTCGCGGTTGATCAGCCCCGCGCGCGGCCCCTGCAGCTGGTGGCTCATGCCGCCGGTGCCCCAGATCTGGATGTTCAGCGGCTCGTCGTACAACGCGACCGCCTTGCGGATCGCCCGGCCCAGCTGCAGGCAGCGCCGGCCGGAGGGCACCGGATACTGGACGACGTTCACGGCGAACGGGATCACCGGGCAGGGCCAGGCCTCGGGCTGTCCGCAGAGCAGGGACAGCGGCACCGTCAGGCCGTGGTCGACGTCCATCCGGTTGACGACGGTCAGGTCGAAATCGTCCTGGATCACCGACTGCGCGATGTGCGCGGCGAGTTCCGGATGGCCCTGCACCACCGGCACCGGACGCGCGCCCCAGCCCTCGTCGGCAGGCTTGAACTCGGCGGCGCAGCCGATGGCGAACGTCGGGATGATCTCCAGGCTGAACGCGGTGGCATGGTCGTTGTAGACGAGGAAGATCGCGTCCGGGGGATTGGCCTTCATCCATGCCCTGGAAGCCTCATAGCCGTTGAATACCGGCTGCCAGTAGGGCTCCGCGGTCTTGCCCTGGTCCATCGCGATGCCGATCGCCGGGACGTGCGAGGTGTAGACGCTTGCGCTGATTCTGGCCATTCAGGCACTCCCCGCGCCGGCGGCTGCCGCTGCGAATTCGACATTCATGACTTCTCCCCCACGTAACGATTGCCCTCGATGGAGCGCCCGCCCTTCAGCATCATGTTGCGGTACTCGGCCTCGCTCATTCCGGTCATGCTGCCGGCCATCTGCTGATAGGAGAGGCCATCGGTCGCGCCGATCCTGGCGAGAAAATAGATGTTGCCGCCGAGTGCGATGCAGCGATTCAGGTCGCGCGCCATCACCGCCTGTTTCTGGTCCTCGGTCATCGGCCACTCGTCGAGATAGGCACGCTCGTCGGCCTTGAAGCGCTTTCTGTTTTCCGCCTTCATCAGCGACACGCAGAACTGATTGAGGTGATAGCCCTTGCGCGACTGCTCGGCGTCGAAGATGGTCGTGCCGGGGACGTTCTTGTATGGTTTGTCGAGTGCCATGATTGCTCCTTCAGCGAATCTCTTCGGGCCAGTACAGACGCATCGGGTTGTCGACCAGCAACCGGCGCTGGAGGTCGGCGGTGGTGGCGATCTGCGGCACGAAGTCGACCAGCAGTCCGTCGTCGGGCATGTGGTCCTTGAGGTTGGGGTGCGGCCAATCGGTGCCCCAGAGCACGCGGTCCGGGAACGTTTCGACGATCCGGCGCGCGAACGGCACGACGTCGCGGTAGGGGCGGCGCTCGCCATCGAGCGCCGGCGGCCCGGAGACGGACAGGCGCTCGGGACAGCTCACCTTCGACCAGATGTTCGGATGCTCGCGCAGCATGCGCACGAACAGCTCGAACTCCGGGCCGTCAACGGGCCTGGTCACGTCCGGGCGGCCCATGTGATCGACCACCACGGTGGTCGGCAGCGCGGTGAAGAAGTCCCACAGTTGCGGGAGGTCGGCGGCCTCGAAGTAGACGACGACGTGCCAGCCCAGCGGCGCGATGCGCTGCGCGATCTCGAGCAGCTCGTCCCTGGGCGTGAAATCGACCAGGCGCCTGACGAAATTGAAGCGCGTGCCGCGAACGCCGGCGGCGTGCAGGTCGGCCAGCTCGGCATCGGTGACGCTGCGCCTGACGGTCGCCACGCCTCGGGCCCGACCGCCGGAATGCCGCAGCGCATCGACCAGCGCGCGGTTGTCGGCGCCATGGCAGGTTGCCTGGACCACGACGTTGCGGGAGAAACCCAGCCGGTCGCGCAGCGCGAACAACTGCTCCCTCGATGCGTCGCAGGGCGTGTACTTGCGCTCGGGCGCATAGGGAAAGTGCGCGCCCGGACCGAACACGTGGCAATGCGCGTCGACGGCGCCGGGCGGCGCCTGGAACCGCGGCGTCGACGGCGCTGGATGGAACGGGAGCCAGCCCGGCGTGATTCCGAAGTCCACCGCGTTCATCGTCTCCGGGGCGGCTTTCGCTGCGGCGGTGGGGGTCGATGGATCGGGCAGCGTCATGTCGGCCATGTTCAGTCGATGTACTTGAGCCCGGCCTTGGCCAGCGGCTCGCGCATCTTGTACATGTCGAGTCCAAGCACGCCGGCGGCGAGCTTCTCGCGCTTCTCCGCCTCGTTCGCCTCGCGCGCCTGCGCGGCGTCGGCCGCCTGCCGCGCGAGGGCGGCAGGCACCACCACCACGCCGTCGTCGTCGGCGATCACCACGTCGCCGGGATGCACCAGCGCGCCGGCGCAGACCACGGGGATGTTCACCGAGCCCAGCGTCGCCTTGACCGTGCCCATGGCGTTGATCGCGCGCGAGAACACCGGGAACTGCATCGCCGTCAGGTCACGGACATCGCGGACGCCGCCGTCGATGACCAGCCCGCCGGCACCGCGGGCGCGGAAGCTGGTCGCCAGCAGGTCGCCGAAGAAGCCGCCCTCGTTGTCGGTCGTGCATGCGGCGACGACGATGTCTCCCGGCTGCAGCTGTTCGGCGGCGACGTGCAGCATCCAGTTGTCGCCCGGCTGCAGCAGGACGGTCACCGCGGTCCCGCACAGGTGTGCGCCCGCGTAGACAGGCCGCATGTACGGCTTCATCAGGCCGACGCGCCCCATCGCCTCGTGCACGGTCGCCACGCCGAAGCGGCCCAGTCGGTCGACGGCCGCGCGGTCGGCGCGGACGATGCGGCGCCTGACGACGCCCAGGTCGTTCATGCTCATTGTCCCCTCGCCTTCAGCGCTGCATCCAGGCGCGGATACACGCGCCGTGCGTTGCCTTCATAGATCTTGTAGCGGTCTTCCTCGGACAGCGCTGCCGCTTCGATGTAGCGTTTGGTGTCGTCGTAGTTGAACCCGGTCTCCGGGTCGATGCCGCGCACCGCGCCGATCATCTCGGAGGCGAAGAGCACGTTGTCGACCGGAATCACCCTGGTCAGGAGGTCGATGCCCGGCTGGTGGTAGACGCAGGTGTCGAAGAAGATGTTGTTCAGCAGGTGGTCGCGGAGCAGCGGCTTCTTCAGCTCCTGCGCCAGTCCGCGGAAGCGGCCCCAGTGGTAGGGCACCGCGCCGCCGCCGTGGGGGATCACGAACCGGAGCGTCGGAAAATCGCCGAACAGGTCCGCCGTCAGGCACTGCATGAACGCCGTGGTGTCGGCGTTGAGGTAATGCGCGCCGGTGGTATGGAAGCAGGCGTTGCAGCTGGTGCTGACGTGGATCATCGCCGGGATGTCGTACTCGACCATCTTTTCGTAGATCGGGTACCAGTGCCGGTCGGACAGCGGTGGCGACGTCCAGTGTCCACCCGACGGGTCCGGATTCAGGTTGATGGCCACGAACCCGTATTCGTCGACGCACCTCTCCAGCTCGGGGATGCAGGTCGCC
Source organism: uncultured beta proteobacterium (assembly GCA_963699765.1). Lineage (GTDB taxonomy): Bacteria > Pseudomonadota > Gammaproteobacteria > Burkholderiales > Casimicrobiaceae > VBCG01. The sequence continues at coordinate 108,506 of CAVOVD010000011.1, read as the reverse complement.
GGGTCGACGCCGGGCGACTGCGGCAGCATGGCGGCGCCGATGAAATTGTCCGGAAACAGCCGGCTCACCCGGAAACACAGTTCGTTGCAGATCGCCGCCCAGGTCGAACTGGTCTGGAAATCGCCGATGTGGTGCGCCATGAAGCTTGCGCGGGGCGAGAAGATGGTCAGGTCGCTGCCCCGCTCCTTCATCTTGGCGAGCTGGTTGGTCTCGATGCTCTCGCGCAACGCGTCGTCGTCGATCGCAAGCTCGGCGGCCTTCGGGACGAGCGCGGGGTCCTTCAGGCCGGCGATCTGGCGGTTGCGCCATTCCTCAAGCGCCCTGGGCGCGGTGGTGTAATGGCCGTGGCAGTCGATGATCACGATGACGGTCCTTTCCATATCGACTCCGGGATCATCGCCTCGCCGCGCATCAGCAGCCGGGCGGTGCGCAGCAGCGCCGCCCGCGTGACGTTCTGCGGATGGTCCGGGTCGACCTCGAGTTCGCACCGAGAACTCGCCGGTCGGGTGCTCGATCGAAACCTGCTTGACGCTGCCCTTCGGCACCACGGCGATGCCGTCGCATACCGATCCTTCGAGCACGCAGGCGGTCGCCGCCGTCACCGCGGCAAGCACGCCGATCGCGTCGTGGCAGACGTGCGGGATGAAGCTCCGGGTGCCGAGGCTGCCGCCGTGTCGCGGCGGCGCGATCAGCGTCATTTTCGGATAGTTTTTCGCGGTGACGTCGCCCAGACCCATCGCCTGCCCGCAGGCGAGCCGCAGGCGCTCGAGGCGCGACTTGAGTTCCGTATCGGCGTTCAATTCGGCCACGCCTTCGCTGCCGCTGCGGCCGACATCCGCCGCGCGCAGCATCACCAGCGGCATGCCGTTGTCGATGCAGGTGACCTCGATGCCGTCGACGACGTCGCGCACACGGCCGGTCGGCAGCAGCCCGGAACACACCGACCCGGCGGTGTCGAGGAAGTTGATGGTGATCGGCGCCGACGTTCCCGGCACGCCGTCGATGCGCGCATCGCCCTGGTACTCGACTCGGCCGCCCGGCGTCTGCACGGTGATGTCGCACTGCATGTCGGTGTTGATGGTCAGCACACGGAAGGTGCTTTCCTCGCCCCTAGGCTGCACCATCCCGGTTTCCAGCGCGAACGGCACCACGGCCGCGAGCATGTTGCCGCAGTTGGGCGTCGTGTCCACGCGGTCGCTGTCCGGCTGCAGCTGCGCGAACAGGAAATCGAGGTCGACGCCCGGCTTGCTGCCGCGGGCGACGATGCCGACCTTGCTGGTGAGCGGATGCGCGCCGCCGAGGCCATCGATCTGCCGCTTGTCCGGCGAACCCATCACCGCGAGCAGCACGCGGTCGCGTGCCGCGATGTCGGACGGCAGGTCGTCGGCGCGGAAGAACGGCCCTCGCGAGGTTCCGCCTCTCATGAACAGACAGGGAACGGCAGTTTGGATGACGGGCTCCGCCAGGTGACCGGGCTCCGCCTGCGAGGCCGGCAACGCCGGACGCATCGGACCCGATTCGATGCGCTTAGTCTGCGCCTCGATCCGGCCATCGAAAAGACCGATCGGTATACTAGCAGCTATGCCAATATGGCATGGTTGGCGCTTGGCGCCCCGAAACGCCCCTTGGACCTCAAGCAACTCGAGTATTTCGTTCACGTCGTCGACCTCGGCGGGTTCAGCCGCGCGGCGCGTGTCCTGCGAATCGCCCAACCGGCGATCAGCCGGCAGGTGCGCAATCTAGAGGTGGAGCTGCGCCAGAACCTGCTGCTGCGCAACGGCCGCGGCGCGGTGCCGACCGAGGCCGGCAAGCGCCTGCTCGAGCACGCGCGAGGCATTCTGCAGCAGGTGGACCGTGCGCGCCGCGACGTCGACGAGACCAAGGGCGCGCCGGTCGGACAGGTGGTGGTCGGATTGCCGCCGACGGTCGCGCGCCACCTGACACTGCCGGTGGTGCGTGAATTCCGGCAGCGTTTTCCGCAGGCATCCCTGTCGATCGTCGAGGGCCTGTCGGCCAACATCCTGGAGTGGCTGTCGGTCGGCCGCGTCGACGTGGGCCTCGTCTACAACCCGGTGGCCACGCCGGAAATCGAATACCGGGTACTGCTCGAGGAGCCGCTGTGCCTCGTCTGCGCGCGCAAGGGCGGCAACCAGCCGAGGACGCTGCGGCTTGCCGAACTGCCGCGCTTTCCGCTGCTCATCCCCAGCCGGCCGCACGCGATCCGCATGCTGGTCGAGGCGCGCCTCGCCGGAGTCGGTCTGCGGCCGCAGGTAGCGATGGAGATCGACGCGGTTCCGGCCATCCTCGAACTCGTCGCCGACGGTCACGGCTTCGCGGTGCTGTCGCCTCGTGCGCTGCAGGGCACGGCCACTGCGGCGCGATTGCATACGCGACCCATCGTCCAGCCGCAGCTCGCCAGCGCGCTCGCCGTCGTGACCTCCGCGCTGCGCCCGTCGACGCCGCTGCAGAAGGCGACCATCGCAGTGATCGAGGCGCTGGCCAGTTCAGCGCTCGGCGCCGGCCTGACGCCGCGCGACGCGACAGCGCCCCGGCGATCTGGTTAAATCGAACATCGAGCCAGGTCCCGGCTCACCCGATGCACGAGGATCAGGATCATGACGCAGCGCCAGACACCGCCTTTTCGTGCCGATCACGTCGGCAGTTTCCTTCGCCCCAGGTACCTGCTGGACGCCCGCGACAGGAAGGCGCGCGGCGAGATCACCGCCGGCGAACTGCGCGCCGTCGAGGACCGCGCGATCAGCGAAGTGGTGAAGATGCAGGAGGATGCCGGCCTGCAGTCGATCACCGATGGCGAATTCCGCCGCACCTATTTCCACATCGACTTCCTCGAACAGCTGGGCGGCGTCAAGACCGAGATCCCGGTGACGATCAGGAAGCCCGACGGCAGCGAGGAACTCGCACCTCCGGTGATGCGCGTCATCGACCGCGTCCGCCACGTCAAGGACATCCAGGTCGCGGACTTCAACTATCTGAAAACCCAGACGCGACGTACGCCGAAGGTATCGATTCCATCACCGACGATGCTGCATTTCCGCGGCGGCCGCGCCGGCATCAGCCGCGAGCACTACCCGGACCTGGAAGCGTTCTACCAGGACACCGCCGACGCCTACGGCGCCGAGCTGCGGGCACTGGCCGCGGCCGGCTGCACCTACGTGCAGATGGACGACACCAACCTCGCCTACCTGTGCGACCCGAAGATGCAGGAGGCGGCCCGCCAGCGCGGCGACGATCCGGCCGAGCTGCCCCACCGCTATGCCTCGTTCATCAACCGCGTGGTGACGCAGAAGCCCGCGGGCATGACGCTGTGCACGCATCTGTGCCGCGGCAACTTCAAGAGCACCTGGGCGGCCGAGGGCGGTTACGAGCCGGTGGCCGAGGCGCTGCTGTCGGAGATGAATCTCGACGGCTACTTCCTCGAATACGACGACGAGCGCAGCGGCGACTTCCGCCCGCTGCGCTTCGTGCCGCCCGGGAAGATCGTCGTGCTGGGGCTGGTCACCACCAAGGCCGGAACGATGGAGTCCAAGGACGCGCTCAAACGTCGAATCGACGAGGCCAGCCGCTATGTGCCGCTCGAGCAACTCGCGCTGTCGCCGCAGTGCGGCTTTTCGAGCACGGTCCACGGCAACGACATCGCGATGGAGGCGCAGGCGGCCAAGCTGCGCCTGATCGTCGAAGTCGCGCGCGAGGTCTGGGGCGACGACTGACGATCAGGACCGGCGTGCCGGGACGTCCGCCTGCCCGAGGCCCGCGTAGTACTCGCGCAACACCGCCAGCACCTCGGGGCGGCTGAATTCCGGCGGGACTTCGGTCCCTTCCGACAGCGCCTTGCGCAACGCGGTCCCCGAAACCTGCAGGCGGTCGGCGGCTTCGTGCGGGCAGGTACGCCCGGACGCCATGCCGCCGCATTTGTAGCACCAGAAGGCAATGTCGATCTTCAGCGCCTGCGTCTTCAGCGCGTCCTTCGGAATCTGATCGAAGATGTGGTGCGCGTCGAATGGCCCGTAATAGCTGCCGACTCCGGCGTGATCGCGGCCGACGATCTGGTGCGAGCAGCCATAGTTCTGTCGGAACAGCGCGTGCAGCAGCGCCTCGCGCGGACCCGCGTAGCGCATGTCCAGCGGATAGCCCGCCTGGACCACGGTATTGGGCACGAAATAATGATCGGCGAGCACGGCGATGGCCTTGGTGCGGACCTCGGCCGGAATGTCTCCCGGCTTCAGCGCCCCGAGCAGCGAATGCACCAGCACCCCGTCGCAGACCTCGATCGCGATCTTGGCCAGGTATTCGTGCGAGCGATGCATCGGGTTGCGGGTCTGGAAGGCGGCGATCCTGGTCCAGCCAAGCGAAGTGAACAGCGCGCGGGTCTGCGCCGGTGTCATGAACAGCGCGCCGTAACGCGCAGCGAAGTCGCCGGTCGACAGCACCTTGATCGGCCCGGCGAGATTGACCTCGCCCTGCTCCATGACCAGTTTCACGCCGGGGTGCGCGAGGTCGGTCGTCCGGAACACCGTCGCGCATTCGTGGTCGCGGTCGATGCCGTACTTCTCGGTCACCGTCATCGTCGCCAGCGGCGCGCCGTCGTCGGGATCGGCCAGCGTGATCGACTGGCCGGTGCGGATCGAATCCGCGAACGCCCGGCTCGCCGACAGCGTGATCGGGATCGGCCAGAACAGCCCGTTCGCCATCTTCATGCCGTCGCACACGCCCTGCCAGTCGGCATGGGACATGAAGCCGTCCAGCGGGGTGAAGCCGCCGATGCCGAGCATGATGATGTCGCCCTTCTCGCGTGAACTGACGCGAAGCGCGGGCAACGACTTCGCGCGCGCAAGCTCGGCAGCCAGTTCGGCTCCGGTCAGCAGCAGGGGCCGCAGGTCGCCACCGCCATGAGGTTCAACCAATGCCATGATCAACGACTCCTTTTCGTCCGGGGCGGGGTGGATGCGTCGCGGATGCGCGACGCGATCATGCGACCGCCTGGTAGTAGAGATTCTGCGGATGGTTCGCCTCGGCGAAGAAGAACCAGCGCTCGGCCAGCAAGCCGCAGTACTGCACGACGAATGCCGGCAGCAGCCAGCCCGTCGGCGCGCCGCCGATTACGGCGGCGAGCATCGCCGCCGGCAGCACGAAGGCGCCGGCCAGGAACAGCCACCTGACCATTCGCACGAACGGCAATGCCCGGCCGTGCATGAATTCGCGCGTGTTGAACGATCCTCCCATGAATCCCTGGGACTTCTGGACGATGCGTGGATGCTTGATGCCCAGCGCCGTCTGCACGGTGGACTTCGGGCGCAGCCGGCGATTGCGCAGCAACGCGATCGCGCGGCCCAGCAGCGCGAGCAGCGTCAGGATCAGCGCCCAGATGGCGAGGAACCGGGCGAGCTCCGGCGCGATCCAGATGGCGCTGGCCGCGGCCAGCAGGAACCCGGAGGCGCCCCCCATCAGGGTGAAATTCAGCACGGTCAACGGCGATGCCCACTCGCGCAGAAACGGCAGGCAGGCGTAGATCATCCCGGTGCAGGCGAACAGCGTGAAGGCGAGCACCGTGCCGGCGACGCCCAGCAGCACCGTCGCATGAATGGTCATGCCCGGAGTCAGCACCGCCAGCGCCGGGTTCCAGCCCGCCAGGTGCGCGCCGCCGTAGAGCGCCACCGCGGTCATGAAGACCGGCAGCACGATGACCTCGCGCGAAAGCCACGACGTGCGCCAGCGTGCCGCCGACCGCCACGCCCGCTCCGGACGGCCCAGATGAAAGAACGAACTGGCCAGGCCTGCGGCGAGGAACAGCAGCGCGACGACGCTGCCGGAAGCGTAGAACCCGGGACCCTCCTGCGCCGGCAGCAGGCCGAACAGCGTGTACAGCTCCACGGTGACCAGCGCCAGGAACAGCCCCTGACCGGCGCCGATCAGCGTGGTGAGCAGGAGAACGGAGAAGGCCGGCCGCATGAGGTTTCTGTCGCCGTTACCAGGAGGTGACGTCGTCCAGCGCCGGATCCTTCTTGCCCGGCTTCGGCAGGAGTCCGTCGATCCTGAGCGGGTTGTCGACGCGCTCGAGTTCGTCGTCGTGGATGCGCCGCTCGGTACGCCGCCGCGGCAGGTAGTGATTGGCGGGATGCGTTCCCCACTCCGGCATCAGCGCATAGCCGGCGTTGTCGCGGATCGCGGTCGCGACCTGTGATTCGGGATCGTGGATGTCGCCGAACAACCGGGCATTGGTCGGACAGGCCATCACGCACGCGGGCTTGCGTTCCTGCTCCGGCAGCGCCTCGTCGTAGATGCGATCGACGCACAGCGTGCACTTGGTCATCACCTTGCGCTCATCGTCGATCTCGCGCGCGCCGTAGGGACAGGCCCAGGAGCAGTACTTGCAGCCGATGCACTTGTCGTAGTCGACCAGCACGATGCCGTCCTCGGCGCGCTTGTACGAGGCGCCGGTCGGACAGACCGGGACGCAGGGCGGGTCCTCGCAGTGCAGGCAGGACTTGGGGAAGTGCACGGTCTGCGTCGACGGGTATTCGCCAACTTCGAAGGTCTGCACGCGGTTGAAGAAGGCGCCGGTCGGATCCTTGCCGTACGGATGCAGGTCGGCGAGCGCGCCGGCCGAACCCGACGTGTTCCACTGCTTGCAGCTGGTGACGCAGGCGTGACAGCCGACGCAGACGTTGAGGTCGATGACCAGCGCGAGTTGGGTCACGGCCGCCTGCTCCGTCCGGCGAAATAGGCCAGCACGCGCGGCGTGGCGCCGGTGCCTGGCGCCGCCGGGACCGGCGCGAACGCCGGGAAGGTCTGCGCCGGTTCGTCGGCGCCGGCCGGAAAGATGCGCACCCTTACGTCATACCAGGCGGCCTGCCCGGTCACCGGGTCGGAGTTGGACACGCTCGCGCCACCGGCAGCGCCGGGAAGTTCGTCGGCGATCAGGTGATTGAGCAGAAAGCCGCGCTCGGCCTCGTTGGCGTCGACGGAAAGCCGCCATGCGCCGGGCGACTTGCCGATCGCGTTCCACGTCCACACGGTACCCGGCTCGACCGCCTCGGAGTAGCTGCACAGGCAGCGCACCCTGCCCCAGGCCGACTCGACCCACATCCAGGCGCCGTCGTCGATGCCCGCGGCGCGCGCCACCTTCGGATTGACGAACAGGTGATTGTGCGCGTGGATCTGCCGCAGCCATGCGTTCTGCGAATCCCACGAGTGGTACATCGCCATCGGCCGCTGCGTCACCGCGTTCAGCGGATAGCGCGCGAGGTCCGAGCACTGCGCCTCCAGCGGCTCGTAGTAGAAAGGCAGCGGATCGAAGTAGGTGGAGAGCCGCTCGCGCAGGTGCGCCGGCGGCTTGCGCGATATGCCCTTGCCCTGCGCCGCCAGCCGGAACTTCTGCAGCACCTCGGAATACAGGTGGATCAGGATCGGCTCGTCGTAGCGCTGGATGCGCGTGCGCTGCGACCAGGTCAGGTAACCCTTGTTCCAGTTGCGCATGTACTGGTAGGACGGCGGCAGCCTGTGGTGATAGACGCAGTTGTTCTGCGCGTACATCTCCCACTGCCGCGGATTCGGCTCGCCGACCATGAACTTCTCGCCGCCCTTGCCCCGCCAGCCGGACAGGAAGCCGATGCCGGACCCCGGCTCCGTCTCGTAATTGACGATGAAGTCCGGGTAGTCGCGGAACTTGCGGCTGCCGTCCGGGCGGACGAATGCCGGCAGGCCCAGCCGTCCCGCCAATTCGATCAGCACTTCCTGGAAGGGCTTGCACTCCCCGGTCGGCGGCACCACCGGGATGCGCACACTGTCGACGGGTCCGTCGAACTCGGAGATCGGCCGGTCCAGCATCGACATGACATCGTGCCGTTCGAGATAGGTGGTATCCGGCAGCACCAGATCCGCGAACGCCGTCATTTCCGACTGAAAGGCATCGCAAACCACAAGAAACGGAATCTTGTACTCGCCGCGATTGTCGCCATCCGCGTGCTTGTCGTTGAGCATCCTGCGGACCTCGGACGTGTTCATCGTCGAGTTCCAGGCCATGTTGGCCATGAAGATCATCAGCGTGTCGATCGGATACGGGTCGCCGCGCCAGGCGTTGGTGATGACGTTGTGCATCATCCCGTGCACCGACAGCGGGTACTCCCACGAGAACGCCTTGTCGATGCGCACCGGGGCCCCATCGTCGTCGACGAACAGGTCGTCCGGTTCGGCGGGCCAGCCCAGCGCCATGCCGTCGAGCGGGGAATTCGGCCTGATCGCCAGCGGCGTGTTCGGCGTCTTGGCGCAGGGTGGAATGGGCCTGGGGAACGGCGCCTTGTGGCGGAATCCGCCGGGGCGGTCGATGGTACCCAGCAGCGACATCAGGATTGCCAGCGCGCGGACCGTGTGAAAGCCGTTGGAATGTGCGGCCAGCCCGCGCATGGCGTGGAAGGCGACCGGATTGCCGGTGACCGTGTCGTGTTCCTTGCCCCAGGAATCGGTCCAGGGGATCGGCAACTCGATCTTCTGGTCGCGCGCGGTGACGCCCATTTCGTGGGCCAGCCGGCGGATCGAGTCGGCCGGAATGCCGGTGATCCCCGCCGCCCACTCGGGCGTGTAGTCCTCGACGCGTTCCTTGAGCAACTGGAACGCCGGCTTGACCGCGGTGCCGTCGGGCAGCGTGAACTCGCCCATCAGGAACGGATCCGCGCCGTCGCTGTGGGTCGCCACCGGCCGATTGGTCACCCGGTCCCACCAGAGCTTGTTCTGCGGGTCCGGACAGCCTTCTTCCAGCGGCACCTCGGTGCGCACGAACATGCCGAACTCGTCGTCGCGCTGGTTCTGGTTCACCAGCTGCCCGGCATTGGTGTAGCGGACCAGAAACTCGCGATCGTAGAGACCGATGGCGATCAGCTCGTGGATCAGCGCCAGCAGCAATGCCCCGTCGGTGCCCGGCTTGATCGGCATCCAGTCGTCGGCGATCGCCGAATAGCCGGTCCGGATCGGATTGATCGAGATGAAGCGGCCGCCGTCGCGCTTGAATTTCGAGATTGCGATCTTCAGCGGATTGGAATGGTGGTCCTCGGCGGTGCCGAGCATGATGAACAGCCGGGCGCGCTCGAGATCGGGTCCGCCGAATTCCCAGAACGACCCGCCGATGGTGTAGATCATGCCGGCGGCCATGTTGACCGAGCAGAAGCCGCCATGCGCCGCGTAGTTCGGCGTGCCGAACTGCCGGGCGAACAGGCCCGTCAACGCCTGCATCTGGTCGCGCCCGGTGAACAGCGCGAACTTCTTCGGGTCGGTCGCGCGGATCCGCCGCAATCGCTCGGCGAGCAGCGTGAAGGCCTCTTCCCAGGTCGTCTCGACGAATTCGCCGGCGCCGCGGTCGCTGCCCGGCTTGCGCAGCAGCGGCTTGGTCAGCCGCGCCGGCGAGTACTGCTTCATGATGCCCGACGACCCCTTGGCGCAGAGGACGCCGTTGTTCAGCGGGTGGTCCGGGTTGCCCTCGATGTAGCGGATCTCGCCGTCGCGCAGGTGCACCCTGATGCCGCAGCGGCAGGCGCACATGTAGCAGGTGGTGTTGCGCGTCTCGGTCCTGGCGCCAGGAAGCGGTTTGGCCGTCGGGTCGTGGAGGGGTTGGCTGGGCATGGGGAGGACTGCCGGCGGAAGGGAAGCTGACTTACGGCGGAAGGCAACGCCGCACCCTTGCCGCGAAAGGGCAGGCTCCATTACGGCGAAGGGAGTTCCGGGTGTCCATAGCCACTTGGGACAGGACGAGGATACCCCGGATGGGTGATGGACGCCTGCCGGACCTGTCAAGGGATGCCGGGACGATTCTTGCACCATCGTGATGCAGGCCCCATACTTTTCAACGGTCGGGAGTAGGTGGCGAGGCTGCCCGCTGCGGTCGGAGCGCCGCCGGGTCGCGGCGCCTGCGAGGGAGAGGAATGCCAATGCAAGTCCAAAGGCGACAACTGCGGGCCCTGGCCGGACCGGGCGCGGGCGACCGGACGGCAGCCCGTGGCGCCGTGCCGGATGCCGCCGGCGGTGCCGACGCCGCGGATGCCCCGGCTCCGGAAATCGAGGCCGCGGTCGGGCCGATGCTCGAAGCCGTGGTTCGCATGGCGGGTGCCGCGGCGGGCGCCGTGCGCATCGTCGCGACGGACGGCATTCATCTTGACCCCGGCGTCGCCGTGGGACTGCCGGCGAACCTGGCCCGCACCGGCGCCGGCGCCATCGATTACTGGTGCGATCGCTGCACGGCCCCGGATCGGTCGGACGCGGCCTGCGCGAACGCTCGCCGCTACGCCGCCAGGGTCCGCCTTTCCACCGAGCTGTCGGGTCCGGTCTGCCGGCACGTCGTGGCGGTGCCGTTGCGCTTCGAAGGCGAGGCCATAGGCACGCTCGACCTGCTGTACGAGACCGCGGCCGACCTGCCGGCGCGAACCATGCCGCTGCTCGACGCAACCGGAGAACTGATCGGCGTCGCCATCGCCAATGCGCGCCACACCCGCGAGAACCTGCGCGCCAGCCTGATGCGCGAGCGGCAGTCGATGGCCAACGAGGTCCACGACTCGCTGGCCCAGGGCCTGACCTACATGCGGATGCGGATGAGCCTGCTCCGCGATGCCGTTCTCGCCGGCGACGGTCCCGCGGCCGTCAAGTACAGCGGCGATGTCGACGAGGCGCTGACCCATTCGCATCGGCGTCTGCGCGAGCTGATCACCTATTTCCGCAGCCGGATGGATCCCCGGGGTCTGCGCTGGGCGCTTGCGGAAGCGGCCGAATCGTTTCCGGACCGCACCGGCATCGCGCTCAGTTTCGACAGCGCCGTATCCGATCCGCAACTGCCGGTGGAACGGGAGATCGAGATCTTCCACATCGTGCAGGAAGCGCTGGCGAACGTCTCGCGGCACGCCAATGCCGGGCACGTCCGGATGACGCTCGATCGCATTGCCGGCGGCTACGAGATCACCGTCGAGGACGACGGCATCGGCATACCGGACGGCGCGGTCCGCGAAGATCTGGCCGATACCGGTCACTTCGGCATCGCGATCATGAGCGAACGTGCCCGCCGGCTGGGTGGCGAACTCGCGATCGAGAGTGCCGAGGGTTCGGGTGCGCGGGTCCGGCTGCGCTTCCCCGCAGCGCAACCGCCAACGGGGGACCAGACATGACTACCGCAACTGCTGCGGCCGCGGAGCCAGATCTATGAGCGAGGCCATCACCGTCGTCCTCATCGACGACCACGGATTATGCCGACGGGGCCTTGCGGAGCTGCTCGAGCAGCGCGCCGGGATCAAGGTCAGCGGCACGACGGGCACTGCCGACGAGGCGGTGGCCCTGCTTCGCGACACCCGCCCGGACCTGGCGATCATGGACCTCCGGATGGTCCCCACGGATGGCTTTGCGCTGCTTGCGCGCATCCGCGCCGAGGGCATCGACACCCCGGTTGTCGTGCTGACCATGAGCGACCTGCAGGAGGACCTGGCGCGGGCCTTCCGGGCCGGCGTGCGCGGCTATCTGCTCAAGGACATGGACCCCGACGAGGTCATCGACGCCATCAGGCGAGCCGCGCGCGGCGAGGTGGTCGTCGCGCCGATGATGACATCCAAGCTGGTCGACATGCTGCTTCCGGACGAGCCCAGGAAGACGCGCAACAGCCACATGAAGCAGCTCACGCAGCGCGAGCACGAAATCCTCCAGCATCTGTCGAGCGGCAAGACCAACAAGGCCATCGCGCAGTCGCTGTCGATCAGCCACGACACCGTCAAGCTGCACGTCCGCCACATCCTGTCAAAACTCGGCCTGACCTCGCGCGTCGAGGCCGCGGTGTTCGCGGTCGAGCATCGGGCGGAGTCCGCCGAGAGAACCCGCCAGACGTCGGGCTGACCGGCGAACCGGGCAGCCGTGTCGGCGGGCGGCCGGTCGTCAGTTGAACCAGTTCAGCCGGTCGCGCAGGCGGACGACCTCGCCGATGATGATCAGCGTCGGCGCCTTGACGTCGCTCCGCCGGACCAGTTCCGGCAGCGTATCGAGCGTCGCTGTCAGCACGCGCTGCTGCGGCGTCGTCCCCTGCTGGACGAGCGCCGCCGGCGTGGCGCCAGGCAACCCGTGCGCCGTCAGTTCGCGGCACAGCAGGTCGGTGCCGACCAGGCCCATGTAGAAGACGATGGTCTGGCGCGGCTGTGCCAGCGCCGGCCAGTTGAGGTCCATGCTGCCGTCGCGGAGATGGCCGGTGACGAACACCACGGATTGCGCGCAATCGCGATGGGTCAGCGGAATCCCCGCATAGGCGGCGCAGCCCGCCGCCGCGGTGATGCCCGGCACCACCTGGAACAGGATGCCCTCGGCGGCGAGCGTCTCGATCTCCTCGCCGCCGCGCCCGAAGATGAACGGGTCCCCGCCTTTCAGGCGCACGACGCGCCTGCCCTCGCGCGCCAGCCGCACCAGCAGGTGGTTGATGTCGTCCTGCGGCAGCGCGTGTTTCGCGCGTTCCTTGCCGGCGTAGATGCGCTCGGCGTCCACCCGCACCAGATCGAGGATCGGCTGCGACACCAGCCGATCGTAGACCACGACATCGGCCTGCTGCATCAGCCGCAGCGCCCGGAAGGTGAGCAGGTCCGGGTCGCCCGGACCGGCGCCCACCAGCGCCACCTCACCGCCGCTGGTGGCCAGAGTCCCGTCGGTCAGCGCCGCCTCGAGCGCCCTGCCCGCCTCGGCGTCCCGGCCGCTGAACACCAGCTCGGCGATCGGCCCCTGCAGCACCCGCTCCCAGAAACGCCGCCGTTCCTGCGGCTTGACGCGCAGCTTGACGCGCTCGCGGAACGCGCCGACCAGCGCCGCGAGTCGTCCATATCCGGCGGGGATCAGGCTCTCCAGGCGCGCGCGCAGCAGTCGCGCCAGCACCGGCGAGTTGCCGCCGCTGGACACCGCGACGATCAGCGGCGCACGATCGACGATGGAGGGAACGATGAACGTGCACAATTCGGGCACGTCGACCACGTTCACCGGGATGTGCCGCGCCCTGGCCGCCGCGGCGACCGCCCGATTCACCCCGGCATCATCGCTGGCGCCTATCGCCAGCACGAATCCGGCGATGTCCTCGTCGCGAAATGCGCTTGCGCGCTGCTCGACCCGCCCAGCCGCCAGGTCGGCAGCGAACGCCGCGCAGGTCTCCCCGGCCTGCACGGTGACGCGCGCGCCGGAGCGCAGCAGCAGCGCCGCCTTGCGTGCGGCCGTATCGCCACCGCCCACCACCAGGCAGGGCTGCCCGCGCACGTCCAGAAAAACGGGAAGAAAGTCCATAATGCTCTCGAAGTCTGTTGACGCTATGATGGATTCGAATCCGAAGTCCCATGCCCACGCTTCTCACACTTTCCCGCGCGGCGCGCCTGGTCGGCGTGCGGCGCGGCGTTCTGCAGAGCAGGATCAAGAACGGCGATCTGACGGCCTTCGAGGGCATGGTTTCGGCCGAAGACCTGCTGCGCGCGTTTCCCGAGGTCAGGCTTGAGGATCATTCGGCGCTGGAGAAATTCGAGGCGATCAAGGATGCCGCATTCGTCCGGCGCATGCGCGAGCGCCTGCTGCCGAGTTCCGAGGTGCTGGTCGCGCGCCTGGGCGAACTCTCGCGGGAGCGGGCGCTGGTCGAGGCAGAACTCGGGCGCCACCGGGAAATCGTGGCGCGGTTGCAGGCGAAGCTGCGCGACCCCGACTCGTCGGTCGCATCGGCGAAGGCGCTGGCGGCGGAACTGCTCGACTGGCTCGGCCGGCAACTGGAGCGCGACGTCGCGGGCGAGGATGCGCAGCCGTTGCGGACACAGGAGAACTTTCTCAGAATCATGACCGCACACGTTCAGATCACGCCCAGCGGCAGGGAATTCTTCGTCGATGGCAACGAAAGCGTGCTCGAAGCAGCGCTTCGCGCGGGGCTTTCGCTCGACTATGGCTGCAGTTCCGGCAGTTGCGGCAAATGCAAGGCGAGAGTCGTTTCCGGCCAGGTGCACCGGACCCGCCATTCCGATTTCGCTGCTCAGCGCGGCCGAGAAAGGCGCCGGCGTCATGCTCATGTGCTGCAACACCGCCGTCGGCGACCTGGTCGTCGAGGCGCACGAGGCGCACAGCGCCGCCGACCTGCCGCTGCAGAGCATCGACGCGAAGGTCAAGTCGGTCACGGTGCTGGCCGACGACCTGCGCCTGCTGCACCTGCAGACGCCGCGCAGCAACCGGCTGCGCTTCCTGGCCGGACAATCGGTTTCGCTGACGCTCTCCGGCGGAGCGAGCGCGTCGCTGCCGGTCGCCAGCTGTCCCTGCGACGAACGCAACCTGCAGTTCCACGTACGCCGCCGGAACGGCGATGAATTCTCCACGCAACTCTTCGACGCGCTCGGCGTCTCGGACACCGTGCACATCGACGGCCCACGCGGTGAATTCGTCCTCGACGAGGACTCGCCCCGTCCGCTGGTCTTCATCGCCGCGGAGGCCGGCTTCGCGCCCATCAAGAGCCTTGTCGAGCACGCGATGGCGCTCGACGCGGCGGAGCACCTGCACCTGTACTGGATCGCCTCCCGGGAGACCGGCCACTACCTGGACAACCTCTGCCGTTCCTGGAACGACGCGCTGGACAATTTCCACTACGTCCCGCTGACCAGCGACCCGGCGCTGCCGGAGGATTCGGCCGCGGAGCAGACGCTGCTGGCGGTGCTGGAACGCCATCCCCGGCTGGACGACCACGACGTCTACGTCGCCGGGCCCGACGCGCTGGTGAACGCAGCGCAATTCCTGCTGCTCCAGCGCGGGCTGCCGCGCACACAGCTGTTCGTCAGCGCGACGCCGGCCTGAGACGGCCACGTTGGTTTTGACTGTCGACGGCTTCATTCGCCGGAGGCGCGCCGGGACTTTCTGCCGTACTTGCCCAGCCCCTGCTCGGTCGCGGCCACGGCGGCCTCGACGCGCGAGCGCATGCCCAGCTTGCGCAGGATCGCCTTGACATGGAGCTTGACCGTGCCGTCGGTGATGTCCAGCGCACGGGCGATCATCTTGTTGGAGAGACCGTCGGCGACGTGCTCCAGGATTTCCAGTTCGCGCGGCGTGAGCTCGGAGAACAGCGCCGCCGGGCGCGGCTGGCCCCGGTCGCTACCGGCGCCGCCGCCGACGAGGCGCGCCAGCGTTCCAACCAGCTCGTTGGCCACGACGTTGTCGCCCGAGAGGACGCTCTGCAGCGCAGGCACGAGATCCTCGGGTTCGATATCCTTGAGCAGGAAGCCCTGCGCCCCGCCACGCAGCGCGGCGGACAGATCGGCATCGTCACGGCTCATCGTGAGCATCACCACCGGCGTGCCGATGCCGGCCGCACGCATCCGGGCCAGCGTCTCGATGCCGGTCATGCCGGGCATCTTGATGTCGAGCAGGATGATGTCGGGATGCAGTTCGCCTGCCCGCCGGATGCCCTCCTCGCCGGAGCTCACCGACGCCACGACCTGCACGCCGCGGCTGCGCAGCAGTTCTTCGATACCCTTGCGCACCAGCGCATGGTCGTCGACCAGCAGCACGCGCATCCTGGAGGAACTCATGCGGTTTTCGCCGCAACCGGCGGCGCATTGAAAATCAGCACGATGCGCGTGCCTTCGCCGGGCTCGCTTTCGATGACGATCTGCCCGGGCAGGCGCTGCGTGCGTTCGCGCATGATCGCCAGCCCGGCATGATCTTCCGGCGCAACGTCCACGGTCTCGTCCATGCCGAGGCCGTCGTCCTCGATCAGCACCGTATAGAGGTCGTCCTCGTTGTTGAGCAGGATGCGCACATTGGAGGCGCCGCTGTGCTTGCGGATGTTGGTGAGCGCCTCCTGAATGATATAGAAGACCTGCACTTCCTGTGCCGGAGTGAGCGCCAGCGCCGCGCATTCGTTCTGGAAGTACACCGCGATGCCGGTTTCCTTGCCGAACCGATCGACCAGATTGGCGAGCGTCTGCACCAGTCCTGCGGCGTCGATCTTCAGGCGGTAGTTGGTCAGCAGATCGCGCAGGTCGGCGTTGGCCTGCGTCATCGCCCGGCCAAGGCGGTTCGCCTCGTAGCCGGCGCGGCCCAGGTCCTTGCGCGCCAGCGCCTCGCTCAGCATGCGCAGTTGCAGCCGCATGCCGATCAGCGACTGCGCCAGCGAGTCGTGCAGCTCGATGCCGATGATGTTGCGCTCCTCGAGGATCGCGAAGCGGCGCGCTTCGCTCTCCAGCCGCGCCTTCTCGATCGCCAGGCCGAGGTGCCGGCCGACGGTGGTCAGCAGATCCCGCATGTCCTCTCCCATGGCGGCGAGCGGACGGTCGAGAAAAAGGTTATAAACGCCCAGCATCCTGTCCTGGTAGCGTATCGGCACGACCACGAACTCCGCGCAGTCGCGCTCGAGCATCGGCGCCCCGAGCAGCGCCGCGCAGCGTGCAGTGCCCTGCTCGACGCGCAGGCCGCCGTCAGTCGCGGCCCAGCCGCAGGCACAGCCTCCCGCCGGCATCAGACGGTCCCGCTCCGCGACCTGGGCGGCAAGACCGCGGCTGGCGATGAGACGGGTGTTCCCGTCCTCGGTGACGACGCGCACGCTGGCCGCGCGCGCATCGACCAGTTCGATGAAGGTATCGAGGAAGTTTTCGAGCAGCTGCTCCAGGCTTCCCGGCTCGCTCAGCCCGGTGGCGATCGCGTACAGGACGTCCAGCGACTGCGTCTTGCGCGCAAGGCGCACGATCTGGCTGCTCGGCCCCGCGGCGGAACGCGCCTCCGGCGCGTCTTCGTCGACGCGCGCGCCTGATGGTGGGGCTTTGGGTTCGGGCATGCGGCAGACCAGTGCCGCGGTCTAGGCGGCGATGACGATGGAGATCCCAGACTACGTCGTGGAGTCCGCGGCGTCCAGCGGCGGGCTCAACGCATGGCTTTCGGCGGCTTGTGCGACGGATCGTTCGGATTGATGAAGATAAAGCGCAGCTCACCCGGGTTGATCTCTGCATAGTCGAGCGTGGCGCCGGTCAGCAATTCGATACAGCCCGCGGACACCAGCACCGTTACGGCGCCGGCCGCCACCCGCGTGTCGCCCTCGGCCTGCTCGTCGAAGCCCATGCCGTATTCGATCGCCCCGTCCTTGCCGAGCCGGGCCGCCAGCCGCAGGCAGGCATCGGCGATGCCGGCCTGCTGCGCCGACTTGACGATCTGTTCCGCGGCCTGAGGCGTGATGATGATCATGACGTCTCCAACGGATACGGTGCGTCAGCCGGTGCTCCACGCCCGTGGCCTGCGCATCCCGGCGATCCTGCAGGCCTGCTTGACGTAACCGTAGGGAAACAGCTCGAACAATTCGTTGCGACCGCCGCCATCGCCGCCATGGTATTCGGCCAGGAAGTGGATGACGTGCCGGGCGTCCGGCGCGATCTGCCGCTGTTCGTAGTACTCGCGCATGAAGCCGATCACCGCCCAGTGCGCGTCCGTCATCGCGATATTCTCCTGCCGCGCCATGTCCAGCGCGAGCTCGCGCGTCCAGTCGGCCGGATCGACCAGGTAGCCCTCATCGTCGGTGCGCACCGTTTTTCCTTCGCCTGCAGGCGCCATCTTCCCGTTCTCCAAGAGTACCGTCCTCATGCCGCGCGCAGCGCTTCGCGCTTGCAGCGCCGGACGAATTCGACAAAGCGCGCCGCCCAGCGGTTTCCGGCGACGTCGCGCAGGTGGGCGTAGGACGCCAGCAGGTTGCGGTGCACGATGCCGTCGTGCCGGCCGTCGACGCCGTGGCCGCGCTCGACCGTATAGGCGAAACGCGTGTCCGGCGCAAGGTTCTCGACGCTCGAATAGTGGAACTCGTGCGCACGGATCAGCGCCGGTGCTGCGTCCCTGGCCACGTTCCACGGCCCATGCCCCGTTTCGCGCAACTCGACGTAGCCGCGACCGACCGGGCGGGCATGCATGACGATGTCCGCGGGAATCGCCCCGGCCATGGGCAGGGTCCGCCCTTTCCACTCGATGCCGCGGGCCAGAACCATGAGACCGCCGCACTCGGCGTAGGCCGGCAGCCCGGCATCGATGGCCGCGCGCAGTTCCGCGCGCAGGCTGGCGTTGGCCGACAGCGCGTCCAGATGCGCTTCGGGAAAGCCGCCGCCGATGAACAGTCCGTCCAGCGGCGGCAGTCGGGCGTCGCGCAGCGCGTCGAAGGGCACGAGTTCCGCGCCCGCCGCGCACAGCGCCTCCAGATCGCCCGGATAGTAGAAGCCGAAGGCCGCGTCGCGCGCGATGCCGATGCGCACCGCTTCGCCCGGCGCGTACGCCGGCGCGGTGGCGGGGGCGGGCAAGGGCGCCGGCAGCGACCGCCGCCTCGCGGGCAATGGCGAGCACCTGGTCGAGGTCGACCTGCGCGGCGACGCGCGCCGCAATCGCGTCGATGCGCGCGCGCGCCAGCCCGTCCTCGTTGCTGGGCACGAGTCCCAGATGGCGCTCGACGATGGTCATGCCCTCGTCGTTCTGGACGGCGCCCAGCACCGGCACGCCGGTGTAGTGCGCGATGACGGCGCGCAGCTTGGCTTCATGGCGCGAGCCGCCGAGCCGGTTGAGGATCACGCCGGCGATGCGGATGTTCGGGTCGAACGCCAAGTAGCCGAGGATCAGCGGCGCGACGCCGCGCGTCATGCCGCGCGCGTCGATGACCAGCACCACCGGCGTGCCGATCAGCGCGGCGAGCGCCGCATTGCTGTTGCTGCCGTCGAGGTCGACTCCGTCGTACAGCCCCTTGTTGCCCTCCACCAGACCGAGCGTGGCGCCGCGCATGCGCCGCGCGACTTCCCCGCGGATCTCCTGCGCGTCGCTCATCCAGGGATCGAGGCTGTAGCAGGGCCGCCCGGCCGCCAGACCGAGCCAGAGCGGATCGATGTAGTCCGGGCCTTTCTTGAACGGCTGCACGACTTCGCCGCGGGCGCGCAGCGCTGCGCACAGGCCGATGGTCACCGTCGTCTTGCCCGACGACTTGTGGGCGGCGGAGACGAGCAGGCGGTTCATCCGGCGGTCGGTTCGACTTCGCCGTCCGCGAGACTTTGCGGCAGGAAGGGCAGCACCCTGAGCGCCACCGCGGTCAGCGCCAGCGCCAGCGCCGCACCGCCCACGCCGAGCGCAATCTCGTACAGGCTGGGCGCATAGGCGGCGATCACGCCGTCGAAGGCGCTGCTGGCGACGTCCTTGCCCGGAAACATGATTTGCGGAAACGCCTGGCCGCCGATGATGATCACGTAGACCTGCGCGAGACCGCCGGCGATCACGCACAGCGCGGCGGCCGCCACGGCGCCCCGGGCGCGCCCCGCCGGACCGAACAGCAGCAACAGCGGAACGATGCTCCCGACGGCGATCTGGCCGACCCAGAACAGCGCCGTATAGACGCCGCCGTCCCAGAGCAGGAAGCGCTCCAGGTCGTGCTGGCGGGCGACGTAGAGATTGACGACGTGGTACACGGCGACGAAATACAGGACCGCGGCCACGAACACGCCGAGCAGCCGGCCGAGCCGCTGCAGGACGGCGTCGCCCAGAACACGGTTACCCAGGCGGCAGGCCGCCATCAGCACCAGCACGAAGACCGCCAGCCCGAACGAAAACGACATGGCGATGAACAGTGGCGGCAGCAGCGCGCTGTCGTAGGCCTCGCGCGCCACCAGGAAGCCGAAGATCGACCCGGTACCGGTGGTGAGCACCAGCCGCCAGACGAAGGCGACCAGGCCGGCGCGGCTCGTGTACCCGTTCATCCGGCGCTCGAACATCGTCCACAGGTAGGCCGCGACGACGGCGAGGAATCCGGTGTAGAGAAAGATGTTCCAGGCGAAAATCGACTTGAGGTTGTAGTGCGTCATGGCAACGATCAGCCGATCCGGCCGACCGAGGTCGAGCACCAGAACCACCAGCCCGCCAGCCAGCAGCGTCGCCGCCAGCAATCCGGACAGTCTCGCCAGCGGCTTGTAGAACTCGCGTCCGAATACCGAAGCGATCGAGGCCACGTTCAGCGCGCCCGAGGCGGCGACGATCAGGAACACCGCGAACACATGGGGCATTCCCCAGACGATCCGGTTGGTCATGCCGGTGACGTGATGGCCTTGGTGCTCCATGGTCCAGGCCGCGCCCAGACCCGCAAGGATCAGCACGCCGAGCGCGCCCAGCAGCGCCAGAAACGCCCCTTTGCGACCGGCCAGCTCACGATACTGGACGCGGGCCACGGTCACAGTCCCTGATAGCGCACGGCGGTGCCGAGTGCCAGATCCGGGCGGATCTGCGTCGAGCGCTCGGTGCGCAACCGGCGGTGGATTTCCGACGAGGCGTCGTTGAGATCACCGAAGGCCATCGCCTTGCCGCCGTCCCTGCCGCAGGCCTCGACGCAGGCGGGCGTCTCGCCGCGGTCGACGCGGTGCACGCAGAGCGTGCAGGACTCGACCGTGCCCTTGCCTCGCGGAACATCGGCCTTCTGCCCGGTGACCGTCTCGTGGATGAACGAGCGTGCGCCGAAGGGACAGGCCATGACGCAGTAGCGACAGCCGATGCAGGTGTGCTTGTCGACCAGCACGATGCCGTCGTCGCGGCGGAACGAGGCGCCGGTCGGGCAGACGTCGACGCAGGGCGGGTGCTCGCAGTGCTGGCACATGAGCGGCAGCGTCTGCGCATACCCGGTTTTCCGGTCGCGCAGGCTCACCTTGCGGATCCACTGCGCATCGGTCTCCGGGCGGCCGTGACCGGCCAGGCCATTCTCCTCGTTGCAGGCGGTGACGCAGACATCGCAGTCGGTGCAACGGGTGGTGTCGATCAGCAGGCCCCAGCGCTGCAGCACGGACGCCGCCTCCTGCGGCGAACGCGCGCGCGCGAGTTCCACCAGCCGGAGGCCCGGCGCCAGCGCGACGCCGGCAACCGCGGCGGCGCCCCAGGCCAGCAACTGGCGGCGGTCCGGGTTCATCGGGGCAAGCCGGCGGTCCGGCTTTGCTTGTTCGGGGAATGACACTCGAAGCAGTCGATGCTCACCGAGGCGTAGCTGTGGCAGGACGAGCAGAAGCCGTCCTTGCCGAGCACGCTGCCGGTATGGCGATCGGCATGGCAGTCGACGCAGCCCTTGAGGCTGAAACGGGTTTCGCGCAGCCCGCTGCGCATCGTCCGGTCGCGCTGGTGCAGCAGGAAGTTCATGTGATCACGGCGCATTTCCGCGGTCGGCGCGACGCAGGCCTCGCCCTTCTCGGTCTTGATCACCGGCAACGGAACGCGCGACGCGGACGATGCGCCCGTGTCGGCGAACGCCGCCACGGCAAACGCGGCGGTCAGCATGGCGGCGGCGATTCGTATCATCATCCTACGTCGCCCAAGCGCCCGCCCGGCCGCCCGAAGGGCGCTTTGCGCCCCCTTGGGGGCAGCGAACGAAGTGAGCGTGGGGGTCGTACATCCTAGTGGTCGCCCATGCCCATCTTGATGTAGCCGGTCGGGCAGACGTCGGCGCAGATGTGGCAGCCGATGCACAGGTCGTAATCGGTGTAGACGTAACGGCCCATCGTCGCCTCCGACTTCGGCGTGCGCTTGACCGCGATCTGCGGACAGTAGATGACGCAGTTGTCGCACTCGAAGCACATGCCGCAGCTCATGCAACGCTTGGCCTCGTCCACCGCCTGTTTGTCGGTATAGCCGACCATGCGCTCGGCGAAATGCCCCAGCACCTCCTCGGCGGAAGGCCCGATCTCGGTGCGCTTGATGCGCTCCTGCTGCGGGAAATGGCCGAGAAACAGCGACTCGGACTTGCATACCGCCGACGAACTGCGGTCCTCGTAGTTGTGGACGGCAAAGCCGCCGACCGACTTGCCGGCGAGCGAGGTGCCGCGCACGCCCCGGTCGATCTCGCGCAGGTCCGGATCCGCCAGCGGCTCGAAGGTTCCGGGCTCGAGGTTCACCTCGCGCAGCTTGTCGAGGAGGTCGAAGCGATGCACGTCGACCTTCGGCCGCTTGATCATCTCCGCATTCTGCAGGTACCGGTCGATGCTGTCGGCGGCGATCGAACCCTGGCCGATGACCGTCGTCAGCAGGTGCGGGCGGATGATGTCGCCGCAGGCGAAGAGGCCCCGGCGGTTGGGCACCTGGTAGAACTTGTCCGCCGCGATCAGTCCCTTCCCGTTGTCCAGCTCCGTCATGCCTTCGAGATCGCCTGCCTGGCCGATGGCCGAGACGACGAGGTCGGCCTCGAGATCCATCTCGGTGCCCGGCTTCTCGACCGGCTTGCCGGTCGAATAATCCAGTTCGATCACCCGCAGCGCCTTGGCGCGGCCGGTCTTCTCGTCGAGCAGGACCTTCACCGGCAGCAGGCTGCCGCGAATGCTCACGCCTTCGCGCTGCGCGTCCTCGATCTCGTGCTTGGCCGCGTTCATCTCCTCGATCGGCTGCATCGAGATCAGGATGACATCGGCGCCTTCGCGCGCCGCCATCGTCGAGACGTCGTGCGCCGTGTGCCCAAGCACCACGAATTCCGGGCGCTCGGTTTCCTTGATGTCCTTGACGTAACCCAGGCGACGCGCCACCGAGACCACGTCCACCGACGTGTCGCCGCCGCCGACCACGACCACGCGGCCGGACACCGACTTCAGGCGGTCCTGGTTGAAGGCTTCGAGAAACGCGACGCCGCTGATGACGTTGGGCGCATCCGCGCCGGGGACGGGCAGGCTGCGGCCGGCCTTGCAGCCGATGGTGAGCAGCACCGCGTCGTAATCCGCCTCGAGCCTGTCCAGCGCGATGTCCCTGCCGATGCGGGTCTTCAGGCGAACCTCGACCCCCATCGCGGTGATGCGATCGATCTCGCCGTCCAGGTGCTTGCGCGGCAGCCGATAGCCCGGCACGCCGTATTTGGCCATGCCGCCCAGCTCGGCGTGATCGTCGAACAGCGTGACTGCGTGCCCTTTACGGCGCAGCTGATAGGCGGCCGACAGGCCGGACGGTCCGCCGCCGACGATGGCGACCCGCTTGCCGGTTTCCGGGCCGGCCGCGAAGGTGAAATTCTTCTCCAGCGCATAGTCGCCGATGTACTGCTCGACCGCATTGATGCCGACCGTGTCGTCCACGACGTTGCGATTGCAGCCCGCCTGGCACGGCGCAGGGCAGACCCGGCCCATCATCGACGGGAAGGGATTGGCATTGGTCGCCCGCCGGAACGCATACTCCTGCATGCTCGTGTCCTTGGGCGCCTTCTCCACCCCGCGGACGATGTTCAGCCAGCCGCGAATGTCCTCGCCCGACGGACAGCTCGCCTGGCAGGGCGGCGTCGTGTGCACGTAGGTCGGGCACTTGTCGGTTTCGTCGCCGGAGAAGATCCGGTCCTGCATGGATCCCCATTCCTGGTCGCCGTCCCGGAACCTGCGGACCGTGTGTCCGCCCTTTTCGGCGGGCTTGCTCGCTGGCGCTGACATGTCTATCTCCAGTTGATCCGGTTCATTGCTTCGATTCGAGTACGATCGCGTTGCTGACGAGGCCATGCACGCTGCCGATCATGTCCATCGGGTGCTTGTAATAGGGCAGCACCTTGGTGAACTGGCTCTTGCAGATGGCGCAGATCGCGACCATGTGATTGACCCCCTCCTCCTCGACCACCTGCTGCAGCGCCTGCATGCGCGGCAGCGCGCCCTTGACGCGCAGTTCGACCAGGTCGTCGGTGAGCAACCCGCCGCCACCGCCGCAGCAGAAGGTGGTCTCGCCGATGGTCTCCGGCGCCATGTCGACGAACCTGTTGACGCAGGCGCGGATGATCGCGCGCGGAATCGTCGAACTGGCCGCCCGGCGCATCGCCCATGCGCGATGCCCGCGACACGTTGCAGGAGTCGTGGAAGGTGACCACCTTGTCATCGTTGGCGCTCTTGTCGAGCGTGAGCGCGCCGCGCTGGATCAGGTCCCAGGTGAACTCGCAGATGTGCTGCGGGGCCGGATAGCGCGGGTCGAGGAAGTCGAACGGCCCGATCAGGGTATTCCAGAAACTGTAGGCGACGCGCCAGGCGTGGCCGCATTCGCCGACGATGATGCGTTTGACGCCGAGCTCGAGCGCGGCGTCGCGGATGCGCTCGGCCACCTTCTGCAGATTGTCGTGGTTGCCGATGAACAGCGAGAAGTTCGCCGCCTCGGACGCGTGCGAGGACAGCGTCCAGGAGACGCCCGCGGCGTGGAACACCTTGGCATAGCCGATCAGGCCGTCGATGTGCGGCTCGGCGAAGAAGTCGGCGCTGGGCGTGATCAGCAGCACCTCGGCGCCCTTGACGTCGAGCGGGAACTTGACGTCGACGCCCGTCTCCTCGAGGACGTCCTCTTCCAGGCCGTCGAGCGTGTCGCGCAGCGCGGGCTCGGGCAGGCCCAGGTTGTTGCCGATCTTGTGCAGCTTGCCGATGATCTCGTTGGAGTATTTCTGCCCCAGGCCGACGCTGTCCATGACGTCGCGCGCCGCCATCGAGATCTCGGCGGTGTCGATGCCGTAGGGACAGAACACCGAACAGCGCCGGCATTGCGAGCACTGGTGAAAGTAGCTGTACCACTCGTCGAGCACGTCGCGCGTCATGTCGCGCGCGCCGACCAGCCCGGGGAAGTGCTTGCCGGCGAACGTGTAGTAGCGCCGGTACACCGAGCGCAGCAGGTCCTGGCGCGCCACCGGCATGTTCTTCGGATCCGAAGTGCCGAGATAGTAGTGGCACTTGTCGGTGCAGGCGCCGCACTTGACGCAGCTGTCCAGGAACACCTGCAGCGCGCGTGACTGCGACACGAGCTCGCCCAGCCGCGTCACCGCGACCTGCTCCCAGTCCGGCACCAGCTCGCCCGGGAAGCCGAGCGGCGTCTGGTGATCGGGCTTGGCGACGAAGGGCTTGCTGTGCGCCATCGCGCCTTCGCGCAGCAGCGGGATCACCGGGTACTTGCCCAGCGCCGGGGTCTCGAAATTCGCCATGCGTCAGCTGCCGCCGGGAGGCCCCAGGGCCCCGGTACGGACGATCCGTGCCGACCAGCCGGCCGCATGCCGCCGCTCGCGCGCGTCGTCGACCTGGTTGAAACTCGGGCTGAAGAACACGCCCGGGGCGTGCAGCAGCTTGGACAGCGGGAACACGATCATCAGCGCGGCGACCAGCGTCAGGTGGACCAGCAGCACCGGGTCGGCGGGCAGCGGTTGCCAGTCGAAGCGCATCAGGCCGAGGAAGAACGCCTTCAACGCCACGATGTCGGTGTGCGCGAAATACTTCATCGCCAGGCCGCTGGCGGCGATGGCGACCAGCAGCGCCAGCATCAGGTGATCGGACGGCGCGCTGATATAGCGGACGCGATCGACCAGAAAGCGCCGTGCCCAGAGCCCGGCGAGGCCGGCGAGCATGGCGAAACCCGCGTACAGGCCGAAGGGCTGGATCATCGCCACCCAGGTCCAGACCGGCTCGGTGAAGTAGCGCAGATGCCGCAGCAGCACGAACAGCAGCGCGACGTGGAAAAGCCAGCCGAACAGCCAGGTCCACTTGTTCGAACGGAACAGGCTCCTGAACACCGTCACTTCGCCGAGCATGCGCAGCACGACGCCGCCGCGCGTGGTCGGCGCCGGCGGTATCGGGATCTTCAGCGGTTGCGGCGTGCGCGCGTAAATCCAGGCACTTGCGCGCCACGCCGCCGACCAGCATGGCGGCGGCGAAATAGAAGAGCAGCGCGTAGGTGACCGTCAACGCGGACAATACCGGCTCCCCGGGTTCCGTCCCGCGGCGCGCTCTAGACGCAGCCGGTCGGCTTGGGCAGCCCCGCGTACTTGCAGGCCTGCTTGGCGGGACCGTAGGGGTAGAGCTCGTACAGGTACTTGCTGTTGCCCTTGTCGGCGCCGAGCTTCTTGCCGATCGCCTTGGTCAGCACCCGCACCGCCGGCGCGATCTGGTACTGCTCGTAGTATTCGCGCAGGAAGTTGATCACCTCCCAGTGGTTCTCGGTGAGATCGCATTCCTCGAGGCGCGCCATCTCCTTGGCCACGTCCTCGTTCCAGTCGGTGCGGTTGACGAGATAGCCTTCCTCGTCGGTTTCGATGGTTTGGCCGTTCACTTCGATCGTCATGTCGCGTATTCCCTTCGGTTTCAAAGCCAGGATTGCACGGCGCTGTGCTCGACCACGAGATCCACGAAGCCCTCGTAGTCCACCAGGCGAACGCCGTCCATCACCCGGTTCTGCATGCCCCGCGCCTCGACATCGGGCCGGAGCGCGTAGATCGACACGCTGCCCATGGCGTCCTGCACCTGCTTCGCAACCGCGGTGTCCTTCGCCGCCGCGTAGACGCCATCCTCGATCAGCAGCACCGCGCTGCCCTGCCGCGCGTACTTGAGGCAGGTGCGCAGAGTGCCGTTGTCGAACGGCGACTTGTTGACCGTGTGCAGCATCGTTGTTCGTCCTCAGAAGCTCAGGACCACGTCCTGGCTTTCCATGATCTCGGCCATGCGCTCGGCGCTGACCACCTCGACCGGAACCACCAGGTCGTCCTCGACCAGCCCTCGTGCGGCAAGATCGTCCTGCGTCACGTAGAGCTTGTTGACGTCGTAGTCGTCCAGCGCCCTGTAGGTCGGCGAGAAATTCTTGATCTCCACGCCCTTGGTGTCCTGCCCCTTCGCCAGCTGGAAGACGCCGTCGCCCAGGAAGGCGACGCTGACGTCCTGGTCGAAGGCCGCGCCGATCAGCACCACCTCCAGCGACTCGAGCGCATAGATGGTCCCGTACGGCGCCTTGCGGTTCACGTACAGGAACTTCTTGGCAACGCCGCCTTCTGCTTCTTCGTCCATTCGCTGCCCCTAGTTGCCGCTCAGTCGCCGAAGACGACCAGGCGATCGGCCTGGATGCCGGTTTCGATGAGCTGGCCCAGGCCCGAGATGCGGAATCCGGGCGCGATGTTGTCGGCGTCCTTGCCGTTGCGCTTGGCCTCGTTGGCATCGAGCAGCCCGCGCCGCTGCGCCGCGGCGACGCAAAGCACCAGGTCGAGCTTGTGCTGTTCGGCGAGTTCGCTCCAGCGCTTGACGATGTTGCGGTCGTCCTGTGGCGGCACCGTGAGGCGGGTGCCGTTGTTCACGCCGTCGTGATAGAAGAACACGCGATAGATCTCGTGCCCCTTCGCCAGCGCCGCCTTGACGAACTGGTAGGCCGAGTCCGAGGCCTGGTGGGTATAGGGGCCTTCGTTGACCAGGATGCCGAGTTTCATGCTCTGCCCGCGCTTCAGAAACGGATGTGCGCGGACGCGTTGAGGCTGTTGCGCGCGCCGCGCCAGTTGTCGATGTGGAACTTGGTGAAAGGCAGCCCGGTCAGCTCGAAGAAGCGCGGCCAGCCGATGCGTTCGACCCAGTCGCCGACGCGCTCCCAGTCGCGCGCGTCCTTCTTGTAGGTGTAGAGAATCTTCTTCACCACCGCCGCGACCTCGGGCCAGCGCGGCGGGTTGTTGGGCAGCCCGGCCGCGACCAGCTTCTGGAACATCGGCTTGGAGCGCGCGTTCGAATTCTTGCCGCCGACCCAGACCGCGAGCTTGGAGTGCTCGGGATCGTTGATCTGCATCGGCGGGCACGGCGGATAGCACGCGCCGCAGCAGATGCACTTCTTCTCGTCGACCTCGAGCGAGGGCTTGCCGTTGACGATCGCCGGCCGGATCGCCGCCACCGGGCAGCGCGCCACGACCGACGGCCGCTCGCAGACGTTCGCCACCAGGTCGTGGTTGATCTTCGGCGGCTTGGTGTGCTGGATGTTGATCGCGATGTCGCCCTGCCCGCCGCAGTTGATCTGGCAGCAGGAGGTCGTGATGTGCACGCGATTGGGCATCTCCTCCTTGATGAACTCCTCGTAGAGTTCGTCCATCAGCGACTTGACCACGCCCGAGGCGTCGGTGCCGGGAATGTCGCAGTGCAGCCATCCCTGCGTGTGCGAGATCATCGTCACCGAGTTGCCGGTGCCCCCGACCGGATAGCCGGCGTCGTTGAACGCCTGGATCAGCGGCCCGACCTTGTCCCAGCTCGACACCATGACTTCGATGTTCGAGCGGATGGTGAAGCGCACATAGCCTTCGCCGTACTTGTCGATGATGTCGCAGAGCAGGTTGATCTCGTAGGGGCCCAGCTGGCGCTGCGTGCCGACGCGCACCGTCCAGATCTCGTCGCCCGAGTAGGCGACGTGGTGCAGCACGCCCGGGCGCGGCCGGTCGTGATACTTCCAGTTGCCGAAATTCTTCTGCATCAGCGGATGCATGTACTGAACGCCGTCGGGACAACCGCTCTCGATCGGCGGGCGCATCTTCTTCTTTTCAGCTGCTACCTGTGCTTGTGCCACGGCCGTCTCCTCAGGCCACCGACTGCGGATGGCGGTCGATCCACTTCTGCGCTTCCTGATCCCAATCGTCCAGGCGGACGTAGGAACTGGTGCGCGGATGGGCGATCATGTTCGGGTCGACGTCGATGCCGATGCCTTCCAGGAAATTCGCGAGCCCGATGCGCTCGATCATTTCGCCGCAGCGCTCGTGCTCGAGGCCGTTCTCCGCCCAGAAGTCGATCACCGTTGCGGCGAGATCGCGCAGCGTGTCGAAGTCCTCGTCGGTCTCCTGCTTCATGAACGGCACGATCACCGTGCCCATCGTGTCGCCGATCTTGAGCGTGCGCTTGCCGCCGATCAGCACCGTGACGCCGCGGTCCGTGCCGGGCTTCAGCGCCTTGGTCATGACGTTGATGCAGTGCATGCAGCGCACGCAGCTCTTGTTGTCGACTTCGAGCGTGTCGTCATCGTTGAGCGACAGGGCCTTGGTCGGACAGCGCGCGATCACGTTGTCGATCGTGTACTTGCGGCCATGGCCGTCGATGTAGGCCTTGACCTCCTTCTGGTCGACCTGCATGTCGTCGCGCCAGGTGCCGATCACCGCAAAATCGGCGCGCTGGATGGAGTTCATGCAGTCGTTGGGACAGCCGGAGACCTTGAACTTGAACTTGTAGGGCAGCGCCGGCCGGTGCATGTCGTCGATGAAATTGTTGACCAGCGTCCGGTGGATGCGGTGCTCGTTGGTGCAGGACTGCTCGCAGCGCGCGGCGCCGACGCAGGACATGGCGGTGCGCACGCAGGGGCCCGCGCCGCCGAGGTCGAAGCCGTACTCGTTGATCTCGTCGAAAAAGTGCTGGGTGTTCTCGGTGGTGGTGCCGATGAACATGATGTTGCCGGTCTGGCCGTGGAAGGCGATCAGCCCGGAGCCCCATTTGTTCCAGGAGTCGGACAGCTGGCGCAGGACCTTGGTCGTGTAGTGATTGCCGGCCGGCGGCTGCACGCGCAACGTGTGGAATTCCTTGGACTCGGGAAACATGCTGGCGACTTCGGAAAAGCGCGGAATGATGCCGCCGCCGTAGCCGAACACCGAGACCGTGCCGCCCTTCCAGTAGCCCAGGCGCGTCTTGTACGAATGTTCGAGCTGGCCGAGCAGGTCGACCATCATGTTGTTGTCGTGGGCAAGCCGCTTCAGCCCGGTGACGAAACTCGGCCAGGGACCGCCTTCGAGCTGGTCGAGCATCGGCGTCGGATGAAACGCCTTGGTCGACTTCTTGTCGGGCGGAACGTAGGTGCTGTGGCGGGTGGGGTCCTTGGGCGGTTGCTGCGGGTCGGACATGGGTTTCTCCTCCGAACAATACTGACGCGGTGCCGACAGTTTAGCGATGGCGGCCGCCGCAACCGCAGAAGTCATTGGGGGTATCCGCTCCGGGCCCCACCCCCCCATTGGGGATAGCCGGGGACGGCGGCACTTCCGGAAAGTGTTTTTTTTCAGTGGCTTGCGGGTCCCCGGCGGAGGCCTCGGCCGCTGGATTCCGCTGCGCCCGCGAGCACCGCGGCATTTTCCGCAAGGCGTCGATGCGGTACGTTCTGTCCCCCGGCCCGAATTCCCCTCATTTCCCCTCGTTGCCCCTCGCTCGCTTGCACTCGACCGCCGCCGCCGTTGCCGACCCGTTCGCGCCTGATCAGACGCAGGCCTATCTGCGCTGGCGCGAGCGCAAGCTGGCGCATTACCCGCGCCGGGTCGAGGACCTGATCGTCGAGGTGCGCGACCCGCGCAACCTGCGCGACAGCGAGGTCGGGGAACTGCTGCGCCGGTGCCGGCTGGCCAACATGGCGGTCTACGCGAGCCCCCTCGCCGGCGTCGACGACCGGGACATCGCGCTGCGCGTGGGGGCGCGCCTCGGGCTCGCGCGTCCGGTCGCCAACCCGCTCGCCGGCGAGGACGGCATCAGCGCGCTGGAGGTGACGCCCGAAAAATCCGCGCGCGGCTTCATTCCCTATTCCAGCCATCGGCTGCTCTGGCATACCGACGGGTACTACAACGCGCCGCAGCAGCGCATCCGCGCGTTCATCCTGCACTGCGTGCGGCCCGCCGCCACGGGCGGAACGAACCGCCTGCTGGATCATGAGATCGCCTACATCGCGCTGCGCGACGCCAACCCGGAACACGTCCGGGCGCTTTGCCGGCCGGACGCGATGACCGTGCCGGCCAATGCGACGGAAGGCATGGAATCTCGCCCGGCCCGGCCGGGTCCGGTATTCTCGGTCGACGGCGGCGTGCTGCACATGCGTTACACCGCCCGCACCCGCAGCATCGCATGGCGCAACGACGCGGCGACGCATGCCGCGGCGCAGGCACTGCGCGAACTCCTCGACGCCGAATCGCCGCGGGTGTTCACGCTGCGCCTCGAAGGCGGCCAGGGCGTGGTTTGCAACAACGTGCTGCACGACCGCAGCGCTTTCACCGACGCGCCGGCGCCCGGCTCGGGGCGACTGATTCATCGCGCCCGCTATCGTGATCGCATCGCCGACGCCGCTGCGCTGCGGACCGACCCGATTCAGCAGGAAGGCTAGCCACGGATGAAATACATTCCCCTCAAGTACATCAAGGAAGACGCAGCCGTCGGCAACGCCGACAGCAGCGACGACGCCAAGGAGTCGACCGTCATGCTGGAGCGTCTGGTCGCCGACCTGCGCGGCCAGCTGGCCGAACTCTCGGCCGACGCGGCGGCGCTGCGGCGCGCGGACCTGCTGCTGCAACTCGGCCGCGCGCTGGTGCGGCTGGAGAAGGGATCCGACGCCTGGGCCGCGGCGCGCGCGGCGTTCGATCTCTATCTTGCCGAGCAGGCCTGGGAGGGCGCGGCGCAGGCCTGCGACATCCTGTTCCTCGCCGACCAGCCGGACTCGCTCGTCGCGCTCGGCCAGGGCATCTGGCTCGCCGTCACCTATCCGGTCGATCCGGAACTCTCCGTCGCGCTGCTGCAACGCGTGGTCGAGGAGACGCCGCCTGAATCCGACGGCGCGGCGGTGGCCGCCGTCACGGCCTTCTACCTGGTCGACCTGCGCGCGCGCGATCCGCAGCGCGAACACCTGCTGATCTACGTCAATCAGGTGCTGGCGACGGTGGCCCGGCGCCACAGCGGGGTCGACGGGCAGAGTTCATTCGACAAATGGGTCGCCGACATGGAGTTGAACGACCCGGCGCTGTTCCTGCCGCGGCTGCGCAACATCGTCGACGTGCTGGTCCAGGACGACTGGTGGTTCGACCGCGACGCGCTGCAGGCCGCATTGCCGACGGACTGAGCCAAGGCGTCGATGCAGCCCGTGGATGCAATCGAGGCGAACGGCCGGACCGATCCGGACGACATTGTCGACGCGGTGTTCGCGATCACCTGCTCCAGCTTGCCGGTCGATCACGCCTGGGCGCTGTCGCAGGCAATCGAAACCGCGTTGCCGTGGATCTCCACCGAGCGCTACGCGGGACTGCATCCGGTGCATGGCGCGGCGTCGGGCAGCGGCTGGATGCGGCCGGAAGGCGCGGACGCGGTGCTGCAGCTGTCGCATCGCGCGAGGATGGCGCTGCGCCTGCCCCGGCATCGCCTCGATGCGGCCGCCGCGCTTCTCGGGCAAACGCTCGAAGTCGCGGGCTGGCCGATGCGCATCGACCGGCTCGCCGTGCGACCGCTGTCGCGCATCACCACCCTTCACGCGCGCACCGTGGTGTTCGCGGGCGTCGACGACGAGTCCGGATTCATGGCCGCTGTCGCGAGCGAGCTGCGCGCGCTGGGCATCGAACCGGCAACGAGGCTGTGCGGTCGCGAGACGCCCATTGCGACCCCCGCCGGCACCAGCCGCGCCAGGAGCCTGATGCTCGCGGGCATGCGCCGGGACGAATCGCTGCTGCTGCAGCGGCGCGGATTGGGCGGGCAGCGCCGGCTGGGTTGCGGCGTGTTCATCGCCCACAAGGACATCGGCGACCTGAATCCCAGGTCGGATTGAAACGCAAA
The DNA here is from genome assembly GCA_963699765.1 of uncultured beta proteobacterium. GTDB lineage: Bacteria > Pseudomonadota > Gammaproteobacteria > Burkholderiales > Casimicrobiaceae > VBCG01. Next base: position 76,233 of record CAVOVD010000011.1, on the reverse strand, counting down.
GGAGGAAGCCATGGCGTACGAAGTGCAAGGAAAGACGATCGAGACCACGGAGACCGGTTTCCTGGTATCGCAGGACGACTGGAACAACGATGTCGCCGAGGCGATCGCGGCCAGCGAGGGCCTGAGCCTGACGCAGGACCACTGGGACGTGATCGAATACCTGCGCGATGCCTGGTTCAACAACAACGGCGAGCAGCCCAACAACCGGGCGATACTCAAGGCCATGCAGGAGAAGTGGCCCGACCGCAAGGTCGACAACAAGACGCTGTTCGACCTGTTCCCGGGCAATCCGTCCAAGCAGGCCGGCATGATCGCCGGGCTGCCGGAGAGCATGCGCAAGGGCGGCTACTGACCGGCCATCAGTCGTAGTGCCGGCGCTGCGAGCGCCGCCTTCCTGCCTGCTGGACCACGCCGCCGCGGATCGTGTACGGCGGCACGAGCTCGAAACTCCCGTACCGGGGATTCAGCGGCTTCAGGAAACGGCGCTCGCCGTCGATGACCAGCTGGCGAAAGAAAATGTCGCCGGCGAACTCGACGATGACGTAGGAGCCGTCGTGCGGAACGTGGCCCGGGTCGACGATGACGATGCAGCCGTCGGCGAACTCGGGCGCCATGCTGTCGCCCAGGACGCGCAACGCATAGGGCTCCAGCGCACCGCAGCCTTCCTGGGCCATTCCGGCGAGTCCTAGCGACTTGCCGCCGGGCGGCTTGCGGTCGTGAAAGCGCACGACCTTGTCGCCGGCGGCCGCCTCGTCGGCGAAACGCGGACGCGCACCGGTGCCCGCACCCGCGGCCTGCGCGAGCTCGCGCTCGCGCGCGCTGATCAGCGCCAGGCATTGCCGCATGTCCTCGATGGTCGCGTCCGACAGCGGATGGCGCATGCCGGCCGGCGTGGCGGTATCGCGGATCACCGCGGCCAACGTCAGCCTCATCGCCTGCAGGATCCGCGCTTCCATCGACTGCTCCGCCTGGCTCATGGGGCCCACCTCAAAGATCCGACCACATGCGGATCAGATTCATGTACGCCGCGTTGACCTGCGCGGTGGCGGCCGCGTCGGGCGCGCTCTGCAACAGCGACTCGCGCGCCGCATTGAGGCCGTAGAGCAGTTCGCGCCTGCCCGCGTCGCGCACCAGACTCTGCACCCAGGTGACCGCGACCAGGCGCTCGCCGCGCGTCACCGGATCGACGCGGTGGATGGTTCCGGCCGGATAGACGACGGCGTCGCCGGCGGGAAGTTTCACCGCCTGGTCGCCCCAAGGGGTGCAGATTACCAGTTCACCGCCATCGTACTCCTGCGGCTCGGAGAGAAAGATCGTGACGGCGATGTCCGAGCGGTACTTGACGCCATCCCCGCCCATGATCGGGTCGTCGAGATGATCGCCATAGGTCATGCCCGGACGGTAGCGCGCATACAGCGGACTCGCGGCATGCACCGGCATCGTCCCGGCGCGATAGAGCGGATGGCGAACCAGCGCGCCCATCACCACGCGGTCGAGACGCGCGACATCCGCGTGGTCGGCGCCGAGTTCCAGGTTGTGCTTCACCCGCCGCGCCACGGCGCCTGCCGACAGCCGCCCTTCGACGAAACGCGCGGGCGCCAGCAGCGCGCGCACCAGCGCGAGTTCGTCGGCCTTGAGCACTTGGGGGATGGGCAGGAGCATGACGGATGGGTTCAGGCGAAACAGATCCAGGTCGTAGCGATGTACTTGACGCCCTGTTCCAGCCTGACGCCGCGATGGACGTGCGTCCAGAAAGGCGGGAAAAGCAGCAGCGTTCCCTGCGTCGGCCGGATCACGACCTCCTGCAACGGGAACTCGGTCTCGCCACCCGGCCCCGGAACGTCGTTCAGGTACCAGATCGCGACCAGCTGGCGCGTCAGGAATGCGCCGGGCCCGGCGTCGACATGCCAATGGTAATACTCGCCGGGCAGCGTCCGCTGCAGGTTGTAGCCCAGGTCCTTGAAGGCGTTGGCGCCAAAGAACGGGAATTCCAGCGCGAACGACTTGAACGTGGCGGCGAGCTGCTGCGACAGCGTCCGGTCGATGTCGCGCCAGTCCTCGCGCCCGCTGATGGCCAGGTCGGTCGAGCGCTTGACCTCGGGCGCCTCGGTCGGCCGCCTGGCCGATGCGGCCGGGAACCTGCTGGTCGACGCGTTCCTCGAAGCGCCGGATCGTCTCGCGGCAGACATCGGCCGGCAGCGCCCCGGCGATCTCGTAGATGAAGCTGAGCGGCTTGACTTCGCGAATGCGGGTATCGGAAAAAGCCATTGCCTACGCGTACAGCAGTTCGGTGTTCTGCATTTCACCGGAGGCGTCGATGTCGACGCCGATCGCGCCGGGCACGCGCAATGCTATGTAGCTGGCCATCAGCATCGCCGTCGTCTCGTTGCCGTTCATGATGCTGGTCAGCAGCTTGTCGGCGACGATCTGGCAGCGCTGCAGCCGATCGGGGCGTTCGACGAATTCCCGGCTCATCTGCCAGCCGCGGTCCATATCGCGGTCGAGCGTGGCGTGGAACTGCCGCCGCCTCGCGCAGCAGGTCCTCCGGCACCTCGACGGCGTAGACCTGTTCGGCGACCACCACGCGGAAACGCATCAGCCTGCGCCGGGGGCTTGCTCCGCCAGCGCCTGCCATCGGGCCGCTTCGGCCGCGTCGGCGACGACACCCACGCCCTTTTCGTACATGGTCGCGAGCATCGCCCGCGAACCGGCCAGCCCCTGGTCCGCGGCCAGCCTGAACCAGCGTGCCGCCTCGGCGGGATCGGCCCTGACGCATTCGCCCTGCAGATACATGAAGCCCAGGCCGTGCTGCGCAAGCGCGTGGCCCTGATCGGCGGCAGCGCGCATCCATTTCACCGCGACCGCGCAGTTCCTGACCATCCCCAGCCCCACCTGCGCCATGGTCGCGACGCGATACTGCGCCTGCGCTTCGCCGCGCTCGGCCAGTGGCTGCAGCAGCTGCATCGCGCGCGCGAACTCCTTCGCCTCGAACGCGGCGATCCCGCTTGCCAACTCCATATCCGGTCCTGACATGTTCCCTCCGTGCGGCTATTATCGCTGAATCGATCACCGCCCACGTCGCCCATGGCCATCATCAGCACCCGCCCCTCGATCGCGCTCGTCAAGACCCGCTGGCGCGACAAGGGACCCCGGACCCTCGCCGACCGCGCGGGCGTGATCGGCGCGAACGTCTGGAAGATCGCGCTCGAGATATTCAGGCACATGGAGAGGGATGGCTTTCGCTTCGGCTCCGACCGGCTGGTCACCGACGTGCTCGCCGAACTCATCGCCTTTCAGGTGCAACTGGTCGACCGGTCGGTGTACGGCAGGCTCGCCGACGCCGACCGCGCCACGCTGATCGGCGAAACGGCCCGTCACCTGGCGGCGACCATGGAGAACAATCAGCTCGACCTCTTCGGACCCGGCGACTACCGGGCGCCCTTCATCGCCCTGCTCAACGAGCGCTTCGGCGAATACGCCGGCTTTGCCTATGCCGACGGCAAGCCGCCGCCGCCTTGCCTGCTCTTCCTCGCCAACAAGGTCGCCGACGTCATGGCCGCGGGCGACAACAAGTGGGTGGTCGAGCAGGTGATGGACGTCGAAGCGCCGGAGATCGTGCGGCTGATCGGCAAGCTGGTCGAACTCACCGTGGAAGCGGCGCCCGGCTAGCGGGCGGCGGCCGGGACGTCGTCAAGCCAGGCGCACAGCGTCGCCTCGCGCGCGTCGGAGTCGAGCGCGAGCAGTTCCCGGCCGGTCGCGAGCCACCGCTCCCGGCCCTCGTGCGCGACCGCCCAGAGCCGGTCCATCGCGCCGTCGCGGACGAACGCCTCGTAGGCATCGAGCGCCTGCGGAAACATCGTCCTGCGCGGGGCATCGAAGGTGGCGAAATGGAAGTGCAGCGCCGGCAGATTGGCGCGCGCCAGCAACGCCGGCAACGTCGACAGGCAATCGGCGAGCAGATCGCGCACCGCGCGCAGCGCAGGTTCGCCGCGGGTGCGCGTCGCCGCCACTGCTACATCGTCCCAGGCGTCGCCGAGCAGCTCGCCCGCCTTCGCCTCGCCGATTTCGTGCAGGATCATGGTCTCGATCTCGTTGTCGGCCATGCGCTGCAGCGCGGCTTCGGCGTCGGCCTCGAAGCCGTAGGCCGCGAACGCGCGGGCCATGGCGTTGTCCTGCCTGCGCAGCTGCCACTCCTCGAACTTCTCCCACAGGTAGCGGCGCACCGACTCCATGCGCACGTGGATCGTCCGGCCCTGCAGCAGCGCCGGCGGCGCGGCCAGTTCGCGCGCGAGTTCCCGGGCGGAAACCAGCACCGTCATGCCGTCGCGTTCCTCGATGCGCAGCAGCCGGCCGAGGAAGAACAGCGGCTTGCCGAAGCGCCCGTAGCCGGCGCCATAGACGCAGGCCCCGCGGCAGCAGCTCCCGGTTGGCGACGCCGGCATCGAAGGCATCGCGCGCGCCGCAGGCGAGCGGCAGCGGCGCGAAGGCCTCGGCCTCGAGGCCATCCCACGCCCGTTCGCGCGCATCCAGCCATTCGCCCAGCTCGGCCTTCGCAATCACGCTGGCGAAGGGCAGCGCGCGCTCCCAGCGGTAGAACTCGCGCATTTTCAACAGGAAGGCGCACAGGCCATAGTCGCCGGCGAAGCGGGCGTCGGAGATGTCGCAGTTGCGCTGCACCGCGCGGGCGAGTCGCGGAAGATCATCGACCATCGTGAAGAGCATATAATAAATGGAGGTTTTCATAGCCATTCGAACATCATGGCCAAGACGATCCTTCCAAAGCCGCAGGTGACGCTGGACATGCGGGGTTCCGCCTGTCCGGGTCCGATCCTGGGCGCCAAGCGGGTGCTCGACGACCTGCTGGCCGGCGAAGTGCTGCTGCTCATTTCCGACTGCGCGGGAACCAAGGATGACCTTGCGTTCGTGGCCGAAGTACGCCGACGTCGAAATCCTGGAAAGCGAAGACCTGGACAAGGGCGGCGTCGGTTTTTACATCCGCAAGGGCAAGGCCAGGCGCGTTTCGCCGAACGCGGTACTCGACATGCGCGGCACGCTCTGCCCCGGACCCGTCGTCGAGGCCAAGAAACTGCTCAATGGCATGCAGAAGGGCGAAGTGCTGCAGCTGGTCAGCGACTGCCCGGGCATCCGCTCGGACGTGAAGAGCTGGGTCAAGGCGACCGGGCTGGAGTTGGCTGATGCCCGCGAAACCGCGCCCGGCGAATACCAGTTCCATATCCGCAAGCCCTGAGGTCGAGGGCCGCATTCCGGAGGATCGCGACATGAACAGCCTGATGGACGAAATCATCGGCGGCGACAGCGCCGACAAGGACCCCCGTTTTCCCCATGCGCCGGAAGGCTGGACGCCCGCAATCGCGGCCGAGACCGCGCGCGGCGAAGGCCTGGAACTCGGCGACGACCACTGGCAGGCCGTGCGCGCGCTGCATGAGTACTATTCCAGGCACGAGAACTCGGTCGTCAACCTGAGGGAAATGCACGACGCGCTGGAGGAGAAATTCCACCGCCAGGGCGGCGTCAAGTGGCTCTACGAACTGTTTCCCGCCGGGCCGGTGGCGCAGGGATGCCGGATCGCCGGACTGAAGGCCCCGGCCGGCGCCATCGACCGGGGCATGGGCAGCGTGGCCTAGACGTCCGCTGCGGCGTCGCGGGCGCGTCGCCCGGCGCTCTTCCGGTCGTCGGCGACCAGGTTGCCGGCGCACTTTACGCCCACCGCGTTTGCCCGCATGATCTCTGGCCGCGCTGCCGCACGACGGAGGATGCAATCATGTTCGATGCACTTTCGGTCCCCTTCGGGGCCAAGATGCTGTTCAACACCGTCAAGCTGAAACCCGGCGTGACCTTCGAGGACGTCGAACTCGCCATCGGCGAGATGTGCAACGTCGTCAAGGACACCTACGGCGGCGACAAGGGCGGCTTTTGCGGCGGGCAGGTGTTCAAGTTCTCGGGCTTCGCGTCGGCGGAAGGATCGCTGGGCGGCGTCAAGCCGGCGGACGCGCACGTCGCGATCGTTACCTACTGGCGCTCCTTCGAGGATCACGAGCGCTCGCACGCCGACAAGGTCTTCAACGAGAAATTCTCGGCGCTGGCGACCTTGTGCACCGACAGCCAGGAACTCGGCTACGAAATGCTCTGGCAGGGCGCGCCGGAGCCGGAGTAACGGACGCGGCGCCGGCAGCGTGGCGCCGTCAGCGTCCTGAACAACGCCGGCGCCGCGGCGGTACGCGCATCCTGCCGCTCATCTGGCGGGACAGGCGCCGACCTCCGAGGGCACCTTGCCGACCAGCAGCAGGAAGTTCTCGAAGGGTCCCATGTTGCCCATCGCCTCCAGCATCGGCCCATCGAATCCCAGCCGTCCGAACATCATTCCCGCCATCGGGCCGTATTCGCCCTTGCCCATCTCGACCCAGCGGACCGTCTCGGCCTTCATGACGTAGTCGACAGCTGCCATCCAGCTTCGCGGTCTCGGGCGCGCCGCCGTAGACGCACGCGGCCTTGCCGTCGCGAAGCGAGACGCGCAGTTCGGCAGTGGGCTTGTCGCCGCAATTGGAACGGTAGACCTGCATCACCTTGAACCCCCGGCCGCCGTCGTTCTTCACCCAACCGGTTTCGACCAGCTTGTCGGTGAGGACTGGATCCTTGTTCCATGCGTCGCAGGCATCCTTCGCCCATTCGGCAGACATCATGATCGGGGCGGCCAGAAGCGGACCGGTGAACGCCATCGCGACCAGCGCGACAGACATCGGGATGGTGCGCATCGGAAATCTCCTGCCAATGCAAACGAGCCGCGGCCGGCACGCGTGCCGGCCGCAGCGATCGATGCCGCCCGATCCCGGGCGGCGACGCTCAGAACTACCGGCTGTAGGCGATCCCCAGCAGATATTGCTTCATCGCGATCGTCTCGGTCGTCGTCGGCGGAGCGCCGAAGCCGACCAGCAGGCTTTGCCCGGTCACCGAATTGTTCTGCGCATACATGAACGCGCCGGTGATTTCCGACTTGTCGTCGAGCCGGTAGGTCGACCCGACGTGCCACTGGTCCTTGACCACGCCCGGCGCCAGGATGTTGAACGTGACGTCCTCCGGCCGGATCGGATTGTCGGAGTGGTTGTAGCCGCCGCGCAGCGTCCACTTCGCGTTCAGCTGGTACTGAACGCCGATCTTCCAGACGTCGATGTTCTGCCAGCCGAAGCCCGCACCGGAATCGGCGCCGAGGCAGTAGTTGCGCTGGCCGGCGCCCATCGGCGGCGGCGGGCAAAAGCCGATCCACGAGCTGGGGTTGTTCACCGACGGCGCGTCGTCGTAGAAGATGCGCTGGAAATCGAGCGCGATCAGCCAGGCCTTGGTCGGCCGCAGCGCGAGGCCGACGGTGAAGTTCGACGGGATGTCGAAGCCGCCGCCCTGGGCGAACAGCCCCTTGTAGCCGTCGAAGTTGCCCATGCTGATCTTGGTCGAGTAGGAGGCGCCAAGCGCGAAGAACTCGTTGAACTGGCCCATGTAGCCGATGCGCACGCCGGCGCCCCAGGCGTCGCTGTAGCCGTTGTTGGTGACGCTGCCCGGAGCCGATCGAGAACCCCGGATTGTCGAAGGTCTGCAGGCCGTCGGCCTTGAACCGCTGGTAGGCGATCAGCGGCGCGATGCCGACCGAATGGCCCTTGGTGAACTGCCACGCCGCGTAGGGCGCGATAATCAGCTGCATCATGTCGACGCCGAGGCTGCCGCTGCCGCACAGCAGGTTGTAAGGCGCGCCCTGGCCGCCGCGGAACTGCCCGCAGGCGCTTTGCGCCGGGATCTGTCCGCCCGCGTAGTCGGTGTTCATGCCGCCATTGCCGTAGACGGTCAGGCCCAGCGCGACGTCCGGCCGGTACTTCCAGTTGATGCCGAACTCCGGGATGAAGAAATTCTTGCTGCCGCTGTCGACGTAGCCGTCGATGCCGGCCATGTCCGGACCCGCTGCGCGACGCGTTGCGGTCCGGCGAAAACCACGACACGCCGAGCTGCCACTCGTTGCCCAGAAAGGTCATCGCACCGGGATTCACCGCGCCGCCGAAGGGCTCCATGCGCCACGGCGACGGCAGCGCCGCCCATGCCGATGGACTTTCATCCCGTAACCGTTGGCGAAATAGCCGTCGGTCGCCTGCGCCGCGAATGGCGCAGCGGCGGCAAGCGCCAGCAACAATTGTTTCTTCACGTTGACTCCCTGGACTTTGCGTGGTTTCGATTCCCGGCGCCGAAGCGGCGCCGGGTCGGAGACTGCTCGAAACTCAGATGAACAGGCTGACGTCGGCATCCTTGGCCATCGGCAGGAAAGTCGCGGCGCCGACGTACTCCTTGACCTCGGGAATGAAGTCCTCGTGCTTGTAGCCGAAGAGATCGACCGTCATCTGGCAACCGATCAGGTTGACCCCGGCCTCGAGGCACAGGCTGCGCAGCTCGCCGATCTCGGCGACGCCCTTGTTCTTGATCGTCTTCTTCATCATCTTGGTGGCGAAGGCCTCGTAGCTCGGGATCAGCGACTGCACGGCGTTCGGGATGTTCCAGCGAATCGACTTGAACCACGCGGGGCCCATCGGCATCTTCATCGGCATCGCCGGATTGCCCAGCGGACTCACCTTCAGCTTGCGCAGGTCCTTCTTGAGCAGCTCGAGCCCGTAGAACGTGAAGAACATCGACACGTTCCAGCCGAGCGCCGCGGCGGTCGACGCCAGGATGAACGGCGGATACGCCCAGTCCAGCGTGCCCTTGGTGGCGATGATGGTCATCGACGGCGTCCTGGCCGCCTTGATCTCGGCGAGCTTCGCCTCGAGCCTTTGCTCGAGCAGGACGTCGATGCGCTCGACGATGGCGCGGTCGAGTGCGGTGTCGTTCGGCATGGTGGCTTTCCTTTCGGCTTGCAGTTCCATGGTGAATCCTTTGCGTCAGACGGGATTGGAACGCTCGCAGGCGGCCGGCCTACTTTTTCTTGATGTGGAAGACGTAGTCCTTGCCCTCCTCGGTCGACGACAGCAGCGGATTGCCGGTCTGGTTGGCGAAGGCCTGCATGTCCTTGATCGAACCGGGATCGGTCGCCACCACCTTGAGCACCTGGCCCGAAGTCAGGTCGTTCAGCGCCTTCTTGGTCTTCAGGATCGGCAGCGGGCACGACAATCCGCGGGCGTCCAGTTCCTTGTCAAAATTCACTTGTGTTACCTCCAAATCGCGATGATCCGGCGCGTCCCGCGCGTGACGGTGCCGGCGCGGCACGTTTCCATGGCCTGCCGGACGTGAAACCGCCACGGGTCGCAGAACCCGTTCGTCCATCCGTTGACTTCACATTAGGCTAACTTTCGTCGCCAGGCGTCTATAACCGGCATGGGTAGCCCCCTACCCGGATGGGGGATGGGGGATGGGGAACGGCGTGCCGCGACATCCTGTCGCACCCCGCGCCATGGACCCGGCGAGCCTGGTTGCCGCTTCGGGCAGACCGATCAGCGTAACGACCGTCCTGCCTCACGCTATGCTAACGTGAATCGCATGCATCCGCGAATCCGCCGTCCGACTCCGATCGACGACCACGGTGCCGTGGCGGCGATGGGCTGCGACTGGCCGCGCATCGCGTTGGCGGCGCTGATCCTGATGCTCGCCGGTCCGGTCACCGCCGGATCGGCATCTTCGCCCGCATCCGCGCCGGTCGCCCCGCTGCTCGCCGGGCATGCGTCCCTACCATCCGTCCGCAGGCACGCAATCGCCGCTGGCGCAGCGCTACTTCGAACAGGGGATGACGCTGGCCTGGGGTTTCAATCCGGCCGAGGCCGCGCGCTCCTTCGAGGCGGCGCTCCGCGCCGACCCGGGCTGCGGCGCCTGCTACTGGGGCCTCGCCTGGGCGCTGGGTCCCACCATCAACGCCGACATGGACGCTGCCGCCGCGCCGCGGGTCGCCGACGCGCTGGCCCGCGCGACAGGCACTGGTCGGCGACCGCGCCGCCGCGCTACCGTGGCCTGATCGCCGCGCTCGCGTCGCGCCATCCCGGCGCCGCACTGCCCGTCGACGAAGACGCCTACGCCGCCCGGATGGAGGCGCTGGCCAGGCGGTTTCCGAACGACGCCGAGATCGCCACGCTGGCGGCGGAGGCGCTGCTCAACCTGCACCCCTACGACTGGTGGGAGGCAGACGGCGGCGAGAAGCCCTGGACCGCCGCGACCACCGACCTGCTGGCGCGGGCATTGCGCCTGGCGCCCGCGCACCCCGGCGCCAATCACTACTGGATCCACGTGATGGAGAGTTCGACGCGGCCCGGGCGCGCGCTGGCGAGCGCGGATCGGCTGACCACGCTGGTCCCGGGCTCCGGGCACCTGACGCACATGCCGGCGCACATCTACATGCGCGTCGGCCGCTACGCGGATGCCTCGCGCGCCAACGAAACGTCGATCGCGGCGGATCGCGCCTACCTGGCGCAGGTCGACGCGCAAGGCGCCTACCGGGTCGGCTATGTCGCCCACAACCATCACTTCCTGTTCGCCTCCGCGGCGATGGAAGGCAGGAGCCGCACGGCGCTCGCGGCGGCGGATGCCGCCTACCCGGCGGCCTGCGGGCCGACGCCCGGCGACCTGAGCTACGGGCATCCTGCAGCAGTACTCGGTGCTGCCGCTGTTCGCGCGGGTCCGCTTCGGGCAATGGCCGCAGATTCTCCGGGACACGCTCCCGCCCGACAGCAGCGAGCCCTACCCGCGCGCGATCTGGCATTACGCGCGCGGTACCGCGTTCGCGAAGACCGGCCGGCTGGCCGAGGCGCGCAACGAACTTGCGCGCCTCGACGGCTTCGCCGCCGACCCGGCGCTGCAGCGAATGAAGATCAAGAACATCAACGCCACGGCCGCGCTCGCGCGCATCGCCCAACTCACGCTGCGGGCCGACCTTGCCGCTGCAGAAGGCAAGCCGGCCGACGCGGTGGCGCTGCTTGCGCAGGCGGTGGCGATCGAGGATGGCCTCGTCTACGACGAGCCGCACCTGTGGCTGGCGCCCACCCGGCATGCTCTAGGCGCCGCGCTGCTCGCCGCCGGCCGCCCGGACGACGCGCGGCGCGTGTACGAGGAGGACCTCGCCCACTATCCGGACAACGGCTGGTCGCTGACCGGACTTGCCGCGGCCCTGCGGGCGTCCGGGCACGCCGACGCAGCGCGCGACGCCCAGCGGCGGGCGCGGGCCGCACTGCGCGGGGCCGACCTGATCCTGCCGGGATCCCGCTACTGACTCATCGCGCCGGGCCATCGGTCCGTGCTGTCCGACCATCGCCATGCTGCACCGCGGGAAGCATGACCGCCAGCCGGGTGCCGCGCGGCGCGTCGATCGCGCCCCTGGGGCTTCAATAACTGCATAGTTAAGTTCCTTTTTGGCTATATGATATAGATCAAAGGGCCAGGACGTTTTTTGCGGTGCAATATCGACAAGATCGGTGCCGCCGGCGAGGCACCCGAAACGTGAAGTGGCGGTTCCGATCGGTGACCCTAACTCAAGATCGAAACGGCCCCATGGAACACCTCTCCCGCCGACGCTTCCTCAAGATCACCGCCGCGACCTTCGGCACGGCTGCCGCCGCGACGCAGTGGGATCCGTTCAACCGCATTGCGGTCGCCGCCGACGGCGCAACCGCCGGCGTGCGGACCGTGCCGACGTTCTGCGAGATGTGCTTCTGGCGCTGCTCGGGCATCGCGCACGTCAAGGACGGCCGGCTGTGGAAATTCGAGGGCAATCCGCGCGATCCGCAGAGCCGCGGCAGGCTGTGCCCACGCGGAACCGGCGCGGTGGGCGCCTATTACGATCCCGATCGCCTGCAGCGGCCGCTGATCCGCCGCGGCAAGCGCGGCAGCGAGGAGTGGACCGCCGTCACCTGGGACGAGGCGTTCACCTACATCGCCGAGCGGATGCAGAAGATCAGGGCGGAGCACGGGCCCGAGTCCGTCGCGATGTTCAACCACGGCATCGGCCAGTATTTCATCCAGCACGCGCTCAAGTCCTGGGGCGCGATCAACTTCGCCGGTTCCTCGTTCGCGCAGTGTCGCGGTCCGCGCGACATCGGCTTCGCGCTGACCTTCGGCAGCGGCCTGGGCTCGCCCGAGCCCACCGACATCGAGAACACCAACTGCCTGGTGCTGATCGGCGAGCACCTCGGCGAGAACATGCACAACACGCAGGTGCAGGAATTCGCCCGCGCCATCGAGCGGCGCATCCCGATCATCGTCGTCGACCCGCGGCACTCGGTCGCCGCGAGCAAGGCCAAGTACTGGCTGCCGATCCGCGCGGGAACCGATCTCGCGCTGCTGCTCGCCTGGTGCAACGTGCTGGTCACCGAAGGCCGCTACGACCGCGCCTTCGTCGAGAAGCACGGGCACGGCTTCGACAAATTCGTGGCCGAAATCAAGTCGCGCACGCCGGAGTGGGCGGCGCAGGAAACCGGCCTCGACGCCGACCTCATCCGCGTCACCGCGCGCGAATTCGCCGCGGCCCGCCCGGCCAGCATCGTCCATCCGGGCCGCCGCGTCACCTGGAACGGCGACGACACGCAGAGAAGCCGCGCCATCGCGCTGCTGTCCGCGCTGCTCGGCAACTGGGGCCGCAAGGGCGGGCTGTACTTCTCCACCAGCATGAAGGTCGCGCCGTATCCGCTGCCGAAGCCACCGAAGTCCGACAAGCCGATGGCCGACAACCCGCACGGCGAAAAGTACCCGTTCGCCGACGAGGGCATCACCAACGGCATCCGCGAAGCGACGCTGACCGGCAAGCCGTATCCGATCAAGGGCTGGTTCGTCTATTCGACCAACCTTCTGTACGCGATGCCGAATCCGGCGGAAACGCTGAAGGCGATCGACAACCTCGACCTGCTGGTCGCCATCGACACCATGCCCAGCGAGATCACCGGCTACGCCGACGTCGTGCTGCCGGAATGCACGTTCTTCGAGCGTCACGACCAGTTGCTGGTCGGCTGGGGCCGCCGCGGCTGGACCTCGCTGCGCCAGCCGGTGATGCCGTCGCCGCACGACCAGAAGCCGAACTGGTGGATTGCCAAGCAGCTCGCCGCCAAGCTGGGCATTCCCGAATGCCTGCCATTCAACGACCTCGAGGAATACCTGCGCTACCGCGTGGAAAAGTCGGGCCTGGACTGGGCCGAACTCAAGCGCGAGGGCGTGATCCTCGGCAAGCCCGAGCCGATCTACGTCGAAGACGGCGCGGCGATGGAGTTCTACACCCCGTCGGGCAAGGTCGAGTTCTGGTCGGACCAGCTCGCGGCCAAGGGCTTCGACCCGGTGCCGCGCTACACGCCGCCGGCCGCGCCGCCCGAAGGCTACCTGCCGCTGATCACCGGACGCGCGCCGATGCACACGTTCGGCCGCACGCAGAACAACCCGCTCCTCCACCAGCTGATGTCCGAGAACGAACTGTGGGTCAACGCATCGACCGCCGCCAGGGCCGGGCTGAAGAACGGCCAGTACGTGAAGCTCAGGAACCAGGACGGCGTGGTCAGCAACCGCATCCGGGTCAAGGCGACCCAGCGCATCCGCTCCGACTGCGTCTACATGGTCTACGGCTTCGGCCACACCAGCAAGGCGCTGCGCAACGCCTACATGAAGGGTGCGGACGCGACGCAGCTGACCACCCGCTACGTGACCGATCCGCTGATGGGCGGGACCAGTCTGCAGAGCAATTTCGTCACCTTCGTTAAGGAAACATGATGTCGCGTTTTGGTATGGTCATCGATACGCGCAAGTGCGTCGGCTGCATGGACTGCGTCGTCGCCTGCCAGACGGAAAACGACGTGCCCGGCCGGCTATTGCCGCGACTGGATCACCACCGAGGTTCGCGGTGAGTTCCCGAACCTGTCGATGGAGATCCGCTCCGAGCGCTGCAACCACTGCGACAACCCGCCCTGCGTCTCGTGCTGCCCGACGGGCGCCTCGCACGTCGCCGATCCCGGCCGCGTGGTCCTGGTCACCGCCAACAAGTGCATCGGCTGCAAGGCCTGCATCGCCTCCTGCCCCTACGACGCGCGCTTCGTCCATCCCGACGGCTACGTCGACAAGTGCACGTTCTGCCATCACCGGACCAAGGACGGCCTCGATCCCGCCTGCGTAGCCGTGTGTCCGACGCATTGCATGAGCTTCGGCGACCTCGACGATCCGAACAGCACGGTCAACGCGCTGCTGCGCTCGCGCAAACATCACACGCTGCTGCCGGAAGCCGGAACCCGGCCGCGGATCTTCTACCTGACCTGAGGCGACGGCCATGCTCGAACTCACCACCACCCGCCACAACCTCCTGGTCGACCCGAACCTGGCCGTCTGGAGCTGGGAAATTCCCGTCTACCTGTTCGCCGGCGGCCTGGTCGCCGGCATGATGATCCTGGGCGGCCTGGCGATGCTGCGCATCGCCCGCGGCGACGATCCGAAGTCTTTCTTCTCGCTGCAAACGCCGCTGCTGGCGTTCATGCTGATCAATGTCGGCATGGGCGCGCTGTTCCTCGACCTCACGCACAAGCTCTACGTCTGGCGCGTCTACCTGACCTTCGAGCCGGCATCGCCGATGTCCTGGGGTTCCTGGGTCCTGATCATCGTCTACGGCGCGCTGATGGTGTCGGCGCTGATTCGCCTGCCCGAGGCCTGGCCATGGCTTGGCCGGCGCGTTCCCGCACTGCAGCGGCTGTCCGACTGGCTGCTGGCGAGCGCCACCCGAATCAGGCTGCTCGGCTGGGCGAACATCCTGCTCGGCGTGGGCCTCGGCATCTACACCGGCATCCTGCTCAACACCATGGTGGCGCGGCCGCTGTGGAACAGCGCGATCCTCGGGCCGCTGTTCCTGGTCTCCGGGCTGTCGGCGGGCGCTGCGGCGATGCACATCACCAGCATCTTCCTGCCGCGCCGGCCCGCACCCGGCGGCATGATCGGCGGAGCGGTCTCCGCGCTTTGCCAGCAGCTGGGCGGCGAGCCGCCCGCGCGGCGCACCGTCGACGAGCTGATCCGCGCCGACATCGCGTTCCTGGCGATCGAGCTGGTGCTGCTCGGCCTGCTGGTAGTGAATCTGCAGACCTCGTCCGCATCGCACGCCGCGGCGGCGACGCTGATCGTCAGCGGACCCTACGCCTGGGCGTTCTGGGGCGTGATCGTCGCGCTGGGAATCCTGGTGCCGCTGGCACTGCAGGGTCTCGAGCTCGGCCGGCGGATTCCGCACACGGTCCTGCCGGCGCTGCTCGTCCTGGTCGGTGGCTTCGCGCTGCGCTGGGTGATGGTCAACGCCGGACAGGCGAGTCATCTCGTGCAGGCCGCCGCCCAATGAGCAAACGCAGGCGCGCCGACCGCGCGGCACGACGGATGTCGCGCCACCGCGCGCTGTCCTGCCACTTGTCCAGTTTCCTCCGGCCGGTCACGGCCGGTCCACTTGTCCGAAGGAGAAACCACCATGCTGAAGAGTCCAAGAACCCTCTTCGTCGCCATCCTCGCCGCGATCGCCCTCGCGATCCCCGGCCATGCGCTGGCGCAGAACTATCCGCCATCGGTCGGCCAGTACGTCGCCGCTGCCAAGAAGCAGGTCAAGACGATCAAGATGGACGAATTCAAGATGGCGCTCGCGAAGAAGGACGTCGGCATCCTGGTCGACGTGCGCGAGCCCGACGAATACGCCGACGGCCACATTCCCGGCGCGATCAACGTCCCGCGCGGCCTGATCGAGTTCACGATCTGGACCCACATCGGCTTTCCCGACAAGACCGACACGGCGGCCAGGCTGACGCTGTATTGCAAGACCGGCGGGCGCTGCTCGCTGGCCGCCAGGTCGCTGCAGGAACTGGGCCTCACCAACGTGACCTCGGTCGACATGAAGCTCGAGGACTGGGTGAAGGCCGGCAACACGCTGGTGAAGTAGAGCACGCACCTGCCTGCGCCGCAGGCGGGCCCCCGCGCCCTGCCCGATTGGCGGACGGGGTTCGCGGCGAATCCGCACCGAAACGAGAGGCACGAAAATGAAAACCACCGCATTGATCGCCACCGCACTGCTGGCCGCAACGGGGTCGGTAGTCGCCCAGACGGCGGCCCCGGCCGCCGCTCCCACGATTCCCAAGATCTGCCTGACCTGCCACAAGGCGCAGGACGGCGCCGTGCAGGGCATGTTCGAAAACGTCGCCTTCAAGAGTCAGGCGATCCAGCTCAAGATCGACGCGCATACGGAAATCGTCCGCTTCGATCCCAAGACGATCAAGGTCGTCGACGGCGGGGTCGTCAAGTCCGGCGAGGCGCTGCGCGACATCGCCAAGAACCGCGAGGCGCGCATCGACTACGTGGACAAGGATGGCGTGCGCCAGGCGACGCAGATCACCTTCAAGGGCCCGATCAAGATCGCGCCGGAAAAGCTGTCCAACTACGCCGAGGTCGAGGCGCTGGTGGCGCTGGGTCCGGAGAAGGGCCGGTACACGCTGATCGACTCCCGGCCGCTGCCGCGCGTGCAGGAAGGCACGATCCCGACGGCGATCAACCTGCCCTATCCGGCCTGGGACAAGTTCGTCGACCGGCTGCCGAAGGACAAACAGGCCAAGATCATCTTCTTCTGCCAGGGCATCACCTGCATGATGAGCCCGAACTCGCTGCTCAAGGCCGAGGCGCTCGGCTACACCAACGCCAAGGTCTATCGCGAAGGCTATCCGGAATGGCTGGAGCGCAACGTCGGAGTGATCGCCGCGCCGCATCTGAAGGACGCCTTCATCGACAAGAAGATTCCGCACGTGCTGGTCGACGCGCGGCCCGCGTCGACCGCGGCCGAAGGCGCGATCCCCGGTGCGGTCTCGATCCCGCCGTCGAAGGTGCGTTCGGCGGTCGCGGGCTTCCCCGATCCGAAGCTCAAGGCACCGATCATCGTCTATGACGGCGACGGCGGCAACGCCGCCTTGCAGGTGGCACGCGTGATTCGGGAGTCGGGCCAGCCCAACGTGACCATGATCGTCGGCGGCCTGGAGGCATGGAAGGGTGCGAAGAACGCGGTTTCGACGGGCGCGCTGCCGACGCAGGTTGCGTACGTGCCCAAGCCACGCCCGGGCTCGATCCCCAACGCCGACTTCGTCAAGCTGGCCTCGGCGACACCGGCAGACGTGCTGATCCTCGACGTGCGCAATGCCGACGAGGCGAACGCCGGCATGATCAAGGGGGCCGTGCTGATCCCCGACGAGGAACTGCTGGCCCGGATGGGCGAACTGCCCAAGGACAAGCGGATCATCGCCCACTGCTCGACGGGGATTCGCGCCGAGATGGCGTATCACAAGCTGAAGCAGGCGGGCTACAACGCCGGCTTCCTCTACGCGGAAATCGACGTCAAGAAGAACGGGACCTTCAAGGTCACCGCGAACTAGAGCAAGGCAGGCGGACGCGCTCCCGCGAGGGGCGCGTCCCGCCCTACATCTGCTTGAACAGGTGAGCGAAGCTGCGGCTCACCTCGAGCTTTTCCTGGCTGCCCTTCACCTGCACGACCTGGCGCCCCCGGAAATCGCGGCTGACCTGCTCGACCGCGTCGACGCGAACCACGGTGGCGCGGTGGATCTGCCAGAACTCATTCGGATCCAGCTCGTCGATCAATTCCTTGATCGGCTTGCGGATCAGCGCCTCGTAGCTGCGCGTCTGTACCCGGGTGTACTTGTCCTCGGCCCGGAAGAACAGGATGTCGCTGGTCGGGATCATCCGGATGCCGCCGCCGACGCCGGCCTGCACCCAGCGCAGATACTCGCGTGAAAGCGCGCCGCCGGAGCCGAGCCGTTGCGACAATTGCGCCAGCAGGTCGTCCATCGGCTGCGGGGCCTGGCCGAGCCTCGCCTTGCAGCCGCTCGCAGGTCAGCGCCATCCGGCCGGCGTCCGCCGGCTTGAGCAGGTAGTCGACCGCACCCTGCTCGAAGGCGCTGATGGCGTACTGGTCATGCGCGGTGACGAAGACGACGTGGGCCTGCCCGCCGAGCGCCCGCGCCGCCTCGATGCCGTTCATCCCGGGCATGCTGATGTCCAGGAAGACGACATCGGGCTGCAGGCTCTGCACGAGGGCCACCGCCTCGCGGCCGTTGGCTGCCTCGCCCACGATCAGGAGTTCGGGCCAGGCCTGCTTGAGCGCGGCGGTGATCTGGTCGCGCATCAGGCGCTCGTCGTCGGCGACAACGGCGGTTGGCTGGGGGATTGGAGGCATGCTGGCTCGGGGGTTGGTCAGGTCGGGGCGGAGGCAGCGGCGATTTCGTAGGGCAGGCTGATGGTCGCACAGGTGCCGCCGGCGGGAGGCACGCTGATGACCAACTCGGCCCCGCCGTTGTACAGGACCTCGAGCCGTTCGCGAAGATTGGCCAGTCCCACCCCTGCCCCGGCTTTGGGAAGAAAGCCGTTACCGGTGTCCAGCACATGGACCGACAAGCGGCCGTCGACGACCTGCGCGCCGATCTCCAGCCGGCCGCCCTCGGTCTTGGGTTCCAGGCCATGCTTGATCGCGTTCTCCACCAGCGTCTGCAGCATCATCGACGGGAAGACCGCCGATCTCAGGCCCTCCGGAACGTTCACCACCGGCTGCAGGCGCCCTTCCATGCGCACCGCCATGATCTCCAGGAAGGCGCTGCACAGATCGACCTGCTGGCCCAGCGTGGGCCGGCGGCCTTCGCGCATCTGCGGCATCGCCGAGCGCAGGTAACGGATCAGGCTCTGCTGCATCCTCGATGCGCGCGGAGGATCGGTCAGGATGAGCTGGTCGATGCTGGCCAGCGTATTGAACAGGAAATGCGGTTCGATCTGCGCCTGCAGCGCTTCCAGGCGCGCCTCGACCACCGTGCGCTCGAGCTGCTCGGTCTCGGCCCGCTGCGTCGCCTGGCTGGCGGACATTTCCGCCCTGCGCTTGCCGCCGGCCACCACCTTGATGATGAACGAGGCGACGATGAGCAGCAACGCCAGCGTCGGGTACTTGAGGACGCCGGCGATGATCATGGCCAGCAGCGAGACCAGCAGCAGCTTCTTCCACGACACCACCGCCAGCCAGTCGAAGAAGCCCCACCACATGACGACGATGCCGTCGCGGATCTGGCGCAAGGCCATCCTGCTTGCTGCCGGCTGCGCCGCCGAAGCGTGCGTGCCCTGCCCGATGGCGCCTTCGGTGCCGCGACTGTTCTGATCGGTGTGCATTCGTTCGTCCCCTGCCTGACTGCCGGCCACCGGGGAAGACTACGGGACGCGGGCGCTTTGCTCCAGCGCGAGCGGACACAATGCGCGGCGGCAGGGATGGAATGCAGAAAACCGCCGCAGGTGGCAGTGTGGAGCGCGACGGCTTCCGGCATCGACGCGCGGGAATGCCCCGGCGCCGGAGACCGCAAAGCAAAGGGGGAGTCCGCGCGGACTCCCCCGTGATCAGCGGTCGCGCCCGTTGACGGGCGCCGACCGAACGACGACCTAGCAGCCGCCCTTCTTGGGCTTCTTGGCCGGCGGGGCCTTGGCGCTGTCGACGGCCTTCTGCTTTTCCGCGTCGGACATCTTCGCCCACGCGTCGGCAGAGACACTGGCCGGCTTTTCCAGCTTCGCCATCGGCGCCTTGTCCTTCGGCGGGTCGGCGGCCAACAGGCCCGTGCTGCCGAAAGCGAAGGTGGAAGCGACGAGGACAGCAAGCAATTTATTCATAAGCATCTCCTGGGATGGTTGGACTGCAGGAACGAAAAAATCAGCGACGCCACGACTGGCGCCGCACCAGACTTCATCTTGTGATTCTAACCCCCAACCGGAGTCACGAAAACCGTGGCTCCGGCGTTTCGGCCCGGCGGTCCCTTCAGGCGGGACGCGGGCGCAGCCCGGCGAACCGCGATTCGAGCCTGCCCATGCCCCAGCGGGCAACGAGCAGGAAGGCGATGAAGGCAAGCGTCCACCAGCCGGCGCCGATGCCGGTCACCGACGGCAGCGTCATCTCGCCTTGTGCGGTGTCGCGGATCCAGGCGTCGATGCCGGGCGTGAACTCGGCATAGGCGAACACCCCGGCGAGCATGCCCAGCGCGAACGCATAGCCATCCTTGCGCGCGGTCGCCATCGCAGCAATGGCGGTTCCCGGGCAATAGCCTCCGATGATGAAACCGGCGCCGAAGACCAGGCCGCCCAGCGTCTGCGCGGCGAGGTTGGTCGGCTCGACGTAGAACTCGCCGACGTCGAGCAGTCCGACCGACGACAGCACGACAACGCCGGCCATCGCGGCGACGATCGCCGAGAACATGACCTTTACCACGGCCATGTCGTACAGGTAGAAGACCGCCGTCAGCTTGCGCGCGCTGCCGAAGCCGGCTCGCTCCAGACAGAAGCCAAACCCGAAGCCCAGCACCACCGCCAGCGCGAGGTCGGCGGCAAGCGAGAACTCATGGTAAGAGGTCAGCGGGAACATCACAGCCACTCCTTCCTGACGAAATACGCAAGCGCGTAGGCCGAGGCGAAGACCGCCAGCATGAACACCAGGCTGCCGACGTTGAGGATCGCGCCGCCGGTCAGCGCCTGGCCGCTGGTGCAGCCCTTGGCGATCTTCGCGCCGTAGGCGACGATGAAGCCGCCGGCGAACGCCAGCGCGAGACGCTGGCCGTCGGTCACCCGCGGGCCGCGCTCGACACCGAACCGGACACGATGTCCGGCGATGCCGGAAACCAGCGCGCCGACGAACGCGCCCAGCAGCAGAAACAGCGTCCATGACTGCAGCGGCGCGCCGTCGTTCCAGTAATTGGCATGGACCGCGTTCGCGGCGACATGCTCGGGCGACACGATGCCTGCGAGCCAGGCGGCAACCGAGCCGAAGGCGCCGGACGCGCCGAGCCCGCGGCCGGCGACCAGGTAGGTCGCCAGCAACACCAATCCCAGCAGGACGCCGGTGAGGTAGGGATTCCAGAGGGCCCGCGGCGCCGTGTGCACATCCGGCAGGGACGACAGGCGGGTTTCGGCCATTGTCCGTGACATCGTCGATCCTTCCTTTCTGTGACGCGGCAACTCCGATGCAACGCGCCATCAACTACCCGATAACCATATAGTAGTTAATCGAACGATGGAATGCGAGGCTCGCTGCCGGACGATCGAAACGAATTTGACCGAGGTCAATCGCCCGCCGCCGCAGCCACGCCGGGGCGCGCGCCAGCCACCGGCGGGCCGAACGGCGAGCGCTGCAGCACCGATTGCCCTTTTTCCAGGATGAAGTAGCGAAACGCCTCGGCGGCCGGCGACAGCAGCTTGGCGCGCATGTTGACGACGTGCCAGCGGCGGGCGAGCGGCAGGCCATGGACCTCGAGCATGCAGATGGCACCGGCGTGCAGTTCGAGTCCGATGGTGTGCTTCGACAGGATGCTGATCCCCATCTCGGCCATCACCGCCTGTTTGATGGTCTCGTTGCTGGGCATCTCGACCATCGCCGCGGGCGTGATGCGTCGCTCCTTCAGAAAGATCTCCATCGACGCGCGGGTACCCGAGCCCGGTTCGCGCACCAGGAACACCTCGTCGGCGAGCAACGCCTCGGGAACCTGCGACAGCTGCGTCAATCGATGCCCGGGCGCGGCGATCATCACCAGCGGATTGGCGGCGAAGGGTTCGGCGCGGGTGTCGAGTTCGCGCGGCGGCGTGCCCATGATCGCCAGGTCGACCTCGTTGTTCATCAACTGCCCGACCAGTGCCTGCCGGTTGCCGACCTCGAGCCGCAACTCGATCGCCGGGTGTGCGCGGCGGAATTCCGCGAGCAGTCGCGGCACGAAATACTTCGCGGTGCTGACCAGGCCGATGGTCAAACGCCCGCTTTCGACGCCCTTCATCCGGGCCATGGTGTCGGCGGCGTCCTTGAGCACGGCCAGCATGCGTCGCGCATGCACCAGGAAGTATTCGCCCGGCGTGGTCAGCGCGATCTTGCGGCCGCCGCGGTCGAACAACGGCAGGCCGACGACGTTCTCGAGTTCCTTGACCTGCATCGATACGGCCGGCTGGGTCAGGTGCAGTTCCTCGGCGGCACGCACGAAGCTCAGGTGGCGCGCGGCACAGACGAAAACCTCCAGCTGGCGGATGGTGACTCCACGCATAAGGCTTTACTTATCTCTGAGTTAAGCAATCGTGACTTTACCTGATTATTCTGGCTGCGTACAGTGACCGGACTCGACCCAGCACCAGGAGAAAACGCGATGAACGCACCGAACGAAGGCGCCATCCTCGACGCCGGCAAGCGCTATACCGCTGGCGTGCTCAAGTACCGGCAGATGGGGTACTGGCAGCCCGACTACGAACCAAAGGACACCGACGTCATCTGCCTGTTCCGCATCACGCCGCAGGAAGGCGTGGAGCCCGAGGAGGCTGCCGCCGCCGTCGCCGGCGAATCGTCCACCGCGACCTGGACCGTGGTCTGGACCGATCTGCTCACGGCATGCGATTCGTACCGCGCGAAGGCCTATCGGGTCGAACTCGTTCCCAACACCGGCCCCGGTACGCCCGCCGAACAGCAGTACTTCGCGTACGTCGCCTACGACCTGATCCTGTTCGAGGAAGGCTCGATCGCCAACCTCACCGCATCGCTGATCGGCAACGTGTTCAGCTTCAAGCCGTTGAAGGCGGCGCGCCTGGAGGACATCCGCCTGCCGGTCGCCTACGTGAAGACCTTCAAGGGACCGCCGACCGGGATCATCGTCGAGCGCGAGCGCCTCGACAAGTTCGGCCGGCCGCTGCTCGGCGCGACGATGAAGCCGAAACTCGGGCTGTCCGGCCGCAACTACGGCCGCGTCATCTACGAGGGGCTGATCGGCGGACTCGACTTCACCAAGGACGACGAGAACATCAACTCACAGCCGTTCATGCACTGGCGCGACCGGTTCCTGTTCGGCATGGAGGCCGTCAACCGCGCACAGGCCGGCAGCGGCGAGCAGAAGGGCCACTATTTCAATGTGACCGCGTCGACCATGGAGGACACCTACGAACGCGCGGAGTTCGCCAAGGAACTGGGCTCCTGCATCGTCATGATCGACCTCGTCGTCGGCTGGACGGCGATCCAGTCGATGGCCAACTGGGCACGGCGCAACGACATGATTCTGCACATGCACCGCGCCGGCCACGGCACCTACACGCGGCAGAAGAATCACGGCGTGTCGTTCCGGGTGATCGCCAAGTGGCTGCGCCTCGCGGGTGTCGACCACCTGCACGCCGGCACTGCGGTGGGCAAGCTCGAAGGCGATCCGATGACCGTGCAGGGCTACTACAACGTCCTGCGCGAGGGCTACACGCGCATGGATCTGCAGCGCGGCCTGTTCTTCGACCAGGACTGGGCCGACCTGCGCCGGGTGATGCCGGTCGCCTCCGGCGGCATCCACGCCGGCCAGATGCACCAGTTGCTGGCGCTGTTCGGCGACGACGTGGTGTTGCAGTTCGGCGGCGGCACCATCGGCCACCCGGCCGGCATCCAGGCCGGCGCCACCGCCAATCGCGTCGCGCTGGAGACCATCGTCAAGGCGCGCAACGAGGGCCGCGACATCACCAGCGAAGGCCCGGAGATCCTCGCCGCGGCGGCGAAGAAATGCGTGCCGCTGGCGCAGGCGCTCGAGACCTGGAAGGACGTCGCGTTCAACTATACGGCGACGGATTCGCCCGATTTCGTGCCGACCGCCACGGCGTCGGCCTAGAGGAGACCCAACATGCGCATCACTCAAGGCACGTTCTCGTTCCTGCCCGACCTGACCGACGCCGAAATCAAGGCGCAGATCCAGTACGCGATCGACCAGGGCTGGTCCTGTTCGGTCGAATACACCGACGACCCGCACCCGCGCAATACCTACTGGGAAATGCACGGCCTGCCGATGTTCGGCGTCAAGGACGCCGCCGGCGTCATGATGGAAGTCGACGCCTGCCGCAAGGCGTTTCCGCAGCACTACGTCAAGGTCAACGCCTTCGACTCCACCCGCGGGATCGAATCACAGCGGCTGTCGTTCATCGTCAACAGGCCCGCCGAGGAGCCGGGCTTCGCGATCACCCGCCAGGAAGCGGGCGGGCGGCAGGTTCGCTACACGACCAGCGCCTACTCGGCGCAGCGCCCGGCCGGAAAGCGCTATTGACGACCGGGCGATGGGACAAGCCGACGCCATGACGCCCGACCTGCCACCGACCGCCACGGACGCGACCGCCACCGGCGCGATCGCCGACGCGGTCGACCTGCACACGCTGTGCTCCGAAGCGGGCGTGTTCGAACTGCTCGACGGCCTCGACCGCGAACTCGTGGGCCTGGCGCCGGTCAAGGCGCGCATCCGCGACATCGCGGCCCTGCTCGCCGTCGACCGGGCACGGACGACGCTCGGCCTCGATTCGCGGCCGCCTTCGCTGCACATGTGCTTCACCGGCAATCCCGGCACCGGCAAGACCACGGTGGCGCTGCGGATGGCGGCGATCCTGCACAAGCTGGGCTATGTCCGCAAAGGACACCTGGTCGCCGTGACCCGCGACGATCTCGTCGGGCAGTACATCGGCCATACGGCCCCCAAGACCCGCGAGGTGCTCAAGCGCGCGATGGGCGGCGTGCTGTTCATCGACGAGGCCTACTACCTGTACCGGCCCGAGAACGAGCGCGACTACGGCCAGGAGGCGATCGAGATCCTGCTGCAGGTGATGGAGAACCAGCGCGACGACCTGGTGGTGATCCTCGCCGGCTACAAGGACCGGATGGACACGTTCTTTTCCAGCAACCCGGGCATGTCGTCGCGCATCGCCCATCATATCGACTTCCCCGACTACGACGCCGACGAATTGCTCGAGATCGCCAAGCTGATGGTGGCCGAGATGCACTATCGCTTCGCGCCCGACGCGCTGCCGGTGCTGCGCGATTACATCGCGCGGCGCATGACGCGCCCCAACTTCGCCAACGCCCGCTCGATCCGCAATGCGCTCGACCGCGCCCGCCTGCGCCACGCCAGCCGCCTGTTCGCCGGCAGGGACGCGAGCGTGGACCGGGAGAAACTGCAGACGATCACCGCCGAGGACTTCCGCGCCAGCCGCGTGTTCACCGACGCGGCCGCCAACGCCACCGACGCGAAGACGTCGATCTGACCGGACCAGGGAACGCAACCATGCATCAGCGCCGACCGACCTTCAGCAAATTCATCATCGAGGAGCAACGGCGGATGGACGCGCCGGATCCGCAGCTCACCGCGTTGCTCAACGACGTGCAGACCGCGTGCAAGTACATCGCCGCCGCGGTCTCGCGCGGGTCGCTGCGCGCCGCGGATGAGATCGAAACGGCGACCAACGTCCACGGCGAACAGCAAAAGCCGCTCGACCTGATCGCCAACGACATCGTGCTGCACAGCTGCGACTGGGGCGGCCAGCTTTGCGGCATGGCCTCGGAGGAGCTGCCGGAGCCCTACCCGATCCCGGCGCAGCATCCACGCGGACGCTATCTGCTGGTCTTCGATCCGCTGGATGGCTCGTCGAATCTCGACGTGAACGTGACCGTGGGCACGATCTTCTCGGTGCTGGTCGCGCCGGAAGGCGTCACCGACCCGACGGTGGAGGATTTCCTGCAGCCGGGAACGCGGCAGGTCTGCGCCGGCTACGCGCTGTACGGCCCCACGGTGATGCTGGTGGTGACCATGGGACGCGGGGTGCATGGCTTCACGCTGGATCAGGAGATCGGCGCGTTCACGCTGTCGCACCCGGACATGCGCATTCCCGAAGAATCACGCGAATTCGCGATCAACACGTCCAACGCCCGCTTCTGGGAAGCGCCGGTGCAACGCTACGTCGACGAATGCGTCAAGGGCAGGAGCGGACCGCGCGGCGCCGACTTCAACATGCGCTGGATCGCCTCGCTGGTCGCCGAGGTGCACCGGATCCTGGTGCGCGGCGGGCTGTTCATGTATCCGAAGGACTCGAAAGACCCGGCCAAGCCCGGCCGCCTGCGGCTGCTGTACGAGGCGAATCCGATGGCGATGCTGGTCGAGCAGGCGGGCGGGCGCGCCAGCACCGGAAGGTCGCGGCTGCTCGACGTCGTGCCACAGGAACTGCATCAGCGCGTGCCGGTCGTCCTCGGCTCGCGCAGCGAGGTCGAGCGCATCGAGCGCTACCACCGCGAACACGACTCCGGCGAGGACACCGCGTTCGAATCGCCGCTTTTCAACGTGCGCTCGCTGTTCCGCGCCGCCTAGGAAGCCATCATGTCGATCAGGCACCCGGTCATCGCGATCACCGGCTCCTCCGGCGCGGGCACGACGACCGTCACCCGGACCTTCGAGCACATCTTCCGCCGCGAGGGGTTGCGCGCGGTGACGGTCGAGGGCGACTCCTTCCACCGTTACGACCGCAAGGAGATGAAGGCGAAGATGGACGAGGCCGCGGCCAGGGCCAATCCCCACTTCAGCCACTTCGGCCCCGACGCCAACCTGCTCGAGGAACTCGAGGCGCTGTTCCGCAGCTACGGCGAAACCGGCACCGGCCGGGTCCGCAAATACCTGCACGATGCCAAGGAAGCTGCGCCATACAGGCAGGACCCGGGAACCTTCACGCCCTGGGAGGACATCCCCGCCGGCAGCGACCTGCTGTTCTACGAAGGCCTGCATGGCGCGGCGGTCACCGACCGCGTCAACATCGCGACGCTGGCCGACCTGCTGATCGGCGTCGTGCCGATCATCAACCTG
Source organism: uncultured beta proteobacterium (assembly GCA_963699765.1). Taxonomy (GTDB): domain Bacteria; phylum Pseudomonadota; class Gammaproteobacteria; order Burkholderiales; family Casimicrobiaceae; genus VBCG01. Next base: position 49,588 of record CAVOVD010000011.1, on the reverse strand, counting down.
GAGTGGATCCAGAAGCTGCACCGCGACCAGAACCTGCGCGGCTATTCGCAGGATGCCGTCGTCGACACCATCCTGCGGCGGATGCCGGACTACATCAACTACATCTGTCCGCAGTTCTCGCAGACGCACATCAACTTCCAGCGCGTGCCGATGGTGGACACGTCGAATCCGTTCATCGCCAAGGACATTCCGACGGTCGACGAGAGCATGGTGGTGATCCGCTTCGCCAGGCCACAGGGCATCGACTTCCTCTACCTGCTGTCGATGCTCCACGACTCGTACATGTCGCGTCCGAACATCATCGTCGTGCCCGGCGGCAAGATGAGTCTCGCCATGCAGCTGATCCTGACGCCGATGATCCTGCAGATCGTCGAGCGCCGGAAACGCGCGGGCTGAACGCGACCGGGGCCTTCGCACACCTCCTGCCGCGGTCTCCGCGACCGTCGTCCACCGCGCCTACCAGCGCAGCAGTCGCGGTCCGAGCAGCGCGCCGGCCACCGTGGGAACCAGCATGCCGAGCGCGTACCAGACGCCCAGGAAGGGCGCGGCGAGCTCGGGACAATGCAGCGAGTAGACCAGCGCACCCAGCGCGCCCGAGGCAAAGCCCGCGGCCGCACCGGCCAGCCGCAGGCGGGTGGGCGCCATCCCCTTCATCAGCCAGACGACGGCGACGAAAACCGGCACCGACAGGACGACGATGTTATAGGGGCATTCCTCCCAGCTGATGCCGAGCAGCAGCCCTTCCCGCTCCTGCGGCGCCGCGACCAGCAGCACGATGACGGCCGTCACCCACATGGCCAGCAGCGGCAGGGCGACAAGAACCGGGGCGAAGGCGAGAGGGACGCCGGGCCGCGCCAGCCGTGTCGCCGCGACCAGCCCGCCGGCCGCCAGCACCAGGCAGAAAATTTCCTTGAACCAGAACATCGGCTGGTCCAGGTCGTCGAGCAGGTCGGCGCGCACGCCCAGCCAGAGCGCCATCAGCACCAGCGCGGACAGCGTGGCGACGCCGACCGCCGCCAGCGTCCGGCGCCGCGGCGCGAGCGCATCGACCGCCGGCGCCCCGCGGGCCAGCGCGACCACAAGGTCGTCGGTCTTCATCCGGCACTCCCGACCATCGCGGCGAGCTTCTTCATGCCCCGGTGGATGCCCACCTTGACGGCGGACTCCGACATGCCGGTGCGCTGCGCGGCCTCGACGATCGACAACCCCTCGAGCTTGACGTGGACGATGGGCAGCCGTTGCCGGTCGGGCAGCCTGGCGAGCAGCTTCCCGAGGTCGCGGCGCGCCTCCGCCGCGGCGTCATCCGATCCTGCAAGCACCTCGATCGCGTCGTCGAGCGGATCGCTGTAATTGTCGTGCCGCGCGCGCCGACGAAGGAGATCAACCAGCTTGTAGCGGGCGATCGCATGCAGCCACGCCGTCAGGGGTTGCGCCGGATCATAGGTATGGCGCTGATTGTGCACGGCAATGAGCGTTTCCTGCACCAGGTCCTCCACTTCGTCCGGGAGGCGGACGAGCCTCTTCCGCAGGAAGGCGCGGAGGAAGGCGCTCAACTCCCTGAGGAACTGAAGATAGGCCGCTTCGTCGCCAGCCTGCCCCTGAACCAGCAAGACCCGCAATCGGTCTTCGCTCGCGTTCATGGGTATTCGACAGGTAATTCGTTCAAGGGAGGCATTCGGTTACAGGATCGTTCGGCAGCGCGGAATTGTGCCATCGCTGTAACCAATTGCCACTTGCGGCCGAATTAGCTGATGGACCGTCCGGCTTGCGTGTTCTCAGCGCACGGTCACCTCTTCCAACCGACAGGAGTATCCGAAATGAAGCAAAGCACCCTCGCAATCACCGCCTTCGCCCTTTCCGCCCTCGCCTCCGGCGCCGCCATGGCTCAGGCCGACAAGATGAAGGCCGACGACCAAGGCCGGCGCCATGGAGAAATGCTACGGCGTCGCCATGGCCGGCAAGAACGACTGCGCCGCGGGTCCGGGCACCACCTGCGCCGGCACGTCGAAGACCGACTACCAGGGCAACGCCTGGAAAAACGTCGCCAAGGGCACCTGCACGACGATGAAGACCCCCAAGGGCATGGGCTCGCTGACGCCGATCAAGAGCTGATCGACGCGGCATTCCGGAACCAGGCCATGATCGACGACCGTTCCGCGGGGCTGGGACTCAAGCCCGCGCACTACGAGGCGGCGAACGCCGCTCCCGCGGACGGTCTGTGGCTCGAGGTCCATCCGGAAAACTACATGGTCGACGGCGGTCCGCGCCTGGCGTGGCTGGAAACCATTCGCGCGCGGCACCCGCTTTCGCTGCACGGCGTCGGCATGTCGCTGGCGGCCGATGCCGAACCCGACGCGGCACACCTTTCGCGACTGGCCGCCCTGGTCGATCGATTCGAGCCGGCGCTGGTCTCCGAGCACCTCGCCTGGTCGACCTGGCGCGGCGCCTACCATCCCGACCTGCTGCCGTTTCCGCGCAACGCGGAGTCGCTCGCGCGCATCTGCGACAACGTCGACCGCATGCAGGAAGCGCTCGGGCGGCGGGTCGCCATCGAGAATCCGTCGCACTACCTGCGCATGGACGAGCACGAACTGGACGAAATCGATTTTCTCGCCGAACTCGCGCGGCGCTGCGGCTGCGGGCTGCTGCTCGACGTGAACAACGTCTTCGTCAGCGGCCGCAACATGGGCTTCGCCCCGGAGGCCTACATCGACCGGTTTCCCGGCGCGCTGGTCGACGAAATCCACCTTGCCGGCCACTGCGCCGACCCGGCGCTGGGCGACGCGCTGCTGATCGACTCGCACGATGCACCGATCGCGCCGGCCGTGTGGGGTCTCTACGAGCGCCTGATCGCGCGCATCGGCCCGCGTCCGACGCTGATCGAGCGCGACGACAACCTCCCCGCCTTCGACGATCTGCTCGCCGAGCGCGGCGCAGGCCGAGTCGGTGTCCTGCGCGCCGTCCGCGCGCCAGGCAGCATGACGCATGCCATCGTGACCGCAACGACGCTCGGCGCATTCCAGGATGGATTCGCCGCCGCGCTGCTGGCCGCGTCTCCCGTCGCGGATGCGTCGTCGCCGATCGGCCGGCTGGCCGCACAACCCGGCTTCGCCGTCTACCGCAACACGGTGATGAAGGGTTGCGTCGACGCGCTGCAGGCGAACTACCCGGCGGTCTCGCGGCTGGTCGGCGACGAGTGGTTCCGGGCGGCCGCCGTACTGTTTGTCCGCGACGCATCCGCCGCAGCAGCCGTCGCTGCTCGGCTACGGCGACGACTTCGCCGATTTCCTGGCGGGTTTCGAGCCGGCGCGCGAACTGCCCTACCTCGCCGACGTCGCGCGGCTCGATCGCTTCTGGACCGAAGCCCATGTGGCGCGCGACGAGCCGGCAGTCGCCGCGGCGGCGATCGCCCAGCTGTCGCCGGAGCAGCTGGCCAACACGACGCTGCGAGCGCATCCGTCGGCGCGCTGGCGCTGGTTCGACGAGCATCCGATCGTCACCATCTGGTCGCGCAACCGGACTCCGGCCGAAGACGACCACGATCGTGGCGACGAACAGCCCGAGATCGAATGGCAGGCCGAGGGTGTCCTGCTGACGCGCCCCGCCGGCCGCGTCGAGTGGTCGCCGCTGTCGCGTTCGGGATGCGCGTTCATCGACGCCTGCGCCCGGGGCGGCACGCTCGCCGATGCCGCCGCGCGCGCCCTCGTGGTGGATGCGCAGACCGACCTGGCGCAACTGATGGCGCAATTGCTCAACGCCGGCGCATTTTCGCGGCTTGCCGTTCACCCGAAACCTGAAAAGGGAGCATCACCGATGAATACCCTGTCCACGACTGCGAATGCATCGGCGCCGGGCGGCCTGCGCGGAGCCTGGAATCGCCTGCGCCGAGGCGATGTCCGGCCTGGTGACCGACTCGCTGCTGGCGCTCGCCGCGCGGTTTTCCATCGCCGGCATCTTCTTTCTGTCCGGCCGCACCAAGGTCGAGGGCCTGTTGACCGTCACCGACGGGACCTATGGACTGTTCCGCGACGAATTCAAGGTGCCGCTCATCCCGCCGGAGATTGCCGCGCACCTGGCCACCTATGCCGAGCATCTGTTTCCGGTGCTGCTCGTCGTCGGCCTGTTCACCCGCTTCTCGGCGCTGGCGCTGCTGGGCATGACCGCGGTGATCCAGATCTTCGTCTACCCCGACGCCTGGCCGACTCATCTGTCCTGGGCCGGCCTGCTGCTGTTCCTGATCGGCCGCGGCGGCGGCACGCTGTCGCTGGACCGGGTCTTCGGAATCAAGTGAACGCGCACCGGCGCCGGTTGCGGTGACGCTCGCCGCGCAGGCCCGCGCCGCGCTGGTCGGGCTTGCCTGCGCATTGCTGCTGCAGTTCGGCGCGCCGGCGGGGATGGCGCGAGCCGAGGCCGCATTCGACGCCGAAGCCCGCATCCGCTTCCTGGGCCTCCTGGTCGAGCACCCGGATGCGCCGGCGCGCTCGCTGGCGTGGCTCGACGCCAACTGGCGCGACGAATTCGTGCCCATGGCGCTCGAATCGGTCCGCTTCGCCGGGCGGCGCGAGACCTCGCGCGCGCTTTTCGACCTGGTGGCGCGCAAGACCGGCGCGACCGGACTGGGCTACGACTGGCACGCGTGGATGCGCTGGCAGTGGCAACGGCCGGCGCCGGCGGCCTCGTTCGCGGCCTTCAAGTCCGCGCTGTACGAGAACATCGATCCGCGTTTCGAGAAGTATTTTCCTCCCGACGTTCCGGCGCTGATCCGCCTGGACGAGGTCGTCTGGGGCGGCGTGCCGCAGGACGGTATCCCGCCGCTGCGCCGGCCGAAGATGGTGGAGGCCGGAGACGCGCGCTACCTGGCCGACAGCGACGTCGTGTTCGGCGTCGAGATCAACGGCGACACCCGCGCCTATCCGAAGCGCATTCTGGCCTGGCACGAGATGTTCGTCGATACGATCGGCGGCGTCGCCGTGGCCGGCGTCTACTGCACGCTCTGCGGCGCGGTCATCGTCTACGAAACCGTGGTCGACGGGCAGGCGCATGCGCTGGGCACCAGCGGCTTCCTCTATCGCTCGAACAAGCTCATGTACGACGCGAAGACGCAGTCGCTGTGGAATACGCTCGAAGGTCGCCCGGTCGTCGGCGCGCTGGCCGGCCGGAAGATATCGCTGCCCACCCGCGAAGTGGTGACGACAACCTGGGGCGACTGGCGACGCCGGCATCCCAAGACCACCGTCCTGTCGCTGGACACCGGTCACACGCGCGACTACGACGAGGGCGCCGCCTACCGCGAGTATTTCGCCACCGACGAACTCATGTTCCCGGTTCCCGGCGAGGATCGGCGCCTGCGCAACAAGCAGGAGGTGCTGGTGCCGCGCTTCGGCCTGCCGGGAGAGAAACCGCTGGCCATTGGTTCGGAGTTCCTGCGCGCCAACCCGGTCTGGCACGGCCGCTACGGCGGGCGGGACTTCGTCGTCCTGACCGACAGGAGCGGCGCGCACCGTGTCTACGAATTGCGCAGCGGACTGCGCGTGCGCGGCTGGAACGGCGATGCCACGGTCACCACCGTCGACGGTGCGGCCTGGCAGCTCACCGAGGCCGCGCTGGTCGGCGGGAACCTGAGACTGCCGCGGCTGCCGTCGCACAGCGCCTTCTGGTTCGGCTGGGTGGCCGCGCATCCGGACACGCAGCTGATCGCACAGGAAGCAGCACGGCGCTAGGGCATCGCCACCGGACCCTCGCCGCCGCCCGGTTCGTCACACCGCGCCGGTGTACTCCCCGCGCGCCGGATAGTCCTTGGCGATCGCGAAGTCGATCGCGCCGACCAATTCATCGAAATGCGGACGAGCGAAGGGCATCGTCTGCACGGCGGCGTAGTACAGCGTCCGGTCGGGACGCATGATGAACAGGCCCGGCTCGGCGAAGAGCGCCGGCTCCTCGATGCCGATCGAGGTCACGCCGCGCGAGGTGCTGATCGCGAGGCCCCACTCGCGCGCGCTGGCCAGGCTCATGCCATAGCCGATGCGCAGGTCGGGTGCTGCGAGCTTGTCGGCCATCGCCTGTGCGCGTTCCTGCGTGTCCCCGGAAATGGCCACCACGCCGACGCCGCGCTTGCCGTACTCCGGCAGCAGGCGCCCGAGTTCGAGCAGGTACTTGGTGCAGATCGGGCAGTGCAGGCCGCGGTAGAACACGACCATGGAGAAGTGCTGCGGTGCCTCCGCGGCGAGGTCGTAGGCGCCATGGGCGAGCGTAGGCACCTTGAGCGCAGGTACGGGTTTGCGGGGGGCGAGCATGCAGGATTTCCTTCGAGTTGGCTGGGTGGGATCTGGCAGGTTACTGGTCGCGGCGCTGGCGCGGCTGAGTCGCTGCCATGCCGGTCCACCTTACATCGACCCGCGTGGTCGCGTCGGCGCTCCTAGCCTTTCTCGGGCTTCACGCGGGCATCGATTTCGGCCACCGCACGCTCGTACACGTCGCGCCGCTTGTCGAGCACCGGAATCGTCGTGCCGACCAGCCGGCTTTCGGCGAGGTCGGCGAGATCGACGTCGGCGATCACGATCTGCTCGGTGTTGGGCACGCCTTCTGCGGCGATGCCGTCGCGCGAGAACGGGAAGTCCGACGGCGTCAGGATCGCCGCCTGGCCGTAGTTGAGACCCAGCCCGCTGACCGGCAGATGGCCAACGGTTCCGGTCAGCGCCACGTAGACCTGGTTCTCGATGGCGCGTGCATGACAGCAGTAGCGAACACGCCAGAAACCCTGGCGGTCGTCGGTACACGATGGTACGAACAGGATCTCCGCGCCGGCCTCGCATACCGCGCGCGCCAACTCGGGGAATTCGATGTCGTAGCAGATGAGAATGGAGATCTTGCCGTAGATGGTGTCGAACACGGCCAGCGAGTCTCCTGCCGCCGTGTCCCATTTCTCCTTTTCCCAGCGCGTGCGGTGGATCTTGTCCTGCGTGAAGTGCTCGCCGTTGGGCGCGAAGAGGTAGGAGGTGTTGTAGAGCGCCTCGCCGCGCAGCGTCGGATGGCTGCCGGCGATCAGGTAGAAGCCGTGCTCCTTTACGATCGAACTCATCAGTTCGATGTAGCGCGGCGTGTACTTGTCCAGCCTCCGGACCGCGTCGCGCACGTCGCGCCGGCCGATAAAGGACAGGAGCTGGGCGGTGAAAATCTCCGGCAGCATGACGAATTCGGGCTTGTATTCCGCCGCCGCCTCGAGGATGTAGCGCACCTGATCCTCGAACTCGCTCCAGCCCGAGATCGATTCCATCTGGTATTGCACCGCAGCAATGCGAATTTTCACAGGATGTCTCCCTTCGGGGCCTGCGTCGGCCTTTTCTTGTCGTATTTCGGATTGATCCAGACGATCAGCGAGGCATTGCCCCGGCTGTCGACGTCCTCGGGAATGTAGTCGTGAACGACGCCGCAGAACCGGAATCCCTGACTCAACTGAAAGCTGAGCACGCTGTCGACGAAATCCCCCCACAGCACCTTCTTGCAATACAGATCGACGTCCATGTCCTCGGCGTGCGCAGCATAGCCGGGCAACCGCCCGCAGGCGATGATCCGCTTCAGGTTCATCGCCTGGCAGATGCGCCGCCGGCCGCGATAGAGTTCGCGGCCCACGCCCATGCCCCGCACCCTGCTGTCGACGAAGACCTCGGCGCCGTACAGCGTGCGCCCCGTCGCGCAGTGCGTCGAAAAAGACCCCTTGGCGGTGATCTCGCTCCAGGAATGCTCGACCGACCACTCGTCCCACAGCACGACCAGCGAGCTTGCCGCGCCGACGAGCCTGCCGTCGAGTTCGGCGACCAGTTGGCCCTGCGGAAAAACGGTCAGCTGCTGGTCGACCTTCTCCTGCGTCCAGGGCTGGATGGTCGTGTAGGTGCGCCGCTGCAGTTCGATCAGCTCCGGCACGTCCTCGCTCCTGGTGTGCCGCACCGTGACCCGGCGCGACCGCGCTACGGGCACAGCCGGCGGGATGCGCTGCCCGGTTTCCGGGTTCAATTGCACGGGATCCTCCATTCCTGCGGCCCTTCGCAGCCGCGACGATCGTTCGTCCGGCACGGCGCCGCCCGGCTTTACTGACGCCGAGCGCTCCGAATCAACTGGGCGCGGGATCGCGCAGGAATCCGGCTGCGGAAACCAGCTTACGCAAGCCATGGATTCGGCCGGTCGAGGAGGCGACGATGCGGGGCCGGTTGCGGTTGATTCTAGCAGACTGCGATGGGCTGATTGCGCGGGCGGGATCGCGCGCGCCGCTCCCGGAGCGGGTTGGTTGCCCATTTGTCGAAAATGGTGTAAGTTGTTAAATTGTATCGAAATTCTGCACTTGTCCAACTTCTTCTATGCTTGCCCCGCTTCGGCGCCGGGACTAGAATTAATCGGTTCCGTCGCAACTGCGCGAACGAGTCCGTTGCAAATCTGTTCGGCACCCTGAAACCAGAAGGCCGCGTTGTATCGAAGGTGAAACGCCGCGGGCCCGCTGGCCGACAACCACAATTCAATCAGGAACCGAAACGAGTGCACCAAGCCCGCGCCTGCTGCTTGAAGGGGCGCATCGAGCCGACGCATTGACTAGGAGAGGAATCCAGATGACAACCAAACAGGTCAAACCCGAAACGACGCGCCGCAAGTTTCTCAAGGGCGCGACCGCGGCGACGGCAGGGACGGCGGCGCTCGCGTTTCCGATGATTTCCAAGGCCCAGGCGCCGATGGTCATCAAGATGCAGGGCGCGTGGAGCGCGACCGACATCTTCAACGAAATGGCGATGGAATTCGTCACCCGCGTCAACGAGATGTCCGGTGGCCGGCTGAAGGTCGACTACCTGGTCGGCGGCGCGGTGGTGAAGCCGTTCGAGGTCACCGACGCGGTCAGCAAGGGCGTGCTCGACGCCGGCCACACGGTGCCGGTGTACTGGTACGGCAAGTCCAAGGTGGCTTCGCTGTTCGGCTCCGGCCCGATCAACGGCTGCGACGCGTTCCAGACGCTGGCGTGGATCTATCGCGGCGGCGGCCTGGAGCTCTACCAGGAACTGCTTACCAAGCTCAACCTCGACTACGTCGGCTTTTTCGCGATGCCGATGCCCACCCAGCCGCTGGGCTGGTTCAAGAAGCCGATCACCGATGCCAGTCAGTTGAAGGGCCTCAAGTACCGGACGGTGGGCCTCGCGGCCGACCTGTTCCAGGAAATGGGCGCCAAGGTGACGCAGCTACCGGGCGGGGAAATCATCCCGGCGCTGGAGCGCGGCGTGATCGACGCGTTCGAGTTCAACAATCCGACCTCCGACAGCCGCTTCGGCGCCCAGGACGTGATCAAGAACTACGAGATGGGCAGCTTCCACCAGGCGATGGAGTTCTTCGAGATCATCATCAACAAGAAGAAGTGGGACGCGATGCCGAAGGATCTGCAGGCGATCTGGAAGTACGGCGTCGAGGCCGCGTCGCAGTCCAACTACTGGACCGCGATGAACAACTATCCGAAGGACCTGCGCAAGCTGATCGACAAGGACAAGGTCAGCGTCACCCGCACGCCCAGGTCCGTGTTCCAGGCGCAGCTCGTAGCGTGGGACGTCATCACCAAGAAGCTTTCGTCCGAAGACCCGTTCTTTGCCAAGGTTGTCGACTCGCAGAAGAAGTGGGCCAAGGACGTCGGCTACTACTGGTTCCTGAATGACGCCGACTACAAACTGGGCTACGAACACGTGTTCAAGACCAAAGTCGGCGCGTAATCGTCCGGAGACCTCGGGAAACCATTATCATGCTGGGGCGGCACCTTTGGGTGTCGCCCCATTTTCTTTGCATCGGACGGCCGCCATGGTCAAACAATTCACCCTGGGCATCGACCAGCTGAGCAGGATGGTCGGCCATGCATTCGCATGGTGCATCGTCATCCTCACCTTCGGCACCAGCTACGAGGTCTTCGTCCGCTATGCGCTGAACGATCCCACCAGCTGGGCGTTCGACATGAGTTACCTCCTCTACGGCGCGCTGTTCTTCATGGGCGGCGCGTACACGCTTTCGCGCGATGGGCACGTGCGCGGCGACTTCATCTACCGGATGTGGCCGCCGCGGGTGCAGGCCGGCATCGACCTCGCGCTCTACCTGCTGTTCTTCTTTCCCGGCGTGCTCGCGCTGGTCTGGGCCGGCTGGAGCTACGGCGTCGACGCGATGAAGATCCGCGAGGTGAGCGTCAACAGCCCGGTGGGCATCCCGATCTGGCAACTGAAGCTGCTGATCCCCTTCGGCGCGTCGCTGCTGGCGCTGCAGGGTGTGGCCGAGGTCGTGCGCTGCATCATGTGCCTGCGAACCGGGACCTGGGCACCACGGCTGCACGACGTCGAGGAACTCGAAAGCGTGCTCGCTGCGACGCACGCGGCGACGACCGGCAAAGGAGAGGCGAAATGACCGATCCGGCGATCGCCCTGCTGATGCTGGGGCTGTTCATCTTCGTCATCCTGCTGGGCTTTCCCATCGCCTTCACGCTGATGGGCATGGGCGTGGGCTTCGGCTTCTACGCCTACTACCAGGTCGGCCAGGAGTTCTACAACAGCCGCATCTTCTACCTGTTGACGCAGAACACGTGGAGCATCATGAGCAACGACGTGCTCGTTGCCGTGCCGCTATTCCTGTTCATGGGCTACGTGGTCGAACGCTCGAACATCCTGGAAAGGCTTTTCTACAGCCTGCAGGTGGCCTTCCGCCACGTTCCGGGTTCCATGGCTGTCGCAGCGCTGGTGACCTGCGCGCTGTTCGCCACCGCCACCGGCATCGTCGGCGCGGTGGTCACGCTGATGGGGTTGCTCGCGTTCCCGGTGATGCTCAAGGCCGGTTACGACCAGAAGCTGTCCGCGGGCGTCATCTGCGCCGGCGGGACGCTGGGCATCCTGATTCCCCCCTCCATCATGCTGATCGTCTATTCGGCGACCGCATCGGTATCGGTGGTGAAGCTCTACGCGGCGGCGATGATCCCCGGATTCACGCTGGCCGGCCTCTACGTGCTCTACGTGATCGCCCGCGCCGTCCTGAATCCCCGGCTCGCACCGCCGCTGCCGAAGGAAGAGGCCAACGTGCCCTGGGGCACGGCGTTCCTGCTTCTGGCGCAGGCGTTCCTGCCGCTCGCCGTGCTGATCTTCTCGGTGCTGGGTTCCATCCTGTTCGGGCTGGCCACGCCCACCGAGGCGGCGGCGGTCGGCGCCGCGGGCGCGCTGGTCCTGGCGGCGGCGTACCGTGCACTCACCTGGCAGCGCCTGCGCGAGGCGGTCTACCTGACGTCGCGCACGTCGGCGATGGTGTGCTTCCTGTTCGTCGGCTCGTGGACCTTCTCGTCGGTGTTCTCCTACCTGGGCGGCGAGAGCCTGATCAAGGACTTCGTGCTGGGCATGAACCTCAACACCGTGATGTTCCTGATTCTGTCGCAGCTGATCATCTTCCTGCTCGGCTGGCCGCTGGAGTGGAGCGAGATCATCATCATCTTCGTCCCGATCTTCCTGCCGCTGCTCAAGCACTTCGAGGTCGACCCGCTGATGTTCGGAATTTTGGTGGCGCTTAACCTGCAGACCTCGTTCCTGACACCACCGTTGGCGATGTCGGCGTATTACCTGAAGGGCATCGCTCCACCGCACGTGGAACTTTGGACGATCTTCAAGGGCTGCTTCCCGTTCCTCGCCATGGTATTCGTCACCATGGCGCTGGTGTACATTTTCCCGACGCTGGTTTACTGGCTCCCTGACCTGATCTACGGCCGCTGACCTGTCGATGGACCTGACGCAACTCAACTGGCTGTCCGCAACCGATGCCTCCCGCGCGATCCGCGACGGCGCGATCGATTCGGTGCAGCTGACCCAGGCCTGCCTCGCCCGCATCGACGAGGTCGACGGCAATGTGCAGGCCTGGGCCTTCCTCGACCCGGAGCACGCGCTCAACCAGGCGCGGGCGCGCGACGAGGAACGGCGCGAGGGCAAGGCGACGGGCCCGCTGCACGGCATCCCGGTGGGGATCAAGGACATCATCGACACCGAGGACATGCCGACCGAGGACGGCTGCGCACTTCATGCCGGACGCACGCCGGCGCACGACGCGACTGTGGTGGCGATGCTGCGCGCGGCAGGCGCGGTGATCCTGGGCAAGACGGTCACCACCGAACTCGCGACCTATGGTCCGGGCAAGACGCGCAATCCGCACAACCCCGAGCACACGCCCGGCGGCTCGTCGAGCGGCTCCGCCGCAGCCGTCGCCGCGGGCATGGTGCCGCTGGCGCTCGGCAGCCAGACCAACGGTTCGACGATTCGCCCAGCGTCGTTCTGCGGCGTCTATGGGTTCAAGCCCACGTTCGGGCTGATCCCCCGCGGCGGCGTGCTGACGATTTCACGTTCCTTGGACCAGATGGGCGTGTTCGCACGCAACCTGGAGGACGTCGCGTTGGCATGCGAGCAACTGATCGGGCACGATCTGCGCGATCCGGACACCCGCCCGAGAGCGCGCCCGCCGCTGGTCGCCATGAGCGGCGAGGATCCGCCGCTGCCGCCGCTGCTCGCCTACATGAAGGGTCCCGCCTGGGAGCGCGCGACCGAAGAGACCAGGGAGGCGTTCGCCGAATTCGTCGCCGAGCTGGGCGAGCGCGTCGTCGAGATCGACCTTCCGGAACTGACCCAGCAGGCGCTCGACTGGCATCGGACCATCATGGAAGCGGAGATGGCCGCGAACCTCGAAGCCGAATGGGACAAGGGCCGCGCGAAGCTCTCGGCATCGCTGCAGGCGCAGCTCGAACGCGGCCGCTCGATCACCGCGCTCGACTACCAGCGCGCGCGCACGCGTGCGTCGCGCATCCATGACGGTTTCGTCGAGATTTTCGAGCGCTGCGACGCGATCATCACGCCGGCAGCGCCGGGAACCGCGCCGCCTGGCCTGGAATCGACCGGCGACCCCGCCTTCTGCACGCTGTGGTCGCTGTGCGGCATGCCGGCGATCAACCTGCCGCTGATGCACGGCGGGAACGGCTTGCCGCTGGGCGTGCAGCTGGTCGGGCCGCGCGGCGGCGACGCACGGCTGCTGCGCACCGCCCGCTGGATCACCAACCAACTCGCAACCGGCTGAACGATCAGGGAGTCCACGACATGTTGATGAAGATCATCGGCAGCATCCTGGCGGCATCGCTGCTCATCCTGTTCCTTGGTCCCGTGGTGATCAAGTTGAAGAGCCTCGGCCTGACCGTCGTGATCCTGATCGGCGTCGCGATGATGCTCATCGACTCCTGGCAGGCGTTCAAGGAGTCGGAAGAGTAAACCAAGCGGGCGCATGCAGGCGCGCATGCAGGCGCGCCTGCCTGCCAGGGCCACGACGAGAGCGATGGCCATTGCGGCGTTGCGATCCATTGCAATGCGTAACGCGATCAGGTCCCGATCACGTCGAGCAGGCCGGCGCCGTAGCGCTCGAGCTTGCGTGCGCCGACGCCCGGGACCTCGGCCAGTTCGGCGAGCGACCGCGGCCGCCGCCGCGCGAGATCGGCGAGCGTGCGATCGTGCAGGATCACGTAGGCCGGCACGGACTGCGCGCGTGACTGCTCCAGCCGCCACTGTTTGAGTCGCTCGAACAGTCCGGCGTCGAGCGCGGCCAGGGCAGCGTCGGGGCCGGAGCGCGCGCGCCGTCCGCGTGCCGGAGCGGCGACGATGCGGCGCATCATGACGGTCTGCTCGCCCTTGAGGACCGGCCGGCTCGACGCCGCCAGCTTCAACGCGCCGAAGGACGCGTGATCGACCTCGACCAGTCCCAGCGCCACCAGTTGCCGGAACACGCTGCGCCAGGCGGTGTCGTCGAGGTCGGCGCCGACGCCGAACACCGCGAGCTTGTCGTGGTTCCATTTCGTCACGCGCTCGCCCGCCTTGCCGCGCAGGACGTCGATCAGGTGCATGGCGCCGAAACGCTGCCCGGTGCGATAGATCGCCGACAGCGCCTTGCGCGCGGCTTCGGTCGCGTCCCAGGTCTGCGGCGGCGCGAGGCAGGTGTCGCAGTTGCCGCAAGGCCCGCTGGCTTCGCCGAAATACGCCAGCAGCCGCACCCGGCGGCAGCCTGCCGTCTCGCACAACCCCAGCAGCGCATCGAGCTTGGCGGTGGACACCCGCTTGAACGCGTCGTTGGCTTCGGAGGACTCGATCAGTCGCCGCTGCTGGACGACATCGGCGAGTCCGTAGGTCATCCAGGCGTCCGCGGGTTCGCCGTCGCGGCCGGCGCGGCCGGTTTCCTGGTAGTAGCCTTCGACGCTCCTGGGCAGGTCGAGATGGGCGACGAACCGGACATCGGGTTTGTCGATGCCCATGCCGAAGGCGATGGTGGCAACGACGACCACACCATCTTCGCGCTGGAAACGCGCCTGGTGTTCGCTGCGCAGCGCGCCGTCGAGGCCGGCGTGGTAGGGCAGCGCACGCACGCCCTGCCCCTCGAGCCACGCCGCCGTCTCGTCCACCTTGCGCCGCGTCAGGCAATAGACGATGCCCGCCTCGCCCGGATGCTCGTCGCGGATGAAGCGCAAGAGCTGCTCGCGCGGCTCGAGCTTGTCGACGATGGTGTAGCGGATGTTCGGACGATCGAAGCTCGACACGAAGATGCGCGCGTCGTCGAGCGCGAGGCGCGCAACGATTTCCGCGCGCGTCTGCGGGTCGGCGGTCGCAGTCAGCGCGATGCGGGGGATGGCCGGAAAACGCTCGTGGAGCAACGACAGCTCGAGATACTCCGGACGAAAATCGTGTCCCCACTGCGACACGCAATGCGCCTCGTCGATCGCGAACAGCGCGATGGCCGCCCGGTCCAGCAGGTCGAGGCAGCGCGGCGTGGTCAGCCGTTCGGGGGCGACGTACAACAGGTCGAGTTCGCCCGCCGCCAGCGCGCGCTCGACCGCGCGCGCCGCGCGCGCGTCCAGCGAGGAATTGAGGAATTCCGCGCGCACGCCAAGTTGCCGCAGCGCCGCCACCTGATCCTGCATCAGCGCGATCAGCGGGGACACCACGACACCGGTGCCGGCGCGCAGCAGGCTGGGGATCTGGTAGCACAGCGACTTGCCGCCGCCGGTGGGCATCAGCACCAGCGCGTCGCCGCCGTCGGTCACGTGGTCGACGATCTCCTGCTGCGCGCCGCGGAATTCCGGAAAGCCGAAGGTCGTGCGCAGGACCGCCAGCGCCGCCCGCGCGGGTGCGGTGAGTCCGGTCACCGGACGTCTGGCCCGGCAGCCACGCGGCGGATCTCGTCGGACTCGACGACGAACCGGCCCTGCGCGTCGCCATGCGCAGCCAGGAGCATCGCCCGGGCCACGGCCTGCGCGTCGATCGGCCGGTACTTTGCCGGGATCAGCGCGCCCAAGCGGCGCCAGCGCGGCGAGCGCCAGCCGTTCCCCGGCCCGGTATTCCATCCTGTCCCCGGCCAGCAGCGACGGACGGAACGCGATCACCGTGCGAAACGGCAGCGCAGCGAGGCCGGTTTCGAGTTCGCCCTTGACGCGGTTGTAGAACATGCGCGAGCGAGGATCGGCACCCATCGACGACACGTAGAAGCAGCGTGTCGCCCCGGCGGCCAGTGCCATTTCGGCAATGACCAGCGGCAGTCCGAGGTCGGTTTCCCGGAACGCCTGCCGCGAACCCGCCTTGGCCATGGTCGTCCCGAGGCAGCAGAAGAAGTCGTCGACCGGCGGCAGCGCGACCTCAGCGAGCGCCGTGAAGTCGACCACGGCGGGCACCAGCTTCGGGTGCGGGATGGCCAGCGGGCGGCGGGTCAGCGCGACCACATCGGCAACGGTGGGGTCGTCGAGCAGCAGTTGCAGCAGGTGGCCGCCGATGAGTCCGGTGGCCCCGGCCAGTACGACATCGCGGGACATGCGCCATTATCGCCTGTTGCCACAGGAGGGCGCGGCCAGGCCTACCTCAACGGCCATCAAGGCAACCTCACGTTCGCCCCGCCCGACAGGTGCAACAACGGCCTCCGGCAGGCTAGAATCCGCTCCGATTCGGCCGATTCCCCAACCTCACCTGGAGTCTTGTATGCCATCGATGCGCCCACCGACCCCGACCCAAAGGCTCGCCGCCGTACTGGCCATCGCGGCGCTGGCCGCGTCCGCATCCGTGCTGGCGCAACCGAAGACCTTCAAGCCGGGACCGGGTCCGGACGAGTTGTGGGACATCACCATGAAGATGGAAATGCCCGGCATGCCCATGGCGATGCCGGCGCAGGCGATGCAGATGTGCATGAAGAAGGACCGCAAGGCCGAGTCCGTGGTGCCGCCGCAGGACGAGAACTGCAGGACCACCGACATCAGGACAACGGGTAACAGGGTGACCTTCAAGGTCGTGTGCACCGGCGACCCGCCGATGAGCGGCACCGGCGACATCACGTCGACGGCGACGACCTACGAGGGCGTCATGACGATGAAGTCGACGCGGCGCGGGCAGGAAATGGAGATGACGCAGAAATTCTCCGGCCGCAAGGTGGGCACCTGCACCGACCAGAGCGAGCAGATGGTCGCCAGCGCCAGGGCGGCGGGTGACGCGCAGATGGCGCAGATCTGCGCCCAGGGCATGGAGCAGCTGATGCCCGTCTATTTCGTCGGCAAGGATGCCGCCTGTGCGAGCCAGCAGAAGGCGTTCTGCGACAAGGTCGGCGGCATTGCCCGCGAAGCGCGCGACCCGGCCGGACATCGCCGCGCGACCGGCGCCTACCGGACCACGATCGCCGACGCGTTCAAGGCCTGCGGCCAGGACTTCGCCGCCGTCACCAGCCAGGCCTGCACGCAGGCCGCCGGGTCGCGCGACTGGGCGTTCGTCGGCGGCGGCTACTGCGACGCCGAGGTTCGCGTCGTCGGCGAGGCCAACTGCAAGGGCCGTTCGTTCACCGGCATGGACCGCAACCTGGTGCCGCTGTGCACGCGCTACGCCAACTTGAGCCGCGGTGGCGGCGCCACCGCAGCCGGCACCGGCGCCGACAGCATCACGCCGACGTCGGCGCAGTCCCGGCCCGCCCAGCAGCCTGCCGCGCAGACGCAGCCGCCCGCGGCCCAGCCCGCGCCGACCGATTCGATCAAGCAAGGCCTCGACGCGCTGCGCAAGCTGTTTTGATCGCGCAAGATTGATCACGCAACATCGCGGCCGCGCAATCTGCGCCGCGCTCGCGGCCTTGTACTGCGCCGGCGCGGCGCTGGCGCAGCCCGCGCCCGACCGGTTCGCGGGCGCAGCCGCCGCCTATCTGGTTCGTGCCGACGGGCGGACGCTGTTCGCGGCGGCGGCGGACGCCCGTCTCCCGCCCGCCTCGCTGACCAAGATGATGACCGCGCTGGTGGTCGGGGATCTGGCGCAACCTGATGCGGAAGTGACCGTCAGCGCGCGGGCCGCGAAGGCCGGCGGCGCGCGCATGGGCCTGACGCAGGGCATGCGCCTGCGCGTGGCCGATCTGCTCGCCGGGATGCTGCTGCGCTCGGCCAACGATGCCTGCCATGCCCTTGCCGATCACCTCGGCGGTGAGCGGCGACTGGTCGAACGGATGAACGAACGCGCCCGGGCGATGGCGCTGTCGGCGACGCATTTCGCGAATCCCTGCGGCTTCGACGCGACCGACCATCGTTCGAGCGCCGCCGATCTGGCGCGCATCGCCGAGGCGCTGCTGGCGCAACCGCCGCTTGCGCTGCTGGTCGCGCAACCGAAGCTGCGCGTCGTCAGCCGGGACGGCCGGGTGTTCCAGCTGACCAACACCAATGCGCTGATCGGCCGCGTTGCCGGTGCGCGCGGCGTGAAGACCGGATTCACCGACCGTGCCGGACACTGCCTGGTCGGCGTCGTCGAGCGCGACGGTGTCCGCGTGCTGGTGGTGCTGCTCAACGCCCGCGACCGCTGGTGGAACGCCGCGGCGATGATCGACGCCGCCTTCGACGCCGCGATGCGTCCGCGCTGAATGGGCGGCCGCGCCGCGGTCGCCGTCCTCGCCGGCGCCATGGCGCTGGCCTGGTTCACCGCGCTGCCGGGGGCGTTCCAGTTCGACGACTGGCGGATCATCGTCGCCGACGAGCGCGTGCATTCCTGGCCGGCGCTGCTGGCGTCTCTCCCCGGCATCCGCCCGCTTACCCGCGCGACCTACGCGCTCAACTGGTGGCTCGATCCGGGCCCGGCCGGATTCGTCGCCTTCAATCTGCTCTGCCATTTCGCCAGCGCGTTGCTGGTACTGGCGCTGGCCCGGCGCTGGCTGCGCGTGCTCGCGCCCGACTGCCCGCGCGCGCGCGCCGACTGGGCCGCGCTGCTGACCGCGCTGCTGTTCGCGCTGCACCCGGCGCAAACCGAGGCGGTGACCTATATCGCCGGGCGCTCGGTCGCGCTGTCCGCCTGCCTGTACCTGGGCGCGCTGTATGCGTGGGAACGCGCGCGCAGCGCGCGACATGGCTGGCTCGCGCTGTCGCTGGCGTTTTACGCCTTGGCGCTCGCCGCGCGCGAGACCGCTTGGACGCTGCCGCTGGCGATCGTGCTCGTCGAATGCGCGCGCGGTACCAACCTGCGACAAGCGATCTTCACGACGCGCTGGCATTGGCTGGTCGCGGTTGCCGCGGTCGCCATCGCCGCGCTTTCGCCAGGCTATCGCCGACTGCTGGCGGCGAGCCTCGACTTCCGCGGTCCATGGGCAAACCTGGCGGCGCAGGTCGACGGCATCGCCTACCTGGTCACCCATCCGCTGCTGACCTTGCGTCTGAACATCGATCCCGACCTGGCGCCGTCGACCCTGGCCGACGCCGGATGGTGGGGCGCCGCGCTGGCGCTGGTCGCCTGCATCGGCTTCGGCTTTCAGCAACTGCGCCGGCGGCCTTGGCTGGGCTTCGCCGTGCTGTGGTTTTTCCTGCAACTGCTCCCTACCAACTCGCTGGTCGCCCGCTTCGACCTCGCCAACGACCGGCAGCTCTACCTGGCGTTGATCGGACCGGCCATGCTGCTGGCGGTTCCCCTTGCCCGCGCTCATCGCCGGATCGTCGCCAACGCCATCGCCGGACTGCTGCTCGCGGTCGTCGGCGTCGCGACACTCATGCGCAACGCCGATTACCACAGCGAGGTTGCGCTGTGGACCGTCACGGTGCGCGACTCGCCCAACAAGGCGCGGGGCTGGAACAACCTCGGGCAGGCGCACGAAGCGCAGGGTGAGCGTCCCGCCGCGCGCGCCGCCTACGAAAGGGCGCTGGCGCTCGACCCCGCGCATTACAAGGCGCGGCAGAACCTCGAGGAACTCGGTCGCTGATCCGGGCGGCGCCCGACCGTTGCCGGCGGGGTTCTCGAAAGCGATCCGGGCGCTCGGCCCGGGTGATCCGCGGTTGTCGCCCGGGACTTGCCGAAACCCGGCATTTGGCTAAGATGCGTGACGGTTGACGATGGGCCGGGCAAACGAACTACGGAGGCACCATGCTGCGTCTCGGGTCGGTACTTTGCGCGCTCCTGTTCACGGCAACGCTTGCATTGCGACCGGCACCGGCGGTGGCCCAGGCCACCTCCGAGGTCCTGGAAGTCAGCTTTCCCAATGGCTCCATCACGCTTTCCGGATTCGTCTGGAAGCCGATCGGTCCCGGCCCCTTCCCTGCCGTGGTCTGGAACCATGGCAGCGAGCAGTTTCCCGGGGACTTGGCCAACGTCGCCGCGACCTTCCTGAAGGCCGGCTACGTCTTCTTCATTCCGCACCGCCGTGGTCACGGACGATCGGCGGCTGCCGGTCCCTACATCGTCGACCAGCTCGCCGCGACGCCGAATACCGCCGCCTGGAGCCGGCTGCTGGTCGACCTGCACCACGTCCACCTGACCGATCAACTTGCAGCGGTCGCCTTCCTGGCCGCGCGATCCTACGTCGACGCGAATCGCATCGGCACGATGGGCTTTTCCTTCGGCGGCATCCAGACCTTCTACGCCATCGGCAACGCCATCACGTCGACGACGACCAGCGTGCAGGGCAACACCATGGTGATCGCCGTGTCCGACCAGGCGCGCGCCGGCGTCGGCCGATATCGTGTTGCCGTCAGCTGCTCGGCGGCCGCGCAAAGCTGGTCGAGCTCCCCCGAATTGCAGACCATCATGCGCGCGGCGGCGGTCGCGACCCGGCTGCCGGTCTACATGATCCAGGCGCAGAACGACTACAGCCTCGTGCCGCACAATGTGCTTTCCGCGGACATGACGGCCGCAGGCAACCCCAACAAGACGCGCGTCTATCCACCGAACGGCATGACCAACCAGGATGGCCACGAGTTCTGCATCAACGGCATGGCCGTCTGGGGACCCGACGTGCTCGCGTTCATCGCGGCGAAGCTCGGCGCACCGGTCGTCGACGTCGTCGAGTACTACAACGCCGTCCTCGACCACTATTTCATCACCTGGATTCCGGCCGAGCAGGCCATCCTCGATGCGGGCAACACGCCGACGCGCTGGGCACGCACCGGCAGCAGCTTCCGCGCCAACCTGGCTGCGCGCCCCGGCACCTCGCCGGTGTGTCGCTATTACATTCCGCCGGACAAGGGCGACTCGCATTTCTTCGGCCGCGGCACGGCGGAATGCAACGCCACCGGCGCCGCGAATCCGAGCTTCATCCTCGAGGATCCGCAGTTCATGCACCTGTTCCTGCCGGTGGCCGGCGTCTGTCCGGACGGGACCACTCCGATCTATCGTGCGTTCAGCAATCGGCCGGACGCCAATCACCGCTACATGATTCTCCGCGCGATCCGCGACCAGATGATCGGCCTGGGCTGGCTGGCCGAGGGCGATGGGCCGGATCTGGTGGTGATGTGCGGAACCTAGGCGCTGGCGCCGCCAGGGGATAGCGATAGGACGACGCCTCCAGCCGTCGCACGGTCTGGCATGGAGGTTGCAAGCGGTGAAGTCGACCAGTCACCTGCGAAAGCCAGCCATGCGGATCGCCAAGAGACGGACCCGAAGAAAGCCTGTCGCCCTGCCGCCTCAGCCCGTCGCGAGGGCCAGGATTGCGCCCGATACAAAGCGCCTGACGCTGGCCGGTGACGCCATGGTGAGCGCCATGGACCGCGCCGCAGCGGCGCTGGGCGGGCTGCGTCGCCCGCAATAGCGTTCGGGCAGGCCCCGACGGGAAGTCGCAGCCGCCAGTGCCGCTCAGCCGGAGGTAGTGACGATTCACGCTGCCCGCGACGCCGCCCGCTTCGGCGTCCGCTCTTGCAAGCGGCAGCATGGTACCCGGGGCCGGAATCGAACCGGCATGGCCTTGCGGCCGAGGGATTTTAAGTCCCTTGTGTCTACCTGTTTCACCACCCGGGCCGGAAGGTGATTCTACGCACCGGGAACGTGATCCGCTCGCCGAGGGCGCAGGAGCCGCCGGAAGATCGGGCGCGACGGTCGGACGCTATACTGATTCGTCGTGTCCGCACAGGGAGCATGTCATGTCCAAGCGAACCGAGTCCTCCGCATCCTCGTCGCGCCGCGCCGGGCCACGCAGGAAACCCGCTTCGAAGAAGCCGACCGCGCCGCCGCTGCGCAACGTCGTTCCCGACAGCGTCGACTTCCGCGACCGCAAGTACATGCCCGCGGTGGCGATCGCGCCGAGCGCGGTCCTGCCGCCGCCGCCGGCCACGCATCGGCCGCGCCTCGACCAGGTCGACTCGTCCGCCTGCACCGGGTTCGCGCTGGCCACGGCGGTGCACATCCTCACCGGAAGGCGCGAGCGCAGGCGGTCGAGCGAGGTGTCGCCGTACATGCTCTACGGCATGGGCCGGCGCTACGATGAGCTGCGCGGCGAAGCGCCGGAAGGCGGGTCGACGCTGCGCGGGGTGCTGAAAGGCTGGTACAAGCACGGCGTCTGCGCCCGTGACTTCTGGCCGAAGCTGGACGAGCCCGGCCCTACGCCGGACGCCGACTGGTGGGACGACGGCGTGCAGCGTCCGCTGGGCGCCTACTACCGCGTCGACGCCCGCTCGGTGGTCGACATGCAGGTGGCGCTCAACGAAACCGGCGTGCTGGTGGCCAGCGCGCTGGCGCACGACGGCTGGCTCGAGGGCATGCCGGACAAGCGCAAGAGGCTTCCGGCCGGACAGAAGTTCTGGCGCATTCCCTATCCGTGGCAGGCCAGCCCCGACGACGGCCACGCCTTCGCGATCGTCGGCTACGACGCCGATGGCTTCGTAGTACAGAACTCGTGGGGCACGCGCTGGGGCACCGACGGCCTGGCGATCCTCACCTACGAGGACTGGATCGAGCACGGCTACGATTGCTGGGTCGCGCAACTCGGCGTGGTCACCAACGCGCACAAGCTGCAGGCGACCGGCGCGTCGGCCAAGCCCGGCGGCGCGTTCGGCGCGCCCGGGACGATCATGCTGGACCTGCACGCGGTCTCGCCCTACGTGGTCAACACGGGCCGCGACGGCGAGCTGTCGCCCGCGGGCGAGTTCCACACCACCGAATCCGACCTCGACGAGCTGGTCGGCGTCCGCCTCGCCGCGTTCCGGGATGAGCTCGGCCTCGGTCCGACCGACGCTGTGGACGTGGCGATCTACGCGCATGGCGGGCTGGTCAGCGAGCGATCCGCCGGCCAATCGGCCAAGGACTGGATCGACGCGCTGCGCCCGGCCGGCGTGTTCCCGATCTTCCTGTTCTGGGAGTCCGACATCTTCACGGTGCTGGGCGACCGCATCGCCAACGAACTGCGACTGCGCGGCGAGATCCCCGCCGGCGGACCTCTGGCGATCCTGGACGATTTCTGGAGCGACCGCGTCGAGGGCATCGCCCGCGTCGCCGCGCGCTGGGCCTGGGACGAGATGAAGCGCAAGGGCACGCTGGCCTCGTCGCGCGCCACGGGCGGCGCGCGCCTGCTGCTCGATCGCCTGACGCCGTTGCGCGACACGGTACGCCTGCACCTGGTCGGACATTCAGCCGGGGCGATCGTCCATGCGCACCTCTTGACCGAACTCGAACGCGACGGCTGGACCGTGGAATCGCTGAACCTGTTGGCGCCAGCGACGACCGTCGCGCTGTACCAACGCGAATTCGCGCCGCGCATGGCCAGCGCCATGGTGCGCCGCGCCGTGCAGTTCCACCTGACCGATGAATGCGAAAACAACGAGGGTGGCGCGATGCGCGCCGCCCTGCTCTACAAGCGCTCGCTGCTCTACCTGATCAGCAACGCCTTCGAGGGCCCGCACGGTGTTCCGGTGCTGGGCATGCGCAAGTACTTCGAGCGCGACGTGCTGCCGACGCTGCCGGCCGCCTGGCAGTACCGGGTCGCGCCGGCGTCCGCGGCAAGCTCCGCGGTGCGCCATGGCGACTTCGACAACGACGCCAGGACACAGGCCGCGGTGGTCGCGCACATCCGCAACCAGCCGCTGCCGGCGCCCTGATGGTTCGATCCGAGATGGATTCCGCGGCGGTCAGCGCTTGGCGCCGGGCATGAACTTCGCGAAGTCGCCCATCACCTTCTGCATCGACTCGAACGCGTTGCCGCCCGACGAGACCACGCCCTGCATGGCGTTGATGACATCCTGCGCCTGCCGCAGGTCGGGCATCATCGCCATCGCCGCCTTGGCCTCCTTCGCGCCGGGCACGCCGGCCATCTGGCCCTCCATCAGCGTGAACAGGCGCTTCTGCATCTCGACGATCAGTTCGAACATCTGGCCCCAGTAGCGCATCGCCTGTTCGACCGCTTCCTGCGACGATGCCTGGCCGGCGGCCATCAGCGCATCCGGACTCCCCGCCTCGGCGGCACGGCGCGCCGCCTTGGTTCCCATTGCCCGGGCGGACTCCTCGCCTTCGAACTGCAGCCGGCGCATGCGCGTGGTGCCGTCGAGCGCCGCGTTGATGACGTCGAGCGCCATCTTGGAGTTCGCCTTGTACAACTCGATCGCCTGTTCGGGCGTGATCACCTTGGTCATCTTCGTAAACTCGGCCATGCCCGGAACGGCGCCGGCGGCGAACTGCGCAAACGGATCGGCAGTCCGCGCGGCGGATGGCGCCCGCGTCTCTGCGGGTCGCTTGGCGGCCGCCTTCTTGGCACGCTTCTTCGGGGCCGGCTTGGGCGCGGCCGGGGCGGCAACTTCCTTTTTCTTGGCCATCATGCACTCCTCGGGTGAAAAGACACGATCGGACGATGAGACTCCCATCGCGCCCCGGCGTCAAGGGCAGGACCGCGCCGGCGTCCGGTTCGCGAGCCTCATGCTAGGATTGATCGATCCGAATTTGATCCTGCGCAAGCGCGAACCTGCGCGACGCGCGTCGCGTCGCGAAGACGGCCCGGCCGCGTCAGCCAGCGCCTTTCATTGCCGCTGCGGCGGGCGCGTTTCGCGCGGATGCAGGTGGTTCGGAACCCTCGATTGGAGAGCATTGATGACTGGATTGAAGGAACGTTTCGGCCGCCCGCTGCGACTGGGCATCATCGGCGGCGGTCCGGACTCCTGGATCGGCCGGATGCATCGCGGTGCCGCCGAAATGGACGGCTGGTGGCACTGCGTGGCCGGCGTGTTTTCCAGCGACCCGGGCCGCTCGCGCGCGGGCGGCGTCGCGCTCGGCTTCGCCGCCGACCGTTGCTATGGCGACGTGGCGGCGATGCTGGCGGGCGAAAAGGCGCGCCCCGACGGCATCGACGCCGTGGCGATCATGACGCCCAACGACACGCACCATCCGTACGCGGTCGCCGCGCTCGACGCCGGACTCGATGTCGTCGGCGACAAGCCGGTCACGCACGATTTCGCGCAGGCCTGCGACCTGGTCGGGCGCGTCCGCGCCGGCAATCGCGTCTACGCCATCGCGCATGGCTATTCGGCCTATCCGATGACCCGGTACGCGCGCCATCTGGTGCGCGAAGGAAGGCTGGGCGCGCTGCGCCTGGTCCAGGTGGAATACATTCAGAGCGGCATGGCGACGGCCGTCGAGGAAGGGCCGCGCGCGCGGCGCTTCGACTGGATCCTCGACCCCGGGCGCAGCGGACTCGCGCTGGTGATGAGCGCGATCGGCTGCCACGTGCAGCATCTGGCCTGCTTCACCACGGGCCGGAACGTCGAGCGCGTCGTCGCCGACGTCGGCGCGCTGGTTCCCGGCCGCAAGGTCGTCGACTACGTTTCCGCACTGATCGGACTCGAAGGCGGACTGCGCGGCACCTTCACCGTGACGCAGGCAGCCGCGGGAGGCGAGAACGACATCCGGCTGCGCATCTACGGCGACCGCGGCATGCTCGACTGGTCGCACCGCGACGCGTCCTACCTGAACCTGGCGCTGCAGGGCGAGCCCGCGCAGCGCATCGGTCGCGGCGATCCGTTCCTGCCCCCGGAAATCCTCGCCGCCGGGCGTTCCCCGCGCGGGCACCCGGAAGGCCTGCGCGACGCCTTCGCCAACATCTATGCCGAAGCCGCGGCCGACCGGATGTCGCGCAGCCTGGGCGATGGCCCGCTCGACCTGCCCTACCCGCGCATCGAGGAAGGCGCGCACACCATGGCCTTCATCGAGGCCTGCGTCGCGTCGCAGGCGGCCGGGCGGTGGATCGACGTGGCGAAGTTGCCGAGCTGATTCGGCGGGCCAGGCGGCGGCGCGCCGCGCCTTATTGACAACACCGGCTTCGGGCCCGAAAGTCAACCGATGAAATACAAGGACTACTACGCTGCATTGGGCGTCGCCCGCGACGCGTCGGCGGAGGACATCAAGACCGCCTATCGCCGCCTCGCCCGCAAGTACCATCCCGACGTCTCCAAGGAAAAGAACGCCGAGGAGAAGTTCAAGGAGATGGCAGAAGCCTACGAGACGCTCAAGGACCCCGAAAAGCGCGCCGCCTACGACCAGCTCGGCCGGCACGCCGCCGGACAGGAATTCCGGCCGGAACCGGACTGGGGCCGGCAATTCGGCCAGGGTGGCGCGTCCTTCGACGACATCGATCTCTCCGACCTCTTCGCCGGACTGTCCGCGCGGCGGACGCGGCAGGCCGGCGGCGGTGCACGTGGGCCACGGCCGGTTGCCGGCAGCGACTACGAAGCGGCGGTCCGCCTGTCCTTCGAGCAGGCGTTCGCGGGCACCGAGGTCGACCTCGAACTGTCGGTGCTGGAATGGGACCCCGACGGCGGCGTGCGGCGGGTGCCGCATCGGGTCAAGGCGCGCATTCCGCGCGGGGTGACCGACGGCGAGAAGCTGCGCGTGCCGGGCAAGGGCGGGCGCGGCGCGAACGGCGGTCCTGACGGTGACCTTTATCTGGACATCGAGGTTGCCCCGCATCCGCTGTACCGGGTGTCCGGGCGCGACCTGTACGTCGACCTGCCGCTGGCGCCGTGGGAAGCGGTGCTGGGCACCACCGTGCAGCTGCCCACGCCGGGCGGCGCGGTCAGCCTCCGGGTTCCCCCGGGCACGCGCGCCGGACAGCAGCTGCGCCTGACCGGACGCGGCATCACCCGCGGCAGCGGCGGCGCCGGCAACCTCTACGCCATCGTCCGCATCGAGGTCCCCGCCAGCGCCGACGATCGCGAACTCGAGCTGTACCGGCAGCTTGCCGAGAAGACCACGTTCAATCCCCGCGCCGCGCTGGAACAGGAGGCCGCCCGATGAACGCACCCACCCGCAACGCGCAACGCCTCGACGACGTCGCCGAGGTCTCCTGGATGCAGATGGTCAAGGCCTCAGGGCTGCCGGAGAGCGAACTGCGCGAGCTGGTGCGCTTCGGCGCGCTGGTGCCGCGCGACCCGGACGCACCGACCTGGACCTTCGAGGCGCGCTGGCTGTTCGTCGCCCGCACGGCGTCGCGCCTGCGTCACGACTTCGAGCTCGACCCGCACGGCGTCAGCGTGGTGCTGAGCTTCGTCGAGCGCATCGACGCACTCGAGGCCGAACTGTGCCGGCTGCGCGCGCAGCTGGGCTGACGGGAAGGCGCAGGCGCGCGGCGGCCGGCGCACCGCTGCGAAGCGCGAGCGATGCCACGCATGGTCTCGCGCACGACGAGTTCCTCGTGCTCTCGCGCCTGTCGACGCCCGAGAAGATCCAGGCCTTTCTCAATGCACTGCCGGCGAATCACGAGCTCGACGGCGAAACGGTCGGCTCGGTGCGGGTGGTGCTGCGCAGCCGGCACGCGCACTGCATCGAGGGCGCCTTCGTCGCCGCCTGCGCGTTGTGGCTGCACGGCCGGGCGCCGCTGCTGATGCACCTCGACTGCAATCCCTGCGACTACCCGCACGTGGTCGCGCTGTTTCGCCGCGGCCAGCGCTGGGGCGCGTTGTCCAAGAGCAACGGCGCCTGGCTGCGTTACCGCGACCCGGTCTATCGCAGCCTGCGCGAGCTGGCGATGTCCTACTTCCACGAGTATTTCGACCGCCGGGGACGCAAGACGCTGCGCAGCTATTCGGCGGCGTTCGACCTGTCGTCGCTCGACCCGGCGCTGTGGATCACCAGCGAGGCGCCCTGCTGGACCGTCCACGACCGGCTGGCGCGGCTGCGCCACTATCCGCTGCTGCAACCGGGCGCGGTGCGCGGCCTGGCGCCGCGCGATGCGTTCGAACGCCGCGCAGCCAGGCTGGTGCAGTATCCGCGGCCCACGCGGGCACGGCGCGGGTGACCGCCAGGCGTCAGAGAATCCGGCCGAACCAGAGCATCGACAGGAAAGCCGCGGCGACCGCGAGCAGCGCCGCGGCAGCGGCGAACAGCGCGGTGATCTCGGTCTGCTTCTGCTCGAACACCAGCCTGGAGTTGAGCGTCGCATAGACCTTCTTGAGGTCGGTGGCGGTGCCGGCGTAGAAATACTCGCCCTGAGTGACGTCGGCGATGGTCTTCAGCGACGCCTCGTCCAGGCGCACGCGCATCGACCAGCCCTCCGCGCCGATCATCTCGCCCTTGGTCGTGCCGATGCCGACGGTGAACACTCGCACGCCGCGCTCGGCGGCCATCCGCGCCGACTCGATGGGATCGGGACCCATCGTCGTCTGGCCGTCGGTGAGCAGGATGATCGCCGCCGACGCATACGACCCCGGCGGCACGGACTTGGCGTCATCCTTGCCGGACTTGTCGTCCTTGCCGGCCTTGCCGGCCCGGTCCAGCGGCGTCGCCTTCGCCTGCTGGTCGCCGCGCGGATTGCGCGAGCGCAGGTCGAATTCCATCGCCGGAAAGATCGTCTTCAGCGATACCAGGATGCCGCTGCCGACCGCAGTGCCGCGCTGCAGCTGGAAGCGGTCGATCGCCGCGATGGCGTCCTCGCGGTTCTGCGTCGGCGGCTGCACCACCGCCGCCGTGCCGGCGAAGGAGACCACGCCCGCGCGCGTGCGCGGCGGCAGATCGTTGATGAAGGCCTTCGCCGCTTCCTGCGCTGCCGTCAGCCGGTTGGGCTGGACGTCGGTCGCGCGCATGCTGCCCGACACGTCCATCGCCAGGATGATGGTCTCGTGCTGCGACGGCAGCATGACCACGGCGGTCGGGCGGGCGATGGCCACCAGCATCAATGCCAGCGCGAGCAGGAACAGCACCGGTGGTATGTGCCGGCGCAGCCGGGCGGAACCGCCCATCGCCTCCTTCACCATCGTCAGGCTGGCATAGCGGACGGCAGCCTTCTTCTTGCGGCGAAGCAGCAGCACATAGGCGAGGATGAGCGCAGGCAACACCAGCAGCAGCAACAGCAGATCGGGCCAGAGAAAATTCATCAGGCCGCCCCGAGGTGCTGCGGCGTCGCACCGGCGGCGACCTGCGAGCGTCGCTTGCGCAGGTCGGCGAAACGCATGATGGTGTCGACCAGGTCATCGTCGGTGGACAACTCGAGCGCGTCGACTCCGGCGGTCCGGAACGCCGCACGCAGTTCCTCCTCGCGCGCCTCGGCCATCGCCGCGAAGCGCTTGCGAAAGCCCTTGTCGTGGGTGTCGACGAACAGCTGCTCGCCGGTCTCGGCGTCCTGGATCACCATCAGGCCCAGGTCCGGCAGCTCCATTTCCAGCGGGTCGTAGAGCCGCACCGCGATGACCTCGTGGCGCATGGCGAGGTGGCCCAGCATCTCCGGCCAGCCGGGCGCGCTGATGAAGTCGGAGACGACGAACACCACCGAACGCCGGCGCATCGTCTCGTGCGCGGCGCGCAACAGCTCGTGCAGATCGGTCGCTGGCGCCAGCGTCAGCCGCGGCCGGTTGAGCATCCGGTGCAGCAGGTGCATGACGTGGCGGCGGCCGCTGCGCGGCGGTATGACCAGGTCGACGTCGGCGCCGTAGAACATCGCGCCGACGCGGTTGCCGTGGCGTGTCAGCAGGCGCGCCAGCACGGTGACGAACTCCGCCGACACCGCCTTCTTCTGCACGTCGCGCGAGCCGAAATCCACCGACGGCGACAGGTCGAGCAGGAACCACGCGACGACCTCGCGCTCCTCGTTGAACTCGCGGATGTAGGGCACCTGCAGGCGCGCGGTGACGTTCCAGTCGATGTGGCGGACGTCGTCGTTGTACTGGTACTCGCGCAGATCGGCGAGATCGAGTCCGTAGCCGCGGAACAACGTCCGGTAATCGCCGTGCAGCATCCCGTCGAGCCGCCGGATGACGGTCCACTCGAGACGGCGAAGGATGGCCTCAGGCGTTGGCGACGCGGACATGCGACTCCAGCGGCTTGTCCGGCGCGCGCACGTGCTGCATGACCGTGCGCACCAGCATGTCGGGGGTCTTCCCTTCGGCGAGCGCCTCGTAGGACAGGACCAGCCGGTGGCGCATCACGTCGGGCACGATGTCGGTGACGTCCTCGGGCAGCACGTAGGTGCGCCCGCGCAGCATCGCCAGCGCCTTGGCGCCCTCGATCATGTGGATGGTCGCGCGCGGACTCGCGCCGAAGGTCAGGAAGCGGGCGAAGTCCTTGATGCCGAAGCGCTCCGGATCGCGGGTCGCGGCGACCAGCTTGACCGCGTAGGTGATGAGGTTGGGATCGACGTAGATCCTGCGGCATTCGCGCTGGAGTTCGGCGAGCTGCTCGGTGGTGGCCACGGCGGAGACGTCCAGCGCCTCGCCGGTGACGCGCTGGACGATGACGAACTCCTCCTCCTCGTTGGGATAGCCGACCAGCACCTTCATCATGAAGCGGTCGACCTGCGCCTCGGGCAGCGGATAGGTACCTTCGGTCTCGATGGGGTTCTGCGTCGCCATCACCAGGAAGGGCTGCGGGACGAAGTGCGTCTCGCCGGCGATGGTCACCTGGTACTCCTGCATGACCTCGAGCAGCGCGCTCTGCACCTTGGCCGGCGCGCGGTTGATCTCGTCGGCGAGCAGCAGGTGGGTGAACACCGGCCCCAGCGACGTGGCGAAGTCGCCGGTCTTCTGGTTGTAGATGCGCGTGCCAACCAGGTCCGCCGGCACCAGGTCCGGCGTGAACTGGATGCGCTTGAAGGTGCCGCGGATCGCCCGCGCCAGCGTCTTGACGGTCAGCGTCTTGGCGAGGCCGGGCACGCCCTCGACCAGCAGATGGCCCTGCGCGAGGATGGCCACCAGCACGCGCTCGAGAAAGTGATCCTGGCCGACGACGACCTTCTTCACTTCGTAGAGGATCCGCTCCATCAGCGTGGCGACTTCGGCCTTGTCGGTGTCGATGCTTTCCATGCGTGTACGCTTTCGTGGAGGGAAGGGTCAGGAGGGAAAAAGTCAGAACGGCGACATGCCCGCGGCGGACGCCGCGTTCTCGATGGGCACCGCGAAGCCGATGCCGATGAACACGCGCTGCTCGGTCGGATTGAGGATGCCGGTGACGATGCCGACGACCTCGCCGCCGGCGGTGACCAGCGGGCCGCCGGAATTGCCCGGGTTGGCGGCGGCGTCGAACTGGATCAGGTTGGAGATGATGCGCTTGCCCTCGGGCGACGTGTATTGGCGGCGCAGTCCCGACACCACGCCCGCCGACGCCGACGGGCCGATGCCGAAAGGAAAGCCGACCGCGACCACATGATCGCCGATGGCCAGGTCCGCGGTCGAGCGCAGTGTCGCTGCCACCAGGTCGTCGGGGATGGTCTTGGCCTGCAGCACCGCGAGGTCGTGCTCGGGACGGGCGCCGATGATGGACGCGTCGGATTCGGTTCCGTCGTCGAAGATCAGCTTGATCCGGTCGGCGCCGATCACCACGTGCAGATTGGTGAGGATGACACCCTTGTCGATGATCACCACGCCGGTGCCGACGCCGACGCCGCCGTGCCCGTGCGGATCGCCATCCTTGCCCTTGCCGGCGGACTTGTCGCGAGGCCTGCCGGCGGACTTGTCGCCGTCCTTGCCCTTGTCCGCTCCCTTGCTGCCGTCCTTGCCGCCGTCCTTGCCCGCGGCCTTGTCGCCATCCTTGGGCGCGGCCTTTTCCTTGCCGAACTCGAAGGACTTGTAGGCGTCGTCGGGTACGCCGGGGCCGAGCCCGATCACCCGCACCACCGACGGCCGCACGGCCTCGTAGGCCTGCACCGTCATCGTCGGTGGCGGCGAATTCTCCAGCGTGTGCAGGACCGCCGCGTCGATGTCCTTCTGGGTGATCTCCCGCATCGCGGGGCTCATCTGCGCGTTGATCGCCACCAGCGCAACGGCGAACAGCGCCCCGAGCGCGAGCAGCAGCGGCCGCTCGTGCCGTGTCCAGAATGCCCGCCAGGCCCGGGGGGGCGACGCCGGCGCCGCAGCTTCCGCAGCGTCCGGAACATCGGCGACCTTGCGCGAGCGCTGGGAACGACTGTACAGCGCGACCTTTTTCATGGGCAGTGCCTCGTGGCGGGATGGCGCAACGGCGGACCGACAACGCAACGGTAGCATGCAGCCGGTCTGCCGTACATCGGACACAGGCGCATCGCGTTGCGGAGCATTGGGCAGCTTCCGGACCGTGCCGGTTCCCTCGTCGCCGGGTCGGATTTCCGGTGACCTTCAGGTCGGGTCGGCGAGGCCCGTCAGGCCGTCTGCGAAGGCGGCGCCGGCGACGCGCCGCCCGGGCCGGTCGGCGGCCGCAACCGCTCGCCATAGATGCCCGGGGTGGAACCGGCGATCGGCACCGCGCCGACGGTCGTCGCGTAAAAGGCAGCGGGGCCGACGCCGCCGATGATCGCGTAGGCGTAGCCCTGCGCACGCTGCGCATGCAGGCTCGCCAGCAGCAGCGCCCGGCCGACGCCCTGCCCGCGCAGGTCGGCCCGCACGCCCTCCGGACCGAAATAGTTGGGCGCGGTGGCGTCGTGGCAGGCGAAACCAGCGATGTTGCCGTCGCGCGAGGCGATGAAGCAGGTCACCGGCGAGTTGCCGAAGGCAACCTCGACCTCGGCGGCCGAAGTCGGGAAGTGCGCACGCACGAAGTCCAGCACCTGCGCGCGCTCGGACGCCGGCGCACGGTGCACTGCGAACCCGTGCGCCGCGGCCGCCGCAAGCGCCGGTTCCAGCGGCGGCAGCGCATAGAGGCGAACCAGCATGTCGTGCAGCGCCGGCGATGCTGCGATATCGCCCTGGCTGGCGGCAGAAGCGGTCGCGCCGTCCGGCGGATGTTCCATGCGCGCGTAGTGCTCGCGCCGCAGCGCGACGTCGTCGCGCTCGGCCTGCAGCTGCGCGCGCATCGCCGCCACCAGCGCGCGCTGCTCGTCGCCGGTGCTCTTCAGTTCCCGCGCCTGCAGGTCCAGCGCGCGCGCATTCTCGCGCAGCTCGATGCCCTGCTGAAAGAAGCCCAGGATCAGCCAGAAGATGGCGATCGGGCCGACCGCGCCGGCCAGAAGGTCGCCGATGTGATTGGGCGGCATCTGCGCGATCTCGCCGATGCGGCCGCCGAACAGCCAGAGCAGCGCGGCGGCATAGCCTGCGCTGCCGACAATGCCGATGGTGGACAGGATGCTGTTCATGCGGCGGCTTGGCTGGGCGGCGAGGATGTCTGCGGTTCGGGTCGAGAGCGGCGCGTCCGAAGCGTACCGCAATTCGCCCTTTGTTCGCGGCGCGACGCGCCGTCACGGCATCAGGGCCGCACCGCGGGCGTCTCCATCGGCATGCCGGCCGCGCGTGCGGCGAGGAACAACTCGAGTTCGACCATCGCCGCGTCGTCCCAGTCGAAAGGCTCGGCGCGCACGCCGACCATGCAGCCGCGGATACGCCTGCGCAGCGACCCCTGTGCCTGCCACTCCAGCCGGTAGATCGGGTAGCCGACCGGGTGCGCCTGCGGAATGACGCTGCCGCCAAGCCGGTCGCCCGCGCGCGCGTCGTGGCACTGGGCGCAGGACAGGTCGAGCTGGCCGATGCGCCGACGGTAGAGGCGCGCACCACGCTCGAGAAAGGGCGCCAGCGCCGGCGAGGGGTCAGGGGTAATCGGCATCCCGCGCGACTGCAGTGCGACGAAGGTCTCCAGCGCCAGCAGTTCCCGGCTTTCGGCGGGCAGCGGCGGCGCCTGCTGCTGCCGCTCGCGGCAGAGGTTGATGCGCTGCGCGAGATCGACCGGGCGCTCCGTCCGGGCGTCGAATGCCGGATAGCGCGCGGCGACGCCGCGCATCGATTCAGCGGCGGAAGCGTGGCAATCCCCGCAGGCGCGCTCTGCGCGGCCCGCCTTCGCCTGCCACAGCGCCTCGCCGTCGGCGACCCACAGCATGCCGGGATTGGCCATGTCGTCGCGCTGCATGGCCTGCACCGCCGGTCCCATGTCGGCGAAGCCCGGAGCGCCGCGGCTCGGCCGCGCTCACCGCCATCGCGACGACCAGCGCGCCAAGTCCGAACACCGACGCCGCCGGCCGCGCCCTGACACAGGCAACCCATGCCGCCACGTTCATGCGACGGTGATCGCCGCAGACTCGGTCTGGCGAAAGCCGTTGTCCCCTTCCCAGGTGAAGCTCAGCGTGCCGCTCTCGGTCGCGACCGTGTAGAACGTGCAATACGGATTGGCCGAGATCGCCGGAAAGAATTCGGCGCTGAACACCAGCTCGCCGTTGTAGCGGCACGACAGCCGGCGCAGGATGTCGCGCGGCAGCCGGCGACCGTCGGCGTCGGCGCGATAGCCGGTCTCCATCGGATGCGCGATCAGCGTGCGCAGCTCGATGACCTCGCCGCGGCGCGCGTTCGCGGGAACGTGGATGATCGCGCGTGCCAAGCTAGCTCTCGCCCTCGATGCACGCCGCGAGCACGACGACGATGTCGATCGAATCCGACCACCAGCTGCCGTCGCTCATCCGCGCCACCGCGACCAGCTTCTGCGATGTCGCCAGCCGCACCCGCGTGGACACGCGTGCGCGGCCCGAGCGCGGCGTCAGCTGGAAGCGGGCGATGTCGCGCTCCGGATTGCGCTCGTTGAACAGCGCGATCGCCGTCACGTGATCGGCCGGCGTCATCGGGCTGTCCACGCTGACGGTGAGCGGCACCGTGTTGCCGTTGTCGACCAGCTTCGCCACGTCGAGCCTCACCCGGCCCGGCGTCACTCGCGCGCCCCTGGTGTAGGCGGCGATGGCCGCATCGAGTTCCGCCTGATCCGCCCGCGCGGGCCGCACGAGCAATGTCGCGGCCAGCGCGGCGCCGACGGCGAGACAGCGGCGGCGAACAACGGATTTGGGAGCGCGCGAAGCGACCATGGCCTTGCCAGTATCCGCCCTAATCGCGCAGCGTGACCAGCAGCGCGACCACGTCCTCGATGTCCTGCGGGCCGAGGATCGGCTTGCCCTGCCACGCCGAGCCGACGCGTTCGAGTCCTTCGGTGCGCAGGTACGCGGGCATGATCGTCGCCGGATTGGCGCGCCGCGGGTCGACCAGCCGCAGGCGCAGCTGCCCGGCTGTCCAGCGCTTCCCGGCGCCGGCGAGATCGGGTGCGAGATTGCCCTGGAAGCGCTCCTCGGCAAACGGCCCGGGATGGCAGAGCAGGCACAGTCCGGTCTGCCGGCTGGCGACGATGACGCGGCCGCGTGCCGCATCGCCGGGCACGCCGGTCAGCGACGCGGGAATGGCGTCGCCGACCACGGTCCAGTTCGGGGTCGTCGCGGACCGCTGCTCCGCGGCAACGGCAGCGGCCAGCGCCAACGCGCCGACGGCGCAGGCGACGCGGATCCCCGCGCGCGATAGTGCACGTTGCAGCGCTTGCGGCGCAGCGAAACGCATCGGGCGTGCCGGCTGCGCCGCGACCTAGGCCTTCTTCAGGCTGTGGTTCTTGAGCGGCAGCTCGCGGATGCGCTTGCCGGTGGCGGCGAAGATCGCGTTCAGCACCGCCGGCGCCGCGACCGCGATCGTCGGCTCGCCGACGCCGCCCCAGAACCCGCCCGAGGTCAGGATGATGGTCTCGACCTTGGGCATCTCGTCCATGCGCAGCACCTGATAGCTGTTGAAATTGTCCTGCAGGATCCGGCCGTCCTTGACCGTGCACTCGCCGTAGAGCGCCGCCGACAGGCCGTAGACGAACGAGCCCTCGACCTGCGCCTCGACCTGCTGCGGATTGACCACGTGGCCGCAGTCGGTGGCGGCGACGATGCGATGGATCCTGAGCTCGCCCGCGTCGCTGACCGAGACCTCCGCGCAGGCGGCGACGTAGCTGCCGAAGCCCATCGTCTGCGCCAGCCCGCGATGCACACCCCTGGGCGCCGGCTTGTCCCAGCCCACCTTGGCGGCGACCGCCTCCAGCACCGCGAGGTGCCTGGGGCTCGACGCGAGCAGCTTGCGCCGCAGCGCCAGCGGGTCCTGGCCGGTGGCGTGCGCGATCTCGTCGATGAAGCACTCGAGGTAGATCGCGTTCTGGTTGAGGTTGACGCCGCGCCAGAAGCCCGGCGGCACGTGCGGATTGCGCATCGCATGGTCGATGAGCAGCGCGGGAAAGGTGTAGCCGATCGACGACTCGGGTCCGGGCGGATTCAGGCCCTGGAA
Source organism: uncultured beta proteobacterium (assembly GCA_963699765.1). Classification (GTDB taxonomy): domain Bacteria; phylum Pseudomonadota; class Gammaproteobacteria; order Burkholderiales; family Casimicrobiaceae; genus VBCG01. The sequence goes on along the minus strand of CAVOVD010000011.1, from coordinate 13,842 downwards.
GACCACCGGGTCCCGGCCGTCGCGGATGTTCTGCGGCGCGATGCCGGCCAGGATCGACTGACCGGAAATGCGCATCGCCAGCGCGGTCACGTTGCCCTGTGCGTCGAGTCCGGCGGTGAGCTTGCACTGCGTCACCGGGTGATAGCGGCCCTGCGTCATGTCCTCCTCGCGCGACCAGACGAGCTTCACCGGCACCCCGGGCATCTGCTTCGCGATCAGCACCGCCTGACGCACCCAGTCGTGCACGGCGCCGCGCCGGCCGAAGCCGCCGCCCAGCAGCAGCTTGTAGACCTCGCAGTTGGCCAACGGCAGGCCGGCCGCCTCCGCCGTCGCCGCCAGCGCCGCCTCGCCGTTCTGCGTCGGCGTCCAGACCTCGCAGCGCTCGGGCGTCCAGCGCGCCGTCGCGTTCATGGTCTCCATGGTCGCGTGGTTCTGGTGCGGGTAGGCGTAGACCGCCTCGATCCGCCGCGCCGCCGCCTTGATCGCGGCCGGCGCGTCGCCGACCTTGTTGCCGACGGCGGCGTCGGGCGCGTCCAGGCCCGCCTTCAGCACCGCGGCGAAGGCCTCGCTCGACGCGTTCGCGTTCGGACCGTAGTCCCAGACCACCGGCAGCGCGTCCAGCGCGGTCTTGGCCTGCCACCAGGTGTCGGCGACGACGGCCACCGCCGAGTCGCCGACGCGCACGACCTTGCGGACTCCCGGGCGCTTCAGCACCGCGGCCTCGTCCACGCTCTTCACCTTGCCGCCGAACACCGGGCAGGCGTGGATCGCGGCGTTGAGCATCCCGGGCAGCTTCAGATCCGAGCCGTAGATCTGCTTGCCGGTCACCTTGTCGGCGGTGTCCAGCCGGGCCAGGCGCTTGCCGGCGATGGTCCAGGTCTTCGGATCCTTGAGCGTCACTTCGGCCGGCGGCGGCAGCGTCCCGGCGACCGCCGCGACCTTGCCGTAGGTCACCGTGCGCGAGGTGGGCTTGTGGGTGATCACGCCCTTGGCCACCGTGCATTCGGCGACCGGCACGCTCCAGCCGTTGGCCGCCGCCTGCACCAGCATCAGCCGCGCCGCGGCGCCGCCCTTGCGCACGTATTCCTGCGACTCGCGGATGCCGCGGCTGCCGCCGGTGGAGAAGTTGCCCCAGACCCGCTTGCGCGCGAGATTCTGGCCCGGCGTCGGATATTCGGTGGTCACGCGCGCCCAGTCGCATTCCAGTTCCTCGGCGACCAGCTGCGCGAGCCCGGTGAGCGTTCCCTGTCCCATCTCCGAGCGGGCGATGCGGATCACCACGGTGTCGTCCGGGCGCACGACCACCCAGGCGTTGATCTCGGGCGGCAGCGCGCCCTGCGCCCGCGCGTCGCCGGCAAAAGGCACGTGGAAGCCGACGACGAGTCCGCCCGCGGCGGCGGCCGACGCGCCGAGGAAGCGGCGGCGGGAGAGATTGGCGATCACTTCGGAACCGACCACGGCAGCGCTCATGACGCGCTCCTCGTCACGTGCTCGATGTCGAGGCCGGCGCGCTTGGCGTCGCCGCCCTGCGCGGCGACCTTGATCGCCGCGCGCACGCGGTTGTAGGTGCCGCAGCGGCAGATGTTGGTCATCGCCGCGTCGATGTCCGCGTCGGTGGGATTGGGCTTGGCGCGCAGCAGCGCCGTCGCCGCCATGATCATGCCCGACTGGCAGTAGCCGCACTGCGGCACGTCGAGCGCCACCCAGGCCTTCTGCACCGGATGCGAGCCGTCGGGCGACAGGCCCTCGATGGTGACGATCTTCTCGGTGGCGCCCACGCTCGACGCCGGGCGCACGCAGCTCCGCGTCGGCACGCCGTCGATCAGCACGGTGCAGGCGCCGCACTGCGCGACGCCGCAGCCGTACTTGGTGCCGGTCAGGCCGAGCTGCTCGCGCAGCACCCACAGCAGGGGGGTGTTCGGATCGGCCTCGTATTCACGAATCTTGCCATTGACATCGAGCTTCGCCATCGCCATCACCTCGGCAGGAAAAATTCCGTCGATAATTTTTCATTCTCTAGTTTATCCGCGGTGGTTGTCCAGAACTTGCGGTTGGACAGGCAAGCGCTGTCCGCGGAACGCCCCCTTGACCCCGCCCCGATACCGCCTATAATGACGGTACCGCATATACATACGGTTACCTTGCGCCCATGCTGCCCCGTCCCCGCCGCCCGTTCGCCCCTGCTTCCGCCGACACGCTCGTGCCGCCGCGCCTCACCGCGCGCCAGCAGCAGATCCTCGACTGGATCCGCGGCCACATGGAGGCCACCGGCATGCCGCCCACGCGCGCGGAGATCGCCACGGGACTGGGCTTCTCCACCGCGAGTTCGGCCGAGGACCACCTGCAGGCGCTGGCGAAAAAAGGCGCGCTCGAACTGACCCCCGGCACCGCGCGCGGCCTGCGCCTGTGCGACTTTCCCGGCGTGCCCATCCAGGGTTCGCTGCCGCTGGTCGGCCGGGTGGCCGCAGGCAGCCCCATCCTCGCCGCCGAGCACATCGAGGCGCAGTACCGGATCGACGCCGCGCTGTTCACGCCGCACGCCGACTACCTGCTGCGGGTGAAGGGCGCCAGCATGCAGGACGCCGGCATCCTCGACGGCGACCTCTTGGTCGTGCACAAGACCGCCGATGCGCGCAGCGGCCAAATTGTGGTCGCGCGCCTGGGCGAGGAGGTCACCGTCAAGCGGCTGAAACGCCGCGGGCGGGAAATCACGCTGCTGGCCGAGAACGCCGCGTTCGCGCCGATCGTCGTCGACCCGAAGAAGACCCCGTTCGCGATCGAGGGCGTGGCCGTCGGCGTGATCCGGCCGAGCCGGTCGTTTTAGGACGTCCTTCAGGAAGTCCTTCGTTTTGGAAAGCCCGGTTACGCATTGCAGAGTCCTGTCTGGGTTACCGGGCACCCGCGACCGTTCGCGGTGGCGAGTGTCCGGCCCTTTTTCAGCAGGGACGTCGTTCCACCTCAGTTCCCTCTCATACCGCAAGGAGACCGCCATGGCCGTTGCCCCGATTCCCGCCGGTTACCACAGCGTCACGCCCTACCTGATCGTCGACGGCGCCGCCAAAGCCATCGACTTCTACCAGCGCGCCTTCGGCGCGACCGAACTCTTCCGCCTGCCGGGACCCGACGGCAAGCTGATGCACGCCGAAATGAAGATCGGCGATTCGCCGGTGATGCTCGCCGACGAAATGGAAAACTATCGCGGGCCGAAGGCGCTGGGCGGCACCGCGGTCAGCCTGATGATCTACGTCACCGACGTCGACCGCGTGTTCGCGCAGGCACTCGCCGCCGGCGCCACCGCGCAGCGGCCGGTGGCCGACCAGTTCTACGGCGACCGCATGGGCACGCTGACCGATCCCTTCGGCCACGTGTGGTCGATCGCCACGCACGTGGAAGACTTGACGCCCGAGGAAATCGACCGCCGCTTCGCCAAGATGACGCAGGGCGGCTGAGCAGCACGCGTACGTTGTCCGCCGCCACGACCGTGATGCTCGCGCGCAAGGCGCGCTGCTCGTCTCTTCATCGATCTTCGTCGACTCCTCACTCCCGCGAGGCGCAATGCCCGTCTCTTCGTCGACCCTCGCCGCGCTGCTCGCGCATCCCGCGATCTGGCGCGGCGACGACTGCGCGCCGGAGACCGCGGTCCTGCCCTCGGGCTTCGCGGCGCTCGACGCCGTGCTGCCCGGGCGCGGCTGGCCGCAGGCCGCGCTGACCGAGCTGCTGCTCGAGCGCGAGGGCATCGGCGAACTGCGCCTGACGCTGCCCGCGCTGGCGCGGCTGCAGGCGCAGCGGCGCGACGTGGTGTGGATCGCGCCGCCCTATCGGCCCTACGCGCCCGCGCTCGCCGCCGCCGGGCTCGACCTCGCGCGCCTGTTCATCGTCCGCTGCCAGGGATGCGAACGAAGCGCTGTGGGCGTTCGAGCAGGCGTTGCGCGCGCCCGAATGCGGCGCCGCCTTCGCCTGGCTGCCCACGCACGACGAGCGCGTGCTGCGCCGGCTGCAGGTGGCCGCGCGCGACGGCGGCACCTGGGGCGCGCTGTGGCGCCGGCCCGGCCAGCGCGGCAGCGCCACCGCCGCGCCGCTGCGCCTGGCACTGGCGCCACGGGAAGGACGATTGGCCGTGCGCGTGCTGAAACGCCGTGGCGCCGAACTCGCGCAGCCGGTGCTGGTGGATGTCAGTCCGGGAGTGAAGGCAAACGCACTGGCCACAGCGCTGCGGCCCCCGCCACCGGACGCAGCGACTGGCGCGCTTCGTTGCGATAGTCCCAAATTGGGACTATAATCCAATGCGTGTCATCGCCCTTTCGACGTTGCGGACGTTCTGGGAGAAACATCCCGGCACCGCCGACGTCCGGGAACCGGTGCTGGCGTGGTATCGCCATGTCCTGCAGGCCGATTGGGCGACGCCAGCGGACGTGAAAGCGGATTTCCGCAGCGCGAGCATCCTGAAGGAGGGCCGCGTGGTCTTCAATCTCGCCGGCAACAAGTATCGCCTCGTCGTCTGGATCAACTACGCCTATCGGATCGTCTACGTGCGCTTCATCGGCACGCATGCCCAGTACGACCGCATCGATGCCCGGAAAATCTGACTGCCCACGATGAACATCAAGCCCATTCGCACCCGCACCGACCATCGCGCCGCGCTGAACGCCATCGAGTCCCTGATGACGGCCAAACCCGGGAACGCCCGACGGCGAGCGTCTCGACGTGCTGGTCACGCTGGTCGAGGCATGGGAGCGCCGGCATCATCCGCTCGACCTGCCCGACCCGGTCGAGGCGATCAAGTTCGTGATGGACCAGCGCGGCCTCACCATCAAGGACTTGGAACCGCTGATCGGCCGCCCCAACCGCGTGTACGAAATTCTCAATCGCACGCGTCCGCTGACGCTGCCGATGATCCGGCGGCTGCATGCCGGCCTCGGCATTCCCGCCGAGTCGCTGATCAAGCCTTCCGTCGAGCGCGACGCCGCCTGAGCGGACCGCCTCGCACAGGACGCGGTGTGCCGGTCGATGCTCTGGGCCTGCCTGCTCTTTCCCTCGCTGCCGCTGGACGTGTTCGCGCGCGCGTCGGCGCCCGTTGACGCGGCGCGCCCCTTCGCCGTCGGCAGCGGCGGCCGCAGCCCGCGCGTCATAGCCGCCAACGCCGCGGCGACGGCGGCCGGCATCCGTCCCGGCCAGCTGGTCTCGGCGGCGCTGGCGCTGGCGCCGGAACTCGCGCTGCGCGACCGCGACCCCGGCGCCGAGGCGCGCGCGCTGGTGCGACTCGCCACCTGGACCGCGACCTTCACGCCCGGCACGCACCTGGCGCCGCCCGACGCGGTGCTCGCCGACATCGGCGGCAGCCTGCGCCTGTTCGGCGGGCTGTCGCCGCTGGTCGCGCGGCTGGCCGGCGGCGCGCAGGCGCAGGGCTATGCGACGCGGCTGGGCATCGCACCCACGCCGGGCGCGGCGCTGCTGCTGGCGCGCGCCGGCGACGCGCGACCGCTGCGCGATCCGGCCCGGCTCGCCGCCACGCTGGCGCCGCTGCCGCTGGCGCTGGTCGACCTCGACGACGCCACGCGCCGGACGCTGGCGGAGGCCGGCATCACCACCTTCGGCGCCGCCGCCGCGCTGCCGCGCGACGGGTTGGCGCGGCGCTTCGGCGCCGGACTCGTCGCCACGCTCGACCGCGCGCTGGGCCGCGCGCCGGATCCGCGACCGCCGTTCGTGCCGCCGCCGCGCTTCGAAAGCCGCCTCGACCTGCCCGCGCCGGTGCACGACGTCGAGGCGCTGCAGTTCGCCGTCCACCGGCTGGTGCTGGAACTCGCTGCCTGGCTGACCGCGCGCGGGCTGGGCGTGGTCCGCCTGACGCTCGTGCTGGCGCACGAGCGCTACCTGCGCCAGCGCGGTCAGCCTGCCACCACGGTGGCCTTCGCGCTCGGCGCGCCGGCGCGGCTGCCCGCGCACCTGCTGGGCGTGCTGCGCGAGCGCCTGGCGCGCGTCGCGCTGCCCGCGCCGGTCGAGACCCTCACGCTGGGCAGCGACGAGACCGCGCCGCTGTCGGGCCGCAACCTGGGACTGCTGCCCGGCGACGAGGCGCTGGCAGTGGAAGTGCCGTTGCTCGAGCGCCTGCGCGCGCGCCTGGGCGAAGCGGCGGTGACCCGCGTCATGGTGCGCGCGGAGCACCGGCCGGAGTTGGCGCTGCGCGACGACGCGATCGGCAGCCGCGCCGTCGCGCCTGTCCCGACGGCCGGCAAGCGCCAGCGGCCGCCGGCAGCAACCAAACCCCGTTCCGCGGCGACGGCTCGAAAACAAGCCGCAGCCGGCGCGACGCCGGCCGTCGCCGATGCCCCGCGCCCGCTATGGCTGCTGGCCGAACCGCAACCGCTGGCGCAGCTGCTGGAAACGCAGCCGTGGGTGCTGCGCGACGGGCCGGAACGCATCGAATCCGGCTGGTGGGACGGCGGCGACGTGCGCCGCGACTACTTCGTCGCCACCGCGCCCACCGGTGAGACCGCGTGGATCTACCGCGACCACCGCTACGGCGTCGACGACGGCGAGTGGTTCCTGCACGGATTCTTCGCCTGACCTGTCGAAGCTGCGTTCTGACCGAACGGACCGCGTCAGCGTCGTTCGGCACCAGCGGCGATCGGATGCGGATGGAGTCCCGTTCTCCTTCGACCATTGCGGCCGATCGCTCAGCCGCGAAAAACACTGCCATTCAAAAAACGTGAGGCTCCGGCGGCGCTCGGCAAAAGCAGTCATTCGCCGATCCATCATTCAATAATATGGTCGGCGCGCAGCAGGATTGAAGGCGGAATCGTCAAGCCGAGGTCCCGCGCGGTTTTGAGATTGATGACCAGTTCGAATTTTGTGGGTTGCTCCATCGGCAGGTCCCCGAGCTTGGCACCTCTGAAGATCTTGTCCACGTAGACCCCGGCGAGTCGAAACATCTCCGGAAGGCTCGTGCCGTAGCTCATAAGCCCACCTGACTCGGCAAACTCGCGGAGCGCGTAGACGGCGGGTATCTTGCTCTCGACCGCGAGCTTGGAGAGTTGGACACGCTCTCGAAAGAAGACAGGCGTAATGACAACAAAGACGGCCTCGGCACGCTCCTTGGCGGCCATCGCGAACGCGCCCGGGATCTCGTCCGGATTGCTGATTTTCAGGGATTGAACGCGGATGCCCAAATACTGGCCTGCCTCCTCCGCGGCCTTGAACTGGCCCATCTCGGAGGGGTCCCAGAGAACGGCCACCCGCGTCAGCTTCGGGAACATTTCCTTGACAAGCCCCATCCGCTTTGCGGTCAGCTCGATCTGCTGGAGGAACACACCAGTAACGTTTCCGCTGGGTCGCGCAAGACTGTTCACGTACCCCGAGGCGATGGGATCGTAGTCAATGGCGACGATCACAATGGGAACCGTTGTGGTCGCCTGGCGAGCGGCCCGAGCCGACGCTTCGGGGCCGCCGGTGATGATGACGTCCACTCCAGCGCGGACGAGTTCAGCTGCGAGCATCGGAAGCCGCTCGACCTTGCCCTCCGCACTGCGGACCTCCACGACGAGGTTCTGGCCATGGACGTAGCCGCGCCGACGCAACTCCTCGATAGAGGAATCATAGACACGGGGATTTGCGGTCGCCAGAATACCCACACGCCACACCCTGCCGGCCCGCTGCGCCTCTCCGGCGAGCGGCGTGGCGAGTAGCGCGCCGGTGGCGATCAGGAACCGTCTGCGTCGGACTAGGCCCATGGCCCCTTCCCCTTGGGACAAACCTGCCGGGAACTCTACGCTTGAATGCCCGTTTCGGGTGGCGGATTCAACCGGTCGACGATGTTCAAGCCGCTCGCGTTCGTACTTGAAGGTCGGTGAACGGCCAGGACCTGCCGTAGCGCCTTCGTCCTAGAAGCAGTCGCTCTCGGGCAATACATGATCTAATGCGCTCTTCTGCGGAGCACCGCCAATGGGCGCAAGCCAAAGCGGCACGGTGATTGAACCGGCGCAATGAGTTTGATCGACACCCCGGTCAGGGTCACCTTGGAGTCTGCCGCGGCGAATGGAATGAGATTCCCAAGGCTACCGGCAGTGGCAGCAGTGGTGGTTGGTTTCCTGACTGCCTGCACCGGTCCTTTGCTTGCACCAGATGATCGCGGGCGTACCTGTCGGGTCGCCGTCGCCGAGACGTACGGATCTCCCTCGTTTCGCGCCAACCCGATGTCGAATCCTGCCGGAGGACTGGTCGGCGCGGGAGGAGGCGCATTGGCGGGCCTCGCGGGTGGCTTCCCGGGTGCAATTATCACGGTTCCACTCGGCGTTGTGATAGGCGCGGTCGGAGGTACCGCATGCGCCGTTGCGAGCTTGAATCATCCAACGGCCAATGAAGAGTTTCAACAAATCCTCGGCGCAGCCGACATCAGCATCCTGAAACGGTCGCTGGAGAAAGCTGTGAATGCGCCGCGTGCCGAGTGCAGCCTGGTGCGGGCGGATGGCTCGGCCCCGGTGGCGCCGGACGCCGTCATTGAAATCGAGAAGATTGAGCTAGGGATGGCGTGTCAATACGGTCAGCAGGCGTACTGGATCGCCGTGCAGTGGCGCGTGACAGATGCGACAAAGCAGCGAGTTCTCGGTTCGACGACGACACATTGCAGTCAGAAATCTTCTCGCAACATCGACGAATGGTTCGCCAATCCGGTTCAAGCACGGACAGAGATTGATCACACGCTGGCCAAGACCGGCCAACATATGGCAGCACAATTGCTCTCGAAAGAGAATCTTCCCGGGTGCACTTTTCAATCAGGCGAGACCGGCGAACTCAAAGCAGAGTGAACGCATTCATTGCCATTGTCTTGACCGGAAGCTGTGATGGTGCAAGGCGTCTATGGTCATCTCGATGCCTTTCAATTGACGAACCTCCATCCGTCAGCGGCCAGACGTCTGGTCGAAAAGTTTGCGCAGAGGGTGCTTCCGCCTCGCCCGCCGTCGAATTGGCAGTTCTTCGCAAGCTCGCTGGCCGTCACACAGACGGCTGCTAGAGGACCACTTCCGGCTGGGCGCCACTTCCGCCTTGGGTCGTCTGTTGCCACTTATGGTCGTCGATGATCCGGCGGCACACGGCCACAAGCGGACGGAGGCAGTGAGGCGATCGACCGGTCCCCGGGGTCGGTACCCCCAATTTCTTCACTTGTGGTCTAAGATGCCTGTCCGTCGCCGTGCGGGTTCTACGCCGCGAGCGCTGGTTTTGGATCGCGAACTCAGGAGTCGCCCGATGTTGCGGATGGCGATAATCTCGCTTTGTGCTCTGGGGATCGCCCTTCAGGCGGGCTGCGCCGGTGCGCCGCAGGTGCCTACGCAATTCGACCTCAGCCGTGCGCGCATCGATGCGCCCGCAGGAGCCTCCGGTCCACCCGGCAAGATGGAAGGCGCAGTTCGCGGAGGCGTGGCCGGCGCGGCTGCCGTGGGACTGGGTACCGGAGTCACTGCTGCGCTGCCGTGCATTCTTCTCGGCCCTTTTGCGCCGCCATGTATCGCGGCCGCGTTGGCCGTGGCAGCGGCGGGTGCGGCCGTCGGCGGGGTGGCGGGCGCAGCCGCCGGTGCGGGATCAGCCGATGGTCCCGTCATCCCCGACAGCCCCGAGCAGGCAGCTGCCAAGCAGGAAATGTTCGATGCCGCGCTCGCAGGACTCGCCGTTCGGAAACTGCTCATCGACCGCCTGCAGCGCAAGACACGCGAGTCGACCGGGATCGAGTTGCGCGTGGCAGACCCGAACGCGCAGGACGCCACGGCAACATGGCGCATCGCCATCGAATACGTCGATATCGGACCGGCGCAGACCGACCCCGACGGTCGCTATGCATTACTTGCCGCCACGAAACTCACAGGACGATTGACCGATTCGAACAGGACTGCTTTCCACAGGCTGTATCAGGCACTCAGCCCAGAGAAGCGAACGACCGCAGAATGGGGAAAGGAAAATGCCGCAGCAGTTCGAAGCGCACTGGATGGTTTGATGCTCGCACTCGCAGACCAGATGGTCAGCAATCTGTCGGGCGAGGATTTGACGCGAGATGGAGTGTTGTGGGCCCATACCCACTACCATAAGGAATATTTCAGTCGAGGGACCGCAGCAACCATTACCAAGGTCGATGGCATCGAAAAACGGGACTGGCAACCCATACATTTGCTGCCTGGCCAGCACCTGGTAGAAGTCCAGTACCTGCGCGGGGGATTTCTATGCCCTGTATTCGGCTGCGAGCAGGAACGAAGGATCTACGAGTTGCGTGTTGAAGCGAGGCGCAGCTACCTGCCATTTGCCAGGCGGCATTGCGACAAGGACTGGATAGGGATCGTGGACACTGGGAGAAGCGCCAAGGTCGACCTGGCGACCGGGCAGGCCGTGGGCATTATTTTTTTCGGTGATCTGACCAGGGATGCCTCCACGCACGTGGCCGTGGCCGGGGAGTTGCCGCCGCTGAACTGCGAGGGCAGGTGAGGACGTGGCGCGTCCGAGAATTCGAGGGGCCAGGCTCGATTCATTAAACGTCTGCTTCGGGTCGATAGCGCCTACTCACGACGCATCAAGTGGTGACCGCTTTTTGCCTGGCTAACGGTTCGATCCGAGCGAACATTTTCCGTCAGGTCCAATAACGAGCAGGACACCTGGCCTGGCCTCGCCTGATCTTCGCCATGGCACGCCAGAGCGCGCTGTATGCGCGCCTGTGTTAGCGTTCGCCGCGTGCGCCTGCCCTTCCCCGACCTGCTCGCCAGCAAGCGCGGCCGCCTGACCGCCTTCTTCCTGCTCTACGTCACCGAAGGCATCCCGCTGGGCTTCACCGCGACGGCCATCGCCACGCAGATGCGCCGGCAGGGACTCGACCCGGCGGCCATTGGCCTCTTCGTCGGCTCGCTGTACCTGCCCTGGGCGTTCAAGTGGCTGGCGGGTCCGTTCGTCGACACCTTCTCGTCCGACCGCTTCGGCCGCCGCCGGCTGTGGATCCTGCTGATGCAGCTGGGCATGGTCGCGACGCTGATGGTCGCGCTGCCGGTGAGTCCGACGGCCCAGCTCGGCCTGTTCACGCTGATCATCCTGGTGCACAACGCCTTCGCCGCGACCATGGACGTGGCCATCGACGCGCTGGCGGTGAACGTGCTGCCCGAGCACGAGCGCGGCGTCGCCAACGGCTACATGTTCGCCGGCGCCTCGGTCGGCCAGGCGATCGGCGGCTCGGGCGTGCTGTTCCTCGCCGCCCTGGTGCCGTTCAGCACCACCTATTTTTTCGTCGCCGCGTCGATCCTGCTGGTCACCGTGTTCGTCGTGCTGCCGCTGCGCGAGCCGGCCGGGCCGCCGCGCCCGCCTTCGACGGCCGGCGCGCTCGCGCGCATCGGCGGCGACCTTGCCCGCTTCGTGCGCGAAGCGTCGCGCGCCTTCACCGGCACGCGCGCAGCCAAGGTCGGCGTGGTGGTCGCGCTGCTGCCGGCCGGCGCCTACGCGCTGTCGCTGGCGCTGCAGTCGAATCTCGCGGTGGAGCTGGGCCTGACCGATCCGCAGATCGCGCAGCTGAACCTCGTCTCCACGCTGGTCTTCGCGCTGGCCTGCGTGGCGGGCGGCTGGCTGTCCGACCGCTACGGCCGCAGGCGGATGCTGGCGCTGTTCATCTTCCTGACCGTGCTGCCGACGCTGTGGCTCGCCTGGGCGATGCAGGATGCGCAGTGGATCATGCCCATCGACGTCAAGGCGCCGGACCGCCCGGCGCCGCCGCCCGGACTGGTCGCGGTGTTCTGGGCCGCGGTGATCGCCTTCAACGTGTTCCAGGGCCTGTACTACGGCGTGCGCTCGGCGCTGTTCATGGACATCACCACCCGCGCGGTCGCGGCGACGCAGTTCACCGCCTACATGGCCTTCGCCAACCTGGTCGTCACCTACACGGCGTGGTGGCAGGGGCTGTCGATCGTGCGCTGGGGCTATCCGGCGACGCTGCTGCTGGATTCGATTTTCGGCCTGATCTGCATCGTGTTGCTGCCAATGATGAAGCCGCTTTCGGCCACGGCAGCGCGGCCGGCGGACCTTGCCGCGCCCGGTCCCGGTCCGCGGTAAGCCCACCCGTCGGAGAGGCATCGGCGCGAACGACATCGCCCTTTCGACATCCCCGCCGCCTCGCGTATATTCACGTGGCGCCCTGCCCCGCGATTCCCCCGCCATTTTCCACCGCGATGCTGCGTTTCGCACCAGCCTCCCCTACGGCCAATCCATGCGCCAGCGCTACCAAGACGAGCTGCTCAACCGGCACCTGACGACCTATCTGGGCGATCTGGAACCCGAGGCGATGCGCCTGCTGCGCGAGCGCCTGCAGTGGGTCGAGGTCCCGGGTGGTCACACGCTGATGACCCAGGGCGAACCCGGGGACGCCATGTACCTGGTGCTCAGCGGTCGCCTGCGGGTGTACGTGAACGACGACGGCGCCCAGCGCATGGTCCGGGAAATGGGTCGCGGCCAGATCTTCGGCGAAATGAGCCTCTACACCGGCGAGCCCCGGGCGGCGACCGTGGTGACGATCCGCGATTCGGTGCTGGTGCGCCTTGCCAAGGACGACTTCGGGCCGCTGCTCGCCAGCAGCCCCCAGCTTTCCATCGTGCTGACCCGACAGATCATCGAGCATCTGAAGGCCGCGCAGGAGCGTGCCAATCTCGCGCGTCCGGTCACCATCGCCGTGGTTCCCGTGACGGGCAACGTCGATGCGGGGGCGATCGCGCGGCGCCTCGCGGCGAGCCTCGCCAAAGTGGGGCCGGCACGGGTGATCGACGCGGCTTCGGTCGACCGTGATCTGCAGGATCCGGGCGTATCCCGTCGCGACGACGCCGACATCGACGCCAACCGGCGCATAGCGCTGCACCTGGACGAGATCGAGGCGACGCATGACTTCGTCCTGCTGGTGAGCGACGACCGGCCGACGGCCTGGACGCATCGCTGCTGCCGCGGTTCCGACGAGATCCTGCTGCTGGCCGACGCCGAAGCGCCCGTGGCCCTGCACGACACGGAAACGCAATACCTGATGCAGCGTGCGGCGCGCAGCGAGGCGGCGGAAGTCCTGGTCCTGCTGCATCCCCGGGACCGGCATTGCCCCCGCGACACGCACAAGTGGCTCGGCCGGCGACCGGTGACCGATCACCTCCATATCCGGCCCGAACTCGACGCCGACATGGAGCGGTTGTCGCGGATCCTCTCCCACACGGCGATCGGCCTGGTGCTGGCCGGCGGCGGCGCGCGGGGCCTGGCCCACATCGGCGTCTGTCGCGCGCTGCGCGAACGCGGCATCGAGATCGACTACGTCGGCGGTACCAGCATCGGCGCGGTGATGGCCGCGCTGATCGCCTCCAACCGGCCGTTGGCGGAGGCGACCCGGATCGCCCGCGAAGGATTCAGCGTCAATCCGACCGGCGACTTCAATTTCCTGCCGCTGCTGTCGCTGATCAAGGGCCGCCGGCTGCGCCAGGGATCGTCGAACGCGCAACGGTCGAGCTGCTGGGTTTCGACGTCGACGTCGAGGACCTGTGGAAGAGCTACTTCTGCGTCGCCAGCAACTACTCGCAGGCCAGCGAAAACGTGATCCGCCACGGCAATCTGACCAAGGCGATGCTGGCCAGCATTGCGATCCCCGGGGCGTTGCCGCCCGTGGTGCACGACGGCGACCTGCTCTGCGACGGCGGCACCTTCAACAATTTCCCGGTCGACGCCATGCTGCGCATGCGCGGCGTCGGCACCATCATCGGCATCGACCTCCATGCGCGTAAGCCGCGGCGCATCGACGTCGCCGAGGTGCCGAGTTCCTGGGCGCTGCTGCGGGACCGCTGGCGTCCGCGCGCGAAGCGCGTA
>CAVOVD010000010.1:0-127645 GCA_963699765.1 uncultured beta proteobacterium | reverse complement strand
CTATTTCACCGCGACGATCTGCGGCGGCTTCCAGGTCCCCTCGCCGGCAGGCAGCACCGACGGCGGCTCGACCTTGGGCCAGTACAGGCGCATCACCATGTAGATCGGCCCGTCCGGCGCCGGCAGCCAGTTGGCTTCCTGCGCCTTCCCCGGCGACTTGTTCTGCACGTAGATGGTCAGCGAGCCGTCGGCGTTCTTCTTCATGCCCGGCAGCATCGGCGAATTGATCAGGTAGCGGTTGATCGGATTGTCGATCAGCAGCTGCGTCTTGCCGTCGTACATGGTCACCGACCAGAAGGCGTGGACCGGCGGGAACTCGCCGGCGGCGAAGGTGATCGTGTAGTTGCCCTTGCTGCCGTCGAGCGGCTGGCCGTCGGCATCTTGCTTGGCCAGCGGATAGACGGCCTCTTCCGCGCTGTTGCCGTAGATGCCCGCCATGGCGCCGGCGGCGCGCAGCAGGAAATTGCCGTTGAAGAACGCGCGGTCGCCGAGGATCGAACCGATCTGCCAGCCGTTGACGTCCTTGCCGATGCTGTCCTTCTGCCTGACGATGGCGTCGTAGCCTTCCTTGACGCCCAGCGCCATCTCCGCCTTGTGCGCGTCGGAGAGCTTGGCGAAGTCGAACGGCTTGAGGGCCGCGATGCCGATGGTCGCGAACTTCGCCCGCAGCGCCTTTTCCGCCTCGACCGGCGGACAGAACTGCAGGATGAAGTTCAGGTAGGACACGAACGGCGTCTTCATGCCCTCCGGGGTGAGCGCCGGAAAGTCGATCGCCGGCGGCGCGGGCGGCGCGGGCTGCTTCAGGAACTGCGACAGCGGCAGCACCTTGTAGCCAGCCTGGACCTTCTTCACGTTGTCCATGTCCTTCGGGCCGAACAGCTGGGTCCGGTAGCCGGCCAGGCTGAACTGGGTCTCGGAACGAAAGACCTTCTTGATGCCCTCCGGCGTCTCGCCCTTCCAGTCCGGCCCGGCGACCGCGAAGCAGCCGGCGTCGTTGCCCGTCGCGCGGCTGCCGATGTAGCCGTAGTTGAACGTGTACATGTCGATCAGCTGCACGACGTAGTAGCGGCTCTTCTCGACCTTGGGCACGCACAGGACGATGGGCTCGGCGCGCAGGTCGAGGCCGACGAACGAATACGGCGTGTCGCTGTTGGGCGTGACGATCGCCGTGTCCTTGGGCGTGAACACGCGCGCCTCGTTGTAGATGGTGTTGAACGGCGCCTTGAACTGGCCCGAATCGCGGTCGACGAAGTAGGCGCGCATGATGCCGTAGTTCATCAGCATCGGGAACGCGTAGATGTACGCCTCCTTCACCGTGTCCGTGATCGCCACGGCAGCGGGCTTGTCGGCGTCCTTCTTCCCGGCCTTGGCGATCGGATCGTCCTTCTTGCCGCAGCCGGCCAGCAGCGCCGTCGCGGCGACGACCAGCGTCGCGCGGGTGAGAAATCCGGAGGATCGAACGTTCATCGGTGGGCTACTCCCGCAATGGAAAAAATACGGCGAAGCCAGGACTTCGCCGAATAGCGTTCAAGTGTAGACCGTGCCGCCGCACGGCCCGGTTGGACAATCGTCAGGCCGCCGCGAACACGTCGACCATCCGCGCGATCTGCCCGCGCATCATCTCGCGGCCGGTGACCGTCGTGCAGCCGCAGTCCTCGGCGAGTGCCAGCAGCGGCGTGCGCTCGGGCTTGACGATGCAGTCCATCACCACCAGCGTCGACGGCAGCGTCGTGACCGCCAGCGGCAGCCGCGAGTCGGTCAGCATGCCCACCGGCGTGGCGTTGATCAGCACGTCGATGCCGTCGATGGTCGCCTCGCCTGCGTGCACCGGCACGCCCGGATGCGCGGCGCCGACGCGGCGCGCCAGGTCCTCCGCGCGGGCGGCATCGATGTCGAAGATGCGCAGCAGGGCCGGGCGCTCGCCGGCCGCCGCCGCGGCGATCGCCGCGCCCGCGCCGCCGGCGCCGAGCAGCTGCACCCGCCTGCCGGTCAGCGGCAGGCCGCGGCGGCGAAACGCCTCCACGCAGCCGATGCCGTCGAAGATGTCGCCGCGCCAGCGGCCATCGCGCCCGCGCGCGAGCAGGTTGATCGCGCCGACGATGCGCACCTGCTCGCCGAGTTCATCCGCCAGCGCGCAGGCGCGCAGCTTGTAGGGAATGGTGAAGATCAGGCCGTCGAGGTTGGCCAGGCGCAAGAGCTGCGGCAGCAGCGCGTCGAAGTCCTCCGGCAGCACGTGCAGCGGCAGCAGGATCGCATCCATGCCGCGACTCTTCATCTCCGCGGTGACCATCTCCGGCGAGCGCACCTGCTCGATCGGGTGGCCGACGATGCCGTAGAGGCGGGTCTTGCCGGAGAGGTAGTCGACCTGGTCGGGGTGGGTCATCGGCGCATTCCTGTGTTGCCCGAGCGTCGGGTCGCGTGGCGGCGCGTCGGCTATTGGTCGTATCCACACCATCGTACACCGGCGCGCAGACTGGTCCGGACAACCTGTCGTTTCTGACAGGTGCGCGCGAATCTGCGATGCGTATCGTCGAGAGCACGCGGTCAACGCGCCAAGGTTCCGCGCCAAAGCGCCGTTGCGCAACCGACGGCTCGCCTGGGAGGGTCCGAATGAAACGGCTCCGGAAATTGCTCGCTGGCCAAGCGCGAAAGGCGGCGCTGGCAGTGACGCTGGGTGTGGCCATCGCCGCACCGGCGGCGAACGCCGAGATTGCGTTTCTGATTGCTGCGACGATTCCGCTGGCAGGCGACGGTCACGATCACGCCACCGATCTGGCGCTCGATGCCGATGGCAATGCATGGATTGCCGGGGTCGTCGGCAGCTACAATTTTCCCGGGCTGGACACGGCCGCGCTGACCAATGGCGGCGTCGGCCTGCGCTATGTCGCGCGCATCGATGCGCTGGAACGGACGCCGGCGTTCGTTGCCGTCGTCGGTTCGCCGACCGCAGCGCTGGAGGTCGCGGGTTCGCGCAGCTTCGCCCGCGACGAGGCGCGCGGCCTCGCGCTCGACTCCCATGGCAATGCGTATCTGGTCGCCCATGACGGCACCCGCGATTTTCCGGCTTCCGGCGGTATCTATCGCGCGAGCACCGGCAGCAAGCATGTCTTCCGGATCGGCCCCACGGGCACCGTGTCGCGAATGTCGCCGGAGCTCGATCCGGCGATTCGACGCGTGGGGGCCATCGCGCTCGATGCCGCTGGAAACATCTACCTGACCGGCAGCGCCGCCGATGGATTGGTGACCAGTCCGGGGGCGCCGTTCTCGAATACCGGCGTCGCCAGCGGATGTCTGGCGCCCTTCGTGACCAAGCTCGACCCGTCGGGCCTGCAGGTGCTGTACGCGACCTACCTGGGGGTCGCCGGCATCGCCGGACAGGCCTGCGGCGGTCCGGTGAGTTCCGGCTACTTCGACCCAACCGGCTTCGCGCTTGCCGTCGACGCGGGCGGGAACGCATATGTGACCGGGCAGGCGGAACCGGGACTGGCGGCGACCCCCGGCGCCGTGAACCAGCCTCCGACCGAGCCTGTGCTCTATGCGGGCGGCCAGCCACCGCGCCCTACAGCCACGCATGCCTTTGTCGCCAAGCTCGCGTCCAGCGGAACCGCAGTGGCGTGGATTGCGCGACTGGGCGGCAGCGGCTGGGATCGCGGTACCAGCATCGCAGTCGACTCCTCCGGTGCGGTGATCATCGGCGGCAAGACATCCTCGCGCGACCTGCCGCTGCATGGATCATCGGCGGCTTTCCCCTGGGTCCAGCACGAATGCATGATTGCCACGCCCGAGGTCGGCTTCGTCGCCAGGCTCACTCCCGATGGACGGCAGGCGACGTTTGCCAGCTACCTGCCTGCGGACGGTGCGCAATTCGACAACTGCGCACGCGATGCAGAGTACACGCCCGTCCGGATCGCGCTCGACGCCGCGGGCAACATCATCGCCGTCGGCCGCACCGATCTGCAGACTCGCGACGCAAACCCTTCCAGCAATGCACTGGAACCGACCCAGACCGGCTCGCAGCTGCTGCAGGTGTTGACGCCTGATGGAAAAGCGGTCGCGTATTCCACCAGCTTCGCCGGCCATGGCGTGCAGGGCATGGCGCGCGATCGCTGGGGCCAGGTGGTCACGGTCGATCGGCGCGGAACATTGCAGCGGCTCGCGCCGCAACGGTTGCCGCTCGAGATCGTCAGCGAACCCTCGCTTGTCTGCTCCGGACAAATGCTCACCGTCACTTCGAGTGTTGCGGCGAGTCATGACAAGGGCGCGGTCAGCTTCATGGTCGATGGCGCGACGATTGGCTCGATGGCGGTGAGCGACGGTTCGGCGCGCGTCAGCTTCGTTGCGCATACCGGCGTGCGCCGAATCGCTGCGCTCTACTCCGGGCCGGGACGATTCGACGGCTATTCCTCGCACACGCTTCTCGTCCCGGTCAACCAGGCGGGAGTCTGCCCATGAGATTCCGGATGCCGGGCTGGGTGGTCGCGATGGTCGCATTGGCCGCGGCGGCTGCAAGCGGTGTGACCGTCGCCTCGAGCGTGTGGTTCAGCGAGGGTTCGACCGTCAATCGCTACACACGGCATACAGGGGTGCAATACACGTCGCAGGGCGACGCGATGGTGCGTGCACTCGCTCCCGGAGCCGCGACGGGCGCCTGGATCGTCCGCGGCGATCGCCTGCAGCGTCTGACCGACGAACTGGATGTGGCCGTGGACGTAGCGATTGCGGAGTCCGATCTGCGCGTCTCGCCCATACTTGCGGCCGAACACAGTGACGGCGGGGTATGGCTTGCATACGGCAGCCTCGTTGCGCGCTATGCCGTCGATGGCTCGCTGCTCGGCGGATGGGCGCATGACGAGGCCATTGCCGACTTCGTCGTCGGCGGGCCGGAAGTCATCTGGATTGCCTCTGCTCGCGGCGTTACCCAGTACGACTCCGCGGGGACGTCGGTGCGCGAGTGGTCCCTTCCGGAATCCGGCGACACGGTACTGCGGTCGCTGCTGCTGGATCGCGGCGGCGGCTACCTGTGGGCGATCGGCGGCAGTGAAGCCATTCAGGTCGATGTGCTGCGCGCAATGACGACCCGCTCGAGCGTGCCGTTGCCGGCGACTGCGCATGCCGTGGGGATCGACACCATCGACGGCACGCTGTGGGTGCTGTCGGACAAGGGTACGACTCTGTACGATCGCGACGCGCGGATCTCGGCCGTCGTGCCGACGCCGGAGTCGGGACTTCGGGCGCCCTTCATGCTGGCGCCGGAGGCGGGCGCGCCAATCGCCTGGGCGGGCGATCGCACGGGAATGTCGCTGCTGAATGCGCAGTCGCTGCAGTGGATCCGACTGGTGCAGGGCGGGCCCGCGCGGCACATTGCCGTGGCGCCCTCATGGCTGCGCCCGATCCTTGCCGTCGAACAATTGTGGCCGGAACTGCGCCTGCGCTACGTTGCGGCCTGCGAATTCCCGCCATGCGCAATCGATGCGCGATATCTCGCCGGCATGGGATTGCGGGCGAGCGTCGATGGCGTGGACGTCTCGGTCGCATTTCGAGGCGACAACGCCGACGTGAAGGGGGCGACGACCGTCGAGCTTTCTGCGCACGGCCGTGAATTCGCTGCGACGATCGTGGATGCCTATGGACTCGCCTCGGAGACGGTCGTCGTCGATCTGGCTAATGCGCAAGACGCCGGTCGCAAGATGCGCCGTGAGGCGAACACGTTGCCTGTCGTTGCCGTCACCGCGCCCGCCAACAATGCGTCGTACGTCGCCGCCGCCACGATCATGATCAGTGCCACCGCGGCTGACAGCGACGGCAGCATTGCCAAGGTCGAGTTCCATCGCGACGGCGTGCTGCTGTACACCGACACTTCCAGCCCCTACGCGTACACCTGGTCGAACGTCGCGGTCGGCACCTACCTGCTGAGCGCCAAGGCCTACGACAATGCCGGCGGCAGCACGACGTCGCCCGTGGTGACCGTTCAGGTGAAGGCCAATGTCGCGCCGACCGTCAAGCTGACCGCGCCGGCAAACAACAGCACCTACACGGCGCCGGCGACCATCAATCTGACGGCGACGGCTGCGGACTCCGACGGAACGGTCGCCAAAGTCGAGGTCTTTGCAGGGACCGCAAGGCTCGCAACGCTAACCAAGGCGCCCTACGCGTACACCTGGTCCAATGTCGTCGCCGGTTCCCACGTGCTCACGGTCAAGGCCACCGACGACAAGGGTGCGGTGACGACATCGGCCGCGGTGACCGTCAAGGTCAACAAGCCTCCAACGGCAAAGATAACGTCGCCGGCGAATGGCGCGAAGTTCGTCGCGCCGGCCACGATCGCCGTCCAGGCAGGTGCGGCCGACTCGGATGGCACGATCGCCAAGGTGGAGTTCCTCGGCAACGGCGTCCTGCTCGGCCGGGACACGACTTCACCGTACAGCTTCAGCTGGGTCAATCCGTCGCTCGGCACGCATGCGCTCACCGTGAGGTCCACCGACAACCAGGGCGCCACCACCACGTCGGCGACGGTAACGGTGACGGTCAGCCCCAATGTTCCGCCGGCCGCGACGATCACCGCGCCTGCCAATGGCACGAACCTGATCTCCGGGGAGCCGGTGACGGTCACCGCCACGGCAAGCGACCCGGATGGCACGGTCAGGAAGGTCGAGTTCTACGTGCACGACGGCAGCAGCAATGCCCGCTTTGCCAGCGACACCACGGCGCCTTTTTCCGCGACCCTGTCCCTTGCCCCGGGGACGGCCACCCTGACGGCGATTGCGACCGACGACAAGGGTGCAACTGCGACTTCCATGCCGGTCGTGCTGACGGTCGCGGCCAACCAGCCGCCCACGGTGACGCTGGTCGCGCCCCGGAGCGGGCAAATGATCGTGTCGAGCACGCCGCCGGACGTTGCACTGGAGGCGACCGCGACCGACGTTGACGGCAGCATCACCGGCTTGCGGATCTTCATGTTGCCCAGTCCTTCGCCGGACGACGTACCGGTCCTGCTCGCGTCGTTTTCCGGGCCACCGTACACGGCATCATGGCCGACCGTGCCGCACACCTATCCCTACGGTCCAGCGCAGTACTACTATGTCTGGGCCGAGGCGACCGACAGCAGTGGCGAGGTCGGGACGTCGGAATGGTCAGCGGTCGAGGTCCTGCCGAGCGCCCCCCGCACGATTCGCATTCTTGCGCCTGGTGACGTCAATCAGGGCAGTCCGGCGGTCTTTCATGCGCCGGCCACCGTCGTTCTGCGCGCAAGGGATGAAAACGGCGAAGGCTCCCATCCGGTGGCGAAGGTCGAGTTCATCGCCGATGGCGGTGTCGTTGCCACGCTGAATTCGGCAAACGGTTCCGACGGCGAATATGTCGGTGTCTGGAGAGGCGTTTCCACCGGCACTCGCACGCTGGTTGCGCGCCTGACCGACACCAGTGGATCGACCGCCACCTCCGACCCCGTGACCATCAGGGTGCTGCCCCCGAACGCGCCGCCGCAGGTGGCCGTCACCGCGCCGGCACATGCACAGGTCGTCTACAACTTCGGTCAGGGCGCGGACATCGGGGTCTCGGCGCAGGCGGCCGACGCCGACGGCACCATTGCGCAGGTGCGCTACGTCGATAACGGCCAATGGTTTGCCTCGTCCTCCAGTGCGCCCCATGCGGTGACCCTTGCAGCCAGCCGGGGTATGCACGTGCTGACCGCACAGGCCATCGACGACCGCGGAGCCGTCGGCGAGTCGATGCCGGTATTCGTCAGCATCCCCATCGGGCCGCGTGCACCCGCGGTGGTCCTGACCAGTCCGGCGCCGAACGGCAGCTACACGACCGCATCCACGATCACCATGGCCGTCGACGTCGCCTCGCCGGACGCTCCCGTCGCACAGGTCGATTTCGTCGTCGGGCCCCAGGTGCGCGCGACCCGCACGTCACCGCCGTTCACCTATTCGACGACGCTCGATGCAGGACAGCACGTGCTTCGCGCGATTGCCTACGTTCCCCTCGCCGCGCCCGTGTCGTCCGTGCCGGTGGTGATCGATGTCGGCACGGCCGGCGTGGCGCCGCCTTCCGTGGCGCTGACCAGTCCTGAAGACGGCCAGGTGTTCGTGTCCCCTGCGGCGATACCGTTCGCAATCACCACCGACCAGCCGTCCCGCGTATCCAGCGTCCAGTACTACGCGGGTACGGTCGAGGCGACGTGGTCGCAGCAGGCGCCGTTTGCGGCGACGTGGAACACGACCCAGGTCGGCACCCACATCCTCCAGGCATCCGCCTACTACGACAGCAATTCGCGCCACACCACCTCGCTGCCGCGCACCGTCGAAGTTCGCGCCAACGAGTTCGCCGAGTTGACGTCGCCTCCGGCCGGAGCGGTGTTCAGTCCCGGGGTGCCCGTGGAACTCGTCGGACGGGTCGGCCTGCGCAACGGTGTCGCGCGCATCGAGTTCATGGTCAATGGCACGGTCCTTGGCAGCATGAATGTCGCCGGCAACCCGACGGTTGCCAGCGCCAAACTGACCTGGAACGGCGCCGTGGTCGGCAATCATGCAGTCGAGGTCCGAGGCTACGCGGCGGACGGAACGTCTCAGGGCATGCTGCCGGTCATCCTGCGCGTCGTCGACGTGGGAGTGAGCATCGTCGAGCCCTATGCGGGTCAAAGCTACCTGGCCCCCGGCAGCATCCGCATCACCGCCAATCCGGTCTCCGGCTCGGGCACCGTCACCCAGGTCGACTTCTACGGCGACGGCATCCTGCTCGGCAGCCGGTCGGGCGAACCCTGGAGCGTTTCCTGGTCCGGAGTCGGCGCGGGCAGCCATGTCGTCAGCGTCCGCCTGCGCGACAGCAGTGGCGTCTGGACGGCGTCAGCGCCGGTAGCCGTGGCCGTGCTCGGCGCACCGGCCGTGACGGTGGACGCGGGCGCGGACGGCGCCGCCGTGGCGGACGACAGCCTGTCCTTCGGCGGGATCGTAAAGGCGCCGGCCAACGCCGCAGTCATTGTCAACGGCCGGCGCGCGCCGCATGATCGCGATGGCCGCTTCTTTGCCGATAACGTGTTCCTGACGCCGGGGGTCAATACCGTGACCGTTGTGCTCAACACGCTGGATGCGCCGCCCGTCGTCCGCAACCTCGCCGTCACCAGCACCGGGAAGGCGGCGTTCGACGTGCGCGTCGACGAGGCCGAGGGGCTCGCGCCGTTCACCACTGCGTTGCGCATCGTCAATCGTGGCCAGGTCGCGTTCAAGCGCATCGAGGTCGACACCGAGGATGACGGCGCTGCCGATCTGACGCTCACCAGCCTGAACAACGATGAGGCTGTGGTCGACTTGAATTACCCGAGTCCCGGCGTCTATACCGTCGGGGTGCGCGTTTTCGATGTGACCGATGCCGTGATCTACGCTGCCAAGCGGAAAGTACGGGCGATGGGTCGCGACGAACTCGCGTATCGGGTCGTCGACGTATACCGGACGATGGTCGATCGGCTCGCCGCAGACAACGCCAGCGCAGCGGTCGGGATGTTCGTCGGCGATGCCCAAAGCCGCTATGCGCAGGTCCTCGCCGATCTTGCCGTGCCATTGCCTGCCGTCGCCGCACAGCTCGGCACGCCTATCGACGGCGTCGTCGCCGAGGATTGGGCGGAGTTGACGCTGCTGCGTCCGACCGCCGACGGCGACCAGCTGTTCATGGTCTACCTGATCCGCGGCGGCGACGGCCTCTGGCGGGTGGAGGGCATGTGAAGAAGATGCTCGAACCACGGAAGTGGCGGCAACTCGCGTTGGCGCTCGCTGCCGCGGCTTTCGCCAGTGCCGCGTGGCTGCACCTGACCACGCCGACCGAAATGCGCGGGCGGGTCGTCGACCAGGACACCAACGAGCCGATCGCCGGCGCGATCGTCGTGGCGCGCTATTTCGGCGGCATCTCGTGGGGCGGGTCGAGCTGCAACCGCGCCGAGTCGGCGATTTCCGATGCCGACGGCTGGTTCACGTTTCCGATCGACGCCGCGGCCGGCGGCGCGCTGATGGAGGCGTACAAGCGGGGGTACGACCGGGGGAATATATCCAAATCCGCCGAACCAGACGAACAATGCCCGGCAGGTGGCGCGTAGCGATCCTCAAGTGGGATGAGAACAACCGGAATGGACGCCCGATCGGGCTGGAGCCCGAGATCTATTCGTCCGAGGAGGCCGCGCAGGCAGCATCGGGAGAGTTGACCGACGTTCACCTGCGCAAGTCGAGCGTGTCGCGGGAGGCGCGGCTGGAGCAGCTGCACATGTATCCAGAAGGATTGCGGCGGCCCGGCCAAGACGTTCGCCGGGACTCGCGCCGTTCATCGAGGCGATATTGGCAGAGCAGATCGAACTTGCGAATAGACCAGGTGAGCGGATTGAGGCAACCCGCATGGTATCGGCAGTGGGCACGCGAACGAACCGCGAAGTACCACGACGGGGAAATGACGACATGACCAATGCGCGATGCATGGCTGTGACCGGGGTACTGGCGCTGCTGACGCAGTCGTCGGTCCGCCCGACGGCGGGCTACGAACTGGCGACGCATGCGGCGCTGACGCGCGAGGCGCTGATGGCGTCGCGGCTCTTTCCGACTGCCCGACGGCGGCCCGGGCTCGACGCTGCTGCAGCGAGCTGGGGCTGGACGAGCGCGCGGAGTCGCTGGGTGCGTGTTACATCGACCTGGCGCGCGGCGACGCCGAAGAACGGTCGATCTACCCGGCAGGCTACGAGCAATTCGCGGCCACGACAAGATCAATGACGCCAACCGGCAACAATGGTTTCAAACACCGCTACTCCCCTCCCTCCCCGCCTGGCTGATGCTCGGCGCCATCCGCGAGGACGACGTTCCTTACGACCCCGGCGAGGAGGAGAACACGCCGCAGGACGAGCCGTCGGGGCCGTTCGTGCGCGTGCTGCATCACTTCTTCGATCCCTACAACAACCGGCCGCTGACGGTGGCATCGCAGGTCGTGGGGTCCCGGGCGCCGGACTGGGCGATCGACGGAGCAGGCAGCACCTATGGCGTTTCCAACGGCTTCAGCCTCGCCATGGCGCGCGAGGCGATGTGGCGCGCGACGACGCTCAAGCACCCGCCCGGCGCGTCCGGCGCCACCGGTGCGCTGACGGACCTGGCATTCGAGGCGACACCGGGCATCCCTACGCGCGAGGCGCTGCGCGTCGCCTACTGGGCGACGGTTTTCCGGTCGCTGGGAGGCGCCGTCCACCTGCTGCAGGACATGGCGCAGCCGCAGCACACGCGCAACGATGCGCACGCGGGCCTGGGTTGCGTCGGTTCCACCTGTCTCGGCGGACACCGCAGCTATTTCGAGAGCTATGTCGAGGCGAGGGTCAAGGGCGCCAAGCAAGTTTCGACTGCGCGAGCGTGTGTTTCGTAATTGGTTTCGGCACGACGAGACGGAAGACGTTGTGGCGGTGCCGATTCCGTTTCAAGGCTATCCGATTCCTCGCTTTGACGGCTATCGAGAGCTATTTCTCGGCAGCGGACGGGTGGGACCGACAGTCCGGAGGTTCCGGGCTGGCCAACTACAGCAATCGCGGTTTCTATTCGGCGGGATCCAATGCGCTCACCACTGAGGCGTTTTGGTATTCGTCGCCTCCCCCGAATCCCCAGTCGCTTGAAGTCGTCCGGCTACCTGCGGGAAGCGTGATGAACGCCAGTGAGAAGCTGATCAGCGGAGGCGCCCTCGATCTTCTCTCTGCCCCCGTCCCCGACACGCTCAACCCGTCGCTCACCGAACCCGCGGTTCTCACCACCCGGGGCGCCTTCAACCAGTTCATGAAGGCCTCGAAGTTTCAGTACACGCTCAATCACTACGTCTACCGCGACCAGGCCCGCCTGCTGCTGCCTCGCGCGGTCGCCTATTCTGCCGGCCTCATCGACCACTTCTTCCGCGGTTCGATGGAGATCGGTTTGCCGGACGGCGGTGTGTATGCGGTAAAGGATGCTTCGGCGCCGACCTGTGCCAGCCCCTGCGGCTTCGACCGGCTCAAGCTGAAGCTGACCAACTCCACGCCCGGCGAGTCGATGGGTCCGGGCACGCTGGTGGCGGCGGTCAAGTTCCACCGCAACGCCTGTTACCGTGCGGATCTCTCGGGCGAGCCCGGCGGCGCCAACTTCACCGGCAACGCCTGTCGCGTCGGCGAAGAGGAGGTCGTGGTTTCGGATGCATTGCCGCTCTCGGCGCTGGCGTCGGGGTCGACGGAGACCCTCGAATTCAGCTTCCAGCCCACGAAGCCTATTCCGGTCAACGCGACCGACGTTTCGCTGCAGGTGGTGTTCCGTGGAAGGTTGGGCAACGAGCTCGACGCGGTGGTGGTCACCACGCGGAACATCGCCGAAACGCAGTACGTGGCGCTGGATAATTCGACCGATTATCGCTTCAATTCTTCCTTGGGCAGGTATGTCGCCCAGTCGCAGGAGTCCTGGTCGGTGTTCTCGGACATCAAGCTTAGTTTCGGCGCCGCCAATCCACCCAAACCGGTGGCGACGCTGGGCCAGTTGAGGGCGCCGGGTTACGTGCAGATCGCCTACCTGACCGATGTTGCGGACATTCCGCTCAAGATCGACTTCACTGCGACCCAGATCAGCGGTGGTTATCCGATGCGGATCACGCTGCCCACCTACCAGTTCTATCTGCCCAAGGGAGCCGCATCGACCTATTCGAACACCTGGCCGGTGGCCCCCGTGCGCGGAATGCTGCGCCGGTTTGCGCTCAGCATGTTTGCGAGCCTGAACGCCGAGGTGTACCTGTGCTCGACCCAGTACAACCCGCAGCAATGCAACGATGCCGCGCTGACGCCGCTCACCGCCGCCAATGCGGTGCCGATGGCGGTGGCGCTGCAATGAGGTGTGAGGTCAGGCGCGCCTATTGGTCTCTCGCACCGCCGCCAGCAACCTCGCCTTCTCGCCCAGCACCTTGTTGGCGTAGGCGTTGCTCTCGTCGTCGGCCGCGCCGTTGTAGAGCTGCAGCCCGGCGATCAGGCCGCCGCCGCGGCGGATGTACTCCTGCAGCGCCTTGGCGCCGATGCGGATGTTGGTGTCCGGGTGGAGTGCGGACTCGCGCTCGGGCTCGAACTTGTCGGTGTGGAAGCGCGGGATGACCTGCATCAGGCCGACGGCGCCGGCGTGGCTTTCGGCGACCGGGTTGAAGCTGGACTCGACCGCCATCACGGCGATCAGCAGCACCGGGTCGAGGCCGTTGCGGTCGGCTTCACGCCAGGCCTTGATCAGGTAGTCGCGGGTGGCCTGCCTGGAAACCCGGTACTTGCCGGCGATGACGCCGGCGAGGGCGTCGATCTGCTGCTGGGGAAGGGCTTCCGGCTTGCGCGGCGCCAGGCTGGCCGGCAGGGCGAAGCTGGATTTGGCGGCGAGGGTGGAGTCGGCCTTGGCCGATGCCGGCATTGGCGAGAGCGCGACGTAGGCGGAAAGGATCGCCCCGGCGCCCAGCGCGGAATACAGGTAGGCGGTCGGTCGTATTCGACCGGAGCGGCGACCGAATCCGGTCGGCGCCGCCGTCGAGGCAAAGCGTGGTCTGGCCATTGCGAACACTCCTCATGTCTGTCCCGGCTGCGGTGCGACCAGGCGCGGAACTGCCGCCAGGCCAGCCGAGGTCATGTTGCTATGCACTAAAAAACTGGCTCGATTGCTTCCCGTGTTCTGCCGGCGCGTGGCCGGCAAAGGGTTTTCCAATGCGTCTTTTATGTCGATTCAATCGGTTAGGAAAAATCGACCGCCCGGAATTATACCAAAACGATCGGGGCAGAAGACCGGCGCCTTCCCGGATTGGTTCCCTGCGGGGAATCGGCGTCGGCGAACGAACCTTGCCCGCGGCCCGCGTCTGCGGCCCCGGAAACCGCTCCAGGCGACGGAAAGGGGTCGACGGCCAGCGAATGACCAGTCTGGCCGGGAATGAATAGAATAAACAATCTAAAACAATGGCTTGACGATTTGGATCAAACCCGGGCGGGCGGCGGCACCGGCGCGAACGACACCGCCTCGACCCTGCGGCCGGGGCCGGAATCCACGCGCGCCGGCGCGCCGGCCGGACCGCTCAGCCGGGTGTGGACGGCGCAGCGTTGCGGCGCCGCACAATGCGTTCCTCGATGGCCGCGCACTCCGGTCCGGAGAACTGCTCGACCAGCCGGTCGATGAACACCCGGGTGCGCGCCGGCATCAGGCGTCGCCCGGGGAAGACCGCCCACGCGGTCTGCGGCGGCGCGTGCCAGTCGCGCAGGATGTGCACCAGCTCGCCGGACTGGAGGTAGGGTTCGGCGAAGTGGTCGTTCACTATCGCCACACCGGCGCCGGCGCGGGCCAGGCGGGTCAGCAGTTCGGGCGAGTTGATGGTGGCCCGGCCGGGCGGGATGCCTTCCCAGCGGGCCTCGCCGCGGCTGAGCACCCAGGTCGCCGGCTCCCCGGAACGGCCCAGCAGGCGCAGCGTGTCGTGCTCCATCAGCGCCTCGGGTTCGGCCGGCGCGCCGCGCCGCGCCAGGTAGGAAGGCGCCGCATACAGACTGGCCGAGAACGTGGCCAGCCGCCGCGCCGCCAGCGAGGCGTCGTCGGAAAGCTCCCCCATCCGGATCGCCAGGTCGAAATTCTCGCCGATCAGGTCGACCCGCCGCGGCGAGAGGTCGATCTCCAGCTCGATCGCCGGGTGGCGGGCGATGAAGTCGGCGAGCAGCCGGCCCAGGATGACGTTGGCGAAGTCGCTGGGCATGGACACCCGCAGGCGGCCGGAGGGCTCGGCCTGGCGGTGGGCGGCGAGCGCGGCCGCCGCGGCGACGTCGTCGGCGACCCGGCGCGCGTGCTCCAGCACCCCGAGGCCGAAGTCGGTGATGCTCAGCTTCCTGGTGGTGCGCAGCAGCAGGCGCTCGCCCAGCGCGGTTTCCAGCGCGGCGATGCGCCGGGAAACGGTGGACTTGGGCAGGCCCGTGCGGGCGGCCGCACGGGTGAAGCTGCCCTCGTCGACGACGCGGGCGAACAGCAGCAGGTCGTTGGGTTCGGGGGTCATGGCTGGGGCAGGTTGGATGACGGTTGGCGAGTCGTTGCGTGGTGATCGATCAAATTGAGATCAGTAGATAGAACATGGCGCGGTTTATCGCCACTGCTCGGGCGCGGTGGCTCCAATGCCCCGCACCGGCCTCGGAAGTCCGCGTCGGAATGAGGATCGTTGCCGCATGATGAGCGGATTAAGGAAACATTGACCGCAGTTAATCGATTATGCGAGCCCAAGGAGCCGGCCTGTCCCGAGTGATTGTCCCGATTGCGGGACAATGATATCCATTTTATGGTCTTCTGCCAGCTGGTGTGGAACAAATATAGTCGATTCACCGACCCACCACCCCAGAGGACCCGAAATGAACATCCTGCAGATCAACTCCAGCGCCCGTACCGACGGCTCGCATTCCACCCGCCTGGCGCAGGACATCGTCGCGCGGCTGCGCCTGACCAACCCGGGCGCCACGCTGACGGTGCGCGACTTGGCCGCCACCCCGCATCCGCAACTGGACCAGCAGGCGTTGACCGCGCTGTTCACGCCCGAGGACCGGCGCACGGCCGAACAGGCGGCGCGCGTCGCCATGGACGACGCCTTGATCGCCGAGCTGCAGGCCGCAGATGTGGTCGTGCTGGGCGTGCCGATGTACAACTTCGGCGTGTCGGCGCAGCTCAAGAACTGGATCGACGCGGTGTCGCGGGCCAAGGTGACGTTTCGCTACACGGCGACGGGCCCCGAGGGCCTGCTCAAGGGCAAGAAGGTCTACGTCGCGCTCACCCGCGGCGGCATCTACCGCAACACGCCCAGCGACTCGCAGGTACCCTACCTGAAGACGGTCCTGGGATTCCTGGGCATGAGCGACCTGCAGTTCGTCTACGCGGAAGGCCTGGCGATGGGTCCGGAGGCGGAGCGCGCGGCGCTGGCCTCGGCCAACGACCAGATCGCCGAAGTGCTGGCGGCCTAATTCGGCGGACCACCGACCGGCAAGCGAATCGAACCGAACAAGAGGAGCAAGCGATGAACACCACGACCCTGACCCCGACCAACGCTGCCGCCGTCTCGCGAGCACGCGATGTCGAGCGCTTGGTCACCGGCCAGGCGACGTCGGATGGCGCCGGCGTCAAGCTGACGCGCGTGCTGACGCAACCGCTGCAGCGCCGGCTGGACCCCTTCCTGATGCTCGACGCCTTCGGTTCGGACGAGCCGGAGGACTACCTCGGCGGCTTCCCCGACCATCCGCATCGCGGCTTCGAGACGGTGACCTACATGATCGCCGGGCGCTGGCGGCATCGCGACAGCGCGGGCAACGAAGGCCTGCTGCAGAACGGCGGCGTGCAGTGGATGACCGCCGGCAGCGGCCTGATCCATTCCGAGACGCCCGAGCAGGAGGACGGGCGCGTCGAGGGCTTCCAGCTCTGGCTCAACCTGCCGGCGAAGGACAAGATGCGCACGCCCTGGTACCGCGACATCCAGAGCGAAACCGTTCCCGAATACACGACCGCCGAAGGCGTGCTGGCGCGGGTGATCGCGGGTTCGAGCCACGGCGTCGCAGGCGCGGTGCAGCGCGAGCACACCGAGCCCCTGTACCTGGACCTGCACATTCCCGCCGGCGCGACCTTCGCGCAACCGCTGCCGCCCGGACACAATGCCTTCATCTACGTGTATCGCGGCGGCGTGCAGGTCGGCGGCACGCACGTGCCGGCGCAGCGCATGGCGATCCTCGGCAACGGACCGGACCGCGACGGCGTCGTGCTGAGCGCGGACCAGCCATCGCGCGTGCTGCTGCTCGCCGGCAAGCCGCTCAACGAACCGATCGTGCAGTACGGCCCGATGGTGATGAACACGCGCGAGGAAATCCAGCAGGCGTTCGTCGACTACCAGGCGGGGAAGTTCACGCCGGCGATGTAGGCCGATCATGAACGCGGCGACGCGGCGCGCGCACTTCGCGCGGCTTGCGCGGGCGGCGAACTCGCAGCCTTGAGATTGGAGCGAAAAAAATCCCCCGCGGACTCCGCGGGGGATTTCAGGTCCTGCAGTCTGCGCTGCGGCGCAGCCTACTTCTTCACCGGCTGCACCTGCACCTGCATGAAGCTGTCGTGCGCGCTCACGCTCTTGATGCGGATCGTGGTGCCGGTCTTGGGCACGATCACGTTCGCCAGCGGCGTCGACGGATCCCAGAGCGCGGTCAGGTCGTTGAACGTCGACACGCCGGGCAGGCTCGGGATGAGCGACGTGTTCCCGTTGATGTGCAAGGTGATCGAGTCCGTCGGTCCGAGGCTGAACGTCGAATCATAGGCCTGGACGCGCGCCCGCCACTTCGGCCCATCCGGGCGCACCAGCGCCGTCGGATGCGCGTCGACCGGCAGGATGAGTCCGCCTCCCGGATGCTCGCTGGTGTTGTTGTCGGTGTACGAGCTGTCCCAGTACGACACCAGCATTCCGTCCTGATACGGGAAGTGCTCGACCCGGTCCGGCGTCGTGTTGTTAAAGCCGAAGTTGTAGGGTCCCGTCTGCAGGCCGGTGTCGTAGTCGCGATATTGCCGGAACTCGGCGACGTAGGCGTTGAAGAAATACGCGGTCTCGGAACCCGTGGACTCCCTGAATCCGGCGAACGTCCAGCCGGCAGCGCTTTCTGCGCCATCGAGGGGCTGGCCGGTGATCGTGAAGGTTGTCCACCATGAAGCCGGGCTCGGCGACAAAGCTGTCGGTCCAGTAACGGAAACCAAGCTGCACCGTCTGTCCCGCGTAGGCCGACAGATCGGCGGCCAGGGTCACCCAACCACCGCTCGACCCGGTGATCCCGTTGCCGAAGTTCTGGCCGTTCGGGTTGGTGATGGTCGATTGGGTTGTCGCGACCGGCGTACCGTCCACCGTCAGGTAGGCATAGTCCCAGTCGAGCTCGATCTGGAAATTCACCTGGGCGGACAGCGACACTGCGCCCGCGGGCAAGGTGATGCTGCGAGTCATCGAGTGGTCGAGATCGTTGCCCGAACCGGAGTAGTAGAAATACGATCCCTGCGTATGGGTCGGCCAGCGTCCTGCGTCACTGCCTTGTTCGGCAGGACCACGAACAGCCCCTGCGCCTGCTTGGTGTTCGTCTCCGCGGGACCGAGCTTGTGCTCGCTCCTCTTCCCGGCCGATGCCACTTCATAGTTCAGCCAACCGAGCTGGAACTTCTCCCAGGCGTTGAAATCGCCCGGCCGCGAGCCGAGGTCGGTCGTGCCGTCGCCAAGGTACGAGCCGCTGGACATGATCGTCCAGAAACCGGTCGAGTTCTCGCCGCCGGCGGTGTCGTACTGGTCGGGCAGGCCGAGGTCGTGCGCATACTCGTGCGCGAATACGCCCAGGCCGCCATTTTCCGGCTGAATGGTGTAGTCGCCGACCCAGACACCAACTGCGTTCGGCCACCGAGCGTTGCCGAAAGTCCCATCGCCGGCCGAATTCCATGCCGCCCAACGGCGCGCCGTCTGGGCCCCGCACGTTCAATGCCCTGATAGGACGTATACCAGCGATGCGACCAGATCGCACTGCGACCTTGCGCGCCACCCCCTGTTTCCTCGCCCTCGCCGGCGTGGACGATCTGGAAGTGGTCGATGTAGCCGTCGGGCTCGTCGAAGTTACCGTCGCCGTCGTCGTCGTAGCGATCCCACTGCGTCGAACGTGGCGAGGTAGGCCTTGATCTCCGCCGTGCGTCATTCCGCCCGGCCAGTCGATCCGCTGTCCAGTTGTTGATCGCGTCGCGGATCAGCGTACCAGACGGTCGAGCAGACGTTGGAGCCGCAGATGGTTGGTAGCCGTAGCGCGCCTCGTTGTAGGGCACCTTGACCCACTCGACCACCGTGCCGTCGATGGTGTAGCGGCCGGACGACTGCTTCTTGTAGTAGTCGACCATCTTGTTGAAATACATGTCCTCGTAGTGCGCCCTGTTGTAGTCCGCCTGCCAGATGGTGGTGTTGTCCACCGCACGGTCGGGTTCGCGCGATCTGGTTGTGCTGCGGACCCGGCGGCGCCGCCATGGCCGGATGGATCGCTGTTGCCAAATTCGGCCAGGATCACGAAGACCCTGTCGGTCCTTTCCAGCTCGAGTTCCACGTATTGGCCCTTGGCCACTTCGTGCGTCTTGCCCTTCGCCTTGCCCTGCAGCTTGGCCGCCAGCGCGCGCGCGCGCAGTGCGGCCTGCTGGTCGCCCAGCGGGTGCGATGGGTTGTCGCCGCGCTTGCCGGCAAACACCGGGCCGTCGTCGACCGGCGTTGCCGCACCGGCAAGCGAGAACGGCGCCACGGCCAGCGCGGCGGCCAGCAACAATGCATTCAATCGTATCGGTTGCAAAGGAAATTCCCCCTGTTGATGTTGTTTTATTGGCGTTCACCGCGGTAGCGGTAGCCGCCATTGGCCGCCGTCGCCGTAACCGGTAAGGTTGTCACCGACCTGGCTTGAGGCGAACGCGCCAAAAAAACAACAGCGATGCGTTCGCCCCGACACATGCATGTCGGTGCGTGGCGGAAACGGGCGGTGCCGCACCATATCACCGCGAGATTGACGGCACAATTACATTCGGACGTGTGCGCATGGATTCCGGTGTGAAAAAAATTTGCGCCGCGCACGCGCGCTTGCTGGAGAACCCCCGCGACGATCAGGGTTGCGCTGGCGACAACCGGCCCGTTTTCGGTGACAATCGGGTTCGGCCACCGAACTCGCGCCATGACCGCCAGCGCCCACACCATCCCCTCCGGACTTGCCCAGATCGCCGTCGAAACGGCGGGGAAGGGCACGCCGGTGGTGTTCCTGCACGCGGGCGTCGCCGATCGCCGGATGTGGAGCGACCAGCTGGCCGCGCTGGCGCAGCCGGGCTCGGGTTTCCGCGGCGTGGCCTACGATCGGCGCGGTTTCGGCGACACGGTGCACGTCGACGAGCGCTACGCGCAGGTGGACGACCTGCGCGCGTACTGGACGCGACCGCGCCAGGTGCGCGGGCGATCCTGGTCGGCTGCTCGCAGGGCGGGCGCATCGCCATCGACATGGCGCTGGCGCATCCCGATCGTGTCGCCGCACTGTTGCTGATCGCGCCGGCGATCAGCGGCGCGCCGCCGGACACCGAGTTCGAGCCGGCGGTGCAGGCGTGGATCGACAAGGTCGAGGCGGCAGAGGCGGTCGTCGACATCGACCGCATCAACGCGCTCGAGGCGCATGCCTGGCTCGACGGCCCGCTGGCGCCCGAGCGGCGCGTGTCCGGTGCCGCACGCGAACTTTTTCTTGCCATGAACGAGCTCGCGCTGCGCGCCGAACAGCGCGGCACCGAGACCGAGCCGGCGCCGGCGTATCCGCGCCTGAACGAGATCGACGTACCGGTGCTGGTCATCTGGGGCGAGCACGACTTCCCGCACATCCGGCAGCGCTGCGAAGACCTGGTCGCCCGGCTGCCGCGCGCGCGGGCGCTGAAACTGCGCGATACCGCGCATCTTCCCAGCCTCGAACACCCGGCCGAGTTCAATCGCACGCTGCTCGAATTCCTCGGGCAGGCCGGCGCCTAGCGCCGCCCGGTCCTCCGTTCACGACTCACGAAAGTACAACTTGACCAGAATAGCGGCAGTCTTTTCGGCATCGATTTTTCTTGTGGCGACGGCAGGCATCGCGGCCGTTGCGTCGGCGCAGGCGCAGAACCCGGTTGCCGCGGCGCGCGCACCGGCCGAGGCCTGGCCCAGGCACATCGCCCTCTCCGGCGCCGCGGTGCTCGTCTATCAGCCGCAGGTCACCGGCTGGATCGACAACCGGATCGATTTCCGCAGCGCGGCCGCCATCCGGCCCGCCGGCGCGAAGGAGGAGAGCTACGGCGTGATCGAGGCCAGCGCGCGCACGGTGGTCGACAAGGTCAGCCGGACTGTCGGCCTCGCCGACCTGCAGATCACCAAGAGCGATTTCGCCGCGCTGCCCGGCCGCGGTTCGAACTACGCGGCGGAATTGCAGAAGCAGATCGCGCCGGGGGTGCGCAACCTCTCGCTGGACCAGCTGGCACGCTCGCTTTCGGCGGGCGGCGTGATCGCGACCGCGGTGGCCGTCGACAACAAGCCGCCGCGGGTGATCGTCAGCGAGACGCCGGCCATTCTCGTACCGATCGATGGGGCGCCGGCGTGGCAGCCGGTGACCGGCGGAGGGGGCTTCCAGCGGGTGCTCAATACGCGGGCGCTGATCGTCAAGCGCGATACCGGCCCGCTGTTCATCAAGGTGTTCGACGGCTGGCTTGCCGCGTCGTCGATCGAAGGCCCGTGGACGCGGGGACCGACGCCGCCCGCGGGCGCCGACGCGAAGGCGAAGCAGATCGCCGCGACCGGCGTCGTCGATCTGCTCGACGGCGGGGCGAACGCCAATCCCAGGCCCACGCTCGCGCAGGGCGTGCCGGCGATCTACACGTCGCAGGTTCCGGCCGAGCTGATCGTGTTCAGGGGCAAAGCCGACTTCGCGCCGATCGTCGGCACCGGCCTGCTGTGGGCGACCAACACGACCAGCGACGTGCTGCGCGTCGGCGATGGCGGCGATTACTACGTGCTGCTGGCCGGGCGCTGGTTTCGCGCCGCTGCGCTGACCGGTCCGTGGACCTTCGTTGCCAGCAACGCACTGCCGGCCGACTTCACCCGAATTCCGCCGACCTCGCTCGCCGGGGCCGTGCTGCCCGCGGTTGCAGGCACGCCGCAGGCAAAGGAGGCGATGATCGCCAACCTGATCCCGCAGACGGCCACTGTCCCGCGCAGGAACGGGCCGGCGTTTACCGCCCGCTTCGACGGCGACCCCCAGCTTGCGCCGGTGAGCGGCACCAACCTGTCGTATGTGCAGAATTCGCCGGTGCCGATCATCCGGACGGCACCCGACCGTTTCCATGCGCTCAAGGTCGGCATCTGGTTCACCGCAACGCAGCTCAAAGGACCGTGGTCGGTGGCGACCTCAGTGCCGGCATCGATCTATGCGATGCCGCCGACCTCGCCGCTGTTCTACGTCACCTATGCCCGCGTCTACGGCGCGACCGACGAAGTCGTGTACATGGGCTACACCCAGGGCTATCTGGGGGCGATGACCTCCACCGGCGGCACGGTGGTCTACGGCACCGGCTACGACTATTCGTCGTGGATCGGCAAGGCGTGGTTCCCGGCGCCGGCAACCTACGGCCTCGCGGCTGTGCCGGTGTTCAATGCACGCGTCGGCTACACCTACGCCTTCGCGATGGGGCTGGCCACTGCGGACTGGACGCAGCCCATCTACGGCGGCGCGCGCTTCCATCCGGCGTACTGGGGCGGTTATCCCTGTTGCGGCTCGGCGAGCGCCAACGTCTATCGCGCCTGGACGGCGCGCCCCAAGACGGGCGATGCGCAGCAGGCTGGCAATGCCCCGGCAGGCAACGCAGCGCCGGCGAGCGCAGCGGCGGCCAGCGCGCAGCCCGCGGCCAATGCGCAAGCGGGCAACGCGCAGCAGGCAGGCGGACCACCGGCAGGCAACGCGCCGGCCGGCGCCACGCTGCCGGCCGGCGCGATCAATCGCGCGCTGGCGAATCCCGGTCCGCAATACAGCACCTATGTGTCCAACGCTTCGCGCGGCTACGACATGTCGATGGTCACCAGCCAGGACAATCCGAATCGCGGCGCGAGCGCGGCGCAGGGCGGCTCGGCCGGGCCGAAGTACATCTCCGCCAACGCCTACTACGCAAGCCTGGGCAAGAGCGGCGCCTGGAAACCCGACGCGGTCGCCAACAACACCTATGCGCACAGCGACGGCAGCGTCTATCGGCAGGCCAACGAAGGCTGGCAGCAGCATGGGGCGAGCGGATGGACCAACGCGCCCGCGCCGCCGCCCGCGGTGGACGCGCAGGCGCAGGCGCGAGCCCAGGACTCGGCGGTGCAGGTCGCGTCCTTCGGCATGAGCAACGCGACGCGCTTCACGCAACAGCAGGGCGACGGCTGGACCGCGCGCGACTCCGGGTCCGGGGGCTACAGCCGCACGCTGGGCGGCGACGGCGGCATCAGCGCCGAGTATCGCGCCTACCGGGACTCCGTGCAGAACGCCGAATGGGACATCGCCGCGTATGGCGGCGTGTGCGGCAACGGCGTGTGCGTCACCAACGGCGGTTACGGCTGGGGCGGGCGTTACGGCGGTTACTGACCCACGGGGCGCCAGTCGACGACGTAGCGCGCGAGGCGGTCGAGGTCGGGCTCGACACCCAGCCCGGGCGCGTCGGACAGCGTGACCCAGCCATCGTCGACGACGAACGGGAACACGTCCTGGCGCAGCGGATTGGGATTGGCGTCGACCTCGGCCCAGCCGCCGCGTTGCCACGCTGCCGCTGCCGGCCAGCGCGTGCATCGACGCGGCCAGGCCGACGCCGCCGGCCAGCCAGTGCGGGCAGTAGGCGATACCGCGCGCGACGGCATGGCGCGCCACGTCGAGGCCGCCGCTGATGCCACCCCACTTGCCGACGTCGGGCTGCACGAACTTCAGGTAGCCGGCGTCGATCGCCGCGACGAAGGCGTCGTGTCCGCGCAGGTTCTCGCCGGCGGCGAGCGGCACCGCGCTCGCGGCGGCAAGCGCGCGCCATGCCGCATGCGTCTGGTCGGCGCCGATCGGTTCCTCGATCCAGTGCGGCCGGCTGGCGGCGAGCTCGGCGATGCGCGCGGCCGCGTCCGCCGGCGACCATGCCTGGTTGGCATCGCACATGATGGTCGCCTCGGCACCCAGCGCTTCGCGCAGCGCGGCGAGATTGGCGACGTCGCGGTCGCGGCCGAAGCCGACCTTGAGCTTGAAGGCGCGATGACCCTCGGCCTGCCTGGCCTGCGCGATTTCCACGACGCGTTCGGGACCGATGCCGCTGGCGTAGACGCGCACGCGGTTGCCGCCGCCCAGGTGCTGCCACAGCGGCACGCCGGCGCGGCGCGCGGCGATGTCCCACAGCGCCTGGTCGACGGCGCCGGTGATCTGCGCGAACGGTCCCGGCTCGCCGCACTGGATCGCCATCGACCGCGTGCGCGTTTCGAGCAGCGCGCGCACGACCGCCGGCTCGTCCGAGCCCGCGTCGCCGAGCAGCGGCGCGAAGATGCTGTCGACCAGCCGCGCGCGGTGCTCGGCGCCGACCTGCGGAAAGTTGCCGAACACCTCGCCCCAGCCGGTGGCGCCGTCGCTCGCGGTCAGGCGCAGGAACACGGCCGGACGATTGCTCATGCTGCCGAAGGCATTGCCCACCGGCTGCGCGATCGGCGCGCGCAGCACCCAGCATTCGGTCTTTTCGATGTGCGTTGGCATCAGGACTTTCCGGCGATTGCCTGTGCGTAGTCTAATCCGCCGCGGGGACACGAGTGCGCAGAAGAAAATTGGACTAATGCCGGGCCGGGCCGGGTTGGCGGCCGGTGAACTCCTGATAAAGTTGAAGCATCGGGGCATGACGAAGGCGAATGGCCCCATGATGGCTTTGCCTGCGCCGGGCGTGAGTCCGGCCGACCTGGAGTTATCCCGACATGACCCCCAATCCCCTGCAAACCGCCCTGCGCCAGCAACAACAGGTGCTCGGCACCTGGATGTCGCTCGACAGTCCCGTCGCCGCCGAGGCGATGTCGCTGCTGCCCTACGACTTCCTGGTCGTCGACATGGAGCATGCGCCAACCGGCATCGGCAGCGCGCTTTCGCAACTGCAGGCGATCGGCCGCGGCGGTGTCGAGCCGATCGTGCGGGTGCCGTGGAACGATGCCGTGTGGATCAAGAAGACGCTGGACATCGGCGCACGCAACATCCTCGTGCCGATGGTGCAGAACGCCGACGAGGCGCGCGCGGCGGTCGCAGCCACGCGCTACCCGCCGCAGGGCACGCGCGGCGTGGGCACGCTGCACCGTGCCGGCAGCTTCGGGCTGAACCCGAAGTACCTGCAGGAAGCCAACGACGGCATTTGCGTCATCGCCCAGGTCGAGACCGCCGAGGCACTGGCATCGATCGACGCGATCGCCGCGGTCGACGGCGTCGACTGCATCTTCATCGGGCCCTCCGACCTGTCGGCGAGCCTTGGTTTCCTCGGCCGCGCCGACGAGAAGGAGCCGCAGGCGGCGATGGCGGCGGCCGCCGCCAGCTGCGTTCGCCTGGGCAAGTCGGTGGGCATGCTCGCGCCGTCGGTCGAGGCGGCGAAGCGCTACGTCGCCATGGGCTATAACTTCGTCGCCATCAGCGCGGATATCGCGCACATGCTGCGCGCCGCGCGCGAGGTGTTGCGCGGCATGGGCCGCGACGCCTGAATCCTCCGCGAACGATCGACCTGCAAATCGACTGAAGGACGACCAGGCACCGCGGGCGGTGCCGGCCTTGTTCGGTCGGGCGGGACTGAGGTAGTCCCGGGCCATGTAACATCCGCCTGATGCAGCCGTCTCCGTCTCCCATGACCCCGTCCCAGAAAGCCGGAACGCTGGTCGAAGCGCTTCCCTACCTGCGCGCCTTTCAGGGCAAGACGCTGGTGATCCGTTTTGGCGGCCACGCGATGGCCGACGCGGCGCTGAAGGCGGGATTCGCCCGGGATGTGGCGCTGCTTCGCCTCGTCGGCATGAAGTTGATCGTCGTCCACGGCGGTGGCTGGGGGATCGACGAACTGATGAAGCAGCTGGGCCTGCCGGATCGGCGCTATCGAGGGCTGCGGATCACCGACGAGCGCACGCTGACCCTGATCGAGATGACGCTGGGCGAGCTGAACCAGGAACTGACTTCGCTCATCAATCAGCAGGGTGGCCGCGCGGTCGGGCTCGATGGGCAGGACGGTCGCTTCATCAACGCGCGTCCGATGGCGAAGCCGGCCGATGATCCCGATGCGCCCGACCTCGGTTTCCTCGGCGACGTGAAGAGCATCGACACGGCGCTGATCGACCTGCTCCTGTCGCGCAATTTCGTGCCCGTGATCATGCCCATCGGCGTCGCCGCCGACGGCACGACGTATCACATCAATTCCGACGTCCTCGCCGGTCGCCTGGCGCGCGCACTCGAGGCCGAGAAGCTGGTGCTGATGACCAACGTGCCGGGCGTGCTCGATGGGGAGGGCAGGCTCCGGCATGTCCTCACCACCTCCGATGCCGAGGCGCTGCTGGAAGCAGGCGTGGTCCACGGTGGCATGGAGTCGCGTCTCCGGGCGGCGCTGCGCGCCGTGCGCGAGGGCGTGCGCGCGGTACACATCATCGACGGCGGCGTGCCCAGCGCGCTGCTGCTCGAAGTGCTCACCGCCGACGGCATCGGCACGGCGGTGCGCACCGACGCCGGGCCGCGCTTCTTCGACGACAGCCGCGCCTACCTGCTGGGGAAATAGGCCGGTCCCGTGCGCATCGGCGACATCCGGGCGCGCCTGCGCGAAGCCGGCGCGAAGCCCGGCCACGAGCAGGCGGTGCTGAAGGCCTGGACGCACGCCCGTCCGCTCGACAGCGGCTCGCGCGCCCCGGAGGACTTTCTGCCGCGATCCGTGCGCGAACTGCTGCCCGTCCTGGCGGCGGATCTGCAGGCGCTGGCGCGCGTGCACACCGAGGAAGCGGATACCGACGGCGCGTCGCGGCTGCTGGTCGCGCTGCGCGACGGCAGGACGGTCGAAAGCGTGCTGCTGCCGCGCGACGGCCTGTGCGCGTCGACGCAGGTGGGTTGCGCCGTCGGCTGCGTGTTCTGCATGACGGGCCGCGACGGCCTGCAGCGGCAATTGGGCAGCGCCGAGATCGTCGCGCAGGTGGTGCTGGCCCGGGCCCGTCGCACCGTGAGCAAGGTGGTTTTCATGGGCATGGGCGAACCCGCCCACAACATGGACAACGTGCTGGAGGCCATCGCGCTGCTCGGAGCCGAGGGCGCCATCGGCCACAAGAATCTCGTTTTTTCCACGGTCGGCGACCGGCGGGTGTTCGAGCGCCTCCCGCGCGGCCCGGTCAAGCCGGCGCTGGCGCTGTCGCTGCACTCGACGTTTGCGTGGCGCCGTGCGGAACTCCTGCCCCGCGCCGCGGCCATCGACCCCGCGGAACTGGTGGCGCTCGGCGAGGCGTACGCGCGCGCGACGGGCTATCCGATCCAGTACCAGTGGGCCCTGCTGGACGGCATCAACGACGGCGACGACGAACTGGAGCGGATCGTTGCGCTGCTCAGCGGAAAGTACGCGGTGATGAACCTGATCCCGTACAACACGGTGACGGGTCTGGCGCTTCGCCGTCCTCCGCGCGAGCGGGCGGAGTCGATGGCCCGCCGGCTGTGCGCGCGCGGCGTGCTGACCAAGCTGCGGCAGTCCGCCGGGCAGCAGATCGAGGGCGGCTGCGGGCAGCTGCGCGCGCGGTTGATCGCGCCGCCGCAGTCGTTGC
Source organism: uncultured beta proteobacterium (assembly GCA_963699765.1). Classification (GTDB taxonomy): domain Bacteria; phylum Pseudomonadota; class Gammaproteobacteria; order Burkholderiales; family Casimicrobiaceae; genus VBCG01. The sequence continues at coordinate 100,310 of CAVOVD010000010.1, read as the reverse complement.
GGTAGGTGCCGGCAAAGGCAGCAAGTGGTCGTGACGGCGGCCTTGGCGAGGTCGCTCGTAGTACCGGCAATCCGGGCGGAGTCGCGGCGGCACACGTCCGCCCACTAGAGAGATCGTGCAGCCTATCGTACGGCGCCGATCGCGCCGCCGGACCACCCGCCGCCCATCGCCTGGAACAGCGTCGCCGTGTCGGCGTAGAGATCGCCGCGCACGCGGACCAGTTCCAGCTGCGCGTCGAGTAGCCGGCGCTGCGCGTCGAGCACCGCGAAGTGGCTGACGCCGCCGGCGTCGTAGCGGGCGAGCGTGATGCGTTGCGCGGCATCCGCACGGTCGGCCTGCTCGGTGCGCGCGGCAAGGCCGTTGGCGTCAGACTCCAGCGCGCGCAGCGTGTCGGCGACGTTCTGCAGTCCCAGCAGGACCGTCTGCCGGTACCCGGCGGCGGCCTGCTCGAAGGCCGCCTCGGCGGCGCGCTGCCGCGCCTTGAGTTCGCCGTGCCGGAAGATCGGCTGGACCAGGTTGATGCCGATGTTCCAGAGATTGATGCCGCTGCCGAGCACGTCGGCGATGTCGAGCTGGCTCGACGAGAAGCCGCCGGAGACCACCAGCTTCGGATACAGGTCGGCGGTGGCGACGCCGATGCCGGCGCTGGCCTTGTGCAGCAGCGCCTCGCTGGCGCGGATGTCCGGCCGCCGCCGGACGAGATCCGAGGGCACGAGCAGCGGCACTTCAGAAGGAAGCTTGAGGTCGGCGAGCCTGAGCGTCGGGATCTGCGCCTGCGCCGGCGGCAGGCCGAGCAGCACCGCAAGCTGGTGTCGCGCCTGCGCCTGCCGTGCCTGCAGTGCGGGCAGCGCGGCCTCGGACTGCGCCAGCAGCGAGCGCTGGTTCTCGACATCGAGTCGTGCGGCGCCGCCCGCCTCGACCCGCTGCACGACGATGGCGAGCTGTTGCCGCTGCGCGTCCAGCAGCTGATTGACGACGTCGATCTGCGCCGCCAGCGATGCTTCGCGGATCGCCGTGACGACGACGTTGGACGCCAGCGTCAGGCGCGCGGCCTCGAGTTCGTAGCCGTGGTAGTCGACCTCGGCGGCGTAGGCCTCGAGGTCGCGCCGCGTGCCGCCGAAGAGATCGAAGTTGTAGGCGATGTTGGCGCCGAGACTGAAGACGTTGAACGGTCCCGGATTGGGTGCCTCGGGAAAGCCGACGGTGGCTGGGTCGATGCGCTGGCGTACCGCGCCCGCCGTCGCGTCGAGCTGCGGAGTAGGTGGTCGCGCCGGCGCGCGCGAGGCGCAGCTCCTGCGCCTGGACCAGCCGCGCACGCGCCTGGTCGAGTGTCGGACTGCGCTCCAGCGCGCTCCTGACCAGCGCGTCGATGTCGGCGGATTCGAACACCGTCCACCATTCGGCAGGGATGTCGCGCGACGGCACCAGCCGGGGCATGCCGGCTGCGGCGGGTGCGGGGCCGGGCGCATAGCGTTCGACCGCGGGCGGGTCAGGCGCGCGAAAGTCGGGCCCGACCGTACAGGCCGCGAGCGCAACCGCGGTGGCAGCTGCCAGCGCGCCCGCGCGGAGCACGGCTGGAAGCGACCGAAGGCGAGGCGCGGGCATGGCGTTCAATCCAGCGTCCGGCGATAGAAGCGGTTGGCGACGGCGATCACGATCAGCGTGAAGACCGCCATCGGCCACAGGTTCGGCCACAGGTCCGCCCAGTCGTTGCCCTTCAGCAGGATGCCGCGGACCACGCGGTTGAAATAGGTCAGCGGCAGCGCGCTGCCGATCACCTGTGCCCATTCCGGCATGCCGCGGAACGGGAACATGAACCCGGACAGCAGGATGTTGGGCAGGAAGTAGAAGAAGGTCAGCTGCATCGCCTGCAGCTGGTTGGCGGCGAGCGACGAAAGCGTGATGCCGATGGTCAGGTTGCAGGCGATGAACAGCAGCGTCGCGCCGTAGAGCACGAGAACGCTGCCGACGAACGGTACGGCGAACAGCACCCGCGCCGCGATCAGGATGATGGTCGCCTGGATCAGGCCGATGACGACATAGGGCACGATCTTGCCGGTCATGACCTCCAGCGGCGTCAGCGGCATGGCGAGCAGATTCTCCATCGTGCCGCGCTCGCGCTCGCGGGTGATCGCCAGCCCGGTCATCAGCACCAGCGTCATGGTCAGGATCACGCCCATCAGCCCCGGGACGATGTTGTACTGGGTGATCGATTCCGGGTTGTACAGCCGGTGCACGACGATGTCGAACGGCGGCGGCGTCCCGGCGAGCGGACGCAGCGCGCCGGTCAGGTCCTTGCCCGCGACGACGCCCGCCAGGCGATTGACGGTGGCGATCGCGGCGCCGGTGGCGGTCGGGTCGGAGGCGTCGGCCTCGAGCAGGACCGCCGGCCGCTCGCCGCGCAGCAGCGCGCGCGTGAAATCGGGCGGGATCGAAAGGACGAACTGCACGTCGCCGCGCGCGATCGCGTCCCGCCCGGCCTTTTCGTCGGGCAGTTCGCCGACGATGCGGAAGTAGTCGGAGGTCCGCATCGCCTGCACCAGCGTGCGCGTGAACTCGCTGTGGTCGGCCGCGATGACCGCGGTCGGCATGTGCTTGGGGTCGGTGTTGATCGCGTAGCCGAACAGCGTCAGCTGGATGATCGGGATGCCGACGATCATCGCGAAGGTCACGCGGTCGCGGCGCAGCTGCAGGAACTCCTTGCCGACCATCGCCCACCAGCGCGAGAGCGAGAACCACGACGACGCGCGGCCGCTGTCCGGTGCGTCGCGGTCCGGCACGCCCCGCACGGCGCCTGCGGCGTCCGCGCTCATGCCCTGCCCCAGTTGTCCGTCGCGCCCTGCATCAGGTGGATGAACACGTCCTCGAGGCCGGTGTCGACGCGCTCGTACCGGTATCGACCGCCGGCCGCGACCTCGCGCAGCGCGCGCTCGATCGCTTCCGCATCCTTGCCGGTGACGTGCACGGTCTCGCCGAAGGCCACCGTCTGCTCGATCCCGGGCATCGTCCGCAGCCGCTGCGCCAGCTCGTCCTGCGCCGGGCCGCGCACCGCGTAGGTGACGAGTCCCTGCGCCGCGATCACCTCGCCCGCCGTGCCTTGCGCCAGCAACCGGCCGTAGGCGATGTAGGCGAGCTTGTGGCAACGCTCCGCCTCGTCCATGTAATGCGTGGAGACCAGCACCGACACGCCCGACGCCGCCAGCCGGTGAAGTTCCTCCCAGAATTCACGCCTGGCGTTCGGATCGACGCCGGCGGTGGGCTCGTCGAGCAGCAGCAGGCGCGGACGGTGCAGCATGCAGGCGGCCAATGCCAGCCGCTGCTTCCAGCCTCCCGACAGCGTGCCGGTCAGCTGCTTCTCGCGGTCGGTGAGACCCAGGTCCTCCAGCGCACGGTCGATGACCGCGCGGCGATCGCGCATCGCGTACACGCGCGCGACGAAATCGAGATTCTCGCGGATCGTCAGGTCGTCCCAGAACGAGAAGCGCTGGGTCATGTAGCCGACGTTGCGCTTGATCGCCTCGGATTGCAGGCGCAGGTCGTAGCCCAGGCAGGTGCCGCTGCCGGAATCGGGCGTCAGCAGCCCGCACATCATGCGGATCGACGTGGTCTTGCCGCTGCCGTTGGGGCCGAGGAAGCCGTAGATCTCGCCGCGCGCGACCCGCAGCGAGAGGTCGACGACCACGTGCTTGGCGCCGAAGCTCTTGTTGAGATCGTGGACGTCGATGACCGACTCGGCGGCGGGCTCTGCGTTCATTTCAGCCTGACCGACACGGGTTGCCCGGGATGCAACCGTGCCGCGTCCTCGACGGAGGGGTGCGCCTCGACCATGAAGACCAGCTTGTTGCGCGTCTCGTTGCTGTAGATCACCGGCGGCGTGTACTCGGCCTCCGACGACACATAGGTGAGCCTGGCCGCGATCTCCGCGGCGCAGCCGTCGCAGCGCACCGTCACCGCCTGGCCGCTTTTCAGCCCGCCGACGATGGTCTGCGGCACGAAAAAACGCAGCTTGACGTTCTGCGGCGGCAGCAGGCGCACCACCGGCGCGCCGGCGGCGACCCACTCGCCCTCGCGGTACAGCGTGTCGTAGACGCGCCCGGCCAGCGGCGCGAGCACCGATTTCTGATCAAGCCGCCAGCTCGCCTGCTCGAGCGCGGCGCGGGCGGCCGCAACCTGCGCTTCCTGCGCCTTGATCTGGTCGCCGCGGCTGGGCAACTCTGCGACGACGAGTTCGCTGCGCAGTTGCGCGACCCGTGCCGCCGCGGTTTCGCGCGCCGAGCGGCTGTCGTCGAGCTGGCCGCGGGGAATGCCACCCGCCTTGAACTGCGCCTCGTCGCGCGCCAGTTGCTGCGCCAGTCGGCGTTCGTCGACCTGCGCCTGTTCGAGCTGCGCGCGCGTGACCTCGACTTCCGGCAATCTGCGCCCCTGCCGCAGGTCGGCTAGCTGCGCCTGCGCGACCTTGACCTGCTCCGCGGCCTGGCGTTGCGCAGCCGCCTCGCTTACCGCTTCAAGCGTATACAGGCGGGCCTTTGCGGCGACCTGGTCGCCGCGCCGGACCGCGAGCGCCTCGAGTTGCCCGGCGATGGGCGAGGCGACGTTGACGAACTCGCCCTCGACATAGCCCTGGTGGTCGGGCGCGGTCGCCGGCGTGCAGGCGGCGACGGCGATGCCCATGATCACGATCGCCACGCGGGCAGCCGCTTGCGGCGCAGCCTGGGTCATCGGGTTCTCCTTGGTCGCGATGCCGGCGCGAGCCCCGCAGTGAGCACCGTCAATGCATGCCGTTCCAGCTCGGCGTCGGTCAGCGTGGCCAACGCGGGAAGTCGACTCCAGACCGATCGCACGGCCAGCGGCAGCATGGTCACGCCGGTGATGGAAAGAAAAGCCAGCCGGGGATCGATTCCCGCGGGGATTGCCCCCCGGCGCTGGTCTCGGGCGATGATGTCGCTGAGCGCGGCGACGGCGGCGACCGGGAAGTGGCGCAGCATGCGCTCGCGCAGCATTCCGCCCTCGCTGACGATTTCGCGAATCCAGATCGGCGGCATCCAGGGCATGGCCGCCGCGGCGGCGAACAGGCGGCGCACGATTGTGGCGATCATGGATGCGGCGTCCGCGTTTGGAAGCGGCGTGGCGAAGACCCGTTCGGTGAAACGCACCAGCCGCTCGTCGACCACCGCGTCGAGCAGCTGTTCGCGGTTCCTGAAGTAGTAATGCACCATTGCCGGCGTGACGCCGGCGCGTTGCGCGACGTCGGCGGAGCGGGTGGCGGCGACGCCGCGTTCCGCGACCAGGCCGACCGCCGCATCGAGCAGCGCCTCGCGCGCGGTCGTCGCGGTCGTCTCGCCGCGGCCGACGGGCCGACCGCGCACTGCCCTGCTGGACTTCGTGGGCTTTGCTGATGGCGCCATCGGCAAATGCTAAATCAATGTTTAATTAATTACAAGCGGGCGGGCAGCGGGCGGGCGGGCAGCAGAAAGCGACGTGCGCAAACGCCGCCGACGAGATCGGTCACGGCCGCGGGACCACGGCCCGCGCCGTGATCCTGTCAGAACGCGACCCGATCCTTGCCCTTCAGGCCCAGAATCTGCCGCGCGTCGTCGGGCGTCGCGACCTCGAGCCCCAGCGCCTCGATGACCTGCCGCGCCGCGCGCACCTGGGCGGCGTTGGACTCGGCCAGCTTGCCCGGCCCCAGCCAAAGGCTGTCCTCGAGCCCGACGCGCACGTTGCCGCCCATCGCCGCCGACATGGCCGCGATCGGCAGCTGGTTGCGGCCCGCGCCGAGCACGCTCCAGCGATACTGGTCGCCGAACAGCCGGTCGGCGGTGCGCTTCATGTGCGCGACGTCGTCCGGGTGCGCGCCGATGCCGCCGAGGATGCCGAACACGCTCTGGATGAACAGCGGTGGCTTGACCACGCCGCGTTCCAGGAAGTGGTGCGCCGTGTACAGGTGCCCGATGTCGTAGCACTCGATCTCGAAGCGCGTGCCGTTGTCGGCGCAGGCGGTCAGGATGTGTTCGATGTCGGCGAAGGTGTTGCGGAAGATCCGCGCATCGGAGCTTGCCAGGTATTCGCGCTCCCAGTCGAAGCGGAACTCGGTGAAGCGCTTCAACATCGGGTAGAGGCCGAAATTCATCGAGCCCATGTTCAGCGATGCGACCTCGGGCTTGAGCTGCAGCGCCGGCTGCAGGCGCTCGTCGATGGTCATCGTCGCCGCGCCGCCGGTGGTGAAGTTGATGACGACGTCGCTGCGGCGCCTGATGTCGGCGGCGAATTCGCGGAAATACTTCGGGTCCTGCGTCGGGTGGCCATCGATGGGATCGCGCGCGTGCAGGTGCACGATCGCCGCGCCGGCCTCGGCCGCACCGACGGCGGCGTCGGCGATCTCGCGCGGCGTGACCGGCAGGTGGGGCGACATCGACGGCGTGTGGATCGCGCCGGTGACCGCGCAGGTGATGATGACTTTCCGGGATTGCGCCATGAAGGTTCCTGGTTCAGTGGTTGGATTGGTCGCGCTTGTGGCGGGCGAGGGCCAGCAGGCGGGCATCGCGCCGTTGCATGCGCTGCGCGAGCTCGGTCGCGGTGGGCGGCGTGCCGAGTGCCGCGGTGACGCGCGCGGCGTTGTCGCCCTGCCAGACTTCCGGCGCCGGGTGGATCGGCCGCCAGTCGCCGGTAGAAGCCGCTGTAGCGCTCGCAGTAGTCGGCGACGCCGCCGGGGGCGTTGAGCGCGATGGTCTCGAACGGGCCCATGAACGACCAGCGCAGGCCGAGGCCGTCCGCGATGGTCTTGTCGAGGTCTTCCGGCGAGACATAGCCCTCGCCGACCAGGCGCATCGCCTCGGTGAGCAACGCGCCCTGCAGGCGATTGAGAATGAAGCCATCGATCTCGCGCTTCACCAGGATGGGCACCTGCCCGACGCCGGTCATCACTTCGGCCGCGCGCGCCATGGTCGCGGCGCCGGTCCACGGCGCGCCGCAGAGTTCGACGATGGGAACGAGGTGCGGCGGATTCACCGGATGCGCGACCAGGCAGCGCGCGCGTCCGGCGAGATCCGCGGTGAACTGCGACGCACAGATCGCCGAGGTCGAGCTGGCGACAATCGCGGACGCGGGCGCCATCGCGTCGAGCTGGCCGAAGATCTCGCGCTTGATCGCCAGCTGCTCGGGCAGATTTTCCTGCACCCAGTCGACGTCCGCGACGGCGGCGTCGAGACGGTCGGTTGTCGCGATTCGCGCCAGCGCGCCCGCGGCGTCATCGACGAGTCCCGCCCCCTGCTGTTCGGCCAGGCTCGCCGCGATGAGCCCGCGCGCCGCGTCGAGTTGGCGTGGTGCGTTGTCGTAGAGGCGCACCTGCCAGCCGGCGCGCGCGAAAACCATGGCCCAGGCGCGGCCGACCAGACCCGCGCCGATGATCGCGGCCGCTGAATTCATGTCGTCATTCCCTGCGTTGTCCTTGCCAGCGGCGACTCCCGCCGCGGAGGCCGGCGTGGCGCCAACCGGATTCGCAGTTATAGTGCATCGGCTTGTCCTTGTCACCAATGCCGACACTGCCATCGTCATGGGGCGTGTCCGAATCCGCGGAGTAACCATGGAACTCAACCTTCGTGACCAGCGCGTTCTGGTCACCGCCGGCGCCTCCGGCATCGGCCTCGCCACCGCCCGTGCCTTCGCGCGCGAGGGCGCCCGCGTGCACGTCTGCGACGTGGATGCTGCCGCGCTCGATGCGCTGGCTGCCAGCGACCCCGGCCTAACCCGCAGCGTCTGCGACGTCGCCGATCCGGCCGCGGTCGATCGGCTGTTCGCCACGGTAAAATCCACGCTCGGCGGCCTCGACACGCTGGTGAACAATGCCGGCATCGCCGGACCGACTGCGCCCTGCGAGGACGTTGCGCTGGCCGACTGGGAGCGCACGCTTGCCGTCAACCTCACCGGACAATTCCTGTGCGCGCGGCGGGCGATCCCGTTGCTCAAGGCCAGCGCCAACGCGAGCATCGCCAACCTGTCCTCGGCGGCCGGTCGTTTCGGCTTTCCGCAGCGCACGCCCTACGCCGCGGCGAAGTGGGGCGTGATCGGCTTCACCAAGTCGCTGTCGATCGAACTCGGCGCGCATGGCATTCGCGTCAATGCGATCTGCCCGGGATCGGTCGCGGGCGCGCGCATCGACGCGGTGTTCGCCGGCAAGGCGGCGTTGCGCGGCGTCTCGCCCGACGTCATCCGCGCCGAAGCGGTCGGCATGTCGTCGCTCGGCCGCCTGATCGCCGCCGACGACATCGCCAACGCGATCGTGTTCCTGGCTTCCGCCGCGGGCACGAACATCTCGGGCGTGGCGCTGCCGGTGGATGCGGACACTCAGGCGCTGGTCTGACGCCCCGGTCCGCGGTCCGCGAGCAAGGTCAGGAAGCGATCGGCTGGCCGGTCGCGTCGAACATGCCCTCGAACAGGATGGAACTCAGGTAGCGTTCGCCGGAGTCGGGCAGGATCACGACAATCGTCTTGCCGGCATTTTCCGGACGCTGGGCGACGCGCACCGCGACCGCCGCGGCTGCGCCACAGGAAATTCCCGAGAGGAGGCCTTCCTCGCGGGCAAGGCGCCGCGCGAAGAGCACCGCGTCCTCGTTGGTCACAGTCTCGACCTCGTCGACCAGCGCCATGTCGAGGTTGTGAGGGACGAATCCCGCGCCGATGCCCTGGATCTTGTGCGGCGACGGCTGCAGCGGCTCGCCGGCGAGCGTCTGCGTGAGCACCGGGCTTGCGGCCGGTTCCACGGCGACCGTGTGCAGCGCGACGCCGCGCGTCTTCTTGAAGTAGCGCGCGACGCCGGTGAAGGTACCGCCGGTGCCCACGCCGGCGACGAAGATGTCGACCTTGCCGTCGGTGTCGTCATGGATCTCCGGCCCGGTGGTCGCTTCGTGAATGGCCGGGTTGGCCGGGTTCCTGAATTGCTGCATCAGCACGTAGCGCGCGGGATCCGAGGCGACGATCTCATCGGCCTTGGCGAGAGCCCCGTTCATGCCCTTGGCGCCCTCGGTGAGCACCAGCTTGGCGCCATAGGCGACAAGCAGCTTGCGCCGCTCGATGCTCATGGTCTCCGGCATGGTCAACGTGATCGGTATTCCCTGCGCGGCGGCGACGAAGGCGAGCGCGATCCCGGTGTTGCCGCTGGTCGCCTCGACTATTTCCTTGCCCGGGCCGAGCAGGCCGCGTTTCTGCGCATCCCAGATCATCGCCGCGCCGATGCGGCACTTGACCGAGTAGGCGGGATTGCGGCCTTCGATCTTGGCGAGCACGGTGGCCTTGGCGCCATCGATGACGCGGTTCAGGCGAACGAGCGGCGTACGGCCGATCGAACGGGCGTTGTTTTCGAAGAAATGGCTCATTGGCAGGGCACCTTTCAGGTTGGTTCATGTTGCCGGCAGGTTGGACCACCGGCATGGCCCGCCGCGGTGGCGATTGCGACGGCTGTCCCGCCAGCCGGGGCGATGCGGCGCTGCCGGTTGATCCGGGGTCACTGTCGTCGCCCTCCATACTGGAAGCCGTACGATAACGCACCTGCGGCCGCGTCAACGGCTGCAGGCGTAAAATCGAATATTCGTACGTCGAGGTTCCGCCCGCTCGGCGGAGTGTCTGAACATGTCTGATTCACCCAACTGGGCCTTCCCGACAAGCATGCAGCCGCAGGTCTCCGAGATCGACTTCGATCTCGAGGAGGCGATGCAGGCAGTCGTGCATCTGTCGGTGCGCATCCCCGAGGATGCGTTCACCGCGCCGGTGCTGGGCACCGAGCGCGAGGGCAGCGGCGTGGTGATCGGCGACAACGGCATGATCGTCACCATCGGCTACCTGATCACCGAGGCCGATGCGATCTGGATCACCGCCGGCGACGGCCGCGTGGTGCCCGGGCATCCGCTCGCCTACGACTTCGCGACTGGATTCGGGCTGGTGCAGCCGCTGGAGCGACTGGATCTGGCACCGATGCCGCTGGCGGAGTCGACGACGGTGGAGCCCGAAGACGATGTCTATGTGATCGGCAGCGGCGGTCGTTCGCACGCGCTGAAGGCGCAGCTGTTCGCGCGGCGCGAATTCGCCGGTTTCTGGGAGTACCTGCTCGACGATGCGCTGTTCACGTCGCCGCCGCATCCGGAGTGGAGCGGGGCCGCGCTGCTCGATGGCGAGGGCCGGCTGATCGGCATCGGTTCGCTGTTTGTCCAGGAGGCCGAAGGGGAGGATGTGCGCAAGGGCAACATGTTCGTGCCGACCAGCCTGCTCGCGCCGATCCTGGACGCAATGGCGCGCACCGGTCGCTCGCAGCATCCCGCGCCGCCCTGGCTGGGCGTGTACACCAGCGACGAGAACAATCGCCTGATGGTCGGCGAGCTGGCGAAAGGCGGTCCGGCGGAGCGCGCCGGCGTGCGCCAGGGCGACATCATTGTCGCGGTCGGCGACCGGCAGGTCTCGGGGCTCGCCGATTTTTTTCGCAGCGTCTGGCGGCTCGGGCCCGCGGGAACCGAGATTCCATTGACGCTGGCCCGTGGCGAGGCCCTGCTTCCGGTGCGCGTGCGCTCGGCGGACCGCCGCGACTTTCTCAAGAAGCCGTCGTTGCAGTAATCACGCGGCAGTCATTCCGGCGGGTGCAGCCGGTGCCACGGCGTCGCGGCCTGGAAGGCGCGGCCGATGCGCACCAGCATGGCTTCCGCGAACGGCGCGCCAACCGAGCTGCACGCTGACGGGCAGGCCGCCGGGAGCGAGGCCCGCGGGCAATGCCAATCCGCAGGCGCGCAGGTAGTTCACCGGCCGCGTCAGCGCCGCCAGCGGCGAGGTTGCCTCGTCGACGTCGGCGACCGGGACGGCGGTGATCGGCAGCGTCGGCGTGAGCAGCGCGTCGCGTCCGCGCATCCAGTCGGCGAACTGCGCCTGCGTGGCGCGCATCGCGGACAGCAGGTCGAGGTAGTCCGCCGCGCTCACCTCCCGGCCCCCCTGCGTGCGCCGTCGCACCCAGGGGTCGATCGGCAGCGTCTCGTCGTCGATGTAGCCGCGATGGAACGCATAGGCCTCGGTGGCGAGGATGCGGCCCAGCCGACTGGCGAGGTCGTCGAAATCGGCCGGTACGCGGGAGACGTCGACCCGCGCGCCCAGCCCCGCGAGGACCGCGATGGCATCGTCGCAGGCTTTCACGACGGCAGGCTCGATGTACGCGGGGTATTGCTCGGGTGCCAGCGCGGTGATGCGCAGGCCGCGCACGTCGGCTTCACCGGCCAGCGCGGCGGCGAAATCCACGCGTGGCGCGGCAAGCGTGGCGGCATCCTGCGGATCGGGTCCCGCCATCGCCGCGGTCAGCAGCGCGACGTCCTCGACCGTGTGCGCGAGCGGTCCGACCGAATCGAGCGTTGGCGACAACGGCACCGCTCCGTGCAGGCTGACGAGGCCAAAGGTCGGCTTCAATCCGGTCAGGCCGCACAGTCCGGCGGGAATGCGGATCGAGCCACCGGTGTCCGAGCCGATCGCCGCCGGAACGAGACCGCCGGCAATCGCTACCGCCGATCCGCTTGACGACCCGCCGGCCACGCGATGCGTCGTGCGATCCCAGGGATTCCACGGTGCGCCCATCGGCGCATTGCGGCCCCAGCCGCCGAAAGCGAATTCGACCATGTGCGTCTTGCCCAGCGGAATCATCCCGGCGGCGAGGAGTCGCGAGACGGTCGTCGCCGTGAAGTCCGACTTGCGGCCAAGCCAGGACTTCGACCCCGCTGTCGTCTGCCGCCCGGCGATGTGCAGCAGGTCCTTGAGCGCGATCGGCAGGCCGTGCAGCGGTCCGCGCACGACGCCGGCGCGGCGCTCGAGGTCGGCCGCGTCGGCCAGCGCGCGCGCGTCGTCGGCGTAGACGGCGATGAAGGCATGGAGATGCGCATCGAGCGCGTCAATGCGCGCGAGACAGGCATCGACGATCGCCCGGGACGTGGTCTCGCCGCGGTCGAGCATGGCGCCAAGCCCAGTGAGGGATTCGAACGGAAGCAGGGGCGGCATGGGTCGTGTGGGAAGGTCGTTGAAAGGGCAAGGTGGAACGGCTCGATCCACGCACGGTGGAACGATTATGCCTCGACAGTCCGGAACGCAGCGTGTTAGGTTCCCGCTTCCTCCGCGCAGCGCGCAAATCTGGCATCAGGTTACGAAAACATTACACGATGACCGGCGCAGGCCTCCAGATCGTCAACGTCTCCAAGTCTTTTGGTGCGCCGCAACGCGCGCTGACCGCCGTCGACATCGAATTGGCGCCTGGAGAGATGGTGGCGCTGATCGGCGCTTCGGGTTCGGGCAAGTCCACGCTGCTGCGGCACGTCGCCGGATTCCTCGAGGCCGATACGGGTTCGGGTGCGATCCGCGTCGGCGACGCGGTGATGCAGGCGAACGGACGCATGGCCTCCGGCATTCGCGCCAAGCGCCATCAGATCGGCTTCATCTTCCAGCAGTTCAACCTGGTCGGCCGGTTGTCGGTCATGACCAATGTGCTGATCGGGCTGCTCGCCCGCGTGCCGGCCTGGCGAAGCCTGACGATGCGCTTCACCGACGCCGAGAAGGCCGAGGCCTGGGCGGCGCTGAAGTCGGTCGGCATCGAGGGCATCGCCTGGCAGCGCGCCAGCACGCTTTCTGGCGGCCAGCAGCAGCGCGTGGCCATCGCCCGCGCGCTGGTGCAGCATGCGCGGCTGATCCTCGCCGACGAGCCGATCGCCTCGCTGGACCCGGAGAGCGCGCGCAATGTCATGGAGATCCTCGCGCGCGTCAATCGCGAACGCGGCATCACGGTGCTGGTCTCGCTGCACCAGGTCCAGTTCGCGCGGCGTTACTGTCCGCGGACCGTGGCGCTGCGGCTGGGCGAGGTCGTCTACGACGGCCCCTCCGCCGACCTGACGCCGCAGCTGCTGCGCAACCTCTACGGCACCGCGGTCGAGGAAATGCTCGACGGCACCGAATCCCTTTCCGCCGTGACGGATGACCCCTTGCTCGCGGCGACCCTCGCGGCCGAGGGAGCCGCATCCGCCTGAACCCCCTTCAACCGAACCGAGGAGAAACCGGATGAAACGCATCGTTCGCATGTTCATTGGCGCCGTCGCCTTCGCCGCCGCAACGCTGTCGTACGCGCAGGAGGAGATCAATTTCGGCATCATCTCGACCGACAAGAGCGCGGCCATCAAGTCGCTCTGGGATCCGTTCATCGAGGACATGGTCAAGCAGACCGGCCTCAAGGTGAAGCCGTTCTTCTCCACCGACTACACCGGGATCATCGAGGCGCAGCGCTTCAACAAGATCCAGGTCGCGTGGTACGGCAACAAGAGCGCGATCGAGGCCGTGGACCGTGCCAACGGCGAGGTGTTCGCGCAGTTCATCGACCTGCACGGCACGCCGGGCTACTACAGCTACCTGATCGTGCACAAGGACAGCCCGATCAACTCGGTCGACGACATGCTGAAGAACGGCAAGAACCTGACCTTCGGCACCGGCGACCCGCAGTCGACCTCCGGCACGCTGGTGCCGGGCTACTACGTGTTCGCGCAGCGCAACCTGGACGCCAAGGACGTGTTCAAGGTCGTGCGCCCCGCCAGCCACGGCGTGAACCTGCTGGCCGTGCTGAACAAACAGGTCGACGTCGCCTCCAACAACAGCGAGGAACTCGACAAGCTGAAGCTCAAGGACCCGGCCAAGCGCGAGGAGGTCAAGATCATCTGGACCTCGCCGCTGATTCCGCGCGATCCGCTGGTCTGGCGCAAGGACCTGTCGCCGGAGACCAAGAAGAAGATCAAGGACTTCGTCATCGGCTACGGCAAGGACGACCGCGAGAAGGCGATCCTCAAGGGCATGCAGCAGATCGCCGGCTTCAAGGAGTCCAGCGACAAGCAGCTGATCCCGATCCGTGAGCTCGAGCTGGCCAAGGACAAGCGCAAGATCGAGACCGACACCACGCTGAGCGCCGCCGACAAGGCCGCCAAGATCAGGGCGATCGACGACCAGCTGGCCGCGCTGGCGAAGCAAGGCAAGTGACGGCCGCCAACCCGCCCGCCGCCGCGCTCGCGCCTCCGGGCGCGGGCCGGCGCACGCTGATGCAGGCGTTCGGGTGGGCGGTTTTCGTGCTGATTCTCTCCTGGGCGTGGACAGGAGCCGACATGCGCCCGCTGGACCTGATCAGGGACTCCGGGAACATGAAGATCTTCCTGACGGAATTCTTTCCGCCGGATTTCCGCGAGTGGAAGAGCTACATGCGCGAAATGGTGGTGACGCTGCACATCGCCATCTGGGGAACCGTGCTGGCCGTCATCTGTGCGGTGCCTTTCGGCCTGCTGTCGTCTTCCAACATCGTTCCGATCTGGGTCTACCAGCCGGTGCGACGGCTGATGGACGCCTGTCGCGCCATCAACGAGATGGTCTTCGCGATGCTGTTCATCGTCGCCGTGGGCCTGGGCCCGTTCGCCGGGGTGATGGCGCTGTGGATCCACACGACGGGTACGCTGGCCAAGCTCTTCTCCGAGGCGGTCGAGGCCATCGACCCGCGGCCGGTCGAGGGCGTGCGCGCCACAGGCGCCAGCGCGATCGAGGAAATCGTCTACGGGGTGATCCCGCAGGTGATGCCCTTGTGGATCTCGTACTCGCTGTACCGCTTCGAGTCCAACGTGCGTTCGGCCTCGGTCGTGGGCATGGTCGGCGCCGGCGGCATCGGCGTCATTCTCTACGAGGTGATCCGCGGCTTCGAGTACGCGCAGACGGCGGCGGTGATGCTGATCATCATTGTTTTCGTGACCTCCATCGACCTGATGTCGGCGCGCTTCCGCAAGATCTTCATCTGAACTTGGCCTGGCGTTTTCACAATCCGGTGGCGGTGCGCTTCGGCTGGGACGTGCTCGACGAACTGCCGGCGCTGCTCGCCGGACGGCGCGCTGCGCTGGTGACGTTTCCGGAGGCCGCGCAGGCCGGATTGCGTTCGCGGCTGGTCTCGCTGCTCGGCGCGCAGTTGAGCGAAATCGTCGAGGACATCGATCCCAATCCCGAGGTCGACTGGTTTCGCGGCCGCTACGCGGACTTCTGGCGCAGGAATCGCGGCAGCGTGGTGGTCGCGGTAGGCGGCGGCAGCGTCATCGACACCGCCAAGCTGCTGCAGGTGGGCGTCGACGGCGGCGACTTCGACGCCTATTTCGCCGCGCTGCAGGCGGGCAGGCAGCCACAGGTTGCGCAAGCATTGCCCCTGATCGCCGTGCCGACCACCGCCGGTACCGGCAGCGAGGTGACGCCGTGGGCGACGCTGTGGGATCGCAGCTCGGCGACGCCGAAGAAATATTCGCTGCACGTGCGCGAGACCTGGCCCGAGGCGGCGCTGGTCGATCCGTCACTGGCGCAATCCGCGCCGGCAGCGGTGACGCGCAACAGCGCGCTGGACGCGCTGTCGCACGCGCTGGAATCGATCTGGAACGTCAACAACAACCCGGTCTCCGACGCGCTCGCGGTCGAGGCGGCGCGCGGGGTCATCGACACGCTGCCGGCGCTGATCGATGCGCCGGACTCGATCGTGCTGCGCACGGCGATGTCGCGCGCGAGCCTGATGGCCGGGCTGGCTTTTTCCAATACCCGCACCGCGCTCGCGCATTCCGTGTCCTACGAAATGACGCTGCGCCACGGGCTGCCGCACGGGCTGGCCTGCTCGTTCACGCTGCCGCTGGTCTGGCGGCTTGCGCACGGCGCCGACGCGGCGCGTGATGCCGTGCTGGCGAAGGTCTTCGGCGAGAGTGTCGGGGATGCATCCGGCGCGCTGGCGGCCTTTCTGCGCCGCGTCGGGGTGGGCACGCGCTTCGCCGACTACGGCGTGCCGGCTGCGGAGGCGCGCGCCATGGTTGCCGATGCGCTCGACGGCGCGCGCGGCAGGAACTTCGTCAATCCCTCGCCGCGGCTCGAAGCGGTGACCGAAGGCGAGCGCAGCCCGGCCTCCTGACGAGGTCAGGGCTTCGGGACGATCGCCCCGCGGGGGCGCGCCATGCGGCGCCTGGCGGGCGCGGGCCTCACTTCCCGCGGTCCGACTGGATCGCCACCCGAGCGCCATCGGCCAGATCGTTCGGCGGGTGCCGGATGACGATGTCACCGGGATTCAAACCCTCGAGCACCTCGGCGTCGAGCGCATTGCGCTGTCCGATCCGGATCGGACGGGTTCGTGCATGCCCCTGCTCGACCACGAACACAGCCCAGTCATCGCCGCTGCGGAACAGGCTCGACACCGGTACCCTGGTTGCATTCGCGCTTTCCCATACGACGACGCGCCCCTCGATGCGATAGCCGTCGTTGAGCGGGCCGGGAGGGTCGATGAAGTCCGCGCGGACGTTGGTGCGCTGCTCCTCGACGCCGAGCGCCGAGATCTTGAGAAATGCGCCGGGCTCCACCACGCGAACCCGGGCCTTGAGCGTGCCGCCGCCCCAGTTGTCGAGCAGGACGGTCATCCCCGGCCGGATCCTGACCGCGTCGGTGGTGAGAAAATCGAGCACGACCTCGAAACGGGCGGGGTCGCCGATGGTGACGATCGGCGCGCCGCTCGCCAGCACGCGTTCGCTTCGTTCGTGTACGCGCAGCACCTCGCCGGCGGCGGGCGACCGGACTTCGATCACCGCGCGGCGCGCCGCCCCGTTCGTGCGCAGCGCGACCAGGCTCGCTTCCGCTGCGCGAACGTCCGCTGCGGCCGCGCGCGCGTGATGCTGCGCCGCCTCGAGATCGGCGCTCGCCGTCGTCTCGGCGACGCGCGCCTGTTCCGCGGCCTGCGACGACATGAAACCCTGCGCAACCAGCTTGTCGGCCCGCTCGCGCTCGCGCCGCGCGTGATCGAGACTTGCCCGGGAGCGGCGAACCTGCTCGTCCGCTTCCAGTTTGAGCGCCCGGGCCGCGGCGGCCCTGGCCTCCTGCTCGCCCCGTTCGCGCTCGGTGAGCGGCAGCGGCGCGATCCGCGCGACGACCTGGCCTTCGGCGACGGGGTCGCCTTCGCGCAGCGTCCCGCGCAGCAGTTGTCCGCCGACCGGCGCCGCGACGACGTAACGGTCGTAGGCGCGCACCTCGCCGTCCTCGTCGAGTGTGACGGTCATCGGCCCGCGCGCCACCTCGCCGACCGTGACCGGCATCGGATCGGGGACGAATGCCCAGACCAGCAGGCCCAGCAGCGCGAGCACGATCGCGCCCGACAGGATTCGGCGAGGGCTCACTCAGGTCTCCCGGGTCTTCAGCACAGCGATGAGGTCGAGATCGCGGATGCGGCGGGCGACCAGCCATCCAGAAGCCAGCGCCGCCAGCGTCACGACGATGAACGCCAGCGCGAAGGTGGCGGGCGCCAGCACCAGCGGTATGCGATAGAGCTCGGTATCGAGCGCTTTCGACAGCAGCCAGCAGATCCAGTATCCGAGCGCAAAGCCGAACGGCACGGCGGCCATGGTCAGGATGGCCTGCTCTCCCAGCAGCAGCACGCTGACTTCGCGCCGCGTGAATCCGAGCACGCGCAGGCTCGCCAATTCGTTGCCTCGTTCGGACAATGCGATGCGCGCCCCATTGTAGATCATGCCAAAGGCGATGACGCAGGCGAACGCGATGTTGATGAGACTGGAGACGAGGATCGAGCGGTCGAGGATTTCACGGAAGCTCGCCAGAAGGGCCTCGCGCACGGCGACGCCGGCGACGGCGGGCGTGCGCTTGAGTTGGCGATACAGATCGCCCGACGCGGCGGGATCGACCATCAGGTAGGCGCCCGACGCCGAAGGGGCCTCGCTCATCAGCCTGGAGAGTGCCGGCAGGGTCATGTAGGCATTGGTGCCCACGAGTTCGCCGACCACGGCCGAGACGGCGACGGCGCGCACCGGGCGATGGCCTTCGAGCGCCTCGACGACGATCTCGTCGCCGGGCCGGACGCCGAGCTTCTGCGCGAGCCTGTCGGTCAGCACCAGCCCATCCTGCGCCAGCGCCACCGGCTGCAGCGATGCATCGATCAGCCGGCGCAGCGACCCGTCGGCGGCGAGCCCGACGATCTCGCCGCGATGCACGCGATGTTCGTGCCGCAGCCGCACCGGCACCGCCCGGAACGGTTCCACCCTCAGCACGCCCGGCATCCGCGCAAGCGTGCGTTCGACGCCGAGGCCGCGCGGCAGATGAAACACGACGGTCACGTCGTCGCGCTGCACGAGCTCGAACTGCACCCGCATCAGGTAGGCGACCGCGTCGAACGAATAGCCGCCCACCAGCAGGATGGCGACCGCCATCGACAGGCCGAGCACCGACAGCGACGTCTTCCAGCGGTGGCGGCCGAGGTTGCGCAGGATCATGCGCAGCGATGCCGGCAGCCAGCGCCGCAGCGCCGTGTGTTCCAGCAGTCCGTGGCGAAACGATGCTGGCGGTTCGGGGCGCATTGCCTCCGCCGGGGGCAGCCGCACGGCCCGCAGCACCGCCGACAGGGCGCCGAACGCCGCCGCCGCGACGCTGATCAGCACGGTGGAGGCGATCACCTCCGCGTTGAGCGCCAGCGCGAGATCCGGGAAATGGTAGTAGTCGCGGTACAGTCCGGTCAGCGCGTAGCCAAGGTAGGCGCCAAGGCCGATGCCCGTGACGACGCCGGCGCCCACGATGGCCAGCGCCAGCTTCAGGTAGTGCGCTCCCACCGTGCGATTCCCGTAGCCGAAGGCCTTGAGCAGCCCGATCTGCGGCCGTTGCATGGCAGTGAGGCGGGAGAGCACGATGTGCAGCAGAAACGCCGCGACGCCGAGGAAGATGCCGGGCACGACGGCGGAGGTGACCCGGTTCTGCGCGATCTCGTCGGAGAGAAACCGGTGCGATACCTGGTCGTCGCGGCCGTAGGCGCCAAGGCTGCCGTAGCGGTCGAGCAGCGTGTCGAGGCGCTGGATGACGTCGCGGGGATCGGCGTCGGCGGACAGGGTGAGCGCGACGTCGTTGAAGGCGCCACGCATGTCGAACGCCGGCCCGAGTTCCTCGCGGCTCATCCACAGCACCCCGAATCTGCGGTTGTCCGGAAATATGGTGCCGCCGCCGACCTCGTAGACGTATTCCGGCGACAGCGCGATGCCGACGATCGTGAGTTCCTTCCAGCGGCCGTTGACGATCGCGCCGATCCGGCCGTCAAGGCCAAGGCGATTCGCCTGCGCGAAGGCCTCGCTCGCCAGGATCTCGCCGGAGTGCCCCGGTTGCGGATAGCGGCCGGCACGCAGATGCAGGTCGTTCAGCATCGGCTGCCGCTTTTCCGGTATCGACACCAGGCGTCCGGTGGCAGGCTCGTCGAGTCCCGGAACGTCGAGCGTCACCTCCATGACCACCCGGGTCTGCACCTGCACCACCCCCGGGATGTCGCGCATGCGCGCGGTCAGCGCCTCCGGCGCGCGCTTGACATTGGCGAAGACCTCGGCAAAGCGATACTCGCGGTAGTACCTCGCCTGGGCATCCTGCAGCGAATGGTAGGTCGAGCGCATGGCGACGAACGACGCCACGCCGCAGGTCACCACCAGCGCGGCGGCAATCGCCTGTCCGCGCAGGCTCCAGAGGTCGCGCAGCAGCATCCGGTTGAGCGCGCTCACCATTCGATCTCCGCAGCGGATTTTTTCTCGCTGTTGACGTCGATTCCGGCGATGGCGCCGCTGTGAATGCGGATGACCCGATCGGCCATGGCGGCGATGGCCGCATTGTGGGTGATGACGGCGGTCGTCGTGCCCAGTTCCCGGTTGATGCGCGCGAGCGCTTCGAGAACGACCCTGCCTGTCGCGTAGTCGAGCGCCCCGGTCGGTTCGTCGCACAGCAGCACGTCGGGGCGCTTGGCCACCGCCCGGGCGATGGCCACGCGCTGCTGCTCGCCTCCCGAGAGCTGGGCGGGGAAGTGATGCAGGCGTTCGCCCAGCCCGACCAGCGAGAGCGCCTCCTGAGGGTCCATCGGGCGCCCGGCGATCTCGGTCACCAGCGCCACGTTCTCCAGCGCGGTCAGACTGGGAATCAGGTTGTAGAACTGGAAAACGAAGCCCACATGCTCGCGCCGGAAGCGGGTGAGTTCGTCCTCGTCGGCCGCGGTCAGGTCGTGGTCCAGGTAGGAAACGCGGCCGGACGTGGGCACGTCCAGCCCGCCGAGGATGTTGAGCAGCGTCGACTTGCCGCTGCCCGACGGCCCGAGCAGAACCACCAGCTCGCCGGCATGCAGGTCCAGGTCGACGCCGCGCAATGCGGGCACCTCGACTTCGCCCATCCGGTAGAGCTTGGTGACGCCACGAACGCGAAAGACGGCAGCGGGAGGGATTTTGTCCATGCGAATCAATGCATCGCCCGCCGGATCGCTGACGGGTGTCGCAACTGAGCACCTTTGGGCCCCGACCGTGTCGAACCGGATGCAGACCCGGTGGCACGATCCAGTTTAGTTGAACCGGCGGGGCCGCGCCGGCGCGCCGCCCTGACCTGGATCATGATTTCCCCGGGGACGCCGCAGGCGGGAGGAATAATGTGGGGCTATGATGTCCATCAGAAATCGCAATTTGTATTATTGAGCGCCGGGCTCCACCATGTGACTACCGACAGTTCACAACCAAGGAGTCATGCCATGTCGCAAGCCCCGTTTCCCGTTCTCGAAGGCAAGAACGTTCCCCAGGTCAGCTTCCGCGTCCGTCGCGACGGCGAGTGGGCGACCGTGACCACCGACGACCTCTTCGCCGGCAGGAATGTCGTCGTGTTCTCGCTTCCCGGCGCGTTCACGCCGACCTGCTCGTCGACCCACCTGCCGCGCTTCAACGAACTGGCGCCCGCCTTCAAGGCGCAGGGAATCGATTCGATCATCTGCATCTCGGTCAACGACCCGTTCGTAATGGAGGCCTGGGGCCGCGACCAGGAGGCGCAGAACGTGTTCCTGCTGGCCGACGGCAACGGCGCGTTCACCGAGAAGATGGGGCTTCTGGTCGACAAGTCCGACCTCAACTTCGGCAAGCGCTCGTGGCGCTACTCGATGCTGGTGCGCAACGGCAGGATCGAGAAGCAGTTCATCGAGCCGCAGGAGCCGGGCGACCCGTTCAAGGTGTCCGATGCCGACACCATGCTCGCCTACATCAACCCGAAGGCGAAAAAGCCCGATCAGGTCGCGATCCTCACCCGCGACGGGTGCAGCTTCTGCGCCAGGGCAAAGCAGGCGCTGGCCGATGCGGGCTACGATTATGCCGAGGTGCCGCTGCCGCACACGGTTCGCTCGCGGGCCGTGGGGGCGATCGCGGGCGCCGCGAGCGTGCCGCAGATCTTCATCAACGGCCGCCTGATCGGTGGCGCCGAGGAGCTCGACCGGTGGCTGCGCCGCGCGGCGTAAGCGCGGTCCGCCGCCAACCGACTGACGGACTCCGGCAACGCCGCGAGTCCGCCGGTCGACCGCAAAGACAGGCTGAAGAGGCAAACATATGAGCGTAATGACCGCACCCAAAGCCAGCGAGATCCGCGTCGACGTCGCGGTCATCGGCGCCGGCTCGGCGGGCCTGGTCGCGTATCGCAGCGCCGTGGCTGCCGGCGCCCGCGCAGTGCTGATCGAATCCGGCCCCTACGGCACGACCTGCGCGCGCGTAGGCTGCATGCCCAGCAAGCTGCTGATCGCCCCGGCGGACGCCGCGCACGCGATCGAGCGATTCGCCGGTTTCGGCCTGGCGGTCGACGGGCCGGTGAAGGTCGACGGGCGCGCGGTGATGGCGCGGGTCAGGCGCGAACGCGATCGCTTCGTCGGTTTCGTCATCGACGGCGTGGACAGGATTCCCGCCGCCGACCGCATCGTCGGCCACGCCCGCTTCATCGACGCGCAGACGCTGCGGGTGGACGATTCGGTCACCGTCCGCGCGTCGCGGGTGGTGATCGCCACCGGCTCGACGCCCTGGTACCCGGAGGCGTGGAAGGCGCTGGGCGACCGCCTGGTCACCAACGACGGCGTGTTCGAATGGGACGACCTGCCCGGAAGCGTCGCGGTGTTCGGTCCGGGCGTCATCGGCCTCGAACTGGGCCAGGCGCTGCATCGGCTCGGCGTCCGGGTGAAGATCTTCGGCCGGGGTGGCGGCGTCGGCCCGCTGGCCGATCCCGACCTGGCGGCATACGCGAGGGCGACCTTCGGCGACGAGCTTTACCTGGACACCGACGCCCACGCGACGGTGTCCCGAGAAGGCGACGCGGTGGTCGTCGACTATCGTGCGCTCGACGGCAGCCAGCAGCGCGAACGCTTCGATTTCCTGCTGGCGGCGACAGGCCGTACGCCGAACCTCCATGCACTGGGGCTCGAGCACACCGGATTGAAGCTGGATGCCGGCGGGGTTCCCGTATTCAATCGCAACACGCTGCAATGCGGCGATTCCGGCATTTTCATCGCCGGCGACGTCAACGACGACGTGCCGTTGCTGCACGAGGCGGCGGACGAGGGCCAGATCGCCGGGGAAAACGCCGCCCGGTTCCCCGACGTGCGCGCCGGGCTGCGTCGCGCCGGCCTGGCGGTGATGTTCACCGATCCGCAGATCGCGGTGGTTGGAGGGGGCTACGCGGCGGCGATCCTCGTCCCGCACGTCACCGGCGCCGTGTCCTTCGAGAACCAGGGCCGCTCGCGGATGATGCTGCGCAACAAGGGCCTGCTGCACGTCTATGCCGAATCCGGCAGCGGCCGCTTCCTGGGCGCGGAAATGATCGGCCCGGACGCGGAGCACATCGCCCACCTGCTGGCCTGGTCGCTGCAGATGAAGCTTTCCATTGCCGACATGCTGAGAATGCCCTTCTACCATCCGGTGATCGAGGAAGGGCTGCGCACCGCGCTGCGCGACGCGCAGGCGAAGCTCGATCGGACGGTGGCGTCCATCGAGGTCCAGGCCGCCGACTGATTCCGGTCTGCGGGTTGCGGATTGCGGTCGTCGCCGGCCGCACGCCGCCCGGCGCGCTATCCTTGCGCGCATGACGCTGCTTGCCATCAAGGATGCCGAACTCGCCTTCGGCCTGCATCCGCTGCTCGATCGCGCCAACCTGGTCATGCAGGACGGCGAGCGCCTGGGCCTGATCGGCCGCAACGGCACCGGCAAGTCGTCGCTGCTGCAGGTGATCGCCGGCACGCTGGCGCTCGACGACGGCGAACTGAAGGCCCGCGACGGGCTTGCCGTCGCGCTGGTGGAGCAGGAACCGACGCTGCCGCCGGCCTCGTCGCTGCGCGAGAGCCTTGCGCTGCGCGGACATCTCGAACGCATTCACGACGAACGCGAGCGCTGGCGCATCGAGGCGCGGCTGGTCGAGTTCCTGCACCGTTTCGGTCTCGACGAGGGGGCCGCACCGGCAACCGCCTCCGGTGGCGAGCGCAAGCGCGCGGCGCTGGCGCTCGCCCTGGCGCTGCAGCCGACGCTGCTGCTGCTCGACGAGCCGACCAATCACCTGGACATCGACGGCATCACGCTGCTCGAGGACCTGCTGCTCAAGGGCCCCGCGGCCATCGTCATCACCCACGACCGCGCCTTCCTCGACCGGGTCGCCACGCGCATCGTCGAGCTCGACCGCGGTCTGCTGCGCTCCTATCCCGGCAATTTCGCGGCCTACGAGGCGCGCAAGGCGGACGAGCTCGCCGCCGAGGCGGTGGCGAATCGCAGGTTCGACAAGTTCTGGCAGCAGGAAGAGGTGTGGATCCGGAAGGGCATCGAGGCGCGCCGCACGCGCAACGAGGGGCGGGTGCGGCGACTGGAAAGCCTGCGCAGCGAGCGCAGCGCGCGGCGCGAGCGCCTGGGCCAGGTGAAGCTGGCGATCGAGACCGGCGAGCGTTCCGGACGGCTGGTCGCCGAGCTGGAGCGGGTGAGCAAGTCGTTCGGCGGTCGTGCCGTCGTCCGCGACCTGTCGCTGCGGCTCCTGCGCGGCGATCGTCTCGGCCTGATCGGCCCCAACGGCGCGGGCAAGACCACGCTGCTGAAGCTGATCCTCGGCGAGCTGCCGCCGGATGCCGGCAGCGTGCGGCTGGGCACGCGGTTGAAGGTCGCCTACTTCGACCAGATGCGTGCGACGCTCGATCCGGAGCGCACGCTGGTGGAGACGATCAGCCCCGGATCCGACTGGGTGGAAACCGCCGATGGTCGCAAGCACGTGCTGACCTACCTCGCCGACTTCCTGTTCCCGCCGCAGCGCGCGCAGGCGCCGGTCAGGATGCTCTCCGGCGGCGAGCGCAACCGCCTGCTGCTGGCGCGGCTGTTCGCGCAGCCGGCCAACCTGCTGGTGCTCGACGAGCCGACCAACGACCTCGACATCGACTCGCTGGAACTGCTCGAGGCCACGTTGGCGTCCTACCCGGGCACGCTGTTGCTGGTGAGCCACGACCGCGCCTTTCTCGACAACGTCGTGACCCAGACGGTGGTGGCGGAAGGCGACGGCGCCTGGCGCGAGTATGTCGGCGGTTACAGCGACTGGGTGGCGCAGCGGGCACAGGCGCTGCCGTCGCGTCGGACCCCGGAGGCGCCGGCCGCGGCGGCCACGTCGTCGTCGTCCCGGTCCGCGCGCGCCGCCGACGCCCGGCTCTCGTACAAGGAGCAGCGCGAACTCGACCGGCTTCCCGACGAGATCGAGGCGCTGGAGACCGAGCAGCATGAACTGACGTCGCGCATGTGCGACGCCGGCTACCACCGCCAGGACGCCGAGGTGATCAAGGCCGACCGGGCGCGCGCCGAAGCGATCGAGCATCTGCTCGCGCGCAAGTTCGAACGCTGGGCGGCGCTCGACGGGCGCAGCTGAAGGCGCGCGGGGGCGCTTGGTTACAATGGCCGTCATGACGACCTATCCGCATCTGCTCGCCCCGCTGGACCTCGGTTTCACCACGCTGGCCAACCGCGTTCTGATGGGGTCGATGCACACCGGCCTCGAGGAAGCGCCCGATGGCTATGCACGCATGGCGGCGTTCTATGCGGAGCGCGCCCGCGGCGGCGTCGGGCTGATCGTGACCGGCGGCATCTCCCCAAACCTGTCCGGGCGGCTCGAGCCGAGAGCTTCGCAACTTTCGTTTCCATGGCAGGTCGGACGGCACCGGCAGATCACCGGCGCCGTGCATGCCGCGGGTGGGAAGATCGCGTTGCAGGTGCTCCATGCCGGTCGCTACGCCTACCATCCGTTCGCCGCTGCGCCGTCGGCATCGCGCTCGCCGATCACGCCCTTCCGGGCGCGCGGGCTCACCGGCTGGGGCGTGCGCAAGACCATCGCCGACTATGCGCGCTGCGCGCGGCTGGCGCAGCGCGCCGGCTACGACGGCGTCGAGATCATGGGGTCCGAGGGCTATCTGATCAACCAGTTCATCGCCCCGAGGACCAACCACCGCAGTGACGAATGGGGCGGCAGTTTCGACAACCGCATCCGTTTTCCGGTCGAGATCGTGCGGCGCACCCGTGAAGCGGTCGGGCGCGATTTCATCATCATCTACCGCCTGTCGATGCTCGATCTGGTCGAGGGCGGCAGCACCTGGGACGAGGTCGTGGCGCTGGCCAAGGCGGTGGAGTCGGCGGGCGCGACGCTGATCAACACCGGTGTGGGCTGGCACGAGGCGCGCATTCCGACCATCGCCACCATGGTGCCGCGCGCCGCCTTCACCTGGGTCACCGCCAGGATGATGAACGAGGTGGGCATTCCGCTGATCACCACCAACCGCATCAACGATCCGGCGGTGGCCGAGGAAATTCTCGCCCGCGGCGACGCCGACATGGTGTCGATGGCCAGGCCGTTCCTGGCCGACGCGAATTTCGTCGTCAAGGCCGCCACCGGCCGCGCCGACGAGATCAACACCTGCATCGGCTGCAACCAGGCCTGCCTCGACCAGATCTTCGCGCGCCAGATCGCCTCCTGCCTGGTCAATCCGTTCGCCTGTCACGAAACGCTGCTCAAGGTCGAATTGTCCGAGACGCGGCGCAAGGTCGCGGTGGTCGGCGCCGGCCCGGCGGGACTCGCCGCTGCGGTGACGGCCGCCGAGCGCGGGCACCAGGTGACGCTGTTCGATGCCGCGGCGGAAGTGGGCGGCCAGTTCAACCTGGCGCGGCGCATCCCGGGCAAGGAGGAGTTCGCCGAGACGCTGCGCTACTACCGCACGCGCCTCGCCAGGCTGGGCGTACGGGTCGAACTCGGACGCCGCGTGGGGACCAGCGACCTGACCAGCTTCGACGAGGTGCTGGTCGCGACCGGCATCGTGCCGCGCCGGCCGGACATCCCCGGCATCGATCATCCGATGGTCGCGAGCTATGTCGACATCGTCGAGGGCCGGCGCGTCGCGGGCGCCCGGGTTGCGCTGATCGGCGCCGGCGGCATCGGCTTCGACGTGGCCGAGTTCCTGACCTCGGACAACGCCCCGGACGGGCACGTGGAATCGGGTGCGCCGGACGACCCCGCGGGCATGGCATTTCGCGACGAATGGGGCATCGATGTCGCGATTGCGCAGCGTGGCGGCGTGAAGCCTGCGCACGAGCCGCCGCCGTTGCGGCAACTGTGGTTGTTGCAGCGCAAGAGCAGCAAGGTCGGCGCCGGGTTGGCGAAGACCACCGGCTGGATTCGCCGAACGCTGCTCAAGCGCCGGGGCGTTACCATGCTCTCGGGCGTCGACTACGAAGGCATCGACGATGCCGGCCTGCACATACGGGTCGAAGACGTGGCGCAGACGCTTGCCGTCGACACCGTGGTAGTCTGCGCCGGGCAGGAGCCCCGGCGCGACCTGGCCGACGGACTGGCTGCAGCAGGCATTCGCCACCAATTGATCGGTGGCGCCGACGTGGCGACCGAACTCGACGCGCGGCGGGCGATCGACCAGGGTACGCGCGTGGCGTTGGCGATCTAGAGGATTCGATTCGCGGCGCGATCGTCTTTGATCGGCTGGTTGCAATCCCCGGGTCGCCGGCAGGCGGTGCGGAAATCCACTGTGGGAGCAATGACCATGTGCCAGATCTGTGGCGATGCGCGACACCAGCCGGCGCCGACGCGCCGCCGTTTCCTGAAGTCGGTCGCGACCGCCTCGCTGTTGCCGTGGGCGGCATCGCAGGCATGGGCGGCCGATCCGCCGAAGGCCGGCGCCACCGCGCCCAACAGCATCGCGCCGGGCGTGGCGCTGAAGCGCCTGATGGACGGCAATGCCCGATACGCGGCCAACAAGCCCGTCGAACGCGATTTCACCGCCGGGCGCGCGGCGCGCGTGCTCGCGCAGCATCCGATCGCCGCAATCCTGAGCTGCGCGGATTCGCGCGTCGCGCCGGAACTGGCCTTCGATCAGGGACCGGGCGACCTGTTCGTCGTGCGCGTCGCCGGGAATTTCGTCGCCCCCAGCATGCTGGCCTCGCTGGAATACGGCGTGCGTTTCCTCGGCGTGCCGCTGATCATGGTGCTCGGGCATACCAACTGCGGTGCGGTGGGCGCGGCGATCAAGATGCTGAAGGACGACGCGCTTCTGCCGGGCCACCTGCCCGACCTGGTCCGCGTCCTGAAGCCGGCGGTGATCGTCGCGGAGAAGACCCAGAAGGGCAATCTGCTCGACAATGCGATCGCCGAGAACGTCCGGCGCCAGGTGGCGGCGCTGAAGGCGGCGACGCCGATCGTCGACAAGGCTTATGCCGGCAAGCAGATCGACATCGTCGGCGGCGTCTACGATCTGCCGACGGGGCGCATCGCGCTGGTCTGATCGGCGCCCTTGCGTCAGCGTGCGGTTGAACGGCCGGGAAGGATGCCTTCGGGCAGACGCCGGGCGAGCGCTTCGCGCGCCGCCGCGGTGAGTCGCGCCGAGATTTCCGGCGTCAGCTGCAGCGCGGCCGCGAACCGGTCCGGCGCCATCGGCGCCGCCTCGCGCGCAAACGGCGTGGGCACCGGAGGAAGGCGACGCAGCGACGCGAAGATGTCGCTGCGGTCGGCGGGCCTGCCGGTGGTCTGCGCGAAGAACGGGACGAAGGTGCTCCCGAACGACGCCAGGCCCATGTAGTCGCCCAGAAACAGGCTCGCGCCGGCAATCGGCGCCGTCGCGTAATCGAAGGGTGGCGCCAGCGATTGCTCCTGCCAGGTCATGCCGTCGGTCGACGTGGCGAGCCAGGTGTCGGTAAGCAGCGTATTCGGGTCCGGCGTGTTGGCGCGAAGATCGTAATAGCCGACGCCGATGATCCCATCGTCGCGGATGGCGATTGACGGCAGGAAGGCGGCGACCGCGGCGTCGGCGTTGACGCGCGCCGGTGCGGACCAGGTGTTTCCGCCATCGGTCGAGCGCGAGAAGGCGATGCCGTCGCGCGCGCCGCCGCTGAACCGGGCGTCCTGCCAGACGGCGGCCAGCACGCCGTTGCGGCCTGCGGCGATGGCGCCGATGATCGCGCCGTCGCGGATGGGCGTGCCGGTCTCCGGGTCGATGGTGCCCACCGGCTGCATGGGCGAAACGGTCGCCGGCGCCGACCAGGTCGCGCCCTTGTCGGTCGAGCGCATGATGCGCAGGCGCAGATTGGCGGCGCCGGCGTTCTCGATCTCGGTGAACGACAGCACCAGCGTGCCGTCGGGCAGAACGACGACGATGTTGTTGATGGTCTGCGCGGTCGGGCCGGGATCGTAGATCTCGCGCGCCGGCTCCCAGGTCAGGCCGCCGTCGGTCGTGCGGGCGAACCAGGTCGGGCCGGTGTTGCCGGCGAGCCGGTCCCAGACCGCGTAGACGAAGCGCGCGTCGTTCGGATCGGCGGTGATGGCGTTCTTGTCGTTGAACGCGGCGGCGCCGTCGCGGCGCAGCGTGATCGGCGTGCTCCAGGTGCGCCCGCCGTCGGTCGAGCGTGCCGCCAGCATGGCGTTGTCGGCGTTGCTGCGGTTGTTGAACGCCAGCGCCATCCAGTGAACGGTGCCGTCGGGTGCGAAGCTGACCCAGGGATCGGTCGCGCGCTCAAAGTCGCCGCCGTTGCCGGCGTTGCCGCCCGAGCAGCGCGAGAACGGGGCCGACGTGCGCGTCCAGGTGCCGCCGCCATCCATCGAGTAGGCGCCGCCGAGCCCGCGCGCACCGCCATTGGACCAGCGGTCCTGCTGCCAGACGCCGACCAGGTTGTTCGGGTTGGTCGGATTGACGGCGACGAAGGGCTCGACCTCGGCGCCGATGAAAGCCACGCCGGTCGACGTAACGCCTTCGCAACCAGGCACGAAAGGCGAGGCGCCCGAAGCGCGCGCCAGCGCATCGAGGTCGACGGCCGCGGGCGAGCACAGGCTGGAGTCGTTCGGGCCGTAGCCTTCCGCGAGATAACCGTTGGCGATCATCGCGGTCCTGATCCCGGGATCGGCGGTGTAGCGGTGATTCGAGTCGGCGCGCTGGTTCCACAACCGGAAGACCGGCACCATGCCCGCCGGGCAGGCACCGGTGAGCGTGTTCGGCAGCGCCGCGTAGAACGCGTCGGGCGACTCGTAGACGTAGCCGCTGTAGTTCGGGTCGGTCGGTATCTTCGCCAGGACTGCGTCGCATTCGATCTTCGACGCGGAAAAGAAGTGCGAATCGCCGTGCTGCGGCGGGATGTAGAAACGACAGACCGGACTCGCGCCGGGGCCGCCCTGCGCCTGGTCGGCGTAAACGAGGAAGCCGCGGCCGGTGCGGGTCCAGCCGGGGAAGCGGCCGGAGTCCAGCGCGTCGATGTCCGCGGCGAGCGAACTGACGAAATAGTGATCGAGCGCCTTGTTGTAGAACTCGACGGCGGTATCGGCGGCCTGCGCGCCGGTCGCGCCGAGCGTGTCCAGCGCGATGGCGGCAGCCAGAGGAATGGCGAAGCGGAGGCGGCAGGTCATCGGGTGGCCTTGGCGAAGGTTCGGGACAGCGGCGGTTGGCGGTGGCTTCGTGGCGTCGGGACGCGCGGCTAGCAATCGGCCGCGTCGCCCCGGCGCATGACGTCGATGGTCAGCCGGATGAGCTTGGCCAGCGCCTCGGTATCGGGCAGCGCGTCCTCGGCGACGCCGATCGCGCGCAGGTAGGCAGCACCCGCGCGCAGCGCCCGCGCGCGGGTATCGAGCGGCACGCCGGCGTAGCGCGGACCATAGGCCAGGCGCAGCGCGTCGGTCAGCGCGAGCGCGAGTTTCTCGGCCAGCAGCGAGCCGGCCGGCTCTTCCATGCGCATCGCGCCGATCCCGGTCAGCAGCCAGTGCAGGTTGATGTTGCCGACCTCGGCCAGCCGCAACAGGTAGTCCTGGGTAGCCGAATTCCGGCGCTCGGCGTTGGCGACCGAGTTCTCGTGCACGCCGAGTTCGGCGGCGAATGCCTTCTGGGTGCGCGCGCCGCGCACCAGGCGCAGGCGCTCCCCCAGCGTCACCAGTCTTGCCCCATCGGGTCGTCCGCGATCAACATGCCGTCAGAACCTGTGTGTTGTAAATATGCCAGCGACCGGCGCCGGAACTGCGGATTCCGCTTGCGTTCGCGACGCCGCTGGATACTATTATCGCAGCTACTATTCTCCTCGCGGGCTTAACCGTCTCAACCACACCGATGCTGACCGATAAACGCACATTCGAAGGCTTTGCCAAGGCGCACCATGCGCCGGGCCGCGCCATGAATGTCGCCAATTCGGCGATGCAGCGATGCGGACGTTCGCCGGTCATTACCGGCGTACCGACGACGCAGTAGCCCCACCCGACCGGAAGACATTCCGCCGGGAGGACAGGCGGAACAGTCGGAAGGTCGTAGAAGTCTCCCACTTCTTCCCTCCGAACGTTGCGCCAGTCGCAGTGGACTGGTTGTTTGCACGCCCGTGCGCATCCGGCGCGCGCGCGACGCAGAGGAAAGGAGCGCGAACGATGACAGCGACCAAGCGAATTTTCTTCAGGATCCCGGTCCTGCGGCTGCGCGCGATCGCGCCCGCTTCGGCGGTGGCGTCGGGCGCAATGGGCGGCGGTCTCTCCGGGCAGGCGGCGGTCGCCTGCCGCGGTGATGCGACCGGGATGAACCAGACGAACGAAGGCAGCCGGCATCGTGCCGGGAGGAGGGCCATGTAGCGCGCCCACCATCCCGCGGGAGGTCCGGCGGCCAGGCAGGTCGCGGGACTCCATGTGTCCTGTGGCCACAACAATAGACAGACAAGAGGCACACAAAATGACACGGCTATTGGAAGAATTCCAACGGCCCTACGGACGGGAACGCGGCGATTTCGTCAACGCGGGGCGCGAAGGAACGTACTGGCGGGCAGCGGACGGACTGATCGTCCGCCGGGCGGCCGCGGAAAACGCGGACGAAGCGGAAAGCGCGGCGCGGACGCTGCTCGACCTGGCGGTCGCCTACGCCAGCGGCAGGTAGGGTTGCAGCATCCCGGCGGCGACGCCGGGCGCAGGACTCCGGTTGCGGATGGTTGCGGGGATGCCGCAACGGTCCGTCGCCGGGGGCAGGACCGGCGCGCCATCCGGCGCGGCGGAACGAAAGACATCGAAACGGGTCGGCGCGAAGACCAGCACTGCGGTCCGCCCGGCTTGCCGCCAGGTTCAGGCGGGGAGGTGCCTTTATGAGCATCAACCATCCCCGGGGGTGACTCCGGGAAGCAGCACCGGCGATTTCGAAGGCTGTGCGCGGCCTTCCCAACCGACCATCGGGATCGCCGCCGTGTTGCCGGATTGCCGGCGGCACGGTCAGCAGTCGCGGCCGCCTGGCGGGATCCCCCTTCCCGCCGGGCCCGTGGCGAAATCCGGGCGGCCGTAGCGCGAACCGCGGCCCGCGTCGCCGCTGCAGGATTGCCCTGCCCGGCGATCGCCGCAGAATGTCGTCTCCACCCCCGCTTTGATGCATACTTTGCGGCAGATTCGCTGGCCCTTTGGGTGCATGCCGGCTCGACCGGCGCTATCGTCATATGGAACCACTCGTACTCACCGTCGACATGGCCGGCCTGCCGCAGGCCTGGGTGGCGCTCGAAGAGGCCATCACCTACCACGCCAAGCAGATGGTCGCCTGGTCGATCGGGCGCGAGGTGCGCGAGTTCCGCGGCGGCTGGCAGAAGAACGGCGAGCGTTCCCGCATTGCCACCAAGTCCATCCTGGCCATCAAGGGGACCGGCGCCGGCGCGCATCTGCATGCGCCCGGCCTCACCAATTCCATGCTGTTCGCGCGCGACCGCCAGCTGTGCGCCTACTGCGGCCGCCGGCTGCTGCTGCGTGATCTTTCGCGCGACCACGTCGTCCCGGTGTCGCGCGGCGGGCGCGACGTCTGGACCAATGCCGTCACCGCCTGCCGCAGCTGCAATACCCGCAAGGGCGGGCGCACGCCCGAGCAGGCGCACATGCCGCTGCTCTATGTGCCCTACGTGCCCAACCGGCACGAGCATTTCATTCTGCGCAACCGCCGCATCCTGGCCGACCAGATGGAGTACCTGCTGGCCGGCGTGCCGCGCAGCAGCCGGCTGCACGCGGCCAGAGAGTCCGATCACTCCACTCCGGTCGTGGTCGCCGGCTGAACCCGGCACCGGAGGACCATCGCGGCTGCCGGACCTGGCGCCTGCAGCCGGCCGCGGCGAGCGCCCGCCCTGCCGGGCCTCGCCGACGATTCGCTTTCCCTGCCGACTACCCGGTCAGCCGCCGGAAATCACCGCGTCCGGAATGCGGTAGTGCTCGTAGTCGTTGACGTCGACCAACCAAAGATCGCCGCTCAAGGACGCCTTCACGCTGGCGCCGGCATCGGCGCTCACCTTGCCGGCGGCGAAGGTCAGCACTCGCTTGAATCCTCCAGGCGGAGTGACCTGAACCTCGGCGTAGCCGGGCTTGCCGCGGATCACTCCGAAGTCGCACTGCTCCGAGCCTTGCGGGGCATTCCCCATCGAGCAGGGGACCTGCCCCGTGGCGTGGAACGGCGTTCCCTTGACCTTGGCGTCGCCGGCAGGAGCGGCCCCAAGCGCAGGCGCAGCCGAGGCAGCGCCGGTGATCCCGACGGTCAACGTGTAATTGGCCGTCTCGTTGCGCCGCGCTGCGCTGCGCATCAGATAGACGCGAACCGTGTACTCGCCATCGGCATCCAGCGGCGCGGACCATTCGTTGCCGCTGGTCGAGCCGACGAAGTATGGCCACATCCCTGGAACCGGGCGGGAGTACGTTGAAGTAGCTGCTTGGGTTGCTGGTCTTCAGCCCGACGCTCATGGTCTGGCCGGCCCTGGCGCGCAGCCTGTAGTCGATGATCCTGTCGCCTTTGATCGAGCCCTTGACGGTGGCCGAGGTGGCGCCCTTGGCAAACTGCAGCGACCGGGATTCGATGGAATCCGCCGCCAGCGCCCATGAACCGACACCCGCCAGCACGCACGCCATCAGGACTCGACCTGCAATCCACTCCGTCATGAGTCTCCTTTCGCCCGGGACGGCCAGCCCGCCGTGTCTATCGCCATCGACGCCGGATCGACACTGCGTACGCCTCGGGTCGCGAAGTCAGGATTTTTTCAGCAAACGATACACGAGCAGCAACAGCATCGCTCCGAGAATCGATCCGATCCAGCCTACCGGGGTCTGCAATCCCAACGCGCCGGCGATGAAGGTTCCGACAAAGGATCCAGCGATGCCAAGCACGATCGTCATGATCCAGCCGCCGGGATCGTTGCCTGGCATGAGGAATTTGGCGATGACCCCGACGATCAGACCGACTACCAGCGTTACGATGATTTCCATGCTATCTCCCAACAAGCGACATGCAAAGTGGTTGGCGTCCGGCGCAATGACTCGTCGCCGTTCCGGCGCAGCGAGTGCACTGTATCAGCGGTCGTTCCAGTTCGGGTTGTTGCGATAGGGATAATTGCTCGAGATCCGTCGGCCGGACGAAATGCTGTGGTCCTGCCCGGACGGCAGGCTCGGGCAGGCGCCGGGGCCGTAGGTGTGACACCTGCCCTCCAAGTCGGCGTCGCTGCAGGAAATCCAGTAACCCGACGCGACCCGCAGCGAGCGCGCCCTGTCGTTGAAACCGGATCGGCCGAGATCGGAAACGCCCGACTCACTGACGCCGCCGCTCTGCGCCCCCGGCCATGCCTGCAAACAGCGTCGCGGCGCCGGTGACCACGCCGCTGCATAACCGCTTCCCGCAATCGGATGTCATATCCATGTCGAGCGGCGCTGGAATCCAGCGTTGGCCGGATGTGAACTTCGACGTTGCGCAGGCCTCGTCAGTCCTGCTCCACCTCGAGCCGGAAATCGCCCCACCTGAAAAGGCCCGAGTGCCCAGCGATCGCGAAAGCGCACTTGCTCCGGGCCATGCATCCACGTCTTGCCGTCCGAAGTGGCGAACAGGGATGGTTCCGTGGAGCCCATCTTTATCGAACAAAGGGTCGAACTCGAGCTCCTGGTCTCCTTGATCGTGCAGGTGCCGTTGTACAGCTCCTTGCCGACCGCGACATAGGCCAGCCTGCAATGCCCGTCGCACTCGCGCTACCTGGGGACCGGATGGTCGGGCGTCAGCAGCTTCGAAATCTCCGTGATGATTTCGTTGGCAGGCTGCATGTCCGGCGCAGAAGTGGGGCTCAGGGGGCTCAGCGATACCGTTACCGCGAGCGATATTCCGGTCGTCGGATCGTAGGCCGTCGTCGTGTGCATGCCCCAGTACGCGGCCCGCTGCACGATCCACGGCGGATAGACCAGCGTCCCGAGCCCGAAGTAGACCTTTGCGGTATTGTCGCCGAGCCCGACATTCACCGGCGCCGTGATCTCGCCTCTCATTGCCGGTGAAAGCAGCGACCCGGTGCCAAACGCCCTGTTCCACGCGCCGAGGTCGCAGATGTTCGACGTCACCGCCGCCCAGGACACGAACGATGGATTCCAGTAGGTGGAGTCCTGGAAATCTCCCTCGGTCAACGTGTGCAACACCGGCAGCTGCGGGTTTGCGTCGAGCTGAAATCGGGAATTGCGCATCTGCAGAGGATCGAAAATCAGCTCCTGCAGCAGGGCGGCGTACTTCTTTCCGCCGGTCTTCTCCAGCACTGCCCCCAGCATGACGAAGTCCGTGTGGGAATAATCCCAGCCTTGCCCCGGATCGAACGGTCGCGGCGCCTGGTACGGAGGGACGCTGTACGCGATGAGGTCGTCCGCGGTCCAGACCCGGAGCGGGTTCCCCTCGAGCGCGGCGAGGAAGGCGGGCGCGTTGATGTAGTCGCCGAAGCCGGTGCTCGACGCGGCCAGCATCCGAACCGTCGCCAGGTTCGCCTTGGGATAGTCCGGGTACCACCTGGAAACCCGATCGGTCAGCGCAAGCCTGGACGGATCCTGCTCGACCATGCGCAGCAGGACCGTCGACAGCATCTGCCAACCGATGCCCCCCACCCGAAAGTGCATTTCGGTCGTGGCGGGTACGCCATCGGTCGACACGCCGAGCGCGGTCCGATAGAGCGGCTGGCCTTCCTGTTCGATGCCCACGATGATGGCATTGAGCCGATGCTTCTGCCTGATGCTCTCGAGTGTCGACGCGATCGCCGCCGATGTCGCGGCCGGGGCCGCGAAGACGGGAGCGCATTCCGCGACGTCCGCCTCGCTGGTGCACCCCTGAATGGCGACGAAGCAGGCGGCCAGGATCAGTTGCGCTACGAACTTTGTGTGTGAAATTTTCATGCGGCAGGGTATCAGGCAACACGCTCGAGAGATAGTCAGGACGTGCGTGACGGGCCGATCCCGAACCGCGTTTGCTTCTGTTCGCTGTCGCAGATCGCGCGCGTCGCGCCTCACCTTGCCTACTGCGGCGCGCACATGACGACGCGGTCCGGGCCATCGCCCTCCGCCAGCCAGCCCATGCCGACCATTTGCTCGCGCGTCGCGCGGTCGGTCGTGTAACGGTGATTGGCATCCGCGCGGTTGCTGAAGACCCGATAGACGGGCGTCGTTGCGGAAGGACAGGTCCCGGCCACCGGTAGAACCATCTGGAAGAACGCCGAGGCTTCCAGCACGAAGCCCGGGTACTTCGACGCCGTGGATTCGCACTCCGCGGTGCCGCGGCCGAAGAAGTGCGAGTCGCCGAGTGCGGGCGGAATGTAGAAACGGCAGACCGGCGAGGTGCTCGCGCTGCCGGACCCGAAGACATTGAACACCTTGCCGGTCCGTGCCCACCGCGTGGGCGTCAGCCCTGCGTCGAGGCTGGCCTGTTCCGCGGCCAGCGTCGTCACGAAATAGTGATCGAGGCTCGCGTTGTAGTACTCGACGGCGAACATCTTCGCCGGAGGCGGCAGCGACGTCAGCCCGCCCAGTCGAAACTGCAGCGGCACCAGCATCGCCTGCTTCGCCTGGTCGATCGTCTGCCAGTCGTCGTTCAGGATACCGCCGGTATCTCCGGAATTCGGGTTCCACGACCAGAACGTCCAGTGGATGCCGTCGGCACCGGAGCCGAGGTAGCTTGCGAGCGCGGTCAGCCATTGCCGGTCGGACGACGTCTCCAGCTTGGTGCCGAATTCCCCCACCAGCACCGGTGCCGTGCCGGTTCGGTGCAGATAGCCCCACGTCGCGTCCCACAGCGCCGGCAGGTTGGCCGGATAGTCCGGCGCCGAGAACCACGACTGCGCATGCACGCTCGCCGGATAGTCGTGCGTCGAATACACCAGCCGGTTCGCGACGTCGAGACGCACGGGGGCCGCGCCCGCGCCGGCGAGGTTGCCGCCCCACCAGTAGTTCTGGCCGCCATGGCTCTCCACGCCTTCGACGATGATCAGCCAGTCCGGGTTGACGGCGAGAATCGCATTGCCGGCACGTTCTGCCGCCAGGCGCCAGTCGCGTGCAAGGTCGCCGCATCCCCAGCACGCGGCGCCATGCGGCTCGTTGTGCAGGTCGGCGCCGATCACCGTCGGGTTGCCCGCGTAGCGTGCCGCGAGCATCGTCCAGTCGTTGATCCAGCGCGCTTCGTCGTAGCTTGCGGTGTACCAGAGCTCGGACTGGCCGGCGGCGTCCGGACGATGCCGGTCGAGCAGGATGCGCAGGCCGATCTCGCCGGCGTGGGCGACGATCCTGTCCATGATCTGCACCCCCGTCAGGTTGGCGAGATCGGGGTTCAGCGAAAAGTCGATGCCGTTGGGTGTGCTGCCGGCGTCGAACAGCTGGTTGCTGTATGGCAGGCGGATGGTGTTGTAGCCCTGCGCCTTGATCTGGTCGAGCATCGAGCGGTAGCCGCGCGCCCAGAGGCCGTGCGGCGCGAAGTTGCTCGTTTCCAGGCCGAACCAGTTGATGCCCGCGATGCGGATCGGCCGATTGGCGCTGTCCTCGATCCGGTGGCCATTCGTATGCCAGTAGCCGTCGCCGACGGCAGCTGCCGCCACCGTAGAAGCAATCATGCATGTGAACAGCGCGCCGGCCGCGAACAAGATGGCACCGCGGATGAATCCGCTCGCAGGCGTCGCGTGCATGAAGGTCCTTTTTTTCGGAAGACAGGGAGGTGTCGGGCGTGATGTTAACCCGGCGCGTTGACGGGAAGCTCGGCGCGGGCCACACCGTCGCCTGAAACACGTTGCTCCGGCCGGAAAACGCGGGTATGGTTTCCGCGTCAGCTCGCGCCGGCAAATGGCGCGATCGGCCGCGCGGGCGGAATGTCCGGTTCAGTCGTTGCGGCTTCGCGGCCTCGGCATCCGACCCTCGGGAGGGGCTCATGCGGACCTCGATGCAGCGCGCGTTCGTCACACCTATCGGATTAATGCTGGTCGTGGCGGCGATCATTGGCGATGCGCACGCCAGTGACGTCCACGGTTACCGCACCGACACCATCGTCGCTTCGAATCAGAACGAGTGTGCGGGTGTTCCCGCATGCACGTCCGCCACGGCGGCCGGCGTCATCGTGCCGGCGCGGGGACGGAAATCGGAGCGATTCGCCTGTCCGGCCAGCCACCCGAACCTCTGGGCATGGGATGCCGCGCAGCACGAGCACATCATGGTCCAGCTGGTCGCCGTCGACCAGTGGACGGCGACCATCGAAGGCGTGAATGCCACCAGCGTGGCGGGACAGTTCATGGTCTCGCTCGGCTGCTCGACCGAGCCCTACAGCGGCAGCGGAATTCAGAAATCGCGCCAACTTGCCCCGACCGCGCAGATGCTCGAACAGAGGTCGTCGTCGCGGCCCCCGCACTGGGGGCTAGGCCAGGTCGCCAGCGACAATCCATGCGACGGCGTGCCGGAATGTCAACTCCAGCCACAGGCTCCGTTTTCGATGAGCGGGTGGGAGACGACTACAAAGGCCTATCACTGCAAATCACCCTATCCGTTCGCATGGGGCATGGGCTATTCCCAAACCGGCTCTCCGTCGGTGAGCGCGATCGGAGGGGAAGATGGGGCGACCCCGGGCACAGAGGGCATTTTGCTGACGAATTGGAATCCGTTTCAGAAGGACGAGGTGCACATCACCGTTGCCTGCAGCAAGAAAAACGTATTCGGCGGCGACTGCGGCGCCACGCAAAAGGATCCCGGATGTCCGGTGGTGGCAGGCTCTCAGCACAATTACTGCTCGTCCGGCCCGGTGCCGGTGTGCTTTCAGACCTACCAGGAGCGGTGCGCGCCCAGCAACCAGCTGTATAGCTGCACGATCGACCTTCTCGTGGCCTGGTGCAGCCCCTGCCCGGGCTGACACTGCGCGCCGGCGAAAAGCACCTGACCGCCCGCTGGCGCCGATGCAGCCGCATCGAACAGCGGAGCGCTGGACTGCCCGTTACGGTTACTTCGGCAGCTCGATGCCCGGGAAGATCTTGATCACGGCGCTGTCGTCCTCCCTGGCGAAGCCAGCGGTCGACGCCTGCATGAACATCTGGTGCGCGGTGCTCGACAGCGGCAGCGGGAACTTGCTGGCGCGCGCCACGTCGAGGACGATGCCCAGGTCCTTGACGAAGATGTCCACGGCCGACGTCGGCGTGTAGTCGGCGGCCAGCACGTGCGGCATCCGGTTTTCGAACATCCAGCTGTTGCCCGCGCTGTGGGTGATGACGTCATAGAGCAGGGCGGCGTCCACGCCTTCGCGCAGGCCCAGCGCCATCGCTTCGGCCGCGGCGGCGAGATGCACGCCGGCCAGCAGCTGGTTGATGATCTTGACCTTGCTGCCGGCGCCGGCATGGTCGCCGAGCTTGTACACCTTCGCGGCCATCGCCTTCAGGACCGGTTCGGCGCGCGCGTAGGCCTCGGGCCGGCCGGCGGTCATCATGGTCATTTCGCCGGTTGCGGCCCGGACCGAACCGCCCGAGATCGGCGCATCGAGATAGAGCAGGCCCATGTCGGCCAGTCGTCCCTCGAGCGCGATCGACCAGTTGGGATCGACGGTCGAGCACATCACGAACACGCTTCCCGGCTTCATCGCGGATGCGCAACCATCCTTGCCGAACAGCACGCCTTCGGTCTGCGCGGCGTTGACGACCACCGACACGATGACGTCGCAGTCCGCCGCCAGTTCCGCCGCCGACGCGCAGGCCACGCCGCCATCGCGGGCAAAAGCCGCGCTGGCTTCGGGCCGCACGTCGAACACGCGGACCTTGCGGCCGGACCGGCGCAACGACCCCGCCATGCCGCTGCCCATTGCGCCCAGACCGATCACGCCTACGTTCGATTCCATCATGTGCCCCCTGTAAGCTGGAAGGAAGTTCGATTGCGATGCCCGGCGCATCGAGGCCCGCGCCGTCCGTGCGAGGCGGAAGCCCCGCGCTCGCAGGACGCCGCGGCCGTCACGCGCCGATGTGCCTGCGCAGGAAGCGCTCCATCGCCTCGTAGAACTCGAAGCGGTTCTCCTCGTTGTGAAAGCCGTGGCCTTCGTCGTCCTTGACGATGTACTCGACCTCCACGCCGCGTTTGCGCATCGCCTCCACCATCTGGTCGCTCTCCGCCTTGACCACGCGCGGATCCTTCGCTCCCTGGGCGATCAGCAGCGGCGCGGTGATCCGGTCGGCGTGAAACACCGGCGAGGCGGCCTTCAGCATCGCCTCGTCGGCCTCCATGTCGCCGACCATCTCCTGCATCATCCGCAGGAACGGCTTCCAGTACGGGGGAATCGAGCGCATGAACGTCAGCAGGTTCGACACGCCGACGTAGTCCACCCCTGCCGCGTAGAGCTCCGGCGTGAACGCCAGTCCCGCCAGCGTGGCGTAGCCGCCGTAGCTGCCGCCGTAGATCGCGACCCGCCTGGGATCGGCGATCCCTTCCCCGATCAGCCAGCGAACGCCGTCGGTGACGTCGTCCTGCATCTTGCGGCCCCACTCGCGGAACGAGGCTTCCCAGAACCTGCGGCCATAGCCGACGGACCCCCGGAAATTCATCTGCAGCACCGCGTAGCCGCGATTCGCCAGGAACTGCACCTCCGGATTGAAGCCCCAGACGTCGCGCGCCCACGGACCGCCGTGCACGTTCACCACCACCGGCAGGTTGCGGGGCGCGACGCCTTTGGGCAGCGTCAGGTAGCCGTGGATCACCAGGCCGTCGCGCGACGTGTACTGCACCGGCGTCATCGCCGCCAGCTTGTCCTCGGGCAGCCACGGCGTGACGTCGGCCAGGAACTCGAGCTGCCTGGTGGTCTTGTCGTACAGGTAGCGCTTGCCGCGCGTGCGGTCGCTGTAGGACGCGACGATGAACCGGTCCTCGGCCTTGTCCGACGACGTGAACTCGATTTCATAGCCGGGAAGTTTTGCCTCGACGTCACGGTACATCGCCTCGGTCTCGGCGTCGAAGAACCGGCGCTCGGTCTTGGCGGTGACCCAGCGCGCCGTCGTCAGAACCTTGCGCTTGCGCGAAAAGCTCAGTCCCTCCACGTCGACCTCAGGATGCTCGACCAGGAGCCGGCCTTCCTGCGCGGTGGCGGGATCGAATTCGAAGACCGCCATCCGGTCGCGGCCCCGGTTGGAGGCAACAAAGAGGCGCTGGTTGTCGAAGGTGAAGAACAAGGGCGCGACCGTTTCCTTGAAGCTGGTGGTCAGCAGCGGCCTGAACTCCTCCTGCTCGGTCGCGCGGTACAGCAGCGCCGTGGTGACGCCATCGGCGGTGCCGGCCACGCGCAGCCTGCCGTCGTGGTCCGTGCCCCAGCTGGTGATGTTGCCGGGGTTCTGCGCGATCAGCCGTTCCTCGCCGGTGCGCACATTGATCCGGAAGACATCGAACACTTCCGCGTCGCGACGGTTGTGCGAGACGATCAGGTGGTCGTCGTCCTCCTCCAGTTCGTCCACGATCTCGGCGCGCACGTGCTCACCGGGGGTCAGGTCCCGCAGGTCGGCGCCGCGAATGTCGATCGAGACGACGTGGAAGTTCTCGTCGCCGCCGAAATCCTTCTGGTAGACGATGCGCTCGCCCTTCCAGAAGTAGCCGCTGATGTCGCGCGCGGTTTCCGAGGTGACGCGCGTGGTCTCCCCGCCTGCCAGCGGCCGCACGAACACGTTCATCCGTCGCTCATAAGGAGCGGTCCAGGACAGGGTGCGCCCGTCCGGGGAGATCTGGTGGCCGGCCTGCTCGGGGTTCCTGAAGAAGTCGCGCAGCGGTACCCTTGCGGCAGCCGTGGAAGAACCCATGTAGCGTACCTTTGGCGTTGGGTGGACTCCGCATGATAACCGCAGCGGTCCGTTCCCTCGGTCCGCCGGCCACGCCAGGCGCGGCGGCCAAGAAGGAGAGGCGACATGAAGCAAAGTGCCGAGCTGCTTCGACGGATGAAGGGGGTCACGCAGATCCCGATGCTGACCGCCTACACGGCGCCTGTTGCGCGCTGCCTCGAGGGAGCAGGGATTCCCGTGATCCTCGTCGGCGACTCGGTCGGCATGGCGGAGATGGGTTTCGCCAGCACGCGTGACGTCACCATCGAGCACATGCGATACCACGTCGGCGCCGTGCGTCGCGGCGCCCCCGACACCCACGTCGTCGGAGATCTTCCCTACCGCAGCGACACCGACCCTGCGACGGCGTTGAGAAGCGCCCGGCTGCTGCTTGCCGCAGGCGCGGACAGCGTCAAGCTGGAAGGCCCGAAGCTCGACGTGATCCGCCACCTCGTCGACAACGGCATCGCCGTCGTCGGGCACACGGGTCTCACGCCGCAGACCGCAACGAGCTTCAGGCAGGTCGGGCGCGCGCCGGATGAAGCGAGTCGCGTATTGCAGGACGCCACGGACATTGCCGGGGCGGGCGCCTTCATGATCGTGCTCGAACACATCCCCGAGGATCTCGCGGCGGCGGTGACGCGGGCTGTCTCTGTGCCGACCATCGGCATCGGAGCAGGTCGGTCCTGCGATGGCCAGGTGCTGGTCATCAACGACGTCATCGGCCTGGGCGAGAAGTGGCCGCCGTTCTCGCGGCAATACGCGCAGGTCAGCAAGACGATCGTTGCGGCGGCGCAGGCGTTCGCGGACCAGGTGAAGTCGCGGACTTTCTGATTTATCGGTACCCCAATGCAAAGGAGCCATCCCATGTCCGACCGCACTGTCCGCCTCCATCGGGTGCTGCGCACCAAGCCGGAGAAGGTCTACCGCGCCTTCCTCGAGGCCGGCGCAATGGCCAAGTGGATACCGCCCTATGGCTTCACCTGCGAAGTGCACCACCTGGACGCGCGCGTCGGCGGCACGTTCCGGATGACCTTCCACAATTTCACCAGCGGCAACGG
Organism: uncultured beta proteobacterium; assembly: GCA_963699765.1. Lineage (GTDB taxonomy): Bacteria > Pseudomonadota > Gammaproteobacteria > Burkholderiales > Casimicrobiaceae > VBCG01. The sequence goes on along the minus strand of CAVOVD010000010.1, from coordinate 57,823 downwards.
CCACTCCTTCGGCGGAGAGTATCTCGAACTGGTTGCGGGCGAGCGGATCCGGTACACCGACAAGTTCGACGACCCGAACCTCCCGGGCGTCATGGACGTGACGGTCACGCTAAAGCCGGTTGTGTGCGGAACCGAATTGAGCATCGCCCAGAGCGGCATCCCCGAGGTGATTCCGCTCGAGATGTGCTGCCTCGGCTGGCAGGAATCGCTGGCGCAGCTGGCAACCCTCGTGGAACCCGACATTCCCGGGTAGTCGCAGCGGTTCCGGGAAATTCCGTGAACGAGGTCATCCGCCAGGCGTCCGGCGATGGGGACTACGACGCCTTTTCGCAGTTGATCGGCGAGTACGTGGCGTGGCTGCGCTCGCGCTATGAGCACGACGCCTGGATCGTCACCGAGGTTCTCGACAAACAGTCGCTGACCGGCGAGTTGGCGGAACTCCCGACGATCTACGGGCCGCCTAATGGCCGCGCCTTCGTCGCCGTGCAGGATGGAGAGATCCGCGGATGCGGCGCGTATCGCCGGCTCGGCGAAGACAGCTGCGAAATGAAGCGCGTCTATGTTCCGGCGCGCTTTCGGGGCGCCGGCCTCGGGCGCCGGCTGTGCGATGCCCTGATCGCCGCCGCCCGCGAGGATGGCTATCGGTCGATGAAACTGGACACCGGAAGCATCCTGACCGAGGCGATCGGCATGTACCGGTCACTGGGCTTCAGGGAGTGCGCGCCGTATAAGGACTATCCGGCGAAGCTCATGCCCCACTTCGTGTTCATGGAACGGGCGTTGGCGCCGGTGCCGGGCTGAGCCGGACTTTGCGCCGGGCCTCGATGCGAACGGTGGTGTCGCGGACGGGGTCGAAGGGCGCGTGCTGCCGGTCGATGTTCGCGAAGTCGGAGCCGGACATGCCCATGCTCCCGGTTGCGTGCGAGTAATTCATCTGAATGATGCGGCCGACCCGGGGAGAGGTTATCTTCCATCGCCTGAGCATTGCCGGTCCAGGGAGCGATCATGGCGGTCATTGCGTTCTCGATGTTGTGTCCCGAAGGCAGGCTCAGGGATGCCGGCGATCGGCTGATGTCCCTGCCGCACGGCATGGTGCTGACGACCGGACAGGCGGTCAGCGGCAAGGTCACGATCCTGCTCGCCCTGGTCGAAGCCATGGCCGCGAAGCACGGGCGCGCGGTGGTGTTGCTGTCCGACCGGCCCGAGGAGTACCTGCCGTTTCGGCCGCTTCCCGCCCGCTGGTCCGAGGTGCTCGTGCCGCCAAACCGGGCGGCCTGGGAACGGGCGCTGCAATCCGATTCCCTGTCGGATGCCCTGCTCGTCGTCGCGCCGCTCAACAGAGACAACGCTCCTGCGGCGATGGCGGTCGCGCGCACGCGGTGGCTGTTCGCGGCGCTGGACACGCTGGTCGCCGGGCTCGACGCGAGTTACACGCTGCGCGACATGGGCGTGTCCTACGATGAATTTGCCGCAGGCGTCCGTTGCATCTGGTCTCAGTTCCTGGTCGAAGCGCTTTGCGATGCCTGCGCGACCGAGGCTGCCCTCTCGCCTGGGGAGCTCGAATTACTGTTTCCGTCGTCGCCGTCACCCGGCCCGCTCAGGACGGAGGTCGGCTGCATCGAGTGCGAGGGGCGCGGCACCAGGGGCAGGGTCGCCATTTCCGACGTCACCTTCATCACCGACCAGGCGCGGCCGGTGGTACGCGGCGCGCTTGTCCAGGGCGTGAGCATCGACCTCGGCAACGACGCGCATATCGCCGCGCGCGATCAGGCCCGCGAACTGCTCGCCGGAGGAACGATCGGTGTCAACACCTATCGCGACGCCTTCCAGCGCAATCCGTTGCTGCGGACGCAGAACGCGCTGGAACTCGTGCGGCTGCAGTCGACGAAGCTGAGTGGCATGTTCGACAGCTTCGTCAAATCACTCTGGCTCGATCTCGACGTGCTCAGGGCCGTTGCCGACCGCACCGCGGCCGGTGTCATCGTTGCGGAGGAAGACCGGCACATCCGCTTCGCCAGCGCCCGCGCGCGGCAGGCGTTGCTCGCCGGCAGCGAGCTGTCGATCGTGGACCAGCATCTGCACGCCGGCAATCCCCGCTTGGCGCGCGCGCTGGCGGCGGCGCTGGCCAGGGCGGTGGGCGACGCACCCGCCGCGACGCGCCTCGAACTGAAGGTCGATGGCGCAGCGAACAGCGACGTCTTCGTCGCGCCCCTTCCGACGGTACGTGGCTTCGCGGGCGGGACACGGCGGCTCGCGCTCATCGTCATCGGCGACCCCGCGCGACCCGACCTGCTGCCTAGCGGTCAGGATCTGCGCCAGTACTTCGACCTCACGCCGGCAGAGGCCAGGGTCGCGCTGCTGCTTTGCGCAGGGCATGTGCCGAAGGCGGTTGCACGGCAGCTGGACGTGGGCATCGCCACTGTGCGCAGCCATATGCGCGCATTGCTCGAGAAGACCGGCACGTCGCGGCAGGCGGAACTGATCCAGCTGCTTTCGTCGCTGCCGGGAACGGGAGGCGACGCGCCTGGTCACGAACCGGCCGGTGCGGCCAACGGGGATCGCTAGGGTGCGCGGGACGCGAGCCGATTCTCGCCTGCCTTTCGCTACCTGATTTCCACGACCTCGAGCAGGCAATCGCGGTCGCCTTCGCGCTGGAACGACGCTTTGATCTTGAGCGGTGGAAGGGCGGGCGCTCGGCCCGTCTGCATCGCCAGGTCGATGGCGTCGAACGTCACCTGTTCCGCGGAGCGTTCCGCGATGCGACCGAGGTCGACTCCGCGCTGCGCGAATTCCTGGCCGGTTTTCACGAGCGTCCCGCGCACGAAGGGACCGGAGTAGATCTTGCGGGTACCCTCGCACAGCCGCGCAAGGTAGCGATCGACCTTGCCTTCGCGCAGGTCGTAGAACGCGTCGCGGGCGGCGACTTCGAGTTTTCCCGGCGGCGCAACTGCAGCGGGCCTGGCCGCCGCCGCGGCCTCCCGATGACGCTCGAGCGCTTCCTGTACGCCCGCCAGCGCCTGTCGGGTCTTCGCGAGTTCGTCCGCGCAGTTTTCCGGCCGGTCCGGGCAACGCTGCTCCGCGCCGGCCATGCAATCGCTTTCCGCCTTGCGGCCGTTGTAGTTGCGCGCGAGGTCGCGCGCCGTGCCGCCGGGCCGCTCGCGCTGCTCTTTGGCCGTGGCCCCCGCCAGTGCGATGCAGGCGCGCACGTACGCCTCGTCGGCCGGCAGCGGTTCGGTCAGTTCGTCGAGCTTGATGCGGATCCTGCGCACGCGATCCGGTCCGCGAAGCTCGGTGCCGTCGAGCCGTTCGCCGGGTCGCCACCACGTCACGTCGATCGTCTGGCCTCGCTGCGACGGCGCGATCCGGAACTTCAGCGTCTTGCCGTCCTCGAACCGGTTGAGGGGCGTGGACAGCGGAATGAACGCCACCAGCGGCTCGATCAGCTGGAAGTGGATGTCCGTGTTGGAGCGGTTTTCGAGCACGAGCTGGCTGCCGTTCACGCTCACCCGCACGTCCTCGCTGGGACGGCTGCCGCAGCCCGTCGCGGCAAGCGCCAGCGCGATCGCGACCAGAGTCGCTTTGCCGCCGGCGCGCATCACTTCCCACTGCCCGCGAGCGAACCGAATCCATCCACGCAGGTCCGACCGTCGGCCGGGCGTCGCAGTCCGACCCCGAACGGCCGGTCCGGAACGCGGGTCCTGTCGCTCCTGCCAGGCTCGATGATCGTTGTCGCGAAGTTCACGCGACTCGACTCGTTGACCAGCGTCTCGCCCAACTCGGTCTGGCGTTTCGCGATGCCGGCGGCGGCCCTGGGCAGCACCGACCTGAGCTCGGCGCGCGCATAGTTCTGCCGGGCATTGGCGCACAGGAGGGCATCGAAGCTGGCGAGGTCGCGGCGCTTGAGCGCTTCGAACGCTTCACGGGCCAGCGCCTCGCGCCCGGCGGCATCGAGTTCACCGTTCGCGACCGGCTTTCGTGGCGCGCTCGGCCCGGGCCGCGCGGGCTCCGCCGCTGGCGACGGTGCGGCGGTCGCCCGCGACGGCCTTGCCGGCGGCGGTTCCACTTCGCGCTGCGCGGCGCCGGCTTCGCAGGGTTGCTGCTGGTAGGCCGTCTTGCCGTCCACCGTGCACTTGTAGACGGCGCCATACGCCGTCGGGGGCAGGGCGAGGCAGGACAGCAGAAATACGCGAAGGATCGAGGGTGGGAGCATGGGATTTCCGGCAAGTCGCGCGCGACTGGTGCCGCGCCCACGCTTGCTCAAGGCTGTCACTTGAGCAAAGCAATTGGCGTGCCGAAAATCAGGCATTGCTCCCGACTGTCGAGCACCGCAGATGCAGGCCGGCGCGCACCGGTGCGGTGATCCGGGCGTTGCGCGCTGGCCGCTTCGGGTACCCTTCGGGCGGCGACGCCAATTTTGGTCGCACACCTGACCCTGATCGGACCCGACGATGCGCGTTTTCTCCACCAACCCTTTGCTGGCCTGGACGGCCATTCGAGCCCTTGCCGCCGCAGCGGTCGCGGCGGCGTTCGCGGCGCGTTCGCGGCGGGCGCCGCCGCCCAGTCCAGCGCGGTGATGCAGGCACCGCTGCTCAGCAAGGACCCGGATCGACCCATCGTGGTGCTGGCCGACAGGGCCTGGTCCGAAAGCCAGATACGCATTCAGCCGCGCGAGGTCACCGGCACGCCCAGGGATCTGCCCCGCAGTTCACGTCGCCTCAAGGTCACTACGTTCGAGCATTTTTCGGGCCGCGGGCCGGCGACGCTGGTGGTGGATTTTGCCGCGTATCTGATCGATCCGTCGAAGAGCGCCGACGGAACGGTCAGCGTCGAGATCGAATGCCCGGTGGCGCCGGACGGGTGCACCTATCCGATCGGCAAGAGCATTCTGCTCTTCCAGGACAGGTTCATGGCGAGGCAGGAGGTGCAGGTTGACGCCGGCAAGCGCACGCTCGTGGTCGGGCGCGAGTCGCACTCGTACACGCTGCCCTCGACGCCGGAGGTGGAAGTGCGTGTCCTGCTCCTGGAGCCCGTCAATCTCGAGCCGCTCGAGCTGAAGGCCCGGGTCATCTACGGGGAGTACGACCAGCGCGCCCTTCCGGGGCAGACGACAAAGAGCAACCTGTTTTGGACGGGCATCGGGGTGGCGATCGCGTTCCTGCTCGCGGTGTTCTGGTGGCTGCGCCGGTCGTGAGAATCGCCGCTGCGAATACGGATACTCCCACCGATTGTGAAGACGGTGGGGGAGAACGCAGTGTTGGGTGGTGCCGGGAGTTTGCCCCGGCGCTGTCGCGCGCGAGAGCGCGTCAGCGCGCCCGCGCCGCGAGAAAGCCGTCGACGCCAGCCCAGAACGTGTCGGGCATGCTCAGCGTGTTGTGATCGGTCGCCGGCACGACCAGCCAGGACTTCGGTCCGGCCCAGGCGTCGTAGAGCGCCAGCGAGTCCAGAACGCGTCCGGCATGCTCAGCGTGTTGTGATCGGTCGCGGGCACGACCAGCCAGGACTTCGGTCCGGCCCAGGCGTCGAAGAGCGCCTGCGAGCGCTGGCGCGGGATGATCGAGTCGTCGCTCGCGACGATGGCCAGCAGCGGCATCGGCGCGCGCCGCGCGTCCTCCAGCGAATCGAAGCGATGGCGCAGCAGCAGCGAGACGGGCAGCCAGGGATAGTGCGTGCTGCCCACCTCGACCATGCTGTCGAACGGCGAGACGAGGATGGCACCGGCAAGCGGTCGCGCGGCGGCGAGCTTGACGGCGACGCCGGTGCCGAGGCTGCGGCCGAAGGCGACGATGCGGTTGCGGTCGACGTCGGGCCGCGCCGCAACCGCGTCGTGGATGGTCAGCGCATCGGCGACCAGCGCCGCCTCGCCCGGTTTGCCTTCGCTGTCGCCGTAGCCGCGGTAATTGACGGCGGCGATCGTCCAGTCGCGCGGCCAGCGCGCGTCGGCGAGCGTCCACGAGACCTCCTCTGCGTTACCGCCGAAATAGAGGATGACCGGGGCGGCAGTCACCGATGCCGCGCGCGGCGCGGCGTCCGCGGCGCGCAGCCAGCCGCGCAGTTTCGTGCCGTCGCCGGCGACGACCTCCAGCGGCTGCGCGTCCGCCGGCAGCTGCGCGGTCGAGGCGATGGGCTGGGGAAAGAAGATCAGCCGGTCCTGCGCGAACCAGGCCGCGGCAGGCACGCCCAGCACGAGGGCGGCAACGAGGACGATCCATTCCATCGGCGTGCGCATGAGGGAGGACGCGGAGCGCCCTTGTGACGATTATCGCAGGGACGGCGCAGCCGTCACTCGGGCAAACCTGCGATGCGGAGCCCATTCTCGAGGAAGGCAAGTCGCGCGGGATCGCGAATGGGCAGCATCTTCCGCCAGTGCGATATCGACGCGTCGGGGACCAGAGCGACGAGCTTCGCAGCGTCGGCGCGAGCATCGTCGATCCGCCCCAGATAGCTGTGGGCGATGGCGAGCACGTAGAACGTCGCGTCCCATTCGCCGTTGAGGGCCAGCGACTGCGTTGCACGGTCCGCCGCCTCCGCGTAATGGCCCGCCAGCAGGTTCGCCATCGCAAGCCCGCTGACGATGTAAAACGACGCCGGATCCCAGGGGCTCAGCGCGCGCGCGCGAAGCAGCAGGGACATCGCCTCAGACGGATCGCCCGCGAACGCATTTGCCCAGCCGGCGAGCATCGCGACGAAGGCGTTGTTGCGGTTGAGGTCGACGGCGCGATGCAGCGCCGCGAGGCCCGCGTCGTAATCGCGGCCGATCATCATGAGCACGAATCCGGCCAGCGCGACGGGATTGGCATCGTCCATGTTGGCGGCCAGCGCTTCGCGCGCGAGGCGCACGCCCGCCGCCGCGTCGTCGTCCCGCGCCGTCGGCCAGTTGCGCGTCAACCGCTGCTCGAGGCACCACGCGGTAAGCGCCTTCGCGGGTGCGTAGCCGGGGTCGAGCCGCGTGGCTTCGCGCAGCAGGTCGAGCGCCAGTGCGTTGTCCTCGAAACGCATCGCGTAGGCGTGCGGCAGCGCGCGCAGATAGAAGTCGTACGCGTCCATCCGCGCGGGCCGCTTGCGCCGCGCGCGCTCGATCTCGGCCTTCCGGATTTGCGGCTCCAGCGTGCCGACGACGCGTTCGGTGATCCGGTCCTGCAGGTCGAACAGGTCCTTGAATTCGCCGTCGAATTGATCGGCCCACAGGTGTGCGCCGGTCGCCGCGTCGATCAGCTGGCCCGTTATCCGGATCCGCTCTTCCGCCTTGCGGACACTGCCTTCGAGCACGTAACGCACGCCGAGATCTTTGGCGATCTGGCGGATATCCACGGCGCGGCCCTTGTAGGCGAACGTCGAGTTGCGCGCGATGACCTTCAGGCCCTTGAAGCGCGCGAGCGCGGTGATGATGTCATCGACCATCCCGTCGGCGAAATACTCCTGGTCCGTTTGCGGGGAGAAGTCGTTGAACGGCAGGACCGCGATCGATGCGCCCTCGCCGGCGGCCGGTCCGGACGCAGGCTTGCCGGCGGCCTTCGGCTTGTCGCGGTCCTTGCTCCAGCCGACCGCGAAGCAGCGGATCGGCGTGGCGAGGTTCTTCACGGTCTGCTCGCCCATGTCCTCGTACGTGAGGTCGAGGATGCCGGACACCTGCTCGCGCACGAGTTTCGATATGCAGATGCCGCCGGGCCTTGCCATCGCCTCGAGCCGCGCCGCGATGTTGACACCGGTGCCGTAGATGTCGCCGCCATCGAAGACGATTTCGCCGAGGTTGATGCCGACGCGAAATTCGAGCCGCTGACCTGTCGGGAGCTTCGCGTTGCGCCGGTCGATCGCGGTCAGGATCTCGACGCTGCTTTGCACGGCATCGGAGACGCTCTGGTATTCGGCAAGCCAGCCGTCGCCGGTGCTCTTCACGATCCGGCCGCGGAACTGGCTGGTCTTCGGATCGACGATGGCGGCGCGGACCTCCCGAAGGCGTCGCAGCGTCCCTGACTCGTCGATTTCCATCGCTCGCGAGTATCCGACGGCATCCGCCACCACGATGGCGGCAAGCCTGTGCGTCAGCCGGCTCTCCGGCATACCCCCTCCGGGTCGAACATGCCGCCGAGAATACCCCTTTCCGGCGGCGCCTGCCGAGGCGTGGCTGGGCCCGGACGCGGTGCGGCGGCGCGATCCGCGTGCAGGGATGGCGTCGCGGCTGCGGGAACGCCTGCCCGCCGCGGGCGTGTCTCCTGCAACACATCCGCGGCGATGCCTTCTGCGGGTGGCGCCAAAGGCGTGCCGTTCGGGGTCGGCGGCGCTGTATAGTTGCCGATCGGGATCGATCGCCATGGGCACTGAGACCACACCGACCAAGCACATCCGGCTGACCTCGCATCCGGTCGAGGGCGAGCCGGGCATGCTGCCGATTTCCTGGGGCCAGGGCGACCCGCACCTGCGCCGTCCGGTCGTCGGCAGCACGCACAACCGCAGCCAGCGCAACGTGATCGGCACGCACAGCGGTTCCTACGGCGTCTATCGCGCGCTCGCCGTCGCCGCCGGCGCGCTGACGCGCAGCCACCGTCCCGACCTGACCAACACCATGCCCACCGACCCCCTCGGTCCCTATCCGGCGTGGGGCGACCCGACGAGGATCGTGTCGATGGACCCGTTCGGCGCCATCGTCGCCGACGTGTTCCGCGACGAGATCGCGCAGGGCTACGACATCCGCCCGACCATCGCCGTCACCAAGGCGCACATCGACCTGCCCGAAGTGCGCGAGGCGATCGCTGCCGGCCGGCTGGCGGCCGACGGACGTGTCCTGCACGCCAACGGTTCGGCGGTGGTGACCAAGGCGGCGATCGAGCCGGTGTGGTGGCTGCCCGGCGTCGCGCAGCGCTTCGGCTGCAAGGAGGCCGACCTGCGCCGCGCGCTGTTCGAGGAGACCGGCGGCATGTATCCGGAGCTCGTGACGCGCGGCGACCTCGAGGTGTTCCTGCCGCCGATTGGCGGGCAGACGGTCTACATCTTCGGCAATCCGCACGACTTGGCCAATCCCGAGGTGACGCTGACCGCGCGCGTGCACGACGAATGCAACGGGTCGGATGTGTTCGGCTCGGACATCTGCACCTGCCGGCCCTACCTGACGCATGCGATCGAGGAGTGCATTCGCGGCGCGCAGGCCGGCGGCGTGGGCCTGGTCGTCTACTGCCGCAAGGAAGGCCGCGCGCTGGGCGAGGTGACCAAGTTCCTGGTCTACAACGCGCGCAAGCGCCAGGAAGGCGGCGATTCGGCGACCAACTACTTCCTGCGCACCGAGTGCGTGGCGGGCGTGCAGGACATGCGCTTCCAGGAACTGATGCCCGACGTGCTGCACTGGCTGGGCATTCGCCGCATCCATCGGCTGGTGTCGATGAGCAACTTGAAATACGACGCCATCGTGAGTTCCGGCATCGAGGTGGGCGAGCGCGTGGCCATTCCGGACGGACTCATTCCGCAGGACGCGTCGGTGGAAATGGACGCCAAGAAGGCGGCCGGCTATTTCACCGCGGGCGACGTGCCCGACGCCGATCAACTCGCGCTGACCAAGGGCCGCGGCCTGTGACGGCGGCGCTGGCCGCCTCGCCGGTCGCGGCGCTGCGGTCGACGACGGCAATCCGCGAACGCTGCGCCAATGTTGCGGCCGCGGCGAGCGCCGGCCGTTCGGATCACTTTTCCGTCCATCGCGACCGGCTCCCGGGCGCGGCGGACCGCGTTGCCGCGATCACGCGGCGCCGCTATCCGACGCTGGCCATTCCCTATCACAGCCGCTGGCGGCATTTCGAGGCGGGCGGCGTCGATCGTCGCGCCGAACTCGACCAGGCGCTTTCCGGACGCAGCGCCGCCGCGCGCGCGCGGGCGCAGTTCGACCTGACGGTGGTCAGCGTGCTGCTCGACGCCGGCGCGGGTCCCGCCTGGCATTACGACGAGGCGGCGTCGGGACAGCGCTTCACCCGCTCCGAAGGGCTGGGCGTGGCGAGCTTTCGCGCTTTCATGGATGGCGCGTTTTCCGCGCGGCGCGACGACGCGCTGCGCGTCGACGCCTCGGCGCTCGCGGCGATCGACGCCGATGCGCTCGCGGCGCTGTTCCAGGCGGATGCCGACAACCCGCTGGTCGGCCTCGAGGGCCGCGCCGCGCTGCTGCGCCGGCTGGGCGCCGCGCTGGCCGCGGAGCGCGAGACGTTCGGCGACGCCGCGCGGCCAGGCGGGCTGTTCGACGCGCTGACCGCCGGCGACGCGCAGGCGACGGTCGCCGCGCCGGCGATCCTGCGCGCGCTGCTCGACGGGCTCTCGTCGATCTGGCTGACCGGCAGCGCGCAGGACGGCGTCGCGCTGGGCGACGTCTGGCGCCATCCGCACGCCGGCGGCCGCGGCCCGACCGCGGGCTGGGTGCCCTTTCACAAGCTGTCGCAGTGGCTCGACCTATTCGCTGTTCGAGCCCCTCGAATGGGCCGGCGTTCGACTGGCCGAGCGCGATGCGCTGACCGGCCTGCCCGAGTATCGCAACGGCGGCCTGCTGCTCGACGCCGGCGTGCTGGCGCTGCGCGACGATGCGCTGGCGCAGGCCGCGCTGGCGGTGGGCAGCGAGGTGGTGATCGAATGGCGCGCACTGACCGTCGCGCTGCTCGACGAACTGGCGCCGCTGGTGCGCGCGCGTCTGGGCGCACCCGATCTGCCGTTCGCCTGCATCCTCGAAGGCGGCACCTGGGCCGCCGGCCGCGAACTCGCGCAGGAACTGCGCGGCGGCGACCCGCCGCTTTCCATTCGCAGCGACGGTACCGTATTCTGATCCGCAGTCACCCCGCCGCAGGAGACTCCATGCCGTCCAACGTGCACGTGCTCGACCACCCGCTGATCCAGCACAAGCTGACGCTGCTGCGCAAACAGGAAACCAGCACCACCAGCTTCCGCCGCCTGCTGACCGAGATCGGCGCGCTGATGGCCTACGAGGTCACGCGCGACATGCCCATGCACGACGTGCAGATCCGCACGCCGCTGGAGACGATGAGTTCGAGGCTCATCGACGGCAAGAAGCTGGTGTTCGTTCCCGTGCTGCGCGCCGGCATGGGACTGCTCGACGGCTTCCTGCAGGTGGTGCCCGGCGCGCGCGTCGGCCACGTCGGCCTCTACCGCGATCCGAAGACGCTGGTCGCGGTCGAGTATTACTTCAAGATGCCCAGCGGCATGACCGAGCGCGATGCGGTCGTGCTCGATCCGATGCTCGCCACCGGCAATTCGGCGGTGGCCGCGGTCGAGCGGCTGAAGGAAGCGAAGCCGCGGTCGATCCGCTACGTCTGCCTGGTGTCCTGTCCGGAGGGCGTGACCAACTTCCGCACGGCGCATCCCGACGTGGCGCTGTACACGGCGGCCATCGACCGCGAACTGAACGACCACGGCTACATCGTGCCCGGACTGGGCGACGCCGGCGACCGGATCTTCGGCACCAAGTGAACGCGCAGCTTCTCGTCCGCAACGCGACCTTTCCCGACGGTCGCACCGGGCGCGACGTCCTCGTCGCCGACGGGCGCATCGTCGACGTGGCGCCGCGCATCGACGCGCAGGCGCAGTCCACGGTCGACGCGGCGGGGCAGCTGCTGTCGCCGCCGTTCGTCGATGCGCACTTCCACATGGACTCGACGCTGACCTACGGCATGCCGCGGGTCAACCAGAGCGGCACGCTGCTCGAAGGCATCGCGCTGTGGGGCGAGTTGAAGCCTGTGCTGACGCAGGAGGCGATCGTCGAACGCGCGCTCGCCTATTGCGACTGGGCGGTGGCGCGCGGCCTGCTCGCCATCCGCTCGCACGTCGACGTCTGCGACCCGCGCCTGCTGGCGGTCGAGGCGCTGCTGCAGGTGCGCGAGAAGGTGAAGCCCTGGCTCGACCTGCAGCTGGTTGCCTTTCCGCAGGACGGTGCGCTGCGCAGCGCCGGAGGGCTCGCGCAGGTGCGGCGCGCGCTGGACATGGGCGTGGACGTCGTCGGCGGCATTCCGCATTTCGAGCGGACGATGGCCGAAGGCGCGGAGTCGGTGCGCCTGCTGTGCGAACTGGCGGCCGAAAGCGGCAAGCAGGTGGACATGCACTGCGACGAGACCGACGATCCGCTGTCGCGGCACATCGAGACGCTGGCCTTCCACACGCAGCGGCTGGGCCTGCAGGGGCGGGTGGCGGGCTCGCACCTGACGTCGATGCACTCGATGGACAACTACTACGTGTCCAAGCTGCTGCCGCTGCTGGCAGAGGCGCAGGTGCAGGCCATCGCCAATCCGCTGATCAACATCACGCTGCAGGGCCGCCACGACGATTATCCCAAGCGGCGCGGCATGACCCGCGTGCCGGAGCTGCTCGCCGCGGGCGTGAACGTCGCCTTCGGCCAGGACTGCGTGATGGACCCGTGGTATCCGCTGGGCAGCGCCGACATGCTCGAGGTCGCGGCGATGGGCCTGCACGTTGCGCAGATGACCGGCCGCGACGGCATGCGCGCCTGTTTCGATGCCGTCACCGTCAACGCGGCGAAGGTCCTGAACCTCGACGGCTACGGCATCGCGCCGGGCTGCCGTGCCGACTTCGTGCTGCTGCAGGCGCGCGATCCGGTCGAGGCGCTGCGGCTGCGCGCGACGCGGCTCAAGGTGTTTCGTGCCGGCAGGCTGGTCGCGGAATCGCCCGCCGCCGCAGCCACGCTGCATCTTTCCGGGCGGCCGCAGAGCGTCGACTGGACGCCGGGCGGGCGCGGCGGAAAATGAACCCGGTCCGCTTCGGCATCGGGCTGGCCCTGACCTGCCTGACACTGTCAATCGAGGCGGTCGCCGGGGCGGGTGTCGAGATCGCGGCCGAGCCCGACGCGCTGGCCAGGGCGATGCGCGGCCGTGGCATCGTGCTGCTGGGCGAAGTGCACGACAACGCTGCGCAGCACGCGCTGCGCGCCGCCGCGTTGCGGCAACTCATCGCCGAGGGTGCACGGCCGGCGATCGCCTTCGAGCAGTTCGACCGCGAGCGACAGGCCGACATCGATCGCGCGCGGCGCGAGCGTCCCGGCGACGCCGACTACCTGATCGCGCAAGCCCGGGGCGCGCCGAGCTGGAACTGGCCGCTGTACCGGCCCTTCGTCCAGCTGGCGCTGGACCACGACCTGCCGATCGTCGCCGCCAATCTCTCGCGCAGCGAGGCGATGCGCCTGGCCATGGATGCGGCATCGACCGGCGCCGGGTCGTCCTACGACAGTCTGGCCGCCGAATTCCGGCGCGCGCACGAGGACATGATCGCCAGGGGCCACTGCGACCTGTTGCCCGCGGCGGCGCTGCCGGGCATGGCCGGGGCGCAGGTTGCCCGCGACCGCACGCTGGCGCAGGCGATCCGGCCCTACGCGGGGCGCGGCGTGGTGCTGCTCACCGGCAACGGGCACGCCCGCGTCGACATCGGCGTTCCCTACTGGCTGAGCGCCGAGGAGCGCGCAGCCTCGGTTGCCATCGGCCTCATCGAACGCGACGGCGCGGGTCCCGGCCGGGAGTCAGAGGACCGGTTCGACGTCGTCGTGCTGACGCCGGCCGCGCCGCGACCGGATCCCTGCGTGGAACTGGCGAAGCGGATGGGACCCGGCGCGCGTAAGGATCGCGGAGCGCACGCCGACACACGCTGACCGCATCGACGCGAGGATCATGGCGTCCTGCCGGTCGGCGCCTGCCTGACGGCGCGTGCCGTCGCGGCATCCGTCGTTGCGGCATAATCGATCGTTCGCCCAGCCTGACCGAGACCCTCCGCCGCGCCCCATGGAATCCATCTACTACGTCATGGCCTGGGCTTGCCACCGCAAGTGCAAGCACTGCTACGAGGACCGCTTCCGGCCCTACATCCGCGGCGAACTCGAATCCGTCGTGGCCGAGGCCGAGCGCAACTACCCGCGCATCCTGGCCAACTTTCCCGAGCGCATGACCTATGTCGACCTCGACGATCCGCGGCCCGACGGCAGCTTCCCGGAAAAGACAGGCAGGGTGATCCTCTCCGGCGGCGAGTCGCTGCTCGACCCGGTGCGCGAGCGGGTGACCTACAAGGTGATCGAAGGCCTGCGTGACCGCTACGCCGGGCAGGGCGGAGTCAAGATCGTCGTCCAGACCACCGGCGACCTGCTGACCGACCAGATCGTCGCCGACCTGCTCGAGCGCGGCGTGTGGATGATCTCGGTGGCGAGTGTCGACGACTTCCACGTCGGCCTCGAAGGGCCGGTGAAGCAGCAGGCCTTCATGGACAGGCTCACGGCGCTGTTCGAGCGCCACGGGATGAAGAAGTCGGGCCTGTTGGCGACCACGCGCAACTGGCACGAGGAGGACGGTCCGGTCTACAGCTTCTTCGGCGCGACGCCGGACTCGTGGATCGGCAAGCTGTGGCCGCGCGGGCGCGCCTGGCAGAACAACCTGTCGCACGCGACGCTCGCCGACAATTTCTGCAATCGCTGGTCGGGCGGACTCAATTTCCTGCGCCACCAGTACAACGGCTCGGAGGTCTCCGTCGAGCCGGACGGCGCGGTCTACCCCTGCTGCATCAAGACCAAAATCCCGGTCGGCAGCCTGCTCGAGGACAATCTGATCGCGATACTCGATTCGCTCGTCGGCGTGCCGGCCTACGAGGCGATCACCATGGGCCACCCGGAGCGCATGGGCCTCGCGCACGGCTGGAGCGAGGCGCGCTTCGTCGAGGCGTCGCTGACGGCGAAGCCGGACGGCTCGCCCTACCAGAACCTGTGCATCGGCTGCGACCGCTTTCACGAGCAGGTGCTGGGACCGGTGCTGGAGGAGGCGCGTGCGCGGCGGCAGGCGGCGAAGGGCCGTGCGCCGGTCGCAACGCGCAAGGTCACCAGGATCGTGGCGGTCAACGCCGCGGATGACTGACGTGGTGATCGCGAGAACTTCTGACCGTCGCGTTCCTTGCATTGCTGGGCACTGCTTCCGGTGGCCGCGCAGGACGCGAAGTGGAACGAGGTCCTGGCCAAGGCGCGTGGCCAGAGCGTCAACTGGAACGCCTGGGCCGGCGACGAGAAGACCAACGCCTTCATCGCTGGGTCGGCGACGAGGTGCAGCGGCGCTACGGCGTCAGGGTCAACCACGTCAAGCTGAAGGACACCGCCGAAGCGGTGACCCGCGTCGTCGCCGAGAAGGCCGCGGGGCGCGAGCGCGACGGCTCGGTCGACCTCATCTGGATCAACGGCCCCAATTTCCTGGCGCTGAAGCAGCAGAACCTGCTCTTCGGACCCTTCGGCGCGCGCCTGCCCAACGCCGCGCGCATCGACACCACCAACATCCGCTCCAACGTCGTCGACTTCACCATTCCGGTCGACGGCATGGAGTCGCCGTGGCGGCGCGCGCAGCTGGTCTTCGTTTACGACAGCAAGCGAGTGAAGACCGTGCCGCGCTCGGTGCCCGAGCTGCTCGCCTGGGTGCAGGCCAACCCGGGGCGCTTCACGCATCCGAGCGTGCGCAATTTCCTCGGCTCGACCTTCCTGAAGCAGGCGCTGTACGAGTTGACGCCGGACCCCGCGGTGCTGCAGCGGCCCGCGACCGACGCCAACTTCGCCACGGTCACCGCGCCGCTGTGGGCCTGGTACGACCAGCTGCGGCCGAAGCTGTGGCGCGGCGGCCAGCAGTTTCCGGAGAACGGCCCGGCGCAGCGGCAACTGCTCAACGACGGCGAGATCGACATCCTGATCTCGTTCAATCCCTCCGAGGCAGCGGTGTCCATCGGCGCGGGCCTGCTGCCCGACAGCGTGCGCACCTTCGTGTTCGCCAGGGGCACCATCGGCAACACCAGCTTCGTCGCCATTCCGTTCAACGCGGCCAACAAGGAAGGCGCGATGGTCGTCGCCGACTTCCTGCTCGAACCCGCCACGCAGGCGCGGGCGCAGGACACCCGCCAGATGGGCAACTTCACCGTGCTCGACCTGACCAAGCTCACGCCGGCCGAGCGCCAGCGCTTCGACGAGCTGCCCCGCTCGCCGGCCCTGCCGACCAACGCGGAGCTCGGCATCACGCTGCTCGAGCCGCATCCGTCGTGGATGACGCGCATCATGGCGGAATGGGAGAAGCGCTACACCCACTGAGCGCGCCGCGGCGCCGCGGCGCGTTGCGCGTAGCACCCGCGGCGACGACCGGCGTGCTGCTGCTGCCGATTGTCGCCGGCCTCATGGGCACGCTGCTGCCGGCCTTCGGCTACCTGCCGGCGATCGGCGGCCACGCGTTCGGCCTCGACGCCTGGCGCAGGCTGTTCGCCTATCCGGGTTTCGACACCAGCCTCGCGGTGACGCTGTTCACCGGCCTCTTCGCCTCGCTGCTCTCGGTCGCCCTGGCGCTGTCGTTCTGCGCCTGGGCGCACGGCAGGCCCTGGATGCGGCGCGTCGGCGGCGCGCTGGCGCCGGTGCTGGCCACGCCGCATTCGGCGTTGGCCCTCGGCCTCGCCTTCCTGATCGCGCCGTCGGGCTGGATCGCACGGGCGATCTCGCCCTGGCTTACCGGCTGGGCGTTGCCGCCGGACGTGGCGACCGTCGGCGACGCGGCGGGCCTGGCGCTGGTTCTGGCGCTGCTGTTGAAGGAAGTGCCCTACCTGATCCTGATGACCATCGGCGCGCTCAACCAGGTGCCCGCGCGCGATCACATCGCCGCCGCGCGTGCGCTTGGCTACCCGCCGGTCAGCGCATGGTTTCGCGTCGTGCTGCCTCAGGTCTATCCGCAGATCCGCCTGCCGGTCTACGCGGTGATCGCCTTTTCGCTTTCGGTCGTCGACGTGGCGATGATCGTCGGGCCGACCAATCCGCCCACACTCGCGGTGCTCGCAGTGCGCTGGTTCTTCGACGCCGACATCGCGCACTATTTCCCTGCCGCCGCCGCCGCGACGTTGCTGTTGCTGCTGGTCGTCGTGTGCATCGCCGCCTGGCATGGCCTGGAACGCGGCGCGAGCGTGCTCGGCCGGCGTGTCCTCGCGCGCGGCCGCCGTGACGGTGTCGCCGCCGCGGGGGCCGGCGTTTCGTCGGCGGTGGTCGTCGCGCTGCTCGCCTTCTCGCTGCTGGCGCTGCTCGGCATGGCGCTGTGGTCCGTTGCCGGGCAGTGGCGCTTTCCCGACTTTCTGCCGCAGGCCTGGTCGCTGGCCAACTGGTCGCGCCGGCTGCAGGGACTGGCCGACCCGGCGTTCAACACGCTGGTCATCGGCGTGCTGGCAACCGCCGTCGCGCTGGTGCTGGTGACCGGCTGCCTGGAAAACGAGCAGCGCGGCCATGCGCGCGCCGGCACCGCGTCGCTGTGGATCCTCTACCTTCCGCTGCTGCTGCCGCAGGTCGCCTTCCTGTTCGGTGCGCAGGTGCTGCTGGTGCGCTTCAATTTCGACGGCACGCTGGCCGCGGTCGTCTGGGCGCACCTGATCTTCGTCCTGCCCTATCTGTTCCTGTCGCTGGCCGATCCGTGGCGCGCGCTCGACCCGCGCTATGCGCGCAGCGCGGCGAGCCTGGGCGCCTCGCCGACGCGCGTGCTGTTCGCGGTCAAGCTGCCAATCCTGCTGCGCCCGGTGCTGATCGCCTGCGCGGTCGCCTTCGCGGTCAGCGTCGGCCAGTACCTGGCCACGCTGTTCGCCGGCAACGGCCGCGTGCCCACGCTGACCACCGAGGCGGTGACGCTCGCCGCGGGCGCGGACCGGCGCGTCACCGGAGCCTATGCGCTGGTGCAGGCGCTGTTCCCGATGCTGGCCTACGTCGCCGCCGCGGTGTTGCCGGCATTGCTCTACGCCAACCGGCGCGGGCTGGGAGGCGGGCGATGAACGCCGGGACGCCGCGCGCAAGGCGCTGTGCTCGCCTCAACCATTGTCGGGACGGAGCATGAGTACCGCCGGCGCGGCGCTCGAACTCGACGCCGTGCGCATCGACCTTCACGGCCGCGGACTGGTGCCGCCGCTGACGCTCGAGGTCGCGCCGGGCGAGTGCGCGACGGTGATGGGACCGTCGGGCTGCGGCAAGTCGACATTGCTCGCCTACGTTTCCGGATCGATCGACCCGGTGTTCCGCGCCTCAGGGCGCGTGCGTATCGGCGGGCGCGACATCACGCATCTTGCGCCGGAACGCCGCCGCGTCGGCATCCTGTTCCAGGACGACCTCCTGTTCCCGCACCTGTCGGTCGGCGAGAACCTCGCCTTCGGACTGGCGGCCTCGGTGCGCGGAACCGGTGCCCGTCGCGAGCGCGTCGATCAGGCATTGGCCGAAGGCGACCTTTCCGGTTTCGCCGATCGCGATCCGGCAACCCTCTCCGGCGGCCAGCGCGCGCGGGTGGCGCTGCTGCGCACGCTGCTGTCCGAACCCGAGGCGCTGCTGCTCGACGAGCCCTTCAACAAGCTCGACGCGCAGCTGCGCCAGGACTTCCGCCGCTTCGTCTTCGAACACGCCGCCGGGCGCGGGCTGCCGGTGTTGCTGGTCACGCACGACGTCGAGGACGCGCGCGCCGCGGGCGGGCCGGTGATCGACCTCGCCCGACCCTGACGCGAGACTTGCCTGACGGCGTCAGCGCGCAGGTGGCGGGTTGCGCAGCAGCTTCGCCGGGTCGTAGCCCAGCGCGGGGAGCCGCGCGAGGATCCGCTGCAGCGTCGCCTCGTCGAGCGCGGGATCGCGCGCGAGGATCCACAGGTACTCGCGCGACGGATCGCCGACCACGGCGTAGCGGTAGTCGGCGTCGAGGTCGATCACCCAGTAGTCGCCCCAGACCAGCGGCAGCCAGGAAAGCCATGCCGGTGCGAAGCGGACCTCCAGCTTGGCCGGCGCCACGACGCGGGCCTGGCCCCTGGCCTCCATCATGCTGCCGTCCGCCTTGCGGCAGGCGTTGACGACCTCGATGGTCCCGTCGGCGCTCGCGGCGATAGCGCGCGGTCACGTCCGACACGCAGTTGCGCTCGAAGACGTTCGGATAGCGGGCGATCTCGTGCCACTGGCCGACATAGCGGTCGAGGTCCAGCGCGGGAACCACCGGCAGCGGGTCGGAGGCTGCCAGCGCAACATTGGTCGCGAGCAGGGTGGCGATGAAGCCGTGGAGTCGAAGGCGCATGGTCGGATCGGAGATTGTAGAGGTGACGGCGGTCCCGCCGGTCTTGCCGTGGCGCAGAGCGGTCACGTTGCCCGCGCGGCGTTTGGACGTCGGGTGTGGGTAGTCTAAACTGCGTTTCGCCCGCTGCGCCGGTCGTCGGCAGGCTCGGGCCATGGACAACTCGTCCATCGCCGCGTGCATTGCCTTCCCTGAAACCTGCCGTCCGGATCGAATCGACAAGCGCTGATGCCCGAAACGCGGAAAACGAAGAAGGCGGGAGGAGGACGAAAGCCGTCGACGTCCGTGGCCAGGACGACTGCGGCGTCAAAGGCGCGCAAGTCGCCGGCGGCAGCGGCGCAGGTCGCCAAACTCGCCTCGACCGACCGCCACGAGCGTGCCATCACGGCGCTGTCCGGGAAAACGGCTGACCGCCGCCGCCAAGGGCCTGGCACTGGAGAACGCCCGCCTGTTCGACGAGACGCAGCGCCATGCCAGGGAAGTCTCCGAGTCGCTGGAACGGCAGACCGCGACCGCCGAAGTGCTGCAGGTGATCAGCGGCTCGATGGCCGATCCAAAACCTGTGTTCGAGAAGATCCTCGACAGCTGCGAGCGGCTGTTCGGCGCGGGCGACCCGGCGGTGTGCCTGATCGATGGGGACCTGCTGCGCATCGGCGCCTACCGCGGCAAGTTCACGCAAGAAGTCGAACAGGCATTCCCGCGCCCGCTCGCCGGCACGATCAGCGACATGGCCGTCAGGCAGGGTTCGGTCCTCTATCGACCGAGTGTGCTCGCGGCCGACGACATGCCCGACTACATCAAGGAAGTCGCCCGCGGACGCGGCGACTACTCCGTCGTGAATGCACCGATGACGTGGAACGGCCGCGGCATCGGCACGATCGACATCATCTGTACGCCGCCACGGCTCTTCTCGGAATCCGAGCTGACTCTGGTCAAGACCTTCGCCGACCAGGCGGTGATCGCCATCCAGAACGCGCGGCTGTTCAACGAGACCAAGGAGGCGCTCGAGCAGCAGACTGCCACGGCGGAAGTTCTGAAGGTGATCAGCAGTTCCGTGGCCGACACGGCGCCGGTGTTCGACGAAATCATGCGTAGTTGCCAGCGCCTGTTCGCGACCGGCCAGGTGGGCATCGCGCTGATCGGCGAGGACGGGCTGATGCACTTCGACCAGCACCTCAAAGAGGTCAACCTGGCGAGCGACTGGGCCAGGAACGCCGACGCCTTTCTCAAGGCGCAGTTTCCGCTCCCGGTCACCGAGTCCATCCACGGCTATGCGATCCACAAACGTCGGGTCCTGAACTATCCGGACGCGCTGCACGGGGCGGACGTGCCCGAGGGGCTGCGCCGGACCGCCGGGAAGATCGGCAACTTCGCTCTGCTGGTCGCACCCATGATGTGGCAGGACCAGGGAATCGGCGCGCTGCAGGTGGTTCGTTCGCCGGGCGTGGCGTTTTCCGACAAGGACGTCAATCTCCTCAAGACCTTCGCCGATCAGGCGGTGATTGCGATCCGCAATGCCCGGCTGTTCAACGAGACGCAGGAGGCGCTGGCGCGTCAGACAGCCACCGCCGAGATCCTGCGGGTGATCAGCAGCTCGCCGACGAGCGTCCAGCCGGTGTTCGACGCCATCGTCGGCACTGCCGTTCGCCTGCTCGCCTGCGACCTCACGGGCGTCGTGCTGCGGAAGGGAAACCGGCAGTCGATGGTGGCCGGGGCTACCCGGGACGGGTCGCCCATCGGGATCAATGCCGGCGACACCGCCATCGACCCCGCCGACAACTTCCCGGCGCGCGTGTTCGCGACCGGCAGGATGCTTCACCTGCCCGATTGGGCGGCCGTCGAGTTGCCGGAGAGGGAACGGCGCATCCGCGCGTCGAGCGGCATGACGGCGTCGCTGATGGTGCCGATGGTGCGCGAAGGGGAGTGCATCGGCGTGCTGGTGTTCGGCCGCCGGACGCCAGGCCCGTTCCGCGATGCCGAGATCGCGCTGGCCGAGTCCTTCGCCGACCAGGCGCTGATCGCCATCGAGAACGTGCGGCTGTTCAACGAGACGCAGGAGGCGCTGGAGCGACAGACGGCCAGCGCCGACATCCTGCGGGTGATCAGCCGTTCTCTGACCGACGTGCAGCCGGTGTTCGACGCAATCGTCACGAGCGCGGCCCGGCTGTTCGGGCGCAAGGCGGCGCTGCGTACGGTCGAGGGCGACGGGTTGCGCCGAAGGGCGCGAAGCTACGCTGCGGACGACGAGTTCCACGGTGCAGACGTCATGCCGATCGACCGCGACAGCCTGGTCGGCCGCGCGGTGATCGAGTGCCGCGCGCTGCAGGATGCCGACACGCATGCTCCCACGGCCACGCCGTACGCGCACGCGCACGCCGGGCAGCTGGCCTTCCGGTCGATCGCGTCGGCGCCGCTCGTGCGCGACGGCGTCGCGATCGGCGTCATCTCCGTGTCGTCCCCGGAGCCGGGAGCGCTGTCGGACAAGCAGATGGCGCTGCTGGCGACATTCGCCGACCAGGCGGTGATCGCCATCCAGAACGCGCGGCTGTTCAACGAGACGCAGGAGGCGCTGGAACGACAGACGGCCAGCGCCGACATCCTGCGGGTGATCAGCCGTTCGCCGACCGACGTGCAGCCGGTGTTCGAGGCCATCGTCGGGACGGCCCTCCGGCTGCTCGCCTGCGATTTCACCACGCTGCTGCGCACGGATGCCGGCAATTATTTCCCGGTCGCCGTGGCCACTGCGGAAGGCGTGCGCCCTTCGCGGAAAGCGGCGGCCACGCCCATCGATCCGGTCGCCAATTTTCCGTCACGGGTGCTCCTCGGCAAGACCATGCTGCACATTCCGGACTGGACCGCGATCGAGCTACCCGTGCACGAGCAACGCGTTCACGAGGCGACCGGGGTCAATGCATCTTTGGTGTTGCCGCTGCTGCGCCAGGGCGAGTGCATCGGTGCGCTGGTGCTGGCGCGCCACGAGGCGGGCGCCTTCAGCGACAAGGAGATCGCGCTCGCGGAGTCGTTCGTCGACCAGGCGGTGATCGCCATCGAGAACGTGCGGCTGTTCAACGAGACCAGGGACGCGCTCGCCAAGGTCGAGGAGCGCACGCGCGAGCTGACCGAGTCGCTGGACTTCCAGACCGCGATCAGCGACGTGCTCCAGTGCATCAGCGAGTCGCCGACCGACGTGGCGCCGGTGTTCAAGGCGATCCTGGAAAGCGTGGCCCGGCTGTTCGGCAGCCCGCTCGCCGCCGTGTTCCGATTCGACGGCAAGCTGGTGCACCTGGTCGCGACGCACAACTGGTCGCCCGCGGCCATCGAGGATGCGCGCCGGCTCTATCCGGCGCCGCCCAACCCCGAAATGCTCAGCGGACGCGTCATCATGTCGGGCAGCGTGCAGGCCGAGGAGGATACGTTCGCCGATCCGGACTACGACCAGGCTGCGGCACGCCTCGGGCACTGGCGGCGGATGATCGGTGCGCCGCTGCTCAAGGACGGACAGGCCGTCGGGGCGATCATCGTCGCCTGGCCCGATCCGGGGAAGACGCCGCAGCGGCAGATCGACCTGCTGAAGACCTTTGCGGGGCAGGCGGTGATCGCCATCGAGAACGTGCGCCTGATCAGCGAAACGCAGGAGGCGCTGGAACAGCAGACCGCCACCGCCGAAGTGCTGCAGGTGATCAGCAGTTCGGTGGCCGACGCCGCGCCGGTGTTCGACAAGATCCTCGACAGCTGCGCGCACCTGTTCGCCACCGAGCAGCTGGGGATTTTCCTGATCGGCGCCGACGACAACGTGCGCGCCGGCGCGTGGCGCGGGTCGGCGCTCGACGCGGTCATGAAGACCTTTCCAAGACCGGTCGGCGAAACGATGACCGGCCGCGTGATCGAGGCGCGGCAGGCGATCCAGATTCCGGACACCGCGGTCGGCGCGGAATTGCCGCCGGCGGCGCGCCAGGTCGCCGACGTGATCGGGCACGGCTCGATCGTGTGGGTGCCGATGCTCTGGGAGGGCCGAGGCGTGGGGTCGATCGTGGCGCTGCGCCAGCCGGCCAAACCCTTCTCCGACAAGGAACTCGCGCTGCTCAGGACTTTCTGCGATCAGGCGGTGATCGCCATCCAGAACGCGCGCATGTTCAACGAGACCAACGAGGCGCTGGAGCGGCAGACGGCAACGGCCGAGATCCTGCGGGTGATCAGCGGCTCGGTCACCGACACGCAGCCGGTGTTCGACGCCATCGTCGCGAGCTGCCAGCGGCTGTTCGCGGGCAAGGCGGTTGCGCTCGCGATTCCCAATGGACAGATGCTCGAATCGGTCGCCTACTCCGACGACACCGGGGCGCAGCGCGGATCCAGCATGCTGAAACCCTGGCCGCTCGATCGCGGCAGCGGCGCCGGCACCTGCATCCTCGAATCGCGGGTCATCAACGTGGCCGACACCGCCGTGGCCGCGAAGGAGTTCGTGCGCATGCGCGACCTGGCGATCGCGCTGGGGTACAAGTCGGCGCTGTTCGTGCCGCTGCTTCGCGAGGGCAAAGCGATCGGCTGCATCACCATCCTGCGCGCCACGCCCGGTCGTTTCGACGACCAGGAGGTCGCGCTGGCGCAGACCTTCGCCGACCAGGCCGTGATCGCGATCCAGAACGCGCGCCTGTTCAACGAGACCAAGGCGGCGCTGGAGCGGCAGACGGCAACCGCCGAAGTATTGCGCGTCATCAGCGAGTCGCCGACCGACGTGCAGCCGGTGCTGGATGCGGTGGCGGAGCGCGCCGGGCTCCTCTGCCGGGCGGACGGCAGCCGCGTCTGGCTCGTTGTCGATGGCCGGCTTCGGGCCATGACGAGCTACGGGCCGCTCTACGAATCGATGACCGGAGTCGAGACGCTGGCGATCCGACGGACATCGATCGGCGGCCGGTGCGTGATCGACCGCAAATGCATTCACGTCGAGGATGTCGTGCCGCTGATCGACTCGGAGTATCCGGACATTCGCCAACTGCAGGAGAAATATGGGTTCCGCACGGTCCTCAACGTGCCGCTGCTGCGCGAGGGCGAGGTCCTCGGCACCATCTCGCTGTTGCGCAACGAGGTTCGTCCGTTTGCACCGGCCGAGATCGGTCTGCTCGAGACCTTTGCCGACCAGGCGGTGATCGCCGTCGAGAACGTGCGCCTCTTCAACCAGACGAAGGAGGCGCTGGCGAGCCAGACCGCCACCGCCGACATCCTGCGCGTCATCAGCAGCTCGCCCACCGACGTGCAGCCGGTGTTCGACGCCATCGTCACCGCCGCAGTCAATCGCCTGGGCTGCGACATTGCCATCGTGCAGATCTGCAGCGGCGACACCTACTCGCCGAAGGCGATGGCCACCCCGGCCGGCCTCGCGCCGGTGCCGGGGTCGACGGTGATGCCCGTGGATCCGGATGCCAACTTCCCGTCGCGCGCGATCGTCAGCAAGACCATGCTGTACCTGCGCGACTGGTCGGCGATCCCGCTTCCGGCCCACGAGAAGGTGCGCCATGAACAACTGGGCCTGAACTCGGCGCTGTATCTGCCGATGCTGCGCGGCGACGCCTGCGTCGGCGTGCTGGTGCTGGGCAACAAGCAGCCGAACGCCTTCAACGACAAGGCGATCGCGCTGGCGGAGTCGTTCCGCGACCAGGCGGTGATCGCGATCGAGAACGTGCGGCTGTTCAACGAAACCAAGGCTGCGCGCGCCGCCGCGGAGGCCGCCAACGAGGCCAAGAGTTCGTTCCTGGCGACGATGAGCCATGAAATTCGCACGCCGATGAACGCGGTCATCGGCATGAGCGGACTGCTGCTCGACACCAGGCTCGACCCCGAGCAGCACGATTACGTGGCCACCATCCGCGAGTCGGGCGACGCGCTGCTGACCATCATCAACGACATCCTCGACTTCTCCAAGATCGAGGCGGGTCGGATGGACATCGAGGCGCAGCCCTTCGACCTGCGCGAGTGCGTCGAGTCCGCGCTCGACCTCGTTACCACGCGGGCCGTCGAGAAGCATCTGGAAACGGCCTATGTGTTCGAAGGCGATGTCCCGGCGGCGATTTCCGGCGACGTCACCCGCCTGCGCCAGATCCTCCTGAACCTGCTGTCCAACGCGGTGAAGTTCACCGAGGCGGGCGAGGTGGTGCTGACGGTGAGCGCGAAGCCCGCCAGGGCCAACCACGTCGAATTGACCTTTACCGTGCGCGACACCGGCATCGGCCTGACGGCCGAGGCGATGAATCGGCTGTTCCAGTCGTTTTCGCAGGCCGACTCGTCGACCACGCGCAAGTACGGCGGCACCGGGCTGGGACTGGCGATCAGCCGGCGGCTGGCAGAGCTGATGGGCGGGCGCATGTGGGCGCAGAGCGACGGCCCGGGCAAGGGGTCGACCTTCCTGTTCACGGTCGATGCGCCCGTTGCCGACCTGCCGGCGTCGCGGCGGCGCGACTTCCTCGGCGAGCAGCCGGTACTCGCGGGCAAGCGCGTGCTGGTCGTCGACGACAACGCGACCAACCGCCGCGTCCTGTCGCTGCAGACCGGCAAGTGGGGCATGGCCGCGCGCGCGACCGGGTCGCCGCAGGAGGCGCTGGATTGGCTGGACACGGGCGAGGATTTCGATCTCGCGATCCTCGACATGCACATGCCGGAAATGGACGGCGTCGCGCTGGCGCGGCTGATCCGCAAGCGTCGCGCAATACTGCCGCTGGTGCTGTTTACCTCGCTGGGACGGCGCGAAGTTGGCGACGCCGAGCAGCTTTTCGCGGCCTACCTGACCAAGCCGATCCGGCAGTCGCATCTTTTCGACACGCTGATGGGCCTGGTCACGCACGACGCCGCGCCCCGGCCGGCGCCGGCGGCGGACAAGCCGCTGCTCGACGTCGGGCAGGCGGCGCGCCATCCGCTGCGCATCCTGCTCGCCGAGGACAACGTGGTGAACCAGAAACTCGCACTGCGCCTGCTGCAGCAGATGGGCTACCGTGCCGACCTTGCCAGCAACGGCATCGAGGCCATTGAATCGGTCGAGCGGCAGGCCTACGACGTGGTGCTGATGGACGTGCAGATGCCGGAGATGGACGGGCTCGAGGCCTCGCGGCAGATCACCGCGCGCTGGCCGGCCGGCGCGCGTCCGCGCATCGTGGCGATGACCGCCAACGCCATGCAGGGCGACCGCGAGATGTGCCTGGCCGCCGGCATGGACGACTACCTGACCAAGCCGATCCGCGTCGAGCGGCTGGTCGAGGCCCTCAACGATGCGCCCGCCCGCAAGGATCGCTGATGACCACCCCGACCATCGACCGTTCCACGTTTGCCGCGCTGGCCGAAGCCACCGGCGCGGAATTCGCGCGCGAATTGATCGACACCTTCCTGCAGGAGGCGCCGGCGATGCTGGCCGAGCTGCGCCGCGCGATGACGGCGCAGGATGCCGGCGCCTTCCGCCGCGCCGCGCATTCGCTCAAGTCCAACGCCAACACCTTCGGCGCCGTTGGCCTGGGCGCCATGGCCCGCGCGCTCGAGGTCGACGGTGCGACCATGCCGGACGAGCAGAAAGCGCACTCGCTGGCCGCGCTCGACGACGAATACGCGCGGGTCGCGCTGGCGCTCGAGGGATTGCGCGATGAATGACCTGCGCCACGGTCCGGCGCGCCTGCTGGTGGTCGACGACAACAAGGTCAACCGGCTGCTGCTGACGCGCAGCCTCGAACTGCAGGGGCACAGCGTGACCTCGGCCGAGAACGGGCGCGTCGCGCTGGAAATGCTGCGCCGGGATCCGGTCGACCTGGTGCTGCTGGACATGGAAATGCCCGAGCTGGACGGCTTCCAGGTGCTGGAGCAGATGATCAACGACCCGCAGCTGCGCGACATGCCGGTCATCGTCACGTCGTCCCTGGAGGGCATCGCCAACGTCGTGCGCTGCATCGAGCTCGGCGCCGAGGACTACCTTGGCAAGCCGATCAATCCGGTGCTGCTCAAGGCCCGCATCGGCGCGAGCCTCGAGAAGAAGCGCCTGCGCGACCAGCAGAAGGAACTGGTGCGCCGGTTCGCGGCACCCGAAGTGGCGCAGGACCTGCAGGACTCGGGCTTCGCGCTGGGCGGCAAGCGGGTCGAGGCGACGGTGCTGTTCTGCGACATCCGCAACTTCACCTCGCTGGCCGAGACGCAGCCACCCGAGGAGACCATCGAACTGCTCAACACCTACTACGCGCTGATGTTCGACGCGATCAGCGGGCAGGGCGGCATGGTCACCATGATGATGGGCGACGGGTTGATGGCGGTGTTCGGCGCGCCGCAGCCGCAGCCCGACCATGCGACGAGCGCCACCCGCGCGGCGCTGGAGATGATCGAACTCATCGACCTGTTCAACGGCGAGCGCAGGTCGCTGGACAAGCCGACGATCGCGATCGGCGTGGGCATCGCCAGCGGCGACATGGTCGCGGGCTACGCCGGCACGCAGCAGCGGGCGACCTACACCTGCATCGGCGACACGGTAAACCTGGCCGCGAGGCTGGAATCGCATACCAAGGTCGCCGGACGGCCAATCCTGGTCGACGGCGCCACCCGGGCGCGGCTCGGCGCGGACCTCGGCGTCGAGGCATTGGGCCCGATCAGGTTCAAAGGCAAGGCCATGGAGGTGGAGGTCTTTGCGGTCCTGCCGAAAGGAACCCGCTAGCCCGGATGCCGGCCTGGAATTTGTCTGGTACGCAACTTGCATCTTGCAGGTCGTATCCCACATCTCCGGCCTGCCCAATGGAACTCAGCCTCGTCGACATCCCGGATGCGCCCAAGAACGACGCTTCCCCCAAACCCGGCCCTGCCGCTCCGGCGCCGGAACTGACCGGCGCCTCCGGCATGGAATCGGCCGGTGTTCCCGCCGCCGCCCCGGTGGACCCGTTCCTGGCCGAGGCGCAGCGCGAGTACGAGCTGGGCCGGGTCGACCTGCCGCTCTGGGCGCATGCGATCGCCAAGCACGACCGCGACCAGCCCAAGGCGCTGGAGTTCTACATGCAGTCCCGCGCCACCGCGCTCCGGCTGCTGCAGCGGGAGCGCGGCAGCGCCCCACCCAAGCCGCAAGCGATGGTCGCCACGCCGGCGCCGCATCTGCCCCTGGAGGCGTCCAACGACGAGGCCGGGGCGGCCCCGCGGAAACGGCTGGGCATCCTCCCAATTTCGCCCAAACATGCCGCGATTGCGCTGCCGGCGGTGGTCGCACTGGCGCTGGGAGCGTGGTGGCTGCTTTCCGGCCCAGGCCAGGACCCGGCGGGAACGGCCGGGGCGGGGTCGGCGGCGGTTGTCGCCGCGGCGACCAAGGCGGCCGCGCCGGCGGTGAAGGCCGCCCCGGTTGCACCGGTCGACCCCGTCAAGCAGCTCGAAGCGAAGATGCAGGAACTGAAGGCCGCGGGCAACTGGAACGTCTTCGTGCTCTATGCGGCCGAATTGACGCGCATGCAGCCGGACAATGCCACCGGATGGCGGGAGCTGTCGTTGGGCTACGCCAGCCTGCGCCAGTACAACGACGCCCTCGAGGCCGGGACCAGGGCCACGCAGCTTGCGCCCGACGACCTCCTCGTCTGGCGCAATCTCGGCCAGGTGAACCTGGACCTCAAGGAGCACGAGGCGGCATTGAAGGCGTACGAGCGCGCCGCGGCGATCGATCCCGCCGACCTGTTCAGCCAGCTCAACATCGGCGAAATCAATGCCCAGCTCAACCGGCTGCCGCAGGCGCGCGCCGCTTTCGAAAGCGTGCTGGCAGCCAACCCGGAAAATCAGGATGCCATGTGCGGCGCGGTGCAGGTCGCGCAGCGGCAGGGTCGCGGCAAGGACGTCGAGGGCATCGCCCGCGCCTTGCGCGCCGCCGATCGCAAATGCGCCGACATCGCCTCGGCCACTGCTGTCGTGGCCGCGCCGCCGGTTCATCCGGGCGCGACGGTGTCCATGTCGACATCCGACGCCGCGGTGCCGGTCAGCAAGGGGCCGATGCCGTTCACCAGGGTCCCGGCGTCCGCCAGCAAGGCGCGATAAGCGCAGCGGCCTGGCAGGCTCTCCCGCGGGCGTGATTTCGCGCCTGCGACCGGTCGACGTTAGAATCGTCCTCTTCGGCATCGACGAAGAGGATGGAGATGCATATCGCGCCTGGTTCGAGACGGCAGGGCGTTCGCGCTGGGCCGGGGCGTTCGGGAATGGGCCGCGAGTGGCGATGATGCAGGCGCTGCGCTTCGAGCGCTTCGGCGCGGCCGACGTGCTGCACGTCGCTGAAGTCGCCGAACCGGTTCCCGGCGCGGGTGAGTTCAAGATCCGCGTCCACGCCGCTTCGCTCAATCCGCTCGACTGGAAGATCCGCCAGGGCCATCTTCGCCTGTTGCCGGCGGGACGTCCGCCGCGCGGCCTGGGCTGCGATTTCGCCGGCACCATCGTCGGCACCGGCGGCGGCGCGCCGACCCGGCATGTCGGCGAACGCGTCTTCGGCACCATTTCGCCGTTCGCGCGCAGCGGCGCCTTCGCGCAATACGTGATCGCCCGCCACGACCAGATGGCGGCGATTCCGAAGGAACTCGATTTCGCCGCAGCCGCGGCGCTGCCGGTCGCTGCCGGCACCGCGCTGCAGGCGCTGGTCGACGTCGCGCACCTCAACGCCGGGCAACGTCTGCTGGTCATCGGCGCCGCCGGCGGTGTCGGCCATTTCGCCGTCCAGGTCGGCAAGCATCGCGACGCGACCGTCGTCGGCGTGTGCAGCGGCGGCAACGCGGAATTCGTGCGCTCGCTCGGCGCGGACGCGGTGATCGACTACGCCGTCGAGGATTTCACCGCGCGCAAGGATCGCTTCGACGTGATCTTCGACGCCGCCTGCGCGTCCACGTTCGCGGCCTCGCGCAAGGTGCTCGCGCCGGCGGGGATCTACGTCAACACCGCCGGCAGCTTCGGCGCCGTCGCGGAAGTCGTGCGCGACGGATTGCTCGCGCGCCTCACGTCGCGCCAGCGCGCGGTGGCGTTCGCGCTCAAGGCCGGCGAGGCGCTGTGGCAGCGGCTCGCCCGGCTGGCCGAAACGGGCGCGCTGCGGCCGCATGTCGAGCGCAGGATCTCTCTGGAGGAGATTCCTGCTGCGCTGGGGGCGATGCAATCCGGGCATGGCCGCGGGAAGATCGTGGCGCTGATGCCAGATTGAGCGGGAGCCCGACCTTGACGCCGACCCGGCGAGCATAGCGCAGCGCAGAAAGGTACTTGCGCAAGGTCAAGCTCGTTTTCGGGCGCCCGTGATAATTTGCAGTCCGGTACGGTCATATCGTGGTGCGTCTGGAGCCGCACCCTCCCTGGCCGCCAGCCGGAATCTTTATGAACCAGACCGCCGTTCGCGCCCGAGTCCTCGTCGGTGCCATCCTGATCCAGCTCATTCTGGGCACCGTCTACGGCTACAGCATCTTCTGGCGGCCGCTCGACTCGCAGGTCTTCCCGGCCGTCGTCACCGAAGCCCAGTTCCAGAAGCTGCAAGCCGGGGGCGCACAACGCAGCGAAATGACGGTGGTCGCCGACGACGCCGCCAGGAAGCGCCGCGAATCCGAACAGCAGGGCTACCTCAAGTACGCGTTCTCGATCTGCATCCTCTCCTTCGCGGCGACGATGGTGGTCGCGGGGCGCGTGCAGGACCTGAAGGGGCCGCGCTTCACCGCCACGGTCGGCGGGCTGCTGATGGGCGGCGGCTTCATCGTCGCCGGGCTCATGAACCACTTCATCGTGTTCTACCTGGCGCACGCGGCGTTCGCCGGGGTGGTGATGCTGCTGCTGCTGTCGCTGTTCCGCATGCTCACGCGCAACGCCAACGCCGAGCAAAGGGCCATGCTGCGCGACGTGCCCATCGCCATCGTCGCGACTTGCGTCATCGCCGCGGTGCTGATGGGGCAGCGCTACGTCGGGCAACTCGGCGAGATCGACCGCCTGTTCATGCTGTGGGGCACCGTCGGGTTCCTGGCCGGCGCGGGCATCGGCTTCGCCTACGTCTGCCCGATCGCTGCGCTGATCAAGTGGTTCCCCGAGCGCAAGGGCCTGGTGAGCGGCATCGCCGTCGCCGGCTTCGGGTTCGGCGCGTACATCTTCAGCCACCCGCAACTGCCGTTCAGCGCCGAGAACTACCTGCGCACCAACGGCATCGTGTCGCTGTTCCTGGTTCACGGGCTGGTCTCGATCGCGGCGATCACGCTGGGCGCCGCGCTGCTGAAAAATCCGCCGGACACGCCGCAAACCGCATTCGAGTCGACCTGGCAGGACACGCTGCGCCGTCCCGCGTTCTTCGCGCTGTGGCTGATGTTCTTCAGCGGCGCGATGGCCGGGCTGATGGTGATCGGGATCCTCAAGGGCTTCGCCGGCGAGCAACTGGTGAACGCCGCCGGTGGCGCCGCGACCCTCGGTGATGCGCGCGCCGGCGAGTTGTTCAATCGCGGCGTCGTCGTCGTCGGCTGGCTGGCGATATTCAACGCGCTCGGCCGGATCGTCTGGGGCATGGTCTCCGACCGGCTGGGGCGCACGACCGCCTTCGTCGCCATGTTCTTGAGCCAGGCGGCGATGATGTTCGTGCTCGGCGGACTCGACACCGAGTGGTCGCTGGCCGTCGGCGCGGCCATCGTCGGTTTCAACTTCGGCGGCAACTTCGCGTTGTTCCCGTCGGCCACCGCCGACCTGTTCGGCGCGAAGAACCTGGGCGCCAACTACGGCTGGGTGTTCACCAGCTACGGCATCGCCGGCGTGATCGGCATCGTCGCCGGCAACGCCGCGATGACGGCCACCGGCAGCTACGGCGCGGCGTTCTCGCTGGCGGGAACCCTGTGCGTCCTGTCCGCCGCGCTGGCCGTCGGCATGCACGTGCAGAAGCGGCGCGCGCTGGCGCAGGCGGCGACCAGCCAAGTGAGCGGCCAGACGACACAGGCAGCGGGAACAACGAGCTGACGAGGCTGGACGCCGCGTCGACGGGCGGCATCGTGCGGCCCATGCGATCATGTTGCCGTGATCGACAGGACAAGAGGAATTTCAATGAGCCGGACCGTGCTTTCGACGGCGCTTCTGCTTGCGTTGGCACGGGTATCGCCGGGGCGGCCGTTGCGCAGGGGCCGACGCCCGCGCTCAATGCGCCGCGTCGCTCGGCCGCCGCGCGGCTTCATCGCGAGCGTCCAGCCGTGGGTTTCCGCGAGTTGTTTCGCGATCGCCAGACCCAGGCCGCTCCCGCCGGTGGCCCGGCTGCGCGACGGTTCGACCCGGAAGTAAGGCCGGAAGATCGCTTCGCGGTGCGCCGACGGGACCCCGGGGCCGCGGTCGCGCACGCCGATCATGGTCGTGCCGCGGCGGCGCCGACGTACGACCTCCACGTCCTTGCGGGCGCCGTGGCGCACCGCGTTCTCGACGAGGTTCGCGACGATCCTGCGCAGCGCGACCGGCGCCGCGCGCACGATGCGACCGCTTTCCGGCACGCGGACGCGAACCGCGTCCGCGCCCGATGTCACGGCGGCCGCGATCTCGCGCAGCAGCGCGTCCACGTCGACGGCGCGCGCGGATTCGTGCTCGCGCGCCCGGACGAGCTGAATCTGCGCGCCGATCAGCGCGTCCATCGCGTCGATGTCGGCCTCCATGCGCGCGATGAGCGGGGAGTGGCATTCCTCGTCCAGCAGGCCGGTCGCCATGCGCAGCCGGGCGAGCGGACTGCGCAGGTCGTGCGAGATTCCGGCGAGTAGCGTCGCCAGATTCTGCCGCTGCGCTTCGAGGTTCGCGGAAGTCTGGTTGAGTGCGCCCGCCAGCACGGCAAGCTCGCGGTCCCCCGTCTCCGGCAGCGGACCGGGCTGTTCCCCGATTCCGATCTGGCGCGCGGCGACCGCCAGCCGCGCGATCGGCCCGGTCACCCGCTTGGCGAGTACCCACGCGAGCAGGAGCGCGACGACGATCGACGTGGCGGCGATCACGATGATCGAAACGACGGGCTTTGGCGAGAACCGGCTGTGGGGGAAGCTGAGTCGTACGGCGTTGCCGCCCATCGCAAAATCGACGTGGAGCACGTCGTCCGCGGTCCGGCTTACGCGGACGCGCTCGCCGGCGTCGACACGGCGAGCGAGCGATTGCTGTAGGAACATCAGATACGGGTGGCTGATCCCTGCGACTTCGCCGATCGAACTCCGGGATTCGCGAATCACGATTCCGAAGTCGCGCGCAATCTCGGCTGCGAACGCCGGGCGCGCATCGGGCGGCATCCCCGCCCAGGTCCGGGCCGACATGAACAACAGGGCGGCGAAATCGTCGGCCGACCGCTCGTTCACCGGCTTGAGCAGCAGGAAGAACAGGCTGACGGCGGAAACCAGCACCAGCGTCAGGAGGCCGGCCGCGATCAGGGTCGCCGTCCTCCGGAACAGCGTGACGCGGGACTTCACGGCGCCTCGCGTCCGTGCGGCGAGAACAGATACCCCTCGCCCCAGATCGTGCGCAGATAAGCAGGATTCTCGGGCTCCGGCTCGATCTTGCGCCGCAGCCGGGTGACGCAGACGTCGACGCTGCGGTCGTAGGCGAACGGTCGTAGCCCTTGGTCAGCGTGATCAGCCGATCGCGCGAGAGCACTTGATCCGGATGCGCGACGAACGCGCGCAACAGCGCGAACTCGGCTCCGGTCAGCGCGACTTCTAACATACTTTCAACACCAGCATCTTATCATTACTCCAGCTCACCTTAAAAATACTCACGCATTTCACGACTTCGTGATATATGCACGCGTGGTCGCCGAATAACAATCCCAAATAGTCACTTCGGCGACGGTTTCGCGGCGGCTACTGGCGACGACCGGCGCATCGGGTGGCACATGCACGCAGCTGCGAATTTCCCTTTTTCTTCTTATCTTTTTTCTTTTTTTTCGTGACCTACGTCGACGAGGTCGACCTGGATGAGATCCTCGGCAACGGTCCGCAGACACGTTCGCCGCCGTAACGCTCGACGACGGCGCCACCTGGCGCCGGACCAATCTGTCGCACTCGGCCGACAAGCCGGTCGACATCAACGGCATCAATTACGGCCTCGGCCACACGGCGAAACCCGCGCTGTCCACGGCGGGACGCAACGTCTTCGTCGCGTGGACCGGCAAGTACTGCCCGAGCGGCAATCCGAGCGGCTTCGCCGGCGATTCGGGCACAGGCTATCCCGGCGACCTGTATCAGGTTGCGGGTCCGCAGGCGTGGTCAGCTACGCCGAGACCTACGACCGGCCCGACCTGGGCACGGTGCCCTTCAGCTGCGTGTGGGCCGCGCGCGGCACCATCGACGCCTACGGCAACATCATCTGGTCGAAGGCGAGCAGCTGACCTCCGGCCGCCGCGACGCGTTCCAGCTCACCACGGCGGTGGCGGGCGAGGTGGGCTTCGCCGCGATGTGGCACGAGGATCCGGAAGGCCTCAATCCGGGCAGCGCGGCCGGACCCGGCGACGGCATGAGCGGCGCCGTGGTCAGCAAGAAGACGGACATCTGGTACAACCACGTGCTGTGGGGCAACTTCCTCAAGGGGCTGCCCACCTACACGGGGTTCGTACCCATCGAGCCGTCGACGCCGCCCGAGGATCCACCGACCGGCGGCCGGCCCGAGGCGAGCGTCCCGATGGCGAGCCCGGTGCGCGTGTCCGACAACGCGGCGTGCAAGGTCGACGTCGATGACAACGGCGCCATCGCGGAGCACTACGGCGCCGGGTACTGCAGGCTGCCGGAGTACTGCGCCACCGTCAGCAAGGTCGACGCCAACGGCAACCGGTTCTGCGTGACCAACGCCGGCGTGGTCCTCGACGGGGATACCGGTGCGTCGCGGCCCAACCTGTTCCTGCAGAAGGTCACCTACAACATCGCCTATCCGCCGATGACGTACACGACGGCAGAGGCCATCATCGGCTACGAGGAGACCAAGGGCCTCGGCGCCGGCAACGTCGACCCGACGCTGCTCGACCCGGACCTCGGCAAGAACGTCATCTATCACCACTTCGCCGACTTCTCGATGCCGACGGTGATCAATGCCGGCACGATCCTCAACACGCAGGAGTTCGATAGCAAGGGCAACATGCTGTACACGGAGGACGGCCTGCCGGTGTACAAGAACGCGCGCCGCGTGCGCTTCGTCCTGCAGCCCAGGGGCAGCAAGGGCGCGTCGGGCACCGTGATGATGGCGCTGTACAAGGAAGGCGCCGAGGGCAAGGGCCGGGCGTCCGACATCATGATGAAGCGCTGGGTGAACGGGTATGCGGTCAACAACCTGGTCTGCGACAACGAGATCAAGGTGCGCGACCTCGCGGGCAAGAAGACGACCGTCTGCGCCGGCATCAACATGAGCGCGGCCCAGCCGCAGCTGGTGCAGTCCGACACGTCGGGCGGCACGCCCAAGGTGATCACGTGGAAGTGGGACGCCAAGAACCTGCTCGACGGCTCCGAGGCCAATCCCTACGACGACGCCCGCGCGCATCGCGGCATCATCAGGGGCGACTTCGTCGGCATCGGCTACACGTGGACGCCCAACTGGGCCGCGGCCCGCAACGGCAACGACGTGTACGACTACTTCATCCGGCGGTCGTTCGACGGCGGCGTGACCTGGACCAGTCTGCAGGGCCAGTTCCAGGACCCGATCAACGTGTCGAAACTGCGCGGCACTCACAGCAACTCGATCACCGCGATCGAGCCGCGCATCGTCGGCACGCCGAGCACGATCCTGGCCAGCGGCAACCCAACGGGCATTCCCGACGACGTGCAGAACACGATGGTGTACTTCACGTCCTTCGGCACGTCGACCAACCCCGACCTCAACCTGATGGCCGAGGACGATGACGAAGACGTCGAAGCTGCCCGTCCGCTCGACCTCTACTGGAGCTGGACCGACAACTATGGCGAGTCGTACAAGCTCGTGCCGCGCATCGCCCAGGGCACCGGCGAGACGGTGATGGAGTTCGATTGGCTGGCCAAGAACGACTACGTGTACGAAGGCGAGGCGCAGTTGCGGATGCCCCCGGCCGGCACGGGGTTGAGCGCCGCGTGGCTGGGCGAGACGATGTACGGACAGACCGACGGCGCGTGCATCCCGGGGCAGCCGGCCGGCAGCGACATCTGCTACCGGCGCATTACGGGGCTGAACCCGCTCGCGCGCTACGACGTCGACCACAACGGCGTCCTCGAACTCGCCGACTGGAGCATGCTGAAGGCTGCCGACGGCTCGACCAACCCGCTCTTCGACTTCAACGAGGACGGCGCGGTCAACATGCTGGAGGACGGCAAGCTGTGGATCTCCGCGTGCAAGGTCTTCGTCGCGCAGAATCCGAAGAGCACGCTCGACTGCACGAAGCTCAAGTAGCGTGGTGCGTGACCGGCCCGCGTGCATCGGGGCCGGGTGTCCGGGGAGGGGCGGCGCAAGCCGCCCCTCTTTCTTGGCGGGACTAACGTGGCCGGCGGCGCCGCGCGCGAACCCCGACTATCCGCCTGCCCGCGCTACTGCGGCGCGCACATCACCACGAGGTTCCGCGCCGCCGGCCGGGGCAAGCTGACGACGACGTCGGAATCCTGGCGAGACCAGTGCACGACGCTCAATCACACCGGGACCGAATACCGGATACGCAACCGCAACACGAAGGCCGGCCCGCTGTTCTACAACGTCAAGGTCTACCGCAAGTCGACCGGCGCGCCGGTCGTGCTCGACCCGGCAATCATCAACGATCCCTGACGCTGTAGCGGCGGAGAGCCCGCCTTGCTGCGGTCGGCGCCCGGGACAGCGATTTCAGTCGACCGCGGCTGAGCGTGGAGGGGCCGGCAGGGCGCGTCGGGCATCGATTTGCGGTGGCGCCGGGCTGCTGCGCACGCTTGTCGTCGGCACGCACCTGCAGAAGCGGCGGGGGCCTTCGGCGTTGCTAGCGGCTGCCGCGAACGAGGCGCTCGAACAGATCGGGCGGTCCCATCTGGCCGCCCTTGAGCATCAATTCCAGGCCGTCCAGTCGAGGCGAGTCCGCGTGCAATCGGGTAAGCGCGACTCCCGGCGCCAGGCTGCCCACGTGACCGAGTGCCCACACGTCGAGCGACTGCACCGCGAGGCTCGACGAATCGCCTCCTGCAACCCCGGCGCGGCGCACTCCGGGCGCCAGTTCCAGCACCCGCGCCAGCAGGCGGCCGCAGGCGGCCGCGACCTCAAGCGCCGGGGGTCCGCCATCGCGCACGGGCATCGTATGCGCGAGCACCGCGCGACCGCGTTTGAGGACTTCGGCGCAGGTATGCGCCAGCGCTTCCAGCGCCGCCGGCTGCCCGTCGATCGAATCGACGTCGATGGTCTTGCATTCGAACAACGGGGAGGCGCCGTCACGGACGGCGCGCGCAGCTTCGATCTGCTGCGCTGTGACCGGGGATTGGCTGCCAACCAACACGAACACCGGTCCATCGGATGGCGAAACGGGAGTAGTCGATTCCGCTGCGGGGCAACTCGCCTATGGCGTGCCAGTGTGCGATCAGGGCCTGGGCAACGCTGCTTGCCCCGAGCGCCAGCAGCGGCTCGCGCAACGCGTGCCGCCAGATGACGCCGCCGATGCGCGCGAGCTGGGCAGAGTCGGTAACGTCGAAGAGCACCGCTTCGGGCCCACCTGCGAGGGCGGCGTCGATCGCCGCTATCGAGCGCCTTGTCGTCGGCGCCTCCTAAGATGGCCAGGTCGATCAGCGCGACGTCGGCGAGTCCCTGCAGCGCGAGGTGGCGACGCAGATCTGCCTCCATCATCGGTGTGACCGGATGCCGGCTCATCGTCGGATGCCGGTCGATGCGGTACACCGCACCGCCTCCGCCAGCGCTGGCAAACAGATTGCCGAATGCGCAGTAGCGTCCGAAGCTCGGCTGGCCGCCTATCACCGGAACAAAGTCATTGCGCACACTGCGCCGTAGGATGCGTATTGCAGCACCGAGGCTGCCGACGGTGGGCGAGCTGTCAAAGGTCGAGCAGCACTTGTAGTGCAACACCGGCGCGCGCAGCGAAGCGAGGAACTGGCCCACCGGCGCCAGCTCGGCGTTCATGGCTTCCGGGTCCATCGAGCGCGCCGCGCCGGCGATGCCGAGCGCGTCCAGCGGACCTGCCGCCTCGAGACGCTGCGGCGAGCGGGATGCCGAGGAACAGCATCGCGCGAAGTCCGGCGCTCGCCAGCGTCGCCAGGGTGTCGGACGCGCCGGTGAAGTCGTCGCCGTACCAGACCTGTCTGAGTCGCGAATTCATCCGCGGTCAGCGCTTCCGGCCGAAGAACGCCAGCGCTGCGCGCAATTCGGGGGCGTCCGCGGCCGACGGCGTCAAGCGATTGTCCCCGCGCTGATGGCACGCCACGCCTGGCGCAGGCTGGCCATGCCCGCGGCGGGACCGCCGGGGTGCGCGAGGATGCCGCCGCCGCACATGAACAGCAGGTCGCCGCTCGGCACCGCAGCGATTGTCTCCGGCATCGTTCCCGCCCACTGTCCCGAGGAAAACGCCGGCATGACAACGTCGGCGGCGTCGGCAGCGTCGGCCAGCGGCGTCAGGCAATCCTGCGCGGAACGAACGACTTCGGCGTCGGCCTGGGAAAATTTCCCGGCGAGTCCGTGCACATGCATCTGGTCGACACCGGCCAGACGCCACAGCAGCTGATAGGGCTGGAAGTCCATGCCCAGCGCGGGGTGGCGCGAAAACATGCCGAACCCGTTGCGATGGCCGTGCACTGCAAGTCCGGTACGCCGGCGCAGCGCCTGCAGCGACGACATCCCGACCCAGTTCATGCTGACCATCACGCAGGCACCGCCTTCCTGTTCCACCAGGTCGGCATGGCGAAGCATTTGGTCGTGCTCGTCGGTAATGTTGAAGGCCACCATGACGCGCTTGCCGGAGCGGTCCTCGGCGCGGCGTACGGCGGCCATCACCGCGCGGATGCGATCAGGTGTCGGCGCATGCTCGGAATTTCCGCAGCACTCGTCGTCCTTGATGAAGTCGACGCCGGCAGCGCACAGTTCGCCCACCAGCGTGCCGGTATCGTCAACGGAAAGGCCGACATTGGGCTTGATGATCGTGCCCATCAGCGGGCCTTCAGGCACGCCTGCCAGCCTGCGGGTCCCGATCACGCCATGGCGCGGCCGTTCGAAACGGGCGCGGAACTCCGGGGTGATCTCCAGGCGTTCGAGGCGCACGCCGGTCGCCTCTCCGAGGTCGTAGAGGTTACCGGCCACGGTGGCGGCCAGCGTCGGCAGGTTGTGTCCGATGTTGGCCTCGGGGAACGAGACGACGACGCGCGCACGGCGCCATGGGCCTGCAACGTGCATCCTCTCGAGCAAGGCATTCGGCAGACTCGGCGCGGGCAGCGACTCGATCTCGGTGATGGTCTCGACGATCGCGCGGCTCCTCGCCCGCAGCGCATCGCTCTCCTTCGCCACACGCACGAAGGTGCCGCTGCTCTGCTCACCGGCCAGGACATCGGCGACCTGCGCCGGTTCCAGCGGCGTCTCGATCAGGTAGCTGGCGCGGAAGCGCGAACTCACAGCGTGCGCAGGTCGGGAAACGCGCGCACCGGGTCGGACCCGTCCCAGCCGATCGCCGCTTCGCGAATGAGCTTGAACAGGCGACCCTTGGGACCGGCGACCTCGGAGAGCTCGATCACCGTGCCGGGATAGGGCCCCGGCCGGACGGTAGGCGGATCGAAGTAGACGAATCGTCCGTTGGCGCCAACCTCGCCGCCCATGCATACGCGGAAGCCCTGATCCTGCGCGTTCTTCAGGTCGGCATCGAACTGCTCCGTCCAGTAGGCGACATGCTGGACACCGGTGTGGCCGGCGCGAAGGAAGTCGCGATACATGGAGGGGACGTCGTTGCGCGGCTGCAGGAGCTCGATCTGCAATCCGCCGGCGTTGGCCAGCGCCACCGAGTTGTGCGGTTCGTAGCGCTGGCCGCGGTAGGTGTAGTTCTCGATCGGTACCCTGGGATTGTAGTACCAGGGACCGACGCCGAGCCCGCGAGCCCAATAGTCCATCGCCGCCTCGATGTCCGGCACGAGGTAGGCAACCTGGCGGATCTCTCCGAAAAAACGACTCATGACGTATCTCTCATTTCACGATCAGGTTGGGCAGCCAGGTCGACAACGCTGGAACGAAGGTGATCACCGCGAGCGCGGCGGCCAGCGGCCAGAGGAAGGGAAGCGCCCCGGCAACGACGCGCTGCAACGGCATTTGCGCCACCTGCGCCACCATGTACAGGCTCATGCCGACGGGCGGCGTCAGCAGGCCGATCATCAGATTGAGGACCACGACGACCGCGAGGTGCACCGGATCGACGCCGGCCGCCATGAGCGCCGGCGTGAAGATCGGCGCCAGGATCAGGATCGCCGCAATCGACTCCATGATCATTCCGACCATGAGCAGGATGACGTTGACGACGATCAGCAGCACCCAGGGATTCTTCGAAAGCGAGAGCAGGAACTCGCTGACGTGTGTGGGCAGCTGGTCGATGGTCAGCACCCACGCAAATAGCGCGGCCGACCCGACGATGAACAGCACGCTCGCGGTCGAGTGCACGGTTTCACGCGTTGCCGCAACGGCGTTTTTCCACGTCAGCTCGCGGTATACGAACAGCCCCAGAAACAACGCGTAGACAACGGTGACGGCGGCCACCTCGGTTGGTCCGAAAAGCCCGCTGACCAGGCCGCCGATCAGGATGACGGGAGCGAGCAGCGCCGGGAGCGCCTTGACGAGTGCAGGCCCGAGCGAGGGACCTCCCTCCATGATCGTGTCGGCCGGCAGGTTCTGGCGACGTGCCATCACGGCGATCTGGAGCATCAGGATCAGCGCGATCACCAGCGCGGGCACGGCGCCGGCGAGCAGCACCTTGACCGCGCTGACTTCGGCAGCCGCGGCGAAAATGATCAGCGGAATGCTTGGCGGGAAAATGGGCCCGATGGTGGCGGCAGCCATGGTGATGCCGGCGGCGAACTCGTCCTTGTAGCCCTGCTCGCGCATCAGGCGGATCTGCGTGCCGCCCAGCGCACCGATGTCGGCCAGCGCCGCGCCCGAGATGCCGGAGAACACCAGGTTCGCCAGCACCGTCACGTGCCCCAGGCCGCCTCGAACGCGACCCACGACCAGCCTGATCAGCTCGAACAGGTGCCGGGTGATGCCCGAGGCGCTGAACAGCGCGGCCGCCAGGATGAACATTGGCACCGCCAGCAGCGGCACCGAATCGAGGGCGTTGATCGTGCGCTGCGCCACCACCGCCAGCGGCAGGTCGTTGAACCAGATCACCGCCGCGGCGGAAAGGCCCATCGACACCGCGATGGGTACGCCCATCAGCATCGTGACCAGGAACAGGACGAGCACGGCCAGGCTCATCATGGCGCAGACCCGCCCTTGATCAGGTGCAGCACGCGCGATGCCGCGACGAGCGTGAGCAAGGTCATGCCGATCGCCGCGGGCAGGTAGTACAGCCAGTTCGGAATGCCCATCGCGGCCGTCGAGAACTGCGCCGCGCGCTTGAGGAACTGCCATCCCGCCGTGAGAAAGATGACGCAGAACGCGAGCACCAGGAGCTCGTTGACCAGATCGAGTGCGCGCTTCGATCGGCCACCGAGCCTGGCCGGCAGCAGGTCGACCTTGATGTGCGTGTTGTGCATGAGAAGCAGCGGCACGGTGAGATAGACGACGCCAAGGCCGCAGTAGCGGGCAAGTTCCTCCGCCCAGGGCAGGCCCGCGCTGAACACGTTGCGGCCGACGACCTGGATCACGATCAGGGTGGTCATCGCGACGAGCAGCAGCATCGCGACGCGCTCGAAGACGCGGACCGTGCGCGGCAGCCAGCCAGTGTCGCGGGGCGCGTCGGCCGTCATGACGGAAGGTCTCGATGCACGGCGGCCAGCCGGGGAAGCTGCCGCCGCACGCCTGACCTATTTGACCGTGCCGATTTCCTTGTACAGGTCCCCGTACTTGGCGCCGAAGCGTTCGTTCACGAGCTTGCCCACCGAGGCCTTGAATGCGTCGAGCTTGAGCCCATCGGCCGGACCGATGACCGTCATCTTGAGTTCCTTGAGCTTGGCTAGTTCGTCGGCCTCGGACTTGCGTACCGATTCCGTGGCGCGTGCGCGTACTTCCCCAGCCGACTTGGTCACCGCCGCCTTCTGTTCCGGCGACAGCCCCTGCCAGGTCTTCTCGTTGATGATGATGAACTGCGCATTCATGATGTGGCCCGTCAGCATCAGGTGCGACTGCGCCTCGTACAGCTTCGACGAGAGCACGACATTGACCGGGTTTTCCTGGCCGCTGACCACGCCGGTGGCCAGCGCCGTCGGCACTTCGGACCAATCCACGGGCACCGGCACGGCACCAAGGCCCTCGACGGCCGTCATGTAGATCGGGAACGGAATCGCCCGGATCTTCACGCCGGCGAGGTCGGACGGCTGCATCGCCGCTTTCTTCGCCGTCAGCTGGCGCGTCCCGAAGTAGTAGCCGTAGAGCACGCGCACTCCAGCCGCCTTGATCAGACCTTCGTTGAGCTTCTTCATCACCGGCGAGTTGACGTCGACGACCTTCATCAGGTGATCGACGTCGCGATAGAGGTACGCGGTGTCGAGCGCGGCGAAGGGCTCATACAGCGAACCGATGCCGCCCGCCGTGTTGTGCGACAGGGCGATCGTGCCGGTGGACACGGCCTCGGCAAGCTCCTGAAGCTTGCCCAACTGTGACGACGGATAGACCGTCGTCTTGATCTGGCCATTGCTGTTCTTTGCCAACGCCTCCGCAAACCAGACGGCCTGGATGCCGGCGGCGCTGGTCGGCGGGTTCATGTGCCCATAGCGGAACTCGATCGTCTTCTGCGCGTGCACGCCGAAGCTTGCGCCAAGGACCAGCACGGCACCGAGTCCGGCGACGCTGCGCCGGAGCAGGGTAGATAGGCGGGTGGACATCATGTCTCCTTTGTGTGCCCCCTGATGCCCTTGGCGCATTTTGCGCAGAGAACGTCGTCGCGTCGGGGCTGGTCGGCGACAACCGGGCTCTTATTGATGTAATCTGATGCACAAATCCGGCGCATCGGATGAAATTTACGGTGAACGGTAGTCCCTAAGGGGGTGATCTGCAATGCCATCGGTTGATGTATTTTGATCGAAAGCATCGCCCAACGCAGCCGTCTCGCCGACGTCGCCCGCGCGGCCGGGGTTTCCACCGCGACTGTCGATCGCGTCCTGAATGGACGTCCAAACGTGCGGCCCGCGACTGCGCAGCGTGTTCTCAAGGCGGCCGCAGCGCTGAATTATCTGCCCGAGGCCGACCTGTGGCGGTCGCTGCAGCCTCCGCCCATGGAGTTGGCGTTCCTGCTGCCCGCCGGTACCAACCGCTATCTGCGCATGCTGGGCGACAGCATCG
Organism: uncultured beta proteobacterium; assembly: GCA_963699765.1. Lineage (GTDB taxonomy): Bacteria > Pseudomonadota > Gammaproteobacteria > Burkholderiales > Casimicrobiaceae > VBCG01. Next base: position 14,402 of record CAVOVD010000010.1, on the reverse strand, counting down.
GTTACGCAACCGACTGGGTCGCGCCGTTCAACGTTCGCTGCCGCGCGCACTTCATCGACAGCTTCGATCCTGCACACGTTGCGGCGGCATTGCTGCGCCACGGGCGGCGCGCCGACGGGGTTGCCTTCATGGCGCTCGAGCACCCGCTGGTGCGAGAGGCGGTGGACACGCTCGCCGAGCGCGGCGTGCACGTCATCACCTTGATCTCCGACCTGTCGCGTTCGCGCAGGGTAGCCTACGTGGGCATGGACAATCGCGCCGCCGGACGGACCGCAGGCGCGCTGATCGGGCGCTTTCTCGGCGGGCGTAGCGGGCCGGTGGCGATGATCGCGGGATCGCTGAGCTACCGCGGCCACGAGGACCGCGAGATGGGGTTCCTGCACCTGATGCAGGAGGAATACCCTGCGCTGACGGTCGTCGGGGTTCGCGAGGGGCGGGATGACTCCGACACCAACTACCGTCTGGCGCGCGGATTGCTGAAACAGCACCCCGATCTGGTCGGCCTGTACAACATCGGCGGCGGTGCCGACGGAGTGGCCCGCGCGATCAAGGAAGTGCGTCGCGAACCGCATATCGTGTTCGTCGCGCACGGTTTGACCACCGATACCCGTGCGCTGCTCATCGATGGGACGCTGGACGCGGTGATCAATCAGCATCCTCATACGATGCTGCTGAATTGCGTGCGGATCTTCACCAACCTGCGGGATCGACGCAACCCCACGTCGGGCGTCGAACCGGTGCGCATCAGCATCGTGCTTCGCGAGAGCCTGCCATAAGGAGTCGTCGTGATCGACTGCAAGAGAGTTCTTTCAATGCGCCGGACCGTCCTTCCAGCGGCGCTGATGCTTGCGCTGACCATGGCGTTTACCGGGACAGCGATCGCGCAGTCGCCGACGCCTTTGCCGAATTCCTCATCGCCGACTTCGGCCGGCGCGAAGACCGACGTCGGCGTGCTGACGGGCGCCTGGGTCCGGCCCGACGGCGGCTATCTGATCGTGATCAGGAGCGTCGATGCCGGCGGTCGGCTCGACGCGATGTACTTCAACCCGAAGCCGCTGCCCTTCGCGAAAGCGCGGGCACTGCCCGAAGGCGCGAAACTGCGCGTCTTCTTCGAGATCCAGGCAGGCGGCTACTCGGGCTCGACCTACGAGCTGACCTACGACCCGGCGAGCGACAGGCTCAAGGGGACCTATTACCAGGCGGTGGCAAGGCAGAAGTACCAGGTCGAGTTCGCGCGCAAGGCGCCGTAGCGCCGCGCGCGAACCCCGACTATCCGCCTGCCCGCGCTACTGCGGCGCGCACATCACCACGAGGTTGGGACCGTCACCTTCGGCCAGCCAGCGCTTGGCCACCATCTGGTCACGGATCGCCGGGTTGGTCATGTAACGGTGATTGGCGTCCGGGCGATTGCTGAAGACCCGGTAGATCGGCGTGGTTCCCGCCGCGCAGGTGCCGGCGTTCGGCAGGAACAGGTGCATGAACACGGGATCCTCGAGCACGAAACTCGGATTCTTCTGGCCCGTCGAGTTGCACTCCGCGGTTCCGCGCCCGAAGAAATGCGAGTCGCCCAGTCCCGGCGGGATATAGAACCGGCACACCGGTGAGGTGCCCGCCTGCGCGGTCGTATAGGCCTTGAACGACTGGCCGGTGCGCACCCAGCCCTTGGTCTGCGTGCCGGCGTCGAGGATGGCGATCTCGCCCGCGATCCAGGTGATGAAGTAGTGATCCAGCGCGGCGTTGAAGTACTCGATCACCGACACCGCCGGCCCGCCGGGGCCGGTACCCGCCGTGCCGGCCTGGTTCACGGTGAACGTCTGGTCGGCGATGGTGATCGTGCCGGTGTCGTTCGCCGGATTCGGGTTGGGATCGACGCTGTAGAAGATGGTCACGTTGGAGCCGGCATAGGTCACCGAGCCATCGGCGTTGGCCGGACCGGCGAGGTGGATCCAGGCGACACTGCTCTTGGCGGTGAAGGTCCCCGGGGCGCTGCAGCCGGGCGGGAGGCTCACCGCCACCGAGAAGCCGCTGCCCCCGGCGACGGGGATCGAGGCGCTGGTCGGAGTGAGGACGTAGGCGCATGAGCCCGCGCCGGCCTGGTTCACGGTGAAGGTCCTGCCGGCGATGGTGATCGTGCCGATGTCGGGCGTCGGATACGGATTGGAATTCACCCTGTAGAGCACCGTGCTTGACCCGACCTGGGGGGCGAAATACGTCACCGAGCCGTCGGAGTTGGCCGGGCCCATGAGCTGGATCCAGGGGGTGTTGCTCCTGGCGTCGAAGGAAAACGCGGGGGTGCAGCCCGACGGGCTGCTGCTTTGGCTTACTTCCACCTTGAAGCCGCTGCCGCCGGCCGCGGGGATCGAGGCGCTGTTTGGATTCAGCGTAAAGGTACAGGGAGTCGCGCCGACCTGGTTCACCGTGAAGGTCCTGCCGCCGATGGTGATCGTGCCGGTGCGCGTGGATGTATTCGGATTGGGATCGACTTCGTAGCGCACTTCCGCGGGGGGGCCGAAATACGTCACCGTGCCGTTGAGGTTGCCCCCCCGACCGTGAGGCGGATCCAGCTGGCGTTGCTCCTGGCCGTGAAGCTGCCCGAGTGGACGCAGCCGGACGGGATGCTCACGTTCACCGAAAGGCCGCTACCGCCGTTGCTGGAGACCGACACACTGGCCGGACTCAGCGTGTAGGCGCACGTCTGCGCCTGAACCACTGGCGCCAGGACCACCGTTGCGAGGATCAACGCGGCGAACTGCCACGACGGCAACTGCCAACGCCGTGGTCGCAGGAAAGGAACAAGCCCTGCGCACCGGCGCAGGATGGCGCCGAGAAACGAATTCTGCGAGTGCGGACCTTGAGCCCGGACGTTGGACTTCCACATGGCGTTCCCCCTCTCCGAATACGGCTTTCTTGTTCTCGCGCGCGGCCCGGGCCGTCGGGTTGGCGTCGTTTCCAAGCGTCGTCTTTGCCCGCGCGATTGGCCGGAACTTCATGGCCCTCGTGGTTCAGGGTAGGGCAACACCGGTGTGCAGCGCAATGGGGGGCGACTCGGGCTCGCCCCACGAGCCGACTTGTGACCCGGCGGGCGACAGGCTAAGGAGGGCCCGCTACCAGGCCGTCGCCCGGCAGAAATACCGGGGTCGAGTTCGCGCGCAAGCTGCTGCAGCGGCGCGGGAGCCGGACACCAGCGCGGCCGCCAGTCGCCGACCGATGCAAGTTGTTGAACACAGCGCTTGACCTTCCCATCATGGTAAGGTTTAGGCTCATGTCTGGAAGCAATTCGGATTCAGTGCAACCAGGAGAACACGATCATGCACCCAGACCACTCGCGGGAACCTGCAACGGAAGGAAGGTCCTCATCGAGGGACATGGACGGTCACCACGGACACTCGCATCGCCCCGGCCATGAACCGGGGGCGTCGCCATCACTCGCGCGCGTCGCTCTCTCCGCGACCGTGCATTGCCTCACGGGCTGCGCGATCGGCGAGGTGCTCGGGATGGTCGTCGGAACGGCCCTGGGATGGGGAAACCTCGAGACCATCGTCCTGGCGGTGGTGCTCGCGTTCATTTCCGGCTATGCGCTCACGATGCTGCCGCTCCTGCGTTCCGGTATGTCGCTTGGCCAGGCCACGCGAATGGCACTTGCGGCGGATACCGTTTCGATCACGATCATGGAGATCGTGGACAACCTCGTGATGCTCGTCATTCCCGGCGCGATGGATGCCGGACTTGGCGACCCGCTCTTCTGGGGGAGCCTCGGAATCGCGCTGGTCATCGCCGGTGTCGCCGCATACCCGGCAAATCTGTGGCTTATCCGCCGCGGACAGGGCCATGCGGTCGCGCACGCGCATCACCGTCGCTGATCCGGCAGGAGCGACATTGATCCTCGTCATGGTCGCTGCGCAGGCGGGCGCCGAACGCCGCGCCAACTGCTACGATGGGGGCTGCCCGGCGGGGGACCGGTTTCCCGCAACGATCGACGGACGAATGGCCATGAGCGAACCGAATCGGCACTTCCACGACATGACGCAGCAAGTCACGCACAACCTGGCGTACATGCGCGCGGAACTGCCCGACGTGATGAAGGGCTTTCACGACCTCGGCCGCGCGGCCAGCCACGCGGGTGCGCTCGACACCAAGACGAAGGAGCTGATCGCGGTGGCGATCGCGGTGGCCGACCACTGCGACCCCTGCATCGGTTTCCACGTGAAGGCGTTCGTGCGTCACGGCGGCACCAAGCGCGAGCTCGCCGAAGCCCTCGGCATGGCCGTCTACATGGGCGGCGGTCCAGCGCTCATGTACGCCGCGAGCGCGCTGGCGGCGATGGACGAGTTCCTGGAGGCCGCGCAGGCGAAGGCGGCGGCCGCGACCTGACGCCGCCATCGCCAAAACCAGGGGGAGTGCATATGTCGGGCATGAATAAATTCGTGGCACGCGTCGTGGTCGCCGCGGCGATCGTGGTGGCGGCGGCAGTCAACGGACCTGGCATGCGGATGGCCCACGCGCAGCCGACGCCCTGTCCCGGCGCGTCGTGCGACGTGATCGTCACGGTGACCGGCGGTCCTGCCTCCCCGGCCGTCGCCGTGAGCGCCAACGAGCTCAGGATGGGGCGGGGCAACCGCAACGTCGTGATCGTCTGGAAGCTGCAGGCGTCCGACTACGAGTTCCGTGCCGACAGCATTTCGGCGCACACCGCGCCGCCGGCCGGCGGCAAGCTCACGACGACGTCGGAATCCTGGCGAGACCAGTGCACGACGCTCAATCACACCGGGACCGAGTACCGGATACGCAACCGCAACACGAAGGCCGGCCCGCTGTTCTACAACGTCAAGGTCTACCGCAAGTCGACCGGCGCGCCGGTCGTGCTCGACCCGGCAATCATCAACGATCCCTGACCCCGGCGGAACGTTGGCGCCGCCGGCGCCTGTTTACCATCCGCAGCGAGCATTGGTCGCAGCCTTCGCCGCCCAGACCGACGCCTGGTCGGAGTAGACCTGCGCGAGGCTGGCCACGCCGATCTGCTCGCTGCCGTACGGGCAGCCCCGCGTGACCTTGCCGGTGAAGTGGCTGGCCACGTCCATGCGGTTGGTGACCGTCAGCGCATCCTGGCCGGTGGCGCCGCCGTAGCGGCGGTCGAATTCATCCGAGGTGCCGAAGGCATTGATGATCGACGCCAGCGAACCGCCCTCCAGGTCCATGCGGCGCGCCCAGTACGCCAGCCCTTCGTGATCGGCGGGCGGCCGTAGTAGGCGATGTAGGCCCGGCGCACCCATTCGTTCGAGTTCGGCCCGCCGGCGCCGGTCTGGTAGGCGCCGATGTCGGTGACGTTGTTCCACGACCGCGGGTAGCCGGGCCCGCGCTGGTCGGTGGTCAGGTTCTGCGGGTTGCTGCTGGCGCCGGGAAGCACGTTGCCGCTCACCGTCGAATTGACGATGGTGAGCACGCTCTGGTTCTGGATCCCTGCGCTGGGGCCGTTCGCGGTCTGGTTGCCGCTGATCGTGCTGTGGCCGATGTTGACGGTGCCGGTGGTGTTGCGAATGCCGGCTCTGCCGTAGGTGGCGAGATTGTTGGCCACCGTGCTGTCGACGAGGTTGAACGTCGTGGCATCGGTCACGCAGACGCCGCCGCCGCTGCCGTTCACGACCTCGTTGTCGACGATGACGCTGCCGTTGACGGTGACGATGGCGGGGGCGCCCGAGCCACGGACAAAAATCGCGGCCCCGACGCAGACGCCGAACGCTCCCTGGCTCGCCACGACAAAGCGCCCGTTCTGCAGCACCAGATTGTTCAGCGTCGCCTGTCCGCCCTGCAGACTGAAGATCTGGCTGGCGTTCCCGCCATCGATGATCGTCTCCAGCCAGCTGCCGTCGCCGTTGATCGTGAGGACGTTGGTCGTGTTGAAGGTGTAGATCGGGCCCAGTGAAATCGCATAGGTGCCGGCCGGGACGTTGATGGTGTTGGTGCCCCCCAGCGCGTCGGCCTGCTGCATGGCCGCGCGCAGCGTGCATTTGCCGCTGGCGGACAGGCACAGGCCATTGCCGAGGACGGCATCGTGCTCGTCCAGCGTGCTGTCGACCGTGAAGACGGCGGAGATGGCCGGCGCGGACACCAGGGTGACGGTGGCGGCCAGTACGACCGCAGCAAAACTGAGACGCATCGGAGATCTCCGATGGTTTGGGTCGGCGAAGCCGGGCGTTCACCCCACCGGCGCGCCATCCTGCCAAGAACACCCGCGGGCGCGAGGCACGCCGGTCGGGCAAATGCTTCGACTGTCGGGTGGCAACCCGCAGAGCGTGGCCATGTCTGGCCTTCGCACGCCATGACCCCCGGATGCGCGGCTGCGCACCCCGGGGGCTTGGTCGACAGCGGCATTGCGCTGCGTCGACGACGATGCAATCCTCGGTCAGCGCAATCCGGCGCCGGCCGGCCCGAGCGACGCTGCCACTTGCCGACCGGGCGCTTGCAGGCGCTGCCACAGGCCGCCGCCCACAAAAGAAAAAAGCCCTGATCGCTCAAGGCTTTGATGAAACGGTGGTGGAGACGAGGAGGATCGAACTCCCGACCTTCGCATTGCGAACGCGACGCTCTCCCAGCTGAGCTACGTCCCCACGAGGGCGTCGATTATAGCCGGTTTGGCGGATGCCCGTAAACGTCCCTCGCCGTCCCCGGTCCGTGCGCGCGGCCGCAGAAACGCGGGCGTTGGACGCCGCTTTGTTTCCCGCATGCAGCGGTGTTGCCGGGCCTGCATCCGGAGGCACACCAACGTTAGTTTGCACCGAAAAAATGGGCCGCACGCGTGACGTGCGGCCCCCGGAGTCCGAAGGGACTAATGATCCTTCATCGCAGCAGCACGCTCTGCATGTACGGGGTGCTCGTCGCCGCGTCGTTGTTGGCATCGCCGCTGTAGATCGACACGATCGAATGCACGCCCGGTGTCAGGCTGGACGCCGTGCACTCTGCCGTTCGGGTATCGCCGCTTCCGACAAGCATCACGGCCGTGCAGCCTGTGATGGTGTCGCCGTCGCTGGTGAAGTGGACGCTGCCGGTCGGGGCGTTACCCGTCACCGATGCGGTGAACGTCACGGCGGACCCAACCCTGGACGGATTGACGGAACTCGTGACGGCGATCGAAGACGAGGGGATGGTCCCCGCGTCGACGACCTGCGACAGCGCCGCGCTGACCGAGGCCAGGTTGCTGGCATCGCCCGAGTAGTTGGCGACGATGCTGTGCACGCCGACCGCGAGGCTGCTGGTGGTGCACGCCGCCTGGCCTGCGCCATTGACGGGCTGGGCGCTGCAGCCGGCGACCGCGGTGGCCCCGTCCATGAAGGCGACGGTACCGGTCGGGCTGCTGCCGCTGCCGCTGACGGTGGCGGTGAAGGTGACGCTGGCGCCGAACGTCGACGGATTGAGCGAGCTGACCAGCGTCGTGGTCGTCGGGAGCGCAGACCCGCTGATCACCTGCGAAAGCGGCAGGCTTGCCGACGCGAGGTTGCTGGCATCGCCCGAGTAGTTGGCGACGATGCTGTGCACGCCGACCGCGAGGCTGCTGGTGGTGCACGCCGCCTGGCCCACGCCATTGACGGGCTGGGCGCTGCAGCCGGCGACCGCGGTGGCCCCGTCCATGAAGGCGACGGTACCGGTCGGGCTGCTGCCGCTGCCGCTGACGGTGGCGGTGAAGGTGACGCTGGCGCCGAACGTCGACGGATTGAGCGAGCTGACCAGCGTCGTGGTCGTCGGCGGGAGCGCAGACCCGCTGATCACCTGCGAAAGCGGCAGGCTTGCCGACGCGAGGTTGCTGGCATCACCCGAGTAGTTGGCGACGATGCTGTGCACGCCGACCGCGAGGCTGCTGGTGGTGCACGCCGCCTGGCCCGCGCGGCTGACGGGCTGGGCGCTGCAGCCGGCGACCGCGGTGGCCCCGTCCATGAAGGCGACGGTACCGGTCGGAGTGCTGCTGCTGCTGCTGCCGCTGACGGTGGCGGTGAAGGTGACGCTGGCGCCGAACGTCGACGGATTGAGCGAGCTGACCAGTGTCGTGGTCGTCGGCGGGAGCGCAGACCCGCTGATCACCTGCGAAAGCGGCAGGCTTGCCGACGCGAGGTTGCTGGCATCACCCGAGTAGTTGGCGACGATGCTGTGCACGCCGACCGCGAGGCTGCTGGTGGTGCACGCCGCCTGGCCTGCGCCATTGACGGGCTGGGCGCTGCAGCCGGCGACCGCGGTGGCCCCGTCCATGAAGGCGACGGTACCGGTCGGGCTGCTGCCGCTGCCGCTGACGGTGGCGGTGAAGGTGACGCTGGCGCCGAACGTCGACGGATTGAGCGAGCTGACCAGTGTCGTGGTCGTCGGCGGGAGCGCAGACCCGCTGATCACCTGCGAAAGCGGCAGGCTTGCCGAGGCCAGATTGTTGGCATCGCCCGAGTAGTTGGCGACGATGCTGTGCACGCCGACCGCGAGGCTGCCGGTGCTGCACGTCGCTTTGCGCACGCCGCCGAAGCTTCCCGATGCCAGCGTCACGGCGGAGCATCCGGCGATCGACGTGCTGCCATCGGTGAAATTGACGGTGCCGGTCGGGTTGCTGCCCGTGACGGTGGCCGTGAACGTCACGGTGTTGCCCAAGATGGCGGGATTGAGCGAACTCGCCAGCGTGGTGGTCGACACCACGGGTTCGGGCGGGTCCGGAATGTATGGGATTGCGGCCACTTTCGTGTAGTAGATGCCGGCCCAACCGAGCGGTGTCACCGGGTCTGCGAACAGCATGCTGGTTGCGATGACCAGGTTGCCGTTGCGGAATCCGTCCCGTTCGACGCCGACGGCCGTCACGACGGAATTGGCCGGCGCCATCGGATCGATGGCCCTGCCCGGCGTGTTCTGCGACTCGACGACGGTGAAGAGCGGGCGCGCGAGGCTGCGGCCCTGGCGCACGTAGATGCCGTCAACGCTGCTCCTGGACGCCTTGAACGCAGTCTGCACTTCTGCGCCGGGCACGCCGTAGAGCGCGCTGAACGCCGAAGAACGCCATCTCGGCGGCTCGAGGCTGGGTTCGTCACTGCCTCCGGTCCCGGGCGGCCGCCCGGAAAAAACCCAGTACAGAAAGTCCGTATAGCCATCGACGAGTGTCTTCGCGACCGGATAGACCCTCCCGTTCGACGCGTCGGCGACGAAGATACCCTGCCGCAGCGGGATCGCGACGATGTGCCCGCCACCGTAATGCTCCTGGCAGTAGGCCAACAATTGGGCGTTGCCGTCCTCCGGACAGGTCAGTGTCTTCTGGAAGGTCTCCGCTCCCCACGCGCCCCAGAAGGAAACGAAGCGCGCATCGGAACTTATCGAAAGGCCTTCACCGAATGCCCGGAAGGTGACACCCGGCGCTTCGCCGGGAACCTGGTCACCGATCCCGACCAGCGTCTGCAGCGGCGGCGACGGTTGCAGCGGCGCGCGGTAGATGCCGCCCCGGGTGGGTGCTTCCTCGATGTCGAGGCCGGTGAAGATCATGTGCCCGTTGGCCGCGCTGGGCGGGGCGGTCGAGCCGAAGGTCACGACCGGGGCGCCCGGCGGATTCGGAATCACCGTATCGCTGTTGGCCACCAGCTGGACGGGCATCTGCCCTCCATCGGCGACCACGTCGCGGTAATAGACGCCGGTCTTGCCCATACCGTCTGCCGGATCGTTGTAGTTGCCCTTGAACGTGATCACCGTACCGTTGGTCGGCGCAGGCGCACCCGGAAACTGGTCGAAACGCGTGCCCGCCGGTGCGCCCGGCACCGCATAGAACGGGAATGTCTGCGTGCCCGACGGAAAATCGCGGACGGCGCCGAGCAGGCTCGCACCGGTGCGCAGGACGCCGCCCGGATTGGTGTAGATGCCAGCGGTGCCGACGCGGGTCGTCACCGGCAGGCCGGTATCCGGGTCGACCCCGGTCTGATACTCGTACACCGGTTGCGACTGTCCGCGCGTGGCCACCAACGGCGACAGGATGTCGATGCGCGGCATCGACGGAAACTCCTCGAAGCTGGCCGGTTCTCCGTTGTAGAACGTGTTGTTTGGCTGCGGTACGGGCTTTCCACGCGCGGCGATCTCGACGATCGACCCGCTGTCCACGGGCGACCGGACCGGATTGCCGGACATGCTGGTCATATAGATGCCATGCACCGGCTGACCGAGTGCTGCACTGCCCTTGCTGCGTGCGCGAAACACGACCAGCCCGTCAGAGTTGACCGACGGCTGGTTAAAGCTGTTGAACACCACCGCCGTGCCCGGGATGAGGTCAGCGTTGTTGACGATGGTCTTCCAGTTCAGTTGCTCCGCTGCGACCGTGCCCGCTACGGTCATCAACAAGAGCGTCATTGCTGTTCTCATTTTCATGGCATTGCTCCAGAGGAGGTCGCCAGTACGGGACGCGATCGGAGTCGATCGCTCTCCGCAACGACCGTGACGGGAGCCGCCGAGATCGCAATTTCGCGATTGGCGTGAACAGATGGGCTCCCGAAAAGCTCCATGGACGGCATGCCATCGGAGCGAGGTTTCGTGAAGCGCTGTGGTGACAGACGGTGAATCTGGCCGAAAAAGCGCTTTCCGGTCGACGCCGGTCTGCATGGGTTGCGGCTTGTTTGGATCATGTTTCGACCACACCACCGGACCACCGTGGGTTGTGGCGAAATTCCGGCGAGAACCTCATGCCGCACCACCCCACGATTTTCATCCGTTTCCCGCATATGCATATTGCCAGCCATTTGGACGCCGTCGATTGATCAAAGGCAATCGGCGAAGCGTGCGCGGTCGCAATCCAGTCGCGGCGCCAGACTGCCGGAATTTGCCGCGACCAAATGCCTCTTGGAATTCAGGGCACTCGCACCCATGTAGAAATCTTGGGTATCGCGCAACCGTCCGCCATGGCCACCCTCCTCGAACTCATCCAGCACTACGGACTCGCCGTCGTGTTCGTCAACGTGCTGCTGCTGCAGGCCGGCCTGCCGGTCCCGGCCTACCCGACGCTGATCGTCACCGGGGCGCTGGCGGCGACCGGCGGGGCGAGTGTGCCGGCGCTGCTGGGCACGGCGGTAGCGGCAGCGCTGATCGCCGACCTGGGCTGGTTCCTGGCCGGGCGCCGTTTCGGCAGCCGGGTGCTGAAGACCATCTGCGCGGTGTCGCTTTCGCCGGATTCCTGCGTCCGCCAGACCGAATCCATTTTCGCCCGCTGGGGCGCGCCGTCGCTGGCCGTGGCCAAGTTCGTTCCAGGATTCGCGTCGGTGGCGACGTCGATGGCCGGCGTGGTTGGCCTGTCGATGCCGCGCTTCCTGTTCTTCGACGCCATCGGCGCCACCCTCTGGTCTGGGGTGGCGATCGGCCTGGGCTTTGCGTTCAGCGCGGCGATCAACGACGTGCTCGCGGCCTTCGAAACCATGGGCCGGGTCGGCTTGTGGCTGATCGGCGCGGTGTTCCTGCTCTACCTCGCGGCGAAATGGTGGCAGCGCGAACTGTTCGTCTGGCAGCTGCGCATGGACCGCGTCGACGTCGACGAGCTGCGCGAGATGCTGTCCTCCGACCGCAAGGCGAAAGTCATCGACGTCCGCACGCCGGTGTCGCAGTCGCTCACCGGCCGCATCCCCGGCGCGATCACGGTCGATGTACAGAAGCTGCGCGTGGAACTGCTGGCGATCGAGCCCGAGGATGAGGTGGTGGTCTACTGCGCCTGTCCGAACGAATACTCGGCGGCGAAGGTCGCGAAGGTGCTGAAGCTGCACGGCTTCAAGCGCGTGCGACCCTTGTACGGCGGCATCGACGCGTGGATCGCGGCGGGACACGAGGTCGAGCGCCTGTGACGCCCGCGGCGTCCGCCTGCTAGAGTGTGGCGTTGATTCCCAGCTCCGCCACCGGACCCGCCATGACCAAGATCGCCATTCATTCGCCCGACGCCCCGGCGGCAATCGGCCCCTATTCGCAGGCCATTCGCGCCGGCCACACGGTGTATCTGTCCGGGCAGATCGGGCTGGACCCCAGGTCCGGCAACCTGGTCGACGGCATCGAGGCGCAGACGCAGCAGGTCTTTGCCAACCTGCGCGCCGTGGCGCGGGCGGCAGGCGGCAGCCTGGACGACATCGTCAAGTTGTCGATCCTGATGGTCGACCTCGCCGCGTTCACCCGGGTCAACGAGATCATGGCCGGCCACTTCAGGCAGCCGTATCCGGCGCGCGCCACCTACCAGGTCGCCGCGCTGCCCAAGGGCGCGTTGATCGAAATCGAGGCGACTCTGGTGTTGCCGGGAGTCGCGGTCGATCCGCAGACCGGGGCGATGGAAACCTTCGACCAGACCAAGGGGCAATAGGGCAGGCCACCCGGCGCGCGCGATGGCCCGGTCGGCGAAGACCGCGAACGAGAACAAACCCGCCAAGCCGGCGGGCCGAGGGCTTGCCGACCAGCTGGCGAAGCTCGGCATTGTCCGCGATGCCGACCTGGTGCTGCACCTGCCGCTGCGCTACGAGGATCACACGCGGGTCATCGCGCTGTCGGCGCTGCAACCGGCCCTTGCCGTGCAGGCCGAAGGCGTGATCGTCAATACCGACATCCAGTACCGGCCGCGGCGGCAGCTGGTCTGTCTGCTGGCCGATCCCGGGCAGCGCGAGGCGCAGCTGGTGCTGCGCTTCTTCACCTTCTACCCCAGTCAGCAGAAGCTGCTGCAGCCGGGGACGCGGCTGCGCGTGTTCGGCGATGTGCGACCCGGCTATTTCGGCCTCGAAATCGTGCATCCGCAGTTCAAGGTGGTCGAGGAGGGCGCGCCGTTGCCTGACCGCCTGACGCCGGTCTACCCGACCACCGCGGGCCTGGGCCAGGAAACGCTGCGCAAGGTGGTGGCGCGCACGCTGGCCGGCGATCCCGCGCTGACCGCGGAGACGCTGCCCGAGGATGTGGTCAGGCGCCGCCGGCTGTGGAAATTCGACGATGCGGTGCGCTTCCTGCACGCGCCGCCACCGCGGGTGTCGGAGTTGACGCAGCGCGCGCTCGACGCGCGCACGCATCCGGCATGGACGCGATTGAAATTCGACGAGCTGCTGGCACAGCAGCTCTCGCTCAAGGCGCATCGCCAGGCGCGCGCGCAGCGGCATGCCCCGGTGCTCACCGGCACCGGCGTGCTGACCCGGCAGTTGCAGGAGCGCGTCGGCTTCAGGATGACGCGCGCGCAGGAGCGGGTGTGGCGCGAGATCGCGCACGACCTGAAGAAGGCGACGCCGATGCAGCGTCTGCTGCAGGGCGATGTCGGCTCGGGCAAGACGGTCGTGGCGGCGCTGGCGGCGCTGCAGGCGATCGAGTCGGGCAAGCAGGTCGCTTTCATGGCGCCCACCGAGATCCTCGCCGAGCAGCACTATCGCAAGCTCGTTGCCTGGCTGGATGGATTGCCGGTGCACGCCGTCTGGCTGTCGGGCTCGGTCCCGGCCAAGGCGCGGCGCAAGACGCTGGACGCGCTGGCCAGCGGCGAGGCGCAGCTGGCGATCGGCACGCATGCGCTGTTCCAGGAAGGCGTGGAGATGCCCAACCTTGGGTTGGCCATCGTCGACGAGCAGCACCGCTTCGGCGTCGCGCAGCGGCTGGCGCTGCGTGGCAAGGCGCTTGCCGATGCGCATCAGCTGATGATGAGCGCGACGCCGATTCCACGCACGCTGGCGATGACTTTCTACGCCGACCTCGACGTCTCGGCGATCGACGAAATGCCGCCGGGGCGCACGCCGGTGGCGACAAGGCTGGTCAACCAGAAGCGCCGCGGCGAGATCGTCGCCTGGGTGGGCAAGGCCTGCGCGGAGGGACGGCAGGCCTACTGGGTCTGCCCGCTGATCGAGGAGTCGGAAAAGCTCGAGCTGCAGACCGCGGTCGCGCTGCACGCGGAGCTGACCGCGGCATTGCCGGAGCTGAAGGTCGGGCTGATCCATGGCCGGATGAAGCCCGACGAAAAGGCGGCGGCGATGGCGGCCTTCGTCGCCGGAGAGGCCGGCGTGCTGGTCGCCACCACGGTGATCGAGGTCGGCGTCGACGTGCCCAACGCGTCGATCATGGTCATCGAGCATGCCGAGCGCTTCGGGCTGTCGCAGCTGCATCAGTTGCGCGGGCGCGTGGGACGCGGCGCGGCGGAGAGCAGCTGCGTGCTGCTTTTCGAGGAACCGGTGGGCGAGGTGGCCAAGCTGCGCCTCAAGGTCATTTTCGAAAATACCGACGGCTTCGAGATCGCTCGTCAGGACCTGGTCATCCGCGGTCCCGGCGAGTTCCTTGGCGCGCGCCAGTCGGGCGTGCCGCTGCTGCGCTTCGCCGACCTGGAGCACGATGTGGCGCTCATCGAGCAGGCGCGCGATGTGGCGGAAGAGCTGCTGGCGCGCGAGCCGGCGGCTGCGCAGGCGCATCTGCAACGCTGGCTG
>CAVOVD010000009.1:0-20188 GCA_963699765.1 uncultured beta proteobacterium | reverse complement strand
GTGCGTTTGAGCAAGGAACTGGCGCAAACGGATTCCGGCGCCGCCACCGCCGCGCCGGGCCCCTCGCGCTGGGTCGCCGCGTTGCTGCTGGTGGCGCTGCTGCCCATCGGCACCGGGGTCATCTATTTCCGGACCGGCAATCCGAATGCGCTCGACATCGTCAGGCCCGAGGCCGACCACTCGCTCTCCGATGCGCAGATGGCCACCGCGGTCGAAGCGCTGTCCAAGCGCCTGCAGGCCAACCCCGACGATGGCGAAGGCTGGGCGATGCTCGGCCGCTCCTACCGCACCATGGGCCGCTTCGAAGCCGCCGCGCTGGCCTTCGGCGAGGCCGCCAAGCGCCTGCCGTCGTCGGCGGCGGTGCTGACCGACTGGGCCGAATCGGTCGCGCAGGTGCAGGGCCGCAGCCTTGCCGGCCAGCCGACCGACCTGGTCAACCGCGCGCTGGCGCTCGACCCTGCCTACCCGAAGGCCCTGGCGATGGCCGGCGGCGCGGCGATCGAGCGTGGCGACATGGCAACGGCGCTCGACTACTGGCGCAGGCTGCGCGCCGCCCTGCCCGCGGACAGCCCGGACCTGGCAGAAATCGACAAGGTCATCGCCCAGGTCGAGACCGCCGCGCGCAGCCCGGCGCATCGCCCGGGCGAACCCGCGACGGCGAGCGCACCCGCGGCAGCGCCCGCCGACAAGCCGGCGTCGATGGCCGCGGCCACGCCTGCGCCTGCGGCAAAGTCCGCGGCCACGCCCGCTCCGCCGGCCGGCGCATCCGGCAAGTCGGTCACCGGCAAGGTCGAGATCGATCCAAAACTGGCAGCCAAGGTCCAGCCGACCGACACCGTGTTCATATTTGCCCGCAATGCGGAAGGCGGGCGCATGCCGCTGGCCGCCATCAAGCTCACCGCGGCGGAATTGCCCAAGGTCTTCGACCTCAACGACGCCATGGCCATGACGCCGGCGGCGACGATCTCGGGCGCGGCCAAGGTCGTCATCGAGGCGCGCGTCGCCAAGTCGGGCGATGTCGTGGCACGCCCGGGCGACCTGTCCGGGGTGAGCGCCGCGGTCGCCCCCGGCGCGCGCGACGTGCGCGTCGTCATCGACAAGGTCGTCCCCTAGGGGGCGCCTGGTGAACCCGCCCGGCTGCCTCGACCGCCATGCTCGAAGCCCTGGACCTAAGCGCACGCCGTGGCGACGCCACGCTTTTTTCCGGCCTGTCGTTTCGCCTGCCGCCGGGACGCGCGCTGATCGTTACCGGCGCCAACGGCACCGGCAAGACCACGCTGCTGCGCATCCTCGCCGGCCTGACGCTGCCCTGGTCGGGCACGCTGCGCTGGCGCGGCCAGCCGGCCCCGCCGCTGTCGCCGGTGCTGCGTCACGATCTGCTGTGGTCCGGTCACCTGGCGGCGCTCAAGGACGAGCTGTCCGCCGAGGAAAACCTGCATTCGCTGGTCGAACTCGCCGGCGACAGCGTCACCTCGGCGCAGGTGCGCGCGGCGCTGGAAGCCGTGGCGCTGCTGCCGCAGCGCGCATTGCCCGCGCGGGTGCTGTCGCAGGGGCAGCGCCGGCGCATCGGCATGGCGCGGCTGACGCTGCTCAAGCGGCCGTTGTGGCTGCTGGACGAGCCGGCCACGGCGCTGGATGCCGCGGGCCTGGCGCTGCTCGCGCTGCTGATCGGCCGTCACCTGGCCGACGGCGGCAGCGTCATCGCGGCGACGCACCAGCCGCTCGACCTGCCCACCGCCATCCTCGACGCGCTGACGCTGACATGACCATGGCACTGGGGACCACCGGCACCGGCGACGACGGCTACGGCGTGCTGCCCGCGCTGCGCTGGGCCGCGGCCCGCGACCTGCGGCTGGCCATGCGCTCGCGCTCGGAACTCGGCGTGCAGTTGCTGTTCTATGTGATCGTGGTGAGCCTGTTTCCACTGGCGACGTCGCCGGAACGCAACCTGCTGGCAGCGATGGCGCCCGGGGTGCTGTGGGTCGCCGCGCTGCTGGCGTCGCTGCTGTCGCTTTCCCGCCTGTTCGCCAGCGATTTCGCCGACGGGACGCTGGAGCAGATCGCGCTGTCGCCCTACCCGTTGTCCGCGCTGGTGTCCGGTAAAATAGCGGCGCACTGGCTGACGACGGGATTGCCCATGGTCGTGCTCGCTCCGCTGCTCGGCGTGCAATACGGGCTGGAGGGCGAGGCGCTCATGGTGATCACGCTGTCGCTGCTGATCGGCTCGCCCATCCTCTCGCTGCTCGGGGCCATCGGCGCCGCGCTGACGCTGGGCGTGCGTGGCGGGGGAAGCCTGCTGGCGTTGCTGGTCCTGCCGCTGTGCATCCCGGTGCTGATCTTCGGCGCCGGTTCCGCCGATGCCGTCCGCGCCGGGTTGTCGGCCTCCGCCAACCTGTCGCTGCTGGCGGCGGGACTCCTGGTGGCGCTGGTCGGCGCGCCCTTCGCCGCCGCCGCCGCCGTGCGCATTGCCCTCGACTGATGAAACTCTACCAACTCGCCTCTCCGGCCACCTTCTACCCTCTCGCAGGGCGCCTGGCGCCATGGTTCGCGTGGGCTGCCGCCATCCTGGCCGTGGCCGGGGTATGGATCGGCTTCGCGATCGCCCCCACCGATTTCCAGCAGGGCGAGGCCTACCGGATCATCTTCATCCACGTGCCCAGCGCCTGGATGTCGATGTTCATCTATCTGGTGATGGCGTTCTGGAGCATCCTGGCGCTGTCGTTCAACACCAGGCTGTCGGCGATGATGGCGCAGTCGCTGGTCCCCACCGGCGCGCTGATGACCTTCATCGCGCTGTGGACGGGTGCCTTGTGGGGCAAGCCGACCTGGGGCACCTACTGGGCCTGGGACGCGCGGATGACCTCGGAGCTGATCCTGCTGTTCCTGTACTTCGGCGTGATGGCGCTGCGCAATGCCATCGAGGACCCGCGTCGCGCCGACCGCGCCTGCGCGGTGCTGTCGATCGTCGGCGCCATCAATATCCCGATCATCTATTTTTCCGTGCAGTGGTGGAACACGCTGCACCAGGGTGCATCCGTCAGCGTGACCGCCGCGCCGAAGATGGCGGCGATCATGCTGACCGGGATGCTCGTAATGGCGGTGGCCGCATGGTTCTATACCATTGCGGTTTCGCTGCATCGCGTCCGTACGATCATTCTCGAGCGCGAACGCGGCGCCGCATGGATCGCGGCGCTTCCGGAGACCAAGGCGGTGACGACATGAGCGAATATCTGGCGATGGGCGGCTACGGCGGCTACATCTGGGGTTCCTATCTGGTGGGTGCGCTGGTGATCGTGCTCGAACTTCTGGCGCTGCGGGCACGCCGCCGCGCGGCGCTGCGCATGGCCGCGGCCACCCCGGTCGACGGAGGCGCGCGATGAAGGCCCGGCATCGTCGTTTCGCCTGGATCAGCGCCGGCGTCGCCGTGCTCGGCGTGGCCGTCGCGCTGGTGCTCAACGCCTTCCAGTCCAACCTGGTGTTCTTCTTCACGCCGACCCAGATCGTCGCCAAGGAAGCGCCGCAGGGCCGGCCGTTCCGCGTCGGCGGGCTGGTCGAGGCCGGCAGCGTCAAGCGCGTGCCGAACTCGCTGAGCGTCAACTTCGTCGTCACCGACACCGCGCAGCGCGTGCCGGTCGTCTACACTGGCCTGCTGCCCGACCTGTTCAAGGAGGGCAAGGGCGTCGTCGCGCAGGGCTCGCTCGCGCCCGACGGCACCTTCCGCGCCACCGAGGTGCTGGCCAAGCACGACGAGAACTACATGCCGCCCGAGGCCGCGCACGCCATCGAGCAGGCGCACAAGGACAAGGGCATGTCGGTCTCCACGCTGAAGGAAGGCAAATGATTCCCGAACTGGGGCATCTGGCGCTGATCCTCGCGCTGCTGGTCGCCATCGCGCAGGGCGTGCTGCCGCTGATCGGCGCGCAGCGCCGCGATGCCGCGCTGATGGCAATCGCCAAGCCTGCGGCGCGCGTGCAGTTCCTGCTGGTGGCCTTCGCCTTCGGCTGCCTCGCCTGGAGCTTCGCCACCAACGATTTCTCGGTCGAGAACGTCGCCCAGCACTCGAATTCGCAGCTGCCGCTGCAATACCGGATCGCCGCGAGCTGGGGTTCGCACGAGGGTTCGCTGCTGCTCTGGGTGCTGATGCTGACCGGCTGGTCGACGGCGGTGACGTACCGTTCGGCCAACCTGCCGGCGGCGATGCTCGCCCGCGTGCTGGCGGTGATGGGGCTGGTGTCGGTGGGCTTCCTGATGTTCGCGCTGTTCACCTCCAATCCGTTCCTGCGCCTGATTCCCGCCGCCGCGGACGGCCGCGATCTCAACCCGCTGCTGCAGGACCCGGGCATGGTGATCCACCCGCCGATGCTCTACATGGGCTATGTCGGCTTCTCCATCGCCTTCGCCTTCGCCATCGCCGCGCTGCTGGGCGGCCGCCTCGACGCCACCTGGGCGCGCTGGTCGCGGCCCTGGACCACCGCCGCATGGGCATTCCTGACCATCGGCATCGCGCTGGGCAGCTGGTGGGCGTACTACGAACTGGGCTGGGGCGGCTGGTGGTTCTGGGATCCGGTGGAAAACGCTTCGTTCATGCCCTGGCTGGTCGGCACCGCGCTGCTGCATTCGCTGGCGGTGACCGAGAAACGCGGAACGTTCAAGAGCTGGACCGTGCTGCTGGCGATCGTCGCGTTCTCGCTGTCGCTGCTGGGGACCTTCCTCGTGCGCTCGGGCGTGCTGACGTCGGTGCACGCCTTTGCCACCGACCCCGCGCGCGGCGTGTTCATCCTGGCCTTCCTGGTCATCGTCATCGGCGGCTCGCTGACGCTGTATGCGGCGCGCGCCGGCGCCGTCGGCGGCGGCGCCGGGTTCGAGCCCGTCTCGCGCGAATCCATGCTGCTCGCCAACAACGTGCTGCTGATCGTGGCCATGGCCAGCGTGCTGCTCGGCACGCTGTATCCGCTGTTCCTCGACGCGCTGAAGCTGGGCAAGATCTCCGTCGGCCCGCCGTACTTCGACGCGGTGTTCGTGCCGCTGATGACGCCGCTGGTCTTCCTGATGGGCGTGGGTCCGATCGCCAGCTGGCGCCGTGCCGAGCTGCCCGACCTGTGGACGCGCCTGCGCTGGGCGCTCGGCGTGTCGATCGTCACCGCGCTGGTGCTGCCGCTGACGCTGGGACGCTGGTCGCCGCTGGTCGCAATGGGCCTGTTCCTGGCGCTGTGGATCGTCTCGACCACCGTCGTCCAGGTCGCGCAGCGGTTGCGCGCCTCGCAGCAGCGCGGACTCGCCGCCAGGCTCGCCGCCAACTCCGCCGCCTGGTACGGCATGCTGACCGCGCACCTGGGCGTCGCCGTGTTCATCGTCGGCGTGACGCTGGTCTCCGGTTACGCGATCGAAAAGGACGTCACGCTGGAGAAGGGCCAGAGCGTGGAGGCCGGCGGTTACCAGTTCACCTTCCGCGGCGTCGTGCCCGTCAACGGTCCCAACTATGCGGGCGTGTCGGGCGTGGTCGAGATGCGCCGCGATGGCGCGCTGATCGAGACGCTGCACCCGGAAAAGCGCATCTACAACGCGACGGGGATGCCGATGACCGAGGCCGCCATCGACACCGGCTTCCTCGGCGACCGCTATGTGTCGCTCGGCGAGCCGGTCAGCGACAAGGGCGTGGACGGCGCCTGGGGCATTCGCGTCTACGTGAAGCCGTTCGTGGACTGGATCTGGGGCGGCTGCTTCCTGATGGCGCTGGGCGGCTTCATCGCCATGACCGACCGCCGTTACCGCATCGCCGTGAAGCAGAAGATCGCCGGGCTTGCCGGCATCGCGCCCGCTGCCTAGGCTGGGGAATCATGCAATGAGATCGCTTCGCTTCCTGTTGCCGCTGGCGGTTTTCATCGGCATCGTCGTCTTCCTGTGGTTGGGGTTGTCGCTCAATCCGCGCGAGATTCCCTCGCCGCTGGTCGACAAGCCGGCGCCGGAGTTCCGCCTCGCGCAGCTGAACGCGCCGGACAAGACGCTCTCCACTGCGGACATGAAGGGCCAGGTCTGGCTGCTCAATGTCTGGGCCTCGTGGTGCGTGTCCTGCCGGGTCGAGCATCCGCTGCTCAACGAGCTGGCCAAGGCGAACATCGTCCCGGTCATCGGCCTCAACTACAAGGACAAGGTTGCCGAGGGCCGGGCGTGGCTGGTCCAGCACGGCGACCCCTACAAGCTCTCGGTGGTCGACGCCGACGGCCGCGTGGGCATCGACTGGGGCGTCTACGGCGTGCCGGAAACCTTCGTCATCGACAAGAACGGCGTCATCCGCTACAAGCACATCGGCCCGGTGACCGCCGAATCGCTCGAAAAGAAGATCATCCCCCTGGTTCGCGAACTGCAGAAGGCATGATGCGTACCCTGCTCGCCGCGCTCACCCTCGTCGCCTCCGTCGCGCTCGCGCAGGCCGCCGACCCCGCCCTCGACGCCCGCCTGAAAAAGCTCGAGGAGGAACTGCGCTGCCTCGTCTGCCAGAACCAGTCGCTGGCCGACTCCAATGCGCCGCTCGCCGAGGATCTGCGCCGCGAAGTGCGCGGGCTCGCGGAGTCGGGCAAGAACGATGCGCAGATCAAGGAATTCCTGGTCACCCGCTACGGCGATTTCGTGCTCTACCGGCCGCCGGTCAAGGGCACCACCTTCGTGCTCTGGTTCGGCCCCTTCCTGCTTCTCGCCGGGGGCGCCGTCGTCTGGTGGATCGTGCTGCGCCGCCGGCGCCGCGCCGGGTCCGGCGCCGAGTCCGCGGTATCCGGCGCCGCAGTCGACGCCGGCGTCGAGCGCGCGCGCGAACTGCTCGACGATCCGCGCAGCTGAGACCGGAGACCGCGCGTGGCGCACGCGTACCGCCCGGTCCCTCTCGCCGGCTTCGAACGGCTGCCGGAAGACGAAATGCGCGAGCGCGCCCGCGCCTTCAATGCATCGATGCAACGCCGTCGCAGCGTGCGCAGTTTCGCGCCCGACCCGGTGCCGCGCGAACTCGTCGAGGACTGCCTGCGCGCCGCCGGCTCGGCACCGTCGGGCGCCAATCTGCAGCCCTGGCATTTCGTCTGCGTCGCCGATCCGGCGCTGAAGGCGCGCATCCGCGAAGGCGCCGAGGCCGAGGAGCGCGAGTTCTACGCCCGGCGGGCGACGCCGGAATGGCTGGAGGCGCTCGCGCCGCTCGGTACCGACAGCGACAAGGCGTTCCTGGAGGTCGCGCCGTGGCTGATCGCGATCTTCTACAAGGCCTACGACGTCGATGCCGATGGCAGGAGGACCAAGATCTACTATCCGGTCGACTCGACCGGAATCGCCACCGGCTTCCTGGTCGCGGCGCTGCATCACGCCGGACTCGCCTGCCTGACGCATACGCCCAGCCCGATGGCCTTCCTGAACGGGATTCTCGGTCGGCCCGCGAACGAGCGGCCGTTCGTGCTGCTGGTGGTCGGCTATCCGGCCGCGGATGCGACGGTACCCGACATCGCGCGCAAGGCGCTGGCCGACATCGCGACCTTTCGCTAGCGGCCCTGGTCTGCGGCGCCTGCCCGCACCACGACCGCCAGGTCCGGCGCCGGTCGGCGGCCGTCGCGGACATGCGCCAGCGCCAGCAACGGGTGGCGGAGCAGCATCCGCGGACCGGCGTAGCGCATCATCACGCGCACCTGCTCGCGCATCTCCTCGTTGTAGCAGTGCACCGTGCAGTTGACGCAGGTCGGCTTGTCGTCGCCGAACACGCAGCGGTCGAGCCGGCGCGTCGCGTACCGCATCAGCTCCTCGCATTCCGTGCACAGCGCGTCGTCCTCGCCGTGCAGGTCGTGGCAATAGATCCACGCCATGGCGCGGATGGTCTTCAGCTCGCGGGCAAGCCGCGGATGGCGGCGGTGATCCTGCACCTTCCTGGTTGCCGGCGCCCTGGCCGCCGTTTGCGCGGCCCCGGCCTGGGTCCGGCCGGCTTCGCTGCGAGCACGCGGATCGAGTTTCATGCGCCCAAGGATGCCCAACGGCCGCCGGGGCGACCATGACGTGCATCAAGGTCGCTGCTAGCCCAGCGTCCCGCCGCACTTCCAGCACAGGTCGAAATTGGCGGGGGACGTCTCGCCGCAGTCGCGGCAGGCGAGCATCCCCTCCTGCGCACCCGCGGCTTCGATCTCGTCCAGCACCACCTGCGCGCGCTCGCGGTCGCACTCGCGCTCCAGCCAGACCTGCGGCTGCGCGACGTCGGGCGGCACGTCGCCGACGATCGACGACGCGTACTGATTGAAAACGTGCGCGCGAATGCCCGCCTGGCTCAGCCGGTCGACGACCAGCCAGGCGTCGTAGCGCTGCCGCGCGATGTAGAAGCGGAACATCCGCTCAGGCTCCCGGCCGCCACGCGGCGAGCATGGCGACCAGCCGCCGCAGCACCACCCCGAGGGGCGCCGCCCGCACCGGATCCCACGGGTACGGCGGCGCTTCATCCATGTAGCAGCGCTGCGCGATTTCCAGCTGCAGCGCGTGCACGGCCTCTGCCGGCCGGCCATGGCGGCGGGTGATCCAGCCGCCCTTGAAGCGGCCGTTGACGACGTGCGAGAAGCCTTCCGCGCCGGCCAGCACGGCGACCGCCGACGCCTGCAGCTCCGCCGCGCAACTCGCGCCGTCGGCCGTGCCGAGGTTCAGATCCGGCAGGCGCCCATCGAAGAACCGCGGCACCTCCGCCGGGATCGAGTGCGCGTCGAGCAGCACCGCGTAGCCGTGCCGTGCGCGCACGCGCTCGAGCTCCGCCGCCAGCGCGGCATGGTAGGTCAGATAGTAGGCGGCGACGCGGGTGCCGACGTCCTCGGTACTCAGCATGGTGCCGGGCAGGTACACCGGCGCATTGCCGAACGTCCGCGTCGGGCATAGCTCGGTGTTGTCCGCGCCGGCATACAGCGCCGCGCCGGACGGGTCGCGGTTGAGGTCGACGACGTAGCGCGAGTGCGTCGCGCACATCAGCGTCGCCCCGGTCCCGGCGAC
This sequence comes from uncultured beta proteobacterium, assembly GCA_963699765.1. Classification (GTDB taxonomy): domain Bacteria; phylum Pseudomonadota; class Gammaproteobacteria; order Burkholderiales; family Casimicrobiaceae; genus VBCG01. The sequence continues at coordinate 11,197 of CAVOVD010000009.1, read as the reverse complement.
GAAGGCGCAGAGCTTCTCGACGTGCCAGTCGGTGTCGGGCAGCGTGCGCGCGTCCACCGTCAGCGTCACGCGAATTGCGGTCGGGACGTGCGTGCCGGCATGCGGCACGTTCACGACGACTGGTCCGTCGCCCCGGTTCAGTGTCCATAGTTGCATCGAAGACCCCCTAGGCGAATCCGGTCGCCCGGCCGCGGACCACCGCTGCGCGCACGATCGCCGAATCCGCAGCGGCAGGCGACCGATCGGAACCCGCCACCGTCATGACGCGTCCACCAGGCGAGCAAGCGTGGCGCGGTAGCGCGCGAAGACCGTGTCCTCGGCCGGGTGACGGCCATCGCGGACGATCCAGCGCCCGGCGACCAGGACATCGCGCACGGGCGTTTGCGCCGGGCCGAAAATCGCGGCGTCGAGCGCGTCTTCGGGATCCAGCTGGGCCAGCGCCGGGTCCAGCGCGTCGAGCACCAGCAGGTCGGCGCGCAGACCGGCGGCGATCGCGCCGGTGCGCCGCCCGATCGCCTGCGCGCCGCCCTGCGCCGCGTTCTGCCACAGCGAAGCGCCGATCGACGAGGCCCCGGCACTGACGAGCACGCTGCGCCGCCGCGCACGCAGGCGCTGCGACCATTCGAGCTGGCGCAGCTCCTGAAACGGCGAGATGACGGTGTTCGAGTCGCTGCCGATGCCGTAGCGGCCGCCGGCGCCGAGGTAGACCGCGCCGGGGAAGGTACCGTCGCCCAGGTCGGCCTCGGTGGTCGGCGCGAGCCCCGCCACCGCGCCGCTGGCGGCCAGCGCCCCGGTTTCATGTTCGGTCATGTGCGTGGCATGCACGAGGCACCAGCGCGCATCGACGCGCATCTGGCCCAGCAGCCAGTCGACCGGTCGCCGCTGGCACCAGGCCAGGCAGTCGTCGACCTCGCGCGTCTGCTCGGCAACGTGGATGTGGATGGGCGCGTCGGCCGCCGGCAATTGCGCGATTTCGCGCAGTTCCTCCGGCGTCGCCGCCCGCAGGCTGTGGGGAGCGACGCCGAGCACGTAACCCGAGCCGCGCGACCTGCGGCAAGGCGCGCGAAGAGTTCGGCGAAGCTTGCCGTCGAGTGCACGAACCGGCGCTGTTCGGGCAACGGCGCGACCCCGCCGAATCCCGCGTGCGCGTAGAACACCGGCAGCAGCGTGAGTTCCAGTCCCGCCGTTTGCGCCGCAGCGACGATGCGCCAGGCCAGTTCGGCCGGATCGGCATAGAGGCTGCCCGTCCGGGTCGTGGTGCAGGTAGTGGAACTCGGCGACCGTCGCGTAGCCGGCCTTGACCATCTCCACGTAGGCCTGCGCAGCGATCGCCTCGACGGCATCGGCGTCGATCCGCCGCAGCGACGCGTACATCGCCTGGCGCCAGGTCCAGAAGCTGTCGTCGTGCGCCGCCGACGCGCGTCCGGTACGTCCGGCCAGCGCGCGCTGGAAGGCGTGCGAATGCACATTGGCCATCGCCGGAACGACGACGCCGCGCAATACCTCGCGCTCCGGCGCGTGACCGCCCGCCGCCACGCGGACGATGACGCCGTCCTCGCCGACGTCGATCTCGACGTCGCGCTTCCAGCCGTCGCGCAGCAGCGCCGACGACGCGAACAGCCTCTTCGCGACATCGCTCATCGATTGCGGACCACCGCGACCACCGCGATCGCCGATGCCGACGACGGCGCGATGCGCAGGCCGCCGGAAGCCGGTGCTTCGGGAGCCGTGACGACCAGCGACTGGCCGGCGGCGACCGTCTGCACGCTGCCCGCCGGCAAGCGTCGACCTCGCAGGCCCCGGTCGCGGCATGGCAGATGCAGGCGTCCGCCGGAGGCAGCGTGCGCGCGTCGCCGCGCACCACTTCCACGGTGCCTCGCGCCACGGCACGGCGGACCATCAGGTTGAAGTCGCGCACCGGGCCGGCGACCAGCGCGCAATCCAGCACGGCCTCGCCGGCAAAGGCGACCGGCGCATGTGCCGTCACGTCGATCGGTGCGGCGGCGGGACCGGAAAGCCGCATGCCGGCCCCTTCCAGCAGCACCAGCGTCCGGTCGACGCCCGGGAAGGTCGAGAACGGGCCGTCGCGCGCAACCTCGGCGATGCTCACCCGCCAGATGAAGGCATTCGAGGTCGGCGCCTGGCGGATCTGCGGCGATCTCGACCGTGACGCCGCCACCGTTCTTCCACGGCATGCGGCGGCAGTCATCGGGAGCGAGAACGCGCAGCACCGGAGCCGTTCCGTCCGACAACCCGGCACTCAATGCGCGGCGAATCGCCGCAGCGCGCCGCGATCGACGTCGACACCCAGCCCCGGGCCATCGGGGATGGCCACGACGCCGCGCCGGTGTTCGAGCGGCGCGGTCAGGATCGCCTGGCGGAACGGATGCTCGGACCGGTCGAATTCGAGGATCGGCTCGCGCGGCGTGCGCCGCGGCGGGTTCGCCGGCAGCACGGCGATGAGCTGCAGCGCGGCCGCCAGCGCGATGCCGGTGCCCCAGACGTGCGGCACGTAGCGGATGCCGTGCGCGACGGCCATGTCGGCGATCTTCTTGCATTCCGACAGCCCGCCGGCGGCACCGGTGTCCGGCTGGACGATGTCCACCGCGCGCGTCGCGAAGATCTCGCGAAAGCCCCAGCGCGTGTACTCGCACTCGCCGCCGGCGACCGGGATCGGCTGGCCGCGCCGCACTTCGCGATAGGCGGCCAGGTCCTCCGGAATCACCGGCTCCTCGAACCAGTCGATCGAGCAGTCGGCGACGCGCCGTCCCAGGTCGATCGCCTCGCTGGCGTCGAAGCCGTGGTTCGCGTCCAGCATCAGCCGCGGCCCTTCGCCGATGCGGTCGCGGATGGCGCGAACGAGTTCCGCGTCGGCGTCGACATCGAATCCGATCTTGATCTTGACCGCGTGAAAACCCTGCTCGACGTAGCCGGCTGCCTCGTCGACGATGTAGTCCAGCGGATCGCCCGCCTGCAGCCGGTAGGTTCCGGTGGCGTAGGCGCGGACCTCCCGCCGCAGCGGGCCGCCCAGCAACCGGTGAACGGGCACGCCGAAGTGCCGGCCCTTGAGATCCCACAGCGCGATGTCGATCCCGGAAATCGCGCAGACCGCGAGGCCCTTCTGTCCCTGGTCGCGCGACGTGCCGTAGAGATCCTGCCAGATCGCCTCGGTGGCCAGCGCGTCGGCGCCGACCAGCCGTCCGGCGAAGGCCTGCACGATGGGCGCCAACTGCCGCGCCGGACCGAAGCACTCGCCCCAACCGACGGTGCCGTCGTCGGCCACCACCTCGACCAGGCAGGCGGAGCGCACCGACGTGCCGTTGAACGACCAGTGGAACGGCTCGGACAGCGGCGCTTCGAGGACGTGCGCGTGGACTTCGGCGATCTTCATCGTGGATTCATCGCTAGTACCGGCCGCCGTTCTTCTGCCAGCGCCAGGCGTCCGCGCAGATCTGCGGCAGGTCCCGCTCCGCGCGCCAGCCCAGCAACCTGTTCGCCGCCGTCGGATCCGCGTAATAGCAGGCAACGTCGCCGGGCCTGCGCGCGGCGATCGACCGGGCGATCTTGCGGCCGCAGGCGCGCTCGAATGCGGTGACGACCTCCAGGACCGAGTGCCCGGTCCCGGTGCCCAGATTGAGCGTGATCGCGCCGGGGTTGCCGGCGAGGTGGCGCAGCGCCGCCACGTGACCGTCCGCCAGGTCCTGCACGTGCAGATAATCGCGAACGCCGGTGCCGTCCGGCGTCGGCCAGTCGTCGCCGTAGATCGCCAGTTCGGCAAGCTCGCCGCCGGCGATCTTGCACAGCAGCGGCACCAGGTTCGCCGGCCGACCGCGCGCGGCCTCGCCCAGCATGCCGGAATCGTGCGCGCCGGCAGGATTGAAATAGCGCAGGTTGGCGATGCGCCAGTTGGCATTGGCGTGCGCCAGGTCGCGCAGGAAGTCCTCGATGACCCGTCTTGGTCCGGCCATAGACGTTGCTCGGCCGCAGCGGCGCCTCCTCGGTCACCGGCAGCGCTTCCGGCTGTCCGTAAACCGTTGCCGACGAACTGAACACCAGCGTGGCCACGCCGGCCTCGCCCATGACTTCGGCCAGCGCCAGCGTCCCGCCGACGTTGTTGTCGTAGTAGGCCAGCGGACGGCTTCTCCGACTCGCCGACGGCCTTGAGTCCGGCACAGTGGACCACGCCGGTGATCGGGTGGTCGTGAAACGCCAGCCGCAGCGCAGCGACATCGCGGACATCCGCCTGTACGCAGGGCACGGGACGTCCGGCCAGCGCCTCCAGCCGCGGCAACACCGCCGGCGTGCTGTTGGCAAAGCTGTCGAGCACGACCGGCGCATAGCCGGCGCGGGCAAGCGCCACGACGACATGCGATCCGACATAGCCGGCGCCGCCGGTGACCAGAATGGTATCAACCATTGCTATTCCGGAGGGATCAATCACCCGATGCTACATCACGTGGCACCGCTCATGGGGATGCGCCGGACCTGCCGCAGCGGCGCGGGCGCCGGCAGCGCGGGCCGCCGCGCACCGGCTGCACCGCAACGAAAAAGGCCGGATGCATGCGCACCCGGCCCTCATCGACGAAGCGAACGACCTACTCCGCCTTTGCTTCCTCGGGTGCGGCTTCGGCGTCGGGGCGGTCCAGCAACTCGACCAGCGCCATCGGCGCGGCATCGCCCTGGCGGAAACCGAACTTCAGGATCCGCAGGTAGCCGCCCGGACGCGCCTGATAGCGCGGACCCAGCTCGTTGAACAGCTTGGTGACGACGTCGCGGTCGCGCAGGCGGTCGAAAGCGACGCGCCGATTCGCCACGGTCGGGTTCTTCGACAGCGTGATCAGGGGCTCGGCCACGCGGCGCAACTCCTTCGCCTTCGGCAGCGTGGTCTTGATGACCTCGTGCGTGAACAGCGAGTTGGTCATGTTGCGCAGCATCGCCAGGCGATGGCTGCTGGTGCGGTTCAGCTTCCGCAATCCGTGTCGGTGTCTCATGACATCAATTCCTTGGTTTCTACGGCCGGTCCAGCCCTGCGGGCGGCCAGTTCTCGAGCTTCATGCCCAGCGACAGTCCACGCGAGGCCAGAACTTCCTTGATCTCGTTGAGGGACTTGCGGCCGAGATTCGGCGTCTTGAGCAGTTCGGTCTCGGTGCGCTGGATCAGGTCGCCGATGTAGTAGATGTTCTCGGCCTTGAGGCAGTTGGCCGAGCGCACGGTCAGTTCCAGGTCGTCGACAGGACGCAGCAGGATCGGATCGACCTGCGGCGAGCTGCGCTCGGCGGCAGGCGTGTCCGTGCCCTTGAGGTCCGCGAAGACCGAAAGCTGCTCGACCAGCACCGACGCCGCGTAGCGCACAGCCTGTTCCGGCTCGACCACGCCGTTGGTCTCGATGTCCAGGACCAGCTTGTCCAGGTCGGTGCGCTGCTCGACGCGCGCGGACTCGACCGCGTAGCTCACGCGGCGGACCGGCGAGAACGACGCGTCGAGCAGGATGCTGCCGATCGTGCGGCCGCCCTCCGGCTTGGTGCGCGCGGTCGCCGGCTGGTAGCCGCGGCCCTTCTCGACGCGGATTTCCATCTCCAGCTTGCCGCCGGCGGTCAGGTGGGCGATCACATGGTCGGGATTGATGATCTCGACGTCGTGATTGGGCTCGATGTCGGCGGCCGTGACCACGCCTTCGCCGTTCTTGGCGAGGCGCAGAAGAACGTGGTCGCGGTTGTGCAGCTTGAGCACCACGCCCTTCAGGTTGAGCAGGACGTCGACGACGTCCTCCTGCACACCGTCGAGCGCCGAGTACTCGTGCAGCACGCCGGTGATCTTGACCTCGGTCGGTGCGTAGCCGGGCATCGAGGACAACAGGACGCGACGCAGCGCGTTGCCAAGCGTGTGGCCGTAGCCGCGCTCGAACGGCTCCATCACCACCTTGGCGTGGAACGGCGACGTCGACTGGACATCGATGATGCGGGGCTTCAATAGCACATTGCTCTGCATGCGGAATCCTTCTGCGAATCCGGGTGAGGGCGCCGGAACTGCCGGGCCGGATGCGGCCTTCGTCGCGCCGTTTACTTCGAATAGAGCTCGACCACCAGGCTTTCGTTGATGTCCTGACCGAACTCGGAGCGGTCGGGCGCACCCTTGAACGTTCCCGTCAACTTCTTGGCGTCCACCTCGACCCACGACGGGAAGCCGACTTTCTCGGCGAGCTGCAGCGAATCCAGGATGCGCAGCTGCGTCTTCGACTTCTCCGTCACGGAGACCACGTCGCCGGCCTTGAGCACCGCCGACGGCACGTCGAGCGCCTTGCCGTTGACCTGCATCGCGCCGTGCGTCACCAGCTGGCGCGCCTCGGCGCGCGTCGAGCCGAAGCCCATGCGGTAGACGACGTTGTCCAGCCGCGACTCGAGCAGCTGCAGCAGGTTGGTGCCCGTGCTGCCCTTGCGGCGCGCGGCCTCGAAGAAGCAGCGGCGGAACTGGCGCTCGAGCAGGCCGTACATGCGGCGCAGCTTCTGCTTTTCGCGCAGCTGCTTGCCGTAGTCGGACATGCGCATGCCGGATTTCACGCCGTGTTGACCTGGCTTGGTATCCAGCTTGCACTTGGAGTCGAGCGATCGACGCGCGCTTTTCAGGAAAAGGTCGGTGCCTTCCCGTCGCGCCAGCTTGCATTTGGGTCCGGTATATCTGGCCACGTTAGCTATCCTGGTTGCAATAGAAAATTCGGAAAATCAGATCCGACGCCGCTTGGGCGGCCGGCAGCCGTTGTGCGGCACCGGGGTCACGTCGGTGATGCTGGAGATCTTCATCCCCAGCGCGTTGAGCGCGCGCACCGCGGACTCGCGGCCGGGGCCGGGTCCCTTGATGCGCACTTCGAGGTTCTTCACGCCGCATTCCTGCGCGGCGCGACCGGCCGCCTCGGCGGCGACCTGCGCCGCGAACGGCGTCGACTTGCGCGAGCCCTTGAAGCCCGCGCCGCCGGAGGTCGCCCACGACAGCGCGTTGCCCTGGCGGTCGGTGATCGTGATGATCGTGTTGTTGAAGGACGCGTGGATGTGCGCGATGCCTTCGGTCACGTTCTTCTTGACCTTCTTGCGCGCGCGTGACGCGGATGCCTTCTGCGAGGGTTGCTGTGCCATCTTCGACCTTCCTTGTATGTCCGTCCGCGACCTACTTGGTCACGCCCTTGGACAGCGCGACCGTGCGGCCCTTCTTCGGCCCCTTGCGGGTCCGGGCGTTGGTGCGGGTGCGCTGACCGCGGACCGGCAGGCCCTTGCGGTGACGCGAGCCGCGGTAGCAGCCCAGGTCCATCAGCCGCTTGATGCTCATCGTGGTCTCGCGCCTGAGGTCGCCCTCGACGGTGAACTTGCCCACCTGCTCGCGAATCCGGTCCATCTCGGTGTCGGACAGATCCTTGATCTTGGTCGACGGGACGATTCCGGTCGCCACGCAGATCGCCTTCGCGCGCGTGGGGCCGATGCCGTAGATCGCCTGAAGCGCGATCACCGTGTGCTGGTGGTTCGGGATGTTGACGCCTGCAATACGGGCCATGTGCTTACCTGTCCGATGTCTTGTGGATCACGTGCCGAATCAACCCTGGCGCTGCTTGTGGCGCGGGTCGGTGCAGATCACGCGTACGACGCCATTGCGCCGGATGATCTTGCAGTTGCGGCAGATTTTCTTTACCGAAGCCAGTACTTTCATTGCTCACTCCGTTCGCTATTTCGCGCGGAAGGTAATCCGCGCCCGGGACAGGTCGTAGGGAGAGACTTCCACCGTCACCTTGTCCCCCGGCAGAATCTTGATGTAATGCATTCGCATCTTTCCGGAAATGTGTCCGAGAACGACATGTCCGTTCTCGAGCTTCACCCGGAATGTCGCATTGGGGAGCATCTCGACGACCTCGCCCTGCATCTGAATCGTGTCTTCTTTCGCCATCAGCGCGTCGGCAATCCGCCCTTGAAGTTGGCCTTCTTGAGCAGGCTTTCGTACTGCTGCGACATCAGGTAGGCCTGCACCTGGGTCATGAAATCCATCGTCACCACGACGATGATCAGCAGCGAGGTTCCGCCGAAGTAGAACGGCACGTTCTTCCACGCGATCAGGAAGTTCGGGATGAAACAGACGATCACCAGGTAGATCGAACCGAGGAGCGTCAGCCGCAGCGTGATCTTCTCCAGGTACTTCCCCGTCTGGTCGCCGGGGCGATAGCCCGGGATGAAGGCGCCGCTCTTCTTCAGGTTGTCCGCCGTCTCCTTCGGGTTGTACTGCAGCGCCGTGTAGAAGAAGCAGAAGAAGACGATCGCGCCCGCGTACAGCAGCTCGTGCACCGGCTGCCCCGGAGCCAGCGTCGACGCGAGGTCGCGCAGCCAGATCGTGTTGTCGCCGGAACCGAACCACTGCGCGATCGTCGCCGGGAACAGGATGATCGACGAGGCGAAGATCGGCGGGATCACGCCGGCCATGTTGAGCTTCAGCGGCAGGAACGAGCTCTGGCCCTGGTACACCTTGTTGCCGACCTGGCGCTTCGCGTAGTTCACCAGGATCTTGCGCACCGCGCGCTCGACGAAGACCACGAAGGCCGTCACGGCGATGACCAGCAGGCCGATTCCGAGCACCAGCGGGATCGAGTACGCCCCGGTGCGCGCCTGTTCGAGCGTCAGCGTGATCGCGCTGGGCAGGCCCGCGGCGATGCCGGCAAAGATGATCAGCGAAATGCCGTTGCCCAGGCCGCGCTCGGTGATCTGTTCGCCCAGCCACATCAGGAACATCGTGCCGGTCACCAGCGTCACCGCCGAAATGATGCGGAAGGTCATTCCGGGATCGAGCACCAGTCCGGCCTGCGCTTCGAGCGCAACCGAGATGCCCAGCGCCTGGAACAGCGCCAGACCGAGGGTCGCGTAGCGCGTGTACTGGGTGATCTTGCGGCGCCCTGCCTCGCCTTCCTTCTTCAGCGCCTCGAGCGTGGGCACGACCACCGTGCACAGCTGCATGATGATCGACGCCGAGATGTACGGCATGATTCCGAGCGCGAAGATCGAGAAGCGCGACAGCGCGCCGCCGGAAAACACGTTGAACAGGCCCAGGATGCCGCCCTGCTGCGAGCGGAACAGCTCGTCGAGCACGGACGCGTTGATGCCCGGCACCGGGATGTGCGTCCCGATCCGGTAGACGACAAGCGCGCCGAGCAGGAACCACAGCCGGCGCTTCAGATCGCCGTACTTGTTTCCGCTTTTCAGTGCCGGATTGGCAGTGGCCACTTGGTCCTTTCCTCGTTCCCGTCTTCGCGCGGCCTCAGGCCACGCTGCCGCCGGCAGCCTCGATGGCCGCCTTGGCACCCTTGGTCGCCAGCACGCCGGTGAGCTTCACGGCGCGCTCGAGCTTGCCCGTCTTGATGACCTTGACCGTCTTCGCGGCGGAAGGCACCAGTCCGGCCGCCTTCAGCGCCAGCACATCCACTTCGTCCAGCGGCAGCTTCTGCAGGTCGGACAGGCGGATCTCCGCGCTGTCGTTCTTGGCCAGCGACACGAAGCCGCGCTTCGGCAGGCGCCGCTGCAGCGGCATCTGGCCGCCCTCGAAGCCGACCTTGTGGAAGCCGCCCGAGCGGGACTTCTGCCCCTTGTGGCCGCGCCCCGCGGTCTTGCCGAGGCCCGAGCCGATTCCGCGTCCGACGCGACGCCGGTTCTTCTTGCTGCCGTCGGCCGGCTTGATCGTGTTGAGTCGCATGGCGTTCTCTTTCGTTACTGCTCGACGACCTTGAGCAGGTAGCCGACCTTGTTGATCATGCCGCGCGTGCACGGCGTGTCGATGACTTCCACCGTGTGGTTGGTCCACTTGAGGCCCAGACCGCGCACGGAAGCCCGGTGCTCCTTCCGGGTGCTCGCGATGCTCTTCGCGAGCGTGAGCTTGATTTTCTTCTCGCCGGCCATGGTTACGCCTCCAGGATCTCTTCGACGGTCTTGCCGCGCTTGGCGGCGATCTCCGCCGGCGAGTTGCAGTTCTGCAGCGCGTTCAGCGTGGCCCGAACCAGGTTGTAGGGGTTGGTCGAACCGTGGCACTTGGCCAGCACGTTGGTGACGCCGACCACCTCGAACACCGCGCGCATCGGGCCGCCGGCGATCACGCCGGTGCCGTCCGCGGCGGGCTGCATGAACACGCGGGTCGCGCCGTGCCGGCCGATGACCGGATGGTGCAGCGTGCCCTTCTTCAGGCTCACCTTGACCATGCGGCGCCGCGCCTCGTCCATCGCCTTCTGCACGGCAACGGGCACTTCCTTCGCTTTGCCCTTGCCGATGCCGACGCGGCCGTCGCCGTCGCCCACCACCGTGAGCGCCGCGAAGCCCAGGATCCGACCGCCCTTCACCACCTTGGTGACGCGGTTGATCCCGATCATTTTTTCCTTGAGACCGTCGCCGCGATCATCCTGCTGCTGCTGTCTCGAACCGGAACGTTGTTGGGCCATGTGCTTTTACCTGGTTTGGTGTGGGTGCCGTCAGAATTTCAGGCCGCCGGCGCGCGCGGCTTCCGCGAGCGCCTTCACGCGACCATGGAAGCGATAGCCGGAGCGGTCGAAAGCCACGGTCTCGATGCCGAGCGACTTCGCCCGCTCGGCGATCCGCTTGCCGACCGACTTCCGCGGCGGCCTTGTTGCCGCCGCTCTTGCCGTCCTTGCGCACGTCGGCCTCGGCCGTCGATGCCGTCGCGAGCACGCGGTCGCCCTCCGGCGCGATGATCTGCGCGTAGATGTGGCAGTTCGAGCGGCTGACCACCAGCCGCGTTGCGCGCTGCTCGGCGATGCGCGACCCGCGTCTTGCGGGCGCGGCGATAGCCGAGCTTGCTTCTTGTCCATGGCTGGTCCTTACTTTTTCTTCGTCTCTTTGATGACGACGCGCTCGTCGGCGTAGCGCACACCCTTGCCCTTGTAGGGCTCGGGCGGGCGGTAGGCGCGGATCTCCGCCGCGACCTGGCCGACAGCCTGTTTGTCGATGCCCTTGACGATGATTTCCGTCTGGGCCGGCGTTTCCACCTGCACGCCCTTGGGCATCTTGTGGACGACCGGGTGCGAAAAACCCAGCGTCAGGTTGATCTTGTCGCCGGCGGCCTGGGCGCGAAAGCCCACGCCGACCAGCGTCAGCTTGCGCTGGAAGCCGTCGGTCACGCCCTTGCACCATGTTGGCGACCAGCGCCCGCATCGTGCCGTGCATCGGCG
>CAVOVD010000008.1:0-80305 GCA_963699765.1 uncultured beta proteobacterium | reverse complement strand
CGCGCCTGCGCGCCGAGGGCGCGGCGATGCGCGAGGAAGACGTCGTCCGGTTGATGCTTGGCCAGGAATAGACTGGGGGCGACCCCATAGGAACGCCGCATGTCCTCCTCCGCGCCTGTTGACCTGTCCTGCCCGCCCTGCCGCTTCGGCAGCTTCGAGCTCTTGCCCGACGACCGCCGCCTGCTCGCCGACGGGGCGCCGGTCGCGCTGGGCGCCCGCGCCTTCGACCTGCTGGTCGCGCTGGTCGCGCGCGCCGGGCAACTGGTATCCAAGAACGACCTGCTCGAGCTGGTCTGGCCCGGGCTGGTGGTCGAGGAGAACAACCTGCAGGTGCAGGTGTCGGCGCTGCGCAAGCTGCTGGGGCCGAGCGCGCTGGCGACGATTCCGGGGCGGGGCTATCGCTTCGCGCTGCCTGTGGAGCGCATCGATGGTGAGAAAGGCGGCGATGTCGCGCGATCCACGGTGCGGCCGGCTGGAGCACCGCCAGGCGGCGCCGCGCCCTCCGGTGCCACCGTTGGCGCTACGGCTACGGCTGCTGCGGCAAGCACGGCCACGCCGGAGACCACCCGCGCGCGCACCAATCTGCCATCGCGCCTGCCTTCGCTGTACGGGCGCGCGCAGGACGTCGAAACGGTCAAGATGCTGCTTGCCGTGCATGCCGTCGTCACCATCGCCGGCGCCGGCGGCATTGGCAAGACTCGGCTGGCGCAGACGGTGGCGGCAGAGGTCGCGGTCGAGCGCGCAACCGATTTTCCCGATGGCGTCTGGTGGGTGGAACTGGCGCCGCTCTCCGACCCTGCACTGGTGCCCGCCGCGGTCGCGCGCGTGCTGGACACGCAGCTTCCCGCCAGTCACCCGCCGATCGCGTCGCTCGCTGGCGTTCTCGCGCCGCAGCGGGCGCTGCTGGTGCTCGACAACTGCGAGCACCTTTCCGACGAGGTCGCCGCGCTGGTCGAGGCGATACGCGAGTCTGCCGCGGGCGTTCGGCTGCTGGTCACCAGCCAGGAGACGTTGAAGACCACGGAAGAGCACGTCTATCGCATAGGCGCACTTTCCGTCCCTGTTGACCAGGCGGCGACCGATGCGCTGCAATCCGGCGCCGTCGAGCTGTTCGTGGCGCGCGCGCAGGCCGCCGATCCCCGCTTCGAACTCGGCCAGGAGAACGTCGCGGCAGTGACCGAGATCTGCCGACGGCTGGATGGCATTCCGCTGGCCATCGAGCTTGCCGCCGCGCGCCTGCCGCTGCTCGGCATCGAAGGGCTGCGCGCGCGGCTGGGCGAGCGCTTCAATCTGCTGACCGCGGGCACCCGCATGGTGCTGCGGCGGCACCAGACGCTACGGGCGACGCTGGAGTGGAGCCACGCCTTGCTCACCCCCGACGAGCAAACGGCTTTCCGACGGCTGGGCGTATTCTCCGGCAGCTTCGCGCTCGAGACCGCACAGCATGTTGTCAGCGACGAGCGGATCGACGCCTGGGCCGCGCTCGACCTGCTCGGCGCACTGGTCGACAAGTCGCTGGTGCTCGCCGAGGGCGACCCGGTGCCGCGTTACCGGCTGCTGGAAACCACCCGTGCCTACGCGGTGGAGCGGCTTGCGGAAGCGGGCGAGACCGATAGCCACTTGCGCAAGCATGCCGAGGCGATCAACGCGCTGTTCGCCTGCTTCAGCGAGCACGACGAGCTCTGGAAGGTCAAGTTGGCCGACTGGATCGCCGCGGCTTCCGAACTCGACAACCTGCGCGCCGCAATTGCCTGGGCCAGCATCGCGGACGACGCGGAGGATCTGGCCATTGCGTTGGCCACGACGTCGTATCGCGTCTGGATGGCCTCGGCACAGACCGCGGAAGGCATGCAACGCTGCCTGGCGGTACAGCACCGAATTCGCCCTACCCTGCCCCAGACCGACCAGGCACGCTTCTGGCTGACCATCGCACGGCTCGGCCTGTACACGACCCGCCGCGAAAGCTTCGATGCCGCGGTACGTGCCGCAGACCTCTACCGCCAGACCGGCGACAAGTGGAAGCTCTACGACGCGCTGGTCTGCAGCGCGGTACAGGGCTATCGCTTCGCCACCAAGGCGCAGATGGAGGCGGCAATCACCGAGGCCGCAGCGCTCGAGCAAGCCGATTGGCCGGGACGACAGCGTCTCCAGTTCGCCCGCTTCCGCTGGTTCCACCGGCTGGGAAAATACGAGGAAGCGCTGGCCTGCGCACAGCGGCAGGTGGAATTGTCCCTCGAGGCCGGGAACCTGATCGGCGCGCACTTCGGGATGTCCAACATCACGGCGTCCGAACTCGAACTCGGACGAACCGAACTGGCTCTGGAACATGCGCTGGCGTCCATCGCCGAACTCGAACGCATCGGCGCGGGGGCCGGCGCCGGGCACCTGTACACCAACGTGCTGGTCGCGCTGATAGAACTTGGCCGCGTCGACGAAGCGCTGATCGCGGGGCGGACCGCGCACGCGCTGCTGCTGCGCGAGGGGGACGAGATTCGCGTCATGCTGCCCCTGGCATTGTGTGCCGCCCGGCAGCGACGCCTCGCCGATGCTGCCCGCGTCTACGGCTATGTCGATGCCGAGCTGTCGCGCACGGGAGCGTTGGTCGAGGCCGGCCGGGCAACGGTGCGGGGACTGCTGCAGCCGTTGCTGGAACAGGAATTCGGCGCGGACGAATTCGCGCGCCTGCGGGCCGAAGGCGCGAAGCTGAGCGAGGAACAGGCGTTTCGGCTTGCGGTTGGCGACGCGCATTAGCGCGCGGAAAGCAAAAAACCCCGCGGGAGCGGGGTTTTCGATGATCGCTCAAAGTCGCCAGCGGTCAGGCGGCGCGCCTGCGGCGCGCGAACGCGAGTCCGGCCAGACCCAGGCCGACCAGAGCGAGCGTTGCCGGTTCGGAGACGGTTCCGGGACCGTCCCGCCCACGACGCTCAATACGCCTTCTCCCTCGGCTCTAGCGATTGCGGTCCTGCCAACGTTGTCTAGCTGCAATTGGCCGGCGACCGGACGACGCAGTAAGTGGAGTGTATGCCGTGTCGGGATTGAAGTCCTCAAGCGGATTGTACGAAAACCGCAATGCTGGCCACGGTCGTTCCAACCGGGTAGGGCGTAGTCCGTACAAGCCCAAAATTCATGATCGATATCTGCCCGAGGGCGTCTGTCCAGAAATAGGCGCTCAGTGAGTAATTCGGGCTCGCATTCAGGTTCGTGATCGTCGTAACCCCATCGGAGATCGACCAGCTGCTGGGCAGCACGAACCGGTTCTGGAGGTTAGGCTGCAGGTCGACCGTAAAGAGCGCGGTGATGTGCGTTACGCCCGCGGGCACCCCGGCCTGCACGATCGAGAAATCCGGCGAGACGAACATGTAGTTGGTCGGGTCGGCTTTCGCGACCATCGGACCGGCCAGCAGAACGCCAGCGATCAATCCCAGGAACTTCTTCATGGCTCTCCCCTGACCATAAATCCGCCCCCGCGGACTGGTACGAACGCGTAAGCAATGCCCGCGCCATCCTTATGGGAGCGGTGTCCAAGTCATTGCCGGCATTGGGAAAGGCTGTTTTCCGTCGAACGGCATGCGCGCTGGCGCCGGCCGAATCCACGAGAACTGTAAAACTTTCCGTCAGATTTTTTCCGGAAGGCGCAATCAGCAAGTCGCGGCGGAGAGTGCCGAACGGCAGCGCTCAGGACGCGGCTTGCGCCAGCGCCTGCGTCGTCGTCCAGTACTTGGCCAGCATGTTGGGCTCCTCCCAATCCGGCAGCGCGTGCTTCCCCACGTAGTCGAGAAACTGCCTGGCCACCTGCGCGAAATGCGCTTCGTGGCCGACGTGATACGACGCGGGAACCGTGACCTGCCAGGCGTCGCCGCTGCGCCGCAACCCGATCCCCGGGTATTTCCCCTGCAGCGTCGGCCAACGCGGCCTCCGCCGCCGCGGCGAACGCCGCGCCATCGGCCCCCTGAACGGCCTCCAGGTACAGCGTCGGCTGGTGGCCTTCCGCAGCCCCCTGGCGGATGACCAGATTCGCCCGGGTGCCGCGCATCACCGAGAAGTGCGTGTCGCCTCCGCCGGCCGGCGCCTCGAAATTCCACAGCACCGAGACCTTGGCGTGCACGCCGCGCAGCGTGTAGTCGATCTCGCCGTTGGCATGGACGTAAAGGTTGCCGTCGGCGCGCACGTCGCGGCGCAGGTACTCCGGAAAGGCCCGCAGCTGCGTCACCTGCTCGAACTGCGCGGGCGTGATGACCGTCGGCCAGCGCCGGGCACGCAGAATCTTCACGTCGCGCCGGTAGTCGAGCACCTGCTCCGGGAAGCACTCCCATTGCACCAGGTCGACCAGGTGCGTCGTGATGTCGACCAGGCCTTCGCCCTGCTGCGCGGTGTCGAAGAACCAGCCTGGACGCTTGATCGGCGCACCCGACACGTGCTTGGAAAAATGATGGACCGATTCCTTGGTCACCGCGGGAAGTTCGACGTCGCCCGGAACCAGCGCGCCGAACAGCGGAGCGATGCGCGAGAATTCCTTCTGCAGGATGGTCGTGATCTCGTGCCGCTCGGTCATGATGTCGTAGAGCAGCACGCCCTTCTCTCGCGCACGTTCAAACGCGGCTTCGAGCGCCGCGAAGCCGGCCGCATCGATCGCCATCGGCTTGTCGGCCAGCGTGTGATACCCGGCTTCGATCGCGCGGGTGATGTACTCGGCCTTGCGCAGATTGTTGCCGGCGATGACCACGACGCCCGCGCCCTTGCCTCCGGCGAAACGCTCGAGGAAATCCGGCCCGACATGGGTCTGCAGCCGCCAGCGCGTCGGATCCTGCGCGCGGGCGTTGTAAGCGGCGATCTTCTGCAGGTAGTCGTCGAGATCCGGGCCGGCGGGCGCGAAGACGTCCACTTCGGCATCGACCTCCGCGTACATCGACTTCTGCACGAGGGCCGCGTGAAAATGTCCCGGGTCCAGGATGGTCAGCTTCATGGCAGGTTCTCTATGGTGAGCGGATTCGCGCCACGCAGCCGGCGCCTGCGCGCGACGCGCGCAGGTTCATGCCGCGCTTACGGCTGCTTCGGCGGGACCTGACAGTTTACCGGCAGCAGTCCCGTGACGATGTTCGTCGTGTTCCGGCCCCTGACGGTCATGCCGCCGGGCACGGCCGCGTGGCCGCAGACCCAGGCGACCGGTATCACGGGCGAGTCGGCGATCACCGCCGGACGGATCGACAGCACCTTGCCGTGGATCTCCTTGTGCGCGCTGTTGCCGAAGGTGATTTCGATGACGCCGTCGCGGATCGCCACGCCGGAGACGTAGTTGTTGACCATCTTTTCCGCCGCCGGCAGACCCGCCGCCGCATTGTTGGCGGGAAACGACTGGGTCGCCGCCCAGGCTGCCGCGATGGGCTTTTTCGCCAGGTCCGCCAGCGGCGCGGCCGCGACGACCTGGTCGCGAACCAGCGGCGTGAACAGCACGGGAATCGCCAGCGTCGCCAGGATGCCGACGATCGCGATGGCGATCATGACTTCCAGCAGCGAAAAGCCGCGCGCGAAGGCCCGCTCTGCGCTGCGTCCCGCACGCGTCCGGGCCGGCCGCCGCAGGAACACGCGGCCCATCCCGCGCGGCGCCGACGCCCGGCGGGCGTGCTCAGGGTGACGTGGCATGGATGCGCGGCAGGTTCATGAGATACCGCCGCGAGTATAGGCGAACGCCCGCGGCTCGTTCGCCGGCGGTCCGCACCGACGGCCGCCTGCGCCCGACCGCTGGCTAGGGCACCTCGACCTTGACCACGTTGTCGCCGGCATCGCGGTCGATCAGCTTGTGCAGCGGATCGATGCCGGCGCGCGCGGGAATGCCGTCGACCACCAGCGTGAAGCGATTCTCGCCGGTTTTCACCGGCCGCTTTTCCAGCGCGAGGAAACCGCCCTTGGCGTCCTGCACGCCGATATCCATCAGCATGGACAGCGGCGCGTCGGTTTCCTTGCCGGCGCCGTCGGCGCGGATCTTTCGCGCCGACACGACCAGGTCGATCTCATGCCTGCCGTCGGCCCCCTTGCGCGCCGTGGCGCTGACCGCACGGCTGTCGTAGAGCGTGATGGTCTCGAAGAAGTCCTCGATCAGCCCCTGGTGCTCGGCCGGAGTCACGCGTTTCAGTTCCGCGAGCAGGTCGCGCGATGTCGGGTACGGCGGCCCCTTGAAGCGCCAGCGCTTCAGGAATGCGGACAGTGCGTCGTCCATCGCCGCCTCGCCGATTGCGTCCTGCAACG
Organism: uncultured beta proteobacterium; assembly: GCA_963699765.1. Taxonomy (GTDB): domain Bacteria; phylum Pseudomonadota; class Gammaproteobacteria; order Burkholderiales; family Casimicrobiaceae; genus VBCG01. The sequence goes on along the minus strand of CAVOVD010000008.1, from coordinate 74,062 downwards.
CGTAGAGCGCCAAGGCCCCCTTCTGGTAGTGAACATAGGCGGCGCCATCGGCGCGCAGCAGCGGCTGTTCGCCCTTCTGCTCCAGGCCGCGACCCATCAGGTAGCGGTCGAGTTCGTGCTTCAGGAATCGGCGCATTTTCGCGTCGCCGTATTTCTGCTTCAGCACCATCAGCGCCGAGTACTCGGACAGGCTCTCGGTGATGAACTCCGCGCCCTGCACATTGGCCGGCACTTCCTGGTGCGCCCACCACTGGTGCGCGACCTCGTGCGCGGTGACGAAGTACGGATAGTCGATGTCCGTGGGATCGCGGTCATCGACCCTGGCGGTGAAACCGATCGCCTCGTTGAACGGCACGGTGTTGGGAAACGACGCCGCGAAGCCGCCGCTGCGGCGAAAGCGCGGGAACTCGATGATCCGCAGCAGCTTGTGCTGGTAGGGGCCATAGTGCGCGCTGAAATAGGCCAGCGAATCCTGGACCCCGGCCACCATGCGGTCGAGGTTGAACTCATGGCCCGGGTGGTAGTCGATCTCGATCGCCACGTCGCCGTCGGGCCCTTTCCACACGTCGCGCCGGTGCGCGTAGCGCCCGGAGAGCATCGGATAGATCGCCGCCATCGGCGTGTCCATCGCATAGCTGATGCAGCGGCGGCCGTTCTCCGTCCAGTCGCGCTCGACGTACCCGGAAGTCACCGGAAACTGATCGGCCGACGTGCATACGGTGGCGCGGTAGTCGATGAAGTCGGCGTCCCGGGTCAGCGCGCTTTGCGACTGCTCGGCGATGTCGTCCAGATCGGGCATGCGCGGCCGCGGCGCGAGACCGAATTTCCGGCGATCGTTGTCCGAGGTCAATTCCGCCCCGCGGTCGTAGCCGAAGCTCGGCACCAGCGCGGTTTCGGGCGTGAAGCCGGTGTTGATCAGCGCGCCGTTGCCGAGAACCACCGGGTCCGCCCCTTCATTGCGGAACCCCTTCGCGCCGTACTCGAAATCGAAGCGCAGCGTCGCCGCGCCGCCGGGCGGAAGCGGCGTGCCCAGCGCGTAGTGATGCCAGTGCATGGCCGGCGTTTCCTCCACCAGGCGGACCGGCACGCTGAATTCCAGTGCGTGCACCTGCGCCGTTCGCGGATAGTGAAGATAGACGTCGGTGATCGGCTGGGTCGACTTGTTGGCCAGCGACAGCGTCCCCGCGAGGCGTACGCGCTGTTGTTCCGGAAACAGGTTGGCGGTGAGTTCCACCGCAGTCACCTTCGGCTGCGGCACGCCGGAGAGCGCCTTGTACCTGCGCTCGTAGTCTGCCCGCAATTGCTGGCCCTCCTTGCGCGAAACATAGGGGTTCAGCACATGCGTGTTGTAGTAGATGAAGCTTCCGGTGGCGACGAACACCGCGCCGGCCAGTCCGGCCAGCGACCAAGTCGCCGGGGTCATGCGTCCGGCGACCGCTCGCAGGCGAGACCGCCAGCCGCTGTCGCGGCCGCGCACCCAGAGCAGATAGGTGAGCACCAGCAGCAGCACGGCGAAGGCGCTCCAGTAGAGCCTGAACCAGAACACCGCCGGCAGGAAATGCCCGTAGCCGTTCAGATCCGAGTAGACGAGGCCCGGCGCGCTGCCGTAGCGATAGAGCCGGTCCTCCAGGCCGAAATCCGGCATCCGGGAGAACAGGATGAACAGCAGCAGCGCGACGAAATGGCCCAGATACTTGTTGTTGATCAGCGTGTGTACGGCCAGCGCGAACACCGCCAGAAGGAAGAATCCGGACAGCTGCAGCACGAAGAGCTCGAACAGGTAATGCGGCAGCTCGATGCGCGTATAGCCCTTGACGAGCTGCACGGCGATGCTGCAGAACAGCACCAGCAGCATCAGCGTTACCTGCAATCCGAACAGCGCGAGGACCTTGGCGCCGAAGCCCAGCCAGGTCGGAGTCGGCATGCTGTCGGTGATCTCTTCGAAGCGCGCGTCGCGTTCGCGCCAGACCAGTTCGCCCGCGTAGATGGCGGTGACGATGAGGAGGAAGAGGCTGAAGGTGCCGCCGACGACCTCCAGGATCTTGTAGGTCAGCGGCCAGGTGTTGGTGCCGTAGAGCGAACCCAGCGTCGCGGTGTTGCCGATCACCAGCAGCACGCCGGCCAGCACGATGGCCAGGAAGCGCGGGCTGCGCAGGATTTCGCCAAGGTAAAGCCGCGCGAGGCCGGGGAGCATGCGCGCATAGGCGCGCGCGCCGCGGTCGACGACCGCCGCCGGCACCGTGACGGGGCGAGACGTGCCCGCCGGCGCATCCGCGGGCACGTCTCGCCGGCCGGCTCGCCCGGACGATGCTGCCTGCATCCTGAACGCGAAGTAGCCGCCGACGGTCACCAGCAGGCCGAGGCCCAGCCAGAGCGCGCGGTTCCACAGCAACACCCCTTCCAGAGGGATCTGCTCGCCGTTCTTCTGCGCCACCGTCCAGTATCTGGCGAGGACGTCGAGCGCGGTGACGCCGGAGGGATCGACCATGGCAGCGAGCAGCTTGTTGTCCATGTCGCTCAAAAGGTTGACCGCGAACATGTAACCGATCAGCACCAGCACGCCGGTGATGAACACGGGCGCCATCTGCCTGGTCAGCGCCGCGAGGACGAAAAAGCAGCCGCCCAGCCAGAGCATGTTGGGCAGCAGCAGGAACAGGTAGGGACGCAGGAAACTCTGCCAGCTCGGCGCAGCGACGATCCGGGCCGAATCGATGCCGGGCAGGTGCATGCCGATGACGACCCCAAGCGCTATCGACACGAAGACCAGCGCCAGCGTCAGCCACGCGCCCAGCAGCCGGCCGAAAAAATAGTCGCGCCTGGCGATCGGCGCCGAAAAGAAGAAATGCCAGGTGCCGTGCTCGTAGTCCTGCTGGACGGCGCGCCCGGCGACCGAGCCGATCACCGTCACGCCGGCGAAGCCGAGGAAGGCGATGCAGATGGCCAGCGCGTAGGGTCCGTTGATCAGCACCTTGTCGCCGCCGAAGCTGACCGACGCGCCCGCGAACACGCCGCCGGCTGCGGCCATCCACAGGCCGGCCAGGAACGCGAACAGCACGAAATAGACCCAGGTCGACACCCGCCGAAGCCGGCGGCTGAAGTCGAACCAGGCAATGGCCAGCAGTGTCATGGTCAGGCGGCCTGCGCCGCCGGCGCGCCCAGATGCCCGGCGATGGCGCAGAAGTACACGTCCTCGAGGTTTGGCGGCGCCGCCTCGAAGCCGCCGTCCGGACAGGTTTCGCCGTAGGCGCGCACCACGGTGCGGCCCGCCTGCAACCGCGTCGACACCACGCGCAGCCGGGCCTTGAGCGCTTCTGCAGCCGACTTGTCGACCACCTGGCGCCATATGCGCCCCTGCAGCGAACTCACCAGTTCCGCCGGCTTGCCGGTCAACAGCACCCGGCCATGGTCGATGACCGCCAGCCGCCCGCACAGGTCCTCGACGTCGCTGACGATATGCGTGGACAGGATGACCACGACGTCGGTGGCGATGTCGGCCAGCAGGTTGTGGAAGCGCACCCGCTCCTCCGGGTCGAGCCCCGCGGTCGGCTCGTCGACGATGAGCAGCTTGGGATCGCCAAGCAGCGCCTGCGCGATGCCGAAGCGCTGCCGCATGCCGCCGGAAAAGCCGCCCAGCTTCTGCCTGCGCACGTCGAACAGGTTGACCCGCTGCAGCAGCGCGGCGACGGTTTCGCGCCGCGTCGGCGCGTCGACGAGCCCCTTCAGCCGCGCCAGGTGGTCGAGCAGGTCGACGGCGGAGACCTTCGGGTAGACGCCGAAGTCCTGGGGCAGGTAGCCCAGCAGCGAGCGCACCCGCCCCGGCTCGCGCAGCACGTCGATGTCGCCAAGGGTTGCCGTGCCCGAGTCAGCCGCCTGCAGCGTGGCCAGCGTGCGCATCAGCGTCGACTTGCCGGCGCCGTTGGGTCCCAGCAGTCCGAACATCCCCGGCGGAATCACCAGCGATACCCCGGACAGCGCCTGGACGCCGTTCGCATAGCGTTTGGACAGATCGCGTATCAGCAGTTGCATGGAACCTCTTGCGGTGAGTGACGGCGGTTGACGGCGATGGCCTGGGCGAACGGATATCGCGGCAGGAATCCCGGCCCGAGCATTGGATGCAGGCAGCGCCCCGACTGGATTCACCGGCGGCGATCCCGCCGGCGTCGGGGCTCGCTCAACCGCTATCGGGCACCCGTCCCACACCGGGCAGCTTCAGCGCCGGGTTGCGCCAGTCCACACCGGTGACCAGTCCCAGCACGTTGAGCTCGAGGCCCTCGTCGATGCCGACGATCACGCCAACCAGACCGTACAGCGATATCTGCACGCCGGTGTGGCTGGGCGACCAATCGACGATCTGGTGGATTGGAACGAAGTCCTTGCCGATGGCCGTCGACGGCAGCGCCAGCCGCAGCTCCGGAATGGCGCGGCCCAGATGGGCGATGAAGGTGTTGCTGTTGGGGCCGGGCCAGGCGCGGTAGGTCTGCGGGTAGCCGTAGTCGGCGACCGCCTGCGGCAGCTTGCCGATCACCGCCTCGGCGTCGCCGCCGCGCAGTTCGCGGACCAGCCGCGCCGGGTTGCCGTACCACTGCGCGTCCGGTGCGCGCCGGTCGGATACCGAAACGACGGAGCGGCCGCCGCCGGCGTACCAGCCGATCACTTCGTAGCGGGTGTAGCGGTCGGCCTCCGCGGGCTTGACCGCAAGCCAGGTATGGTCGGCGAAGGCGCCGCGCCAGCCGAAGGCACGGCCGGCGTACACCTGCACGATCGCCTCGCGATGCGCGGCTGGATCCGGCGCGGTGCCGGATGACTGCTGGCTCGCCGTGCGCCAGTCTCGATCGGTGGCCACACCTCCGAAGGCCAGCGTCAGCAGCGGCCCGGCGAGCAGCAGCGCCAGGGCCAGCGACAGCCAGGCCGTCGGACGGGCAAGCATCGCGGCAAGCGGGCGCCGGGTAGTCATGTCAGCGCGGCTGCAGCATGGGCGTGAAAAACTCCTTCATCATGAAGGCCTCCAGTTCGGCATTGTCCGAAGGCCGTGCGGACAGCGCAATGTCGCGGCCGAGACGCCGGGACTCCCAGCGGAAATCCGCCGCTTCGTGCTCGCGGATGATGGCGATGATCTTGCGTATGACCGCGGTCTGGATGTCCGGGTTCGTGCCGCGCGCCACCTCGATGCGCTGGTAGATCCGCCGGCGAACGTCCTTGTTCCAGCCGAAGAACGTGAACTCGGCGTATTCGTAGTCGACGCGCTGCAGCTGGAAGGTGCCGCCGCCGTTCTTGGGCGCGTTGCCGAAGTTCGAAGATTGCAGCGACGCGAGGTTGGCGGCGACGATGCGATCGCGCCGGGCATTCTCGTCCTGCGCCGGCGTCGTCGACTCCGTCACCTCCCCGCGCGCGCGGCGGCGTGATGCGATGTACGCGGACAGGTCGGTTTCGACCGGCGGAGGCGGGGCGACGGCGACTCTCGGCACAGGCGGCTCGGCAGGCCGCGGTTCCGGCGCGATCGCCGGCGGACTCGGCGCCGGGACGCTTGCCCTGGGTTCCGGGGTTTCGACCGCGATCACCGGAGGCGCCGGCGGTGGCCGCGGCGCGATGCGCTGCGGGCGCGCCCTGGGCGGCGGAGGCGGCGCCTCGCGTGCGGCCGGCGGCGGAACCGGCGGCTCCGGTCGGCGTTTCGGCTCGACCAGCCGCAACGCCAGCGCGGTGCCGGGATCGGCATCGGCGGCTTCGCCGGGAATCAGCAGCGGCGTCCGCGGAAACCACAGCCACATCGCCGCGCCGTGGATCAGCAACGACAGGACGACGGTGATCCAGAACCGGGGAATGGTGACGCCGTCGCGGTTGCGCGGCTGGTCGGTCCAGTGTTCCGCCTGCAGGTTTTGCGTCGATGTCGACAATGGATTGGGGCGGGTTCCTCCGCACGGATCGGTTCGGTCGCGGCGACCGGACGCCTGCGCCGGTCAACGCGCCTTCTTGCCGCGTCCGGCGTCCGGCAACAGGCGCGCGAGTTCGGCGCCACCGAGCAGCACGATGTTGTTCTTCAGCGCAAAGGCCCGCGCGTTGTCGGAGACCTCGCCGATCGCGATGTACATGCATTCGTGCGCCTCGCGTGTCTGCTTGGCAGCCAGCAGTTCGCGCAGCGGCTCCACGCCGGTGCGCCCGACCTTCCAGCGCTTGGCGCTGACCAGCGACGTGCGCCAGCCGCGGCGGACCTCGAAGTCGGCCACCGGATCGCTCACCCGCGTCACCTCGCAGCCGTCGCGGCGATAGCCATGCTCGAGCGCGGCAGCGAAGTCGACCCAGGACATCGCCCGCACCGCCTCGAGCGTCCTGGTCACCCGTGCCGAAGACGGCGCCTGAAACTCCTTCCAGCCCGCCATCGCGGCGATCACCAGGAACGGCAGGCCGGCGGCGCTTCCGACCACCTTGTAGTCCGTCGGCAGCAGCGCATAGGCGAGCGCGCCCAGGCCGATGCCGATCGCGGCGCTGATCATCCACGACGAGCGCAGGAGCACCGCGAACAGCGAGTTCTCGTTCATCTGCCACTTCATGCCACTGCCACTCCGGATTCTGACGAAGGATTGCAAGTATAGAGCCTCGGGCCAGGCGAGCCGCCGGCATCCGGGCGCCGGCATGCTCGAAGCCGCCGCGGCGATGCTATCGTTACGGCAGCGTGCGCCACCGGCGCACCGGCGAATCCCGACGGAGAAACCATGAACATCGCGACTGCCGGGCTGCACCCGGTTTTCCTGACGGCGCTGGCCCCCGCCCTGCTGCTGTTGGCGGGCTGCACGGCAATGGGCGACTCGCTGACGGCTTCCGAAACCGGTCAACAGGTCCGACTCTACGGGAGCAGCGAGGTTCCGCCGGTCGCCACTCAGGCCTACGGCACCGGCACGGTGAACGTCATGACCGACCGCGCCGTCGCCGTGACCCTCGGCGTCGTCGGCATGGCGCCGACCGCCGGCCGATGACCGCGGACGCTTGCCGCCCGGCGGCGCGCAACGGGGACCTGCCCGCCGATGCTTGAGCTTGCACTCCTGCTAGCGCTTGCCGCCGGCGCGTGGCTGCTGTGGGACAGTCTCAAGGCGCGCGAGGCCGCCAATCGCGCCATTCGCGGCACCTGCCAGGCGTATGGCTACCTGTTCCTCGACGATACGGTGGCGCTGGCGAAGCTGCGCCCCGCGCGCGACGCCGACGGCCGGGTCAGCATGCGGCGGGTCTACCACTTCGAATTCAGCGACAACGGCCACCAGCGCCGAACGGGCGCCATCGCCATGCTGGGCGACCGGGTCGAACAGGTCGAGATCGCGCCGCCCAGCGTCGATCCCCCCGACGTCGCCGACGGCCGGACGACCAGCGCCGGCTGATGGCAATGCGCGCGTCACCGCACCCAAGGAGGCTGTTGATGCCGTTCGACCTGACTGCCGGACGTGCCGGGTGGATTGCGCTGGCCGCGCTGGCGGCGCTTGCCGGCTGCGCCACGACGGCACCCACTGCGTCGACCACGGAGCTCGCGCGGCAGGTGGCCGATGCCGAACGGGCCTTCGCCCGATCGATGGCCGATCGCAACCACGCGGCGTTTGCGACCTTCATCGCCGACGATGCCATTTTCTTCACCGGGCCGACACCGCTGCGCGGCAGGACCGCCGTCGTGGACGGGTGGAAGCGCTTCTACCTGCAGCCGGCCGCGCCGTTCGCCTGGGAGCCGGAGGAGGTCGAAGTGCTTGCTTCCGGCACGCTGGCGATCAGCTCCGGTCCGGTGCGCAACGCGCAGGGCCGGCAGGTCGCCACGTTCACGTCGATCTGGCGCCAGGAAGCGCCCGGCGTCTGGAAGGTCGTGTTCGACAAGGGCAGCGAGCGCTGCGACTGCGCCAGGTCGCCCTAGCCCCTCCGCGGACTCAACGGCCCCAGCGCAACGCGATCGGCGCGACTTTGCGGGCGAGTTCGAGCAGCCCGGCGCGGGTCGCCGGATGCAGCGCCTCCAGCGGATGCCGGACCGCGTCGCTGGCGATGACGCCGCCCTCCATCATCACCGCCTTGGTCGCCCGCAGGCCACACTGGCGGTTTTCGAAATTGATCAACGGCAGGATGCGCGCATATTCGGCAGCGGCCTCCTCACGCCGGCCCTCGCGATGGTGGATCACGACGTTCCGGATGCACTCCGGCAACAGCGCGCTGGGCATGGTCCCCGTCGCGCCCGCATCGAGGTCGGCCATCAGCGTGATCGATTCCTCGCCGTCGAAGGGGCCGTCGATCAGGTCGCCGCCGGCGTCGATCAGCGAGCGCAGCTTGGCCGCCGTTCCCGGCATCTCGATCTTGAAATAGCGTGCCTGCGGCACCTCGCGCGCCAGCCGGACCAGGAAGGGCACCGAGAGATTGACGCCGGAAAGCGGCGCATCCTGCACCATCAGCGGCAACCCCGAGGCCTCGGCGACCAGTGCGAAGTGCGCGAGCGTTCCGGCTTCGTCGGCGCGCAGCAGCGCGCCGTGATAGGGCGGCATCAGCATCAGCATCGCCGCGCCCGCCTTCGCCGCCGCGCGGCCGCGCTGGGCCGCGATGCGGGTGCTGAAGTGGCTGCAGGTCACGATCACCGGCACCCGGCCGGCGACGTGCGCCAGCGCCAGGTCGAGCAGTTCGCTGCGCTCGGCGTCGGTCAGCAGGAACTGCTCGGAGTAATTGGCGAGGATGCAGATGCCGTCGACCTGCTGGTCGATCATGCAGTCGAGCACCCGGCGCATGCCGGGCAGGTCGAGGTCACCGCTGGCGGTGAACGGCGTGGGCGCGATCGGGTAGACGCCCTTCCAGCTGGGTTTCTGCGGGTCCGGCATCGGCAATGCCTCCGGTGGATTGACGACGATCGATGCCGGCGCGGCGCGACCGCCGGCGAGGGAACTCAGACGTCCAGCGTCACCAGTCCGGTCATGCTCACCGCCTGGCCGATCGCGAAGACCGATGTCGTCGCGTTCTGGGTCGTCGCCACCGCGGGCAACGTCAGCAGCGTTGCGCCGGTCGAGGCATTGACGAAGGTGACGACGAAGGTCCCGGTGGCCACCTCGAGATAGGCGGACGCCGCGTTGGGGGCGAGGCCGCTCACCTGCACCGCGCCGTCGATGAGCACGTTCATCGGGCCGGCATCGGGCGAGGCGTTGACGAAGCGCAGACGGGCGTTGCCGGGGAACGGCGGCAGGTTGTTGTCGTTGAGGACGATCGCCTGGTTCGCGCCGGGAAAGCCGGTGACGAACACCGTCTGGTCAGCACCCGGATTCAGCGTGGCGGTGACCCCGGCGATGGTCGCCCCCGGCGTCGACGTGGCCTCGAAGGTCAGCGCACCGCTGCCCGCCGCGGCGACCGCATAGGTCGCCGTGGTGTCGGGAAAGCTCGATGCAGTGGCATAGGCCACGTTCGTGACGACCGCGGTGCCGCTGACGAGCAGGTTCACCGCGCCCACCGCAGGCGCCGCGTTGACGACCTTGAGGCGCGACTGGACGCTGTTGGTAACCGTCCAGGCCCCGCCGGACTGCAGCAGTCCGCCATTGACCAGCAGGCTGCTGCCCACCGCATAGGTCAGGAGGACGGTGGCGATGTCGCCGGCGAACTGCACCACGCCCGAGTCGTAGACCACGGTCTTGGTGCCCTGGACGGTGACCCGGAGCTGATAGGGTCCCGCCTGCAGCGCCACGTTGCGCGTGATCGAGTTGTAGCCGACGTTGAAGTTCGGGTTGACCGTGGTGATGTCGGTCCCCGGCGGGTTCACGTAGACGTCCAGCGTCGTGTTCGAGTAGGTGATGCTGGCATTGAAGGTGGCGAGCTGGAACTGGCCATTGACCGGCGGCTGCGACACCTCCTGCAGCATGCCGCCCGATGGGTTGGCCGTGGTACCCATGACCACGATCGTGTAGCTCTGATCCCCGTAGAGCAGGTAGTCGAACTGCAGCATGCTGGTCGTCGCGCCGGCCGCAAAGATGGCGAACGACGTTCGCTCGTTGTCGTAACTCTGGTAGCCGCTGACCGTCGGAAAGCCGACGTTGGTGAAGGCGGCGTTGCCATTGACCGTGACGTTGATCGCCGGCACCTGCGGCAGGACGTTCAGCGTGCGGACGTTCGCGGGATGCGGCGGGAAGTAGTTGATGGTCTTGACCTTGCAGCCGGATACCAGCAGCGGCACAGCAGGCAGCGACAACATGAATTTGCGGCGATCGGACATCGGATTTCCTGCGCGTTCGGACCGGCAATTATGCCATGCCAGCGACCGCATCCTCGGCGGCGCGCGAGACGCTCGTCGCGTTGGTATCATCGCCGCTGGGGCGCGCCCGCGCCTCCCGGAGGGACAAGGAGACGCGCATGGCCCGGAGCGTCCTCATGCATCGCCTGCAGCGCCTGGCCCGCGCCGCGCTCGCCGGCGCCACGTCGTCCGCCGCGACCGCCGACCACGCGGCCATGCGCCGCCGCGTCCTGCGCGGCGCTTCCGCCCTCGCGCTGGCCGGCGCGCTTCCCGTGTTCTCGCGGCCGGCCTTTTCCCGGAATGCGCCGCCGCGCGTGCTCATCGTCGGCGCGGGCCTGGCCGGCCTGACCGCCGCCTGGACGCTGCGCCGCGCCGGCGTGCACGCCACGCTGTTCGAAGGCTCGCCGCGGATCGGGGGACGCTGCTGGTCCGACGACTCCACGTTCGCCGACGGGCAGGTCGCCGAACGCGGCGGCGAGCTCATCGACACCACGCATACGCACATCCGGGCGCTCTGCGCGGAACTCGGCCTCGAACTCGACGACCTGCTCGACGCGCAGGTCCCGGGGGCCACCGGCATCATGGTGTTCGACGGCGCGCCCTACACGGCGGCGGAAGCGACCCGCGATTTCATGCCGCTGCTGCCCGCGCTGTCCAGGGACGCCAAGGCGCTGGGCGACGTGCTGCCCAACTATCGCCGGCACACGCCGGCGCAGCGCGCGCTCGACCGCATGTCGGCGGCGCAGTGGATCGACAGCCGCGTTCCGGGCGGCCGGCGATCGCGCTTCGGACGCCTGCTGGTCAACGCGTATACGGAGGAACTGGGTGGGGATCCCGACGAGATCAGCGCCGTGACCGTGGTCAGCCTGCTGGCGGGTTCGCCGCAGGATCGCTTCTCGCCCTACGAGGAGTCCGACCAGCGATTCCACATCCGCGGCGGCAACGGGCAACTGGCCGAGCGCCTGGCCGCGCCGCTTTCCGCCCAGATCGAGACCGGCAGCCGCCTGGTGGCCGTCGGCCGCGACAGCCGATGGGCGTCCTCGACTGACGCTGCTGCGCGACGGCGCCGAGCGGTTCGAAACCGCCGACCGCGTCGTGCTGGCGCTGCCGTTTTCGCTGCTGCGGGTCGTCGACCTGGCCGAATCCGGCTTTCGGCCGCTCAAGCTGCGCTCGATCCGTGAACTCGGCATGGGCCGCAACACCAAGCTGCAACTGCAGTTCAGCGAACGCTTCTGGTTGCCCTCGGGCGACGGCGAGGTCCGGATCGAGGGTCCGTTCCAGACCAGCTGGGAGGTCACGCGCGCGCAATCAGGCCGCGCCGGCATCCTCAACTTCTTTTCCGGCGGACAGGCGGCGGAACAGGCGGGGCTGGGCGACATCGATGCCCGGGCCCGCGAGGTCACTCGCCGCGCTCGACGCCGTGCAGCCGCGCGCGCGGGCGACCTGGAACGGCCGCCGGCTGCGCAACGCCTGGGACCGCAATCCGTGGTCGCTGGGTTCGTATGCGCTGATACGCCCCGGCCAGTACACGAGCTTCCTGGGCATCGAAGGCGAACGCGAGGGGCAGGTCTACTTTGCCGGCGAGCATACGTCCGCGGACGCTCAGGGCTATCTCGAAGGCGCGGTCGAATCGGGGCAGCGCGCCGCCGCGGAGGTGCTGACGTCGCTGGGCGCCACGCGCCGGGCGGCGACGCGGCGCTGATCTTGACCGCGGTTACGCCAACGCACCGCGACCGCGGCCGCGGTGCGCGCCGCTAGCCGGCGGGATTCAGGAAGCGAACCTGCAGCGCCTTGATCCGATCGAGCACCGCAGGCTCCAGCGTGACCTGCGCCGCGGCGATGTCCTCGTCGAGCTGCGCCAGCGTGGTCGCGCCGATGATCGTCGCCCCGACATACCAGCGACTGCGCAAATAGCCGAGCGCCAGCTCGGCCGGCGTCACGCCCGACCTCCCGGGCCAGCTCGACATACGCGGCGGCAGCCTCGGCAACCAGCGGCTTGCGGTAGCGCAGACCCACGCCGTCGAACAGCGTGTAGCGCGCGCCCGCCGGCTTCGCGCCGCCGCCGTACTTGCCGGTGAGCAGGCCGCCGGCGAGCGGGCTGTACGCCAGCAGCGACATCCGCTGACGGAACAGCGCCTCGGCCAGATCGTTTTCGACGCCGCGCGAGACGAGACTGCAGCTGTTCTGCAGCGTCACCGGGCCGGGAACGCCGAGCTCCCCCGCTACGCGATGAAACTCGCACACGCCCCAGCTCGTCTCGTTGGACAGCCCGTAGTGGCGGATCTTGCCGGCGGCAATCAATGCCGCCATGCCCTCGACCTGCTCGCGGATCGCCGGGCCCGCGCGCTCCTGCGCGGGGTCGAATTCCGTGGCGCCGAACATCGGCACGTTGCGCTGCGGCCAGTGGATCTGGTAGAGGTCGATGACGTCGATCTGCAGGCGCGCCAGCGACGTCTCGGCGGCCTCGGCGATGATCGCCGCCGTCAGGTCGTTGCGGCCGCCGCGGATCCATTCGCGGCGCCCGGGACCCGCCACCTTGGTCGCGATGACCAGCCCCTCGCGGCCGTGACGGGCAAGCCAGCGGCCGAGCATGGTCTCGGTGCGGCCCTGCGTCGTCGCATTCGGCGGCACCGGATACATTTCCGCAGTGTCGACGAAATTGATGCCCCGCTCGCGGGCGCGGTCGAGTTGCGCGTGCGCTTCGCCTTCGTCGTTCTGTTCTCCCCAGGTCATGGTGCCGAGGCAGACTTCCGAGACCTCGAGGTCGGTACCGGGCAGCGTGCGGTATTGCATGGATGTTCTTTCGATGACCAGCGAATGGTTGCGAAGGCACAGCGCCGGCGCGGCAAACGGCATGAACCGCAACGCCGGCGGCCAACGACCGCCGCCGTGCGCCTTCAGGAAACCCGGACCGGCGTCCGGCGTGAAAATTCGCGCGCGGAACGCGCGGCGCTAGAAGAGGAGGTGTTCGCGCTGTCCCAGATCCTCGCGCAGCGCCACCAGGTCCTCGTCGAGCGCGTCGCGCACCGACACCATGCCCAGCGGCCGGTCGAATTCGACCACCGGCAGATGGCGGAACCGGCACTTCTGCATCACCAGCAGCGCATGCACGAACGACTCGTCCGGATGCATGGTCTGCGGCTGCGGCGTCATCACGTCGGCTACCGTCGTGGTGTTGGGATCGAGACCCTGCGCCAGCAGCCGGAACAGCGCATCGCGCTCGGTGAAGATGCCGGAAAGACGTGAGCCGTCGAGGACGAGAATGGCGCCGACGCCGCATTGCTTCATCGTGCGTGCGGCGTCGGTGACGGTGGCGGTCTTCTGGATGGTATTGAGCTTCTTCTTGGCAACAATCGTGCGCAGCGAACGGATGGGCATGACGACCTCTTGGATTGGCGACTACCCGCTATTTGGCACCGTGGTCGCGTCGACCGTCAAGTGCGGCGAGCCTGCCGCTCGCCCCCGATGCGCGAAAGGCGGCGGGCGACCACCCTGCGCGACGGACGCCGCTAGAACTGCAGCGAGTCCGGCGCGGTGCCCTGCGCCACAGCGATACGCCGCAGCGTCGGCATGAGATTGAGTCCCGTTTCTGCGCGCAACAGAACGGCGTCCCGTTTGACATCGGCAAGCTCGACATCGATGCTGCGGCCCGCCGCGGCGAGCGCCACGACATTGCCGCTGTTGCAGGGCGGCAGCGCCAGCACGCGTCCGCCGAACGCACGGCGCATGCGCTCGATGCTGCCGCGCACGCCGTGTCGCTGGGTCACCAGGTTCGTGGCCAGGATGCCCGTGGCGGACAGCCGCGCGCGACAATGACGATAGAACGCGAGCGTGTCCAACGCGCCGCAACGGCCTCTCGCGTCGTAGCCGTCGACGAGGATCAGGTCGAAATGCCGCTCGGACGCGGCCACCAGGTCCGCGCCATCCCCGATCTCGATGCGCATGCGCAAGCTCTCCTCGGGAAGCTTGAACCATTGCCGCGCCGCGGCGATGACCGGGGCCTCGATCTCGACGACCGTCTGTTCCGCCTCGGGCCGATGGCGATGCAGGAACTTGACCAGCGACGCCGCACCGAGTCCGACCACCAGCACCGAAGCCGGCCACGCGGAATCGGCCCGCAACAGCAGCGGCAGCATCATGTCCCGCGTGTACTGAAGTTCCAGCGCCCACGGCCGTCCGACGCGCATCGCGCCCTGGATCCAGCGCGAGCCGAAATGCAGCATGCGCACGCCGCGCTCCTCGCTGACCTCGATGCTCGCCGCCATCTATCGCGCCGGCGCGGCTTTGGCGGGTCCGGCAGGCAATCCTCCGTCCGCGCATCTGAAGGTTTCGTTCCAGTACACACTGTCGGCCGGAAAATAGGCGCGCAGGCGACGTTCGAATTCACGGCCGGCGCGTCCTGCCGCGCGCATGTCGATCAAGCCCGCGCAGTTCGCAGTCAGCTCGTCTTCGGTGGGAATGCGCGCATGCGCGCACTCGTGGAAAAAAATGAAGTCGCGAACCTCCGGCGGCAGCACCGCCAGGCGCTGGGCGTTCCAGACGATGCGCAGCCTGCCGCCTTCGCGGGTGACGAGGCCGATGCGGGAAGCCTTGTAGAACGGATCGTCGGGCGGCGGGACGACCTCGGGCACCTCCACCCCGTCGGCGATGCAGCGCATGGTCGCTCCATCGGCAAAGGTAAAGGCGGACGCGCCATCGCTGGCGAGCAGCAGCCCGGCAACAATCAGGACGGCAGGGGTGAGGCGCATGTTCGGGTTCTCGGACCACTCTCGGGTACGCAACCGGCGTGCGCTAAGATACCCGAATGCGCCGCGACTCCGGAACCCCCGACCTGCCGGGTTTTTCCTCGCGTGGCATGCGATTCTTCGTCGCCGCGACGGCGGCGTTGGTCCTCGGGGCATGCGTGCCGAGCGGGCTGCCCGAGACGGTGCTGCCGGCGCAGATCGACTACCTGTGTCGTGACGGCTCGATGCTGCGCGTGACGCGCTCGCCTGACGGCATGTTCGCGACCGTCGCGGCCAAGGGCCTGTCGGCGCGACTGCAGCGCGCGGACAGCGCAGCACAGGAAAAATACAGCGATGGACCCACGACGCTCTATCTCGAAGGCGATCGGGCGCTGCTGACCTCGGACAGCTTCGTCGTCTCCGGCGCCTGCCTATCGACCGTGCCGCTGCCGGTTGCGCGGCCGATGGAGCCCCGCTCCTGATTGCCGTGCCTGCTGGTGGCCTCCCGACTCGCCGCGCCACGGCCTCCGGCGCCGCGCAGCCGCTGTTCGCGCGCACCTCCAGGGATGCTTGGTCGGCAGGGACTCCGAAGCCCATTCATGCTAACGTCATAACGCGTCGCCTCCCGCTGGGCGTTTGCATGATGAAATCGCGCACGCTTGTCTCCGACCGCCTTTACTTCGGCTTCGACCCCCTGCACATCCGCGCCGCGACCGGCCGCGCGCTCGCGCGCGTCATCGGCCTCCCGCCGGAGCGCGCCCGGGTCAGCGCGACCAACCTGCGCCAGGATTTCGCGGTCGACACGGTGCAGGGCGCGGCGCTGGTCGATGCGCTGGTCGCCGAAGGGCTGCTCGAAGCCGCCGGATGGACTGCGCGCCGGGTATGGGCTGACGCCCGAGTTCGCCGGCTTCGCCACCGCCCGCGTGGTCGAGCCGCTGCCACGGGCGCGGGCGCGCCTGTTGCTCACCGAGGCCTGCACGCTCGCCCAGCGCATCAATTCCTCCGGCACGCACAATCCGCTGGAAATCGCCGCCTTCGCGGTCTACGGCGATTACATGAGCCGGGCGCATCACCTGGAATCGCTGTCGCTGGGCGTGATCGTGCAGCTGCGCGACGCGTCGCGCCGCACGCGCTTTCGTCGCATGCAGAGCAAGACCGAGGGCGCCGAAGCCATCCGCGACGCCTTCCGCAACCTTTCCACGTTCGTGCACGTGCGCCTGGTCACCGAGACCACGTCGCTGCCGCGGCCGTTTTCGATCGTCTTCCAGCCGGAACACGACAACCGCTGAATCGGTTCGCGCGGCGCGAGCTTCCACCGTCGGACGAGCTGTGCCAAAGTGCGGGCTTCGCCGCGGCGGCATTCGACGCCGTGGCCACCGGGAAAGCCGCCATGAATCCAGCCGCGCGCCAGGCGCAGCTCCTCGATGCTGCCGGACGCGACCTTGCCGGCGGCGGCCTTGGCCTGTTCACGCTGCCGCCGGAGCTCAATCTCGTCGTCGCCCGCGGCCAAGGCAGCCATCTCTGGGACGTCGCCGGCCGCGAGTACATCGACTATCACCTGGGCTCGGGTCCGGCGCTGCTTGGCCACGCGCACCCGGCGGTCACCGCCGCGGTCGCCGCGCAGCTTCCGTTGGGCACGACGTTCTACTTCCTCAATCAGCCGGAGATCGATCTCGCCGCACGGCTGGTCGAGGCCATCCCCTGCGCCGATGTCGTCCATTACGTCGGGTCGGGGACCGAGGCGACGTTCTACGCGCTGCGCATCGCCCGCGCGCATACCGGCCGCAACAAGATCCTCAAGTTCGAGGGCGCCTGGCACGGCATGCACGACTACGGCCTGTGGGGCACGGTGCCGGCTGCAGCGTCGGACTATCCGCGCGCGCTGCCCGACTCGGTCGGCGTCCCGCCGCAGGCGGGAGAGACGGTGCTGGTCGCCCCGTTCAACGATACCGAACGGGCGCTGGCACTGATCGAACGGCATGCACACGAACTTGCCGCGGTGCTGGTCGAGCCGCTGCAGCGCGTGCTGCTGCCGCAGCCCGGCTTCCTCGAAGCATTGCGCGAAGTCACGCAGCGGCTGGGCATCGTGCTGATCTTCGACGAAATCGTCACCGGCTTTCGCATCGGCTGGGGCGGCGCGCAGGAAAAGTACGGCGTCATCCCCGATCTCGCCTGCTATGGCAAGGCGGTCAGCGGTGGTTTTCCGCTGGCGGCCATTGCCGGCGCCCGCGAGGTGATGGCGGTACTCGACGCAAGGACTACGCCGCGCGCGCGCGTCGTCTGGGCGACCAACACGCTCAACGGCAATCCGATCTGCGCGGCCGCCGGCTGCGCGGCGCTGGATGTGCTCGCGCAGCCGGGGACCTACGCGCGGCTGGCCGCGATCGGGGCCCGGTTGCGCGCGGGCATCGTCGACGCCGGGACGCGACACGGCTTCGCCGTGCAGGCGCCCGGCGAGGACGCGGTGTTCGGGGTGCGCTTCACCGCGCGCCGGCCGCTGCTGAACTGGATGGACCTGACCACCGCGGACAAGGATCTTGGCTATCGCTGGGCGCTCGAACTGCTTCGCCGCGGCCTGCTGGTCAACCCCAACGAGAAGTTCTACATTTCCATCGCCCACAGCGATGCCGACGTCGACCGTACGCTCGACATCGTCGACGACGCCTTCGCCGCACTGCGCCGCGGCGCCTGATGTGCGCCTGCCGCCGCCGCATCCACAGTCACGCCGCATCGCCTTCCAGACCGCGAAGCGTCCAGCCTGACATGACCCTGCCATGACCCATGCCCGCCGCCGCCTGCTGCGCTCGCTGGCCGGACTCGCCGCCGCGCTGGCCTCGGCGCGCGCGCTGCCGCTGGCGGCACAGGGCACGGCGCCGTTATCCGCCGCCGCCTTTTCCAGGCTCTCGTCCGCGCTCACCGGCTACCCGGCGCTCGACGCGACGGCTAACGCGAAGATGTTCAAGGCCTTCGCCACGCCGGCGCGACGAGCGCAGCTGCTGACGCTGGCGCGCCTCGTTGCGGCGACTCCGGCCGCGGAACTCGACGCGGCGCTGCGGTCGGCAAGACTGGACAAGCTCGCCGATGCGCTGGTCGGCGCCTGGTACTCGGGGCTGGTGCCGGGTCCGGGTGGCGAAGCGCTGGCGCTCTACACCGACGCGCTGATGTGGACGGCGATGACCTTCAGCAAGCCGATGGGCGTGTGCGGCGGACCGATGGGCTACTGGGCGCAGCCGCCGCAATGAACGCGCCGGCGACTCCGATCGCGAAGCGAGCGACGCCATGACCTCGACGGCGACCGACGCCGACGTCCTGATCGTCGGCGCCGGCATTGCCGGCGCGATGATCGCCACCCGTCTGGCCAGCGCGGGCGTGCGCGTCGTGCTGGTCGAGGCCGGACCGCGCATCGACCGCGGCAAGAGCGTCGTGCAGTTCTACAACGCGCTGATCAAGGTGCCCGAGTGCGCCTATCCGAACACCGCTTACGCGCCGCATCCGCGCTCCGACGACCTCGACAGCTATTACGTGCAGACCGGTCCGCAGAAATTCGCCAGCACCTATCTGCGTCAGGTCGGCGGCACCACCTGGCACTGGCTGGGCACCTGCCTGCGCCTGGTGCCCGATGATTTCCGCCTGGCCACGCGTTTCGGCCGCGGCGTCGACTGGCCGCTCGACTATGCGGCGCTGGAACCCTGGTACGGCGAGGCCGAGAACGAGATCGGCGTCGCCGGCGACAGCGCCGACGACCTGGGCTCTCCGCGTTCGCGGCCGTTTCCGATGCCGGCGATCCCGATGTCCTATCTCGACCAGCACGTGGCCCGCGCTTTCGCCGGCACGCCCTACCAGGTCCGCGCGACGCCGCAGGGCCGCAACTCCGAGGTGCGCGACGACCGGCCGCCATGCTGCGGCAACAACAGCTGCATTCCGATCTGCCCGATCGCCGCCAAGTACGACGGCGCCGTGCACGTCGCGCGGGCCGAAAAGGCCGGTGCGCGGCTGCTGGCGCAGCATGTCGTCGACCGCATCGAGATCGGCGCCGACGGCCGCGTGCGCGCAGTGCGCTTCAAGCGGCCCGATGGCACGGCGGGCCGCCTGACGGCGCGGGTGTTCGTGCTGGCCGCGCACGCAATGGAGATTCCCAAGCTTCTCCTGATGTCCAGAGGCCCGCGCGCGCCCAACGGCGTCGCCAATTCCAGCGACCAGGTCGGCCGCAACCTGATGGACCATCCGGTGCAGCTCTCCTACGCGCTTGCCGGCGAGCCGGTGTGGCCCTATCGCGGGCCGCTGTCGACCGCAGGCGTCGAGAACACCCGCGCCGGCGACTGGCGCGCGCAGCGCCCGTCATTTCGCATCGAGATCGGCAACGACGGCTGGTCCTGGCCCACCGGCGCACCCGTTTCCGACGCCCGTGCGCTGGCCGCGAAGGGCCTGCGCGGCGAGGCGCTGCAACAGGCGCTGCGCGACGTCACCTCGCGCCAGGTGCGCTTCGGCACGCTGACCGAGCAACTCCCCGACCCCGACAACCGCATCGTGCCGGACTACAGCAAGCGCGACCGCTTGGGCATTCCGCGACCGCGCATCAGCTATCGCCTCGACGACTACACCAATGCAGGGCTCGCGGAGGCCAGGCGCATCCACCAGCAGGCGTTCGTGCGCATGGGCGCCAGCGAGATCAACCATAAACCCGACAGCCAGTTCCAGGGCGCCGGACACGTGATGGGCACCACGCGGATGGGAGCCGACGCGAAGCGCGCCGTCGTCGATGCCGACCTGCGCGCGTTCGACCATCCGAACCTGTTCATCCAGGGCAGCGCGGTGTTCCCGACCGGCGGCGCGGCCAATCCGACGCTGACCATCGCCGCGCTCGCGCTGCGCTCGGTCGAGGCGATCCGCAAGTCGCTCGCGTGAGTCCGCGCGTGGCCGTTCCGCTGGCACTCGGCCGGGGCTGCGCGCTGGTCGCCCTGGCGCTCGCCACGACGGTGCTCGCCCAGGACGCGGCACCTTTGGGCGACGCGCTCTACCAGCCGAAGCTGCGCCAGCCCGGCAAGGACGTGATGTGGCTGCCTACGCCGGAGGCGATGGTCACGCGCATGCTCGAGGCCGCGCGCACCACTGGCGCGGACACCGTCTACGACCTCGGCGCCGGCGAAGGCCGCATTCCCATCGCCGCGGCGAGGCGCTTCGGCGCAAAGGCGGTGGGCATCGAGTTCGACGGCGCGCTGGCCGCGCTGGCGCGGCGCAATGCCGAACGCGCCGGCGTCGCGGACCGCGTCACCATCGTCGAAGGCGACATCTTCAAGACCGACTTCACCGGCGCCAGCGTGGTCACGCTGTACCTGCTGCCGGAACTCAATTTCCAGCTGCGCCCGCAGCTGCTCGCGCTCAAGCCCGGCACGCGCGTCGTCTCGCACCAGTGGGACATGGCCGAATGGGAACCCGACGAGGCCTTCCGCGTCGCCGACAGCGACGGCTTCCTGTGGATCGTTCCCGCCGACGTCGCCGGCCGCTGGACGCTGGCGGGACGCGATGGGCGCTGGCAGGGCCGGCTCGACCTCGTCCAGCGCTTCCAGCGCATCGGCGGCACGCTCACGGTGAAGGGCCGGACTCAGCCGTTGCTCGGCGCCTGGCTGCGCGGCGCCAACATGGGCTTCACGTTCGTCGACGACGACGGCGGCGTCAAGAGCGCGAGGCTGGCGATCGACGGCGACGCCGCCTCGGGTCAGGTTGCCTTCCCGGGACTGCTCATCGCCGTGACCGCGATCAGGGAATCCGCCATCACCGCGCCCGCAACGCGACGCGGGACCGGCGGGCCGCCTTAGTAGTTGCCGTAGACGGACGCAACGCCGACGTAGAAGCCTTCCACAAATGCGTTCGTGCCGAACACGCCGTTCAGCGCCGCCGCGGCTTCGCTGGTCAGGGTCACCCGGCTGCCTTCGATCAGCAAAGTCTCGGGACCGGGCGGCAGCGCCAACGGGAGCACGAGCTGCGGCAGCGCCAGATTGAACAACGGGATGCGGCCGACGATGGAACCGTTGGCCGTGACCATGCCGGTCAACCTCGGCGCGGCGGTCGCGGTGTCGATGATGAATTCGGAAATGACCACCTGCGTCGCGCCCCTGGTCAGCGTCAGACCCCCCGAGTGAGGAATTTCGCCCCTGGCATTGGCCGCGTCCAGGCGCCCGCCGACGATCGGGAAATAGGCGATGCGCTGATACAGGGTTGCCGGCAGGTTCTTGGACGGTGCGATGTCCAGCGATGCCAGTGCACCGGTGAATCCGGGCACCAGTTCGACCAGCGTGTAGCCATTGTTGAACTGGGCGGTGGGGGCGGCCAGCGCCTGGGGCGCGGCGGCGGAAAGGGCGATGCCGAAGGCGACAACTGCAGTGCGGATCGTGGACCTCATCGTAAGTACCTCCATGGTCTTGGTGAATGGACGTCTGAGCAGCCAATGAAGCGCCGTTCAGCACGCGATGGAGGCCCACTATATCTAAGATAGTTCATCTTTTGACCTGGACAAACGTTAGACAAATGATTTTGTTCAGGGTACAACCGCTTCCGTCCGATGCGCCGGTGCTGCTGCACCTACTTCTGCGGACCCGGGGCCGCGTCGGCCTCGCCGCCGCGGGCGCCCGGCAACGGACGTGGGCGCAGCTCGGCACCCGCGTCCTGACCGGTGAGCGTGGCCAGCGGCAGCGCCAGGCGGCGGTCGGCCACCTCCCGCTGCTGCGGCGACAGCAGCGCATACAGCGCCTTGCCCGCTTCGACGATCTCCTCGGCCGCGGTCAACCGGTTGCGCGCCAGATCCGCCAGCGCGTCGAGGCGCTGCGGCGCGGTCACGCTCGCGGCCGAGGTCCTGATGCCGCGACGCAGGTCTTCGAGCATTCGCTGCACGGCGGCGCGATAGGCGTTCCACGCCGGCTGCTGCGGCGGCGCCAGCCGCAGGTCTTCCTCGAGCTGGCTCAACCGGATGCCGACGAGTTCGGCGATGGTCGGGCCAAGGCCGCGCGTGTCTTCGCGCGGGGCAACCGGGCCGATCCCCCCACCCTTGGCGCCCATGCCCGGCGGCCGCGTGCCGCCTCCGACCTGCGCGTCGGCTGCCGTGATCGCGAACAACCCTGCAAGCACGATGATTCGCGCGCACAGCGCGCGTGGCCGCATCGCTTCATTGCCCTGGCCGCCGCTCGCCCCGATCCACCGACTGCCTACCGCGCCGGGACCATCACCAGCCGGTCGGTGCCCGATTCCGCACCCCAGGCCTCGCCGCTGCGGCCAAGCATCTGCCGGACATTCGCGCGCGCCCGATCAGACGGAAAACTCTCGAATTTTTCCGTCGCCGGGTCGAAGCGCACGATGGCATTGGTGCTCCAATCGGTCAGCCACACGCGGTCGTCCTGATCGACCCAGACGGAATACGTGTGCGCATTGCCCGGCAGTTTCCACTCGCGCCAGCTGCGCGCGGCCGGATCGTAGCGGCCGACGTGCCCGGTATTCCAGTAGCTGACCCAGAGGCGGCCCTTCGAATCCGACCATACGCGGCGCGCGCCCTGGTTCGCGGTGGGCGGCTCGACCACGGTCGCCTCGCCGGTCTCGACGTCGATGCTGGCAATGTGGTTGCCGGCCAGCGATGCGTACCAGACCTGGCCACCGGGCGTGGTCGCGATGCCATAGGGCCCGCGGCCTCGCGGCGCCTTCCACACCTTGACCTCGCCGCTGGCCGGATCGAGCCGCCCGTAGATGCCGGTCTGGCCGGTGAACCAGAGGCGGCCGCGTCGATCGAAGGTCGCGGTATTCAGGTTCGTGTAGCCGCTGTCCGCCGGCAGCGCCCATGTCTTGACCGCCCGGGTGCGTGGATCGACCCGCACGATGGCGTTCAGGCCGCTGTCGGTGATCCAGGGCGCGCCGTCCGGGCCGACGATGACCCCGTGCGGCGCGGATTTGTCGCCGAGGGGAATCTCCTCGATCTTGCCCGTGCCGGGGTCGAGGATGCCGAGCCTGCCCGTGTGCTGCGCGGTGTAATAGACCGGGCCGCCGGCCTGCGGCGCCGCGGCCACGTCGTGCGGATGGGCGCCGGGCACGACGTCGAAATACACGGGAACGGGCGCAGCGGCGCCGGCAAGCGACGCGACAAAGAAAGTGAAGGCCAGGCCGAGGCGTCGAAAAACGACGGTCCCGCCTGTCCGATCAAGGCTGCCAGCGTCCACTTCGACCTCCATTGCGGCACCCCGGCCGGCGTCGTTCCGGGAGCGCCGGAACATCATATACCCGTCTTGGCGCAACAGCGCCCGGGGCGCCGCGACGCCGCAGGCGCGCGCGGCGACAGGCCCCCTTCTGGCCATTGCGCCGGCAGCCGGATATCATCGAACCGGCATCCGCCCCCGCCAACCCGGGCGGAGGTGTGGTGCGCCGCATCCGCGAAAGGATTCCGATGTCCATGCCTGCCCGCATCGCCGTGGTCCTCGCCGCCACCTTCGCCTGCGCCGGTTCTGCGCTGGCCGTACCCTGCTACATCGTCTACAACCGCGACAACGTCGTGATCTATCGCGACGTGGTCCCGCCGTTCGATCTTTCCGTCCAGAATGCTCCGGAGCGGGCAGCGATGCGCCAGCGCGGCGCGCATCTGCTGTTCGCCGATTTCGAGACCTGCGCTGCCGTAGGCTATGTCTCGCCGTCCACCGGCGCGTCGACGGCCACCGTGGAGGAAATCGTCATGCGCCTCAAGCCGGCGATCGATACCGCCGTGGGGACGCCGGGCCATTACGTTTCATCCGGCGTGGCCAGGTAGGGTCCTCCGGCGATTGCCGCAAGGCCGCGGCGCTCCCGCGCCGCGACCGACCCCGGCGCCGGCATCCTCCGTCCCGCCGCGTTACTGGCCCCCCGGGTTCTCCGGAGGACCAGGGCAGTCCGCTACCCGCCCCCAGTAGCCTTCGCAGCCGTCCAGGCGCACCCGCTGGTCGCAAAGGAACCCCGACAGACCGCCCTCGCGATCACAGGCAGCAAGTGCCTGGCGCATGCTCGCCCAGCGGTCGGGTGGCGGCGGCGGGCGAACCGCGGCAGGCGCCACCCGTGCGACCGGGGGCGCTGCGGTCCGGACTGCCATCGGTGCCGGCCCGAAGCTGTCCAGCGTCACCTCCCGCGTCGCCGGAACTGCCGGCCCCCGTTGTAGCGCAACGGCGGCGGCCTGGGTCGCCGTCGCGTCCGCGGCGGAACGGGCGTCGACCGGCGGCGCCGCGAGGCGAGGTGCGCCTGCCACCGCCGCAGCCGCCTTGCCTGCACGCACGGCAGGAGCGGCGCGCGCGTCGCCGGCGGGAACATCGGCAACGCTCGGCGCATTGGCGGGCCGCGCGAGGGCGGCCGGGGCCTGCGGCGCCGCGGGTGCAGCCGGTGGCGCGGGTTGCCGGCCCAGGTAGGTGACAATGGCCAGCGCGGCGATCGCTGCGGTGCCCGACACCACCGCACGCCGCAACGATGCCGACCTCCGTTTCGGCGGTTGCCCGGTTGGCGCGACGGCTGCAGCCGATTCGCGCGGGGTGGCGGCGGACTCGCGGGGCCGGCGCCGGGGGCGGCCGGCGCCAAGGATCGACACCGGCGGCGATGCCTGCACGCTCATGTAGCGCGCACGCTTGAGCGCCGCCCGGCATGGCTGGCAGAGCATCGCTCGCGGCAATGCCGGCTGGCCACAGATCGTGCACTTCATCGTCGTCGTCCTCGTCGCCTTTGCACCCGGGACACGGTATCGCGCGGCAAAATGCCAATGTCATAATAACAGCAATCCCGGGTCTGCTGCCACCGCGACGGCGGCGAATGCCCGAGGAGGCTTAGAATCGACACCCTGGGCCACTGGATGCCCGCCCCACTCATCAGCAGCATCGCCGTCCGCATTGAGCGAAGCCAACCAGCAACTTGCCCGCAAGTACGATGCCGTCGCCTATGCGACGCAGTCCAACGCGCTGTCGCATCCTTCGCACCTGGGCACCGTCGCCCGCCTGCACGGGCTCGCGGCCGCGCGCATGGCCAGCTGCCGGGTGCTCGAGGTCGGCTGCAACGACGGCGCCAACCTGTTGCCGATGGCCGCCGCGTGGCCCGGCGCGCGTTTCGTCGGTTGCGACCTCTCCGGCCAGGCGATCGCCAGCGCGCAGGCGGCCGCCGCCGCGCTGAACCTGTCGAACATCGTCTTCGAGCAGCGCGACCTGTCGACCTACGTCGACGACCCGGAGCCTTTCGACTACATCGTCGCCCACGGTGTCTACTCGTGGGTGCCGGCGCCGGTGCGCGACGCGCTGTTCGCGCTGGCCGCGCGCCGTCTGACCCCCAACGGCGTCCTGTTCGTCAGCTACAACACGTTTCCCGGCTGCCGCGTGCGCCAGGTGGCGTGGGACATCCTGCACTATCACGTCGACCACCTGCCCGAGCCGCGGCAGCGGCTGGATGCGTCGCGCGGGCTGGCCGCGCTGCTGGCGGAACCCGGCGCGACGCAGACCGACACCGATGCGCTGCTGCGCCAGGAATTCGCCCGCATCGCCGCGCAGGACGACAGCGCCCTGTTCCACGACGACCTGGGCGTGCCCAACGATCCCGTCTACTTCCACCAGTTCTCCGCGCATCTCGCCAGCCACGGCCTGGCCTTCCTCGCCGAGTCGAAGCTGTCGATGATGACTACTGCCGGGCTGTCGCCGCGGATGCAGCAGTTCCTGGCCCGTGTCGCACCATTGGCGCGGGAACAGTATCTGGATTTCGCGCGCTTTCGCCGCTTTCGCCAATCGCTCGCCTGCCGCGCCGACGCCGTCGCCGACAAGCTCGACACCGGGCAGCGCGTTGCCGTCATGCATGTCGCGCCGACGATCGCGCTGATGCGCGCTGCCGCCGAAGGCAAGGCATTCGCCGCCGATTCAGGCAACGCGGACGTGAACCTGCGCGCCGCGCGCCAGCTGCTGCAATGGCTGGTCGCCGAGGCGCCCCGGATCGTGCCGGTGGCCGAGGCGAGCGCCTGGATGCGCGCCCATGCCGAGTCCGGCACGGCCGGTGCCGCCTCGGTGGAAATGCTGCTCGCCGACGCCTGTTTCGCCGGCACGGTCGACCTCTACGTCGATCCGCCTGCGCTGGCAGCGCGGGCCGGAACGAAACCGGTCGCGAGCCCGGTGGCGCGCTGGCAGGCGGCGCAGCAGCGCAAGGTCACCAACCTGCGCCACGAGACGATGCGCATCGCCGACCCGCAGGCGCTGGCGCTGCTGGCCACGCTCGACGGCACGCGCACGCAGGACGATCTCGCGGCGGCGCTGGCCGGGCAGACGCCGGGCCTCGCGCGCCAGGCCGCGGCCCAGCGCGTCGCGACGATGCTGCACGAATTCGCGTTGCACGGCCTGTTGCTCGGCTGAACCCGCGATGTCGTAAACTCGTCGGATCCCGCGCCGACTCCGGCGCGACGCCATTCACGACCCTGGAGATCGCCTCGATGGACTCGCACAAGACCGCCGTTGTCACCGGCGCCGGCACCGGCATCGGCCGCGCCGTGACGCTCGCATTGCTGCAAAACGGCTATCGGGTCGCGCTGGCCGGCCGGCGCGCCGAGGCGCTCGACAGCACGGTCGCCGCAAGCGGCGCCGCCAAGGGACAGGCGCTGGCCGTGCCTACCGACGTGTCCGATCCCGCTTCGGTCGCCGCGCTGTTCGCCGCGGTGAAATCGACGTTCGGCCGGCTCGACCTGCTGTTCAACAACGCGGGGACCGGCGCCCCGCCGGTTCCGCTCGAAGACCTCGAGCTGGCGCAGTGGAAGAACGTCGTGGACATCAACCTGACCGGCGCATTCCTGTGCACTCAGGAGGCAATCCGGATCATGAAGGCGCAGTCGCCCAAAGGCGGGCGCATCATCAACAACGGCTCGATCTCCGCCCATGCGCCGCGGCCGAACTCCGCCCCCTACACCGCGACCAAGCACGCGATCACCGGACTGACCCGGTCGACTTCGCTCGACGGCCGCAAGCACGACATCGCCTGCGGTCAGATCGACATCGGCAACGCCGGCACCGACATGGCCGCCAGGATGGCGAAAGGCGTTCCCCAGGCCAACGGGGAGATCGCTGTCGAGCCGCTGATGGACGTCGCCCACGTGGCCAGCTCGGTGCTTTACATGGCCAGCCTGCCGCTGGACGCCAACGTCCAGTTCATGACGGTGATGGCGACCAAGATGCCCTTCGTCGGGCGCGGCTAGCGCGGCGGCGCGCGTTCACTCGACGCTGCGGCGCTTTCGCCCGTGTAGGGCTGGCGCAGCTGCACAGGCTCGCTCGGCGCCTTTCTGCGGCTGCGCGCGCGCAGGTTGAGCATCTCGACCGCCACCGAGAAGGCCATGGCGAAGTAGATGTAGGCCTTGGGCACGTGATGGCCGATGCCGTCGGCGATCAGCGCCATGCCGATCATGAACAGGAACGCGAGCGCCAGCATCTTCACCGTCGGATGCGCCGACACGAAACGCCCGATCGGTCCGGCGAACAGCATCATCAGCATCACCGATACGACGACGGCGGCAACCATGATCGCGATTTCGTTGACCATGCCGACCGCGGTGATGATCGAATCCAGCGAGAACACCAGGTCGATGATGATGATCTGCATGATCACCGCCCCGAAGGTGGCCTTGATCACGCTCGACGACTCGCCTTCGACGCCCTCCATCAGCTGATGGATTTCCATCGTGCTCTTGTAGATCAGGAACAGCCCGCCGGCGATCAGGATCAAGTCGCGCCCGGAGACTCCGGTGTTCAGCACGGTGAACAGCGGCGCCGTCATGCCGACGATCCACGACAGCACCAGCAGCAGGCCGATGCGCATGAACATGGCCAGGAACAGCCCGATCTTCCGCGCGAATTCGCGCCGCTCGACCGGAAGCTTGTCGACCAGGATCGAGATGAAGATGATGTTGTCGATGCCGAGCACCAGCTCCAGCGCGGTCAGCGTGGCGAAGGCAATCCAGGCCTCGGGGCTCAGCAGCAGTTCGAGCATGTTCGCAGTCGTCGTGGTGGAAGTCGTTGCGCGGGCGGGCTGCGTGGCGACAGCGCGCGCCGGCGGCGCCCCGCCCCGGCGCGGCTCACGACCGGCCGATGAAGAATACCCAATAAAGTATCGCGGCCAGCACCAGCCACTTCACCGTGTAGTACGCGTACTTGTTGCGCCGCTTCAGCGCCTTGGCGGGCAGCCGGACGTAATAGACCACGCCGAAGAGGCGGTTGAGGAGTCCGACCTTGTCGCCGGGCACGTTCTCGGCCTGGCTGGCGCGAACGAAGGTGCGCTCGATCCAGCGGTTGAGCTTCGCCAGCCAGCGGTTGGTCAGCGGCCGCTCGATGTCGCAGAACAGGATCAGCCGATCCTTGTCGGTCCTGTTTTCGGCCCAGTGCAGGTAGGTCTCGTCGAAGATCACCGCCTCGCCGTCGCGCCAGGAATAGGGCTGGCCGTCGACGATGATCCGGCAGGACTCGCTGTTGGGCGTGGACAGGCCAAGGTGGTAGCGCAGCGAGCCGGCGAACGGGTCGCGGTGCCGGCCCAGGTCGCCGCCGGCCGGCAGCAATGCGAACATCGCGCCGTTGATCGATGGGATCGACTCGACCAGCGCGACCGTGCGCGGACACAGCGCGCGCGCCGACGGCTGCGGCGAGTCGTACCACTTCAGATAGAAGCGCTTCCAGCCCCGGCGAAAGAACGAGTTGAAACCGAGGTCGTTGTACCTGTCCGACGCCCTGACGTGGCCGTCGCCGACCAGCTGCAACGCCTCGTCGCGGATCATCTGCCAGTTGTCGCGCAGCGGCGCCAGTTCCGGGAAGCGGCCGACGTCGGCAAAGGGCCGGCTGTCGACCGCCGAAAAGCCGTACATCATGAAGTTGTACGGCGCCACCACCGTCGAGTGGTCGGTGAACTGGCGGTGGAAGCGATGCCGGTCCCGCCCGCGGTAATGCATCGACAACGCCGCGAGCACGTACCCGTACAGGAACAGCGCCTTCCACGAAACGAGGGCTTCGAGCATCGACGAGGGTCAGCGGTGGCGGCGGGTCATGGCGAGGCGCCTGCACGCGCCCGGCGCTTGCGCGCGGGCACGCTCACGTGCTTCCAGCGCCGGTGCACCCAGTACCATTGCTCGGGACGCCGGAGCACGAGCAGCTCCAGGGCCTCATTGTATGCCAGCGTGGTCAGGCGAATTGCCTCGTTGGTATCAGGGTGATCCACCGCGTCGACCGGCGCCTCGAAGCGCAGCACGTGGCGGCCGTCGGCCTCGCGCCAGCTCGACGCCGCCACCACCGGAGCGCCGGTCGCCAGCGCGATGATCGCCAGGCTCTTGAACGTCCACGCCGGCGCCCCGAAGAAATCGACGGCGATGCCGTCCGGAGGGCTGGCATGCTGGTCGAACGGAAACACGATGGTATCGCCGCGCGCAAGCAGGTCCAGCATCCGATCGAGCGAGCCGCGCTTGCCGAGGACGCCGAATCCTGCCGCGGCGAAACGCCGGTTCACCATCCGGTCGAGCCAGGCCGGCTTCACCGCCCGGCGCACGAAATGAAAACGGCCGTGCATCTCGGGGAACCCGCCGATGCCGGCGACCGTGGCGACTTCCCAGTTGCCGAAGTGGCCGGTGAGCACCAGCACGCCCCTGCCCTGCTCGTAGGCAGCGACGTAGGCATCCAGGTTCTCGACCCGCACCAGCGCCTGCTTCGCCTTTTGCGACAGCCACCGGAAACGCAGGAACTCGCCGGCAAGTTTCCACAGGTGCCCGTAGTGCGCGCAGGCGAGTTCGACGATCTCCGCCTCGTCAAGCGTGGCGCCATAGACCCGGCGCAAATTGTCCAGGATGACCCGCCGGCGCAGCGGCAGCAGCCGGTACAGCACCCGTCCGGCGAGACTGGACGCCGCCGGCCGGGAGGCGGCCAGCGCAACCGCCGAGGCGCTGCCGCGGTCGTGGGTCAGCGAAAGCTCGATCTCGCCCAGCCGATGCCGTCCGGCAAGTCGTTGCGCCCGTTCGGACAGCACCACCTGCGGCGCTCCGTAGGCGTCGCGCCGCACCGAGAAGTCGGTGGGCTCGATGGTTCCCAGCGCCGCCTCGCGCGCGAACAGCTTGACGCAGGCTTCCTTGGCGGCGAAGCGCGCGGCCAGGCTCGCTGCGCGTCCGGGGCCGTCGCCGGCGTCGGCGAGTTCGGTCGCGGTGAAGAACCGGGACAGTTCGGCAGCGGAGTTCTCGCGCAGCAGGCGCTCGATGCGCGCGATCTCGACCGTATCGATGCCGCAATGACGGGCGCGCGCGGCGATATCCGGGTCCTGCGTCACGCAGCGCGCACCAGCAGCGCCGCATCGGTTCCGGCGAAACCCCGGCAGAGGACCAGCGCCACCCGGCTGCGCGGCTTCTGCAGACTGGCCGCAACCGGCAATCCGGCGCAGGCGGGATCGAGATTCTCGAGCGTCGCGATGCCGGGAACCACGCCCTGCGCCAGAGCCGCCAGCGCCACCGCGGTCTCGAGAATGCCCGCGGCGGCGATCAGGTGCCCGAAGGCCCACTTGAATCCGGTCACTGGCGGCACCGAGGCGCCGAACACGCGCAGGATCGCCGCCGCCTCGGAGGCATCCGACTGCGGCGTGCCGTTGGCGTGCGCGACGATCATGCCCACGTCCTCGCGGCGCAGGCCCGCGTCATCGAGCGCCGCGGCGATGGCGCGGGCGACGCCGTCGCCGTCGGGCCGGATCGCCAGCAGCCCTTCGCCCTCGGTGGCGAATCCGCTGCCCAGCACCTCGCCGACCACCGCGGCGCCCCGCGCCTTGGCGGAGGCCTCGGTTTCCAGCGCCAGCGCGCCCGCGCCTTCACCGAACTGGCTGCCATCGCGCGCCGCATCGAACGAGCGCAGCGCGCTGGTGGCGATCAGCCCCAGGCGCTGGTAGTAGAGCACCATCTGCGGCTCGACCGGCGCCTCATGGCCCACGGCCACCACCCGGTCGGCCTCGCCGGCGCGCAGCGCCTCCGTGGCCTCGATCACTGCCAGGATGCCGCTGACGCTGTGGTGGGTGATGCAGGCGTTGGTGCCCTTGAAGCCGTATTTGATGCCGATGTGCCCGAGCACGTTGTTGGGCAGCGTGCGCAACAGCCACATCGGGTTGACCGTGTCCGGGAGTTCGCGGCCAAAGGCCGGCAGGCTGCCGCCGGCCGAGGCCAGCAGCGGGAAGAAGTCGTACTGGCTCTGGAAATTGCCGCCGCCGGAACCGACGATCACCCCGGTCCGGTCGCTGTACGCTGCCGCGCCGGCGCCGTCCAGCCTGTCGCGGCTGGCGGTCAGGCCGGCCGCGGCGATCGCCCGTCCCGCCGCGTAGAGGCCGACCATGTCGGTACGGCGTATCAGCTTGTGCAGCTTGCGATCCTCGACCAGCGCACGCGGATTGAAGTCCGGTATCTCGCCGGCCACCCGCGTTGGCCAATCGGTGGTGTCCCACTGCGTGATGGGGCCGATCGCGGCGCTGCCTGAAAGGAGCCTTTGCAAAATCGCAGCCGGATCCATGCCGGCCGCGCAGACTGCGCCGGTGCCGGTGATGACCACCCGGGTTCTGGTCATGGCTGCGCGTCCCGGCCAGGCCGCCCGTCGACGTCTTCCGGGTGGCGCATGACGATGCAACTGTTGGACCCGCCGAATCCGAAGGAATTGGACAGCGTGGCGCGGACCCGTTGCCGTCGCGGCTGCCCGACCACCAGGTTCAGCTCGCAGTCGGGGTCGGGTTCGCGCCAGTTGGCGTTGATCGGCATCTCGCCGCGGGCAATGGCCAGAGCGCAGACGACGCCCTCGACCGCGCCTGCCGCGGCGATCAGGTGGCCCATGGTGCTCTTGGTCGAGCTCACCGCGACGCGCCCGACGTCGGCGCCGAACACCGCGCGGATCGCCGCGGTTTCGCTGCGGTCGTTCATCGCCGTCGAGGTGCCGTGGGCGTTGATGTAGTCGATGTCCGCGGTCGACAACCCCGCATCCGCGAGCGCCTGGCGCATCGCCTGGATCGGGCCGTCGCCGTCGGGCGGCGAGTCGGTGATCCGGTAGCTGGACAGCGAGTTGCCGTCGCCGGCGAGTTCGGCGTAGATGCGCGCGCCGCGGGCCCGTGCCGACTCCCATTCCTCGAGCACGACGAAACCGGCGCCCTCGCCCAGCAGGAAGCCGTTGCGCGTGGCATCGAACGGCCGGCTGGCGCGCTCCGGCGCGTCGTTGTCGGCGGACAGCGCCGACAGCAGGCAGAACCCGGCCATGCCGACCGGGCTGATCATCGAGTCGAAGCCGCCGGCAAGCACCCGGTCGACGCGGCCACGGCGGATCAACTTCAGCGCCGTGCCCAGCGCCTGCCCGCCGGACGCGCAGGCGGTGTGCACGGTGGTCGAGTAGCCGCGGATGCCGTGCACCCGCGTCAGCAGCGCCGCACCCGCGGCACCCTGCCCGCGGCAGAACACCATCGGGTCGTTGGCCGGCCCGTCGCTGAGCAGCGCCGCGGCGTCGAGTTCGCCGTCCGCCGCGCTGTGCGCCTGCGTCCGGGACAGGTCGTCGAACTCCGCGGCCATCATTCCGGCGCCGACCGCGCAGCCCCAACGCTCGCCATCGGCCGCCGTCGGACGAATGCCCGCGTCGGCGAGCGCCTGCTCGGCCGCCTCCAGCGCGAAACGATGCGAACGATTGGCGTACTTGAGCAGCTTGCGCTCGACCGGCGCGGCCAGCGTGAAGTCCTTGACCTCGGCGGCGATGTGCACGGAAAAGCCGCTGGCGTCGAACAGGCTGATCTCGCGCCCGCCGCTGTTCCCCGCGAGCAGTGCGCGCCAGGTGCCAGCCACCTCGTTGCCCACCGGCGTGACCAGCCCCACGCCCGTCACCGCCACCCGCCGCCGTCCGGTGCTCAAGTCGTTCCCCCAGGCGCGATCTCCAGCCGCGCGGTCGCGATCTGCCTGGTCGAATTCGCTGCGGTCAGCATGAACGCCACGCTCTCGCCCTCGTCCGGCTGCAGGCGCGCCGCCAGCGTCAGGACCGCGCCCGGCGACGTGAATTCGCGCACCTTCACCAGTTCGATCGCCCGCGGCGCCAGCGCCGTTCCCGGCGCCCAGCGCGCCGATTCGGCGGCGACTTCCAGCGCAAGGGCGATCTGCGCATCGAGCAGGAGCGTCGCCGGAAAGACGGGACGGCGGGGAAAGTGATCGTTGAAGAACGGCGCCTCGCGCGGCACGTGCAGCGAGCCCTCGGCCCACTGCCCGGTCACGCCGCCGACGCGCACCACGCGCGGCACGCTGACGCCGCGAAAGCGTCCGGGCGGCGCCCCGGCGCCGGTCAGCAGCGCGAAGCGTTCGGCCAGCGCGGCCGGATCGTCGAAATCCGCGGCAGGCAGCATCGGACCCAGGCAGTCCTCCAGTTCAAGCACCCGTTCGCCGTCGACCTCGGCGGTGCCGCGATACGCCACCAGCGTCTCGTCGCAGCTGTCGATTTCGACCGCGAGATCCAGCCGCTGCCCGGGCGCCGCCTTTCCAAGGAAGCGCGTGGACGGCGCCAAGGCGGCCACCGGCCGGCTGCGGTAGCCGACGTGCGCCATCGCCACCCAGGCGGCGAGCTGGCCGACCGCCTCGGCGACGAGACAGGCGGGGAACCCGGGCAGCCCCGGGGGAATCGCGAAATGGCCGCGCGCGCGCGCGCCCGGTTCGTGGTCGGTGATCCGGTCGACGAACGAGAACGCGGCGAAATGATCCACGGGTCGCGCAGTCAGCCCGTCGCTGCCGCCGCGTCGCGCTTGGCCTGCACCACCAGCTTGCAGAACGTCTCGGGCGTGAACAGGCGGGGAATGTCGGCCACCTTCATCGGGCTCTTGAAGCGCTCGGCGGGAACCTCGGACAGGTAGTCCTTGAGCTGAGCCAGGCCGACGTCGGTGACGATGCCCTTCTGTTCGAACTCGGCCTCGGACAGGCTGCCGCGTGCGTTCTCGACGATCTTGCCGCGCGGGATCTTGATCTTGAACGCCCGCTCCAGCCGGAACACCATGTCGAGGAAGTCGATCGACTCGGCGTCGAGTCCCTCGATCAGCGAAACGTTCGGCTTGATGTCCTCGACGTCGCAGCCGAGGGCATCGGCCATCGTCGCCGCGACCGTGGGAAAGACAGCGTTGATTTCGTCCTGGGAAATAGCCGTAGTCATGGTCTTCGCTCCGTTCACTCCATCTTGAAACCGCCGTCCACCGCGAGCACCTGCCCGGTGACGTAACCAGCGTAATCGGAAAGCAGGAACCACACCGCGTAGGCGACGTCGTCCGGCTTGCCGTATCGCTTCATCAGAATTCGCGCCTTGACCTCGTCGCCGGCCAGTTCACGGACCCGCTCCGACATGTCGGTCTCGATCACGCCCGGCGCCACCGCGTTCACCGAGATCCTGCGCGGCGCCAGCTCGACCGCAAGCGCGCGGGTGAACGCATCGATCGCGCCCTTGCTGGCCGCGTAGTTGGTCTGGCCGCGCCCGCCCTTGGTCGCCGATACCGAGCTCAGGTTGACAATGCGCCCGGTGCGCCTGGAAATCATGTATGGGACCACGGCGCGGGTGACATTGAACACGCCGACGACATTGGTGTCGAGGACGTCGCTCACGTCGGCATCGGAAAAGCCGGCAAGGGGGTTGTCGCGGATCACCCCCGCATTGTTGACCAGAAACTCAATGCTGCCGCAGCGCTCGGCCACGGCCTCGACCGCCGCGGCGCAGGCCGCGCTGTCGCGGACGTCGACCCGCACCGCGGTGGCGGCGCGGCCGGCCTCGGCGCTGGCGGCGACGACCGCTGCGGCCGCATCGGCGTCGCCGCGGTAGAAGAACGTCACGTCCACGTCCTCGCCGGCGAGCATCACGACGATGGCGCGGCCGATGCCGCGGCTGCCGCCGGTGACGATCGCGCTTTTCCCGGCGAGGCCGGAGGCTATGGGCAGCGTCATGATCAGCCGGAGATCGCGAAGCCGCCGTCGACGACCAGCGTGTGGCCGTTGATCATGCCCGCCTCGGGCAGGCAAAGCAGATAGACCGCGCCGGCGACGTCGTCCGGGGTGAGTACCGGTCCGGCGGGCGCGCGTTGCGCGTAGTTGGCGAGCAGCGCCTCGCGGTTGGGGAAATAGGCCAGCGCGTCGGTGTCGACGACGCCGGCGCTGACGACGTTGACGCGAATGCCGCGGGGACCCAGTTCCTGCGCCAGCGCGCGCGCCAGCGCTTCCAGCGCCGCCTTGGACGCGCCGATGAAGCCGTAGCCCGGCATGGCGCGCTGTGCGCCGAGGCTCGACAGTGCAATGATCCGCGCGCCCTCCCCCATCAGCGGCAACGCCCGCTGCGTGAGCAGGTTGAGCGCAAGCGCGTTGGTCTCCATGCACCAGCGCCAGTGCTTGAGCGTCATCTCCACCGTGGGCTTCAGCACGCCGGAGGCAGCGTTGGAAACGACGATGTCCAGGCGATCGAACTGCTTCCGGAACGCCTCGAACATCTCGTCGACACTGTCGGGGATGCCGACGCTGCCCTGGATCGCACAGGCCCGCCGCCCCATCGCGGCGATCTCCTCGCACAGCGACTGCGCCTCGTCGGCGCTGTTGTAGTAGTTGACCGCGACATCGCAGCCGTGGCGGGCGAGCTTGCGCGCGATGGCGCGGCCGATGCCGCGGGCGGCACCGGACACGAACGCCACTTTTCCGCTCAGTTCGCCAGCCATTGCGCAATGCCTTCGAGGAGGCCGGCGCGTGCGGTCGGCCGAAACGGACCGCGAACGACGCCGGCAAAGCCGCTATTCTAGCCTGCCCGTCGTCGCCGGCTTCGCGGAACCCGCGCGTTGCGCCCGGATCAGGCGCTGCGCTTCGATGACCCACCAGCGCTTGACCTCGTGCCACACCTCGGCGGCCCACACGGCATTGGTCCCCGCCGAGGACGGTGGCTCGGACGCATCCGGGCCCGGCCGGTAGGTCTCGATCCACTCGCGCGTGGGCGGGTCGTCGGGCAGGCTGCGCGTCACCGGTACGCTCACGTGCAGGTAATGCGCCGGCAGCGTGACGTTGCGCACCCGCGTGGCGCCGGCGCCGCGAAACTCGCTGCTCGTGCCCGGCAGCGTCCACGCCCAGGTGTCGAGGGCGATCGAGTATCCGGAGAATTCCTCGACCGTATCGGGCAGGTCGCGCAGCGCGCCGATCATCGTCCACTGGTTGGGCAGGAAGAACGCGGCGCCGCCGGCGGCCACCACCGAGACCAGTCCGACGCGCAGGCCGACCACCGGACGGGTCCCGCCCGTGAACGGGTCGACGATGGTGGTGCGCGCTTCCGCCTGATCGGTGCGCGGATTCCAGACCGGCACCTCCGGCACGTATTCGCCGGCGAGCACGCGCAGCACCTTCACCGCCTGGATGCCGCCCTGGCTGTGGCCGATGAGCATCGGCATCATGCCGTCGTGCTCGTAATGCCAGGCGACGATGCCGGCGAGGCGTTCCGCGGTGCCATAGGGATTCGCCGACCAGGCGCCGTCGGCGGGACTGCGGATGCGGGCCTCCGGGTAGCCCATGGCCACCAGAAATTCGCCGAACGATTCCATCGCCAGGTGAACCGGATAGATGCCGCCGTGCAGCAGCAGGATGCGCGGCGCCGGACCCCTGGCGAGCGTGTCGCGCACGTCGGCGGCGCCGATCCGGTCGGGGTCGAGCGCGAGAATGCGCTCGTCGACCGCGAGGTCGCGCCCCGACGCCAGCGTCCGCGCAGTGCCCTCGCCATGCGGCAGCGGCGCGGCGCAACCGGCCAGCGCCAGCGTCACGGCCAGCGCCGCGGCAAGTGCCAGGGCGGTCCTGACCGGTCCGGTCATGCCAGGGAACGCACGGTCTGCAGCAGGGACGCCTGGAGCCGCGCGATGTCTTCGGCGCGAAACGCCGCCGTTCGATAGGTGAGGCCCACGGTCATTCTGCCGTCCGCGGTCGCCGGCGCGACCACCAGCGGCGCGAACGGCCCGGTCGATACACCGCGAACATACTCGGGGATCGGCGCATCGCCCGGCGCCTCCCGCCAGATCGGGTCGACGTAGAGCGTCGTCATGCCGGCCCAGACCGGGTAATTGCGCGCGTACATCCGGTTGCGGTGTTCCGGGGTCATCGAGCGCCAGGTCACGCCGCCGACAGCCATGGCCCAGAGCGTCTGCAGATAAAGCTTGCGCCGCTTCACCCGGCCGACCTGGGCCTGGATGTCGCGCGCCAGTTCCGCGAGCGTCATCCCGGGCGGCACCCGGTGCGACACCATGAACGAACTCAGGAACTGCCCGAAGACCATGGCCGGCCCGGGCGCCACGGAGGCGCGGATGTTGATGACCGAAGCGATGGCGATCTCATTGCGCCGGCGCGCGGATTCCCGCCCTGCGACGTGTTCGTCGAGAGCCTTCAGCAGCATCGCGAGCATCAGGTCGTTCACGGTGACCGACCAGGCGCTGGCAGTGCGAACAATGCCTGCCGTTTCCTCGTTGGTCAGGCGAATCTGCGCGAAGGCGCCCTCGCGTCCGTCGCCGTGCGCATAGCGCGGCCGCACACAGCGGCGCACCCGGGCGATCGTCGCCGGCAAAGAGGAAACCCCGCGCAGCAATGCGCTGACGCGGCCGCGCAACAGCCGTCGGAACGTCGGCGGGTACAGCTCCGGCGCAGGCACCGCCTCCCACTTTCCCGCGTAGCGGCTGGCAATCTCCTTGAGCAGCACGACGATCGCATCGCCGCCGGCGAACACATGATCGTAGGCGATGCCCAGTCGAAACGAGTCGGGCGCGGACACCGCGAAGAACCGGAAGGGCGCGAAACTGCCGTCGGGCGGGAACGCCAGACCGAGCTGGCGCTGTATTTCGGTGGCAAGCACCGCATCCGGCTCGGTACCACCCGGCAAGCACCGGCAGGTCGACGACCGCCGGGGTCCCGCGATACTCGTATCGGCGGTGCAGCGGATCCAGGGTCACTTGCGCCAGTCCCCAGGCCGTGAGCAGACCTTCGATCGCGCGTACCAGCCGGTCGCGGTCGAGCGCCCCGGGAAGCTGATCGCGTGCACGGCGTTGTACGGATAGAACTCCCGCCATCGCAGCATCGCGCACTGAAAGACATTGAATCGCCCGCGCATGTCAGGTCCGCGCCGCCGCCGCCAGGCGCCGCTGGCCTTCATGGCACCAGTGCCGGCGAATGCTGATCCACAGGTCCGCTGCATGCAGCAGGTTGGCCGGCTCGGGGGTCGCCGTGTCCGGCCAGACGGGTAGCTCTTCGTCCGGTCGGTAGGCCTCGATCCACGCCCGCGCTGCCGGATCCGCCGCCAGATGCGCCAGGCGCGGCAGGCCGACATGGCTGTAGGTCGCGGGAAGCAGCACGCTGCGCACGGCGGCGGTTCCCGTGGCGTTGTACTCGGCCGCCGAGCCCGCATTGCCGGCGATCGGATCCCAGGCCACAGTGAAACCGGTGAACTCCTGGGCGGTGTCCGGGATGCGGCGAAGCAGCGGCAGCATCGACCATTGTCCGAGCAGGATCCGCGGCAGCGCGCCGGTGGCAAGCGCAGCGGCGAAGGAGACCGACAGGCCGACGACAGGACGCGGCTCGTGCGTATACGGGTCGACGATGCTGGTGCGCGGCAGGCTCGCGCGCGCGACCGGGTCATAGACCGCGACCTCGTCCGAAAACTTCCCGGCAAGCTCATGGAGCGTGCGCACGACCAGCATGCCGCCCTGACTGTGGCCGATGAGCATCGGTCGCATGCCGTCGCGCTCGTAGTGCCACGCGACCATGCCGGCAAGTGCCTCGCTGCTCGTATAGCTGGACATGTCCAACGAGCCGTCGTGGGGATCGCGAAGGGCGCTGTCGGGATATCCCATGGCGATCAGGAATTCGGCCAGGCCGGCCATGGTGACGATCGGCACGCTCCCGGACAGGCCGATCAACCGCGGCGCGGGCAGCTCGTGCAATGCCTCGGTCGCAATGGCCGCCTGGCTGCAGTCGAGCGCCGATGCGCCGGGCCGGGCGACCATGTCTTGTGCAGCGACCGGCGTCGCCGCGAGCGCCACCGCGGCGATCGCGCCGCAGACGAGAAGAGCCCGGCGCAGGAAGGCGAAATCGAACGGCATGAATGAACGCGACAGGCTAGGCCCGGGCGGCCGACGGAGGAATACGGGACAGGCGCGTCGCAGTTTCGCGCCCTGACCGGAGGGGATCACCGCAGGCGCGGCAGAAAGCGCCCGGTCTGAGCGAGATATCGTGCATAGCTTTCACCATGAATGCCGAGCAGGTGCCGTTCCTCGTTGTGCGCCTTGACGATCATCAGGCCGATGTGCACGCTGCCGAGCACCAGGATCAATGGCGTCGGGACGATGACCATCGTGCAGACCATCAGCAGGATCGAGAACGAATAGATCGGGTGGCGCACGCGCGCGAACATGCCGTCGGTGATCAACCGTTGCGCGGGATCGCTGTCGACCGCCATCCGCCAGTCGCGGCCCATGTGCGCCCAGCAGCGCGCGGTCGCCAGCAGGCAGGCGATCGCGACCACCGCCGCGAGCCAGCGCAGCGCGCCATAGCCGGCGTCCGGCGCGCGAACTCGGGCAGACCGAACGGCGCATGCGCGCGAACCAGCGCCAGCGACGGGAGCGCCACCCACGCGGCGATCAGCGGGACCCAGATCAGCCACATCAGTCGCTCCAGCCCCTGCTCCGGCACGACGCCGACCATGCGCCGCGCGTGGCGGCGCACGCGAACGATCATCACGCCCACCCCGAGCCAGTAGGCGCAGACGACGACGGCAAGAATGGCGTTGGGATAGTCCACGGTGAAGGCTGCGCGGCCGGAAAGCTGATATTGTAACGGCACTCGCTGCAGCGGCTGGCCAGCTGCGGTGGTTTCGCCTGCCATGTCCTGCGCCGACGAGCAGGCGGCGGCACCCGACCGCCGTCGCGATCCGTGCCCTTCGCCACGCGGTAGAATCGGCCCCCATGAGCGACCCGAAATTCGCCCCGAGTCGTCCGGTGCTCCCGGACCGCGACCCGCCCGCCGACCTCCGGCCGGACGAGGCAGTCGCCATGCTGCGCGCCTGTTTCGCGCAGTATCGGATCAAGCTCCTCGATCTCGTGCGTGCGGCGCTGGAACAAATGGGGGACCTGTTCGAAACCCAAAGCCACATCCCCGACGGCGAGATCGAGTCGTTTCTCAAGAAGCGCAGCGAATGGCTCGATCGCTTCGACAGGACCCTGTGCGATCTTTTCGAGCGCCGGCTGGGCGGCATGCGCCGCAAGGGGCGCCGGCTCGATGCCGATGCGTCGCTCGCGACGCTGAAGGTCCTGACCGCGTTCGATCAGGAGCACCAGGCCGCGCTCAAGGACGCGACCAGGTTCCTCGATCGCTTCACGCAGCGCGAAACCGCGGCGCTGGATCTGCGCATCGACCTGCTTTCCATCGACGGCTCGGCGTACGACATCGACAACCCGTTCGCGGTGAGCTACATGCTGGACGCCATCGGCGCATCCGCACGCTCGGTCTACCCGAATCCGCGGGTCTGGCGGCCGTTCATGGAGAGGGTGCTCGAGGATCTGACGCCGGACATCAACAAGCTCTACATCTCGCTCAACCGCTATCTCGCCGACCGCGGCATCCTGCCGGAAATCAAGGCAGCGCTGCGCGCCCGCAGCGAACTGCGTCCCAACGACGATCGCGAGCTGTTTCCGACGTTCACCAAGATGCTGCATGGGGGCAAGCGCGACGTCCCGATCGACGTCGTGGTGCCGGACCTCCCGGCAGCGCCGGGCGCCCGGCCGGCGCTGGTGTTCGCCGAGAAGGCGCCTGCCGGTCTCCGCCGGACTCGCAGGCGCTTCCGGAAGAAATGTCGGCGTCGAAGATCCTGGCCGGATTGGCGGCGTTGTCCAACTTCGGGGCGCAAGCGGCCGCCGGAGGTCACGCAATCCTTTCGGATCCCGGCAACGCGGCCATGCCGACGGCGCAGACGCCTGCCGCGCCGCCTGGCGGTTTTCCGTCGCTGGACCCGCTGATGGCGCTCGGCACGTCATCGCCGCTGTTCGCGACGCTGGCGCATTGGCAGCACCTCGACCTGCCCACCGCCATCGCCCATGCCGCGCCGCGTCCGCGCCGGCACGAACGAGGGCACCGTCGTTCCGCTGAACCTGCTCCCCCACATCCGCGCGGCGATCGACAGCCAGCTGCAGAACGATACCGACCGCATCACGATCGACGTGATCGCGCTCCTGTTCGACTACATCTTCCGCGATCCCTCGATACCCGACACCCTGCGCAGCATCTTCAGCAAGCTCCAGGTGCCGATCGTCAAAGCCGCGCTGCTGGATCGCAGTTTTTTCTCGGATCGCCGCCATTCGGCGCGCCTGCTGCTCGACAACCTGGCCGACGCGGCGGTCGGCGCGACGCAGGACGATGACTACCAGGCTGCGTTCGCGGCGCTGGCCGCCGAAATCGTCGCCGAAATCAGCCGTGATTTCGAGATCGACGTCGGGGTCTTCCGCACCGCCAACGCCAAGCTCGCCGAATTCATCGCCTCAGGAACGCAACCGCGTGGCCGACGGCCACGACCGAAGACGTCAGCCAGGCGCTGGCCGCCGAGGAGGAGCGAGGCCGACCGGGCAGTCGTGCTCGCCTATCTGCGCGACCGGCTGGCCGGTCTCGAAATCCCGTTCGAGGTCCGTTCGTTCGCGGAAACGGTGTGGGCCGACCATCTGGTCGCGCTGCGGCGGGAACACGGGCCGGAAAGCGTCGGAGTGGACAGCCGCCGTGCAGACGCTCGACGACATGCTCTGGAGCATCATGACCAAGGATCGCTCGGCGCAGAAGGCGCGCCTGACGCGGATGATCCCGAAGCTGATCGGAGCCCTGCGTCGCGGCAGTTCGGCGGTCGGTGCCGCGCCCGAGCGGGTGAAGTCGTTCTTCGAGGCGCTCTATCAGCTGCATATCGCCGCGATCAAGGCGCCGGTCGATCCGGAAGTCGGGGAAGGCGGGGAAGGCGAGCACGTCGACACGTCCATCGCGCCACCGCCCAAGCCGGTCAACGTCCACGACTTCGTCAGCGAAATGGCGGTCGGCACCTGGCTCGCGTTCACCAAGGAGGGTCGCCCGGTGAACGCGCGCCTGACCTGGGTGAGCCCGCTGCGCACCAAGTACCTGTTCACCAGCCGTTCACGTTCCCGCGCCTTCGTCTACACGCCCGAGGAACTCGCCTACGAGCTATCCGCCGGGCTGGCGACGCTGGTCGTCGAACCCGTCGCGCTGTTCGACCGCGCGGTCAGCGCGGCGCTCGATTCGCTTGCCGCGAAGTCAATGACCGGCGATGCCGACGGCAGGCCCGGCCGCTCCGGCGCCTGCGCCGGCCTGATGCCACGGGGCGCGCTCCGTGGAGCGCGCGGGACTTTGTCATAATCGGAAGTTTTTGCACGGCTAGCGCGCTATCGTGGCCATGCTCCGGAGAATTCATGCATCGCCGACCGTGGTTTTCACCCTTTCTCATTGCGCTTGCGCTTTTTTCCGCCGGGGCGGACGCGCAGTTGGGCGGGCCGCCCCCGCCTGACCCGCGCGCCATCCTCGCCGAAGCCAAGGCCGCCAGCGGCGGCAGCGCCTGGGACGGCCTGCGCACGCAGCACTCCAAGGTGCGGATCAACACCGGCGGCATCATCGGCAATGCCGAGCGCTGGAGCGACATCACCACCGGCCGCTCGACCATCACCTACGCCATTGGCTCGATCAGCGGCATGGCCGGATACGACGGCAGCACGCCCTGGTCCCTGGATGCGTCCGGCGACCCTCAACAGGAAACCGATGCGGCCTCCCGCGAGCTTGCGGTGAACGCCGCCTACCGCGATCGCCTCGCATTCTGGTACCCGGATCGGGCGCAGGCTCAGATCGCCTACAAGGAGCGCGCCAGTGTCGACGGCGCGGATTTTCACGTCGTGCGCATCACGCCTGCAGGCGGGAGGCCCTTCGAGCTTTGGATCAACACCGACACCAGGCTGATCGAGCGGCTGGTCGAGCGTGAGGCCGACGTCACCCGGACCGAGGTTCACATGGACGTCCGCGAACTCAACGGGGTGAAGATCCCCTATCGGGTGCGCGCCAGCCGCGGCGACCCGCGGACCGACGAACTGGTCATCGTGGACGAGATGGAATTCAACGCCCCGATTACAGGCGTCTCCTTCGCGATGCCCGCACCGGCAAAGCCGGATCTCATCTTTCCGGCGGGCAACGCCCGCGTCGACGTGCCGTTCGAATTCGTCGACGGGCGACTGTTTGTCCAGGTGATGCTCAACGGCAAGGGTCCGTTTCGCATGCTCTTCGACGCCGGCGGCGCAAACGCGCTGGTCCCGCGCGCGGCGACCGAACTCGGCGTTTCGCCGACCGGCTCGTCGCAGGACGGCGCCCTCGTGACGATCGACCGCATCGACCTGGGAGGCGTCGTCCTGGAGCGCCAGCGCTTCGCCGTAGTCGACCTTTCGGCGACATTTCTGCGGGTCGACGGGCTGGCCGACGTGGCAGGCATCGTCGGCTACGAGTTCTTCAAGCGCCTGCCAATCCGCCTCGACTACGAACGTTCCCGGGCCACGCTCCACCAGCCGGCTGGTTTCAAGTACGCCGGCACGGGCACGAAGGTGCCGATGCAGTTCCGCGGCACCGTCCCCGAGGTCAAGGGCACCGTGAACGGCATCGCCGGCGCCTTCAACATCGAACTCGGCAGTCC
This sequence comes from uncultured beta proteobacterium, assembly GCA_963699765.1. Lineage (GTDB taxonomy): Bacteria > Pseudomonadota > Gammaproteobacteria > Burkholderiales > Casimicrobiaceae > VBCG01. Next base: position 30,404 of record CAVOVD010000008.1, on the reverse strand, counting down.
CGCTTTCCTGCTGCTCAACGCACCGTTTTCGGAGGCGAACGGCATGGCGGCGAAGCTGGGCGCGAAACTCGAAGCCACCGCCGCGGACGGCGCCGCCTCACGCATCAAGGTACTTCTGGCGCGCGCGCAGACGCTGACACTGGGCGAGGTCGTGATCCCGCGCCCGCCGACCGCGCTGGCGCTGCTGGCGACCGGAACCCAGGCCAATCGCGAGACCGCCGGCATCGTCGGCAACGGCGTGCTGCGCCAGTTCAACGTCACCTTCGATTACGCCGGCGCGGCCCTCTGGTTCGAGAAGAACGCGAATTACGGCAAGCCACCCGCAGTCGACCGAGCCGGCGTGTGGGTCGAACGCGGAGAGAGCGGCATCATGGTCGTCGACGTCGTTGCCGGGGGGCCCGCCGCCAAGGCGGGGATCAAGGCCGGTGACGTCATCATCGAGGTCAACGGCAAGCCCTGGGAGACCATTGCCCTGGCGAGCATCCGGGCCGAAATGCAGGCAGCGGCAGGGACGCGATTGCGCGTGAAGCTTGCCGTTGGCGGCGAGCGCGCGATCGTGCTGGGCGAGTTGTTCTGAACTCCGCCGGCCGGCATCGGCGCGTCGCACCCGGCGCCGGCGGCGATGTTCGACGTCATGGGTGATGCGACCGCGCAGGTCCTGACCCAGGCAGGCGTCACCGCGCCGCTGTTCCTGCTGGTGCTGCTCGGCTATGGGCTGACCCGGTACGGACAGTGGCCGACGGCCGCCGCGGACGCGCTGACCCGGTTCGTGTTCGCCGTCGCGATTCCGGCGTACCTGTTCACGCTGATGAGCGGCTTTTCGAAGCTGCCGTCGGTCGATGCGCGCCTGCTGATCGCCTATTTCGGCGGCGGGCTGGCCGTCTTCGTCGCGGCCCGGATCTTCTCCTCCCGCGCGTTCCGCATGGACGGGGCGCAGCAATCGGTGTTCGGCGTCGGCACAATATTTTCCAACAGCGTCCTGCTGGGGATTCCGCTGGCGCAGGCGACGCTGGGCGAGGAAGTGCTGCCTGCCGTATCGCTGGTGATCGTGTTCAACTCGTTCGTGCTCTGGACACTGGTCACCGTATCCGTCGAATGGGCGCGCAACCGCGATGTGTCGCTCGGCGGCTTCGCCAGAACGGCGCGCGAAGTCGTGACCAATCCGGTCGTGGCCGCGATCCTCCTCGGCACGGTTTTTGGCTACACGGGGCTGCAAATGCCGGTGGTCGTCGGTCGCACGCTCGATCTGGTGAGCCAGGCCGCACTGCCGATGTCGCTGATCGTGCTCGGCATGGGACTCGCCGAGTACGGCGTGCGCGAAGGCTGGCGGATCAGCCTGACGCTGACCGCGCTGAAGCTGGCGGCGATGCCCATCGCGGTCTGGGCTGATCGCCGATCAGCTTGCGCTGCCGCCCACCGAAACCCGTGCCGTGGTGATGCTGGCGGCGTTGCCGGTCGGCGCCAACGTCTACCTGATGGCTCGTCAGTTCCATGCGCTGGAGGGGCCGGTGGCGTCGAGCCTCGTGCTTTCGACCGCCCTCGCCGCGCTGACGACGCCGCTGGTCCTCACGCTGGTGCGCTGAGGCGGCGACGGGACGCCGCGGCGCGAGCGCACAATGTTCGCCGCGAGGCCGGCACGGTAGTCAAGCACCTGCATCGCGTGCGAAACTCGCGCTTTTCCAATACTCCGAACGGAACATGTCTGCCGTCGCCAGCAAGCCCTATGCCGTCCGCCATTCCACCATTCACGGTCGCGGCGTCTTTGCCACCGACAACATCAAGCGCGGCCAGTTGATCATCGAATACAAAGGCCAGCGCACCAGCTGGGACGAGGCGCTCGCCCGCCCCGACAGCGACCCCGACGATTCAGCGCACACCTTCCTGTTTCAGCTCGACGACGGGCGCGTCATCGACGCGCGCGTGCGTGGCAACGCCGCACGCTGGATCAATCATTCCTGCACGCCCAACTGCGTCACGCACGAGGACGAGCACGGGCGCGTCTTCATCGAAGCGCGGCGCGCGATCCGGCTGGGCGAGGAACTGACCTACGATTACCGGTTGACCGTCGAAGGCCGCCTGACGCGCCGCGAGCGGGCGCAATACGCCTGTCGCTGCGGGACGTCCAAATGCCGGGGCTCGCTGCTCGTCGCCTGACGCCCTCGGGTTGCCGTCCCGGCGCGTCGTGATCCGCGGCGCGCGCATGCCGACATCCACGCGGGTCCTGACCGCCGAGGCCGTCGCCGCGCTCCGCGCGGTCGCCAATCGCTTCGGTGGCGGCGATGCCCGGCACAAGCGGCGCGCGCTGGCACGGTGCGAACGCGCCCGGCCCGGCGATGCCGACACGCTGATCGCCTACCACGACTGCCTGCTGTTCCTGCTCGCCTATCCGGAGGACGCCGCGCTGTTCGACCGGACACGTCGGGAACTCGTGCGTGTGGCGGCCGTCGCGCGCACGATGGTCGACGATGGCGACGCGCGGACCAGGCGGCGCCTCGGCCATACCGGCATCGCCTGGACCACGCTGACCGTCGGCTTCGGCTTCGACATCGCGCGGTGGCTGGTTCGCCGGCATCCGCGCCGGGCCGAACTGGATTCCTTCGGCGCGGACGGCACGCCATTGCAGGCGACGATGCGGCTGGCGTTGCCTGGCATGGAGTTCGAACTCCTCGCCGACGAGCAGGCGCCTTCGCTCGCCTGGCTGGACGCGGCGGCGGCCGGCCGCCGCGGGTCACGACTGGCCTGGCTGATCGACGCGTTCGAGCAGATTCCCGGCGGCGACGGCGTTCGCGAACAGCTTTTCGACGCGCTGTGCCCGTTCATCACCCTCGACCCGGGCAGCTCCCCGCTTTCGCGAACTTTCGTGCGCGGCCCCGCGCAGCGGCCGTTCTTCCATCGCGAGCCTTTGCAGCGAAGCGTCGATCCGCGCGTGATCATCGACGCCGCGCTGCGGCCGGCACCACCGCTGCCGGCGGCCCGCGGAACGATGCTCATCGACTCTGCCAGGGCCATGCTCGCGAGCATGGGTCGCGAAACCGACGCCATCGCGGCCGCATGGCCCGAGGGCGTCGAATTCCACCGCCTTGCGCGCGGCGTCGCCATTGCGTTGTTCACCATGCGTCCCGACCGCCGCGGTCCGCTCGATTCGCATGTCGGCTTCATGCTCTTCAAGAATGCGGTTCCGGTTGCCTACGGCGGAGGCTGGCCTTTCCTGGGCACCTGCCGCATCGGCGTCAACGTCTTTGCGCCGTTCCGTGGCGGTGAATCCGCCTGGCTTTTTTGCCAGGTGCTGCGCGTGTACCGGCAGCGCTTTGGCGTCGACCGCTTCCTGGCCGAGCCTTCGCAATTCGGCGCAGGCAACGCCGAGGGGCTCGCTTCCGGCGCGTTCTGGTTCTACTACCGGCTTGGTTTCCGGCCGGTGAAGCCGCGTATCGCCGCGTTCGCGCGCGAGGAGTTCGCCCGCCTTGCCCGCAGTCCGCGATACCGGGTCCCGCTCGCCGCATTGCGCCGGTTCACCCGGTCGGACATCGAACTCGATCTCCAACCCGACGCGGCGCAGACGCAATTCGATTCCGCCGATCTGTCGCTCGCGGTCAGCACGTGGATCGGTGAGCGCCATCGCGGCGACCGCGGCGCCGCCCTGACGGCGGCGACCGCGGCCGTGCGGCAGGCGCTGGACGTCGACGAATCCGGCCGCTGGTCCGATGGCGAGCGCGTCGCTTTCGCGCAATGGAGCCTTTTGCTGGCGCAGATTCCCGATCTGGCCGCCTGGCCGCTGCGCGAGCGACGTGCGCTGGTCGCGCTGATCCTCGCCAAGGGAGGCGACGAATACGATTTTCACGCCCGGCTCGCGCGCGCGACGCGGCTTCGGCGCGCGCTTGCGGCAATTGCCGCGGGTGCGGCGGATCGCTGATGCGCCGGTCGGTCGCTGTCCATCGGCTCCGGCCGACCGCAGGTCCGCGCGCGCGACCGCGATTCGTTCGATGGCGGCTACAATCAGCGCGATGAGCCATCGCCTGTTGCGTTGTGCCGGTTTCGCGGCTGCCCTGGCGAGCGCCGGTTCGGCGCTCGCCCAGCTTCCGGGCGGCCCGGCGACGGCGCTTCCGTCGCTGCCCGAAGCCGCCTCCAGGCTGCCAGCGCCCAACGACACCCGACTGCCCGGAATCGACCCGCGGCAATGCGGCACGTCGGTCCGCGCTGCACTGTGCGCCTACGGCCGCTGGGCCGAATACCGGACCATCGAGGTCACGTTGAAGGCGGCGCAGTTCGAGGGGACCTACACGATGGAGCGGACCTTGGACGGCCGCGCCCATACCACCTATCGCGAACAGTGGCCGCAGGGTCGCCGCGGCGGCGAGATCGTGTTCGTCAGCGACGACGCCTTCGCCTATCGCTCGCGCGAGCCGATGTCCGACAACGACGCGATCCTCGACGAGATGATGACCGCGCCGAGCATGGCTGCGCAGCTCGCCGCGGTGCTGCTCGATCAGGGCGCGCGCATCGGACCGGCGGAGGTCACGGGCAAGGCGCTCGATGTCGCGGCGAAAAGCGATTCCCAGTTCGTGCGCACCGAATCCCCGTCCACCGCCGCGCTCTACGGTCCTCCGTGGCAGGTCACGGGCACGCTGCGGGCGAGCGCGCCCAAGGTGCTGAAATTTTCGCTGCGCTTCACCTTCCGCCCGGTGGATGCGATGGGGCGGGTAAGCCAGGCGCAGTCGGAAACGCTGGAACTCACCGGCACCGCGAGCTTCGGCGACCGGCGGCCGAGGTTGCCCGAAAGCTTCGACCTGGTCGGCTGGAAGCTGGTCAAGGCCGGCACCTCGATGCAAGCGGTGGCGACGCTTGCCGAGGCGCGGCAGGCAGTCGGCGAGCCCTGACGCCGGCCCGGCAGCGTCACGCCGCGGCGCGCGAGAAACAGGCGTCGAGAAACCGTGCGCGGTGCGACTCTGGGCTGCGCGGCGAATCGAACACATCGACGACCGCGGCGCGCAGGAAGCGCTCGTCGTCCTCGTCCATGACGAACCAGCGCATTTCCGGCGGATACGCGCGGATCATCACCAAGTCCGCCTCGACGCGCGCGACGAAGGTTTCGCGAGCCATGCCGTTCTCCCGCGCGATGGCCGCGTTGGCGATGAAATCCGAGCCTTCGAAACAGGTTTCGACGCTCGGCGAGCTGGCGTCGGCCGGCAGGGCGACGAACAGCGCGAGCGTCGCAATCACGGCAAGCGAACGAACCGACATGCTGAACCCTGCCTTCCTGGTTGTTCCGCCCCGGCCATCGTATGCGTTCCGCAGACGCAGTTCAATCGTGCTGCGCAGCAATCGCCCGCTCCCGGACCGCGCCGGACGCGGCCGTGCACGCCGTCGTTGCTCCGCCAGGCGGCGCCCGGCACAATGCGTGTTCCCGTTCCCCGCAGACAATCACCAATAAGCGCACCATGGCCCGCAAACGCCGCTACAAATCCTCCGGCACCGCAGTCGTGCTCGAGCACGAATCGCGCATCCTCGCCGACAATCCGCTGGGCGATCCGCACGTCCGCAATCTCGCGGTCTGGCTGCCGCCCGGCTACGACCAGGGCGCCACGCGCGGACGCCGCTACCCGGTGCTCTGGGACCTGGTCGGCTTCACCGGTTCCGGGCTCGCGCACCTGAACTGGCGCCCGTTCGACGAGAACGTCCCGGAACGCGCGGCGCGGCTCATCCACGAGAAGAAGATGGGGCCCTGCATCATCGTGTTCCCCGACTGCTTCACCTGCCTCGGCGGCAACCAGTACATCAACTCGTCGGCGATCGGCAACTACGCCGACTACCTGATCCGCGAACTCATTCCGCTGGTCGACCGCGAATTCCGCACGCTGGCCGCGCGCGAGCATCGCGCCTGCTTCGGCAAGTCGTCCGGAGGCTACGGCGCGATCATCCACGGGATGAAGTACGCGAAGCACTGGGGCGCGATCGGCGACCACTCCGGCGATGCCTACTTCGACTACTGCTATCGCGGCGACTGGCCGCGGACGCTGAACGTCCTCGACCACTATCGGCGCCCCGCGCGCCGGCCCGGACGCGTCAAGGCCGCAGGCCGCGCCGAGCGTGGCGCGCGACGGCGGCGACGACGGCCGCATCCGCCGCTTCCTGGATGCGATCTGGCGCAAGGAAAAGCTGAACGACGCCGAAGGCGCACGCGCTGATGGAACTGGCCATGGCGGCGTCCTACGACCCCGACCCCGAGGCGCCGCTGGGATTTCGCGTTCCGGTCGAACCTGGAGACCGGCGAACTCCTGCCGCGGCGCTGGGCGCGCTGGCTTGCCCACGATCCGATCCACCTGGTCGGCAAGTACGCCGACAACCTGCGCATGCTCAAAGGCATCTACATCGACTGCGGCTGGCGGGACCAGTATCACCTGCACTACGGCGCGCGGATCCTGTCGCGCGAACTCGCCGAGCACGGCATCGGCCATCGCTACGAGGAGTTCGACGACACCCATTCGTCGATCGACTACCGGATGGACGTGAGCCTTCCCTTCCTGTACAAGTCGATCCGACCCTGAAATGAGTTCGACCACCCGCACCCTCGCCCGTCGCGCCGCGACCGCGCTGCTGGCGCTGGCCCTCGCCTGGCCGATGCCGGCCGCGGCCGACGCCAACATCACCGCGCCTCCGGTCAACAACGCCGACTTCGACATCGGCTTCGACTCGATCAAGGCGCAGGACTGGGATCGCGCCGTCTACCACCTGGAGATCGCGGTCAGGGCGGAGCCCGCCAATGCCGACGCGCGCAACCTGCTGGGCTTCGCCTACCGCAACCAGCGCAAGCTCGACCTCGCCTTCGTCCAGTACCGCGAGGCGCTGAAGCTCGACCCGAAGCACCGTGGCGCGCACGAGTACATCGGCGAGACCTACCTGCTGGCCGGAGATCGCGCCCGCGCACAGGAGCACCTGCTGGCGCTGGAGCGCATCTGCGGCAAGAGCTGCGAGGAATACCAGGACCTCGCGCGCGCGATCGGCAAGGCGAAGTGACGCGGCGCGCGATGTCCGCCGACCGTGCGTCTGCCTGCCTCGCGTCGACGCCGTGACGAGCTGAGGGAATCGCCATGCGCTGGGGCGACATGCGTCGAAGTGAAAACGTCGACGACCGGACCGCCGGTGGCGGTCGATGCGTTCGGCGGCGGCATGCGCATCGGCGGCGGCACGCTGATCGTCGTGGTGATCGTCAGCCTGGTTTTCGGGGTCAATCCGCTGACCCTGCTCGACCTGGCCGGCGGCGGTCCGGTCGCGACGCCACCGCCGCGTTCCGCGCCGCCTGGGTCAGCCGCGCCGCGCGCCGACCCGCATGCGGAGTTCGTCGAACGCGTGCTGGGCGACACCGAGGACGTCTGGACGGCGCAATTCAGGTCGATGGGCGCGACCTACGAGCCGCCGCGCCTCACGCTGTTCCGGGACGCCGTGGTGTCCCAATGCGGACGGGCCAGCGCCGCCTCCGGACCGTTCTATTGCCCGCCCGACCGGCGCGTGTATCTGGACAGTTCCTTCTTCGGCGAATTGTCCGGCCGCTTCGGCGCGCCGGGCGATTTCGCACAGGCCTACGTCATCGCCCATGAGATCGGGCATCACGTGCAGAACCTCTCCGGCACCATGCGCAGGTTCGACCAGACCGCGGCGAGCCTCGACCAGCGGCGTCGCAACGCGCTGTCCGTGCGGCTGGAACTGCAGGCCGACTGCTATGCCGGCGTCTGGGGCCACTCGGCGGCGAAGCGCGGTCTGCTCGAACCCGGCGACCTCGAGGAAGGCATGCGCGCCGCCAGCGCCGTGGGCGACGACGCGATCCAGAAAAGCACGCAGGGCCGGGTCGTGCCCGACGCGTTCACGCACGGCACCTCGGCGGAGCGCATGCGCTGGTTCCGGACCGGCCTGCACTCGGGCGATCCGCGCCAGTGCGATACCTTCGCGGTCAACTGAACACGGCCGCAGTTGCGGCCTGCGCGATCAGCGCCGGGGCGCGGGCGGCGCGTCGGCCTGGAAACGCACCCGGCGCACGACGCGGTCGTATTCGATTTCGACCAACGGCGTGACCTCCTCGCCGCGCGCCGTGTAGACGCGCCCTCCCCTCGCCCGGCAACTGCCGCGCTCGTACTGGCAGGGTCCCATCTCGGGATGCCTGCGGCACAGTTGGTCGACGCGGGGTTCGAGGTCGATCGGCGTTCGCCCGGTCGTGGATTCGCAGAAATACAACGGCCCGGGCAGAAAATCCCTGGATGGCATCGACAACAGTGGCGGCATGGCGGCCGCAGGCGCGGTCGCGACCGTCGCAGGCGGTGCCGGGGCCGCCGCCTTCGGCGCCGCCGGTACCGGCACCGGCGGCGGCGCCGCCTGCTGGCAAGCGACCAGAGAGAACGCCAGCGCCAGTCCCAGCCAATGGCTCAGAACGGGCAGTCGACCTTCCGGACAGGGGTTGGGCATCCGCGAATGAGATCACGACCCTCCCCATCGGCGCAACGCCTGGCCACTGCGGTCCCGGCCGGGACGGCAAGTCGCGCGCCCCCGGCGAGGATGCGCAAAATTCGCATAAAATGCGAGTTTCGTCGAACCAGGGAGCGCCATCCCCATGATCCGCAAACCATTCGCCGTCACCCTCGCCGCCGCCATGCTCGCCGGAGCCGCGTGGGGCCAGTCACCGGCGCAACCGTCGGCGCCGCCGGCAACGCCCGCCGCCTCGAGTTGCCCGAAGCCCGACCCGCATCCAGGACGGCTCGCATCCCGCGAACGCGCCCGCGGCTGGGATCGCGAGGTGAGCGCGTGGCAGGAGTGCATGAAGAAAGTCGTCAGCGAAACACAGGCGCGCGCCGACGAAGCGGTCAAGAAGGCCAACGCCGCCATCGCCGAGTCCAACGCGGCGGTCAACGAATACAACGCCACCGCCAAGGAAATCCAGGCGCAGATCGAGGCGTCGAAGTAGCGCGGCTGCGACGGCGCGGCTTCAGGGGGCGGGAGTGCGCTCGATGCGCGTGACCAGCCCGCTCAGGCAGACGGCGACGGTGCGCTCCGGCGTATCGGGGCGCGGCTCCCAGACGTAGAAGTACGCCTTGCGACCGATCGCGTCATCGTGCTGCTCGGTGACGCTTTCCGGTGAACCGATCTCCATGGCGATCTGCCGGCAATTGCGGCCGACCGCGACCTCGCGGCGGAGGATCGGCGCCGCGTCGCCGCCCGGCGCGCCCATAGCGTCGACGTTGTCGCGTTTCCAGGCTACCACCCCCGCATTGAAGCCGATCAGCGCGGAAAAATCAGGACGCTTGTAGACCCAGACTTCGGCAGCGCGCTCCTGTCGGGTGCCCGGCCGCATCGTCTGCGGCGTGCCCACGGCCTGCACGACCATGGCCCTCGGCATGCCGACGACGATGTCCTTGCGCCGGGCGCGTGCCGGCCATGTCGGCATCCTTGCCATCGCCCGGACGGGCATTCCCGGTGGCCGGCGTGGCATCCACCTTTGCGCCCTTCTGATTTTCCGGACAGGCCAGCTTTTGATAGCTGATCCGGCCCGCCGAATCGACACATTTGTTGACCTGCGCGGACGCGGGCATGGCGATTCCGGCAACCAGCGCGACCATGCCGACGCCCAAGGCATGGCGAAATGCGGGGACGGCAGGCGCGCAAATGGCGGACATCGCCGGATCATACCGTGATCGCCCTGCAGGCGGCGCCGGAGGTCCTAACGGACCACCGTACGCTCGACCTCGGCCACCCTGCCCTCCACGCACATGAATGCCGTGCGCATCAGCGGATCCCCGACGCGCGGCTCGTAGAAATAGCGAACGGCGCCGGGCAGGCCCGGCACAGGCTCCTGACGGTCGGCGGCACCGATTTCGGCGAACACGTGCTCGCAGTAGCGGCCACTGATGACGAATCGTCGATTCTGCGGCCCGCGTGTGCCTGGGTTCACCGCTTCCTTCGCCGGATCCGCCTTGGCCTTCCCCGCATCCGTCGTGCCCTTGCCGGGGTCGGCGGGCTGGATCGGCGCCGTTTCCTCGCGCGTCCACGCCACGTCTGGCCCGGAAAAGCCGACCAGATATACGCCGCCGCGCGCCGCGTAACGCCAGATCTCCGTCGCCTCGTCACGAATCGATCCGGGCCGGATTTCCAGCGGCGCGCCGCGGGCACGCAGCACCCAGCGCTTGGGCATGCCCCGGATCACCCGGCCCTCCCGTGCCGCGGCCTCCCAGGGTTCGGTGAGGGCCCGATCTTCGGCCTTGGGCAGTTCGACGCTGCGACCGGCCTGGCCCGGCTCGCAGGGCGCGTCCTGATAGGTAGTGTTGCCGGCGGGGTCGATGCACTTGACCACGCCCGACTGGGCCGCCGCGCCGAGCGCAACCATGAGCCAGGCAACCGCCGCGATCACCCGCAATGGCATTCGGAAACCGTGGCGCCGGCGGGTCGATTTCATTGCGTTATCATGCCTCATGAGCACCGGATTGCGCATCCATCGCATCGTCTTGTCCGCCGCGCCGTCCGAATTGTGCGCTCGGACGCCGACCGCGGCGTTCCGGATCCAGGGACGGGCGGCGGCCGGGAGCCGGCAGGTCGTTCGGTGCCCAGACGCCCCGGCCGGTTCCCGCCACTGACTGACGCGTCGCCATGCCCACCCGCGCCGTTGCCGCCGTCGCGTCGCCCGTGCGTTCCGCCATCGCCGACGAGACGGCCTACGCGATCGCCAAGGCGCTGCGCGAGGGCTTCGATCGCCATTACGCACTGTTTCGCGACTGCGCGCGCGCGGCCAAACGCCATTTCGAAACCCGCAATTTTCTGGCGCTGCGCCACCTGGCGCGCGACCGCATCGACTACTACGACCGCCGCGTGCTCGAGACGGTCGAGCGCATCGGGCACGAGTTCCGCTCGGCCGGGCTCGAGGGCAGCGGCGCCGATGCACTCTGGGAGCGCGTCAAGCTGCACTACATCGGCGTGCTCATCGACCACAAGCAACCGGAGTGCGCCGAGACATTCTTCAACTCGGTCTCCTGCAAGATCCTGAACCGCACCTACTTCAACAACCGCTTCATCTTCGTGCGGCCCGCCGTGTCCACCGAGCACATCGAAGCGGATCCGCCGACCTATCGCAGCTACTACCCGCTGGAGCACGGGCTGCGCCACGCGCTGATGGACATCGTCCTCGACTTCCAGCTCGAGGTGCGCTTCGCCGATTTCCGCCGCGACCTCATCAATGTCCTGGCCGCCTTCCGCCAGCGCGCGCCGCGACCGTTCGTTCGCGAGGCCAACCATCAGATCCAGGTGCTGTCGACGCTGTTCTACCGCGACAGGACCGCCTACGCGGTCGGCCGGGTGGTGAACGGCGCGCAACGGTGGCCGTTCGCGCTGGCGCTCAAGCACAACAGGGACGGGCGGCTCTACGTCGATGCGCTGCTGATGGACCCGGTCGAGCTGACGCTGCTGTTCTCGGCCAACCGTTCCTACTTCCTGGTCGACATGGAAGTGCCGTCGGCCTATGTCGACTTCCTGCTCGACATGCTGCTGGACAAGACCGGCGCCGAGCTCTACACGATGGTCGGCCTGCAGAAGCACGGCAAGGCGCTGTTCTACCGCGGATTCCTGCATCACCTCGCGCACTCGCGCGACCGCTTCATCGTCGCCCCGGGAATCCGCGGCCTGGTGATGAGCGTGTTCACGTTGCCGTCCTATCCCTACGTGTTCAAGGTCATCAAGGATCGCATCGCGGCAACCAAGGACACCGACCGCGGCAAGGTCAAGCAGAAGTACACGCTGGTCAAACACCACGACCGCGCCGGGCGCATGACCGACGTTCTCGAGTACTCCGACGTGTCCTTCCCGCAGCTCGCGCTTTTCCCCGGACCTGCTCGCCGAGCTGCTGGACGTGGTGCCGTCGCAGGTCGAGGTGGACGGCGACCGCATCCTGATCCGGCACGTCTACATCGAACGGAGGATCAGGCCGCTCAATCTTTACATCGAAACCGCCGACGACGCGCAGCGCATCCACGCGGTGCGCGAGTACGGCAACGCCATCCGCGAACTCGCCACCGTCAACATCTTCGCCGGCGACCTGCTGTTCAAGAACTTCGGCGTGACGCGCTTCGGCCGGATCATTTTCTACGACTACGACGAGATCGAGTACCTGACCGACTGCAACTTCCGGCGGATTCCCCAGCCGCCGCCGGGTTTCGACGACATGTCGGGCGAGACCTGGTATCCGGTCGGGCCGAAGGATGTCTTCCCGGAGGAATTCGAGACCTTTCTGCTCACCGACCCGCAGGTCCGTGACGCCTTCCTGACGTTCCACCGCGAACTGCTGGACGCACGGTGGTGGCAGGGCGTGCAGGAAGGCCTGCGCGGCGGCGAGCCGGCCGAAGTGCTGTCCTACCCGTCCCAGGTGCGCTTCCCGGCGCCGGAAACCGCCGCCTGAGCCGCCGCCCGGCGGCTCCACCTGACCGGCTTTCGGCTGAGCCGCGCCGGTCGCCCCCCGGTCATTCATACTATTCGCGGGCATGCAGCGCAGTGCAGCCTACAAAAGGGCGGAGGACGGCCTTCATCGCAATCGGAAACACGGGAGGCCGGACGTGTTCGTGAGCGCATTCGAGCTTTACCGGATCGGTCCCGGACCGTCTTCGTCGCATACGCTGGGTCCCCAGCGGGCGGCACTGCGGTTTGCTCACGATCTGGCTGCCGACGGCCTGCTCGCGTCGACGCGCAGGGTTACCGCGGAATTCTACGGCGGCCTCGCGTTCACCGGGCGGGAGCAGGGCGCCGACCTCGCCGTGATTGCCGGTCTCGCCGGTCTGGCTCCGGAACGCAGCGACCGGGCCGCGCTTGCCCGGTGCGCGGAGCGCGCCCAGGCTGAGGGCACGGTTGCGCTGGGCGGGCGCAACGTCGTGCGGTTCACGCCGGCGCGCGATCTGCGCTTCGTCGTCGACCAGTCGGTGGCCTACGACGGCAACGCGGTGCGTTTTGTCGCGTCCGATGCGCACGGCCAGATGGTCGCGTCACGGGTCTACTTTTCCACGGGCGGCGGAGCGCTGCTCTCCGAGGACGACGCGCAACGGGCGCCGCCGATGCCGCGCGTTCCCTTTGCCTGCGTTTCGGGGCAGGCGATACTCGACGCCTGCCGCGAGCACGGCAAGAAAATCCCGGATCTGGCGCGTGCCAATGAATGCACGCTGTTCAGTCCAGGCGAGTTGCGCGCCGGCCTGCTCCAGGTCGCGCAGACGATGCGCATGTCGCTCGAGCGCGGGCTGACGACCGAGGGCGTGCTGCCGGGCGGTCGGCCGCGCAACGCTCCGCGTGAAGCCGATGCGCTGCGACCCGGGGAAACGCCGCTGGCGCAGCGCGCCGCCGTGTATGCGATGGCGGTCGCCGAGGAGAACGCGGCCGGCGGCCGCATCGCGGCGGCGCCCTCTTCGGGATCTGCCGGCCCGGTTGCCGCCCTGCTGCAGTTGTTTCGCGACAGCGGCGGCATCGCCCAGGACGATGGTGCGGTCGAATTCCTGCTGACGGGTGCGGTGATCGGCGGCATGCTTCGCTCCTCAGGCATGCGCCACGTCGGCTGCCAGGGCGAGGTGGGTGTCGCTGCCGCCATGGCGGCGGCCGGCTACGCGAGCGTGCTTGGCGGCAGCAACGAGCAGATCCTCCACGCGGCCGAACGCGCGCTGGCGCCCCACCTCGGACTGGCCTGCGATCCCGACGGGGGCCGCATCGAGGATCCCTGCATCGAGCGCAATGCGCTCGCCGCCAGGCGCGCCTGCGAGGCGGCGAGCGCGGCCGTGAAGGCGCCCGCGCCGGGAAGCGGGCTCGACCTGCTGGTACGGACCATCGTCGAGAACGCACGGGAAATGTCGACGCGCTACAAGGCGCTTTCCGTGGGCGGCGTCGCCGTCAACGCCACGGAGTGCTGACCTGCCGCCTGCGGTGCGCGATCGTGACGGCGCCCACCCGCAGTGCTATTCTGGGCGCGTTGATTCCCGCGGAGTTTGTGCATGACCCGGTCGCCGCCGCGCCCCGTCGCGCTTGTCCTCGCACTCGCCGTCGCGCTGGTGACGACGGCCTGCGCCGAATACCAGAAGAAGAAGGCCGAGGAAGCGTCGAAGGACACCTTCGCCTGCCAGTTGAACGGCGAGCGCCTGGTGCTCAAGTTCACCGACGGCGAGGCGCGCATGCTGATGCCCAACGCCCAGCGGGTAACGCTGTACCAGCTGCCGAGCGCCTCCGGCGTGCGTTACAGCAACGGGATGATGGAATTGCGCGGCAAGGGAATGGAGCTGTCCCTGATGCAGCACGGCGCGACCGCGATGCTCGAAGGGTGCGTGCCCTACGTGGTGCCGCCGGCCAAGTGAAGGCACGCGGACGCGGTCCGGCCCCCGGCGCGACGTGACCGCACGCCCGGCCGTCGGCGTCATCGGCACCGGCGCCATGGGCATGGGCGTGGTCGGCCGACTGCTGGTCGGCGGTTTTGCGACCCATGCCCGCGACATCCTTCCGGAGGTGCAACGCGAAGCCGGCAGGCTTGGCGCCCGCTGCCATCCGTCGGCCGGCGCCCTGGTCGACGCTGCCGACGTGGCGATTGTGCTGGTCGTCGATGCCGAGCAGATCGACGACGTGCTGTTCGGCCCCGGCGGTGCGCTTCCGGCGCTGCGTGCGGGCAAGACGCTGCTGGTCGCATCCACGGTCGACCCCGACTATGTCGCGGGACTTGCCGGGCGCCTGGGTGCGACCGGTGCCGCGCTGGTCGACGCGCCGGTGTCGGGCGGTCCGCGTCGGGCCGCCGAAGGTACGATGACGGTCATGGCCGCCGGCCCAGCGGAGGCGCTCGATTGCTGCGCTGCCATCTTCGGCGCCATCGCCGGCCGCGTGTTCCATGTCGGCGCAACCCCGGGCGACGCTGCAAAGTTCAAGATCGTCAACAACCTGCTGGCCGCGGTGAATCTCGCGGCCGGCGCGGAAGCGCTGGCGCTCGCCGCCAAGGCGGGGCTCGATCCCCGGCTGGTCGTCGAGGTGATCAACGCCAGCTCAGGTGGCAGCTGGATATTTGCCGACCGCATGCCGCGGGCGCTGGCGAACGACTATGCGCCTCGCGCGGCCGCGCGCATCCTGGCCAAGGACGCCGGTCTGGCGGCCGCGTTCGCCCGACGGCATGGTGTCGATGCGACGTTCGCGACTGCGGCGCTGGCGGCCTTCGAGGCGGCGGTGGCCGACGGCCTCGGCGAGGACGATGACGCCGTCCTGTATCGCCGCGCCCGCCGCCGGCTGGGACTCCCCGACTGAACGCGGGCGGCCCGTTCGTAAGGGTGCCGTCCCCGGCAACGACTAGAATGCATTGACGGCACCCTGCCGTAGCCCATCCGGGAGCCAGACATGACGCTATTGCCCGCCCCGCTCCACCGCCTGCTTGCCGCGATCGCCGCGGCGCTCGTCGTTGCCCTCGCCGCGCCGGCCTCCGCGCAGGCGCCTAAGCCGGTGCCCGCCGGCATGGCCGTCGCAACCTTCGCCGGCGGCTGCTTCTGGTGCATGGAACCGCCGTACGACAAGCTCGACGGCGTCGTCAGCACCACGTCCGGGTACATGGGCGGCAAGCTCAGGAATCCGAGCTACGAGCAGGTGTCGGCGGGTCTTTCCGGGCACACCGAAGTCGTGCAGGTGGTCTACGACCCGAAGAAAGTCAGCTACGAAAAGCTGCTCGAGGTCTTCTGGAAAAATATCGACCCGACGGTGCGCGACCGGCAGTTCTGCGACATCGGCAGCCAGTATCGCACCGAGATCTTCGTGCATACGGATGAACAGCGCAACGCTGCGGAGAGTTCGAAGGCGGCGCTGGCCAAGACCAAGCCTTTCAAGGATCCGATCGTCACGCCGGTGACCGCGGCAGCGGAATTCTGGCCGGCGGAGGATTATCACCAGGACTATTACCAGAAGAATCCGGGGCGCTACAACTACTACCGCACCGGCTGCGGACGTGACGCGCGACTGAAAGCGCTGTGGGGCAGCGCCCCGCACTGACGCCTCGCGTCGCCACGATTCAGAGCGCGGCCAAGGCGCTGACCGCAGCACCCGCGATGGTCGAGGCAACTACCAACAGTACCATCGCGATGCCGACGAACTCGGACTGCTGGCTGCCGCGCACCCCGAGGATCTCGCCCGCGCCCAGCCAGAACAGGTACAGCGACCACGAAAGCCCGGCGAGGCCCATGATCGCCAGCATCGGCAGGACCAGAACGCCGCCCGCGATCATGACCGGCAGCGCGCCGTAGGTCGCCACCTTGAGCGCCGCGCCGAAGTCGCGCGAGCTGCCGTAGAGCCGCCCCAGCGCCGCGAAGATGCCGGCCAGCGCGAACACCGAGCCGATCGTCGCCAACAGCGTCGTGACCCCGGCCGCAACGATGTCATTCGGCGGCACCACATAGCCCAGATCGGCGTTCCAGCGCGCGTCGAAGAACGTCATCCCGAGCATTCCGGCAACCGGCGCCAGAAGCGAAAACGGGATGATGTAGCGCAGCAGCAGCCGGGAAACCGGCGTGCTCTCGGCGGCAATCACCGCCATCTCCTCCCGGGGATGACGCAACAGCCGCAGCACTCTGCGCATCGCTACCATCGGATTGAGTATAGTCGCCCGTGGAACGCGCGCCGCGCGCCTGGCAAGGGAGGATGCGATGGAGATGAAGCGCCTGAGCGGAGGGAGCCTGCGCGCCGCGGGTTACGACGACCGCGCACGCGTGCTGGTCGTCGAGCTGACTTCAGGGACCTTTCAGTTCACCGGGGTATCGGCGGACGTATGGCGGCGCTTCACCTCGGCCTCGTCACCCTGGAGCTATTTCCGCGACAACATCGAAGAGGAATTCGCCGCCAAGCGCATTCGTTGACCGTAGCCGCGGCGCGCGCCGGGCGGCGAAGCAGCCGCCGCCCGGCGCGGGGCCGCGAGGCCGACCGCGCCGGTCATCGCCGTCGTTCGCTGCGGCCCGACAGCGTTACTGGATCGTGAGCTTGCGGCCCGCGACCTGCGCCTTCTTGGCCAGCGTGAGCTCGAGCACACCGCCTTCATAACGCGCCTGGCTCGCCGCCTCGTCGAGTTCGACCGGCAGGACGAAGCTGCGGTAGACGGCGCCGCGGTAACGCTCGCTGCGCAGGACCCGTTCGCCTTCCTTGGATTCCGACTCGCGCTTGATCTCGGCGGCGATGGTGACCTGGCTGCCGTCGATAGTCACCTGGATGTCGTCCTTGGCCACGCCAGGGATCTCGGCGTGGACGACGTAGGTATCGCCCTTCTCGGTCACGTCGACCTTGATCGGGGCAGCGGCTCCGCGGGTGGTGCGCACTGGCTGGAAGAAGCCGCGAAAGATCTCGTCGAGTCCATTATCGGCAAAAGGGTCGTACACTTGCAGGGTATTCATGGTCTCTCTCCATTGAGTGAATTGCTCCGGGGTCCGGCGCGCCCGCTTGATATCGCGCAAGGCACCCCGAACTCTGCAATGGGAATCTAGGGTCGTCGGCGCCGGTTTCAAGGGTTTGCACGCGATGCCGGAACTCAGGGCCGACCGCCGCACTTGAACGGGGTCGCGTTCGCGTCAAGGGGAACGAGGATGAAAGCACCGCTGAATGTCGCCGAACTGGGCACGTTGAAGAAGCTGCTGCAGGAGCGCCGGCGCGTCCTGCGCAGCGAAATGAAGGCCAAGCTCAGCAACCACGATGATCCGGCGCTGCTCGGCCTGGCCAACCGCCTTGCGGAAACCGACGACTGGGCGGTCGCCGATCTGGAAACAGCGCTCGAGGTCGCCGAAGTCGCCCGTGACGCCGTCGAATTGAAGGATGTCGATGCGGCGCTGACGCACATGGAGGACGGGACCTACGGCATCTGCGCCGACTGCGCCAAGCCGATTCCCTACGCGCGCCTCGAGGTCAATCCCGGCGCGCAATGCTGCATCGGTTGTCAGGAAAAGCGCGAGGCGACGCTGCCGCGCCAAGGCCACCCGAGCCTGTAGCGCCCTCCTGCATGACCCGGACCCCGACGCCAGTGGCGTAATCGTCGCGCGGACGTTCGGTTAGAATCGTTTTTCTTCCCGGCGAAGGCGCACCCGCCCCGCCCCCAGTTCCCGGATTCGACATGTCCACGATGAACTATCGCCGCCTTGGCCGCTCCGGCCTCAAGGTCAGCGAACTCTCCTTCGGCTCCTGGCTGACCTACGGCAACCAGATGGGCGACGATCTTGCGCGCGAGTGCATGGCAGCGGCTTACGGCGCCGGCGTCAATTTCTTCGACAACGCCGAGGTCTACGCCAAGGGTGTGTCGGAAACCATCATGGGCGAGGCGCTGCGCAAGCTCGGCTGGCGCCGGGCGTCGTACATCGTCTCGACCAAGTTCTACTGGGGGCTGCACGATGGCCCCAACGAGCGCAATACGCTCAACCGCAAGTACCTGCTTCAGGCGATCGATGGATCGCTTTCGCGCCTGCAGCTCGATTACGTCGACCTGGTGTTCTGCCACCGCCCGGACCCCGATACCCCGATCGAGGAAACCGTGCAGGCGATGTCGGACATGATCACTTCCGGCAAGGCGCTGTACTGGGGTACGTCGGAGTGGAGCGCCGCGGAAATCGCCGCGGCCTGGCATTTCGCCGAGCGCCATCACCTGCACAAGCCGGTGGTCGAGCAGCCCCAATACAACCTCTTTTACCGCGATCGCGTCGAGCGCGAGTATGCGCGGCTGTACGCCGATCTCGGCATTGGCACCACGACCTGGAGTCCGCTGGCCTCGGGGATGCTGACCGGCAAGTACAACGACGGCATCCCGGACGATTCGCGCGGCAGGATCAAGGGCTACGAGTGGCTGGCCGAGCGGCTGACCGACGCCGGGAAGATCGCCCGCGTGCGCAGGCTGGCACCGATCGCCGCCGACCTGGGCTGCACGCTGGCGCAGCTGGCGATCGCCTGGTGTCTGAAGAACCCGCAGGTGTCGACGGTCATCACCGGCGCCAGCCGGCCGGCGCAGGTGGTCGAGAACATGGCCGCGCTGAACGTCGTCCCGAAGCTCGACGCCACCGCAATGGCGCGCATCGCCGCCGCAATGGAAGCATGAGCGCGGGTCGCGGCAACGACGCCCCGGTCGCGCTGGCCGCCGCCGCCATCCGCGCCGGCATCCCGGCCGGACGCTGCGGCCGCGCGGAGGAAATCGCCGCCACGGTGGCCTTCCTGCTTTCCGCGGACGCCGGCTACATCACCGGGCAGGACCTGCGCGTGGACGGCGGGATCACCCGGTCAGTGTAGGCGCCGATGCGCACGCTGCGCCGCGCCGTCATCGTGTTGCTGGCCGTTGTGACGGCCGTGCTCGGCGCGGGCTTCGCCGGCCTGTTCGCCGGCAGCCCGCCGGCAGGTGCCGGCCCGCGCGACGGTGCGCTCGCGCCCTGCCCCGCCACCCCCAACTGCGTGTCAAGTCGTGCGTCCGACCCTGGGCAGAGGATCGCGCCGATCGCCTACACGGGGACCGCCGACGCTGCGCTGGCACGGATGGTCCGGGTGATTGCCGTACAACCGGGCGCCACGATCGTCGTGCTGCGCGACGGCTATGCCCACGCGACTTTTCGCTCGCGGTGGCTGGGGTTCGTCGACGACGTCGAAGTGCTCGCCGACCCGGCGCGCAGCGTACTGGAACTGCGCTCGGCCTCGCGCCTGGGCCGAAGCGACTTCGGTGCCAACCGCGCGCGCGCGGACCGGCTCGCTGCCGCCTTCGCTTCCCTGCCGCCATGACCACCCGCAACCCGATCGCGGTGCCGCGTCCCCCTGGCCGCACCGACCGCCGCGGCGACGGCAGGCGGGTGCGGCGTCCGGGGATGGCGGCAGCCGCAACGGGTATCCGCCGCTGCGCCGCGGCGGTGGTGCTGAAACCCGGCCGGGAGAAGTCCCTGCGGCTGCGCCATCCGTGGGTGTTTTCCGGGGCCATCGAGCGTGTCGAAGGTACACCCGGATCGGGAGAGAGCGTCGACGTCGTCGCCGCCGATGGTGCCTGGCTCGCCCGGGCCGCATATTCGCCATCCTCACAGATCCGCGCGCGGGTCTGGACCTTCGCGGACCTGACCATCGACGAGGCGTTTTTCACGCGTGCCGTCGCCGATGCGGCGCGCCTGCGCGCTGCGATGCTCGATGCGGATCACGATGCCTGCCGGATCGTCAACGGCGAAGCGGATGGCCTGCCCGGGGTCATCGCCGACCGCTATGCCGACGTCGTCGTGCTGCAATGCCTGTCGGCCGGGGCCGAGCGCTGGCGCGACACGCTCGCCGCGGCGCTTGCCGAGGCCACCGGCGCCACCTGCGTCTACGAGCGCTCCGACGCCGAGGTCCGTGCGCTGGAGGGCCTTCCGCAGCGCGCAGGCGCGCTGACTGGCACGCTCCCCGAACGACTGGTCATCCGCGAGGGCGGATTGTCCTACCGGGTCGACGTCGAGCACGGCCAGAAGACCGGCTTCTATCTCGACCAGCGCGACAATCGCAGCCTGGTTCGCCAGCACGCCCGCGGTCGACGCGTGCTCAACGTGTTCGCCTATACCGGCGGCTTCACGCTCGCCGCGCTGGCGGGCGGCGCCCGGTCCGTGACCTCGCTCGACAGCTCGGCCGCAGCGCTGGCACTGGCCCTGAGCAACGTCGCCGGCAATCCCGGGCTGCCGGCCGCGCCGCTCGCCTGGGTCGAGGCCGACGCCTTCAGCGAACTGCGGGCGATGCGCAATCGGGGCGAAGCCTTCGACCTGATCGTGCTCGATCCGCCCAAGTTCGCGCCAACGGCAGCGCACGCGGAGCGCGCGGCGCGGGCCTACAAGGACGTGAACCTGCTGGCCTTCAAGCTGCTCGCCCCCGGCGGGCTGCTGGCGACCTTTTCCTGCTCGGGAGGAATCAGCGCCGATTTCTTCCAGAAGGTCGTCGCCGGCGCGGCGCTGGACGCGCAGGCCGGCGCGCAGATCCTGCACCGATTGGGCGCCAGCGCCGATCACCCGGTGGCGCTCAACTTTCCAGAGGGCGACTACCTGAAGGGCCTGCTGCTGCGAAAGGCCTGAGTACCGGCTCCCTGCATTTCGGAATCGCGGACAAAACAAGGCCGCAAGGGGTTGCCCCGATGCGGCCTTGTCAGCCTCGGCCGGATGGACAGGAGGTCACCCGGCCGTGTTCTGCAATCGTCGCGGCGCCTAGGTTCCCTTCATGCACTCGCTCTGCGCCTTGGAGCGCTCGTCGCCCTTGAGGCCGGCGGTCTTCTTGTTGCACATGGCGAGCTTGCTCTCCGGCTTGGCGGCTGTGGCGGGCTTGGCCGACAGGCAGTTCGACATGAACGCCTTGCGCTCATCGCCCTTCCTGTCCCCGGCCTGGGCGTTGCAGGCCTTCATCTTTTCCTGCTGGGCGTTCTGCGCCGCAGAAGCCGGTTTCGCAGACAGGCAATCAGACATGAACGCCTTGCGCTCATCGCCCTTCCTGTCGCCGGCCTTGTCATTGCAGGCCTTCATCTTGTCCTGCTGGGTGTTTTGCGCCGAGACCATCGGCGCGGCGACCGCAAGTACGCCCGCGATCAACAATGCGAAGAATCTGCTCATTTGCGGTTCCCGGACTTCACGGCGGTTGTAGGTACCTGCACGAACCGTGGTCTGGCTGCCGGCACAGGTGTCAGGGCAGTCTAAGGCAACCCCGATGGCCGAGGCAACGGTTTCTCCGAACCCCATGCGCCCGTTGTTGCAACCATGCCATTACGCACCGCAGCATCGATTTTCGTTCCGTTTGACCCGGCCTCGAAAGAATCGGATAATGTATTGTTTTAGCTGACCTTTCAGGAAATCCGCCATGCCCGCAACCACTGCTCACCGCAATCAGATGGCCGCCAGCGGGGCATCCGCGGGCAGCCGGCCCATCGACGACACCCGGATCAGCCAGATCACCGAGTTGGCGCCGCCGGCGCATCTGTTGCGGGAGTTTCCCGCGGTCGACCGGGCCGCCACGACCACCTTCGACGCGCGGGCCGCGATCCATCGCGTCCTGCACGGCGCCGACGACCGCCTGCTGGTCGTGGTCGGACCCTGTTCCATCCACGACTACGACGCCGCGATCGATTACGCGACCCGGCTGGCGGCGCTGCGCAGCGAGTTCGCCGACCGGCTGATCATCGTCATGCGCGTGTATTTCGAGAAGCCGCGGACCACGGTGGGCTGGAAGGGCCTGATCAACGACCCGCGGCTGGACGACAGCTTCCGCATCAACGAGGGTCTGCGCCTCGCGCGGCGGATCCTGGTCGAGGTGAACGAACTCGAGCTGCCGGCCGGCACCGAGTATCTGGACATGATCACCCCGCAGTACATCGCCGACCTGATCGCCTGGGGCGCGATCGGTGCCCGCACGACCGAGAGCCAGGTCCACCGGCAACTGGCCTCCGGCCTGTCCTGCCCGGTCGGCTTCAAGAACGGGACCAACGGCGATGTGCGCGTGGCCGTCGATGCCATCAAGGCCGCGTCGGCGCCGCATCACTTCCTGTCGGTGACCAAGGGCGGGCATTCGGCGATCGTCAGCACCGCCGGCAACGAGGATTGCCACATCATCCTGCGCGGCGGCCGGACGACGAACTACGATGCGGCAAGCGTGGATTCGGTGAGCAAGGAGCTGGCCCATGCCGGGATCGCGGCGCGGGTGATGATCGACTGCTCGCACGCCAACAGCCAGAAGCAGCATGACCGGCAAATAGCGGTCGCGCGCGACGTGGCCGCGCAGGTTGCCGGCGGCGACTCGCGGATCATCGGCGTGATGATCGAAAGCCACATCAACCCCGGCCGGCAGGACCTCGTGCCCGGACAGGCGTTGCAGTATGGAGTGTCGATCACCGACGCGTGCATCGGCTGGGACGCCACGGTCGAGATCCTGGGTGAGCTTGCCGATGCAGTGCGCCAGCGGCGCCTGCGTCAGACCGACGAGGCGTGAGTTCCAGGCCGGCGCGCCCGCGGACGAGCCGCGCTGCGCCGATTCCCACCGAAACCGAACTCAAGCTCGCGATCGTGCCCGACGGCGCGGTCGCGCTGCCCCGGCATCCGCTGGTCGCCGCGTGCAAGCGCGGCCGCTCCCGGCGCGCCCGGCTGGTCTCGATCTACTTCGACACCGACGACAACTGGCTGGCGTCGCATGGCGTGGCGTTGCGCCTGCGCCGCAACGGCCGGCGCTGGGTGCAGACGGTCAAGGGACCGCAGGCCGACGGCGCCGCCGGCGGCATGACGACCCGATTCGAATTCGAGTGGCCGGTCGCCGGGCCGGCCATCGACTCCCTGCGCTTCGTCACCACGCCGTTTCGCCGCCAGCTGGCCAAGGCGCAGCGGCGTGGCCTGCATGCCCGCTTCACCACTGACTTCACGCGGACGTCGATTCCGCTCGCCTTTGCGGACAGCACGATGGCGACGCTTTGCATCGACATCGGCGAAATCCGGACCGAGGACGCGAAATCCCCGCAGCGCGCGCCGCTGCTGATTCCAGTTTTCATGTTGACCATTGGTGTCTGTACCTTTATCTATGGAACACCCCGCTATGTCATGACTAAACCGAGCGGAGAATTGTTTACGCGCAACAGAAAGAGAGCCAGCGATTCGATTCGACTGTCCACCATTTTTCGAATTACAATCTTGATTGTACCCTTTTCCATTGCCTATTCGCAAATGCCAACAACATTTATTGTTCAAGGAACAGTCATGACCAAGGCATTTGGATTCATTGATGCTGCTACGATTAATAGTCTTGACGGGCTGTCTGTTTTGGTACTTGGATACGTGACTGGTTCGTACATTTATCCTGCACTGGCCAAGCGTGGAATCAAGCTCCCCACAACGTACAAGTTTGCCATTGGAAGCTTTTTGGGAGCACTGGCCATTTCGTGGTCGCTCGTGGTGGAATTCATGATTCATCGTGCCTACGAAAAGGACGGCAGTCAAATTTGTGTAGCGTGGCAAGCTCCCTCCTTTATTCTGATTGCGTGGGGTGAAATCTTTGCCATTTCGGCTGCATATGAAGTCGCCTTTACGGCATCGTCTCCCGACAATAAGGTACTGGCGAGTGCTAGTAACATCTTTTGCATTGGTGGCATCCCAAACGTGCTTTGTACCTTGTTGTATCAAGCTTGTCAAGATTGGTTTCGCAATACGACACGAGGAGATACCAACATTTCTCACGTTCAAGACTATGCAACTGCTCACCGTGTACAAGTACTTCTTGGTGCTAATGTGCATTCTTGCCTTTGGAATCATTGTCAACACGTTGCCATCTGTACGGGAGTTCTGTCGAGTCAGGAAGCTCGTGCTGCTGAACTCGTCAAGACACCTCTCATGACTCCGCCCACGAAGAGATGCGCGAGCCTGCAGACGAAGAGTCTCCATTGTTACAAAAGGATCACTATGTCAAGAGGTTTGGAAAAGGACCCACTTTGATCAAGATGGGCTCCATGCGTGCCGGTCCTTCTCTTGGGCACAAGGAAGGCAAGGCGCAGCACGTCAAGTACAAGTACATTCCCAAGCTCTACAAGAAGGATTCCGCCAACATTGTTCCTCCTCAAAAGAAGCAACCTAACAAGTACGAACGGCGCGATTCTGTATAGGTACCTTGACTTGGAATGGAAGCAAGTCGAAGAGCAACATAGAGATTAGAGAATATAGACGTGAACGAATGTAGAGTGAATGTAGTAGTGTGGCACTTTCTCTGATTCGGCAACAAAGAAGCTAAGCCAGCTAGCTAGCTTGCTGGTTAGCAAGTATCTCTAGACTTGGTGCTTGCTACGATAGCGACTCGATAGCAAGCGCGGGGTCATTTAGACAGCGAGAGACCCAAGCAAAATGACTTTCATGACGTCATTGATACTTTGAATTTTGTCAATTATGACCGACGCGCCACCTCACTCTTCTGCTGCACAGCACCGCCGATGCGACGATGGTCTGCGTCGCGATCTATATGCTGCTCATCAACACACTCATCACAGCAGCATTAGTCTACTGTTACAAGCGACTAATAATATCAAACGAAGAAAAGAGAAACAAAATGAAGCTGTCAACAGCCGCTGTCGTCTCAATCCTGTTGACTCTGCCCTTGTCGACTGTGGCGTTTGCCGGAAACCACAAAGCGAAACAATCTCCTCTGCCATCCAGTGGCAGAGCGTCATCATTTTCTTCGTTGTCAGAGAGTAGCACTTCTACAGATTCTGCAAAGCCCGCCATTGAACCGCAGCCACATTTCATGGACTATCTCAAGTTCAACGGAACTACTCCTTCGTTTGATGTCATGCAAAAGACCAAGGACTATGTGGCAAACCGAGGACAGAATCCAGACGATATTTACGCTGAAGATTACGTCTTGCGCGGACCAGTGATTGGTCCTCTTACTCGCAAAGACTTGACATCGACACAGGGACAGCTAAGCATTGCCGAGGCGTTTCCTGACGTCGAAACGAATCCGTTTGGTTTTACACAAGACCCAGAGAATCCCTATCGAGTCTTTTTCTTTGAAAAGTGGCGGGCAACACATAGTGGACCACTTCAAGCAGGATCCAATACGATTCAACCCACGGGAAAGGTTATGGACGGACCTGTTCACGTGAATACAGTTTGTTGGAATCCTGACGGCAAGATTGTATACGAAGCAGTCGGTAACGTAGTGGATCGACACGAAGGAAACACACAGGGAAAAGCGGCTGTATTTGGTTTGTTGCATACAGCAGGAATCAAAATTCCAGGTTCGCCAGGGTCGACACTCTTGCGACTGATTCAGAGGTTTGGGCACTTGTCGGGCAACAGTGGTAGATCATTTTCTTTCGAGGAAGACATTCCAGCATGGTGGAAGAGCAAGTCCAGAGGCGCTGATCCGACCGATCCATAAGTCAGTTGTCGTGCTTAATACTGCAACGGCGAAAGGAGGGAGTCGAGGTGATACGAACTACTGTATTAGCTAGTAAGATTACCGGTAGCCGGCGTACGTGAGTTACCATCGTTCACTTTTGTAGCCATCCACACATGAACTGCTGTCCCTTTCTCAAATGGAGGCATTTCTTTCCGCAAGAACAGAGTTTGCTTGGGTCGTCACCATCTTTTGCGTTTCGAGCCGAGTACACTTGCTCACCAGGTGAGGTACAAACATGTTCGCCATAGTAGTCTTCAGTACATTGGGCACAAAGCCGAACTTCGCAAAAGCGACACCTCTGAAGATTCGACCTTGGGATTTTGTAGACAAGAGCTGCACGCGACACCTTCGCAGAGCGAGCACATAGCAAAGATTGATGTATCGATGCTGGCATCTTGCCACAAGCAAGTTTCACATACAGCAAAGTCGCAATTCCTGCAGTGCACGCTCACGCGAGCGACAGGATTGACAAATGGTCTGTTCACATATATTGCAGTAGCTCATACTCCTGCACTCGCGACAGAAATCTTCCTCGCAGAGATCATAGTGCCACACTTTTTCGCATCTGGAACAGCTCGCCATACCACAGTGGTGACATGTCAGATACCAAGGATCACAGATTGGACAATTCTTTATGCCGCAATAGCTGCACTGCGATACGTCACCACAATAAGTGCAACAGTTCTCCATACACCGTTGGCATTGTTGAATTTCAGGACAGCTATAGATAGAATAACGATCCCATGCTCGACAGCTGAGCGCTTGCAAACGTTGCACTGAAAAGTGCCAATTGTTAGAGCTAGACTTGTTGTGAGGCGTGTAAAGCCAGAATCTCGTCCCAGCAGTGGGAGCAGCCCTGAGTGCTGAGGACTCGAACTTGTTTCAATCGGAGATTGGTAAAGAAAACACCCCACGGGAAGCAATATTCATCATATGGTAGATCGCTTGACAGCAGAAACTGTTTGCGGACCTTGACAGTTTCCAGCTTATGAGGTATCATGGTTGAAAGAATCTCAGTGACCAAATCGTCATCGAGACAAGTCGGCCCGCGAGTGAGTAACGTGCTTTGCCGCAAGTCGATACTCTCCAAGACCTTTGAGAATGCGCGGTAGTAGGCGTTCATGCAAAACGCTCTCGTAGCTAGAATGTTTACACTATGTTCTAATCAGCCCTGGATCCAAGTGCACATGAACTGCTGTCCGTTGGGTGACTCGAGATGCTTCTTACCACAGGCACAAAGATTCTTCGCGTTGTCACCATCTATTGCGTTTCGAACCTTGTACACAAGCCACCCGGGCGATGCACAAACATGGCGAGACTTACAATAATCATCCTCGCATGAGAACTTTCCACAGCAGGCACATTCTTCAAAGTTGTAAAGAGTATTTTGCCGGATGCCACAGTTGACACACTGGCACCAGCCACACAATTCGCACTGGACAATTTTACGTGCGCCGGACTCGTCCTTTTGACAGTCTTCGCAAAATGCAGTGTAACAGCAGTCGCATTGGTGCTTGCATTCTTCACAAAAACAATATCTGCAAATGGAGCAAACTTCCATCCATCTGCAATCGTCGCAGTAACTCCCATTGCATCGGTGGCATTCCCTAATATCGTCTCCTAGGCAAGTGGAGCACCCTGTCAGGCGACACTCTTTGCATTGGATTACTCTCTGACAAATGGAACAGCTGCTATCATCGCAAAACTCACATGTTAGTTGGTTTTGCTCACATGCCGAGCAACTAGTCTTATGGCAATAGTCGCACGTTGTTGTTTCAAGACACGAACAGAACCGTAGTAAACAACGTTGGCATTCCTGAATGCGAGGACAAATAGAAGAGTTTGGGTTCCAAGGACGGCAACTGTATCCCTCGCAAACACTACATTGAGCAGTATATCCTCTCAAAGCATGTTGCGTGGAATCACGTCCCTCGCGAAACAGCGACTCGGAACAATGAGAACAAGATTTCGTTGCACACTTTCGAGCTTGAAACACTCTCAAGTTTGCGAAGAACGAACTCCACGAAAAGCAGTACTCGTCATAAGGAAGGTGTCGTGATTCATGCTGCTTTCGAACCTTTACAATCTTCAGTTTATGCGGAAGCATGGACGAGAGAATATCGGAAACAAGTTCATCGTCAAGACCGGTCGGACCATAGTCGTTTGTATCAGATTGACGCAAGTCGATACTCTCCAACACTCTCGAGTGTCGTAGAGGCTCCAACCCAGCACCAGTAATGGGAGAAGACGTCTTTTTATCCAAGGTGATGCTCTGGGTGACGGAACGAGCGTTGATTCGTTCCAGTAGAGACTGTAGCTGCGGATCTGTAATACCCGGGAACTTGGCCAAGTCAAGATGTCTCCAGAGATAAGTGCATTCTGTATAGATGAAATCGCGTCAGAACTGGATCATCACTGATGGAAAGACGAACATATGTTTTCATGTCGTCCGGACCGATCCACTGAAAGACAAGAAGCAAGAGTTCAGGCGATAAATAGTAAACAAACTGCCGGCGGTGCCGCCGCCATCATTTGGAATGCTATTTTCTTCTTCATTCTCTTCAGAAATTATTTCAACGCCCTCCATATCCGAAGGCTTTGACATTATGATGTATGGATAGTAATTAACGAATATAAAGGCAACAACAAGAGACAGAGACGACTTTCGCTGATGCCGTCACGTGGCTACAAAGTTCTTGGGAGCTTGGGAGCATCACAGCATGAATGATGGCAGTCCCGCCCTGGAGCACGAGTTTCGGTGAGAGGAGCTCGTCCGACTCAAGAGCATAAACAGACAGCAATATGCTAGACTATGTACTCTCAGTAGTGACGCCAGTTCGGAAGCAATGTCCAAGACAGGATTGTCAACTGCACAACAGGTTGTTTGTTCAATGTTGATAGAGATCCGGCCGAGCGGAGTGATTTAGCACAGGAAGAGCAAAAGCGCGCGACCCTCATAAAACAGCGTGACCGTAGAGTCGATTCTTGCCCTCCCAGTGCCTATTGGTCTGCCCTAAGGGTTTTCGAAGTTGCGCCTAATGACAATCTGCCCCTCTCTAGAGATCCAGTTAAAGATCAACATAACTCAAATGTATTTAGCATGATTTGCAAAGTACATAAGTAAATACAAACCTTATGGTTATCGATCAATCTTCATTCTTGCGGCATTAGAAGATGGTATCAACTTCAATACATTGTTGTCACCAAGAGCATTGTTGCTACATCCGAGGCAATGGCCGCCCACAGCGACGTAACACCGCCAACAGTAGCCAATGCCACAACGGCCACCTTGGCTCCCAGACTCAGGCTAAAGTTCTGGACCAAAGTGCGCCGGACTCTTCGACCCAACTGCAACCCGATAACAAGCTTTTGCAGGTGGATGGGATGTGTCAACGTAACATCGCTCGTCTGAGTCGCCAAGGAAGCACCGCTCCCCATCGCCACGCCCACGTCCGCTATGGCCAAAGCAGGAGCATCATTTACTGACAAAGACCAACCAAAAACCTACGTGAGAAGCCAAAGAAGGATGCCAAAGCCATACATGCTCACTCACCTCCATCGCCACACATCATAACCTTTCCTCCCGCGCAACGGTTTTTTCTTGAGTTCGGTAATGATTTGAAGTTTTTCTTCTGGAAAGAGATTGCTATATATCCGCTCGGGCGGTAAGTTGACTTGTCTTCCAATGGCGATGGCAGTTTCCCTGATATCTCCTGTCAGCATACAAACCTCAATTCCGAAATCG
Organism: uncultured beta proteobacterium; assembly: GCA_963699765.1. Lineage (GTDB taxonomy): Bacteria > Pseudomonadota > Gammaproteobacteria > Burkholderiales > Casimicrobiaceae > VBCG01. The sequence goes on along the minus strand of CAVOVD010000008.1, from coordinate 775 downwards.
GTCTTGAGTTGATCCAGGACAAGTGGGGCCTCGGGTCGAACTCCGTCTGCCACTGAGAAACAACAGACAATTCCCTTGCCTTCCATACTCATGAAACTGACTGTCGCTCCGGAATCAGCCCAGTCATCGACAAGCTTCCTCTCTTGGGAAGAAAGCTGATCATACAGTCCGAGTCTCTCAAACAGTCTCGCATTTCCAATATGTACAGCTTTCCCTTGGACCGTTGCCACTACCCCTTCACCTTCCAAGATGGTGTGTTCTTTAACAGAAACATTTGGTGGAAACACGATCTTTTCTTCCTGAAGTACAAATTTGGTAACAGCAGTTGCAATCGGATGAGATGAAAGGGACTCTACTAGAGCCAAGTGCTCCAGAATTTCTTTCCTTTGTACATTGTTGGATTTCGCAGTGACCTCAAAAGTTTGCAGCGAGAATTCTCCTTGTGTCAACGTCCCAGTTTTGTCCATCGCAATTATTTGTACCTTTCCCAGTGCCTACGTGAAATGGAATGTAAAGTGAGGAAATGGGAGGCAGGTTCGTCAATGGAAAGTCTGCGGCACACAACTGCAGCATGTATTCTCTCCAGAAGAAAACGTACCTCCAATATGGCCCCTCCCTTGACAATAATACCATGCCGGGCAGCATGGGTTAGCCCGGACACATAAGTGACGGGCGTAGAAATAACCAGCGGACAAGGACAAGCAGCCACCAAGGTGACCAAACCCATCTTGGCCCAGACCCGTCCAACCGTGGGTCCGTAGAGGGCCCATGGCAA
>CAVOVD010000007.1:0-354452 GCA_963699765.1 uncultured beta proteobacterium | reverse complement strand
CGGATTTTTCCTGCACGATGAAACGCGATCAGATTGGACAGCGCATCGATCCCTGGCTCTATCTGCCCTCCCAACAGGTCAGCCGCCAGCGGTGCATTTCCATGGTAGGGCACGGCGACCCATTGCATTCCGGTCGCCTGACCGACGATCACACCGAAGAGATGTGGGATGCTGCCCAGGGCCGACACGCCATAGTTCGCTTGACCGGGAGACGCCTTTGCCCATGCCACGAATTCCGACAACTTTCGCGCTGGATTGTCGACGTTCACGGCGAGCGCCATCGCGTAGTTGGCGACATGCGCCACCGGCGCGAAGTCGCGGCCGGGATCGTAGTCGAGTTGCGACCAGACCAGCGGCGCCAACACGGTCACAACCATCGGCGCGAGCATGATCGTCGTCGCGTCGGGCGCGGCGTTCTTCAAGGCCAGTGCGGCAATGCGGCCGCTTGCGCCCGGCTTGTTTTCCACGATGACCGTCCGACCCAGAGAATCCTTCAGTTCACTGGCCAGCAGTCGCGCTGCCTGGTCGGTCGTCCCACCGGCCGTGAAGCCGACAAGAATCCGTAACGGTGGCTTTCCCAGATCTTGCGCGGTACCCGTCGCGGAGCCGAGCGTAATCAGGCCGAAAGCCAGGGCAAAGGTGCTCAAATTACGAAGAAGTCCGGCTGGGTGCACGAGAAGTGGAAATCGGTGCGGCATAAAGGCGCGATTATACTTACAGGTCGCCGCGATTCCTTCGAGGGGCCCGGGCGGCCCACAATCGCCCAGCTCGCATCGCTTACGCCATGATCGAATCCAACCGCTCCTTCGCCGCAGCCGAGTCGGCACCAGCCGTCGACACGATGTTGCGATTCGAGCGCCTGCTGACCGACGTGTCGTCCCGGTTCATCGATTGGCCTGTCGAGCGCATTGACGAAGCCATCGATCGCGGGCTGAAACAGATCGTCGAGACGCTGGACGTCGACCGCTCGACTTTGTCGAGTGTCGATCCGAATACCGGGCAGTTCCATTCCACGCACTCGTGGGCGGCGGCAGGGTTCACGCCGGTCGCCAGGACCGTATCGTCACGGACCTATCCGTGGGCATTGTCCCGATACCGGGCAGGCAAGCCAATCGTGTTTTCCTGTCTGGACGAACTGCCGCCGGACGCGTTGCTGGACCGCCAATCCTACGCAAGTATCGGCCTTGGCTCGCATGTCGGCATGCCGGTCATGGTTGCGGGCGAGTTTGTCGCTGTATTGGGCATCGGCTCGCTGGGCACGGAACGCCGTTGGGGAGAAGACCTGGTTGCACGGATGCGGCTGCTCGCCGACATCTTTGGTAGTGCGTTGGCCCGCAAGCGTGCACAGGACAGAATCGACCAGTTGCTGCAGTTCGAGAGATTGCTTGCAGACCTGTCGGCCTCCGTGTTGGGGTCAACGGCGGACGATCTTGGGTCTGCGGTACAGCATGCACTGTGTGCTGTCGCCACGTTGCTCGGCGTGGAGCATGCCGCGCTCTGGGAGCTTGCGCCCGAGCCGGTGCGGCTTGTCGCCACGGAGCAATCGGAGGCAGATGGTGTGCTGCCGCTGCTGCGTCAACTCCGCGCGGCCGATGTTCCATGGGTTCTGCAGCAGGTTGTCGCCGGCATAATCGTCAACAGCGCCACGGACGACGGCCTCTCTCTGGCTGCCGACGCCGACATCGCAGCGTTACGCGCGGCGGGAGTGAAGTCCTTTCGGGTGTTGCCGTTGCGCAGCAAGGACGCCGTAATCGGTGCGCTATGGTTGTCTTCCGGCGACGAGGAACGTGTATGGCAGGACGATACGGCCGCGCGGCTCATGTTTTTCGGAACCATGCTCCTCAACGCGCTTGCTCATCGCAAAGCCGAAAGGAAGGCGCAGCGGGCGACGGCGGAGACCGCACAGACACGCGAGCATCTGGCGCACCTGGCACGCGTCGACACCGTTGGCGCGATGACAGCGGCCGTGGCCCACGAGGTCAATCAACCGCTGATGGCGATCACGAACTACACGTTGGCGGGGCAACGGCGCCTTGACGGCGACGGCCAAGTCGACCGTGCCAAGATCCGGGAGTTGCTGGAAAAGATTGCGGGCCAAACGGCGCTTGCGAGCCAGGTTCTGGACCACCTGCGGACGATGGTGAAGCGGCGTGAGGTGCACGAGGCAGAGATCAACCTGTCGCATTTGCTCGACAAGTCCCTGAGGCTCATCGAAATGGAAGCGAGAATGAAGGACGTCCGGGTCGAGGCCGACATCGCCGCGGATCTTCCGCACACGCTTGGCGACGAGATTCAAGTTCAGCAGGTGATCCTGAACCTCGCCTCGAACGCCATGGACGCCATGGCGGCTGCGCCCGCCTGCGACAGGGAATTGCGTATTGTCGTCACACCCTCGGACGACAGCGCCATCTTGATTTGCGTAGTCGATCACGGACAAGGCATCGTTGCTGATGACGGAGAGCGCGTCTTCGAGCCGTTCTACACGACCAAGGGGATGGGGCTGGGCATCGGCTTGTCCATCTGTCGGCAGATTGTCGAAGCGCACGGTGGGAAGCTTTGGCATGAGCCGAATGCCGGCGGGGGCACCGTGTTTCGGTTCACTTTGCCGGTAGCGAAGGATGGAGACTGACGAATGACCGAACCCACGGTATTCATCGTCGACGACCACGACGGGGTACGCGATTCGATAGCCGAGCTGGTCGAATCGGTGGGTCTGCGCCATTCGACCTTCGTGTCGGCCCAGCAGTTTCTCGACGGTTTTGACCCCGAGGCCCGCGGCTGCCTGGTGCTCGATGTCCGAATGGCGCACATGAGCGGGCCGGCGTTGCAGGAACGGCTTAACGCGATTGGCGCCGCGATCCCGATCGTGTTCATCAGCGGTCACGCCGACATCGAGGTGGCCGTCAGGACGATCAAGGCCGGCGCGGTGAATTTCGTCACCAAGCCCTACAAGGAGCAGCAGTTGCTCGACAGCATCAACGAGGCGTTGGCCCGTGACGCTGCCAATCATGATGCGCCCGCCGTCAAGCGCGAATTCGCGGCGCGACTTGCGGCGCTGTCGGAGCGGGAAGGGCAGGTGTTGGACTTGGTCGTGGCTGGTCAATCGAGCAAATCGATTGCGCGCACGTTGGGAATCAGCTTCCGTACCGTGGAGCTGCATCGCAATCACATTTTCGAGAAGCTCTCTGTAGCGTCGGTTGCGGAACTGGTGCGTCTCGTCGTCGAGCACCGCGCACCTTAGACGCGCAATCGCCTTACTTTGCTCGGCGTCGGTCCATGGCGCCTAGGTGTTTCCCTCTATTGCCGGTGGCAGGCGCGCGTCGCAAGCTGCACGGGTTTGCGGGCCACCAATGGAGGCGGCAACCTATCTCATCGGGTTGCATGACAGGCCCACCCGCAGCGCAGGGGAAGAGTGCCCAACACCATTTACGTCATCGGCTTGCCGGGCGATGAGTCCAGGCGCGTAGCCGGCGTGGTCGCGCCGGAGACCGACTGCGTTCGCCTGTGCGAATCGTCGGCCGAATTCTTTCGGATGGTCACGCCGGAATCACGCGGCTGCGTTCTGGCGTCCTCCGCTCTGATGGGAGGCGGCATGTGCGCGCTGATACAGGGCATAGGAGCGCGCGGACTTCGGCTCCCCGTTGTGGTGCTGGCGTGTGACGCCGATCTAGCCACGGCGGTGGAATTCATGCGTGCGGGGGCGGCTGAATACGTCGAACTGCCGGTTCTGGATCGGCACTTGCGCAAGGTGGTCAGGCAGGCATTGGCCCTGGGTGAATCTGACCAGTCCCCACTTTGGCGCCCCTCGGCAATACGTGGTTACACCTAGTTTGACAGGTGCGCGCATGGATTGTGTTGCATGACCAAGACACCTAAGGTGCATGGTTGCGGGAGTTGCATGGCAATCGTGCTTCGGTTCGCCCATCCGGCGGAATAGTCGAGCTGAAGTGTTGTGCGTCGTTAGGGCGACTGCAAGCACATCGGGAAAACGAATTTGAATGTTCCGCCAGCTTGCTGAGTGGCGCTGCTGGTTGATTTCATGATGGCTGGAAAGGAGAACAGAATGAGAGTTGGTATCAAGGTTTGGTGCGCCATTCTGGTGGCCTCGCTCGGGTTTGCTGCCGGGTCGGCGCTGGCGCAGACCCAGAAGAAGCCCAACATCCTGTTCATCATGGGCGACGACATCGGCATCATGAACGTGGGTGCCTACCACCGCGGGCTCATGGTCGGGGAAACGCCCAACATCGACCGCATTGCGCATGAGGGTGCGCTGTTCATGACTGCCTACGCGCAGCAGAGCTGCACCGCCGGGCGCACGTCGTTCATGACCGGCATGAATCCGCTGCGCGCGGGCATGATCATGCCGCAGCTACCGGGCTCGACCTCTTCGCTGTTGCCCGGCACGCCGAGTATCGCCAAGTTTCTGCACGATCTCGGGTACAGCACCGGAGAGTTCGGCAAGAACCACCTCGGCGACAAGACGAACTCGCTTCCGACCGCCCATGGCTTCCAGGAGTTCTGGGGCTACCTGTACCACCTCGACGCGATGCAGGGCGTGAGCTTCCCGGACATCAACAAGTCGCCAACGGATCAGGCCGTGGTGCCGCCGTGCAAGAACACGCCGGTTCCCGGACTCTCCGACCCGCCAGGCGCCGTTGACCCGCGAACCACGCTGTGCATGACCCCACCGCGGCCCGTCATTGCCTGCAAATCTTCGGATGGCACGGAGAAGAATCAGAGCTGCAAGGATGAAGGTCCGCTGACGCTGGAACGCTCGAAGACCGTGGACGAGGAAATCTCGGCCAAGGTCATCGACTACCTCGACCGTAACGATCCCAAGAAGACCGGCAAGCCCTTCTTCGTCTGGTACAACCCGGCGCGCATGCACATCACGACCATGCTCTCGCCCAAGTACGAGGCCATGCTGGGCGTAAAGGGCGGCAAGGACTGGGGCATCAACGAAGTCGGCATGAAGCAGCTGGACGACAACGTTGGCGAAGTGCTCAAGAAGCTGGAGGCCATGGGCCAGCTCGACAACACGATCGTGGTCTTCACCACCGACAACGGGGCCGAGGTCATCACCTTCCCGGATGGCGGCGTCACGCCGTTCCGGGGCGGCAAGCTGACGACCTGGGAAGGCGGCATGAGAGTCCCCATGATGGTGCGTTGGCCCGGTCACATCAAGCCGGGCACCGTCAAGGATCAGATCTTTTCGATGCTGGACTGGTTGCCCACGCTCGTGAACATCGGCGGTGGCGCCAAGGGCGACGAACTGAAGAAGAAGATCGAAGCTGGCGCGTATCCGGGCATTCTCAAGACGACGCTCGATGGCGTCGACCAGCGCGCCTACCTCGAAGGTCAGGGCGAGTCCGCGCGCGATACCCTCTTCTACTACAGCGGAACGCATCCCTCCGCGGTGCGCTACAAGAACTGGAAGTTCTACTACACGATGGCGCCCTCGAACGCCACAGGCGGCCTGCTGGGGGTCCAGAATTATCACTGGACGCAGGTGGCCAACATCAAGCGCGATCCGTTCGAGGCGGCCGTGGGCGCAGATCAGTTGTCTCTCTTGGGCATGGGCGGCGCGTTGGCGGCGCCGAGCACGGCCTACATCTACGACTGGAACCTGCTACCCATCGGGCAGATGCTGTGGATGAAGGAACTGATGACCTACAAGCAGTTTCCCGCGCTTCAGGCCCCATCGAGCTACAACCTCGATCAGATCATCCAGGCAATGCAGGAGTCCAAGGCGACCAGCCACGCGGGCGAATAGCCGTGTGAACAACCGAGATGCAGCGAAGGCGGGCGCCCCTGTGCGGGGCGCCTGCCGTTCCTCGGAGTGCAATGTGGCCCGCCATCCCGGGCGCGCTGGCAGCGTCGTTCAACCCCATATCGTCGATGTTGCCAGGCGCTGTCGGTTTGCAATCGGACCCGCCCGTGACAGCGATGGCGGAGTACGACGTTTCATTCAGGATCGACGGGTGGGAACCTCTCGAGAAAATTGCGTTCGGCCATGCGCAGGTGGCATCGGGGAATGCGGCAATTCAGTTGCCGGCTGACGAGCGGATGTGGATCAGGTTCAGTCCGTCATGGCGGTCCGCCTGGCGTTGATACGCCGGCGCGCACCGTGGAACAATCTGTAATGGCCCACGACGGAAGCCGCCCGTGACCACGATGACCATCAAGCTGACCGTCAATGGCAAATCGGTGCCGTTCAGGGCGGCCAAGGTCCTTGCGGCACTGAACATGATGAAGCCCGGTTAGCACGGGGCCCAAGCGCGGGACGCTGACCTTCCGTGCCCCGGCTTTTCGAAGGAAGCCCCATAGGAGACGGCAGTGAAAACAGCACACGTATGGATAGCCGTAGCTGCCTTGGCGGTCGCAACCGCCGGCTGGGCGCAGGTATCGGAGGGCCCGGTGAAACTCGCACAAGGAACTGCGCAGAACCAGAAGGCCCAGCAGGACCTGAAGGGCATGGAGAAGGCGGGTCAGCGCGACGACATGCAGGCGATGACCGCGGCGCAGCAGGCCCAATACAAAGCCGAGTACGAGGCGGCAAGAGCGAAGTGGGCCTCGCTGACGCCGGAACAGAAATCGGCGACGATCGCAGCGGCACGCAAGAAGAAATTGAGCGAGCTGTCCGCGATAGAGATTGTGGGCCAGCGTGACGACATGCGGAGCGAAACCGCGGCACAGAGCGCGCAATACAAGGCGGAAGCCGAGGCCGCAAAGACCAAGTGGGACAAGCTCACGCCTGCCGAAAAAAAGGCGGTCCGGCGATCGGCCTGGAAAAAAAAGCGTGCAGATCTTGATGCAATGGAAGCAGTCGGGCAGCGCGACGACAGCTACGTTCTGCCTTACTAAGAGGTAAATCGGAGGAGCAAATGAACACGAAAAGACTCGTATCGGGATTTCTTGCCGTCATGGTTGTCGCGCTCGGTTTCGCCGTGCCGGCGCTGGCGCAGGCGCCGGCGAAAAAGCCCAACATCCTCATCATCTGGGGCGACGACATCGGCTACTGGAACCTGAGTGCGTACAACCAGGGCATGATGGGTTACAAGACGCCGAACATCGATCGCATCGCGAAGGAAGGCGCGCTCTTCACCGACTGGTACGGCCAGCAGAGCTGCACCGCGGGCCGCGCGGCATTCATCACCGGCCAGTCGCCGTTTCGCACCGGCCTGCTCAAGGTCGGCCTGCCCGGCGCCAAGGAGGGACTGCAGGCGCGTGACGTGACGATCGCCGAACTGCTCAGGGCGCAGGGCTACATGACCGGGCAATTCGGCAAGAACCACCTGGGCGACCTCGACGAGCACCTGCCGACCGCGCACGGGTTCCAGGAATTCAAGGGTTCGCTGTATCACCTGAACGCCGAGGACGAGCCGGAGCACGAGGATTACTTCAAGAGGGAGGATCTGCGCAAGAAGTTCGGCACCCGCGGGGTGATCCACACCTGGGCCAACGCCGACGGCACGCAGAAGATCGAGAGCACTGGACCGCTCAACAAGAAGCGGATGGAGACCATCGACGATGAGGTGACTGCCGAGACGATCCGCTTCATGAAGGATGCGAAGAAGGCCGACAAGCCCTTCTTCCTCTGGTGGAACTCGACCCGCATGCACATCTGGACGCGGCTCAAGGAATCCTCCCGCGGCAAGACGGGCCTGGGCATCTACCCGGACGGCATGGTCGAACACGACGCGCACGTTGGCGAACTCCTGAACGCGCTGAAGGAGCTCGGCCTCGACGAGAACACCATCGTCATGTACTCGACCGACAACGGCGCGGAGAAGTTCACCTGGCCCGACGGCGGCACCTCGCCCTTCCGCGGTGAGAAGAACACCAATTGGGAAGGCGGCTACCGCGTGCCGACCTTCATGCGCTGGCCCGGCGTGATCAGGCCCGGAACCGTGCTCAACGACGTGTTCGCGCACGAGGACATGCTGCCGACGCTGCTGGCGGCCGCCGGCGTGCCCGATGCGACGGAACAGCTCAAGCGCGGCATGAAGGTCGGTAACAAGACCTTCAAGGTCCACCTCGACGGCTATAACCTGACCGATGCACTTGCCGGCAAGGCGCCGAGTCCGCGCCACGAGTTCTTCTACTTCAACGACGATGGCCAGCTGGTCGGCCTGCGCTACGACCAGTGGAAGATCGTCTTCGCCGAGCAACAGGCGCATGGCGCAGCGGTCTGGCGGCAGCCGTTCACGACACTGCGAGCGCCGAAGATCTTCAACGTCCGGACGGACCCGTTCGAGATCGGCGACGTCGAAGGAATGGATTGGAATCGCTGGTGGGTCGAGCACATTTTCCTGCTCGTTCCTGCGCAGCAGTACGTGGGCCAATTCATTGGCACGTTCCGGGAGTTCCCGCCCAGCCAAAAGGGCGGCACTTTCGCCCTGGATGCGGCCTTGCAGGCACTGCAGACGCCGGGGAAGAGCGACTGACCTGGCAAGTTCGGCAATTCTTGGTTGACCGCTTTTTAATCTGCGTCTTATGCAAAGGCTCACAACGTTAATTCCAAGAGGAACAACACAGCACAGACCATCGCATCGTGCGGACTCGGCATCGCCATCCTGCTGTCTGGATGCGCGGCGCCGACCGGCGGCAACAGTGCACCAAGCGCCACGAGCGGGTCAGGCATCGTGGCCTCGGAAGCGACAGCCAGCAACGTTCGCCGCGTCGGGTTCCTCACGGATTACGCGCGCCTGCGGCCAATGCCGGGCGGCGGCGGCATGCTGTGCTGGCGCGACGCGGGCGGCGACTGGAAGCAATACGACAAGGTGCTGTTCGAGCGCATCCAGGTGTACTTGAAGCCCGGGTCCGCGCACCCGGTCGATCCGACCAACCTCAAGTTGCTGATCGACTATTTCCACAGCGACTTGGTCACGGCCATCCAGCAGCAGACGCGGGTCGTGACTGTCGCCGGGCCCGGAGTGTTGATGGTGCGGATCGCGCTCACCGATCTCGTCCCGACCAATCAGGTCGCCAGTCTTGTTGGCACGGCGGTACCGTACGGCTTCGTCGCAGAAATCGGTTCGGGTGCAGCGACCGGCCGGCCGGTCGGCTCGACGCCCTATCTTGGTCAAACCGGGATGGAGGTGCAGTTCCGCGATGGCGCCTCCGGCAAGGTGGTCGCGGAGTGCGCGGATACGGAGATCGGACTCAAGTACGCGGCCGATCTCAATTCGGGCGCAACAAAGGCTGCCGAAGCCTGGGTGAACGGCTATCTCGACTCGTTCACGCAATGGGACTACGCGAAGTAGGCATTTGACAAGTGGGCGGCCGACTTCGCCCGGCGCTTCGCGGCGCTGCGCAACGGCTGAACGATCGCTTCGTTGTATTTCGACGGCGTCTTTTGAGCACCTTGACCGGCTGGTCAGGGTCGTGAGCGATCCTTGAGGGACGCGGCAGCTGGGTCCTGACGCGACGACTACCTGCGGGTGGATCTGCTTCATGGGTCATTCCCGTTCCGCAAAAGGTGCGACGATCGACGCTTTCGGGGCGGAAACGCGCTGCGATCCTTGGGAAGTTGCGAAGCGGAAACTGATCCAAGTGTCTGCTGACGCGACGATTCGCCGGACAGGCTGTCCGGCATATTTTGACCATGGACGTGTACAGATTGCATAAAAATGCAGTCATAATGCACGTTTTGCGCCGTCGACCGGACCGCCTTGAGCACCTTCTCCGACAGCCTCGCGCTAGCCGCCGGGCTGGTGACCCACCTCGATGCCAAGCTGGTCGAGATCGTCGGCCTGTCGCTGGCCGTCAGCCTGACCGCGACGTTTGCCGCCGCGCTGATCGGGCTGCCGCTGGGCGCGGCGATCGCCGTCGGCCGCTTTCCGGGGCGCCAGTCGATCATCGTCGTGTTCAATGCGCTGATGGGCCTGCCGCCGGTCGTCGTCGGCCTGGTCGTCTACCTGCTGCTGTCGCGCGCCGGCCCGCTGGGCGCGCTGGGCATCCTGTTCACGCCGGCGGCGATGATCGTCGCGCAGACGATCCTGATCACGCCGATCATCGCCGCGCTGTCGCGGCAGGTGGTCGCCGATGCCTGGGCCGAGTACCGCGAGCAGCTGGTCTCGCTGGGCGCCGGAACCGGCCAGGCCGCGCTGACGCTGCTCTGGGACACGCGCTTCTCCCTGGCCACCGTGCTGCTCGCCGGCTTCGGCAGGGCGATCGCCGAGGTCGGCGCGGTGATGATCGTCGGCGGCAACATCGACGGCGTCACGCGGGTGATGACGACGACCATCGCGCTGGAGACCAGCAAGGGCGACCTGGCGCTGGCGCTGGCGCTGGGCATCGTGCTGATCGCGATCGTGCTGGCGATCAACGCAGCGGCGCACGCCACGCGGGAGTGGGCGAGGGCGCGCTATGGCTGACAACGGGATCGCGACCGGCCTGCCGATCGTCTGTGCCGATGCCGCGGTCGTTCGCGGCGGCGTGACGCTGCTGGCCGGCGTCGACGTGTCGATCATGCCGGGGGCGCGAACCGTGGTCCTCGGCGCCAACGGTGCCGGCAAGAGCACGCTGCTGCGGCTGCTGCACGGACTGGTGCCGCCGTCGGCGGGCCGCGTCACCTGGGGCGGACAGTTCGCGCGTCCGCGGCGACAGGCGATGGTGTTCCAGCGGGCGGTGCTGCTGCGCCGCTCGGCCGCCGCGAACATCCGCTACGCGCTGGCGCTGGCCGGCATCGACGGCGCGGACGCGCAGCGGCGCATCGACGACGCGCTGGCCGAAGTGGGCCTGCGCGCGCTGGCCGCGCGGGCGGCGCGGGTGCTGTCGGGCGGCGAGCAGCAGCGGCTGGCGCTGGCGCGGGCGTGGGCGCTGCGGCCCGAGGTGCTGTTCCTCGACGAGCCGACGGCCAGCCTCGACCCCAAGGCGACGCGCGCGGTCGAGGACATCGTGCGCGGCATCCATGCGCAGGGCACGACCATCGTCATGACCACGCACAACCTCGCGCAGGCGAAGCGCCTTGCCGACGACATCGTCTACCTGCAGGAGGGCGGGTCGTCGAGCAGTCGCCGGCGGACATTTTTTTCGACACGCCGCGGACCGTCGAAGCCGCGGCCTTTCTGGAAGGAGAACGACTGTGAACCGTCGAACAACCCTGGCCATGCTGGCCTGTCATCGTCGCCGCGCTGTCCGCCCCCTGGGCGGGCGCGCAGGAGAAATTCATCGTCGTGTCGTCGACGACGTCGACCGAGCAGTCGGGACTCTTCGCGCACCTGCTGCCGCTGTTCGAGAAGGACAGCGGCATCAAGGTGCGGGTCGTGGCGCTGGGCACCGGGCAGGCGCTGGACATGGCGCGCCGCGGCGATGCCGACGTGGTGTTCGTCCACGACCAGGTCGCGGAGGAAAAATTCGTCCGCGAAGGTTACGGCGTCAGCCGGCAGGCGGTGATGTACAACGACTTCGTGCTGGTCGGGCCGAAGGCCGATCCGGCGAAGATCGCGGGCGGCAAGGACATCCTCGAGGCGCTGCGCAGGATCGAGGCCGCCAGGGCGCCCTTCGCGTCGCGCGGCGACAAGAGCGGCACGCACGCCGCGGAACTGCGCTACTGGAAGGCCGCCGGCGTGGACCTCGACGCGAAGAAAGGCGCCTGGTACCGCGACACCGGCTCGGGCATGGGTCCCACGCTCAACACCGCGTCGTCGATGAACGCCTACGTGCTCGCCGACCGCGGCACCTGGCTGGCGTTCAGGAACCGCGGCGACCTGGCGGTCCTGGTCGAGGGCGACAAGCGCCTGTTCAACCAGTACGGCGTCATCCTGGTCAACCCGGCGAAGCATCCGCACGTGAAGAAGGACCTCGGGCAGGCGTTCATCGACTGGCTGGTGTCGCCAAAGGGCCAGGCCGCCATCGCCGGCTACAAGGTCGGCGGCGAGCAGCTGTTCTTCCCCAACGCCGGAAGCTAGGGACCCCCGCCGGGTCTGCGCCGCGCGCGCGGCGCGGGCTCGAGCTAGCCGTTGTAGACGACGCGCCCGGTCGCGCCGACGTCGTAGCCGCCCATCGGCCCGGCCTGCGCGGCGAAATCCGCCGAGCGTGCGAACGCGAGCAGCGCCTGCACCGACGGCTCGAAATAGTCGCGACGCCCGACGACCAGGTCGAGGCGCTCGGTGGCCAGCGGAATGAAGGCGAGTCCCTGCGCGCGCGCAGCAGCCTCGATCGCCACGCCGGCGTCGGCACGGCCGTCGTGGATCGCGGCGGCGAGATCGGTCTCGGCCGACGCGTGCCGCGCGACCCACAGCAGCGAATCGCGGTCGATCGATTGCCGCTGCAGCAGGTGCGCGAACAGCCGCTGGCTGCCCGCGCCGGGCTGGCGGTCGATCACCCGCGCCTTTCGTCTCCCCAGATCTGCCAGCGTGCGGATCTTCAGCGGATTGCCGGCTGCCAGCACCAGGCCCTGGGTGCGCCGCGCCCACTCGATCATCACCAGGTCGGCGCCGGGCAGGCGCGCGCGGACGGCGGGGATGTTGTACTCGCCCGAGTCCGGGTCGAGCAGGTGCATGGCCGCCAGCCGCGCCGTCCCATCGGCGAAGCGCTCCAGGCCCTGCGCGCTGCCGCAGGCCATCACGGCGAGGCCGCAGGCGGATTCGCGCACCGCCCACTCGAGCAGCGGATCGTGGCTGCCGGCGATGATCGCCGGCGACGCGGAACGAGCGGCCGCTGCCATCGGCGCGCCGGACTTGGCGGCGAGCCAGGCGTCGATCTGTGCGCGCGGGAACAGCAGCTTGCCGGTGGCGCGCAGATGCGGCAACGCGTTGGCACGCACCAGGTCGTAGATGCGGCGCTCCTTGAGACGCAGGTAGGCGGCGACCTCGCGCGTGTCCATCATCGCCGAGGGTTCGGCGGATGCGGGAGCGGGGGTCTTGCGGGTCGGGGGCACGCGTGGATTCTCGCACGGCGGTCGCGATTCGCGCGCTACTTGCCCGCCAGGATCGACTCGCGCGAGAGCATTCGCGCGACGGCGGCAAGCGATAGCGCGATCAGCAGGGCCGGCGCGACATAGGACAGCGCGAGCTGCGCCAAGCGGGATCGCCTCGCCGCGCAGCGCCAGTCGCAGCAGCGTGTACTGGCCGGAGATGGGCACCAGCGCCAGCCACGCCGGTTCCCTCTGCTGCAGGAAAAGCTGGATGGCCGGGATCATCGATACCACGAACATCAGCAGCGAGATGTTGGCCTGCGCCTCCTTGAAGGTGCGCGCGCGACAGCCGAAGTACAGCAGCACCGCGGGCATCAGCAGGATCATCGGCAACAGCACCGCGACAAAGTGCGCGAACTCGCGCATGCCGAACAGGAAGGGCGTGCCGACCGGCGGCAGCGGCGCGAAGCGCAGCGTCAGGTAGAACCCGGCCAGCGTGATCAATACCACCAGCGCGTTGAAGAAGGCCACGGCCAGCCACTTGCCGACGACCAGTTCCAGCGGCCGGGCGGGCGTCATCAGCAGCGGTTCCAGCGACTGCCGCTCGCGTTCGCCGGCCGTGGTGTCCAGCGCCACCGCCATGCCGCCGATCACCGAGGCCAGCAGTCCGTAGAAGGCGACCAGGAACAGGATGATCGCTCCCGAGCTCTGTGCGGTGGCAAGGTCCTGTTCCTCGATGTCCAGCGGATTGCCCACCGAGGGCGCGACGCCGCGCAGCAGCAGGCGCTGCGTCCCCCACTGGCGGTTGTAGGCGCGCAGCAGGTTTTCCGCCTGCCGGATCGACGCGCGCGCGCGGTCGCGCGAGTGGTCGGCGACCAGCCGGACCGTCGCCGGCATGCCGCGGGCGACGTCGGCGGCGAAGTCGGGATCGACGACCAGCACCACGTCGAGATCGCCGGCCTTGATCTTCGCCAGGTAGTCGCCGGGCGCGGTCGACAGCGTGACCTGCTGGCGCTCGAGGAACGCGGCGAGCGCCGGCGCGTGCTCGATGCCGACGACCGGCAGCTTCAGTTCGCGCGCGCGATCGGCCTGGCTGGCGATCAGGTTGAAGATCAGCAGCAGGAAGATCGGGCCCGGCCGCCGCCGCGGTGAGCAGCGAGACGAGCAGCGTCCGCCGGTCGCGCAGGCTGTCGACGATCTCCTTGCGCAGGACCACCAGCATCCGCGCGAGCGGCGACGGCGCCGATGGGTGCGGTCATGCGGCCAGCCCCTCGCCGGTGCCCAGCAACGACACGAAGGCATCCTCCAGCGTGCCGGCGCCGCTCTGCGCGATCAGTTCCTGCGCGCTGCCCTGCGCGACGACGCGGCCCTCGCCGAGGATCACGATGCGGTCGCACAGCGCCGCGACCTCCTGCATGACGTGCGACGAGAACAGCAGGCAGCAGCC
Organism: uncultured beta proteobacterium; assembly: GCA_963699765.1. GTDB lineage: Bacteria > Pseudomonadota > Gammaproteobacteria > Burkholderiales > Casimicrobiaceae > VBCG01. The sequence continues at coordinate 340,143 of CAVOVD010000007.1, read as the reverse complement.
CGCGGCGCGCAGGTCGCGCAACTGCTCGCGCAATGCCCGCACGCTCATGATGTCCAGGCCATTGGTGGGTTCGTCGAGCAGGATCGTCGCCGGCTCGTGCACCAGCGCGCGGGCGATCGCGACCTTCATCCGCTCGCCCTGCGAGAAGCCCTGCGTGCGGCGGTCGGCCACGGCGGAGAGGCCCAGCCGCTCGATCAGCGCGTCGATGCGCGCTTCCAGCGCCGCGCCCGCAAGTCCGTGCAGGCCGCCGTAGTAGCGGATATTCTCGCGCGCGGTCAGTCGCGGATAGAGTCCGCGGGCGTCGGAGAGCACGCCCATCCGGCTGCGTACCGCGTAGCGATCGCGCACGACGTCGAGGCCGGCGACGGTGGCGCTTCCCGAATCGGGCACGATCAGCGTTGCGAGCATCCGCAGCAGCGTCGTCTTGCCGGCACCGTTGGGTCCGAGCAAACCGGTGATCTGTCCGTCGGGCGCGTCGAAGGTCACATCGCGCACCGCCTGCACGATCGTCTTCCTGCCGAACGACTTGGAAACGCCCTGGACGCGGATCATGGCCGGGGCGCGAGCAGATCGGGCCACGGCGTCGGTGGCACGCTCTTCTCGAGATGGGCGATGCAGGATTCGGGCAGCTTGCGGAAACCGGCCTCGTCGACGAACGCGGCGATCAGGCGCGGCGTGCAGGCGTGCACCGACACGATGTGGCCATAGCCAGGTGCGACGATGTGCCGGCTGTTGGGAAAGCCGCGGGCGACCTCGGCGCCATAGGCGGGCGGGGTCACCGGGTCCATGCCGCCGGATATGAGCAGCACCGGCAGTTCGCCCTTCACCGGCTGCGTCGCATCGGCCGGCGCGCGTCCCCGCGGCCAGACGTCGCAGACGGCGATCGCCCGTTGCGCGAGCCGTGCTGCCGGCAGTCCGGCGAGTTCCGCAGCCTCGGCGCCCTGGCGATGCGCGGCACGTCCTCGGCGCAGGTGACGGAAAAGTGCAGCGCGGGATTGATCAGCCGCTGCGCGGGATCGTTCGACTGGGAAGGGGTCGCCGAGAACAGCGGACCGAAATCGCCGTCGGCCGCCGTCGCCAGCATCTGCGGCAGCAGGACCGCAGTCTCGGGCGCATAGGTCAGCGGCTGCAGCGCGGCCAGCACGAGGTCGAAGGTCATGTGCACCGGCCGGGCGCTGCCGGTCTGCGGGTCGGTCACCGTGACTTCGCGTCCCTGCGGTCCCAGGTGTGTGGCGATGCGGCGCAGCGTCGCTGCGGGGTCCGGGTGCGCCTTGCGGCAGGACGGCGTGCGCTCGCAGGCGGCGAAGATGGCGCGCAGCGCCTGGTCGCGGCTGTGCCAGACGTCCAGCGTCACGATCATCGAGGGCGGCACGACGCCGTCGAGCGTCGCCGTGCGCACGCGCTCGGGGTATCGGCGCAGGTAGGCCTGCGCCACGCGCGAACCGTAGCTTCCGCCCCACAGGTTCCAGCGCCGGTAGCCGAGCGCCTCGCGCATCGCTTCGAGGTCCGCGACCCAGGCCGCGGTCGTGTACTGCGCCGGGTCGATGCCCTGCGCCTTCAGTTCCGCCAGGCATTCGCGCGCCCGTGGCAGCGGATCGATTTCGAAGTCCTCGTCGTCACGCGGTCGCAGCGCCGCGCAGTCGAGCGCGTTCGAGCGTCCGGTACCGCGCTGGTCGATGAGCACGATGTCGCGCGTGCGCCGCACGTCGGTCAGGCGCGCCGCGAAGGGCGCCAGCTGCGAGGCCGCCTGTCCGGGTCCGCCGGCGAGGATGACCAGCGGATCCTCCTTGGGCGTCAGCGTGTTGGCCGGGAGCACCGCCGCGAAGATCCGGATCCTGCGTCCGTCGGGAACGTCGCGGTTTTCCGGGACTTCGAGTTCGCCGCACTGCGCGGCGGCCGGCCAGGCGCGGCAGCCGGCATTCCTTCAGCACGAGGCTGCGCTGGCTGGCGACGTCGCCGCCGCAGCCGGCGACCAGCGCTGCGGCGGCGAGCGATGCAAGTGCGCTGATGGCAAGGTCGCGGACGCGGCGCATGGGCGGGGATGTTAGCAAAGCATCGCCCGCGGCCGTGCCCGGTCAGGTCGGGCGGGCGCCGGCGCGGCGCAACAGCAGCCAGGGCAGCAGCAGCGCGAACATCGCCGCGGCGGCGATGACCACGATCGCCGCCAGCCGTTGCGGCCACGGGCCGAGCAGATCGACGATCGATGGAACCCCCGGCCGCGAGGGGCCGACGAAGCCGTAGTTCCAGCCGGTCGCGAGGTCGATGGGCAGCACCAGCAGCACATAGAACACCGCCGCGACGCAGGCAATGCGAAAGTCGCGCCAGCCCGGCCGGTAGCCGCGCGCGGCGACGTCGTAGACCGGCACCGCGACGATCATCGCGTGCGTTGCCCAGAAGAACCAGAACGGAAACTGCGTCGGCCCCTCGACCAGCGACGGCGTGACCAGCGCCTGCGTGCACAGCCCCAGTCCGCAGAAGTACACGACCGGCCGCAGCAGCGGATGCGCGCTGATGAGCACGATCGCCGCCGCGGCGGCGCACAGGTGGCACAGCTGCAGCGGCCAGGTGGTCGGCGGATCGTAGAGCGGTCCGAAGCGCAGCCAGACGAAGGCGCCGATCCAGAGGACGAGATAGGCATAGCCGACCGTGCGTTCCAGCGGACCGGTGGGCACGGGTACTGGCGGCCGGCGACGGCGGTCCCGGATCGCCCAGCCGGTGAGTCCGGCAATGGTTGCGACGGCCAGGAAATGCAGCGCCGAGTAGGCGGCGAAGGAATCCACGATCCCAAGTGTAGCGGCGGGCGCGGTGTCGTCGTGCTCGAGGCCTGGACGCGAAGCGCCGAAGAGAACGTGGCGCCGCGGCGCAGGAATTTACGCGCCGACCGTGCGGATGATCACCTGGACCAGCAGCAGCAGCGTCACCACGAAGACCGCGGCGAGCGCGATGCCGACCAGGATCACCTGTCTGGGCTTGATCGAGACGGCATCGCGGCGCATGGCCTTGCCCCGGCGGATGCCGAGAAAGCTCGAAAAGACCGCGCCGACGACCTCGCCCAGCGACGCGTCCCGCGGCGCAGGCGCCGGTGGCGGGGGGGAGTCGGGTCGTGGGTCGGTCAGCGGGCATGCGGCTGCGGCGGGCGGTGGGACTCGGGCAAATCGATCCTAGCACGGGGGTCAATGGCGTCCCGGCCGGCGGAATGCCTCGATTTCCGCGGCCAAACCCGTTGAAAGCGCGTGGTTATCCCCCAAGTAGCGGTTAATCCAATCGTTTTTTCGAGGCAATCGCCCATGCGTTTCGACAAGCTCACCACCAAGTTCCAGCAGGCCTTCGCCGACGCCCAGAGCCTGGCGCTGGGCAACGACAACGGCTTCATCGAGCCGCAGCACCTGCTGGCGGCGCTGCTCGCGCAGGAGGATGGCGGCACCACGTCGCTGCTCGCCCGCGCGGGCGTGGCCGTGCCGCGGCTGCAGGCGGCGCTGAAGACCAGCATCGCCAACCTGCCCAAGGTCGAGGGCCAGGGCGGCGAGATCAACGTGTCGCGCGATCTGAACAGCCTGCTCAACCTGACCGACAAGGAAGCGGTCAAGCGCGGCGACCAGTTCATCGCCAGCGAACTGTTCCTGCTCGCGCTGGCCAACGACAAGGGCGACACGGGCCGGCTCGCCAGGGAGGCCGGGCTCGACCGCAAGGCGCTGGAGGCGGCGATCGAGACGGTGCGCGGCGGCGCGGGCGTCGACTCGCAGGAAGCCGAGGGCCAGCGCGAGGCGCTGACCAAGTACACGATCGACCTCACGGCGCGCGCCCGCGAGGGCAAGCTCGACCCGGTGATCGGCCGCGACGACGAGATCCGCCGCACCATCCAGATCCTGCAGCGGCGCACCAAGAACAACCCGGTGCTGATCGGCGAGCCCGGCGTCGGCAAGACGGCGATCGTCGAAGGCCTGGCGCAGCGCATCGTCAACGGCGAGGTGCCGGAGACGCTCAAGAACAAGCGGGTGCTGTCGCTGGACATGGCGACGCTCCTGGCCGGCGCCAAGTACCGCGGCGAGTTCGAGGAACGGCTGAAGGCGGTGCTGAAGGACATCGCCGCCGACGAGGGCCGCACCATCGTCTTCATCGACGAGCTGCACACGATGGTCGGCGCCGGCAAGGCCGAGGGCGCGATCGACGCCGGCAACATGCTGAAGCCCGCGCTCGCCCGCGGCGAGCTGCACTGCGTGGGCGCGACCACGCTCGACGAGTACCGCAAGTACGTCGAGAAGGACGCGGCGCTGGAGCGGCGCTTCCAGAAGGTGATCGTCGGCGAGCCGTCGGTCGAGTCGACCATCGCCATCCTGCGCGGCCTGCAGGAGCGCTACGAGATCCACCACGGCGTCGAGATCACCGACCCGGCGATCGTCGCCGCGGCGGAGCTGTCGGCGCGCTACATCACCGACCGCTTCCTGCCCGACAAGGCGATCGACCTGATCGACGAGGCGGCCGCGCGCATCAAGATGGAAATCGACTCCAAGCCGGAGTCGATGGACCGGCTCGACCGCCGGCTGATCCAGTTGAAGATCGAGCGCGAGGCGGTGAAGAAGGAAAAGGACGAGGCGTCGAAGAAGCGCCTGGCCAACATCGAGGAGGAGATCGGCCGGCTGGAACGCGAGTATGCGGACCTCGAGGAAGTCTGGAAGGCCGAGAAGGCCGAGGTCGTCGGCACGCAGCACATCAAGGAGGCGATCGACCGGATCAAGCTGCAGATGGACGAGGCCAAGCGCAAGGGCGACTGGCAGCGCATGTCCGAGCTGCAGTACGGCGAGCTGCCGCAGCTCGAGGCGCAGCTGAAAAAGGCCGATACGACCGCCAGCAAGGTCGACGGCGAAGAAGCCGCGCCTGCTGCGCACCCAGGTCGGCGCCGAGGAGATCGCCGAAGTCGTGTCGCGCGCGACCGGCATTCCGGTGTCCAAGATGATGCAGGGCGAACGCGACAAGCTGCTGGCGATGGAAGACAAGATCCATCAGCGCGTCGTCGGCCAGGAGGAGGCGGTGCGTCTGGTCGCCGATGCGATCCGGCGCTCGCGCTCGGGCCTGTCCGACCCCAACCGCCCCTACGGCTCGTTCCTGTTCCTCGGGCCCACCGGCGTGGGCAAGACCGAGGTGTGCAAGGCGCTGGCCGAGTTCCTGTTCGACTCCGACCACGCGATGACCCGCATCGACATGTCCGAGTTCATGGAAAAGCATTCGGTCGCGCGGCTGATCGGCGCGCCTCCGGGTTATGTCGGCTACGAGGAGGGCGGCTACCTGACCGAGGCCGTGCGCCGCCGCCCGTACAGCGTGATCCTCTTCGACGAGATCGAGAAGGCGCATCCGGACGTGTTCAACGTGCTGCTGCAGGTGCTCGACGACGGCCGCCTGACCGACGGTCAGGGCCGCACGGTCGATTTTCGCAACACGGTGATCGTGATGACGTCCAACCTGGGCTCGCATCAGATCCAGCAGATGACCGACGCCGGCGACGACCTGGCGCTGATCAAGATCGCCGTGATGGCCGAGGTCAAGAATTCGTTCCGGCCGGAATTCGTCAATCGCATCGACGAGATCGTCGTGTTCAAGCCGCTCGACCGCGCGGCCATTGCCAGCATTGCGCGGATCCAGCTGAAGTCGCTGGAGGCGAGGCTCGCCAAGCTGGAGATCGGGCTGAAGGTCGACGACGGGGCGCTGGACAAGGTCGCCGAGGCGGGCTTCGATCCGGTCTACGGCGCGCGGCCGCTGAAGCGCGCGATCCAGCAGCAGATCGAGAATCCGCTGGCGAAGGAAATCCTGGCCGGGAACTATCCGCCCGAAAGCACCGTCCACGTGCGCGTAAAGGATGGGCAGATCGTGTTCATACGGAAGTAACCTTCCGCAGTCACGATGGAGCCTTCGGTGCGCGAGGCGCACCGCCGCGCGGCGCGACATGCCGGATGGGCATGCGCCCCGCGCGGCCCGCTGAGGGAGTGCCGGCGCCGCCGTTCGACCGCGGCCTCTTTCAATAGTACGGCGCCGTGTGGCGCGATGGCGTGGCCGGGATCGCCTGCGCCGTCCTGTGCAGCCGGTCCAGCCATCGAAGCGCCCGCGAACCGATGGCCGCAGCAGCACGCCATGTTCCCGGGGCGCCTCCGTGGACGACGACGGTCGCATCCTCCTGCGCCTCGACGATGGTCAGCCCATCGCGATCGGCGACCCAGCAGTCGCCGGCCTGCAATACGAAATCGCGGGTGTCGTTCTGCTGGGTGATCCACAGCGTGCCCCGGCTGACCGAAAGCGACGACCCGCGGATATCGTGCAGCAGCCTCGTTTCGCGCTCGGCGAGGTCGAATACGTTGCCGTGTTCCGGACAGCCCATGGCGCAACTCCTTTCCCATGCGTAGAATTCAGTCGATTCAGCTCCGGCCGGCCTGCCGCCGTGCTGGCAGGTCAATCACCACTCCATTGAACTCGACTCGATTCTGGTCCCGTGTCGATTCGTGCTCAAACGTTGATTGCGCATGCTTCGCATGAGATCAGAGAATGCATAAGACCCTTCGCCGCCTGCCGTCGCTGGACTTCCTGCGGGGCTTCGAGGCGGCCGGACGGCGCCTGTCCTTCACGCGGGCGGCCGATGAGTTGTTCCTCACCCAGTCCGCGTTGTCGCGCCAGGTCAAGGCGCTCGAAGATGCTCTGGGCGTTGCGCTGTTCGTGCGCCGGCATCGCGCGCTGGTCCTGACCGACGCGGGCGCGGCGCTGCACGCGAGAGTCACGCAGACGCTGCGCGACATCGCAGCCGCCGCCGACGCGGTGAGCCCGGCGGCGAGCGCGCCGGGGCTCACCGTATCGACGACCGTATCGTTCGCTTCGCTGTGGCTGATACCACGTCTCCCGGAGTTTCGTGCCTCGCACCCGGAGATCGAGGTCTACGTGTCTGCCGACGACCGGCTGGCGGACCTGGCGCAAGGGGCGGTCGATGTTGCGGTTCGCTACCTCGCGGATGCCGGTGCGCCGCACGATGCGGTTCGACTTTTCGGCGAGCGGCTGCTGCCGGTCGCAAGTCCGCGTCTGGTCCGGCGGGGGGCACCGCTCGCGCGTCCGCAGGATCTCGCCGGGCACGTTCTGCTGCACCTGGACGATCCGGGCGGCATCATGCCCTGGCTCAACTGGCCGGCCTGGCTCGCCGCCAATGGGCAGCCCGGACTCAAGCCGAAGGGCGCGGTCCGGTTCTCCCTCTACGACCAGGTGATCCAGGCAACGCTCGCCGGGCAGGGCGTCGCGCTGGGCCGTATCCCGCTCATCGCCGAGTATCTGGACGACGGACGCCTCGTCGCACCGTTCCCGAAGCGCTACGATTCGCCGAGAGGATACTTCGCCATTGCCGCTCCGCATGCCTCGTCGCGGCCGCAGGCCCGGGCCTTCGTCGAATGGCTCGCCGCGGCGGCCGCCGCCGCCGGTTGCGGCGAGCAGACGCGCCAGAAGCGGCGCCGTGGAACCCGCAGGACATGACTCACGATCAACTCGCGCCCTCGCCCTGGATCGTCCGCTTCGCCGGACTGGTCGCGCCGGATGCGCGGATGCTCGACCTCGCCGCCGGTCGCGGCCGGCATGCGCGCTTCTTCGCGGCTCGCGGTGCGCGCGTGCTGGCGGTGGACCGCGACGCCGCCGCGCTCTCCACGTGCGCCGGCGTGGCCGGCGTCGATACGCTGGTCGCCGATCTCGAAGACGGCAAGTGGCCGCTGGGCGATGCACGTTTCGACGCCATCGTCGTGGTCAACTACCTGCATCGGCCGCTGTTTGCGCATCTGCGCTCGGCGCTCGCTCCCGACGGCGTGCTGCTCTACGAGACCTTCGCGATGGGCAACGAAGCCCATGGCCGCCCGGCCAATCCCGATTTCCTGCTTTGCGCCGACGAGCTGCTGTCGCTGGCGCACGTGCCGCCGGCGCTGACCGTCGTCGCCTTCGAGCAGGGCCGGGTGGCGGGTGATGGCCGTCCTGCCGTCGTGCAGCGCCTGGCCGCGGTCGGCGCCGGCCGCGCCTGGCCACCGGAGCTCGCTGGCCGGCCATGACGGAACGCCTCGGGCTTCGCGCAGTCGAACTCGGGTCGGGCGACGTTGGGGATCGTCCCGCGGTAATAGGGTAAAATGTCGCATTTTTCGTAGACGCCAATCCATGCTGACCGGAAGTCTCGTCGCCATCGCCACGCCGATGCAGGAGGGTGGTGCGCTCGATCTGCCCGCGCTGCGCGCCCTGATCGACTTCCACGTCGCCAACGGCACGGCGGGCATCGTCATCGTCGGGACCACCGGCGAGTCGCCGACGGTCGACTTCGACGAGCATTGCCTGCTGATCCGGACCGCGGTCGAGCACGCGGCGGGCCGGGTCCACGTCATGGCCGGCACCGGCGCCAACTCGACCTCCGAGGCCATCGAGCTCGCCGAATACGCGGCCAAGGCGGGTGCGAACTCGCACCTCTCGGTGGTGCCGTACTACAACAAGCCGACCCAGGAAGGGCTGTACCGCCATTTCCGCGCGATCGCCGAGAAGGTTCCGCTGCCGATGGTGTTGTACAACGTACCGGGCCGCACGGTCGCCGACCTCGCCAACGACACCGTGTTGCGGCTGGCGCAGGTGCCGGGGATCGTCGGCATCAAGGACGCGACCGCCGATGTCGGCCGCGGCAGCGAGTTGCTGAAGGCGCTGGCAAAGGCCGGCAAGCGGGATTTTGCCGTCTACAGTGGCGAGGACATCACCGGCCTGGCGCTGATGCTGATGGGCGGGCAGGGCGTGATCTCGGTTACCGCCAACGTGGCGCCGAAGCTGATGAGCGCCATGTGCGCGGCCGCGCTCAGCGGTGACGTCGCCAAGGCGCGCGAGTGCAACGAGCGTCTGCTGGCGCTGCACCGGGTGCTGTTCATCGAGGCGAATCCGACGCCGACCAAGTGGGCGCTGGCAGAGATGGGCCTGATCCGCAATGTGCTTCGGCTGCCGCTGTTGCCGCTGTCGCCGCAACACCACGACACCGTCCGCGCCGCGTTGCGCGAGGCCGGTGCACTCCAATGAATCGCGAGGTTGTCACCATGACCGCCAAGTCCTGCATTCCCGCGCATCGCGTCGCAATGATCGCGCTGGCCATGACGGTTTTCGTGCTGTCGGGCTGCGAATCATTGACCGGCATCGCTCCGAGCAAGCGCATCGACTACAAGTCGGTGTCGTCGGCCCCGTCGCTCGAGCTGCCGCCGGATCTCACTACGCCGCGCTACGACGACCGTTACCAGGTCACGACTGCCACCGGTCTCGCCGCAGCCGGCGCCAATCGGGGTACGAAGTCCGAGTTCCTGCCGACGAATCCGGAGGCGAAGATCGTCCGTGCCGGCAACGAGCGCTGGCTGGTAGCCAAGGCCAATCCGGAACAGGCGTGGAACACCGTGCGCGAATTCTGGACCGAAAACGGCTTCGTCATTGCCGTCGAGCAGCCCAAGACGGGCATGATGGAGACCGACTTCGCCGAGAACCGCGCCGAGGTCCCGGGCGACTTCTTCCGGCGCACGCTTGGCAAGTATCTCGACATTTTCTACACGACGTACCGCCAGGACAAGTTCCGCACCCGCATCGAGCGCGGCGTGGAACCCGGCACGGTCGAGATCTACATCTCGCATCGCGGCATGGAGCAGGTGCCGACGGGCAAGATCGACAATTCCTCGCCGGCGGCCTTCGCCTGGGCGGTCATGCCGCCGAATCCGCAACTCGAAGCCGAGATGCTGATGCGCCTGATGCAGAAATTCGGCGTGTCCGAGCCGGCCGCACGGGCCGCCGTGCTGCAGGCGACAGTGTCCCCGGACAAGGCCCGGATCGAGAAGAATCCGGACGGGTCCTACAAACTCACCGTCGACGACCAGTTCGACCGGGCATGGCGGCGGGTGGGGCTGGCGCTCGATCGCGTCGGCTTCACGGTCATCGACCGCGATCGTTCGCGCGGCGTGTACTTCGTGCGCTACGGCGATCCCGACGACCTCGCCAAGAAGAAGAACGACCAGGGCTGGATCGACAAGCTCAAGTTCTGGCAGAGCGACGAGAAGGACAAGCCCGAGCAGTACCAGATCGTCATCGCGGAAAGCGCGCAGGCCAGCATCGTCAGCGTGCAGGATCCGGGCGGCGTTCCCGACCGCACGGCGACCAGCGAGAAGATCCTCGCGCTGCTCAAAGACCAGCTGAAGTAGGCGCGGGAAGTACGCGTTGCGCTTCGCCTCCATCGGCAGCGGCAGCGAGGGCAATGGCCTCGTCGTCGAGGCTGGCGACACCCGGGTCATGATCGACTGCGGCTTCGGGGTCCGCGAGACCGCGAAGCGGCTGGCGCGCCTCGACATCGAGCCGCAGTCGCTGTCGGCCATCCTGGTCACCCACGAGCATTCGGACCACGTCGGCGGGGTCGCCGCGTTCGCGGCGCGACACGGGATTCCCGTCTGGCTGACGTTCGGCACGCTGTCGCAGACCGGTACCCGCTTCGCCGGGATGGAGCGGGTCTTCGGCTTCGACAGTCACGATGTGTTCGTGATCGGCGACCTGGAGATCTGTCCGTTTCCGGTCCCGCACGACGCACGCGAGCCGGTGCAGTTCGTGATCACCGACGGCGCATTCCGCCTGGGAGTGCTGACCGACCTCGGCATGTCCACACCCTGCGTCGAGCAAAGCCTCTCCGGCTGCGACGCGCTGGTGCTCGAATGCAATCACGACCTGCAGATGCTCGCCGACAGCGACTATCCGGCGGCGTTGAAGAAGCGCATCTCCGGGCGTTTCGGGCATCTGCACAACGAAGGCGCGGCCGAACTGCTCAACGCGCTGGACACCAGCCGCCTGAAGCATGTGCTGGCGGCGCACCTGTCGAAGCACAACAACACGCCGGACAAGGCCCGCGCGGCGCTTGCCGCGGCGCTGTCCTGCACGATGGACTGGATCGGCATCGCCGATCAGGCAAACGGCTTTGCGTGGCGTTCGCTCGCTTAGGCCCTGGGGGAAAATCGCGATGGAAAAGACCAACGAGCTGTATCGCGGCAAGGCCAAGACGGTCTACGCGACCGACGATCCGCAGCGACTGATCATGCATTACCGCGACGACGTCTCCGCGTTCGACGGCGCCAAGCTGGCCAAGCTGGAACTGAAGGGCGAGACCAACAACCGGTTCAACGCCTACATCATGGACCGGCTCGCCGCGGCGGGCGTCTCCACGCATTTCCTGCAGGTGCTCGACGAGCGCGAATCGCTGGTCAGGGCCATGAAGATGGTCCCGGTCGAATGCGTGGTGCGCAACGTCTGCGCCGGGTCGATGGCCAAGCGCTACGGCATCGACGAGGGCACGCGCCTGTCCGAGCCGATCTTCGAATTCTTCCTCAAGAGCGACGCGCTGCACGACCCGTTGTGCAACGACGATCACATCCGGGTGCTCGGCTGGGCGAGCGCCGCCGAGATCGCGCAGATGAAGAAGCTGACGCACCAGGTCAATGCGGTGCTGAAGCCGCTGTTCGCCGACGCCGGCATCGACCTCGTCGACTACAAGCTCGAATTCGGCCATCCGCTGGACGATCCGGGCGGCGCGCTGGTGCTGGGCGACGAATTCACGCCGGACGGCTGCCGGCTCTGGGACACGCGCAGCGGCGAGAAGTACGACAAGGACCGTTTCCGCCGCGATCTGGGCGACGTCATCGGCCACTATCGCGAGGTCGCGCGCCGGATCGGCGTGCCGCTCTGACCCGCACCAGGGGCGAGGCGATGCAACTTCGACCGGCGCAACAAAAAAGGCCGACCCGAGGGTCGGCCTTTTTCTTGCGACTGCCCTTGCAGCCTACTTCTTGGGCGCGTCCTTGGCCGCGTCCTTGGCCGGCTCTGCCGCAGGCGCGGCAGCCGGAGCGGCGGCAGGCGCCGCAGTCGCGTCGGCAGGCTTCGCCGCGTCGGTAGCGGGCGCCGGCGCCGGAGCCGGTGCGGGCGCCGGGGCGGCCGCGGGGGCCGGGGCGGGAGCGGCGGGCGCCGGAGCAGGCTTGTTGGCCTCGCCGCATGCGGCGAGCAGCAGCACGGCGCTTGCAACCAGGAGGAGCGACTTGTTCATGATCGTTGAATCCTTAGTAGGGGAGGTTGGGGTTCGGTCAAATTCGCCCGTGCGGCGCCTGCAGGGAACCTGATCAGGCTACCCGGTACGGCATGATGCGGCGCAGCAAACGAACTGTACAAGGATAACATAAACACCATGTTTTCAATGCTGTTTCCTTGATTTTTCACAATTCTGCGGTGCGGAATTCATAACCCCAGAACGGTCGCGCCCAGCCCCGGTTCCCCGGTCGCCCAGATTTCGTCGAAACGCATCGCCCAGGGTCGCGCCATCTGCGGCTGTTCGACCGCCAACGTCGCCCTGGGCTGTTCGACGTGGAAGCGGTGCAGGAAGTGCCTGCCGTCGGCGATGACCAGCGGATCGTTCGCGCTGCGTGCCTCCACGCCGGTGCGGTAAACCGTGACGGCATGCGAGTGTGAACGCAGCAAGGCGACGAGGCGAGGGCAGGACGACTCCAGGAAACGCAGGTCGTGCGCGATGAACTCGATTCTCGCCTTGGGCGAGCGGCGCAGGAATGCGCCGAGGCGTTCGGCGCGCGCGGCGGTTTGCCAGCCCCATTGCTTCAGGTCGACGTCGAAGATCTGCAGCCGGTGCTGCGCAAGATCGATCAACTCGTCGACCGCGGCGGTCTGCGCGGCCAGCGTGTCCAGCATGACCTCGCGCGGTTCCGGATTCGGCGATCCGCCGTCAACAGAGGTGGAGGTAGCCATGGCAGTAACCTTCGTGCAGGAAAGTGATGGAGGCGGCCGATGCCGCGGCAGCGCGCGCAGGCAGCAGCGTCCGCGTGTTGGCGAGCGCCGCCAGCGCGGCGCGATCGCCGGCGGGCCAGGCGTGCACCTCGCCGTTCAGGTAAAGCGCATCGTCGTCATAGAGGAATTGCGTACGCCGGTCCAGATACGCGCCGCGCCGGGCGACCCGCGCGGCGAAAGCGGCGCGCGCCGGCGGCCGCTGCGGCGGATCGAAGATCACGTCGGGCTTGGGCTCGGACAGCATCGAACCCAGAAAGCGCGCGACCAGCGCCCGGTCCCAGCGAATTCCTTTCAGCGCGGCCACCGCAGACCGTTGCATCGCGGATCCGACGCGCGCCGGCTCACGCGTGGCCCTGGCATCGGGGTCCGCGTAGCGACCGGGCAGGTCGACGCGATCGCGCAGCCAGTCGAGGAATGCCTGGGCGAGTTCGGTGTGCGAGGTGGCGCGGAAGCCGATCGAATAGGTGGTGCAGGCGTCGATCGCGACGCCGTCGTGCGCATAGGCCGGCGGCAGGTAGAGCATGTCGCCCGGCGCCAGAACGGCGTCGTGCCGCGGCGTGAACTTCTTCAGGATTTTCACCGGCAGGTTCGGACGCAGCGCCAGGTCATCCTGGCGGCCGTAGCGCCAGCGGCGCCGGCCGAAGCCCTGCAGCAGGAACACGTCGTAGGAGTCGAAATGCGGGCCCACGCCGCCACCCGGCGCCGCATAGCTGACCATCAGGTCGTCGAGGCGCGCGTAGGGCAGAAAGGCAAACCGGCGCAGCAGCGCATCGGCCGGATCGCTGTGCAGGTTGACGCCCTGGACGAGCAGCGTCCAGTCGCGTTCGGGCAGGGCCTTCCAGTCCGCGCGGCGAAACGGCCCGTGGGTCATGCTCCAGCGGGCGCCATCGCGCACGACCAGCCGCGCCTCGACATCGTCGCGCATGGCGAGAGACTTCAACGCGCCCAGCGTGAACAGGCCCTGGAAACCGGCCATCGCGCCACGCGCCAGCAGTGCTTCCTTGTGCCAGTGGCGCGCCATGAACGCGGCCGGCGTGCGTCCGCCGAGCAAGGCCGCGTCAGCGCTCGCCGGTGTCCTCATGGATGCCAGACTAGCACCCACGCCGTGCGCCGCCACGCCGAGCGGCTACAATATCGCAGCCGTCGTCGCCCGCATCGGGTCGGGCCAGTGCCCCGACGCGACAGGATTGCGGCAATTGACAACTTCCTGCCGCGAGCCGATCGATGAACATCTTCGCCAACACCGTCGTCACCATTTCCTTCAAGCTGTTCGACACCAACAACCAGATGCTCGAGGAATCCCCCGAGCCGCTGACCTATCTGCATGGCGGCCATTCCGGGATTTTCCCCAAGATCGAGGAAGCGCTCAACACGAAGCAGGTGGGCGACGCCATTTCGGTCACGCTGGAGCCCGACGACGCCTTCGGCAGCTACGATCCGGACATGATCCGCATCGAGCCGGTCGACCAGTTGCCGCCCGACATCGCGGTCGGCGGTTACCTGGTTGCGGATCAGGACGGCCGCGAAGTCGTCTGGCGGATCACCGGCATCGCCGACGGCAAGGCGGTCCTCGACGGCAATCATGAACTCGCCGGCCAGCGCCTGCGCTTCGATTGCACGGTCATCGACGTCCGGCCGGCGTCCGCCGAGGAGGTCGCGCACGGTCACGTGCACGGCCCGCACGGTCATCACCACCACTGATTCCGGGACATCGTTGGCCGTCTCCGCGAATCCGGGACCGGCATCCACCGTCGCATCGTGATTTTTCCGCCGGGGTCGGGGCGGCGCCCTCCGACCCCGAATCGGCATCCACCGCCGCGTCGTGATTTTTCCGCCGGAGTCGGGGCGGAGCCTTCCGACTCCGGGAATTCTATTTACTACCAATGCCCAGGTTCTTCAGCGCATAGAGCATCTCCAGCGCCTCGCGAGGCGAAAGCGCGTCGGGGTCGATGGCTTCGAGCCGCTCCAGCACTTCGGCGCCGCGCGTGTCCTCGCGCGGTGCATCGGCGGCCGGTCCCGCGAAGAGATCCGCCTGCGTGTCGCTGTGCGCCGAGAACTGGTCGAGGCGGGCGAGGTAAGCCCTGGCCTGGCGCACGGTCTCGGCGGGCACGCCGGCGAGCTTCGCCACCTGCAGGCCATAGCTGCGGCTGGCCGGACCCTCGGCCACTGCATGCAGGAACACGATGCCGTCCCGATGTTCGGCGGCGTCGAAGTGCACGTTCGCGCAGCCCTCCAGTTCCGCCGGCAGCGCGGTCAGCTCGAAATAGTGCGTCGCGAACAGCGCCAGGCAGCGATTGCGCTCGGCCAGCCGGTGGGCGATCGCCCACGCCAGCGCCAGGCCGTCGAAGGTCGACGTGCCGCGGCCGATCTCGTCGATCAGCACCAGGCTTTGCGGCGTCGCGCGGTTGAGGATGTACGCGGCCTCGGTCATCTCGACCATGAAGGTCGAGCGGCCGCCCGCCAGGTCGTCCGCGGCGCCGATGCGCGTGTAGATGGCGTCCAGCGGACCCACGCTGGCACTGGCGGCGGGCACGAACAGGCCGCAGGACGCGAGCAGCGCAATCACCGCGGTCTGCCGCATGTAGGTCGACTTGCCGCCCATGTTCGGTCCGGTGACGATCAGCAGCCGCCGGTCGCCGCGCAACTCGACGTCGTTGGCGATGAAGCTGTCGACCTGATGCTCGACCACCAGGTGCCGGCCGCCGCGGATCGACGATGCCCGGCGCGTCGGTGAAGGTCGGTCGCGCCAGGTCGAGCACCGCCGCCCGCGCCGCGTGGCTGGCCAGCACGTCGACCGTCGCGAGCGCCGCAGCCGCGTCCTGCAGCGCGGCGATGGCGGGGACCAGCGTCTCCAGCACGCGCTCGAACAGGTGACGTTCGCGGGCGAGTGCGCGTTCCTGCGCCGACAGCGCGCGATCCTCGAAGGCCTTCAATTCCGGCGTCACGTAGCGCTCGGCGTTCTTCAGCGTCTGCCGGCGCCGGTAGTCGTCGGGAATCCTGTCGACGTGCGCATTGGTGACCTCGATGTAGAAGCCGTGCACGCGGTTGTACTCGACCTTGAGGCTGGCGATGCCGCTGCGCTCGCGCTCGCGCGCTTCGAGCTCGACCAGGAACGCGCCGCAGTTGGCGTCGATCGCCCGCAGTTCGTCGAGCTCGGTGTCGTAGCCTTGGGCGATCACGCCGCCGTCGCGCACCTGCGCGGCGGGCTCGGCGGCGATCGCGCGCGTCAGCAGCGCGGCCCACTGCGGGTCGACGGCGAGCGCTAACGCGCGCCGCGCCCAGCAGCGGCGACTTCGATCGCCGCGACCGCGGCGACGATCTCGGGCAGGCGTGCCAGCGTGTCGCGCAGGCCGGCGAGATCGCGGGGCCGCGCGCTGCGCAGTGCGATGCGCGCGACGATGCGCTCGATGTCGACCGTGCGCGCCAGCAGCGTGCCCAGCCCGCGCACGGCCTGTGGCTGCGCGACCAGCGCCGCGATGGCGTCGAGGCGCTCGCCGGCGATCGCGTGCGCGCGCGGCGGCTGCGTCAGCCAGTTCCGCAGCAGGCGGCTGCCCGCGGCGGTCGCGCAGCCGTCGAGCATCGACAGCAGCGTCGGCGCCGCCTGGCCACTCAGCGTCGACGTGATCTCGAGATTGCGTCGGGTCGCCGGGTCGAGCGCGACGAAGGCATTCGGCACCTCGACGCGCAGCGTGCGCACGTGGTCCAGCCCGCCCTGCTGGGTGATCCCTGCATAGGCCAGCAGCGCGCCGGCCGCGCCGACCGCCAACGGGGCATCGGCGGCGCCGAACGCGGCGAGATCGCGGGTGCCGAGCTGCCTGGCGAGCGCGCGCTCGGCGCCAGCCTGGTCGAACTGCCACGGCGCCATCGCGCGCAGCGGAAGGGCGGTACGCAGCGCCGGCGGCGTCGCATCTTCCGGCACCAGCAACTCGGCCGGATCGATCCGCTCGAGTACGTCGGCGGCATCGGCCAGCGCGGCCTCCGACAGGGTGATCGACCCGGACGCGAGATTCAGCCAGGCGATGCCCGCACGCTTGCCGACGGGCGCGTAGGCAGCCAGCAGGCAGTCGCGCTTGGCGTCGAGCAGATTGGCGTCGGTCAGCGTGCCGGGCGTGACGATGCGCGCGACCCGGCGCTCGACCGGCCCCTTGCTGGTTGCCGGGTCGCCGACCTGCTCGACGATCACCACCGATTCGCCTTGCCGCACCAGCTTGGCGAGATAGGGCTCCAGCGCGTGATGGGGAACGCCGGCCATCGGGATCGGCGCGCCGGCCGACTGGCCACGCGCGGTGAGCGTGATGTCCAGCGCGCGCGCCGCATGCTCGGCGTCGCCGAAGAACAACTCGTAGAAGTCGCCCATCCGGTAGAACACCAGCTTGTCCGGATGCTCCGCCTTGACGCGCAGGTACTGCTGCATCATCGGCGTGTGCGCCGACAGCGCACGCCCGGCGCTGCCCGTGGTGACGCCCGGCGCTGCGGAATTCATGCGTCGATTATAGCGGCGCGCCGCTCTCCGGCCCGGCTCCCGGCAGGAGCAGCAGGAAGTGGAGGAACCCCGCTCAGCAAGCGCCCGGTGTTGCCGGGACGGACGCGTCCTGCATCAGTGGCCGGGCCGATGCCGGGTCCGGGATCTGCCGCCTCGTCCTCATGGAAGCGTCGTGCGCAGCAGGATGCCGGCGTAGCTGAGCCCCTGATTGGGTCGGGAGATCCGGCCATTGGAATCGTGCTCGACGAAGACACCGATTTCATACCGCTGCGATTCGCCGAATGCGAATCCGGCCGTCGCGCGGCTGGCGAACTGGAGGGCGATGCCGAGGTCGCGATCATAGATGTATACGTGGGACTGCAGTTGCACGCCGAACCCCGCCTCGACGAACGGACGAACGCCGGATGCGGGCGGACTCCAGCGCAGAATGCCCTTGATGCCGACGGTCCAGAGCGACGGATTGTCCGTATCGGTGGGCCGGCTATGCCAGTAGGAGAGCTGGGCCTGGATTCGCGGCTCGATGTTGCGCGCCGCCAGCCAGTCGATGTTCTCGCGCAGTTTCCAGTGTGCGGTGACCGCGACCACGTCGACGTCGTCGTGATAGCCGTACTCGGCACCCAGCGCATCGGGCAGGTACTTCGACTGCGCGAAGACCGGTGCGGCGCCGGCCGCGGCGATCGCCAGCAGTGCTGCGAGCAATGCGCCGGCGTTCCTGCGGTGCAGCGCTCGCATGGATCCCGGAAGGACGCGCCGCTGCGGCATGCGTGCTCCAGGACGGCGCAATGCCCATTGTCCAATCGAACTGTTTGCCCGGCCTTCCATGGGCGCTGATTATGACGCTATTCCGCGGCGCGGGAAGTCCTTGTGCAAACCCGGGTCCGGCGCGTTGGACCGCCCTGGCATCCGCGTGCCGGTGATTGCGCCGCCGCCCTCGCTGCCGGCGGCCCCCAATCAGTTCGCGAGTGCAATGCGCCCGGCGACGCGATACGCGCCGCCGCTTTCGGGCGTGACGATCACCATTTCGGCGGTGGCCGGACTGACGCCGGTGAACGCCAGCGTCGTCGCGCCATGCGTGACCAGCATCAGATTTCCCTTGGTCGGCGCCGTGGCCATCAAGGCGCGGAATTGCGCGAGCTGGCGCTCCCGGTGCTGCCCGTGGGTGAAGAGATTGGCCAGCATCGCGTCTCGTTGTGGCTCGACGCCGAACGCGAGGCGCGCGGTCTCCAGGCACCGGCACCACGGACTCGACAGCACGCGCTCGACGGGAATGCCGCGTTCGCGCAGCGCCACGCCGAGGCGCCGCGCCTCGGCGCGTCCGGTCTCCGACAGGTTGCGTTGCGTACGGCAGTCGTCGATCGAAAAACCCGGCGGATCACCGACGCCGGGATCGGTAAGTGCGTGACGGATCAGCACGACCTGACCGCCCTGCTTCAGCAGCGCCCATAGCGCCTCGTCGGCGTGCGCAGGCGCGGAGATGAACAGAACAAGGACGAGCAAGGTGCGCAGCATTTCGGCAAATATAGCGGAGGCGCGGGGAATTGCAATGGGACGATTCTCGATCCGCACACGCTGCGCCCGGGTTGATCCGCGGTCCGCGACGTGGCACCCTCGACACTCGCCACCGTCGATCGATTGCCATGAACGATGACCAGTCAGTGCCCAGGAGTGCGGCAACGCCGCCTGACGATGCTCCGGTCGCGGAGGCTGTCCAGCGCCGTGATTTCCTGAAAGCCTCCGCCGCCGCGGCCGGCGCGACGCTGCTGTCGTCGTGCATCTCCGGAGGCGGCATCGACGCAGTCGAGGACGCGGTGGCCGGCGTCGAGGATCCCATCTCGCGCTTCGACAAGCTCGTCGTGCTGATGTTCGAAAATCGCTCGCTGGACAACCTGCTGGGCTATCTCTATCCCGCGGGGGGGCCGTTCAACGGCCTCTACAGCGGGAGCTACCCGAACCCGGTCCCGCCGCAGATCAAGGACGGCCACACCAGCGTGGCCCCGCGGCCGAGTCCGGGCACCGATGCCGACTTCCAGAACCCCAACCCGGACCCGGGGGAGGGCTATCCGCACATCAGCACCCAGCTCTTCGGCCTGGTCTCTCCGGAAACCAACCGCTACGAGACCTCGGCGATGATGAAGTCGCCGTACAACACGCCGCCCTCGGGCACGCTGCCGAACATGCTGGGCTTCGTCAACGACTACTGCAACAACTTCCGGGCCTCGCAGGGCCGCGATCCCACGTTCGACGAATACCGGGTGATCATGGATGCGTTCACTCCGGCGCAACTGCCGGTGCTGTCCAAGCTCGCGCAGGAGTTCGCCGTCTACGACGCCTGGTTCTGCGCGGTGCCGTCGCAGACCTACTGCAACCGCTCGTTCTTCAACGCGTCTTCGTCGTCGGGCTATGTGCTCAACGCGCCGCACAAGAAGTGGATCGAGGGCAATCTCGCGCCGACGATCTTCAACCGGCTGGAGGACGCCGGGAAGTCGTGGATGGTCTACTACGACGAAGTGCAGCTGTTTCCGCTGACCGCGCTCATCCACGCGCCGATGCTGTTCCTCTACTTCAAGACTCATTTCGCCACGATGACGCGGTTCTACGCCGACGTGGCGGCCGGAACCCTGCCGGACTACGCGTTCGTCGAGCCGCGGATGCTGTTCAACCACAACGACTTCCATCCACCCGGGCCGTTGATCATCGACGGCATCAAGATTCCCGATCCTTCGGACGTCCGCGCCGGCGACCTGCTGCTGCACCAGGTCTACGATGCCATCCGGACCAGCAAGCCGAACGGGGCCACGCCAAGCACCGCCAGCAACACCATGCTGCTGGTCACCTTCGACGAGCACGGCGGCTGCTTCGACCACGTGGCGCCGCCGCCGGCGACGCCGCCCGACAACCCGCAGCTCTCCGGCGAGATGGATTTCCTGTTCGACCGGCTGGGCATCCGGGTGCCATCGATCGCCATCTCCGCGTACACCAAGGCGAACACCGTGGTGAAACGGCCGGTGCACCATGCCGCGGCCATCCGCACTCTGTGCCGCAAGCACGGCCTGAAACACCTGACCGAGCGCGACCGCAATGCACCTGACTTGAGCGATGCGGTAAACCTCACGCAGCTGCGCGATCCGTCGACATGGCCGGTGACGGTGCCGGGCCCGCAGCCTCCCGGGTCGCTGAACGTGAATCCGCTGTCGCCGGAACTGGCGAAGGTGCCGCTGAACGAACTCGAGCGGCACATGGTGGCGCTGGCGCTGACCTATTTCACCGGCGTCGAGCACAGCACCGACTCGGTCCCGAACACGGTCGGAGCGGCCTACGCGCAGCTCAAGCCGCTGTTGGCCGGGGTATTCGGAGGAGGTTGACCGCGCTGTCGAAAGGCCGGGCCGGGCCCCTGCGCGGGCGAAGCGTCAGTCAACGCTTGCGGCGCGAGAAGGCAAGGCCCGCGAGGCCGACGCCGAGTAGGGCAAGCGTGGCGGGCTCGGGTACTCTTGAAATGGTTTCGCAAGGGTTGCCTGTGGTGCCGCCGCAAGGCTGGAGGAACCCCCTGATTTCGCCGCCGCCGAACGTCGAAGTGTGGATGTTGAAATAGGCGGTGCCGGCGGTCAAGCCCGCGACCAGCGCCGTGGTCGCCGAGGTGGCCGTACCGCCGTTCGCCGCCAAAAAACTGGCGGTAAAAGCGGTCGTCAAGTCGAGATCCAGAACCGTCGAATACGAACCGGCGGAGACGCCGCTTGGAAAGCCCGGAAGCGTGGCTGGAGTCACTGCCACGCCAACCGTGGCCGGCGCCGCAACGCAGCAGTGGATATGGGAAACGGTGGTACTGCCCGTCAGGCCTGACCAGATGACATTGATCGCCAGTTCGTTGGTCGTCGTGTCGAATGCGACCACGACAGTTCCGCTGCCGGTTGCCCCCGGGGCTTCCGGGCCGAGTATGGTGTCGTAGGAGAAGACATCCGCGGACGCCGGGAGCGCGTGGGCCAGGGCAACCGAGCAGGCGGCAAGAATCGCGCGAAGTTTCATCATCGTCCCCAGGTTTGAGAAAGGCAGTCCGTTCGCGTGGTCGCTGGTTTCCGACCGTTGGCGAGTGCAACCATCGTGCGACGCAAGAATCAAACCCGTCAATCGAATTAGGCACTTGCGGATTTCCCGACTGTCTCCTGTAAGAAATTTCGACGCCGCGTGCGCGATCGGTACGCGTCGAATTCAGGGCGATCCTGCCTCGAGTGGCTGCTCGCCCGCGCCCAGATGGCGCCTGATCTGCATGGCCAGTTTCCGCGCGTGCGGTTCGGCGGCCATCACGTCGGCACCGGCGTCCATCAGGTAAACGTCCACGCCGCCGGCCGCGAGCCCTTGCCAGTCGCGGCCCGGGTCGCTCGAATAGCGCGCCGTCGTCGTGGTGGAGAGGAAGAGGCCAAGGCGACCCGCGAACGGACTCGGCCGGTACCTCTGGAACATCGTCGAATGCACCATCACCAGCGATGACGCCGCCGGGGCCGCGACCGCCGCGGGACCGAACGCGATCTCGCGCCAGTGGTCGCGAAGAAACCGCGGTACCAATCGACCCCGGCCGCCCAGGTAGCGCAATCGCTCGGGCCATGACAGCGGACGCAGGCGCGTCGCATAGTATTCGAGCCGCGGAATCAACCGGGCGCGCGCCCCGTGCAACGCATGCAGCCGGCCTGCTGCCGCGCTGATCAGGTCGGGGAAATCGTAGGGCGTCACGGCGATGATCGCGAGCAGCGCCACCGAGTCGCCCTTCGCCACGAGCTGCTGCGCCACCTCGAAGGCCACCACGCCGCCGAAGCACGCGCCCGCCAGATGGTACGGCCCCGTTGGCTGTACGCGCCGGATCTCGTCGACGTAGCGCGCCGCCATCGCCTCGATGGTCGCCGGCGCGCTCGTCGGGTCCGGCAGCCAGGGACTCTGCAGCCCGAAGCACGGCTGGTCCTCGCCCAGATGTCGCGCGAGCGCCACGTAGCTGCCGACGCTTCCGAGGTGGTCGTGAATGAAGAAAACGGGTCGTTTCGTGCCGTGCGGTCGAAGGGCCACCACGATGTTTTCGGCGGCTGTCTGCGGGCCATCCCCGAGCGCCGCGGCCAGTCCGGCAATCGTCGGCGTCGCGTAGATCACGGCCGGCGACACGCGCTTGCCGAGCCGTTTCTCCACCTCGAGCGCCATGCGGGCGGCAAGGAGCGAATCGCCACCCAGATCGAAGAAGTCGTCGTGGATGTCAACGGGTCGGCGACGCAGCACCTGCTCCCAGATCGCGACCAGCGCATGTTCGATCCCGTCCCGCGGCGGAGGCCCGCCGGTCCGGCACGCCTTCGCGTTTCGGCCCTCGGCGGAATCCTCGGGCGCGGGCAGCGCACGGCGATCCACTTTGCCGTTCTCGGTCACGGGCAGCGCGTCGAGGAACACGAACGAACTCGGGATCATGACGTCGGGCAGCGAGGCCGCGAGCAGTGCCCGGAGTGCGCTCGCCGTGGGCGCGGCAGCTCCACGGACGACGACGTAGGCGACGAGCCGTGGCTCTCCTGGAACCGCTTCACGCACCAGCACGACCGCCTCGCGGACATCATCGATACGCGCCAGCGCTGCCTCGACCTCGGCCGCGTCGACCCATTGGCCATGGATCTTCGACTGCGGATCCTTCCTGCCCAGGATCTCCAGGCAGCCGTCGGCGCGCAGCCGGCCGACGTCGCCGCTCGAATAGACGCGCACGCCCGGCTCGTTCGGATCGGGCCGGAACTTGACGCGGGTGAGTTCCGGCTGACGCCAGTAGCCGAGCGCCAGGTAGCGACTCCTGACCGCGATCTCTCCCGCATGCTCGCGGCCCACGTCGCGCCCGTCGTCGTCGAGAATGACGATGTCCATGTCCGGCATCGGCCTGCCCACCGGGACGATCCCCTCCGGCAGCGTGGTCGCCGCGTCGATCCGATACTGGCAGGAGAGACCGGTCTCGGTCGCGCCCAGCCCGATCGCGAGAATGCAGTCGCGCCCGAAGTGACGGCGGAAGAGCGCGACGTCGCTCGGCAGCGCCCGATCCCCCTCGAGCCGCACGACGCGCACCGACGGAAAGCGCCGTTCGCTCGCGAGCAGGCTGCGAAAGAGCACCGGCACCGAGTGGTAGACCGTGATCTCCATCTCGGCGAGCCACGCGGCGAGCGACGCGAACCCCTCGACGCGCAGGTTGAACGGACAGATCGTCGCGCCGTTCAGCAGGGCGCAGAAGAGGCTCGAGAGCGTGCCGCTGAACGTTGGCGACTGCACGAGCGTCAGGCGATCCGAGGGAGTGATGCGAAGAGCATTCGTGTAGCGCATCGCGTTGTGCAGCACGTTCCGGTGGGTGTCGACGACGCCCTTCGGCCTTCCGGTCGAGCCCGAGGTGTAGAAGAGGCAAGCGAGCTGCCCGGGTGATGGGGGCACGAAGCGGTTCGCGTCGTTTACCCGCTTCTCGTCTGCGCCATCGCCCGCGCCGTCCCCGACAAGCATCACAATGCGCTGACCGTTCGCGAGGCGCGAGGCGAGCGCGGCATGCTTCGGCTCCGTGACCAGCAGGCGCGCGCCGGCATCGTCCAGCACCCCGGTGAGGCGGAGGAGCGGATGCGTGGGATCGACGGGCAGGAAGATCTTCCCCGCCTTGAGTACCGCGAGGATCGCGATCACCGCGTCGACGCCCTGTTCGAGCAGCAGCGCCACCGGCTCGTCGCGGTCCCCTGACCGTTCGCGGATCGCCGCAGCGAGGCGATCCGCCGCGCGGTTCAGCGCATCGTAGCTGAGCGACCGCTCGCGCGTGAGGACGGCAAGCGCGTCCGGGCGTTCCGCGACCTGCTGCTGAAACCGGGCCGGGATCGACTGCTCGATCTCTTCGCGCCGGAACTCGCGGTAGCCGCCACGCAGAGCGGTTTCAGAATGTCCGACCCCGTGTCCCTGGAGAGTCATTTTCCTGGAGTAAAAGTCACACGACGGCCGAACAGGGCGGCCGGCATCGGGACGCCCGATCCGGGCAGATCCGACCCGACAAGGTGCCCGGCGAGGCAGACTATCATGGGCTCGGGGGCCCGCGCCTAGCATGTTCACCGTGTGGCCGGTGATGGGGGCAGTGTGGGGAGCTGCTCGCGATTTTCTCCGGCATGCGTCATCGATGAACAACAGGATTCGCGAGCTGCGCGGCGAACGCGGCTGGAGCCAGGCCACGCTGGCCGACCTGCTCGACGTGTCGCGGCAGACGGTCAACGCGATCGAGACCGGCCGCTACGACCCGAGCCTGCCGCTGGCGTTCGCGATCGCGAAGCTGTTCGAGACCAGCATCGAAGCCATTTTTCTGGCAGACCGGTAGTCCGCGAAGGCAGTCCACACAGGCAGTCCACCCAAGCAGTCCACCTCAAGGAGTTCTCATGAAAAGCATCAAGCGGGCCGCCGCCATTCTGGCCGCGGCGTGGATAAGTGTTGCCGGCGGCGTGATGGCTGGCCGGTCCGGCCGACCGAGTTCGACGTCGGCAGCCTGCATGTCGAACGCCATGGCGAGCGCGGCTCGCCGGTGATCCTGATCCCCGGCCTCGCGAGCGGCGCCTGGGTGTGGAGAGACAGCATCGCAGCGTTGCAGGGCGAGCACCGCGTGTACGCCGTCACGCTGGCCGGCTTCGACGGCCGTCCGGCGGTCAAGGGCGATGTGCTGGCGCAGGCGGCGGCGTCGCTGCACGCGCTGATCGCCTCGCAGCGCCTCGATCGGCCGGTGCTGATTGGCCACAGCCTGGGCGGCACGCTCGCGCTGCAGTTTGCGACGACGCACTCCGACCTGATCGCGGGCGTGGTCGCGGTCGATGGATTGCCGGTGTTCCCGACCACCGAAGCGGTGCCCGCGGCGCAACGCAAATGGACTCGCTGAACGCATCCACGCGCAATTCGCGGGCATCACCACGGCCGACTTCGAGGCGCAGCAGCTGCAATTCATGCAGCGGGTCGGCGTGGTCGAACGCGACGCAGGCCGTGGCGATCGCCAGACTCGCCGCGCGCAGCGACCCGCAGGCCGTCGCCGACTATGCGAGCGCCGCGATGGCGCTCGACCTGCGCCCGCAGCTGCCGGGATTCGCGTGCCGGTCATGGTGGTCGCCCCTACCTCGCGGGCGACTACGCCGCACGGGCATTTCGGAGTCCGCAAGGGGTCGTACTACCGGTCGCTGCTTCCGGGCGTAACGCAACTCGAAGTCGTGACGATTGCGCCGGCGCGTCACTTCGTGATGCTCGACCATCCGCAGGCATTCAACGACGCGTTGCGCAGATTCATCGCGCACGGGTCGCCCGCTGCCGCACGTGCACCCCGTCGGGGCCATTGTTGACAGGCCGCGAAGTTGCCTCAAGTTATCCCGGATGGATCCCGACGAGGCATCGGGGATGCAACAGGCGGCATGGCGCAGTCGATTGAACGGGACCGGAAGGCGATCGGCGTACGCGCCGCTCGGCATCTGGATCTCATCTTCCGACATCTGATGACCGGGCAGGGCGCCGAATCCGGTGCAGGCTTCATGCGGCTGGTGACGGGCGAGCCGCATCCGATGGGCAACCTCGCGATCGTTTGTGAGCCGGACGCTCCGGAGTCTACGCGTGCCGCCATCGGCCCCTTGCTCGGCTGCGTGCAACCCACGGCGCTGATCTACGCGTCGGGAGTCTCCGACGCCATCGTCGAAGTCGGTCGAGGCCGTCGGTTTCGCGGGGCAGGGCGAGATGCCGGCAATGGCGGTGGATATTGAACGGCTGTCCGCGACGGCGCTGCCGTCCGGTTACGGCTGCGTGCGCGTCGGCGCGGGAGAGGCCGGCAGTGCCTGGTCCGAGACGCTTGCCGTCGGCTATGGCCTGCCACCGGGGCTGGCGCGCATGTTTTCGCCCGAGGCGCTTGGGGCGGACATGGCGGACGATGCCCCGGTCCAGTTTTTCGCGATCGAACGCGATGGCCGCACTGTCGCCACCTCGATGCTGTACCTGGCGGATGGTCTGGCCGGCATCTACTGCGTGGCGACGCTGCCCGAGGAACGCGGCAAGGGCCTCGGCGCCCACGCGACGGCCGAGCCGCTGCGGATAGCGCATCGGTTTGGGTATCGGGTCGGCGTTCTGCAGTCCTCGACGGCGGGCCATTCCGTCTACCTGGGCCTTGGCTTCAGGGATGTCGGCGGTCTGCCGATGTTCGTGCGCATGCCGGCGCAAACCGCTTGACCGAGACCCGGGTGCCTGCGCCGCCGCCACCCGATGTCGAGTTGGCCCGATTGCGCACCGCGCTCGCGCGCCGCATCGCCATCCGCACCGAAAGCCAGAACCCGGAGCGGGCCCCCGAGCTGCGGCGCTATCTGGTCGACGAAATCGCGCCGACGCTCGAACGCATGGGCTTCGCGACGCAGCTTTGGGAAAACCCGGTTTCCGGATGCCCGCCGCTGCTGTTCGGTGAACGAATCGAGGATCCGCGGCTCAACACGGTGCTGATGTACGGTCACGGCGACGTGATTCTGGGCTACGACGAGCAGTGGACGCAGGCGTCGTCGCCTTGGGTGCTGGAGGAAAAGGGCAACCGCTGGTACGGCCGCGGCTCCGCCGACAACAAGGGCCAGCATTCGATCAATCTCGCCGCGCTCGAGCAGCGGCTGACCACGCACGGCGCGCTGGGCTTCAACGTCAAGTGGCTGTTCGAGATGGGCGAGGAGGTTGGATCACCCGGATTGCGCGCGACCTGCGAGCAGCATCGCGCGCAGCTGGCGGCCGACGTGTTCATCGCCAGCGACGGCCCGCGCCTGCGCTCCGACCGGCCGACGCTCTTTCTCGGCTCGCGCGGTTGTTTCAACTTCGTTCTGAGCTGCGCGCTGCGCGACGGAGCGCAGCATTCCGGCAACTGGGGCGGACTGCTGGTCAATCCCGGCACGCTGCTGGCCAACGCCATCGCCTCGATGGTCGATGCGCGCGGCCGGATCCTGGTCGACGCGTTGCGGCCGCCGCCGATTCCCGAGAGCGTGCGCCGGGCGCTGGCAAGCATCGAACCCGGCGAACCGGACGGCCCGGCCATCGATGTCGATTGGGGCGAGCCCGGCCTCACGCCGGCCGAGCGCGTGTTCGGCTTCAATGCGCTCGAAGTCCTCGCCTTCGTGACCGGCAATCCGCAGAACCCGGTCAACGCCATTCCGGCGCGGGCGAGCGCGACGCTGCAGGTGCGCTTTGTGGCCGGTTGCGATCACGATGCCTTCATTCCGGCGATCCGCCGGCACCTGGATTCGCATGGATTCGCGCGCATCGACGTCGCCCGCGATCGCGCGGAAGTCATGGCCGCCACGCGCCTCGACCCGGACAACGCCTGGGTAGGCTGGGCGGCGGCAAGCATCGAACGGACGACGGGAATCGCGCCGGCGATCCTGCCCAACCTCGGCGGATCGCTGCCCAACGACTGCTTTGCCGAAGTGCTCGGCCTGCCGACGCTGTGGGTGCCGCACTCCTATCCCGCCTGCTCGCAGCATGCGCCGGACGAGCACCTGCTTTCCGGCGTCGCCGCGGATGGGTTGCGCATCATGCTGGGCATATTCGCCGATCTGCCGCAGCAGCCGTTGCCTTCGACCTGATCGACGATGCGGGCATGGCCCCCGCGCGGGGGCGCTTTGGCGCAAGACCGGTCGCCGCCTGAACCCGCGTGGTCATCAGCGTGCGACGAAGAAACGCCGCCTCGTCGGCGGCGTCGCTTTTCCGGCATCTGGTCGGGGTGAGAGGATTTGAACCTCCGGCCTCTACGTCCCGAACGTAGCGCTCTACCAGGCTAAGCTACACCCCGATTGGGTTCCCTTGGCGGGACTGGTGCTCGATGTCGCACTCGCGGCGGGAATGCACGTCGCAACAACCGTTGTCGCAACCGCAATTTCGCGAGCCTCGCGCGCCCGTCGGCATCGACGCCGGCCACGGGACCGGCGGGACTTCAATACGTCCGCTGCGCAGCGAAGACTGTCAATTCTAGCAGACTTTTTCGGTAGGTCGAGTCGGGCAGATCGGCCAGGCAGGCGGCGGCGCGGCGCACCTCGTCGTCGGCGCGGGCGCGGGTGTAGGCGAGCGCGTCGGTCCCCGCCAGCGCCGCGGTCACCGGGGCGAAATCGGTCATGCCGCCGCCGGCAATCGCGTGCCGGATCACTGCGGCGTCGGCAGCGCTGCCGGTGGCGAGTGCGCGGATCAGCGGCAGCGTCATCTTGCCTTCGGACAGGTCGTCGCCCAGGTTCTTGCCGATGGCGGCCGCGTCGCCCGAATAGTCGAGCAGGTCATCGACCAGCTGGAACGCGGTGCCCAGGTGCATGCCGTAGCGTGCCAGCGCATCCTCGAGCGGGGCGCTCGCATCGCCGAGCACGGCGCCCAGGCGTGCCGCCGCCTCGAACAGCCGCGCGGTCTTGCGCTGGATGACGTCGATGTACGCGGTCTCGGTCAGATCGGCGTCGCCGGCATTCATCAACTGCAGCACTTCGCCCTCGGCGATCGCGTTGGTGGCGTCGGCCAGGATCTCCAGCACGCGCATCCGCGACAGACCCACCATCATCTGGAACGCCCTGGAGTAGAGGAAATCGCCGACCAGCACCGACGCGGCGTTGCCGAAGGCGGCATTGGCCGTCGCGTGGCCGCGGCGGAGGTCGGATTCGTCGACAACGTCGTCGTGCAGCAGCGTCGCGGTATGGATCATCTCGACCACCGCGGCCAGGACGTGCTGTTCGCCGCCGCGGTAGCCGGTCGCGCCCGCGGCCAGCAGCAGCAGCGCCGGACGCAGTCGCTTGCCGCCCCCGCCGACGATGTGCTCGGCGACCTGGCGAATCAGGAAGACATCCGAACCGAGCGCCTGCCGCAGTTCCCGGTCGACCTGCCGCATGCCCTCGCCGATTACGGGTTCAAGAAAGGCAACGTTCACGATGGGCGGCTCGGCAGGTTGGCATCGGGATTGGATCGGGACGATCATTGCCGAGGTCCGGCCCCGCCCGGTCCCGAGAATGCGCGTGCTTCGGGTCGCCGTGCAGCGCAATCCGGACCGCCCGCAAGACATTGGTTTTGCCCGGAAAATCCGCAATTGGGCGCAATTGGCGCGCATTCTACCCGACCGGGCGGGCGCTTCCACGTCCCGGATGCCTGGGACGACCCGCCGGCAGCGGCGATGACGGGCCAAATTCAAAGGACTTTGACATTGGGGCTGGTTCAGCCTTATAATTCAAGGCTTTTCCGCATTCCCGCCGGAAGGGCGCGCCAGCGCTGAAGCGGGAAAGCCAATTCAACGGAGTCTCTCATGTACGCGGTCATTAAAACCGGCGGCAAGCAATACAAGGTTGCCCCCGGCGAAAAACTCAAGGTAGAACAGATGCCCGCGGACGTGGGCGCGAGCGTGACCCTCGACCAGGTATTGATGGTCGCCGAAGGCGAAAGCGTCCGTCTGGGCCAGCCGACCGTCGCGGGCGCGACGGTCACGGCCACCGTCGTCGCGCATGGTCGCGGCGAGAAGGTGAAGATTTTCAAGATGCGCCGGCGCAAGCACTACCAGAAGCACCAGGGCCACCGGCAGAACTACACCGAAATCAAGATCGAAGCGATCGTCGGCTAACCGAGGACGAGGACACCATGGCACACAAGAAAGCGGGCGGCAGTTCGCGCAACGGGCGCGACTCGCAGGCCAAACGGCTGGGCACCAAGGTCTACGGCGGCGAAGTGATTCGTGCCGGCGGCATCATCGTGCGCCAGCGCGGCACGCCGATCCATCCGGGCGTCAACGTCGGCATCGGCAAGGACCACACGCTGTTCGCGCTGGTCGACGGTCACGTGAAATACACGACCAAGGGCCCCAAGCAGGACAAGTTCGCCAATGTCGTGGCGAGCGAGGCCAAGGCCGGCTGACCCGCAGCGTCGTCGGCAAGCAGCGAAGAAATGCCCGGCCGAGTGCCGGGCATTTTGTTTGTCCGGGGTGCGAAGCCGATCAGTTGGGCTGCAGCCCGGCCGATTTCGCGATTGCGCGAAAATGCCCGGTTTCGCGAAGGATGGCGTCGGCGAGTGCTGGTCCGGTGCTGCCCATGGGAACGAAGCCGGCCGCGCGAAGCCGATCGCGCGTCTCCGGTGCCGCGACGGCGCGGGCAAGCGCCGACTGAAGGCGCACGACGACTTCGGGAGCCATCCCGGATGGCGCGAACACGCCCATCCATGCCGGGATCTCGTAGCCGCGAACTCCGGCTTCGGCGATCGTCGGCACTCCCGGTAGCAGCGGGTCGCGCGTCTGCCCCATTGTCGCGAACGCCTTCAGCGCGCCCGACTTGATGTGCGCCACCGACACCGAAAGATTCACGATCCCCACCTGCACGGTGCCCGCCAGCAGAGCCGTTACCACCGGCGGGATGCCGTTATAGGGAATGTGCCGCATCGGCATGTCTGTCAGCATGCGGATCGATTCGGTGGCGAGCATGAAGATGCTCGAGCCGGCGCCATAGTTGAGCGCCTCGGGGTGGGCCTTGGCATAGGCCGCGAGTTCCTGCATGGAATTGGCCGGTATGGCCGGATTGGCCACGAACACGAACGGAACCTGGGCCACCATCCCGATCGGCACGAAGTCGCGCTGGGGATCGTAGGACAGATTCCGATACAGCACCGGATTCACCGACATCTGCGAAGGCGATGCCAGCAGCAGCATGTATCCATCCGGGGGAGCAATCGCAACCTGCCTTGCGGCAACGATGCCGTCGGCGCCGGGACGATTCTCGACCAGGACGGGTTGCCCGAAATCGTCGCGCAGTCGATCGGCGATGATGCGCGCGACCAGGTCGATGCCCGAACCGGCCGGGCCGGGCGCGACGATGCGCAACGGCCGATCAGGGAATCCCTGCGCCGCCGCCCCTTGCAGGGCCAGCGTGCACATGCCGAGGACGAATGCCCTGAGGACGCCGCAGGTCCGGTGAAGTGTCATCGCGTTCGACGTCGACGGGAAAGCGCGCATTGTCGGCCAATCGATTCGGGGAGACAATGGCGCATCGGAATTGGAGAGCTGGATGAACATCACCGACCTACTGCGCGAACAGGCGCGGCTCAAGCCGGACGCGACTGCGATCGTCCGCCCCGGAGGACGAAAAGTTTCCTACGCGGAGTTCGATCGCGCCGTCGATGGGTTGGCGCAGCGAGCGCTCGACAGTGGCGTGCGGGCGGGGCAGGCGGTGGCGCTCGACTTGATCATGCCCTACGAGTTTTTTGCGCTTTCTCTGGCCCTGGCACGCATCGGCGCGGCCGCAGCGTCGGTGAAGCTGCCTGGCGCCCTGGCGGATTTCCGCTTCCGGGTGCTGAACGAGCCGTCGACGGACCGCCGCCTCGTGCGAGTCTCGGCTGACTGGTTCGCGCCGCCGGAGGCAAACGTGGCCGTTGCGCAGGTACCGGCCGCGGCGGGCGACGATGCCATCTGCAGGATCTTTCCCACGTCGGGCACCGTGGGGGAATCCAGGCATGTCGCGGTCACCCATGCGAAGCTCGTGCTCTGGATGCGCAACAGGAATCGATTCACGCCGCTTCCGCCCGCACCCTGCCAGATCTTCGCTCCCGGGCCAATGGGCGGATACGGATTCCGCGAGTCGATGCGGGTCCTCCAGGCCGGAGGGACGATCGTGTTCTGCACGAGCGTTGCCGAAATTCTTGACGCGATCCCGCGGGACCGGGTGAACCGGCTGGTGGCGGCGCCGTCGCTTCTGCGCGACGTCGCGGTGGCGCGAGCGGAGGACGCGGGGCCGTTTCCGACACTTTTGTCGATCGAAGTCGGCGGCAGTCAGCTGTCAAGGCAGGTTCTGGAATTGATCCGTGCTCGCCTGTGTCCATCCGTTTTCATTGCCTATGGATCGACCGAGGTCGGTCCGGTGGCGTCGGCCTCTGCGGACGAGCTGGCGAATTCGCCAACGATCGTGGGCAGGGTGCATGAAGGGGTCGACGTGCAAGCGGTCGACGATGACGACCGTCCGCTCCCGCCTGGCACGGAAGGGGTGATCAGAGTGCGCAGCGAACTGGGTGCCGATGGTTACTTCGGCGATCCGGAGGCCTCCGCCAAGGTCTTTCGCGGCGGCTGGTTCTACCCCGGGGACACCGGCGCCGTCGCGGCGGATCGGATGCTCTCGATCACCGGCCGCGTGGAGGACCTCATCAACATAGGCGGAGAAAAAATCAGCCCGCTGGTGGTCGAGAATTTCCTGGGAGGCATTCCGGGCATTGCCGACGTCGCGGTTTTCGGTTTGCCCGACAACAACGGCATCACGCAGGTCTGGGCTGCGGTCGTGGTCAAACGCCCGGTGCAGCTGCAACTGGTGTTCAAGGCCTGTCGACTCATCCTGGGCCGCAGTTCCCCCAGTTACATCTTCGAGGTCGGCGAGTTGCCGCGCAACGAGGCGGGCAAGATCCAGCGCCGGGCACTGGCCGATATCGCCCGGGCGCGACAGGCCGGAAGTC
Organism: uncultured beta proteobacterium; assembly: GCA_963699765.1. Lineage (GTDB taxonomy): Bacteria > Pseudomonadota > Gammaproteobacteria > Burkholderiales > Casimicrobiaceae > VBCG01. The sequence continues at coordinate 307,370 of CAVOVD010000007.1, read as the reverse complement.
AGATGGTCAAGGTAGGCGGAACCCGCGCGGGCGCGCGACCGCATTGACGGTTCGACGCGATCAGCGCCGCTCGATGTAGTACTGCATCCCGAAGGCCAGCACCGTGAAGGCGAGCAGCGGAAACGCGGCGGAGAAGAACGGCGACCAGTCGTTGAGCACGCCGAGGTAGGCGAACAGCCGGCCAATCAGCCAGAAGGCGAGGCCGAGCATGGTGCCGGCGAAGATGCGAAAACCAACGCCTCCCTGGCGCCGCTGGAACTGCGCGAACGGCAACGCCAGCAACATCATCACCAGCACCGCTATCGGGTACAGCACTTTCGCCCAGAAGGCGATCGCGAAGCGCGACGTCTTCTGGGCATTGCGGTCCAGCACGCGGATGTTGTCGTACAGGGTTGCCAGCGCCAGGCGCTCCGGGGCCACCTGGTAGACGGTGAGGATCGACGGCTGCAGCACCGACTGCCAGGTCCATTTCGGTTCGGAGGACACCCGCGCCGAGTCCGCGCCGAGTTCGGTGATCCTGACCTTTTCCAGCGTCCAGCGGCCGTCGCCCGCGAAGCGGCCCGACTCCGCGCTGCGCACGGTGGTGAGTCTCAGGTCGCGATCGAACTCATAGATGCGCACGCCGACCAGCGTCATGTCCGAAAGCACGGTCCGGATGTTGACGAACGTGTAATCCTGCTTGAACCAGAAGCCCGACTCGAACTGTTGTGCCACGACGCCGGTCGCGCCCCCCAGCGCCGTCGCGCGGATATTCTGCGCGAGTCGTTCCGCCGGGGGGGCCACGTACTCTCCGGCCAGGAAGGTGGCGATCGCCAGCGGGATGCCCACGCGGATGACCGCCCAGCCGATCTGCAGGATCGAGGCGCCCGAGGCACGCATCACCGTGAACTCCGAATTGGCGACGAACTGCGCGACCGCGAACAGCGTGCCGATCAGCGCCGCGACGGGAAACAGCTCATAGATGCGCGACGGCACATGCAGCGCGACGAACAGGATCGCCGTGGTCAGCGAATAGCTGCCGCGCCCCACGTCGCGCATCTCGTTGATGAGGTCGAAAAACGTGAACAGGCCGAGCAGCGCCAGGAACAGCAGCAGCGTGGTCAGGAAGACCTCGCGTCCGATGTAGCGGGTCAGCGTACGCATGATTCAGGCGGGCTTGGCGGGATCGCGCGGAGCCCGGCCGAAGAGTCCGGTGATCGACAGATGGTGCCGGAACAGCAGCGCGACCAGCGCCAGCGCTACGGCATGCGGCAACAGCAGACCGAGCCACAGTTCGAGCTTGCCCTGCGCAATCAGGCTCTGGACGATGTTGATGCAATTCGTATAGAGCATGTAGAGGAAAGCCGCGGCGAACAGGTTGATCGAGCGGCCCATCCGCGGGTTGACCTGGGCCAGCGGGATCGCGAGCAGCGTCAACACGAAGGCGAGGATTGGCACCGACAGCCGCCAGAACAGCTCCGCGCGGTCGACATTGGCATCCGACAGAACCAGCAGCGGCAGCGGAGTCGCGCGGGTGGAGGTCGGCAGCGCGCGCGCCTCGGCGGGCTCGATGCGGCGACCAAGCCGCTCGAACTCGATCATCCGGTAGTCTGCCGAACCGGCCTTGCCTTCATAGCGGCGCCCGTCCTCGAGGACGACGAAGCGGTCGCCGTTCGGCATCTCGACCAGGCTGCCGGCACGGGCGACCGTGGTCGCGTCGCGCTCGCTGTCGATCGACTGCAGGAACACGTTGCGGATGCGGCCGTCGATCGGATTGATGCTCTCGATGTAGACGACAATACCGGCCCGGCGGAATTCGCGAAACAGGCCGGGCGAGAGGATGGAAAGCTCATCGCGCGACTCCAGCTGCCGCTCGTATTCGATCTTGCGCTGCTCGGCCCACGGCGACAGGAACAGCGACAGCGCGACGATCGCGAGCAGGAACGGCGACGCGAACCAGAGGATGGGTCGCAGGCAGGCGGTCAGCGATTGCCCGGAGGTAAACCAGACGACCATTTCACTGTCCCGATACCAGCGCGACAGTGTCAGCAGGACGGTGAGGAACAGCGCCACCGACAGCAGGATGTTGAGATAAAACATCGCGTTGAAGCCGATCAGCGCGAGTACGCCGTCCGCCGCCACGGCTCCGCCGGCGGCGCGGGCCAGGATGCGGATGACCGACTGGGTGAACAGGATGGCCAGCAGCACCACGAACAGGCCGATCGCGGTGGCCGTCAGCTCCCTGACCAGGCTGCGGCGAAAAATCATGACGGAGGGAAAAGTTTTGACTTTTTCCGGGACATTTGCCGATAATGCCCGGCAACACGCGTAACGGCAACAAAAGGCCGGAACGGAAGGCGAGGGATCGCGATGGAATTTACCATAAAAAGTGGCAGCCCCGAGAAGCAGCGCAGCGCTTGCGTCGTCGTCGGGGTATTCGACAATCGCAAGCTTTCGCTGTCGGCCGAACTGGTCGACCGCGCCAGCAATGGCTACGTCAGCGAAATCATCCGCCGCGGCGACATGGAGGGCAAGCTCGGCGCCACGCTCCTGCTCCACAACGTGCGCGGAACGCTTGCCGACCGGGTGCTGCTCGTGGGTCTGGGCAAGGAACGGGATTTTCGCGACCGCGAGTTCCGCAAGGCGATCCGCTCGGCCGTCAAGCTGCTCAACGAGACCGGCTCCTACGAGGCGGTCGTCTACCTGACCGAGGAAAAGGTGAAGCGCCGCGAGGTGGCCTGGCGCGTCGAGCATGCGGTCATCGTGGCGATGGAGTCGGTCTATCGCTTCGAGCAACTCAAGAGCCAGCCCACCGAAGTGCGCCGGCCGTTGCGCAAGCTGACGCTGTCGGTGCCGCAGCGTTCCGACCTGACCGCAGGCGAGAAGTCCGCCGCCCGCGGGCTGGCCATCTCGCACGGGATGGAGCTGGCCCGCGACCTGGGCAATTTCCCCGGCAACATCTGCACGCCGTCCTATCTTGCCGAGCGCGCGCGCCAGCTTGCAGCCGAGTTCCCTGACCTCAAGGTCAAGGTCCTCGAGCGAAGCGACTGCGAGGAACTGGGCATGGGGTCGTTCCTGTCCGTGACCAACGGCAGCGAACAGCCGCCGCGGTTCATCGTGTTCGAGTACATGCAATCCGCGCGCAAGCAGGCGAAGCCCTGCGTGCTGATCGGCAAGGGCATCACCTTCGACACCGGCGGGATATCGCTCAAGCCCGGGCTCGACATGGATCAGATGAAGTTCGACATGTGCGGCGCCGCGGCGGTTTTCGGGACCTTGCGGGCGCTGGCCGAACTCAAGTCGCCGGTCAACGTGGTCGGTCTCGTGCCGGCGTGCGAGAACATGCCGTCGGGCCGGGCGACCAAGCCCGGCGACGTGGTGACCAGCATGTCCGGCCAGACCATCGAGGTCCTCAACACCGATGCGGAGGGCCGCCTGATCCTCGCCGACGCCCTCACCTATGCCGAGCGCTACGAGCCCGAAGCGGTGGTCGACATCGCCACGCTCACCGGTGCGATGGTGATCGCGCTCGGTCACATCGCGACCGGACTGTTCAGCAACAACGAGGCGCTGGCGCGGGCATTGCTCGCCGCGGGGGACGATGCCTACGACCGGGCGTGGCAGCTGCCGCTGTGGGAGGAGTACCAGGAGGGCCTGTCCTCGAATTTCGCCGATTTCGCCAACATCTCGGGCCGTGCCGGCGGCAGCATCACCGCAGCGTGTTTTCTTTCCCGCTTCGCCAAGAAATTCGACTGGGCGCACCTGGACATCGCCGGCACCGCGTGGAAGGATGGCAAGGACAAGGGCGCTTCCGGACGGCCGGTGCCGCTGCTTGCGACCTGGCTGCTCGCGCAGGAGTCCCCGCCGGCGTGACGCCGTTTGCCGCATGACGACCATCGACTTCTACACGCACGTCGACGACCGCCTGACGGTGGTGGCGCGGCTGGTGGCGAAGGCGGTCGCGGCACATGGCAGCGTTCGCGTGCTGACGCCGGACGAGGCGACGACCGACGCGCTCGATCGGCTGTTGTGGATCGTTCCGCCGACCGGATTCCTGCCGCATTGCCGGCTCGACAATGCGCACGCGGCGGCAACGCCGGTATGGATCGACCATCGCCTCGAACACGACGGACCCTGTGCCGTGTTGGTCAATCTGAACGCCGATCCGCCGCCGTTCTTCAGCCGCTTCGAGCGCCTGGCGGAAATCGTCGGCACCGATGATGCGGATGCCGGACGGCAGCGTTATCGCTTCTACCGCGAGCGCGGTTACGAGATGCGTGCGCACAATCTCTCGGCGCGGGGTTAGCCGATGCCGACCGCGCGCGAACTGCTGGAGCAGGCCGACGCGCTGATGCGGCGCAATCGGGCGGAAGCCGCCGACGACATACCGGTGTTGACCGATATCGTGCCCGTGGCTCCCACGGTGCTGCTGCGCGAGAACGTCGCCGAGGACGAGATTCCGGTCCTGGTCGACGAGGTGGTCCCCGCCACCGAACCTTCGAAGCCGCCCGCCATTGAGCCGGACGAAGGCGAGCCATCGGATTGGCTGGACGACATCGACCGATCGGTCATCGGCGAAGCGCCGGACTCGATCGCGGTGGTGCCGCCGGTCGAGGTCGTCCGGCCCGTCGACGCCGCGCTGCTCGCGTCGGCTGAGCACGAGGAGATCGACCTCAAATCGGCGGATGACGACGCATTCGACGAGGAACTGGGACTGGCGCAGGAGCAGGAGGCCGAAACGCCGCAGGAGGACGTGGTCGACAGCGGTGGGCAGGACGCTGTCGATGCCGCAATTGCCGAAGAGCCGATCGCCGCAAAGGAAGTGGTGGTCGAGGAACTGCTGATCGAGGCGCCGGCGATCGTGGAAGCGGAACTCGATCAAGCGGCGGAAGCCCAGGAGGCGCAGGAGGCGCAGGAGGCGCAGGAGGCGCAGGAGGCGCAGGAGGCGCAGGAGGCGCAGGGCGCCGAAGCGGTGCCAATTTTTGCGGAAACGTCGATGCATGGCGAAGCTGCGACCATGCAGGTCCCGACGGATTCCAGCGGGAGGCCCGACGTCGCGGCGCCGGCAATCGTGGCCCCGGTTCCCGACACGCCGGTTGCGGCCATCGACGATCAGGCCAAGTGGGATGCGCTGGCCGAGGAGGTGCGCATCCAGGTGCTGCAGCGCATCGACCTGTTCACCGACACCGGCTTGCGCGATCAGCTTGGCGAGCGCCTGAAGCCCATCGTCGATCGCGCCAGCGCCGACCTGGTGGCAACCATCAACCAGCACGTTGGCGACTTGCTGCGATCCTACGTGGCCGAAGCGATCGAGCGCGAAATCGAGCGCTGGCGCCGTGACCATTGACTGGACGCGGCAAACGCGTGCTAGACTGATTACATGTTTTTGCTTCGCACGCCAGCCATGACCGCCGCCGTTCGCGCCTATGCGTACGCATTTTATTTCTGGAGCCACGATCCAGAGGGCGGCACGCGAGCGTAGAAATCCAGCACGGCAGAAGAGGATTCCACGAACCGGGCGGCCCCCAAAGGGCCGCCCGGTTTCTTTTCGCAGTCGGCAATTCGAAGGAGAGAGGTCATGATCATCGTCATGCAACCCGATGCGGGCGACGCCGAGATCGCCGCCGTCGAGGCACGGATCGGCGCCGAAGGACTCGCCGTTCACATCTCGCGCGGGACCGAGCGCACACTGATCGGCGCCGTCGGCGACGAGCGCAAGCTCTCGCCCGCCATGTTCGAATCGCTTGCCGGGGTCGAGCGCGCGCTGCACATCGTCAAGCCGTACAAGCTCGTTGCGCGCGAGTGGCACCGGACCAGCACCGTGGTGCAGGTGGACGGCGTGGCGCTTGGCGGCGAGGCGGTGCAGGTGATCGGCGGCCCCTGTTCGGTGGAAACGCCGGAACAGATGCGCGCCGCCGCAGCCGCGGTCGCGCAGGCCGGCGCGCGGCTGATGCGCGGCGGCGCGTTCAAGCCGCGAACCAGTCCCTATGCATTCCAGGGAGCGGGTGTGGAGGGCCTGCGCATGCTCAAGGAGGCGGCAGCGCGCCATGGACTGCCGATCGTCACCGAGCTCATGGACGTGCGAATGCTCGACACTTTCCTGCGCGAGGGCGTGGACGTGATCCAGATCGGCACACGCAACATGCAGAATTTCGACCTGCTGAAGGAGGTCGGCCGCGCCGATGTGCCGGTGATCCTGAAGCGGGGCATGAGCGCGACCATCGCCGAGTGGCTGATGGCGGCCGAGTACATTGCCGCCGGCGGCAACCACCGGATTGTCCTCTGCGAGCGCGGGATCCGCACCTTCGAGACCGCCTATCGCAACGTGCTCGACGTCACCGCCATCGCCGTCGCCAAGCGCGAGACCCACCTGCCGGTCATCGCCGACCCGTCGCATGCCGGCGGCAAGGCGTGGATGGTGTCCTCACTTTCCTGTGCGGCGGTCGCCGCCGGCGCCGACGCGCTGCTGGTCGAGGTTCATCCGGCCCCGCAGCAGGCATGGTGTGACGCCGACCAGGCGCTGGCGCCGGCCGAATTCTCGACGCTGATGGACCGGGTCGGCGCGGTCGCGCAGGCGGTGGGGCGCAGACTGGACCGCGGCGTTCCCTCGGGCGCGGCATGCGCTGCGGCGGATCGCTCGGCGGAAGTCCGCGGTCATGTCGTGTCGGCCTGACCGGAAAGCGGAGCGGAGCACGGTGGCGCATCGGCGATCCCCTACAATGCACATGGCGCAACGCGTTTTCGCCGCTGCGCAGAGTACGGCGCGACCGCAACCATGCCGATGGTGGAGTGATCGATGAGTGGGACGAGTCCGCAGCGCGTCGTGTTTCATCCGGGGCGGGGCGACGGCGAATTCGCCCGCCGCCTGCGCCGTGCGGTTGCCGGCGACGTGCTGTTCGACGCCGCCTCGCGCGCGCGCTACGCGACCGACGCATCGATCTACCAGGTCGAGCCGGTCGGCGTGCTGGTGCCGCGCCATGGCAACGACGTCGAGGCGGCGATCGCCGTGTGTCGTGACCTGCGGGTGCCGGTGCTGCCCAGGGGCGCGGGCAGCTCGCAGTGCGGCCAGACCGTCGGCGCGGCGCTGGTCATCGACCACACCAGGCACCTGAACCGACTTGTCGCCGTCGACATCGAGGCCATGACCGCGACGGTCGAGCCGGGCATCGTCCTCGACGACCTCAACGCGCAACTGAAGCCGCACGGGGTCTGGTTTCCGGTCGACGTCAGCACGTCGGCACAGGCCACGCTGGGCGGGATGGCAGGCAACAATTCCTGCGGTTCGCGCTCGATCGCCTACGGCAACATGGTGCACAACGTCGTCGGAGTCGACGCAATACTCTCCGATGGCACCCACGCGAACTTCGGTCCCGAACGCGGCATGAGCACTGCGGGACGCGTCGGCGAACTGGTCCGCGGGCTGCGCGCCATCGGCGAGCGCGAGCGCGACGAGATCGAGCGCCAGGTGCCGCACGCGATGCGCCGGGTCGGCGGCTACAACATCGACGTGTTCCACCCGCAGAGCGAACGGCCGTACACCGCCGACGGCAGCGTCAATCTCGCCCAGCTTCTCGTCGGCAGTGAAGGCACGCTCGCCTGGATGCGCGCGCTGACGCTCAAACTCGCGCCGCTGCCGGCGCACCGGACACTGGGCGTGGTCAACTTCCCGACATTGCACAAGGCGATGGATTCGGCGCGCCACATCGTCGGGCTGACACCTTCGGCGGTGGAACTGGTCGACCGCACGATGATCGAGCTGGCGCGGGGCAATCCGGCGTTCCGGCCGGTGATCGAGCGCGCGCTGCTGGGCGAGCCGGACGCGATCCTGCTGGTCGAATTCATCGGCGAGACGCGCGACGGCTGCGTGCGCCGGCTGGACGATCTCGCCGCGCTGATGGGCGAGCTTGGCCTTCCCGGATCGGTGGTGGCGATGACCGACGCCGGCGCGCAGAAGGCGCTGTGGGAGGTGCGCAAGGCCGGGCTGAACATCATGATGAGCATGAAGGGCGACGGCAAGCCGGTGTCGTTCATCGAGGACTGTGCGGTGCCGCTCGAGCACCTGGCCGACTACGTCGACCGGCTGACCGCGGTCTTCGCGAAGCATGGCACCCGCGGCACCTGGTACGCGCACGCGTCGGTCGGCACGCTGCACGTGCGGCCGATCCTCGACATGCGCCGCGACGGCGCGGCGAAAATGCGCGCCATCGCCGAGGAGGCGAGCGCCATGGTGCGCGAGTACAAGGGCGCCTTCTCCGGCGAGCACGGCGACGGCCTGGTGCGCACCGAATGGGTGGGCTGGCAGTTCGGCCCGCGGCTGACCCGCGCCTTCGAGGAGATCAAGGACCTGTTCGACCCTGCCGGGCTGATGAATCCGGGCAAGATCGTCCGCGGCACGCGCATGGACGACGCATCGCTGTTCCGCTATCCGCCCGGCCATCGCGTGCTGCCGCTGACCCCGGCACTCGACTGGTCGGCGTGGGACGTGCAGTCGGCGATCCGGTGGCCGACACGCTGACCGCGCCGGGCACCGGCGGCGATCCCGCCGGAGGCTTCGCCAAGGCCGTCGACATGTGCAACAACAACGGCCATTGCCGCAAGTTCGACGCCGGCACCATGTGCCCGAGCTATCGGGTGACGCGCGACGAGCAGCACCTGACGCGCGGGCGTGCCAACACGCTGCGGCTGGCGCTGTCGGGACAACTGGGGCCCGAGGCGCTGGCCTCCGAGGCGGTGCGCGACGCGCTGGACCTGTGCGTCAGCTGCAAGGGCTGCCGCCGCGAGTGTCCGACCGGCGTGGACATGGCGCGGATGAAGATCGAGTTCCGGCACCACTGGCAGAAGGCCCACGGGCTGGGCTTTGCGCAGCGGCTGATCGCCAATCTGCCGCGCTGGGCGCCGTGGGCTTCGCGCCTGCCGTGGCTCGCCAACCTGCGCGACGCGCTGCCGGGCGCGGGATGGCTCGGCGAGCGGCTGCTGGGCATCTCGGCGCGGCGCTCGCTGCCGCGCTGGCGGCGCGACACCTTCCTGCGCACCGCGGCCGCAGTCGATGAGCAGCAGCCGGACGTCGTGCTCTTCGTCGACACCTTCACCAATTATTTCGAACCCGAGAATGCCCATGCCGCCGTGCGCGTGCTGAAGGCCGCCGGCTATCGCGTGCAGGTCGCGCGCGCGGGTTCCGGCGACGCCGATGCGTCGCGACCGCTGTGCTGCGGCAGGACGTACCTGGGTTCCGGCCTGGTCGACGAGGCGCGGGCCGAGGCGCGCCGCCTGGTCGCCGCGCTGCTGCCGCAGGTGGAGCGGGGCGCCGTCATCGTCGGACTCGAACCCTCCTGCCTGTTTTCGCTGCGCGACGAATTTCTGGTGCTGGGTCTGGGCGACGCCGCGCGCCAGCTCGCCGACCGCTCCTTCATGATCGAGGAGTTCCTGGCGCGCGAGCACCAGGCCGGCCGCCTGCGCCTGCCGTTGCAGGCGCTGCCGCAGAGCCGCGCGCTGCTGCACGGTCACTGCCACCAGAAGGCGTTCGACGCGATGACCCCGACCAGGCGGGTGCTGGAGCTGATCCCGGATCTGCGCGTCGACGTGGTCGAGACCAGCTGCTGCGGCATGGCCGGCAACTTCGGCTACGAGGCCGCGCACTACGACGTGTCGCAGCGGATGGCCGAGCTCTCGCTGCTGCCCGCCGTGCGCGCGGCGGCGTCCGGACACGCTGCTGGTGGCCGACGGCACCAGCTGCCGGCACCAGATCGCCGACGGCACGCGCGGCAAGGTGCAGCGCGAGGCGCTGCACGTGGTGCGGGTGCTGGAGCGGGCGCTGAAGGGCGCGAACCCGGTCCCCTGATCGGGTGGCATCGACACTCGATGCCCTGCGGCCGTGAGTCTCGACCGCGATGCGGCCGGAGGCGGCGATATCGTGGTGCCGCTGGTGTTGGCGCCGTAGCGCTAAGCTCCTGATTCTCCGAGGAGTAGGCGCGGCGCTCTGCTAGAATTCCATGTTTTCACAGGAACCGGCGCGATGTCCTGCGTCCGGGCAGCGCATGGAACTCGCCAAAAGCTTCGAACCCCACGCCATCGAGGCGCGCTGGTACCCGTTCTGGGAATCCAGCGGCCTGTTCAAGGCGTCGATGCGGCCGGACGCGCCGTCCTACTGCATCCAGCTGCCGCCGCCGAACGTCACCGGCACGCTGCACATGGGCCACGCGTTCCAGCAGACGCTGATGGACCTGATGATTCGCTACCACCGGATGCGCGGCGACAACACGCTGTGGCAGGTGGGCACCGACCACGCGGGCATCGCCACCCAGATCGTCGTCGAGCAGCAGCTGAAGGCGGAGGGGAAGACCCGGCACGACCTGGGCCGTGAGCGCTTCGTCGAGCGCGTCTGGGCCTGGAAGGAGGAGTCCGGCTCGGCGATCACCCAGCAGATGCGCCGCCTCGGCACGTCCGCCGACTGGTCGCGCGAGCGCTTCACGATGGACGAGGGGCTGTCGGCGGCGGTGCTGGCGACCTTCGTGCGGCTGTACGAGGACGGCCTCATCTATCGCGGCAAGCGGCTGGTGAACTGGGACCCCAAACTCGGCACGGCGGTGTCCGACCTCGAGGTCGACAGCGAGGAAGAGCAGGGCAAGATCTGGCAGATTCGCTATCCGCTGGCCGACGGCAGCGGTTCCGTGGTCGTCGCGACGACGCGTCCGGAAACCATGCTCGGCGACGTGGCGGTGGCGGTGAATCCCGCCGACGAGCGCTACGCGGCGATGGTCGGCAGGGACGTCGTTCTGCCGCTGACCGGACGCAGCATTCCGCTGATCGCCGACGATTACGTCGACCGCGAGTTCGGCACCGGCGCGGTCAAGATCACGCCCGCGCACGACTTCAACGACTGGCAGATCGGCCAGCGGCACGGACTCGCTCCGATCACGATTCTCAATCTCGACGCGACCATCAGCGACAACGCGCCGGAGAAGTATCGTGGCCTCGACCGCTACGCGGCGCGCAAGGCGGTGCTTGAGGATCTCGCCGCGGCCGGCCTGCTGGTGTCGGAGAAGGCGCACGCCATGGTCGTGCCCCGCTGCGGCCGCACCGGCGAGATCGTCGAGCCGATGCTCACCGACCAGTGGTTCGTCGACATGAAGAAGCCGGCGCCGGCCAGCCATCCGTTCTTCCCCGGCAAGTCGATCCAGGACCTGTGCCTCGCCGCGGTCGGCGAGGCGGGCCTGCCGGCCGGTGCGCCCGGATCGGGCGAGAGTCTGCGCTTCGTCCCGGGCGAGTGGCTGTCGACCTACCACCACTGGATCGACAACATCCAGGACTGGTGCATCTCGCGCCAGCTCTGGTGGGGGCACCAGATCCCCGCGTGGTATGACGAGGCGGGCAACTGCTACGTGGCGGCGGATGAGGCGGCAGCGCGCGCGCAGGCGACCGCGAAGCTGGGCCGGGCGCCCGCGTCGCTGACCCGCGACGAGGACGTGCTCGACACCTGGTTCTCCTCGGCGCTGTGGTGCCACTCGACGCTGGGCTGGCCGGAGCAGACGCCGGAACTCGCCCGCTTCCTGCCGTCGTCGGTGCTGGTCACCGGGTTCGACATCATCTTCTTCTGGGTCGCGCGCATGGTGATGACGACGACCTACTTCACCGGGCACGTGCCGTTCCGCGACGTCTACATCAACGCCATCGTCCGCGACGAGGACGGGCAGAAGATGTCCAAGTCCAAGGGCAACGTGCTCGATCCGCTGGACCTGATCGACGGCGTCGACCTGGAAACGCTGGTCGCCAAGGCCACCAGCAACATGATGGACCCACGCCAGGCGGAGAAGATCGCCAAGCGGACGCGGCGGCAGTTTCCCGAAGGCATTCCGTCCTTCGGCGCCGACGCCGTCCGCTTCACCTTCGCGTCGCTGGCGACGTTCAACCGCACGCTGAACTTCGACCTGCATCGCTGCGAGGGTTACCGCAACTTCTGCAACAAGCTGTGGAACGCCACGCGCTTCGTGCTGATGAACGTGAACGGCAGGGACTGCGGCGTCGACGAGGCGCTGCCGCGGACCACGACCTTTGTCGACCGCTGGCTGCTCGGAAGGCTGCAGCAGGCCAAGCACGACATCGCGACGGGCATCGACCAGTACCGCTTCGACCTCGCCGCGCGCGCGCTCTACGAGTTCGTCTGGGACGAATACTGCGACTGGTACGTCGAGCTGGCCAAGGTGCAGTTGGCCGACGCCGAAGAGCGCGGCGACGAGGCTTCGGCGCGCGGCACGCGGGCGATGCTGGTGCGCGAGCTGGAAGCAACACTGCGGCTGGCGCATCCGTTCATGCCCTTCATCACCGAGGAGTTGTGGCAGGTGGTCGCGCCGCTGGCGGGCAAGTCCGGGGACTCGATCTCGACGCAACCCTTTCCCAGGGCCAACCCCGCGCGGATCGACGCCGCCGCGGACGCGCGCATGGCCGTGTTCAAGGACATCGTCAATGCATGTCGCGCGCTGCGCGGGCTGATGAAGCTGTCGCCGGCCACCCGGGTGCCGCTGTACGTGACCGGCGACGCCGCAGATGCTCGCCGAATTCACACGCTACCTGAAGCCGCTGGCCAAGCTATCCGATATTCACGTGGTGGCCGAACTGCCGGCGTCCGATGCGCCGGTCGAAATCGTCGGCGAGTTCCGTCTGATGCTGCATGTCGAGGTGGACCCGGCAGCGGAACTCGAACGCATTGGCAAGGAAATCGCGCGCCACGAAAGCGAAATCGCCAAGGCGGGCGCCAAGCTCGGCAACGAGGGCTTCGTCGCCCGCGCGCCGGCCGCCGTCGTCGAACAGGAACGTGCGCGTCTGGCGGGATTCACCGCCACGCTGGACAAGCTCCGCCAACAGTACCAGCGTCTTGGCGGCTAGCGCCTAGTGGTGACCGGCAGCGAGGCGCGGGCGCGGCACAGCGGCGGCTCGCCATCGACCGACTCTGCGCCGGCGCGCGCCCGATGGCCGGTGGTCGGCTTCGCGGTGGCATTCCTCGCGCTGTGGTTCGGCTTCCTGGAGTTGCGCGGCCTCGTCTACCCGGACGAGGGCCGCTATGCGGTGATTCCCTGGGAAATGCTGGCGAGTGGCGACTGGGTGACGCCGCGCATCAACGGCTTTCCCTACTTCGAGAAGCCGCCGCTGCAATACTGGATCACCGCGGCCATTTTCGCGGTGTTCGGCGAGGACGAATGGACGGCACGGCTGGGGCCGACCATCGCCGCGCTGGCCGCGGTGCTCGCGGTCTGGTGGACCGCGCGCCGGCTGCATTCGCCGCGGACCGGCATTGTGGCGGCAGCGGTGCTGGCGACGGGGTGCGGCTTTTTCTTCTCCACCCAGTTCGTGACGCTCGACGTGATGCTCACGGCGTTGCTGACCTGCGCGCTGTGCGCCTTCCTGCTCGGGCAGAATCGGGCGCGCCGAACCGGACGAACGCCGGCGCTGGATGCTGGCCGCGTGGGCATTTTGCGCACTGGCGGTGCTGACCAAGGGGCTGATCGGCGTGCTGCTGCCGATGCTCGCCGTCGCAACCTACGTGGCGGCAGCGCGCGACCTTGCGCTGCTGCGCCGCCTGCATCCGGTGGCCGGACTGGCGATCGTGCTGGCGATCACCGCGCCGTGGTTCATCCTGGCCGAACTGCGGAACCCGGGGTTTGCCGATTTCTTCTTCGTGCAGGAGCACTGGCAACGCTACACGCAGCCGGGACACCGGCGTCCGGGTCCCTGGTGGTATTTCATTCCGGTCTCCGTGTTGTACCTGATGCCCTGGCTGCCGGCGATCGTCGCGGTGCAGGCGCAGGCGTGGCGGCGACCGGCCCGGGTGAGCGTTGCGGCGAAGGGCTTCGATGACGTCCTTTTCGCCTGGTGCTGGACCGGAGCGATTTTCGTGTTCTTCAGCCTGTCGTCGTCAAAGCTCGTTGCCTACATCCTGCCGGTGATGGGCGCGGTTGCGCTGGCTGTCGCGGTACCGCTGGCGCGGCGCTGGGATGCGACGATGGCGATCACCGCCTGGACACTGATCGGCGGCGGGCTGCTCGTGGCTGTGGCGGCGTTTCCAGCCGCGCGTTGGATCAAGCCCCCACCGTTGCAGGAAATCTACGCGGCCAACGCCGGCTGGGTGGTGGCTGGCGGATGCATCCTGGCGCTCGCCGGCCTGCTGGCGTTGCGTTGCTTGCGGCTTCGCCGGCGCATGATGGCGCTGGCCGTGCTGGTGCTCGGGGGCTTGCTCGGGTGCCAGATCGGCGCCGCCGTCGCGCACCGGGTGGACGGTCATTTCTCGGCGGAGGAATTCATCGAGCGCCTGACGGAGGAGAAGCGGCCGTTCCGGCCCGAACTGCCGTTCTACAGCGTCGATGTCTTCGACCACGCGGTCCCGTTCTACCTGGGGCGCAAGGTCACGCTGGTCCGGGAGAAGGGCGAACTGGCATGGGGCATCGCTGCGGCGCCAGCGAATTTCATCGAGGACCTGGCGGAATTCGAGCGCCGCTGGCGCGACGGCGGCGATGCCTTCGCGTTCATGTCGACCGCGACCTTCGAGGCGCTGCGCGGGAGCGGGCTGCCGATGCGTGTGCTGGTCGACGACGGCCGGCGGGTGATCGTCGCGCGGCATTGACGGCGCGATGCTGCGCTGCCTGCCGCAGCGACTGCGGCGACGCGGGCAATCCGGACCGCAGGATCAGTCGATGCGCGCCAGATAGCCGGTCACTTCCTCGCGGTCGTGATAGAGCTGGCGCAGCCGCAGCGTGAAGCGCAGGCCCGCCCGCGTCATGATCGCGCCGATGCGCTGCTCGCAGAGCGTCACTTCGTCGTAGCGCTTTTTCATCGGCAGCTTGAGATTGAAGATGGCGCGGCGGGCGGCGCCGTCGGCGATCCAGCGTGCCACCAGCTCGGCGACACGGCGAGGCTGCTCGACCATGTCGCAGACCAGCCAGTCGACCGGCCGCCTGGGCCGGTAGCGAAAGCCGTCGGCGGCAAGGTGTTCGACGAGCGGATCCTGCGCGAGGCCACCCTTGAGCGGTCCGTTGTCGACGGCGGTGACGCGCAGGCCACGCTGGACGAGCTGCCAGGTCCAGCCGCCGGGGGCGGCGCCCAGGTCGACGGCGCGCTGGCCCGGGCGCAGCAGCCGCGTTTCGTGGTCGCCGAGAAAAACGGCGATCGCTTCGGCGAGCTTCAGCGTCGAGCGCGAGGGCGCCTCGCGCGGCATCCGCAGACGGGCGATGCCCATCGGCCACGCGGGGCCACCCATTGCCGGGCTCTCGCCTGTGTAGGCGGCATCGCGACCGGCGAGGAAGACGTGCAGTCGACAGGGCGCCTCCGGGGCGAGGTGCCCGGTCTCGCCGAGCGCGGCGGCCAGCCGCGATTCCAGTGCGTGGGCCAGCGTGGACATCGCCTTGCCGGCGTTGGTGTCGGGAAACTCCACCCAGACGCTGCGCCAGCGCGCCCGCTCGCCGGAGCGTGCGGGCAGCGCCGCGATGGCGGTGAGCAGCGGAGTGATGCGATCGGCGCGCCCGCCGGGGGCGCCGGGCCCGAGGTCATGCGGGCCGGTGCCGAAGCTGGCGCTGCGTGCGAATACCGGGTTCGCGCCTGCCAGCGCGCCAAACCACGCCGAGGCGTCGACGACGCGCGTGGTTCCGATCACATGGCCCGCGCCAGCCGCAACGCTTTCGAGTCCGAGACCGGCATGCGCGGCGAGTTGCCGCAGGTCGGTTCCCGTCTCGGGTTCGAAACCTTCGCGGCACAACGCCACGAGGCTGCGCGCGCTCATGTTCCGCGGGGCGCGCGGGCGTCGGTTCAGGCGCTTTGCGGCTCGGGCGCCTTGCGTTTCATCAGCAGGGCAGGGATCGGCCGAGCCTTGCCGTGGTGGCCGTCGCGCGCGCCGTGGCCATGCAGTGCCGGCTTGGCACCGGCGGCGCCGTCCGCCGTCGCGGTTCGCGGCGGCAGCGGCTGGTCGGGATTGCGCGCGTAGGCCTCTTCGCGCTCGATCTCGCGCGCGCTGCGCCCGCGCGGCTGCGCCGGGCCGCTGCCCACTCGGGGCTGCGGCGGATGCGTATCGCTGCGTTCGGTCGGTGCGGCATGGCGAGGCTGGGCCCGCGTCGGAGCCCCGGCAGGACCGTCGCGACGCGGCGTGCGAGGCGCGCGCTCGCGCATCGGCAGCCGGGCCGCCGCGGCTTCGGCATCGAAGTCGTCGGGCGTCGCAACCTCCACCTTCTTCTTGAGCATGCGCTCGATGTCGGCGAGGTATTTTTCCTCCTCGGGAGCGACGAAGGAGATGGCTTCCCCGGTCGCTCCCGCACGGCCGGTGCGGCCGATGCGGTGGATGTAGTCCTCGGGAACATGCGGCAGTTCGTAGTTGACCACCAGCGGCAGATCGTCGACATCGAGGCCGCGCGCCGCGACGTCGGTGGCCACCAGCACCTGCAGCTTGCCTTCCTTGAAGGCGGCCAGCGCGTCCATGCGGGCGATCTGCGTCTTGTCGCCGTGGATCGCCGACGTCGCCAGCCCGTCTTTTTCCAGCAGGCGGGCCAGGCGCGAGGCGCCGTGCTTGGTGCGCACGAAGCACAGCACCTGCCACAGGTTGCGCGAGCGCACCAGGTGCGCGAGCAGCGGGCGCTTGGCATCCTGCGGGCACTTGTACACGCGTTGCGTCACGGTCTCGGCGGCGGTATTGCGCAGGGCGACCTCGATCAGCTGCGGCTGGTTGAGCAACTGGTCGGCCAGTCTCTTGATCTCGTTGGAGAACGTCGCCGAAAACAGCAGGTTCTGCCGCTTGGCGGTCGCCGGCAGCAGCGCCATGATCCGCTTGATGTCGGGAATGAAGCCCATGTCGAGCATGCGGTCGGCCTCGTCGAGGACGAAGATCTCGACCTGCGACAGGCTGATGCTCTTCTGCTCGATGTGATCGAGCAGGCGGCCCGGCGTGGCGACCAGGATCTCGACGCCGGCGCGCACGATCGGCAGCTGCTGGCGGATGTCGACGCCGCCGAACACGCAGGTCGAGCGCAGGCCGGTGTACTTGCCATATTCCTTGATCGCCTCCTCGACCTGGATCGCCAGCTCGCGTGTCGGCGCGAGGATCAGCGCGCGCACCGGATGCCGGGCTGGCGACGGGCTGGTGTTGGCCTGCGGCTGCAGCCGCTGCAGGATGGGCAGGCCGAAGCCGGCCGTCTTGCCGGTGCCGGTCTGGGCGCCGCCCATGACGTCGCGGCCGGCCAGGACGACGGGAATCGCCTGGGCCTGGATCGGGGTGGGCGTGGTGTAGCCGCTCTCGGTCACGGCCCGGAGGATCTCCGGACTCAGGCCGAGCTCATTGAAGCTCGTGACACTCATTGAATGACTCCTGGCGCGGCCTGCCGCGATCGCTCGCGGCTTCCGGTCCAGGCAGCGTTTAGCTAGCGTTGCTGGAAGGGGAGGCTGGGTGCTTTGCGGGCCGCCGTCTGCTGCGCGGCCGCTGCGTCCATTCCTGGCCTCTGGTGGGCGGCGACCGGATCGGCCGCCCGAATTAGCAATTATAGCGTAAGTAGCGGATTTTTCAAAATTTTCATGGCGTGGCCCAACCTTTGCGTCGTATAATCCGACGCCTTTGTTGCGGTGCACCCAGCGAGGACGCCCCGACCTTCCGGCCCAGCATGGCCGGCTCCGGTCGGTCCGCCCGCCAGAGGCGCCGCCGTGCCACCCTTTCGGACCCGTCATGACCACGCCGCACCGCCCCGTTCGCCAGAACCTGCGCAACATCGCAATCATCGCCCACGTCGATCACGGCAAGACCACGCTGGTCGACAAGCTGCTGGTGCAGGCCGGCACCTTCGCCAAGCACCAGCAGGTCGCCGAGCGGGTGATGGACAGCAACGACATCGAGCGCGAGCGCGGGATCACCATCCTGGCCAAGAACTGCTCGATCAAGTACGCCGGCCATCACATCAACATCGTCGACACGCCGGGCCACGCGGACTTCGGCGGCGAGGTCGAGCGCGTGCTCGGCATGGTCGACGGCGTGTTGCTGCTCGTCGACGCGGTCGAGGGGCCGATGCCGCAGACGCGCTTCGTCACCATGAAGGCGCTGCGCCAGGGATTGAAGCCGATCGTCGTCGTCAACAAGGTCGACCGGCCGGGCGCGCGGGTCGAGTGGGTGGTCAACGCGACCTTCGAACTCTTCGACAAGCTGGGCGCCACCGACGAGCAACTCGATTTTCCGGTGGTCTACGCGTCGGCGCTGAACGGCTGGGCCACGCTGGATGTCAAGGTGGCCAAGAGCGGCAACGCCGAGCCCGGGGCGACCATGCAGCCGCTGTTCGAAACGGTGATCGCGGCGGTTCCCCCGCCTGAAGCCGATGTCGACGGTCCGCTGCAGTTCCAGGTGAGCGCGCTCGATTACTCGAGCTACCTGGGCCGCCTGGGCATCGGCCGCATCCGCCGCGGACGGCTGAAGCCCGGCCAGGAGGTCGCGGTGCTGAACGGCCCGCTGGCCGCGGGTGCCACGCCGTTGAAGGCCAAGGTCGTGCAGGTGCTGGGATTCTCCGGACTCGAGCGCGCACCGGTGGAAACGGCGATGGCGGGGGACATCGTCCTGGTCACCGGCATCGACGAGCTGTCCATCGGCACCACGCTGGCATCGGTCGAGGCGCCCGAGGCGCTGCCGCCGATCATGGTCGACGAGCCGACGCTGTCGATGTACTTCCAGGTCAACACGTCGCCGCTGGCCGGGCGCGAGGGCAAGTACGTGACCTCGCGCAACCTGCGCGACCGGCTGCAGCGCGAACTGCTGACCAACATGGCGCTGCGGGTCGAGGAGACCGGCGACACCGACGCGTTCCTGGTATCGGGCCGCGGCGAGCTGCACCTGACCATCCTGATCGAGAACATGCGCCGCGAAGGCTACGAGCTGGCCGTCTCGCGGCCGCGCGTCGTGATGCGCGACATCGACGGCGTGACCTGCGAGCCCTACGAGGCGCTGTCGGTCGACGTCGAGGAAACGCACCAGGGCGCGGTGATGGAAGCGCTGGGCGCGCGCCGCGCCGACCTGACCAACATGGAGTCCGACGGCAACGGCCGCAGCCGCCTCGAGTACCGGGTGCCGGCGCGCGGGCTGATCGGCTTCCAGGGCGAGTTCATGAACCTGACCCGCGGCACCGGGCTGATCAGCCACGTGTTCGACGGCTATGCGCCGGTGAAGGGCGACATTCCCGAGCGGCGCAACGGCGTGCTGATCTCCGCCGAGGACGGCGCCGCGGTGGCGTATGCGCTGTGGAAGCTGCAGGAGCGCGGGCGGATGTTCGTGTCGCCCGGCGAGATCCTCTACGAGGGCATGGTGATCGGCATCAACAGCCGTGACAACGATCTGGTCGTCAATCCGATCAAGGGCAAGCAGCTGACCAACGTGCGCGCCTCGGGCAAGGACGACGCCATTGCGCTGACACCGCCGATCGAACTCACGCTCGAGTACGCGGTGGAGTTCATCACCGACGACGAGCTGGTCGAGGTCACGCCCAAGTCGATCCGCATCCGCAAGCGCTTCCTGAAGGAGCACGAGCGCAAGAAGGCCAGCCGCGAGGCCGCCTGATCCAGCAAGGGCGATGGCCGGCACCGACACGCTGACCGCCTCACTCGCTTCGGCGTTCGCCGAACTCGCGCTCGGCAATGTCGTGCGCGAATACCCGAACAAGCCGGATCACACGCTCGCCGGTCCCGCCGACCTGCGCTCTCCGCGCGAACTGCATCCGGCGTTCTACGGCAGCTTCGACTGGCATTCCTGCGTGCACATGCACTGGCTGCTGGTGCGGCTGCGCCGGCTGCACCCGGATCTGCCGCAGCGCCACGCCATTGCCGCGGTGCTCGAGCGCCACCTGACGCCGGAAAACGTCGCCGCCGAATGCGCCTATCTCGCGCGGCCGCAATCGCGGACCTTTTCGCGCACCTATGGCTGGGCCTGGCTGCTGGCGCTGGCGCGGGAGATGGCGGACGCCGGAAGCGACGACGCCGACGCCGCGCGCTGGTCGCGCCATCTTGCGCCGCTGGCGCAGGCGATGGTCGAACGCTACCTGGCCTATCTGCCGCTGCAGCGCTATCCGCTGCGCTCGGGACTGCATCCCAACAGCGCCTTCGGCCTGCTGTTCGCGCTGGAATACGCGCGCGCCGCCGCAGAGCCCGGCTTGGAAGCGCTGTGCCTGTCCACCGCCAGGCGCTGGTTCGAGGCCGACCGCGGCGCGCCGCTTGCCTGGGAGCCGTCCGGCGCGGACTTCCTGTCGCCGGTGCTGGTCGAGGCCGCGCTGATGCATCGGGTGTTGCCGACCGCGGCGTACTCGTCGTGGCTCGCCGCGTTCCTGCCGGAGCTGGCCTCGGGACGATCGGCGCCGCTGTTCGTCCCGGCGGAAGTCGCCGACCGCAGCGACCCTTTTCTGGTGCACCTCGACGGCCTCAATCTGTCGCGTGCCTGGTGCCTTCGCGACATCGCCGGCGCATTGCCTGCCGCCGATCCGCGGATCGCGCCGTTGCGCGAATCGGCGACGGCGCACATCGCCGCGGGCATGTCGGGTCTTGCCAGCGGCGATTACCTGGGCGAGCACTGGCTGGCAACCTTTGCGGTCCTGGCGCTGACGGCCTGAGCCAGCGCAGGCCGGCGCAACCTCCTGCTAGACTGGCGCGGTCCATGAACGACCCCCTATTCATTGCACTGGCCGCGGCGCTCGCGCTCATCGTCGTCCTGCTGGCGGCGGTGCTGTGGCGCATCGTGGCGCTGGCACGCAGCCGCGCCGAGGAGGCGACCAATGCGGTTCGCGAATCCGCCGATCTGAAGGCGCGGCTGGAGGCGCTGGGCAATCAGGTGGCGCGGGTCGAGGGCGACATCCGCCAGGATTTCGCCACCAACCGCGCCGAGCAGAACCAGGGAGCGGCCACGCTGCGCGGCGAAGTCGGCGACGCCATCGGCAAGTTCCGCGAAGTCACCCAGCAGCAGCTCACCGACATGGCGGGTCTGCAGCAGCGGCAGCTGGCGGCGTTTCGGCGAACAGTTGGCCAGGCTTACCGTCGCCAACGAGCAGCGGCTGGAAGCCGTGCGCGCCACGGTCGAGCAGCGGCTGGAGGCGCTGCGCGTCGACAACACCGCCAAGCTCGAGCAGATGCGCGCGACGGTCGACGAAAAGCTGCAGACCACGCTCGAGCAGCGACTTGGCGAATCGTTCAAGATCGTCTCCGACCGGCTGGAACAGGTGCACAAGGGGCTGGGCGAAATGCAGTCGCTGGCCACCGGCGTCGGTGACCTGAAGCGGGTCCTGACCAACGTCAAGAGCCGGGGTGGCTGGGGCGAGGTTCAGCTCAATGCCCTGCTCGCGGAGATGTTGAGCCCGTCGCAGTACGCGCAGAACGTGGCGACCCGGCCGGGGAGCAAGGAGCGGGTCGAGTTCGCCATCCGCCTTCCGGGCCGCAGCGAGGACGGGGCGCCATGCTGGCTGCCCGTCGACGCCAAGTTTCCGCTGGAAGATTACCAGCGCTTGCAGGATGCGATCGAGCGCGCCGACGTCGCCGCGGTCGAGGGCAGCCGCAAGGCGCTCGACGCGTTCTTCCGGGACGAGGCGAAGAAGATCCACGACAAGTATGTCGAGCCGCCGCATACGACGGACTTCGCGATCCTGTTCGTGCCGACCGAGGGTCTGTACGCGGAGGCGATGTCGCGTCCGGGACTCGCCGATGCACTGCAGCGCGACCATCGCGTGATGCTGGCCGGCCCGACGAATCTCGCGGCGATGCTCAACAGCCTGCAGATCGGTTTCCGCACGCTGGCCATCGAGCAGCGGTCGACCGAGGTCTGGCGGGTGCTCGGCGCGGTCAAGACCGAATTCGGCAAGTTCGGCGACATTCTGGCCAAGACCAAGGAAAAGCTCGACCAGGTGGGCAGGACGCTCGACGACGCCGGGCGCAAGAGCACCACCATCGCGCGCCGGCTGCGCGACGTGGAAGCGTTGCCCGAAACCGAGGCGGACCGGTTGCTGACGGGCGCGCCCGGATTCGTGCTCGACGATCCGCCGCAGGATACGAAATAGCCTGCGCCGCGCACCATGCTCGATGCCTTGCGCCACTGGCGGCAGCGCCGATTGCTGAAGTCACAAGCCATTCCCGACGGACTGTGGCGCGATGCGCTGGAATCGCTGCCGTTCCTCGCCATGTACACGGAGGCCGAGCTCGACCGGCTGCGCGAGAAGGTCGTGCTGTTCCTGCACGCGAAGAGCATCACCGGCGCGCGCGGTCATGTGGTGACGCCCCGGCAGCGCACGGTCATCGCGCTGCAGGCCTGCGTGCCGGTCCTGAATCTCGACCTGGGGATCTACGACGGCTGGGAGAACGTGATCGTCTATCCCGACGAGTTCGTGCCGGGCTGGGAGTGGGAGGACGAGGCGGGCGTCATGCACACCAACGACGAGCCGATGGCCGGCGAGGCGATGGAAGGCGGGCCGGTGATCCTGTCCTGGGCCGACGTCGAGGCGAGCCAGGACTGGAACGCCGCCGGCATGAACCTGGCGATCCACGAGTTCGCGCACAAGATCGACATGCGCAACGGCGCGGCCAACGGCTGCCCGCCGCTGCCACCGGAGATGCCGCCGCACGTCTGGAAGAAGACCATGCAGACGGCCTATGAGCATTTCGGCAAGCGCGTCGACCGCGGCGAACACACGTCGATCGATCCCTATGCGGCCGAGAGCCCGGCGGAATTCTTCGCCGTGCTGACCGAGGTGTTCTTCGTCGAGCCGGCACTGCTGCGCTTCGAATACCCCGGCGTCTATCAGCAGTTCGCGCGCTTCTACCGGCAGGAGCCCGCGGTGCGCAGCGAGCTGCTGCGCGACGACTGACGCGTTCAGCTCGCCGGGCGCTGCGCCGACTTCGGCCGGAAAGCCCGGCATACATCGTCGTTGGTCTCGATGTACGGCCCGCCGATCAGGTCGATGCAGTAGGGCACGGCCGCAAACACGCCGTCCAGCGTCTCCTTGATCGCCTTGGGCTGACCGGGCAGGTTGAGGATCAGCGCCCGGCCGCGAATCACGCCGACCTGGCGCGACAGGATGGCCGTCGGCACGTACTTGAGGCTCACCTGGCGCATCTGTTCGCCGAAACCGGGCAGCACCCGGTCTGCCACCGCCAGCGTCGCTTCCGGGGTCACGTCGCGCGGCGCCGGTCCGGTGCCGCCGGTGGTCAGCACCAGGTGGCAGCCGGCCTTGTCCACGAGTTCGATCAGCGTGGCCTCGATCGTCGGCTGCTCGTCGGGGATGAGTCGCTGCGCCATCGACCATGGGGACTTCAGCGCGGCTCCAAACCACTCGGTGAGGCCGGGCAGCCCGCGGTCCACGTAGACGCCGGCGGAGGCGCGGTCGGAGATGGAGACGAGGCCGATCAGCAATTCAGGCATGGCAGTCCTGGCAGGCGGTCAGGTTGTGGGCAACGTGGTTGTCATTCCCCGCGCGTCGACTCGGCCCTGATCGCCCGGAAGAGTTCACGAAAGGCATGCGGCGGTCCCCGGCCCGCACGCTCGGCGCGGGCACGCAGGATCAGGCCCGCCAGATGCGAACGGTCGGCCCCGGGATGCGCGGCCAGGAAACGCTCGAGGGCGCCGGCATCGGCGAGCATTTCGTCGCGCCAGCGCTCGGTGGCGGCGAACTGCTCGCGGTCGCCGGCCGCGCCGCTGGCCCATTGGTCGAGCGTGGCCTGGATCGGAGCGGGGTCGACGTCGCGCATCAGCTTGCCTACGTACTGCAATTGCCGGCGGCGGCCTTCGTGCGCACGAATGCCGCGGGCCTGGCCGATGGCGTCGACCAGCCGCTCCGGCAGGTCGAGCAGGGCAAGGCGCTTGGGATCGAGCGCCACCAGTGCCTCGCCCAGGTCCTGCAGCGCGTGCATCTGCTGCTTCCGGCGCGTCTTGGAGGGCGGCAGGTCCGGATTCTGATCGGGGTCCTGCGGGTCGGGAGGAGAGTTCGCCATTCGCTGCCTGGGGGTCGGGCGGCGCACGGGCATCCGCCAGGAGATCGTTTGCTATGATAACCGACCCCTTCCACCGCGCTGCCGCGGGCGCTGTCCGCATCGGCCGGCTCTTGCGCCGCACCGTCAGACCAAAGACTTCGCCGATGCCTCCAGAACTCCAACCCGCGCGCGACGGCACTCCGCCGCTTCGCGGCGCCGCGGTCGCGCCGTCCGGGCAGTTTCCGGTGCCTACCCGTGAACTCGAACGCGTGGCCGCGGCGGTACTCGACGCCGCGACCAGCGGCGGTGCGACCGCGGCGGAAACCGAAGTGTCGCAGGCGATCGGGCAGAGCGTGACGGTTCGTCACGACGAGGTGGAAACGATCAGCTATAACCGCGACAAGGGCATCGGCGTGACCGTTTACGTCGGCCAGCGCCGCGGCCATGCGAGCAGCGCCGATTTCTCCGACGCCGCCGTGCGCGCGATGGTCGGCAAGGCGCTGGCGATCGCCCGCCAGACGGCGCAGGACCCTGCCGCGGGGCTTGCCGACCCGGCGCGCCTAGCCCGCGACTGGCCGGATCTCGACCTGTACCACCCGTGGCTGTTGCCGGTCGAATCGGCCATCGAACTCGGCCGCGAGGCCGAAGCCGCCGCGCGGCGCGTCGATCCGCAGATCAGCAACAGCGATGGCGCGACGGTGGCGCGCAGCGAGTCGGAGTTCACCTATGCGAATACGCTGGGTTTCGCCGGCGGTTACCGGAGCTCGCGCCATCACATCGACTGTTCGGTGATCGGCGAGCGCGATGGTGCGATGCAGCGCGACTACTGGTACACCGCCGCGCGCGCGCCCGGCGACCTGCTGGCGGCGGCGGACGTGGGCCGCATCGCCGGCGAACGGACGCTCTCCCGCCTTGGCGCCCGGCAGCTGGGCACGCTCGAATGTCCGGTGATCTTCGAGGCGCCGGAGGCGGTCGATCTGCTGGGCTATTTCGTCGGCGCGGTGTCGGGCGGCAGCCTTTACCGGCGGACGTCGTTCCTGCAGGACTGCCTCGGCCAGCAGGTGTTCGCGCCGCTGGTGCACCTGCGCGAGGAGCCGCATCTGCTCCGCGGGCGTGGCAGCGCGCCCTTCGACGCCGAAGGCGTGGCCACGGCGGCGCGTGATGTCGTCCGCGACGGGGTGGTGCAGGGCTATTTCCTGGGTTCCTACTCGGCGCGCAAGCTGGGCATGGCGACCACCGGCAATGCCGGCGGCAGCCACAACCTGGTCCTGGCGCATGGCGAGGACGACCTTGCCGGCCTGATGCGCCGGGCAGGCCGCGGGTTGCTGGTTACCGAGCAGCTTGGCTCTGGCGTAAACTCCGTCACCGGTGATTTTTCGCGAGGTGCTGCCGGGTTCTGGTTCGAGGACGGCGCCATCGCCTATCCCGTCGAGGAGATCACCATCGCCGGCAATCTGAAGCAGATGTTCCGTGACATCGTCGCGGTCGGCAGCGACGTCGACCGGCGCGGCGCGCGCCATACGGGGTCGATTCTGGTCGCGCGCATGACCGTCGCGGGCCACTGACTCCGGTGCCGGCCGCCATCGCGATGTTCGAGCCTGTCGTCAACTGGTTCCGGGTCATGTCCGACCCCTTGTCCAGCGCCGCGAGTGCCGCGCGCTGGATCGGGCAGCTGCCGGCAAGCGATCCGGTGAACCTGCAGAAGGAAGCGCTGGAACTCGTCGGCAGTTTTCCCGGAGCGCGCAAGGAGGCAGGACCCGCGCAGGTCGAGGCGCTGCTGCGCATCGACGGGCGGATGGAGCCGCTGATCGCCCAGTTCACCCAGCAGTACGTGCAGACCTACCAGAAGAGCACCATGGTCGAGACCCGGCTGTGGCATTCGGTGTTCGACCTGGTCAAGGCGTTCATCGCCTCCTATCAGGCTGCGCTCAAGGCCGGCTACCCGCGCGCCGACAACAAGCGCTGGCGGGCGATCCTGCCCTGGGTGATCGTGCGCCTCGCCCACTATCGCGGTCTCGACGGCAAGTTCCGGCTGTTTCGCTACAGCCACTGGATCCCGGCGCAATGGCGCGACTTCCACGAGCTCTACGAATTCGCCCGCATGCGCGGCTGGCAGCGCGAACAGCTCGTCTTCGGCGTGGGGGCGTTTTCCAAGCCCGGCGTGTCCTTCGAGCAGGAGTACCTGAAGACGCTGCTGCTGATGCGGCTGGATTCGGGCAACTTCACGCCGGATCAGGTCGAGTGGGTCGCGCGTCAGCTCGAGGACTGGACGCCGACGCTGGCGCTGATCCCGCCCCCGGCGGAAGGCGCGGCGTTTTTCGTCGATCTCACCGGAACCTCGGGACTGCGCCGGCGCGATCGGCTGCAGACCGGCGGCCGGGTGCTGTTCCTGGACGCCGCCCCGGTATACGCGCGCATCGTCGAGCGCATGCGCTGGCTGCCGGAAAACGAGGAGGAGTCGCCCAAGCCCGGCGACCTGCCGGCGCGCGAACAGCGCCTGTTGCTGATGCGCCTCGCGTCGCTGTTCGGCCCCGAGGCGATCGCGCAGGCCCCGCGCGCCCAGCGCTACGCCACCGACGGCGAGGTCCGGGTGGTCGTTGGCCTGCAGGCGCTGACCCGAGCCATCGCCGAGATCGAGCGCCTGCCGGAGCAGGCGCGCACCCCGGGGGTGGCGGCGAGCTACGACGAAGTCACGCAGATCGTCAATCCCAACGCCAACCCGGAATCGGTACTGCGCCGGATTCGCGGCAACATGTGGCGGATGTCCGACCGCAGCGACACCGGTTGCCGCTTGCTGGCGCCGGCCAGGGATGCGCCATCGCGTCTGGGCGAGCTGCTGGCCATCAAGGAGGGCGAACACTGGATGCTCGCGGTGATGCGGCGGATGCAGCGCCAGCAGGTCGACGAGGTCACGGTGGGGGTGGAGATCATCGCCCGCCGAATGGTCCGGGTGCTGATGCGCAGCTGGGTATCGCCCAGCGACAGCGGCAAGGGCCATGCCGAGCGGCCGTTCTTCGGCATCTACCTGCCGGCGCATCCGGACAACCGGCAGTCGACGCAGCGCAGCCTGATCGGCCCGGACGACAAGTTCATTCCCGGCGGCATGGTCGAACTCGACACCGGCAACGCGCGTTACCTGATCCGGTTGTCGCAGACGCTGGAGCGCCAGGCGGGCTGGTCCTGGGCGCTGTTCAACGCCGTGCGCAAGCTGTCCGGGTAGGCGCCGCGCCGGTCGGGTGGGGCCCGCTTCGCGCACCCCGGGTGGAGATTTCCGCTAAACTGCCGCGTTGACCCGATTCGGGCCAGGCCGCCGGCGCAAGCATGGCAGGTTGCGCGGGTCGGTTCCGTGTTCAACGTCGGCGAAGACGCCGGCATTCAAGGAGGAGTCGTCGATGGAACGTCGCAATTTTCTCAAGCATTCCGGCATGGCCGGAATCCTCGCCGCCGGCAGCGCGCCGGCGTTTGCGCAGGCCGCGCCGACCGTCAAGTGGCGCTGCGCGTCGAGCTTTCCCAAGTCGCTGGACACCATCTTCGGCGCCGGCGAGACCATGGCCAAGACGGTCAGCGACATCACCGGCGGCAAGTTCCAGATCCAGGTCTTCGCCGGCGGCGAAATCGTCCCGGGTCTGCAGGTCGCCGACGCCGTGCAGAACGGCACCGTCGAGTGCGGCCACACGGCGCCGTACTACTACATCGGCAAGGATCCGACGTTCGCGTTCGGCACGGCCATCCCCTTCGGCCTCAACCAGCGCCAGTTCGACGCCTGGTGGTATCTTCGGCGGCGGCGAGACGCTGTTCAACGAGTTCCTCAAGACCTACGGCATCACCGGCATCCTCTGCGGCAACACCGGCGCGCAGATGGGCGGCTGGTACCGCAAGGAAATCAAGACGGTCGCCGACCTGAAGGGCCTCAAGTTCCGCATCGGCGGCTTTGCCGGCCAGGTGCTGACCAAGCTCGGCGTCGTGCCGCAGCAGATCGCCGGCGGCGACATCTACCCGTCGCTGGAAAAAGGCACGATCGACGCCGCGGAGTGGGTCGGTCCCTACGACGACGAGAAGCTCGGCTTCAACAAGGTCGCCCAGTACTACTACTATCCGGGCTGGTGGGAAGGCGGACCGGCGCTGCAGGTCTTCACCAACACCGCCAAGTACAATGAGCTGCCGCCCGAGTACAGGGCCGCGCTGCGCGCGGGCTGCGCCGAAGGCAACACCTGGATGATGGCCAAGTACGACGCGCAGAATCCGGGCGCGCTGCGCAAGCTGGTTGCCGGCGGCACGCAACTGCGCCCGTTCCCGAAGCCGGTGATGGATGCCTGCTATGGCGCGGCGATGGAGCTCTACGCCGAGACCTCGGCGAAGAACGCCAACTTCAAGAAGCTGTGGGACAACCTGTCGGCGTTCCAGAAGGAACAGATCCTCTGGTTCCGCGTCGACCGAGAACACCTACGACAACTACATGGCGTCGGTCGGTCCCGACACGGGCGCGCGAAGAAATAGGCGCCTTCCGCTGCTCGCGAAAAAGCCCCGCGCTGCGGGGCTTTTTCTTTGCCCGGCTCGCGCCTGCGCCGGGCGCGTCCGCCGGGCATCGCGCTATTTCTTGAACGCGTCCTGCAGTTCCTTGCCCGCCTTGTCGCTTTCCTGCTGCTGCTCCTTGAGCATCTGCTCCAGCGGATCGGCGCTCTTCGTCGCGCCGTCGGCGGGCGCCGCGGGCAGGACTTCCTGTCCCGGATACCTGAACGGCTGCGCGCCCTGGTACATGGAGGGAATCTCGATCTTGACCTTGGAGGGGTCGAGCGTCGGGGCGTCGCTCTTGTAGACCATCACCATCTGCGGGAACAGGATGACCAGCGCGATCATGATGATCTGGATTCCCACATAGGGCACCGCGCCCCAGTAGATCTGCATGGTGGTCACCGGCGCCATCAGCTTGCCGGTGAGCTTGTCGATGTACTCCTTCGCCGGCGCGACGCTGCGCAGGTAGAACAGCGCGAAGCCGAAGGGCGGATGCATGAACGAGGTCTGCATGTTGACGCCCAGCAGCACGCCGAACCAGATCAGGTCGATGCCGAGCTTGTCGGCCACCGGGCCCGAGCAGCGGCACGATGATGAACGCCAGCTCGAAGAAGTCGAGGAAGAACGCCAGCACGAACACCAGGATGTTGACGACGATCAGGAAGCCCAGCTGGCCGCCGGGCAGCCCGATCAGCAGGTGCTCGACCCAGACGTGGCCGTTGACGCCGTAGAAGGTCAGGCTGAACACCCGCGCGCCGATCAGGATGAACACGACGAAGGTGGTCAGCTTGGCGGTGGCGTCCATGCGCCTGGCGGAGCAGCTTCCAGGTCAGCCGCCGGCGACCGACCGCCATGATCAGCGCACCGGTCGCGCCCATGGCGCCGCCCTCGGTGGGCGTGGCCACGCCGAGGAAGATGGTGCCCAGCACCAGGAAGATCAGCGCCAGCGGCGGGATCAGCACGAACATCACCCGCTCGGCCAGCTGCGACAGCAGCCCCATCTTCAGCAGCTTGTTGATCACGGCCGCGCCGAAGGCGACCGCCGTGGCCACCGACACGCAGATCACCAGGCGCACGTCGATCAGCGTCTGCGGGTGCAGCCGGTTGAAGTACAGGTGCCACCAGGCGATACCCGCAGCCGCCGACAGCACGAACAGCACCAGCAGCGACCGCGTTCCCGGAGAGCCGTCCGGTTCGCGCATCGTGCGCGCCTCCGGCGGCAGCGCCGGCACCCAGTTCGGCTTGATGAAGGAAATCAGCAACGATGTAGCCGGCATAGAGCCCGGCGAGCACGATGCCCGGAATGAAGGCGCCGGCATACATGTCGCCGACCGAGCGGCCCAGCTGGTCGGCCATGACGATGAGCACCAGCGACGGCGGGATGATCTGCGCCAGCGTGCCCGAGGCGGCGATCGACCCGGCGGCAAAGCGGCGGTCGTAGCCGTAGCGCAGCATGATCGGCAGCGAAATGAGGCCCATCGAGATCACCGATGCGGCCACCACGCCGGTGGTCGCGGCGAGCAGCGCGCCGACGAAGATGACGGCGTAGGCGAGGCCGCCGCGCACCGGCCCGAACAGCTGGCCGATGGTGTCGAGCAGGTCCTCGGCCATGCCGCTGCGCTCGAGGATCAGTCCCATGAAGGTGAAGAAGGGAATGGCCAGCAGCGTGTCGTTGGCCATGACGCCCCAGAGCCGTTCGGGCAGCGCGCCGAACAGCGCCGGGCGAGAGCAGTCCCAGCTCGATGCCGAGCAGGCCGAACACGATGCCGTTGGCGGCCAGCGCGAAGGCGACCGGATAGCCCAGCAGCAGGAAGACGACCAGCGCCGCGAACATCAGCGGCGCCATGTTGGCGATCAGGAATGCGGTCATGGCGCCCCCCACGCTTGCGGCAGGCGCCGCTGCGCTGCCCCCGGAGGGGGTGCAATTCGCGATTTGGGACCTCCCGGCGCCGCTCATGCCGAACGCTCCCGTGCGGCGCGCTCGCGCAGGATTTCCTCGGCAAGCTCCTCTTCGGCGGTCTTCTTGTCCACCTTCTCGCTCGGGTCGGGAATCAGGCCCTTGAGAAAGGCGACCCGCTTGATCAGCTCGGAGATGCCCTGCAGGCCCAGCAGCGCGAAACCGACCGGGACCAGCACCTTGGCCGGCCAGAGGATCAGCCCGCCGGCATTGGAGGAGACCTCGCCGCTCTCCCAGGCCCGCAGGAACCACGGCCAGGATTCATAGAGCATCAGCGCCACCAGCGGCAGCAGGAACAACAGCGTCCCGAACACGTCGATCCACGCATGGACGCGCCGGGAAAACCGGCCGACGACGACGTCGATCCGGATGTGCTCGTTGCGCAGCAGCGTGTAGCCGCCGCAAAGCAGAAAGACCGCCGAGAACAGGTACCACTGCACCTCGAGAAAGGCGTTGCTGCTCATGTCGAAGGCCTTGCGGATGATGGCGTTGGACGCGCTGATGACGACGGCGACCAGGACCAGCCAGTAGACCGCCCTGCCGACGCGGGCGTTGAGCGCGTCGATGGCGCGGGAGAGGGCGAGCAGTGCGTTCAAGAGCGTCTCCAGGCAAGGCTGCCGGCGGCGGCGCCATCCGCTCGTTCGTCCGGGATCGGGAGTCTGCGGGGCAGGGCGCCGTGCAAGGATCCGCGGATTATAAGTGCGTTTGCCGCTTTCGGGCCGCCTTGTGGGGATTCATGGAGCGGTACGGTCGCGGATGCTAAAATGCGCCGTTTCCCGCGCCCCCGGCAGGTTCTCCATGTTCAGCCGTTCAACCACGCTCGCCAATGCCGACCCCGAATTGTGGAATGCCGTCGCCGCCGAGAACCGGCGCCAGGAAGACCATATCGAGCTCATCGCTTCGGAAAATTACGCCAGTCCCGCGGTCATGCAGGCGCAGGGAACGCAGCTGACCAACAAGTATGCGGAGGGTTATCCGGGCAAGCGCTATTACGGGGGCTGCGAGTACGTCGACGTTGCCGAGACGCTGGCCATCGAGCGCGTCAAGCAGCTGTTCAAGGCCGACGCCGCCAATGTCCAGCCCCATTCCGGGTCCCAGGCCAACCAGGCGGTGTTCTTCGCCGCGCTCCAGCCGGGCGACACCATCCTCGGCATGAGCCTGCCGCACGGCGGCCATCTGACCCACGGCTCGCCGGTCAACATATCGGGCAAGTGGTTTCGCGTCGCCGCCTACGGGCTCGATCCGGAGACCGAACAGATCGACTACGACGCCGCGCTGCAGCTGGCCCGCGAACACCAGCCCAAGCTGATCGTCGCCGGCGCGTCCGCCTATTCTCGGGTCATCGACTGGGTGCGTTTCCGGGAAATCGCCGATGCCGTCGGCGCGCGGCTGATGGTGGACATGGCGCATTACGCCGGACTGATCGCGGCCGGTCTGTATCCGTCGCCGGTCGGCGTGGCCGATTACGTGACCAGCACCACGCACAAGACGCTGCGCGGACCCCGCGGCGGCCTGATTCTCACCACCAGCGAACATGAAAAGGCGATCAATTCGGCGGTGTTCCCCGGGCTCCAGGGCGGTCCGCTGATGCACGTCATTGCCGCCAAGGCGGTCGCGTTCGGCGAAGCGCTGCACCACGACTTCAAGGTCTATCAGGAGCAGGTGATCACCAACGCCCGGGTGATGGCGACGGTGCTGGCCGATCGCGGCCTGCGGATCGTCTCCGGCGGCACCGACTGCCACATGTTCCTGGTCGACCTGCGCGGCAAGAACATCACCGGCAAGGACGCCGAGGCCGCGCTCTCGAAGGCGCACATCACCGTCAACAAGAACTCGATCCCGAACGATCCGGAGAAGCCGTTCGTGACCTCCGGCATCCGCATCGGCAGCCCGGCGTCGACGACCCGGGGCTTCCGCGAGCATGAATGCGAACGACTGGCGCATCTGATCGCCGACGTGCTCGACGCGCCGGCAGACGAGCACGCGCTCGGGCAGGCCCGGGCCGGCGTGGCCAAGCTGACCAGCAAGTTTCCGGTCTATTGAGACTGGTCCACGCCCCATGCACGCCGGCGCCGGATCATGAAGTGCCCGTTCTGCGGCAGCGCGGAGACGCAGGTGGTCGACTCGCGGGTGTCGGAGCAGGGCGATTCGATCCGCCGCCGCCGCCGCTGCCTCGATTGCCAGAAGCGGTTCACGACCTACGAGACCGTCGAGTTGCGCCTGCCGCAGGTCGTCAAGACCGACGGCAACCGCTCGGACTTCGACGTGGCGCGCGTCCGCGTCGGCTTCCAGCGCGCGCTGCACAAGCGGCCGGTGCCGACCGAGTACGTCGACGCGGCGATCGACCGCATCGTCGCGCAGGTGCTCTCGCTCGGCGAGCGGGAGATCCCGTCGCGGCAGATCGGCGAAATGGTGATGCAGGAGCTCTACAAGCTCGACAAGGTCGCCTACATTCGTTTTGCGTCGGTCTACCGGTCGTTCCAGCACGTGTCCGATTTCCGCGACGCGCTGAAGGAAGTCGAGACGCCGCCGCCCGCCAAGCGGACGCGGCGCTAGGCGCGCACGTTCGCCGCATGGGCGCGATCTCCGACGCCGACCGCGCGCACATGACGCGGGCGCTCGAGCTCGCGGCCCGCGGCCTGTTCACCGCCACGCCCAACCCGCGCGTCGGCTGCGTGCTGGTACGCGACGGCGCAGTCATCGGCGAGGGCTGGCATGCGCGCGCGGGCGAAGCGCACGCCGAGGTTGCCGCGCTGGCCGACGCCCGGCGCCGCGGCTGCGACCCGCGCGGCGCGACCATGTACGTGACGCTGGAACCCTGCGCGCACCATGGCCGCACGCCGCCCTGCGTCGATGCCATCGTCGCGGCCGGCGTCGCGCGCGTGGTCATCGCGCTCGCCGATCCGAATCCCGACGCGGAAGGCGGCGCGGACCGATTGACCGCCGCGGGCATCGCCGTCGATCCGGGAGTGGAGGAGAACGCCGCGCGCGAAATCAACATCGGCTTCGTGTCGCGAATGCGGCGCGGGCGGCCCTGGGTGCGCAGCAAGATCGCCGCGAGCCTCGACGGGCGCACGGCGCTGGCCGATGGAACCAGCCAGTGGATCACCGGAGCCGAAGCGCGCGCGGACGGGCATGCCTGGCGCGCGCGCGCCTGCGCGGTCCTCACCGGCATCGGCACGGTGCTGCAGGACGATCCGCAGCTGACGGTCCGCGACGTGCCGACCACGCGCCAGCCGCGGCGGGTGGTCGTCGACCGGCACGGCCAGACGCCCGCGAGCGCACGCATCTTCGGCGCAGGCGGCGCCTGGATGGTCACCAACGGCGAGCGCAATACGCAATGGCCGGACGGGACCGAGGTGCTCGCGCTGCCGGACGCCGATCGCCGCGTCGACCTCGCGGCGATGCTGCGCGCGTTGGCGGAACGCGGCATCAACGAACTGCACGTCGAGGCGGGCGCGCGGCTTAACGGCGCGCTGCTTGACGCCGGCCTCGTCGACGAACTGCTGCTCTACGTCGCGCCGGCGATCCTCGGCGATCCGGCGCGCGGCATGTTCGAGCGGCGCGCCCCGCTCGCCGCGCTCGCGGCGCGGTCGCAGTTCCACTGGCACGACGTGTGTCGGGTCGGCGCGGACCTGCGCATTCTCGCCCGCCGCCCGGAGGAGACTCGCTGATGTTCACCGGCATTGTTCTGCGCACCGGCCGCATCGTCGCGGCGACGCCGCAGGGCGACGGCCTGCGCCTCACCGTCGACACCGGCACGCCGGCGTTCACCGACCTGGCCATCGGCGACAGCGTCGCGGTCAGCGGTTGCTGCCTGACGGTCATCGCGCAGCGGGGGACGTTGCTCGACTTCGACGTCTCGCGGGAAACGCTGCGCTGCACGGCCGGGCTCGACGGCCCTGGCGAGGTGAATCTCGAACTCGCGCTGCGCCTGTCCGACCGGTTGGGCGGCCACCTGATGACCGGCCATGTCGACGGGGTCGGCGTCGTGCACGCCTTTGCCGCCGTCGCCGACGATCCCCACGGCAGCTGGCTGCTGGAAATCGACGCCCCGGCATCGCTGGCGCGATTCATCGCCGCAAAGGGTTCGGTCGCCGTGCAGGGCGTGAGCCTGACCGTCAATACGGTCGATGGCGTCCGCTTTGCCGTCAACCTGATCCCGCATACACTCGAAGTCACCTCGCTCAAGGCGCTCGTGCCCGGCGTAAAGGTGAATCTCGAAATCGATCTCGTGGCCCGCTATGTCGCGCGGCTGCAGGAATTTCCCGGCTGAGCGTCCGCGGCGGCGACCGCCACCCTTCAAGGAGAATCCCGATGGACCTGACCACGCTCGAACGCCTGCCGCTGTGGATCGGCGGCAAGCCGGTCGCCGCGCAGACCAGGCGCTATGGCGAAGTGACCAATCCGGCCACCGGCGAGGTGGTGCGTCACGTCCCGCTGGGCAACGCCGCCGACGTCGATGCCGCCGTGCAGGCCGCCGCGGCCGCGCTGCCCGGATGGCGGGCGCAGCCGCCGCTGCGCCGCGCGCGCATCCTGATGCGCTTTCGCGACCTGATGGAGGCGCACAAGCCGGAACTGGCGAAGATCATCACCCAGGAGCACGGCAAGACGCTCGCCGACGCCGCCGGCGAGGTGACGCGCGGCATCGAGGTGGTCGAGTTCGCCACGGGCATCCCGCATGTGCTCAAGGGCGAGTTCAGCGAAAACGTGGGCACGGAAGTCGACAGCTTCTCGCTGCGCCAGCCGGTGGGCGTATGCGCGGGGATCACGCCGTTCAACTTCCCGGCGATGGTGCCGATGTGGATGTATCCGGTGGCCATCGCCTGCGGCAACACCTTCGTGCTGAAGCCCTCCGAGCGCGATCCGACGCTGTCGCTGCGCATGGCCGAACTGCTGAAGGAGGCCGGGTTGCCCGATGGCGTGTTCAACGTCGTCCATGGCGACAAGGAATCGGTCGACGCGCTGCTCGTGCACCCGCTGGTGAAGGCCATCTCGTTCGTCGGCTCGACCCCGATTGCGAAGTACATCTACGAAACCGGCGCGCATCACGGCAAGCGCGTCCAGGCGCTGGGCGGTGCCAAGAACCATGCAGTCGTGCTGCCCGATGCCGATCTCGATTTCACCACCGAGGCGATCATCGGCGCGGGCTACGGCTCGGCCGGCGAGCGCTGCATGGCGATCTCCGCCATCGTCGCCGTCGGCGACGTCGCCGACGCGCTGGTCGAACGCCTGGCCGAACGAGCGCGCCGCGTCGCCGTCGGTCCGGGGGATGCGCCGGACATCGAGATGGGGCCGGTCATCACCGCGGCCGCGCGCGACCGGATCGTCGGCTGCATCGACCGCGGCGTCGACGAGGGCGCGAAGCTGGTCGTCGACGGCCGCCGTCCCGGCGTGCCCGGACACGAGTCCGGGTTTTTCGTCGGCCCGACGCTGTTCGACGCGGTGACGCCGTCGATGACGATCTATCGCGACGAGATCTTCGGCCCGGTGCTGGTCGTGGTCCGGGTGGAGTCGCTGACCGACGCCATCGCGCTGGTCAACGCCAATCCCTACGCCAACGGCGCGGCGATCTTCACCCGCTCGGGCTTCGCCGCGCGCCGCTTCCAGCAGGATGCCGAGATCGGCATGGTCGGGGTCAACGTGCCCATACCGGTGCCGATGGCGTTCTTCTCCTTCGGCGGCTGGCGGGCCTCGCTGTTCGGCGACCTCAACGTGCACGGCCTGGACGGCGTGCGCTTCTACACCCGGATGAAGACGCTCACCACCCGCTGGCCCGACGACGGCAGCGCGGCGCCGGGCTTCCACATGCCGATGATGGGCTAGGGTCTGGCCGGCAGCACCGCGGTGCGCGGCGCGGTGTCGGCTTCGGCGGCCGCCGCCGCGGCCGCGGCCGGCGAGCCACCGGCGAAGTCGAAACGCAGCAGCGTGTAGAAGCGGATCGGCCCGCTGCGGTCCACCGCCGGCGCGAAGCGCGTGGCGACCAGTGCGGCCTCCACCGCCGCGGCGAATTCGGCTTCGCCCTCGACGATGATGACTTCCTCGACGCTGCCGTCGGCCTCGACCGTGATCCAGGCGAGCACGCTGCCCTGGCGCTGCGCCGCAAGTGCTTCCGGCGGGTAGGCGACCGCCGGCCGGGACGGCATCCGGACCAGCCGGAGAACTTCGACCGGGAATTCGCTCGTCGTGCGCTCGGCGAGAACATTGGGCAGTCCGGTCATCAGCGCCTGATCCTGCAGGCGCACGTCGACCGATCCCAGCGGCACCGCGCGCGCCGGCGCTGTCGACGTGGACGGTGGCATCGGATCGGCCGACGCAGCCGGTTGCGGCGGCGTCGTCCGGCTTGGCGCGGGGGCGGGCGCGGGCATGGTCGCGATGCCGTGGTCCGCGAGGTGCGACGGCCACCTGCTCCGGTGGCGACACCGCCGCCGGGGCTGGTGGCGCCAACTGCGGCTCGCCGACCAGGCGCACGGCCAGCGCCGTCTGGTCGTCGTTCGCCGACCGCTCGCCAAGGGACACCCACGACATCAACACGACAAGAATGGTCGCATGCACCAGCAGCGAGGCCGCCAGCGCGGGCGACAGCGCGCCGAAACTGCGAGGCAGGGCGAGTTGGGCGGTCGACATCGGCGGGTTTGGCAAAAAAAGGGGCGACGCGTCGCGCCGCCCCTGCAAGGAATCAAGGCGCGGACCGCGTCAGGCGGCCTTTGCCGGGTGGCGCCCCGTCATTCGGCGAGCAGCCGCCACGACAGGCGGTGGCCGCCGCCACCGGCCTTTGGTTTCACTTCGACGATCAACTGGTCCTTGCCGGCGATTTCCGGGGAACCGGCAATTCTCAGCACCGGGAATGTGCTCGTCGGACTGTCGAGCGCGATGAGTTCCAGCCCGACCACGCCTTCTGTCGTGAAATAGTACGGCTGCACAACTCCACCCGAGTAGATCAACGATTCACCCGTCGACAGATCCCGGGCATAGATGTACGCGGGCAGCGACGTCAGGCAGGGATCGGGCTGCACGGCCGTGCCCGCGTAGACGACGAAATTCAATGCCGACTGCACGTCGACGACGATGCGCTGTCCGGCGGGCAGGTCATGGTACCAGCCGTTTGGCGCGATCGCGCCCACGCCGGCGACCCCGGAGGCGGAGGCGAGCGTGCTGCGCGGCGTGATCGGCAGCCCGGTCGAGGATGGATTCAGGAGTGTCCCGTCGTGGATCGCGTACATGGTCTGGATCTGCTCGGGGCTGGGCGACGTGAGGTCGCTGGGGTCCAGCAGCTTGCCCGTGCCGATGAACACAAAGCGTTCCACGCCGTTGTTGATGTCGATCTCGATCCGCGGCGCGGTGGTCACCGGCTGCGGCACGCCCGAGGGATCGGTCAGCGTGGCCAGCAGCCGCGTCTTGGCCTGCCAGGTCGAGGCATCGGGGTCGGACACGTCCCAGCGCCAGAACCTGCCATTCAGGTCACCGCCATAGATCTGTTCGATGATCTGGTTGCGCAGATCCCTGGTGAAGCCGTTGATCTGCGTCAGCCCGCTCGGGTTCGCGACCGACCCCGTATCCGCGCCGGTCGTGTCGAGCCGGCGGATCAGCGTGCCGTCGGACGCGCGCAGGAAGTACAGGTGCCCCTTGCCGTCATCGGTATTGTTGTAGCCCGAGGCGATGACCACCACCCAACCGTCGGCGCGGGTCTTGGCGATGATCGGGCGGCCATAGGAAAACTGGCTGCCGGGCAACGTGTATTCCCACAGCACCTTGGACGCCGCCTGCGCCTCGGACGCGACCGCCGGGTTGGTCGCGTCGATGGCGAAGTAGGTGTTGCCGCCCTTGCCGAGGCCGCTGACCACGATGGTGCGCCAGTCGGGCGCGCAGCTGGAATTGGTGCCGCAGTTGGCGAAGTCGACGTCCATCGCCCGCGGCGGCCCGTTCACGTAGAAGTGGTGCTTGAAGATCGGCGCGCCGCCATCCTGGAACGTCAGCGCACGAAGGCCCTTGCGCTTGCCGCCTTCGTCCAGCGCGTTGTTGAACAGCGAACTGGGGATATAGGCGAAGGTTTCGGTGCCGCCGGTGTTGGGGCCGGTGTCGTCCTCGCCGTTGAACACGTGGAACATGCCGTCGTTGGCGCCGACGTAGACGCGCAGTGCGCGCGAGGCGTTGGCGGCCTTGTACGCTTCATATCCATAGTCGTCGACGTCGGTGAAATCGTAGACCGGCCCGCCGACGATCACCGGCCTGGAGTCGCTGATGTTGCCGAGCTTGCCGTTGCGCTCGCGGAACTGGCCGATGCGCACGCCCTCGATGACCTGGGGCGTCGGGCCTGCCCCGAACGTCGAGCCGCCGCGCAGGTAGGCAATGGCGCGCTGCTGGGCTGCCGCCGACACGCCGAGCGTGGCGAGTTGCGTCGCCGCGAGATTCGGGTACAGGAACGGAACCACGGTGCCGGACGAGGAGTTCCTGGTCACGACGCGCCGGCTGAGGTACCAAGCGTTATCGGAATCCAGCACCGGCGAGGTGCCGGCCGCCGGCGTGGCCAGCAGCGTGTCGAGTTTGGACGCCGCCGACCAGCGGACGGCGCCCTGCGCACCCGTGAGGGTGTCCACGGTGATCTTCTTGAGGTCGCCCGACCAGCCGGCCTCGATGGTCGCCGTGTAGATGAAATTGTTGCTCCCGGTCAGAGCCTGGCTGGCGAAGGAGGCGCCGACGCGCGCCTTCGGGTTGTTGCCGATGCCGGAAATGATCTTGCCCAGGCCGTAGGCGACCTCGGTAGGCGTTTCCGCATAGACGAAGGTGCCGCGCGAATTCACCGTCGCGTGCCACAGGTCGTCGATCGCCGTCGCCGGCTTGGTCCCGGTGGATGGATTGTTGGGCGAATTGGGCGGACGCGGGTAGTTGGGGTTGGTGAACCAGTTGACGGTGCCGGCAGCGATCTGGTCGGTCTTGCCTGCCACGTCGGTGGAGTCGAGCAGGCCGTCGGAACCGAAGGAAATCGCCGAGAGACTGACGTGCTGCCACCAGGCGGGATTGCGCTTCCAGTCGAGATCCTTGCCGGCGCGCCCGTCGGAAGACGGGACATCGTTGAGCAGCGTCGGCCGCAGATCCTGCATCCAGTAGTGCAGCGAAACGTCGGCGAGCGTGTTCGCCGTGGGCGAGGCCGCATCGCGGAACGGCCGCGGCCAGGCCGCACCGGTGACGAAGGAGGCGACCGTGCGCGCGGGATCGGACGCACCCGGGTCGGGTGGCAGCGTGCCATTGGCCACCCGCGCCGGAATCGTGCTGCCGTCGACCTCGCCGGCCACCGTGGGCAGCGTGAGCTGGTTGGTCTCGCCGTCGGTGAACAGGATGTGATAGTTGTTGGTGCAGGTCACCGGATTGCCGGTGGCGACGTTGGTCGGGAACGGATCGGTGTGTGCCGGCAGGCCCGCGACCGCGCCCGAACCCTGCGTGACGACCTCGCCGATGCGGATCATCGCGTCCAGCGTCGGCGTCATCATCGGCGTGATCGCGGTCGCGAACAGCTTGGCATACCAGTTGGCGCGATGCGCCGGGTCGAAGTCCAGGATGTCCAGCCAGTCCGCCGTCGTGTTGCCCGACGCCGCGGTGAAATTCATCGTGTGGAAACCGGCGCGGTAGGTCCGGTCGACGTTGTTGAAGGCGATGGCCGACGTGGTCTTGGCGGCGAGAATGCGCGTGCGGTAGTACGCATGCCAGTTGGCGTAATTGGTCATTTCCTCGGCAAAGGTGCGCGTGCCGGCGACGCCGGTGAGCTCGTCGGTGTAGCCGAAGGTGCGTCCGTCGTTGACCAGGCCGACGCGGGTGAACTGGCCATACTTCACGAACCTGTACGTCGACGAGGTCGTTCTTGGTCTGGCAGGTTCCGGTGCCGAAGCCCCGCCACTGGTGGTTGTTGGTGGTGATCTGTCGCTGTTGCAGAACTGCACCGAGGCGATCGTGTAGTAGTGGTTGGGAACCGATACCCGGCTGGGAATCGTGCCGCAATGCGAAGTCGAGACCAGCTTGTTGTACAGGTTGCCGTTGGTCGCGGTGGACTCCGGATAGGTGAAACGGTTCGACACGTAGGCGCCGGTGCTGTTGTTGTGGCGGCAGGTGATGCCGGGGCCGTTGGCGTCGTTGAGCAGCGTGTAGCCGCCGGTGGCGCCGGTCGTGGTGCCGTAGGTGGTATTGCAGGCGGCGCTGCCGTTGGTCGTGCAGTTCTGCACGAAGTCGGCCGCGTCGCAGACATCCGGCGGGTCGTAGTCCGCGCAGGCCGGCAGCGTGCAGCCCGCGCCCGAGCAGTTGCAGGTCGCGTTGCTGCCGCCGCTGCCCGGCGCCGTCGAACTGGCGAGGCGGCAGCGGCCGTTCTTGCCGGTGACGATCGGGGTGCCGGTCCGGTTGCAGGCCAGGCACTCGACGCCGATGGTGCCGACGCAGTCGGTAGTCGACGTCGCCCAGGTCCACTGGTACAGCGGGTTGGTGTCGCAGCCCGCGGGCGTATAGGTGTAGGGCGCGCCGACCGCCGTTTTGGTTGCTCTGGAAGAAGCAGGTCTGCGGCACCGGCGGGGTCACCGTGACGGGCGGATTCACGCAGGTCGTGGTGTTGGTGCAGCTCGTCGGCCAGCCGGGGGCATTGGTCTTGCACCAGAGGTTGCGATAGCGGTGGGAGGAGTTGTAATACCGGCTGCGGTAAAAGTACTTGGGATCGTTGACCGATCCGGAGTTGCGGAAGTACGGATAGTTGTAGTCGCCGGTCACCGCCGGCGCGCCGTCCAGCGCGTCGTAGGCGGTGCCGTTGATCCGGCAGTCGCGTCCGGCGGTGGCCGTGTACTCGCCGGTGACCGGGTCGCCGACCTCGGCCCAGCCGGAGGTCGCGTCGTCGGCATTGACCGACGTGTCGCGCGGCCAGTCGGTGTTGCAGAAGACCCGGGTCAGGACCCTGGCGGCGAGGTTGGT
The DNA here is from genome assembly GCA_963699765.1 of uncultured beta proteobacterium. Taxonomy (GTDB): domain Bacteria; phylum Pseudomonadota; class Gammaproteobacteria; order Burkholderiales; family Casimicrobiaceae; genus VBCG01. The sequence goes on along the minus strand of CAVOVD010000007.1, from coordinate 266,041 downwards.
CGAAGCACCCGTCGGCGCGAGGTAGGGGTCGTTGCGCACCACCGTCCAGTTGGTGGTGTTGGCCGCTGTCTGCATCCGATACGCGGATGCCGCGGGCGCGCCGTTGGGCGCGGCGGCGCTCGCCTGGTTGCCGGCGCCGTCGACCGGCGGCTCGTAGTTGACGTTGGGGTTGTAGTACAGGCGGTTGAAATCCGCTGCGAACATCGGCTCGTCCAGGCCGCGCAGGTAATCGGTGTTGCAGGCGGTGACGTCAAAGCCGTTGGGGTTCCGGCAATAGCCGGGCGGCGTGTTGATCGGGTTGGTCCCCGACACGTAGTCCGGGATGTAGTTGAGCGACATGCTGCCCGAATCGTCGAGCGTGTAGATGATGTTGGGCTTGGCGGCGACCTTGGCGGCGATCGGCTGGTCGGTCAGCACCGTCGGCGCGGCGTAGGCTCCGGGCGCCAGCGGACCGAAGGTCAAGGCGAGCGCCACGACCGCAGCTGTGGCGCGGCGGGCGGGGCTGGTCGGGGTCGGGGTCGCGTTCATGGTGGCCATCCGTAGGGTATGGCGACTAGCGCAGCATCGCCTGAGCGTAAGTGACGGTGTTCGAGGGGCCGTCGACGCGGATCGAGACGCGATACAGCGGCTGTTTTTCGACCAGATTCTTGAGGTCGCGCAGATTCATGGTCGTGCCGCCCTGCGCCGACCTTGGGAATCAGGGTGTCGCAAGCCTGCATGCCGTCGACCGGACAGCGCATCGCCCTCGTAGGGGCTGGCGCACATGCTCTCGATGATCCAGCGCACGTCGTACCCGGTGGTCGGGTCGGTGAACTTGGTGAATCCGGCCGGATACGTATAGGAGTGACCATAGATTCCGGCGGGAATCCCGGCTGGCGGATTCTCCGGCCTGCAGATTGGCGTAGTAGTTCAGCGCCGGCCAGTGGTTGAAGGCGCTGTTCGGAATCCGGTTCCGCGGCGGGCGCCTACGAAGAGGTTGTAGTTGGCCTGCTCGACCGCATAATTGACGGGTCCGATCGACGCCTGCTTGAAGGCAAGGTTGCCGGCGATCGACGTGCCCGAATCCACCGAGCGCAGCAGCGCCACCGCGCCGAGGCTCAGGACCACCATGCCGATCAGCGCCACGAACAGCACGACGCCGCGTTGCGGGCGTCGCGCAGCCGTGCGGCGGGCCGCGCGAAGAGGCACCGGGTTCATGAGTTGTTCCAGATGGAATTGCGCAGCGGAATCACGGTTTCGTAGATGCGGTAGCGGCTGTAGTCGTCGAGAACCGTGTTGTTGATCTGGATGCGGCCCTGGCAGGTCGCGTCGTTGGCGGCGCAGTTGAACAGCCACGCGCTCTGGTTGACCAGGCTGGCCGACAGCGCATCCTGGCGCTCCTGGTGTTCGCTGCGCACGACGATGGCGATGCGCACCGCCTTGATCGAGCGCACCTGCGCCAGATGTCACTCCGTTGGCAAATACGCCGCCGCCCGCCCAGAGTGGCGGGATCGGTCGGGCCGCGGAAATCGACACCGCCACAGGCGGACGCCGTGACCGCCGAGGTCCAGCAGTCGACGTCGTTGTCGCCGTCGGTGTCCACGCCGTACTGGGCCTTCAGCAGCACGACGTTCTGTGCCAGCGGCACGGTGGGCAAGGGAAAGCCCGGGTCGAGCCAGTTCACGTTCTGGCTGTTGAGTTGTGCCTTGCCCCGGAGCGCGGGCGCCAGCGTCGGGTCCCAATCGACCGTGTAGCGGACGCGCATCATCTGCCGCCCCAGATTGATGAGGCGCGAATCGGCATTGAAATTGAAGGCCGATGCCGGAGTGTAGGTCAGCGCGACCCGGCCGTTTTCGTCGGCGGGCGGAAAAGGTCCGGCCGCTCCGAACGGGGCGACACCAGTGACCCGCGCCAGCGAACAGTTTGCTCCACGGTTGGTGGCGATGACCCAGTCGTCCACCTGAAAACCGTTGGGGCTGTCGACCGCGAAGGGAGCCGGCGAGTTCACGACGGCCGGAAAACCAGACAGGATGGACGACACGCGCCGAGGTGCTGTAGTAGACGAGCAATTGATCCGACTGGTTGGCACTGGCGCCAGCGGTAATGAGCACCGGCAACGGCCTCAGCCGCCAGTCGCTGCAATTGATGAGATCCGGGGCGCTCATCATCAGCGCGGCGCCACCGTTGGCGACTTCGCGGCCGACGATGTATTGGGTCAGCTGCCCGGTCACCTGCGCGTCGGCCACGCCGATGGTGCTGCGCTTGTAGCCTTCGGCCAGCACCAGCACGTTGTAGACGACGGCGACCACGATCATGCCGATCAGCACGCCGACCATCACCTCGATGATGCCGGCGCCGCGTTGGCGTGCGGCGCGCGCGCGGTACGACGGCGGCCTGGACGGGCTGTTCATCAGTTGACCTTGACGGTGGCGCTGGTCTGGTAGCGGTGCGCGGGTTCGAGCGCCGATTGCCCCGGCGTTTTCCAGAAGACGGTGATGACCACGTCGTAGCCCTGGGCCGGGTCGCCGAAACGCGGGACGACCGTCACCGTGGGGTCGGTTGCCGTGGCGCCCGGCAGCCGGGCGCCTACCAGCGTCTTGAACTGGCCATAGGATGTGGTGGCGGTGGCGTTGGTCGCGAATTCGGCTACCAGCGTCGCCTGGTCGGAGATCCACATCTGGCCCAGCAGGTCGTTGGCCAGGAACGCCGCCTCGCTGCGGTACTGCGCGTCGTCGGTGTTCTGGATTGCCCGCGCCTGCAGCCCGACCAGGCCCAGGATGCCCAGTGCGACGATCAGCACGGCGATCAGCGCTTCGAGCAGGAAGCTGCCACGCTGGCGCCTGGCCGGACGGTACGGATGATCGATGGAGGCCATGTCAGGTCGTGCAGAATCGAGGCGAGCTGACGTCGGAAATGGCTGGATCGCAGATCTTGATGCCCGAGCGCCCGCCGCCGACCAGGATGGTGAGCGGACGGGTGCTGCTGACGGATCCCGAATGGGTCATGGCGATGGCGGTCAGCACCGCCGAGGCATCGGCATTGGCGGCGTCGATCATCCCGAAGCCGTTGAACGTGAGGATTCGTGCGGCCGCGGGGGTGGTGGTGAACTGCACCCGCGTTGCCGCTTCGGCAAACGCGCCCGTCTGCACCACCTGGTTTGCGTCGACCACCTGACGCGCCATCCGCCGGTCGCGGTGGTCGGATCGAGAATGAACTCCACGCGCGTGTTGCGCTTGATCGCCTCGGCATTCGCGTAGCGCAGCCCGGACGCAACCGACTCGGCGGCGTTGCGGATCTGCGCATCGGCGGTCCAGATGGCGTAGTTGGGCACGGCCAGCGCGATCAGGATGGCCGCCAGCGCCAGCGTGATCATCAGCTCGATCAGCGAAAACCCGCGGGTACTGCAGCGCATCATGAGCAGCTGCCGTCCTTGCGCACGAACCAGCACGCCGCGGCGGTCCAGCCGGCGGGCCCCGACGACGCCTTGACGTTGGCCTCGGTCACCGTGAAGGTGAAGCCGGTCATGCCCCTGGCGGCACGGCCGGTGGCCGTCAGCGTATAGGTCGCCGCGGTCGGCGCCGCGCAGGTGTAGTCGAAGCTGCGCCCGGCGTCGGCGTTGGCGGTATTCAGGGCGAGGCCGGCGCCCTCGATGCCGCAGACGGCCCCGTTCAGGTAGGTGCGATTGTCCTGGAAATACTTCTCCATCTGGATGCGCAGGTCGCCGAGCCGGGTGTGCGCGTCCATCAGCCGGCTGCGGGTCACGTATTCCGAGTAGCTCGGCAGGGCAACGGCCGCCAGGATCGCCAGGATGGCGACCACCATCATCAGCTCGATCAGGGTGAAACCGGCAATCGGGCGATACTTCAAGGCTGGCGCGCTGCGCATGGCGTACTCCGCTGAGGACGAAGGCATCCTAAAGTCCGGCGCAACTTCGGCGCAACCTTGCCCCGACCAGTGGTCCCGCGCCGGGAACGGACGGTGACCGCCGGCGCGAGCCGCGCCTCTGGCAGACGGATTCGAGTCGACGCCGGCGATGCGCCGCGAATCCCGCCGCCGCCGCGAAATCATGGACAAATGGACGCGGTTCGCGCCATCCGCACCCGGCCGCTGGCCACCAGCACGATTTCCACCGCCCGCCGGCCGCGCTTGCAGACGGTGAAAGTACCCATTTGCAGGGCACCGCTCAGCATGCGGGCCTGGCCCAGCGACGTGAACGACACGTAGTTGGCCAGCGGCCGGTTGGCCGCCACCGTGATGTCCCGGGGCGGCGGCTCGAAGCGCAGCACCCGGTCGGGGCCGTCGACCTCGCCGCTGGCTTCGGCGTCGACGTGCAGCACGTAGCCCTGGTCCCAGCCGCCGGCGTCCGTGCACTGCGCGCCGTCCGCCGACTTGCACAGGTTGACCCGCAGGCCGCGCTTGATCGCCTCGGAGCGCGCCAGCGCGAGGCTGCCGGCCAGCAGGCGCGCGTGATTGAGCAGGCGTTCCTCCTCGATCCACGCACGGTAGGCCGGCGCGGCCAGGAGCAGCAGGAGCGCCGCGAGCGCGATGCCCACCATGAGTTCCGGCAGGCTGAATCCGCGCGCGCTCCCGCGCAACCCCGGGACGAGGGCGCCGGCGCAGCCGGCGAGGGCGAATCCGCGGCAACGGGTCGCGGCTGGATCGGCTTGGACGGACATGGCGCCTCCCGCGGGACGCGTCCCGGCCGGGACGTCGGATCCAGCTTGGGGTCGCGGGAGGGCGGACGGAAATCGGCCGGATGGACGAAACGCCCGCTTCGGGCGGAGGCTTGACGGCAATTATTTTAGTTCTAAAATAAGCTGCGCGATCGGTCGCCGCGGGCGGCCGACACCGCCCCCGACACCGCCCCCGACACCGACCGATGGCGGGGGCGTCGCAAGGCGACCCGGGCGAAGCGGCCTTGCGGCACACAGGAGAGCAACTGGTTCATGCGCGTTCTGTGCATCGGCGGTGGGCCCGCCGGCCTCTACCTCGCCTTGCTGCTCAAGAAGGCGAACCCGGCACATGTCGTGCGCGTGGTCGAGCGCAACCGGCCCTACGACACCTTCGGCTGGGGGGTCGTGTTCTCGGACCAGACGCTGGGCAACCTCGAGTCCGCCGATCCGGAAAGCGCGCGCGAAATCGCCGGCGCGTTCAACCACTGGGATGACATCGACGTTCACTTCAAGGGGACGACGGTCACCTCGGGCGGGCACGGTTTCTGCGGCATCGGCCGCAAGCGCCTGCTCAACATCCTGCAGGCGCGCTGCAACTGGCTCGGCGTCGAGCTGGTGTTCGAGCACGAGGTCACGGACGACGTCGATGCGGCGCGGGCCTTCGGCGCCGACGTGGTCATCGCCTCCGACGGCCTGAACAGCCGGATCCGCTCGCGCTACGCGGCCTCCTACGCACCGGATGTCGACCTGCGGCACTGTCGCTTCGTCTGGCTGGGAACCAAGCGGCTGTTTCCGGCTTTCACCTTTGCCTTCGTCGAGACGCCGCACGGCTGGTTCCAGGCGCACGCCTACCAGTACGACGGCAATACGTCGACGTTCATCGTCGAGACGCCGGAACAGTGCTGGCGCGCCGCCGGACTCGAGGCGATGTCGTCGGAGGAGGGCGTCGCGTTCTGCGAGCGGCTGTTCGCGCCCTGGCTCGACGGTCACCCGTTGCTGTCCAACGCGGCGCACCTGCGCGGCTCGGCGATGTGGATCCGCTTTCCGCGGGTCGTATGCCGGAGCTGGTTGCACTGGAACACCATCGACGGCAGGCGGGTGCCGGTGATCCTGATGGGCGACGCCGCGCACACTGCGCATTTCTCGGTGGGCTCGGGCACCAAGCTCGCGCTCGAGGACGCGATCGCGCTGAACGCCGCGCTGGCCGACGCGAAGGGACTTCCGGCAGCGCTCGCCGCCTACGAGGCGGAACGCGGGTTGGAGGTACTCAAGATCCAGAACGCCGCGCGCAACTCGACCGAGTGGTTCGAATCCGTGCAGCGCTACACCCGGTTCGAGGCGAGACAGTTCGCCTACAGCCTGCTGACGCGCAGCCAGCGCATCTCGCACGAGAACCTGCGCCTGCGCGACCCCGCGTTCGTCGCGGACCTGGAACGCTGGTTCGCCGGCGCACCCGGGGGCGCGGCGGGCCGCCCCGTTCCGCCGATGTTCACGCCGTTCACGCTGCGCGGCGTCACGCTGCCGAATCGCGTCGTCGTCTCGCCGATGGCGCAGTACTCGTGCCGGGAGGGTACGCCCGACGATTACTACCTGGTGCACCTGGGCAGCCGCGCGCACGGCGGCGCGGGACTCGTGTTCACCGAGATGGTCTGCGTGGCGCCCGATGCGCGCATCTCCCCGGGATGCGCCGGCATGTACGCGCCGGGACACGTCGCGGCGTGGCGGCGCATCGTCGGCTACGTGCATTCGCGCACGCCGGCGAAGATCGCGATCCAGCTGGGGCATGCCGGTCCCAAGGGTTCCACCCAGCTCGGCTGGGAGGATGCGGAAATGCCGCTCGCCCAGGGAAACTGGCCGCTGCTCGCCCCGTCGGCGCTTGCCTACGGACCAGGCAACCAGTTGCCGCGGGCGATGACCCGCGACGACATGGATCGCGTGCGCGACGCCTTCGTGCGTTCGGCGGGCATGGCGGCGGAGGCGGGATTCGACTGGCTGGAACTGCACATGGCGCACGGTTACCTGCTTTCGGCGTTCCTGTGCCCGCTGACCAATCGGCGCGACGACCACTATGGCGGCGCGCTGGCCAATCGCTGCCGCTATCCGCTGGAGGTGTTCACCGCGGTGCGCGCGGTCTGGCCCGAACGGCTGCCGATGTCGGTGCGCATCTCGGCGCACGACTGGGCCGAGGGCGGCAACACGGCGGACGATGCGGTGGCCATCGCCCGGCTGCTGCGCGAGGCCGGCGCCGACCTGATCGACGTGTCGTCGGGGCAGACCACGCGCAACGCGCGTCCGGTGTACGGACGCATGTACCAGACGCCGTTCGCCGACCGCGTGCGCAACGAGGCCGCTATCGCGACCATGGCGGTGGGCGCGATCTACGAGCCCGACCACGTGAACAGCATCCTGATGGCGGGCCGCGCCGATCTGTGCGCGATCGGCCGTCCGCACCTGGCCGACCCCTACTGGACGCTGCACGCGGCGGCGCAGCTCGGCGTGGACGGCGCGGCTTGGCCGCTGCCCTACCTCGCCGGCAAGGCGCAGCTCGAGCGCAACCTGGCGCGCGCGGCGCAGCTTGCCGCCGACCCGCCCGAGGCGAACGGCTGATGTCCACGGTCGCGAACCGGCCGACGGCGCCGGCGCAATTCGGTCCTGAGCAGGTGTGCGCACCCGTCGGCGCCGCCGGTTCCGAGGCCCGCCCCGCCGATGCGCAGCACGCGTCGCTGCGCCTGTGGTTGCGCATGTTCAGCTGCACGCAGATGATCGAACGGGAGGTGCGCGCCCGCCTGCGCGAGGAATTCGGGATCACCCTGGGGCGCTTCGACCTGATTGCGCAACTCGAACGGCATCCGCGGGGACTGCGGATGGGCGAGCTCTCGCGACGGCTGATGGTGACCGGCGGCAACGTGACCGGACTGGTCGCGGCGCTGGTCGACGAGGGACTGCTCGAACGGCGCGGCGTCCCGGGCGATCGTCGCGCGCATGTCGTGCGCCTGACCCGCAAGGGCAAGCGCGCGTTCGACCCGATGGCCCGCGCGCACGAGCGCTGGATCATCGCGATGCTGGGCGCGCTGCCGCAGGCCGATCGCGCACGCCTGCACGCGATGCTGGGTCGACTGAAGACCACGCTGCGGCCGGCACCGGAGGCGACTGACCGATGGACATGAGCACGCAACGACGTTCGTACCGCGACTATCCGGCCACGCATTTCCGCTGGGAAACGAGCGCGGACGGCAAGGTGGCCACGCTCACGCTGAACCGGCCGGAGCGCAAGAATCCGCTGACCTTCGCGTCGTATGCGGAGATGCGCGACCTCTTCCGCGGCCTGGTCCACGCCAGCGACGTGAAGGCCGTCGTGGTCGCCGGCGCCGGCGGCAATTTCAGCTCGGGCGGGGACGTGCACGAAATCATCGGCCCGCTGACCAGGATGGCGGCGCCGGAGCTCCTCGACTTCACGCGGATGACCGGGGACCTGGTGCTGGCGATGCGCCGCTGTCCGCAGCCGGTCGTCGCCGCGGTCGACGGCGTGTGCGCCGGCGCCGGGGCGATGATCGCGCTGGCCTCCGACATCCGCTTCGGCACGGCCTCCGCGCGCACCGCCTTCCTGTTCGTGCGGGTCGGCCTGGCCGGCGCCGACATGGGCGCCTGCACGCTGCTTCCGCGCACCATCGGCCAGGGCCGGGCCGCGGAACTGCTCTACAGTGGACGCGCGATGAGCGCCGAGGAGGGCGCGGCCTGGGGCTTTTTCAACCGCCTGGTCGCGCCGGACCGGCTGCTGGCCGACGCGCAGGCGTTCGCGCGCAGTCTCGCCGACGGCCCGACGTTCGCGCACGGTGTCACCAAGAAACTGCTGCATGCGGAGTGGGCGATGGACCTCGAAACGGCCATCGAGGCGGAGGCGCAGGCGCAGGCGCTGTGCATGCAGACCCGGGATTTCCATCGCGCCTACGAGGCCTTCGCCGCCAGGTCCACGCCGAAATTCGAGGGCAACTGAAGGGAGCGGGCAGATGGACCATGCGCATCTCGCCTGGCCGTTCTACGCCGACGCGCACCGCGAGCTGGCCCGCGGACTCGACGCGTGGTGCGCCGGATTGCCGGCGATTGTCGGCCCCGATCCGGAAGCGGACACCGATGCCGCGTGTCGCCGGCTGGTCCGTTCGCTGGGCGAAGCCGGCTGGCTGCGCTGGTGCGTACCGGCGGCGCAGGGCGGCGCGCTCACGGCGGTCGACTCGCGCGCGCTGTGCGTCGCGCGCGAAACCCTGGCATTTCATGACGGACTCGCCGATTTCGCCTTCGCCATGCAGGGCCTGGGCAGCGGTGCGATCACCCTGGCCGGCAGCGCCGCGCAGCGCGCGCGCTGGCTGCCTGCGGTCGCCCGCGGCGAGGCCATCGCCGCCTTCGCGCTGTCCGAGCCGGAGGCCGGCTCGGATGTCGCGGCGCTGACGACGCGCGCGGTCCGGACGGCGTCGGGCTGGGCGCTCGACGGCGTGAAGACCTGGATTTCCAATGGCGGCATCGCCGATTTCTACTGCGTGTTCGCCAGGACCGGCGACGGGGACGGCGCGAAGGGCATTTCCGCCTTCGTCGTGCCGGCCGGGGCCCCCGGGCTGGTCGTCGCCGAGCGCATTGAGGTTCTGGCGCCGCATCCGCTGGCCCGCATCGAATTCCGGGGATGCGCGGTCGCCGCCGATGCCCTGCTGGGCGGCGACGGCGAAGGCTTCAAGCTGGCGATGCGCACGCTGGACATCTTCCGCGCCTCGGTGGCGGCGGCCGCCGTCGGCTTCGCGCGCCGCGCGCTCGCCGAGGCGCTGCGCCATGCCGCGACGCGACGCATGTTCGGCGGCGTGCTTGCGGACCGCGAACTCGCCCAGGCCAGTTTGGGCGACATGGTCACGGCGATCGACGCGGCCGCGCTGCTCACCGGCCGCGCCGCCTGGCAGCGCGACGTCGCGGGCGGTCGCGGCACCAGCGAGGCGGCGATGGCCAAGCTCGCGGCGACCGAGTCCGCGCAGCGCGTGATCGACACGGCGGTGCAGATGCACGGCGGCCTCGGGGTCAGCCGCGGGCAGGTCGTCGAGCGGCTCTACCGCGACATTCGCGCGCTGCGCATCTACGAGGGCGCGACCGAGGTGCAACGCCTGATCGTCGGGCGCGGCGCGCTGCGCGCCGCCGCGCCTGCGCCGGCGGCAGACAGGGGAACGGGGGCTGCTCCATGACGCGCACGGCGCATGTCGACACGTTTGCCGCGGACCACCTGCCACCGCGCGAGGAATGGCCGGAACTCCTGTTCGACTTGCCCGAGCTGCGCTATCCGGAGCAGACCAACTGCGCGACGGAACTGCTCGATCGGGCCGTCGAGCGCGGCTGGGGGGAGCGCACCGCGATCCTCGCCCCTGGCGGCTTGCGCTGGACCTACGCGGAGCTGCTCGCCCGTGCCAATCGCGTCGCGCAGGTGTTGCGCGACGAACTCGCGCTGGTGCCCGGCAACCGAGTGCTGCTGCGCGGGCCGAACAATCCGGTGCTGGCGGCCTGCTGGTTCGGCGTGCTCAAGGCCGGTGGCATCGCGGTCGCGACCATGCCGCTGCTCCGCGCCAGGGAACTCGTCGCGATCGTGCGCAAGGCGGAGATCTCGCACGCGTTGTGCGACGCGCGCTGGATGGCGGAACTGGACGCCGCGCGCGACGGCTGTCCGACGCTGAGCCGGGTCCTGCGCTTCGGTGACGACGCTGCCGATGGCCTCGACGCGCGGGCCGCAGGCAAGCCGGATCGCTTCGACGACGTGCGGACGGCGCTCGACGACACCGCGCTGATCGCCTTCACCTCGGGCACCACCGGCACCCCGAAGGGCACGATGCATTTCCATCGCGACGTGCTGGCGAGCTGCGACTGCTGGCCGCGCCACGTGCTGCGGGCCTCGCCCGACGACATCTTCACCGGCAGCCCGCCGCTCGCCTTCACCTTCGGGCTCGGCGGAATCCTGCTGTTTCCGCTGCGCATCGGCGCCGCCAGCCTGTTGCTCGAAAAGACTTCGCCCGATGCGCTGTTGCCGGCCATCGCCGCGCACCGGCCGACGGTACTGTTCACGGCGCCGACCTCCTACCGGACGATGGCGGGCATGGCGGGGCAATTCGACCTCGGGTCGTTGCGCAAGTGCGTTTCGGCCGGCGAGACGCTGCCGGCGGCCACCCGCGCGCAGTGGAAGGAGGCGACCGGCATCGAGCTGATCGACGGCATCGGCGCCACCGAATTGCTGCACATCTTCATCTCCCACGACGAGGCGCACGCGCGGCCGGGCGCGACCGGCACGCCGGTACCCGGCTATCGCGCCTGCGTCATGGACGACGCCGGCGCGCCGCTGCCGCCCGGAATGGTGGGCAACCTGGCGGTGAAGGGACCCACCGGCTGTCGCTACCTGGCCGACGACCGGCAGCGCCAATACGTGCGCGATGGCTGGAACTACACGGGTGACGCCTACCTGATCGATGCCGACGGCTATTTCGTCTACCAGGCGCGCACCGACGACATGATCGTCTCGTCCGGCTACAACATCGCCGGTCCCGAGGTCGAGGGCGTGCTGCTGGCGCATCCGGCGGTCGCCGAATGCGGCGTGGTCGGCGCGCCCGACGAGCGGCGCGGGCAGGTGGTCAAGGCCTACGTCGTACTCAAGCCGGGACATTTCGGCGACGAGGCGATGGCGCGAACGCTGCAGGACTTCGTCAAGCAGGCGATCGCGCCGTACAAGTATCCGCGGCTGATCGAATTCCTGGCCGCGCTGCCGCGGACGGAAACCGGCAAGCTGCAACGATTTCGCCTGCGCGCGATGGCGCGCGAGGCGCCAACCTGAGGAACACGCGATGCGAATACTGCAACCGGACGGATGGTCGCCGCCGAAGGGTTACTCGAACGGAGTGGTCGCCCGCGGCACGACGATCCATGTCGGCGGCCAGGTCGGCTGGAATGCGCAGCAGGTGTTCGAGACCGGCGAGTTCGTCGGCCAGGCGCGCCAGGCGCTCGCCAATGTCGTGGCCGTACTGCGCGAGGCCGGCGCGGGGCCGGAGCACATCGTCCGCATGACCTGGTACGTGGTGGACCGGCGCGAATACCTCGCGAGCTGGCGCGCGCTCGGCGCCGCGTACCGCGAGGTGATCGGCCGGCATTTCCCGGCGATGACCGCCGTCGAGGTGAGTGCGCTGATCGAGGACGGCGCCCGGGTCGAGATCGAGGTGACCGCGGTCCTTCCGGACCCGCCCGCCGACGCCGGCCCGGCGGGGCGCTGACGGCGCCGCGGCGCAGGGCCGGTCCGCGGCTCCGGCCGCGGGGCGCGGCGGCGCATCGGGCATAATGAGAGCCTCCGTCGCAGCGCGGCGCCAGCCCGCGCCATTACGAGGATTCGCCGATGAACGCGCCTGAACGCCTGCAGTCAACGAGCAAGCCCGTCTTCCGCTGGGACGACCCGCTGCTGCTCGACGCCGAACTCACCGAGGAAGAGCGCATGGTCCGCGACGCGGCCGCCGCGTACGCGCAGGACAAGCTGATGCCGCGGGTCCTCGAAGCCTTCCGCCACGAGAAATCCGATCCGTCGATCTTTCCGGAGATGGGCGCGCTGGGCCTGCTCGGGGCGACGCTGCCGGAGGAGTACGGCGGCGCGGGGCTCAACTACGTCTGCTACGGTCTGATCGCGCGCGAAATCGAGCGGGTGGACTCGGGCTACCGGTCGATGATGAGCGTGCAGAGTTCGCTGGTGATCTACCCGATCTACACCTACGGCAGCGAGGAGCAGCGCCGGAAATATCTGCCGAAGCTCGCCACCGGCGAATGGATCGGCTGCTTCGGCCTGACCGAGCCCGACCACGGCTCCGACCCGGGTTCGATGGTGACGCGCGCCCGCGCGGCGCCCGGCGGCTACAGCCTTTCCGGCGCCAAGATGTGGATTTCGAATTCGCCGATCGCCGATGTCTTCGTCGTCTGGGCGAAGGACGACCAGGGGATCATCCGCGGCTTCATACTCGAGCGCGGCATGAAGGGCCTGTCGACGCCGAAGATCGAGGGCAAGTTCTCGCTGCGCGCGTCGGTCACCGGCGAAATCGTCATGGACGAGGTGTTCGTGCCCGAGGCGAACCTGTTGCCGAACGTGCAGGGCCTGAAGGGGCCGTTCGGCTGCCTCAACACCGCGCGTTACGGGATTTCCTGGGGCGCGCTGGGCGCGGCCGAATTCTGCTGGCACGCGGCGCGCCAGTACACGATGGACCGCCAGCAGTTCGGGCGTCCGCTCGCCGCCAACCAGCTGATCCAGAAGAAGCTCGCCGACATGATGACCGAGATCACGCTCGGCCTGCAGGGTTGCCTGCGGCTCGGGCGGATGAAGGACCAGGGAATCGCGGCGCCGGAGATCACGTCGATCATGAAGCGCAATTCCTGCGGCAAGGCGCTGGACATCGCCCGCGCGGCGCGCGACATGCACGGCGGCAACGGCATCGTCGACGAATTCCACGTCATCCGCCACGTGCTGAATCTGGAGACGGTCAACACCTACGAGGGCACGCACGACGTGCATGCGCTGATTCTCGGCCGCGCGCAGACGGGCATCGCCGCGTTTTCCTGATGCGGCTCTACGACTATTTCCGCTCGTCGGCGGCCTACCGGGTCCGCATCGCGCTCAACATCAAGGGACTCGAACCCGAGCGCGCGTTCATCCAGCTGCGCCGCAACGCCCAGCGCGACGCCGCATTTCTCGCGTTGAACCCCTCGGGGCTGGTGCCGGCGCTGGTGACCGACGATGGCACCGTGCTCGCGCAATCGCTGGCGATCATCGAGTACCTGGAGGAGACGCATCCGCAGCCCCCGCTGCTGCCCACCGGGGCGCTGGCGCGCGCCCGCGTGCGCGCGCTGGCGCTGGAGGTTGCCTGCGACATCCATCCGCTCAACAATCTGCGCGTGCTGATCTATCTGAAGAATACGCTGGGCGTCGAGGACGAGCAGAAGGACGCCTGGTACAAGTATTGGATCGACATCGGCCTCGAGGCGCTGGAGCGGCGGCTCTCCAGCGACGCTGCCACCGGCCGCTTCTGCCACGGCGACATGCCGACGCTGGCTGACGTCTGCCTGGTGCCGCAGCTTGCGAACGCGCGCCGGTTCCGGATCGATCTGCAGCCGTTTCCCACGCTGACCAGGATCGAGGCCGCCTGCGTCGCGCTGCCGGCATTCGCGCGGGCCGAACCGTCGCGACAGCCCGATGCCGACTGAGGGCTGCCGCCGTTCGCCGCCTTCTGACTGACCGCACGCCGTTGCAATTCTCCCGAAGGATGACCCGATGAATTTCCCGTTCCCGTTGTGGGAGCCCGCCGCCGTGCCCATTGCCGGCAGCGACGAGATGTTTCCCGTCCGCCACATCTATTGCGTCGGCCGGAATTACGCCGAGCACGCGAAGGAGATGGGCGGCGACGCGGCGAAGGAGCCGCCGTTCTTCTTCACCAAGGCGGCGGACGCGATCGTGCCGGTGGTGGCGCCGGCGGTCGGACGGATGCGCTACCCGCTGGGCACGCGCAACCTGCACCACGAGATCGAACTGGTGGTGGCCATCGGCGGGCGCGGCGTCAGGCTCGAGCCCAGGGACGCGAATGCGATCGTGTTCGGCTACGCCACCGGCCTGGACATGACGCGGCGCGACCTGCAGAACGACATGCGCGAGAAGAAGCGGCCCTGGGACCTGGGCAAGTCGTTCGCGCAGGCGGCGCCGATCGGGTCGATCCACCGGGTCGCCGAGACCGGTCTGCTTGCCACGGGGGCGATCACGCTGGACGTGAACGGCACGCGGCGGCAGGAGGGCGATCTGGCCGACATGATCTGGGACGTCCCGAACACGCTGGCGTTCCTTTCGCAGTTCTACGAACTGTTGCCCGGGGATCTCGTCTTCACGGGTACGCCGGCGGGAGTGGCGGCCGTGGTTCCCGGTGATCGGCTGGACGGATGCATTGCCGGCTTGAGTTCGCTGTCGGTCATCATCGAACCCGCACCGTGAACCGGCCAAACCTCACGGCGGACGAAGTCGAGCGCGGATACAACAATCGCGCGGCGGTGCCGGAGCACGCGGAGTGGCTGGCGCGCTACCCGGCCTGGTCGGCGCAGGCGCGCGAGCAGTTCCGGCCGCGACTCGACCTGCGCTACGGCCCGGGGCCGAAGGAAACGCTGGACCTGTTCGTTCCCGCCGGCAAGGCGCGCGGCACCTTCATGTTCATCCATGGCGGCTACTGGCGCATGCTCGACAAGAGCGACCTCTCGTTCGTCGCTGCACCGTTCCTGGCGGAGGACCTGGCGGTAGCGGTGATCAACTACGACCTGTGCCCCGACGTGTCGATCGCGGCGATCGTCGACGAGTGCGCGCGCGCGGTTGCCTGGGTGGCGCGCGAGGGCGCCGCGCATGGCGCGAACGCTGACAGCGTGGTCGTCGGCGGCCATTCGGCGGGCGGCCACCTGGCGGCGATGATGTTCGCGCACGACTGGGCCGCGTCCGGGTTCGCGCAGGCGCCACTGCGCGCCGGGGTGACGCTTTCCGGCGTGCACGACCTGGTGCCGCTGGTGCAGTTCTCGTTCAACGTGGATTTCAGGCTCGACGTCGCGGCGGCGCTGCGGGTGTCGCCGGTCGAGCGGCCTCTGCGGCTGCGCGCGCCGCTGCTGATGGCCTGCGGCGCCGACGAGACCTCGGAATTCCTGCGCCAGACACAGTTGTTGTGGGATGCGTGGCCAGACGCGCGGCGCCCCGCGGCGGCACCGATGTTCATCCCCGACAGGAACCACTTCAGCGTGGTCGCCGACTACGCGGACGCAGACAGTGCACTGACCAGGGCGACGCTGGCGCTGTTCTGACACGGGCAGGCGTCGGCGGGATGCCGGCGGCGCGGCGCGTCTCGAGGAAGTGGCATCGGCACCGGACCGGCGGCGCGCGGGCAGCCGTAACTCGCCCGCCTGCGGCAGAATCATCCTCCCCGCTTGACAACTGACCGAGGGTCACTTACGCTGCCGTTCAAGTGACCTGGGGTCAGTTATGGGTCGCGGCATCCGGGGAGGAAACCCATGGTCATCCGACAGCGGGCCATTCAGGCCGAGGCCAAGCAGGAACGGCATCACGCGATTCTCGACGCGGCCGAACGGCTGCTCGAACGCTCGCCGGATCGCATCGCCAACGTGGCGGAGGTCGCCGACGAGGCGGGTCTCGCCAAGGGCACCGTCTATCTCTACTTTCCGGGCAAGGAAGAACTGCTGCTCGCCGTCCACGAACGCGGGCTGGACCTGTTCTTCAATGCGCTGATCGAAATACTGGACGGCGACGCGCCGGTCACCTTCGACGGCATCCTGGCGCTGACGCACGAACACCTGGTCGAGCCGCCGCTGCGCCTGCCGCTGGCCGCGCGCTGCTTCGGCATGATGGCGCAGAGTCTTCCCCCCGACGCCGCCGCGCAGTTCAGGCTGCGCATGTTCGAGCGCCTCAATCGCGCGGGCGCCGGTCTGGAGCGGCACTTCCCCGCGCTGGGCGCCGGCCGCGGCATGGTGCTGCTGCGCCACTCCTATGCGCTGATCGTCGGACTGTGGCAGATGTCCGCAGGCGCGAGTGCGGCGATCTGTCCGTTCAACGGCGGCGCCGGAGCGGAGAATCCCGCGGCAGTCCCGATTCCGGTGTTGCCTTATGCCGAGGACATCGACCGTGCGCTGCTGGCGCTGTGGTCGGGGACGCTGGCCGGCACGCAGCGGCCGACCGGCAAGTCGCCCGAGGTGAAGCAATGAGCGCGGTCCCGACCCGTCTGTGGATGATCGCGGCGGCAGCGATGCTGCTTGCCGGCTGCGGCCCCGACCGACAAGCCGGTCGAGCCGGTGCGGCCGGTCAAGCTCGAACAGGTTCGCGCCGGACGGAGGATCGGCGTCGGTGTTCGCCGGCGAGGTGAGGCCGCGGCACGAGACCGATCTCGCGTTCCGCATCCCCGGGAAACTCATCGCCCGCGAAGTCGATGTCGGCGCGCGCGTCGACAAGGGCCAGGTGCTGGCGCGCCTGGATCCGGCGGACGTCGGCCTGCAGGCCGAGGCCGCGAAGGCGCAGGTCGCGGCCACCGAGACCGAGTTCAGGTTCGCGCAGGCGGAGTACGAGCGCTACCAGAATCTGCATCGGGAAAAATTCATCAGTGCGTCGGCGCTGGATGCCAAGCGCAACGCGCTCGATGCCAACCGTGCGAAGTACGAACAGGCGAAGGCGAATCTCGCCGTTTCGCGCAACCAGCTGAGCTACGCTGCGCTGGTCGCGCCGGAGGCCGGCGTGGTCACCGCGGTGGCGGCCGAGCCGGGGCAGGTGGTCACCGCGGGGCAGCCGGTGGTGCGCGTGGCGCGCGCCGGCGAGCGCGAGGTGTCGATCAGCGTGCCGGAGAATCGCCTGGACGAACTGAAGTCGGCGCAGCAGCTGGTGGTGTCGCTGTGGGCGGAGCCCGAACGCCTGCGTCCCGGCGCGCGTGCGCGAGATTTCTCCGGCGGTCGATCCGGCGACGCGGACGTTCAGCGTGCGGGTGACGATCCTCGATGCCGATGCGTCGCTGGCGCTGGGCATGACCGCCAACGTCGGCCTGGTCGGGCCGACGACGGCCGGCGCTGCCGTCATCCCGCTCACCGCGCTCTACCAGAAGGACGGCAATGCCGGCAGTGTGGCGTTACGATGCGGCGACGCGCACGGTGTCGCTGGCACCGGTCAAGGTCGGGCAGTACCGCGAGGACGGCATCGTCATCCTTTCCGGCGTGGCGCCGGGTGACTGGATCGTCGCCGCCGGCGTTCACCGGCTGCTGCCGGGTCAGGTCGTCCGGCCGTATGACGCCGGGCCCGCGGTTCCGTCGCTCGCCGGCAAGTGAGCGATCGCGACGGCGCGGCGATGGATTCCGGACCTGCTGCCGGTGACGCCAGGTCGCGCTTCAACCTTTCGGAATGGGCGCTGCGCCACCGGGCGCTCGTCCTCTACCTGATCGTCGTGTTCACGGTGCTTGGCGCGCTGTCGTACCAGCGCCTGGGCCAGTCCGAGGATCCGCCGTTCACCTTCCGCATCATGGTGGTCAAGACCAACTGGCCGGGCGCGTCGGCGCACGAGGTCGAGCAGCAGCTGACCGACCGCATCGAGCGCAAGCTGCAGGAGGTCGCCAACGTCGACTGGCTGCGCAGCTATTCCAAGCCGGGCGAGTCGATGGTGTTCTTCGCGCTCAAGGACAGCGCGCCGCCCGGATCGGCGCCCGAGGCCTTCTACCAGGTACGCAAGAAGATCGGCGACATCCGCCACACGCTGCCCGCCGGCATCCAGGGGCCGTTCTTCAACGACGAATTCGGCGACACCTACGCCAATGTGTATGCGTTGACCGGCGACGGCTTCGGTTACCGTGAGCTCAAGGATTTCGGCGACCTGGTTCGCGCCGAGCTCCTGCGCGTGCCCGGCGTGGGCAAGGTCGACTTCATCGGCGCGCAGGAGGAAAAGATCTACATCGAGCTGTCGAACAGCAAGCTCGCCACGCTCGGGCTCGAACCGACGCAGATCATCGACACGCTGGCCCGGCAGAATGCAGTCGCCGCGGCCGGCGTGTTCGACACGTCCACCGACCGCATCTTCGTCCGCTCCAGCGGCGCCTTCGACAGCGTCGAGGCGATCCGCGACCTGGCGATCCGCGCCAACAACAGGCTGTTCCGGCTGGGCGACATCGCGACGGTGACGCGCGGCTACGTCGATCCGCCGCAGCAGAAGATGCGCTGGCAGGGCGTCGAGGCGCTCGGCCTCGGCGTGACCATGCAGAAGGGCGGCGACGTGATCGAGCTTGGCCACGACCTCGAACGCGCCACTGCGCGCATCAAGCAGCAATTGCCGGTCGGCGTGGAGATGAGCCTGGTGGCCAGCATGCCGAAGGCGGTACAGCGGTCGATCAACCAGTTCCTGCGCGCGCTCATCGAGGCCGTGCTGATCGTGCTGGTCGTGTCGCTGGTGAGCCTCGGCCTGCGCACGGGACTGGTCGTGGCGGTGTCCATTCCGCTGGTGCTCGCGGTCACCTTCATGTTCATGTGGCTGTTCGACATCGGCCTGCACAAGACCTCGCTGGGCGCGCTGATCCTGTCGCTGGGCCTGCTGGTGGACGACGCGATCATCGCGGTCGAGATGATGGCCATCAAGCTCGAGCAGGGCTTCGACCGTTTCCGCGCCGCGAGTTTCGCCTACACCAGCACCGCGTTTCCGATGCTGACCGGCACGCTGGTGACCGTCGCCGGCTTCCTGCCCATCGCCACCGCCCACAGCAGCACCGGCGAATACACGCGCTCGATCTTCCAGGTGTCGGCGATCGCGCTGATCGTCTCCTGGGTCATCGCCGTCGTCGTGATCCCCTATCTCGGCTTCCGGATGCTGCCCGACTTCACCAAGCCCCGCCCGGCATCGCTGTGGGCACGGTTGTCGGCACGGGTGCGCGGCCGGCCCGCGCCGCCGCCGCATGCGCCGATGCATACCGACGACATCGATGCGCCGTACCGGACGCCGTTCTACACGCGCCTGCGCCGCTTCATCCAGTGGTGCGTCGGGCATCGCGCGACGGTGATCGTCGCAACCGTCGTGCTGTTCGTCGTGGCGCTGGGGATGTTCCGCCTGGTGCCGCAGCAGTTCTTCCCGGCGTCGTCGCGCGTCGAGCTGATCGTCGACCTGCGCCTTCCGGAGGGCGCGTCCTTCGCGGCGACGCTGGACGCCACCACGCGGCTGGAGGCCGTGCTGGCGAAGGATCCCGACATCGAGAATTACGTCACCTACGTCGGATCGGGCTCGCCGCGCTTCTACATGGCGCTCGACCAGCAGCTGCAGCACGCCAACATCGCTCAGGCGGTCGTGACGACCCGAGGCAACACCGAGCGCGAGAAGGTGCGCGCCCGGTTGCGCGCGCTGTTCGAGACCGATTTTCCGGAGCTTCGCGGGCGCGTCTCGCGGCTGGAGAACGGGCCGCCGGTGGGATTCCCGGTGCAGTTCCGCGTGACCGGCGAGGATGTCGCCAAAGTGCGCGCGATCGCCCGCGAGGTGGCGCAGGTGATGCGCGCCGACCAGGACACGCAGGAGGTCCAGTTCGACTGGGACGAGCCTTCCAAGGTCATCCGGCTGGTGGTGGATCAGAACAAGGCGCGCGTGCTGGGGATTTCCTCGCAGGAGCTCGCGGCGTTCCTCAACAACTCGGTTTCCGGGGTCACGGTGACGCACTATCGCGAAGGCGACCGGCAGGTCGAGGTGATCCTGCGCGGCGCCGCCGAAGAGCGCGCGAAGATGAGCCTCCTCAAGGACCTGGCGATCCCGTCGCGCAGCGGCCGCGCGGTGCCGATCACCCAGATCGCCGAGATCCGCCATGAACTCGAGGACGGCATCCTCTGGCGCCGCGACCGGTTGCCCGCCATCACCGTGCGTTCGGACGTGCGCGGCGACGCGCAGGGGCCGACCGTCGCCGCCAGGATCGACCCGCAACTCGCGAATCTGCGCGCAGGCCTGCCGCTGGGCTACCGGATCGAGGCGGGCGGTTCCATCGAGGATTCGGCGCGCGGGCAGCGCTCGATCGTCGCCGGACTGCCGCTGCTGGTGGTCACCGTGCTGACGCTGCTGATGGTCCAGCTGCAAAGCGTTTCGCGCACGCTGATGGTGGTGCTGACCGCGCCGCTGGGCCTGATCGGCGTGGTTGCGGCGCTGCTCGTATTCGGCCAGCCGTTCGGATTCGTCGCCATGCTCGGCACGATCGCGCTTGCCGGCATCATCATGCGCAACTCGATCATCCTGGTCGACCAGATCGACCAGGACGTCAGGGCCGGGCGTTCGGGCTGGGACGCGGTGATCGGCGCGACCGTGCGCCGCTTCCGGCCGATCGTGCTGACGGCGGCGGCCGCCGTCCTGGCGATGATCCCGCTGCTGCGCAGCGACTTCTTCGGGCCGATGGCGGTGGCGATGATGGGCGGCATCGTCGTCGCGACCGCGCTGACGCTGCTCTTTCTTCCGGCACTTTACGCGGCGTGGTTCCGGATCCGGCGGGAGTCCGAGCCGGAGCCGGCGGCGGCCGGTGCCGCACTGCGGTAAACTTGCACGGTTGCCGCGGGCCGGTTGCCCGTCGCCGCCCCCCGGAAACAGAGCCGCCGACATGACCCTTGCCAGCACTGCCGAAATCGTCGCCGAGCTCAAGGCCGGCCGCATGGTCGTGCTCGTCGACGAGGAGGATCGCGAGAACGAGGGCGACCTGGTGCTGGCCGCCGACTTCGTGTCCGCGGAGGCGATCAACTTCATGGCCAGGCACGCGCGCGGCCTGATCTGCCTGACGCTCACCGAGGAGCGCTGCCGGCAGCTGGCGCTGCCGCCGATGGTGTCCGCCAACCGCTCGGGTCACGGAACGAACTTCACGGTCTCGATCGAGGCCGCGGAAGGCGTCACCACCGGCATTTCCGCCGCCGACCGCGCGCGGACCGTGCGCGCCGCCGTCGCGGCGGATGCCAAGCCGACCGACATCGTCCACCCGGGACACATCTTTCCGGTCAAGGCGCTGCCGGGCGGCGTTCTGGTACGCGCCGGGCATACCGAGGCCGGCTGCGACCTGGCGCGCATGGCGGGACTCACGCCCTGCGGCGGTGATCTGCGAAATCATGAAGGACGACGGCACGATGGCGCGCATGCCCGACCTGCTGACATTCGCCGCGGAACACGGACTGAAGATCGGCACCATCACCGATCTCATCCACCATCGCAGCCGCACCGAGAGAATCGTCGAGCGGGTCGCCGAACGGCCGATCAACACGCCGCATGGCGCGTTCCGGCTGGTCGTCTACCGGGAGAAGCTGTCGGACGCGACGCACCTGGCGCTGGTTCGCGGCCCGATCGCGCCCGATGTCGAGACGCTGGTGCGCGTGCACGAGCCGCTGTCGGTGATCGATCTGCTCGACGCGGAAAGCCCGGCGCACTCGTGGACGATTCCCGGCGCACTCGAGGCGGTCAACCGCGCCGGGCGCGGAGTCGTGGTGCTGCTCCACCGGCCGGAGACCCCGGCCGAACTGCGCAGCCGCGCCGTCGCCGACGCGCCGCCGCCGTCGACCAAGATGGACCTGCGCAACTACGGTATCGGCGCGCAGATCCTGCGGGATCTGAACGTCGGCCGGATGCGCCTGCTCGCCAAGCCGCGCAAGATGCCGAGCATGGCGGGTTTCGACCTCGAGGTCACCGGTTACGAAAGCGAGGCGCCCGGCGCGTCCTGAACGCGAGGGCGCGCACCGATGGCCATTCGACGCATCCCCCCCAATGCGGCAGGCAAGGGCCGCCGCGTCGGCATCTGCCTGTCGCGGTTCAATCCCGCGATCGGCGACGGACTGCTGGCCGGCGCGCTGCGCGCGCTCGCCGAGGCGGGCGTCGACGAATCGGCCATCGCGATCGTGACGGTCCCCGGGGCGCTCGAGGCTCCGCTTGCATTGCAGCGCCTCGCGCAATCGGAAGACTTCGATGCCCTGGTCGTCCTGGGTGCGGTGATCCGCGGCGAGACCTATCACTTCGAAATCGTCTCCAACGAGTCGGCGGCGGGCGTTTCGAGCGTGGCGCTTGAGTTCGGCATCCCCATCGGCAACGGCATCCTGACCTGCGAGACCGATGCGCAGGCCGAGGCGCGCATGGACCAGAAGGGCTACGAGGCCGCGCAGGCGGCGCTGGAACTCGCCAATCTGTTCGAGGCGATCGACGATGGCGACTAGTCCTCGCCGGCGCGCGCGCGAACTGGTGCTGCAGGGGCTTTATCAGCAGCAGCTGTCGGGCAACGCGCGCAGCGCGGTGCGCGACGACCTGGCGGCGAGCCATGGCTACCTGCGCGCGGACCAGCCGTACTTCGACGAACTCTGGCAGGGCGTCGGCGCCGACTGGGATGCGATGCTCGACGTGCTGACCCCGCATCTCGACCGCAAGCCCGCGGCGCTGTCGCCGGTCGAGCGCGCCATCATCGTCATCGGCGCGTGGGAACTCGTCCGCCGCCCGGAGATTCCGTACAAGGTCGTGATCAACGAGGCGGTCGAACTCGCCAAGAGCTATGGTGGTACCGACGGGCACCGGTTCGTGAACGGCGTGCTCGACCGCCTGGCCGCGGACGTCCGGGCCGTGGAGATCGCGGCACTGCGTCGTGACGTCGCGGCGTCCTGAGTCCATGCGGCGCTGCGGCGCGCCTGCGCGCCTTTGGCTGGCTGCCCTCGCGCTGCTCGCCATCGGCTTCGGCACCAGCCGCGACCTGCCCGCCCGCTGGCGGCGTGAGATCGGCGCTTCGCGGCGATGAACGAGTTCGAACTCATCGCGCGCCACTTCGCGCGTCCGGTGAGCGATGTCGCCGTGCGCGTGGGGATCGGCGACGATGCGGCGATCGTCGCGCCGTCGCCGGGCTGCGAACTGGCCATCGCGGTCGACATGCTGGTCGAAGGTCGTCATTTCGCCCCCGGCGCCGATGCCGAGTCGCTCGGCCACAAGACCCTCGCGGTCAACCTGTCCGACATGGCGGCAATGGGAGCGACGCCGCGCTGGGCGTTGCTCGCCGGCGCGCTGCCCGACGCCGACCCGGACTGGCTGACCGGTTTCGCGCGCGGACTGCATGCGCTTGCCGGGCGCTTCGGCGTCGCGCTGATCGGCGGCGACACCACGCGCGGTCCGCGCAACCTGTGCCTGACCATCGTCGGTGAGCTTCCCGCCGGAACGGCGCTGCTGCGCTCGGGCGCCGTGGCCGGCGACGACATTCACGTTTCCGGTACCCTGGGCGATGCGGCGCTGGCGCTTGCCGCGATCGATGGCCGCGCGACGGTCGCGCCGGCGATGCTGGAGACGCTGCGGGAGCGACTCGACCGGCCGGAACCGCGCGTCGCGCTGGGATCGCGCCTGCGCGGTGTCGCCTCGGCCGCGCTCGACGTCTCCGATGGTCTCTGCGGCGACCTCGGGCACATTCTCGAGGCCTCCGGCGTCGGCGCAAGGCTCGAGCTGTCGCGGCTGCCGGCGCATGCCGAACTGACCGGACGCCTCGCGTCGCCGGAGCGGAATCTGGCGCTCGCCTGCCTGCTCGCCGGCGGCGACGACTACGAACTGTGCTTCACCGCGTCCCCCGCGCGGCGCCAGGACATCGCGCGCGTTGCTGCGGAACTGGCGCTGCCGTTGACGCGCATCGGCACGATCGTCGCCGCACCCGGACTCGCGGTGCAGGATGAGTCCGGCGCGCCGCTCGCGGTCCTGCCGCGCAGCTTCGATCATTTCGGTTGAACGCGATGTCCGCTCGGCCAACCACTGGTTTCCTGTTTCGCCATCCGGCGCATTTCCTGGCACTGGGCTTCGGCGCCGGGCTTGTCCCGTTCGCTCCGGGCACCTTCGGCACGCTGGCGGCCATCCCGCTGGCGCTGCTGCTGGCAAGCAATGGCGGCGACGCGGCGCTCGCCGCGGGCATCGCGGTCCTGCTGGTGGCCGGCGCGTGGGCGTCGCAGGTGACCGGAACGGCGCTGGGCAAGCCGGATCACGGCAGCATCGTGGTCGACGAGATCGCGGCATTTCTGCTGGTGCTGTTCTTCACCGGCACGTCGCCGATGGCAATCGCCGTGGCCTTCGTCCTGTTCCGATTCTTCGACATCGTCAAGCCGCCCCCGATCCGGCAGGTCGACGCGGCGCTGAAGAACGGTGTCGGCGTGATGGTCGATGATCTGCTCGCGGCCGGCTATGCGCTGGTCGTGTATGCCGTCGGTCAACGCCTGTTTGCAGCAATGGGCCATGGCCTGTGAACGCCATGGACGACATCGACCTGAAGCGTGTCGAGGAAGCGAGCCTGAACGGGCTGCAGACGCAGCGGCAGTTGTTCTACGACGGCTGGCTGCTGCGGTTGGTCGTCGGCAATACCAAGCGGGCGCGCAGCGTCAACGCGCACTTCGGTTCGTCGCTGCCGTTGCCGCAGAAGATCGGCTATTGCGAACGCATCTATCGCGAGCGCGGCCTGCCGGTGCTGTTCCGGATCACGCCTTTCGTGCAGCCGCAGGGGCTCGACGCCACGCTTGCGGCGCGCGGCTACCTGGCCTTCGAGCCGACGCTGGTGCAGATCCTGGCGCTCGACCGGCCTCCCGAACCGGTCGACGTGCCGGGGCTCGACGTGACATCGCCCGAGCCCTCGGCGTTCGCGGCGGCCGCGGGACAACTGCTGAATGCGACGCCCGCCCAGAACGCCGCCCTGCTGGCGCGCATCGCCGACAACGCGCTGGTCACCCGCGCGCTGGTCGCGCGTGCAGAGGCGCAGCCGGTCGGCACCGGCGTGGCGATGCTCGAAGACCGGCTGGCGGGCATTTTCACCATGGCGACGGCTGGCGACCAGCGCGGGCGGGGGGTGGCGTCCGCCATCCTGGCCGGGCTGCTGACCTGGGCCTGGGAGCACGGCGCCCGCCATGCCTACCTGCAGGTCGACGAGGACAACCATCGCGCGCTGGCCGTCTACCGCCGGTTCGGCTTCGTCACCGCCTACCGCTACCATTACCGTGGACTTCCGGGAGAATGCGGGTGAGCGGGACTTCCATCGACAGGCTGGCGGTCGAACTCGGTCGGGCGCTGGCCGCGCGCGGCTGGCGCTGCGCGACCGCCGAGTCCTGCACCGGTGGGCTGGTCGCCGGGGCGATCACCGACGTGGCCGGCAGCTCGGACTGGTTCGAGCGCGGCTATGTGACCTACTCGAATGAGGCGAAGACCGACCTACTCGGCGTTGCCGTCGATACGCTCGCCCGCCATGGCGCGGTGTCGGAGGCGACCGCGCGGGCGATGGCCGAGGGCGCGCTGGCGGGCAGCCGCGCCGACCTCGCGGTCGCGATCACCGGCATCGCCGGCCCGGGCGGCGGCTCGGCGGGCAAGCCGGTCGGCACCGTGTGCTTCGCCTGGGCCAGGCGCGGCGAGGCGGCCGTGACGGCGACCCGGCGCTACGCCGGCGATCGTCGGGCCGTGCGCCTTGCGGCCGTCGCCGAGGCGCTGGCCGGAATGCTGGCGCGCGCCGACGCCGCCACGACGCTCCCGGGGCAACCCGGGACCTCGACGGACTGACGCCGGATGAAGCCCGCTCGAACGCGCATTCTTTTCGTCTGCATCGGCAACATCTGCCGATCGCCGACGGCGGAGGTGGTCTTTCGCACGGTCGCCAAGCGCCGCGGACTCGCCAATCGCCTCGAAGTCGATTCCGCCGGCACCATCGAATGGCATGCGGGCAATCCGCCGGACTACCGCGCGGTCGCGCATGCGGCGCTTCGCGGCTACGACCTGTCGGCGCTGCGGGCGCGGCAGGTGACCATCGGCGATTTTTCGCGCTTCGACTTGATCCTGGCGATGGAGCAGTCGGTACTGGACGAACTCGAAGCGCTGCGCCCGGCGGATTTCGGCGGGCAACTCGCGCGCTTCCTCGACTTCGTGCCGGAACTCGCGATGCGCGACGTTCCGGACCCTTACGACGGGGGCGCCGAGGGCTTCGAAACCGCGCTCGACCTGATCGAGCAGGGCAGCGAGGCGCTGGCCGAGCGATTGCTGCGGCAGCCCTAGACCGGGGCCGACCGGACCCGGTGGGGGCGCCATCACCCCGTCGGATTAGGCCATCCGGAGGCCTTGCATCGAACGATCGTTCTATGCCATCATGCGCCGGTGTAAAGCCCGCCTTCCCGGCCATCCGGCCGCCGGGCGATACTTCGGAGAACCTTCATCATGCCCCTCGATGCCCCCATGGATGACCAGAAAAGCAAGGCCCTGACCGCCGCTCTCGCGCAGATCGAAAAGCAGTTCGGCAAGGGTTCGATCATGAAAATGGGCGAGGCGCAGATCCAGAACGATCTGCAGGTGATCTCCACCGGCTCGCTCGGGCTGGACATCGCGCTGGGCGCCGGCGGGCTGCCGCGCGGCCGGGTGGTCGAGATCTACGGTCCGGAGTCCTCCGGCAAGACCACGCTCTGCCTCCAGGTGGTGGCGCAGATGCAGAAGGCGGGCGGGGTCGCCGCCTACATCGACGCCGAGAACGCGCTCGACCCGGTCTACGCGGGCAAGCTCGGTGTAAACGTGGGCGACCTGCTGATCTCCCAGCCCGACACCGGCGAACAGGGACTCGAAATCGCCGACATGCTGGTGCGCTCCGGCGGGGTCGACATCATCGTCATCGACTCGGTGGCGGCGCTGGTGCCCAAGGCCGAGATCGAAGGCGAGATGGGCGACCAGCTTCCCGGCCTGCAGGCACGGCTGATGAGCCAGGCGCTGCGCAAGCTCGCCGGGAACATCAAGCGCGCGGGCACGCTGGTCATCTTCATCAACCAGATCCGGATGAAGATCGGCGTGATGTTCGGCAACCCGGAAACCACCACCGGCGGCAACGCGCTCAAGTTCTACGCGTCGGTACGCCTGGACATCCGCCGCATCGGCGCCATCAAGCGTGGCGAGGAAGTGGTCGGCAACGAGACCCGCGTCAAGGTCGTCAAGAACAAGATCGCCCCGCCGTTCCGCGAAGCGCTGTTCGACATCCTCTACGGCGAGGGCATTTCCCGCGAGGGCGAGATCGTCGAGCTCGGCGTCACCCATCGCATCGTCGAGAAATCCGGCGCCTGGTATTCGTACAACGGCGAAAAGATCGGCCAGGGCAAGGACAATGCGCGCGAATTCCTGCGCGAGCACCCCGAGATCGCCAGCGAGATCGAGGCCAAGGTCCGCGCGGCGGTCAACGTGCCGACGCCCGGCCGCATCGGCCCCGGCGGTGCCGAGGCGGCCGACGACTAGGGCGCCGCGGCGGGTGCCCGGTGCGCCAGCGCAGACCGCCGCGCGACCTTGCCGGCAAAGCGGCTCCGCCACCGCCGTCGCCAAAGGTTCTGGCGGTGCGCTGGCTGGCGCGCAGGGAATACAGCCGCGAGGAACTGCGTGAGCGTCTGCGTGGCCGGGGTGTGGACGACGAAGCCATCGCCCGGACGCTCGACGACCTCGCCGCCGCCGGCTATCTGTCCGACGCGCGCTTCGCGCAGGCGGTCGTGGCGCAGAAATCCGGCCGTTACGGCAGGCGGGCCATAGCGCACGCGCTCCAGGCCAGGGGCATCGGCAAGGAAGACGTCGCGGCTGCGCTGCTGCCGCTGGCGGACCACGACGAGTTTGCGCAGGCGCAGGCGCTGTGGACGCAACGCTACGGCGAGCGTCCCGGCGACCGGCGCGAGCATGCGCGGCAGGTCCGCTTCCTGCTGAGCCGCGGCTACCCGCTTTCGGTCGCGCTGCGGGTGTTGCGACAGGCGGGCAGCCCGAGCGAGGACGAGCAGTCATGAGTACGGCGCAGCCGCGCGGGTCCTGAAACGGGCGGATCTGCCCGCTGCCGCGGGGGCGGCTCGCGTTACAATCCGACCTTTCGATTCCGTGCTTGTCGCGTCACGCCGGCCACCGGACGTGACGCGTGCACCCCGCCATGCAAGTCGCCGACATCCGCAGCCAGTTCATCGACTACTTCGTCTCGAAGGGGCATACGCACGTGCCGAGCAGCTCGCTGGTCCCGGCCAACGACCCGACGCTGCTGTTCGTGAACTCCGGCATGGTCCAGTTCAAGGACGTCTTCCTGGGCGTCGACAAGCGACCCTACGTGCGCGCGACGTCGTCGCAGCGCAGCGTCCGTGCCGGCGGCAAGCACAACGACCTGGAGAACGTCGGCTACACGGCACGCCACCACACGTTCTTCGAGATGCTGGGCAATTTCAGCTTCGGCGACTACTTCAAGCTCGACGCGATCGGCTATGCCTGGGAGCTGCTGACCGTGGTCTACCGGCTGCCGGCCGAGAAGCTCTGGGTGACCGTCTACATCGACGACGACGAGGCCTACGACATCTGGACGAAGGAAATCGGCGTCCCGGCAGAGCGCGTGGTCCGCATCGGCGACAACAAGGGCGCCAAGTACGCCAGCGACAATTTCTGGCAGATGGCCGACACGGGTCCCTGCGGCCCCTGCTCGGAAATCTTCTACGACCACGGTCCGGACGTCTGGGGCGGCCCGCCGGGATCGCCGGACGAGGATGGCGACCGCTACATCGAGATCTGGAATCTGGTGTTCATGCAGTTCAACCGGGACGACAAGGGCGTGATGACCCCGTTGCCCAAGCCCTGTGTTGACACCGGCATGGGGCTTGAGCGCCTGGCCGCGGTACTGCAGCACGTGCATTCGAACTACGAGATCGACCTGTTCGCGGCGCTGATCAAGGCCGCCGCGCGCGAGACCGGCGCGACCGACCTGGACAATCCGTCGCTGAAGGTGATCGCCGACCACATCCGCGCCTGCGCGTTCCTGATCGTCGACGGGGTTATTCCGTCCTCCGACGGCCGCGGCTACGTCCTGCGGCGCATCGTCCGGCGGGCGATTCGCCACGGGTATCAGCTCGGCCAGAAGAAGCCTTTCTTCCACCGGCTGGTCGAGGATCTCGACCGGCAGATGGGCGCCGCCTATCCGGAACTGACCCGCGCCAAGGCGCGCGTGGCGGAGGTGCTGCAGGCGGAAGAAGAGCGCTTCGGCGAGACCGTCGAGCACGGGATGAAGATTCTCGCCGGCGCCCTCGAAACGCTGGAACAGTCGGGCTCGAAGACGCTGGACGGCGCGACCGCGTTCACGCTCTACGACACCTTCGGTTTTCCGCTCGACCTGACCGCCGACATCTGCCGCGGTCGCGGCATCGCCGTCGACGAATCGGGATTCGACGCCGCGATGGATGCGCAGCGCGAGCGGGCACGCTCGGCCTCGGCGTTCAAGGCGGGGGCACAACTCGACTACTCGGGGCCCAGGACGGCGTTTCGCGGCTACGAGACGCTGTCCGAGGAAGGCCGCGTCGTTGCGCTGTACAGGGACGGCGTGAGCGTCGAGGCGCTGGCGGCGGGTGAGTCGGGCATCGTCGTGCTCGATCGCACGCCGTTCTATGCCGAGTCAGGCGGCCAGGTCGGCGACCGCGGCGAGCTGACGAAGGGCGGCGCCTGCCTGACGCTGTTCGCGGTGACCGACACGCAGAAGATCCAGCCCGAGGTGTTCGGCCACATCGGCGAAGTGAAGACCGGCGAGCTGAAGGTGGGCGACACGCTCGCTGCGCAGGTCGACCACGACGCGCGCGGCCGCACGATGCGCAACCACTCGGCCACGCACCTGATGCACAAGGCGCTGCGCGAGGTGCTGGGCGAGCACGTCCAGCAGAAGGGCTCGCTGGTCGACCCGGACAAGACGCGCTTCGACTTCGCGCACAATGCGCCGATGACCGACGAGGAGATCCGCCGGGTCGAGCGGATCGTCAACGCCGAGATCCTCGAGAACGCGCCGACGCAGGCGCGCGTCATGGCCATCGACGACGCGCAGAAAATCGGCGCGATGATGCTGTTCGGCGAGAAATACGGCGACGAGGTGCGGGTGCTCGACATCGGCACCTCGCGCGAGCTGTGCGGCGGCACCCACGTCGCGCGTTCCGGCGACATCGGCCTGTTCAAGATCACCGGCGAAGGCGGCGTCGCCGCCGGCGTTCGCCGGGTCGAGGCGGTGACCGGCCGCGGCGCGCTGGACCGGGTACAGGCGCAGGAGGCGCAACTCGCCGCCGTCGCCGCGGTGCTCAAGGCGCCAGTGGGCGAACTCGAGGCGAGGATCGCGCAGCTGATCGAATCCGCCCGCAGCACCGAGAAGGAACTCGCGCGGCTCAAGGCCAAGGCGGCCGCCAGCGCCGGTGACGACCTGGCCGGCGACGCGGTCGACGTCAAGGGCGCCAAGGTGCTGGCCGCCACCCTCGACGGCGCCGACGTCAAGGCGCTGCGCGAAACCATGGACAAGCTCAAGGACCGGCTGAAAAGCGCCGCGATCGTGCTGGGCAGCGTCGCCGACGGCAAGGTGACGCTGATCGCCGGCGTGACCAGCGACCTGGTCGGCAAGGTCAAGGCGGGCGAGCTGGTCAACCATGTCGCGCAGCAGGTCGGCGGCAAGGGCGGCGGTCGCCCGGACATGGCGCAGGCGGGCGGCACCGATCCCGCGGGACTGCCGGCGGCGCTGCGCTCGGTGCAGGGCTTCGTCGAGCAGCGTCTGTAGGGCCTGTCGGCGCGGTTGCGTGCATGGCGTCGAGAGGGCATGGTGCGCGGTCCCGCCGCTGATGAGGGACGCGTGGTTCGGTCGGGAAGGCGGTTGCCGTGCTTGCGCAGCACGCCAATCTTCGAAGGAGAATTCCATGTCAGTTCGAAGGAGAATTCCATGACGTTTCGAAGGAGCATCCCATGACCGATCGCCGCCCGATGTCGGCGCTGCTGGCCGGTCTCGGCCTGGCCGTTGCGCTGGCGCTTCCCGTCCACGCGCATCACGGCTGGAGCGAGTACAACTCCGACAAGCTGCTCAAGCTGACCGGCACCGTCGAATCTTCCGGCTACGAGCACCCGCATGGTTTCGTGCTGCTCAAGACCGCCGACAAGACCTGGGTGGCGGTGCTGGCGCCGCCGTCGCGGATGGAAAACCGCGGCCTTCCCAGAGACCAGCTGCGGGCGGGCATCACGGTGACCGTCGAGGGCTACCAGAACAAATCCAAGCCCGAGGAAATGCGCGCCGAACGGATCATCGTCGCGGGCAAGACCATCGAACTGCGATGAATCCGGCGCTGCACGCGGTCGAGGCCTCGGGCATCGGCCGCCTGCTCCGGGAATCTCTGTGGGCGTATCCGATCGTCGAGACGCTGCACATCATCGGCCTCGGCATCGTCTACGGGTCGGTGGTGGTCGTCGATCTGCGCCTGCTCGGACTGTCGCGAAGCATCTCCGCGCGCAACCTGGCGCGGCACGCGCTGCCGTGGACGGTCGGCGCATTCTGCCTGGTCCTGACGACCGGGTTGCTGATGTTCACTGCGCATGCGGCGGACTTCCTGGGCAACCCGGTGTTCTTCCTGAAGATGGGGCTGATCCTTGCCGCGGGCGTCAATGCGGCGCTGCTGCATACCAGCGCCTGGAAGGGATCGGAAGCCTGGGACACGCGGGCGATGCCGCCCGTGGCGGTGCGCGTGCAGGCGGCGCTGTCGATCCTCGTCTGGACCGGCGTCATCGCCTGCGGGCGACTGCTCGCCTACACCTGAACCGGACAGTCCGCGATGCCGCTGCGCCCCGCCGTGACGCTGGACGTGCTCAATCACCGTGGTGACGGCCGCCTGCCGGGACTGTTCGGCTTTCGCGTCGTCAGCCTGGCCGAGAATGAACTGGTCGCCGAACTCGACATCCGGCCCGAGCTGCTCGCGCCGAACGGATTCCTGCATGCGGCGACCATCGTCGCGCTGGCGGATACGGCATGCGGTTTCGGCTGCATCGCGCATCTCCCGGAGGGCGCGCAGAACTTCACCACCGTGGAATTGAAGAGCAATTTCTTCAGTACGGCGCGCGAGGGCACGATCGTAGCGGTCGCGCATCCGGTGCACCTGGGCAATTCCACCCAGGTCTGGGACGCAGTGGTGACGCGCAAGGCCGACGGCGGGAAGATCGCGCTTTTCCGCTGCACGCAGATGGTGCTCTGGCCGAAGGCGCAGTGACCGGACGCCGCCGCAGCCGCGGCGAAAGCATCGTTCGGCAGGGCGTCGCCGGTCGCGAGCGGTAGGCATTTTCCATTCGGGCGCCGCTGGAATCGCGGCGCAGGCATCAGCCGAACGTCTGCTTGGCGTACGCGAGACGCCGTCGCTAGAGTGGCATTCGCTCGCGGCATCGAAACTGCGTGAGCGCTCTCATGCGCTCGGCCACCGGACTCGTCCTCCTTGCCTTCGCCTGCGCGTGTCGCCTGGCTGCAGGCCAGCGCCACGCTGCCGCCGGCGCCCGGCTTGGTGGCGGTGCTGGGCATGCTTGCGCTCGCCGGCGTTGGCTGGGCCTTTCATAGGCGTCGAGTCGGCGCTTGCGCGGCGCTGGCGCTCGCCTGCGGGTCCGCGCTGTGCATCGGTCTCGGCTACGCGGCCTGGCGCGCGGAACTGCGCCTGGGGGACGAATTGCCGCGCGCCTGGGAGGGGCGCGATGTGCGCGTGATCGGCGTCATCGACGACCTGCCGGCACGCTCGGCGCGCGGAGCCCGCTTTGCGTTCGCCGTCGAGCGCGTCGACACACCCGCGGCGACGGTACCGACGCGGGTGTCGCTGCTATGGCCGGCGCCATGGAAGGCCGGCGAGGGCAGTGGCGACGATGCCGATGACATTCCGGACCTGCGCGCCGGCGAACGCTGGTCGCTCACGCTTCGCCTGACGCGGCCGCATGGCAGCGTCAACCCCGGCGGCTTCGATCTCGAGGCCTGGCTGCTGCAGCAGGGGCTGCGCGCGACCGGAACGGTACGCCCGGTGACCTCGAACGGCCGTGTCGACGAATTCGCCGGACGGCCGCAGGACCATGTGCAGCGTGCCCGCGAGCGCGTACGCGAACGCATTCGGCGCTCGCTCGGCGCTTCGCCCTATGCCGGCGTGGTGACCGCGCTCGCCATCGGCGACCAGCGTGCGATCCCGGAAGGCCAATGGGCGGTGTTCAACCGCACCGGGGTTACCCACCTGGTCAGCATTTCCGGCTTGCACGTGACGGTGTTCGCCAGCTTCGCCGGCGGGTTCGCCTATGCGCTTGCCCGGCGCAGCACCAGGCTCACGTCGCGCTGTCCAGCGCGCAAGCTGGCGGCGGTCGTCGGCGTGGTCGCTGCCGCCGGCTACGTGCTGCTCGCCGGCGCGGGGATTCCGGCGCTGCGCACGCTGGCGATGCTGGTGGTCGCGGCCTGCGGACTCTGGTTGGGTCGCCCGGGCACCGCGGGGATCGTCTGGCTCTGGGCGCTGGTCGCGGTGCTGCTGGTCGATCCCTGGGCACCGCTCACGCCCGGATTCTGGTTGTCCTACGGCGCCGTCGGGCTGCTGCTCTACGCCGGCTGCGACCGGCTTGGCCGCCGCGAACGCTCTTCGCCGCTGGTGCGCGCGCGCGCATTGCTCGCCGATGGCGCCGTCGCGCAATGGGTGATCACCGTGGGACTGACGCCGCTGACGCTGGCGCTGTTCGGGCAGGTCTCGCTGATCTCGCCCGTCGCCAACGCGGTCGCGATTCCGGTCGTGACGCTGACGGTCGTGCCGCTGGCGCTTGCCGGCATCGTGCTTCCGTTCGACGTGCTGTTCCAGCTTGCGCACCAGGTGCTGGCAGCGCTGATGCGCCTGCTCGAATGGTTCTCGGATTGGCCGGACGCGGTATGGCAGCAGCACGCGCCGCGACCCTGGACCATCGTCGCGGGACTCGCGGGCACGCTGTGGCTGCTTGCGCCGAAAGGCGTTCCCGGTCGCTTCTGGGGAGTCGCCGGACTGGCGACGCTGCTCTGCGTTCGCCCCGCGCCGCTGCCTGACGGCGCTTTCCGCATGACGGTGCTCGATGTCGGCCAGGGCCTGGCCGTCGTCGTCGAGACGCGCCATTCCACGCTGGTCTACGACACCGGGCCGCGCTACACCGAGACCGCCGACGCCGGCGGACGCGTGGTTGCGCCGTTCCTGCGCGCATCCGGGCTTTCGCGCGCGGATGGACTCGTCATCAGTCACCAGGACCTCGATCATGCCGGCGGCGCGCTGTCGCTGCTGCAGACGGTGCCGCTGGGCTGGCTGGCCTCGTCGCTGCCGGCCGACCATCCTGCCGTGCAGCGTGCCGGCGCGCGCGCCGTCGTCATGGCCTGTGTGGCAGGGCAGCGCTGGACCTGGGACGGCGTGCATTTTTCGGTGCTGCACCCGACGGCGGCCGAGTACGCCGATCCATACGAGAAGACCAACAACCGCTCCTGCGTCGTGCGCATCGACTCCGCGCATGGCAGCGTGCTGCTCACCGGGGACATCGAGGCGAAGGCCGAGAAGACGCTGCTGCGCACCCGATGGGCGCAGCTCGCCGCCGACGTGCTGGTGGTCCCGCACCACGGTTCGCGCACGTCGTCGACCTGGCCGTTCCTGCGCGCGGTGACGCCAACGCTGGCCATCGTCGCCTGCGGTCATCGCAACCGCTTCGGCCATCCGCCGCCGGACATCCTCGCCCGGTACGCCGGCATCGGCGCGCAGGGTCCTGCGCACCGATGTCGAAGGCGCGATCACGCTGACCTTCGCCGCCGGCCGTTCGCCAGCCGTGGTCGGCGCGCGCGCGACGCGCGCCCGTTACTGGCTGGAGTCCGCCGCCGCCGCAACGGCGGCCGCGGCGGATTGAACTGCTAGACTGCATCGTCGATGCGAATTCCTGCCAATCACCGCGGCCTGCCGTCGGAAACGACGCCAGGCGATCCGCGGACGTCACGACCGCTGCGCCGGCGGAGACCGTTGCGGTCCTGGGCGCGCGCGGTGCTCGGCGCTGCCGGCCTCGCATGCGCGGCAGGCGTCGGCGCGCAGGGCGACGGTGCGAGCCGTCCCGGAACTGAAACTCTCCACCGCGCTCGCACCTGCCTATCCGCTGGGCAAGGCCGGGCAGCGCTGGGCGGAGATCGTCAACGACAGGGCTGCCGCGAGCTTCCGCATCCGCCAGTACCCCGGCGCGGTGCTGGCCGGTCGCGATCCCGGACGCGAATTCCAGGCGGTTGCGGGGGGCGCGGCGGACCTTGCCGTCGGCTCGGCGCTGGCGTGGTCCGCGCAACTGCCCGCGCTCGGCGCCTATGTGCTGCCGTGGCTCGCGCCGGATGCCGGCGCGCAGGAAGCGCTGACCGCCGACACGGTGCTGCTCGGGCGCGTCGCGGCGGCGGCGCAACGGCAGGGCGTGGTCGTCGTCGCGGTCGCGCCGCTTGGCGAACGCGTGCTGGCGACCGTCAAGGGCGCGGTGACCGCGCCGGCCGAGTGTGCGGGACTGCGCATTCGCACCACCGTGACGCCGCTGCTGATGGAAACCCTTGGCGCGCTGGGCATTCGTGCCGAAGCGATGAGTCTTGCCGATGCGCGTGCGGCGCTTGCCGGCGGATCGCTCGACGGCCAGGAGGCGCTGCCGTCGACGCTGGTCGCCACGCGAATCGGCTCGACCCGGCAGAAATTCGTCACGCGCTGGGGCGCATTCGCCGACGTCATGGTGTTCGCGGTTCGGCGTCAGGTCTGGGAGCAGTGGACGAGCGCCATGCGCGCCGACGCCGTCGCCGCTGCGCAGGAGGCCGCGCGCGATGCCGCGGCGCCCGCGCACGAGGATGCTGCGTACGCGGAGCTGACCCGACAGGGCATCACGCTGGTTCGCCTTGCTCCGGCGCAGCACGCGGCGTTCCGTGCCGCCGTGCAGCCGGTCTGGGACAAGTGGACTTCCGCCATCGGCGCCGACAATGTCGCGGCGGCCAAGGCGGCGGTCGGCCTGCCGCCCTGACCGATGCCGGTTCGCGTCGTCGCTGCCGACAGCGTGACCTGCCTCGACGCCGGCCATGCCGGACAGGTGCTCGTCTGCGGTTCGCACGGTGGCCTGATCGCCGCGTGGTATGCGGCGCGGGCCCGCGTCCGCGCGGTGGTATTCAACGATGCGGGCAGGGGTCGCGATGACGCCGGCGTCGCCGGGCTGTCCGCGCTGGAACCGCTGGGCATCGCCGCGGCGGCCGTGTCGCACCGGTCAGCGCGCATCGGCGACGCAGGCGATACGCTCGAATCGGGCGTGATCAGCATCGCCAATGGTCCCGCGGCGAAGGCCGGAGTGGTTGTCGGCATGCGCTGCACCGAGGCCGCGCCTGCGCTGTGCGCGGCGACGTGGCGGCAGGGAGAGCTGGCCGCCTCCGACAGTGCCCGCGTGCTGCTGCTGCCCGGCGATGCGGCACGGGCGCCGGTCTGGGGTCTCGACTCCATCGGCCTGGTCGAGGCCGGGGATGCGGATGCCATCCTGGTCATCGGTTCGCACGGCGCGCTTCACGGCGGCGACCCGCGCACGGCGTTGCCGGTCGCCGCGGACGCCGCGTTCTTTCACGATGCGGGTGTCGGCAAGGACGACGCAGGAATCGGCCGGCTGCCGGCGCTTGCGGGCCGCGGTCTGCCGGCGGCAACCGTCGCGCACGATTCGGCGCGCATCGGCGACGCCCGGTCGCTGTGGGAAAGCGGCGTCCTGTCGCACGCCAACGCGCCGGCCGCGGCCGGAGGGATCGCGCCCGGTATGACTCTGCGCGACGCCGTCGCCCGGATTCGCGGCGAGCGAAGGTAGCGGTACGCCTGCCGATGCGCGGCGTTCAGTCGACGAAGCGGCCGATGCGCACGGCGGTCTCGCCCTTCCTGGGCTGCCGCGTCGGCATGACCAGCACCGCGTCGTCGTAGGGCGTGTGCACGGCAGTGTCGCCGTCGTAGCGCCAGCAGGCTGCCGCCCTTGGCGATGACGCCGAGTCCCTCGACCGGGCGGGCGAAGGCGAATTGGTCGGTCGCGATGGTCACCACGTCGGTGACCTCGACGGCGCGTTGCGGCGGCCGCGGCGCCGTGTCGAGATGCGCATCGAGGAACGCGCTGTCCAGCATTGCCGAAATGGCGCAGGAAGCGCAGCGCCGACTGCCTGGCCACTTCCGGCGCCGCGCGCTCCCAATGCTGCCCGCACTCGATGAGCACCGCGCAGCGCGGGTCCGCCGGATCGTCGAAGGCGCCGTAGTCGCGCAAGCGCTTTCCGGCCGCATGGCCGGCGTCGATGACGATGTGCTCCGGAATGCCGATCGCCTGGGCAAGCTCGAGCCCCTTGCGCTGGCGACCGGCCAGCGCAAGCGGCGGACAGGCGTCGGTCATCGAATGCAGGTCGAGCAGGTAGTCGGTGGCGTCGTAGACCGGACGCAGCTCGCGGGCCCGCCGCAGGTCCGTCGACTGCCGGTCGCCTTCGAGCACCTCGGGGGTCCACAACCGATTGAAATCCTCGTCGACGCAGCGTGACGTGAACGGATCCTCGGGCTTGAAGCGGTGATAGGCCTCGACGTTGGCGAAGGTCAGCGTCAGCGTGCCGCGCACCGGACGCACGCCTTCGCGCAGCAGCCAGTCGACGGCGATGGCCCCGCAGACCTCGTTGCCGTGGGTCAGCGCCTGGATGGTGACCTGCGGTCCCGCGCGCTCGGCCTCGAAGCGCCAGACGAAATCGATCCCGGTGTTGCCGGCGCGCCAGCGCTCGATGTCCGGAAACGCGATTTCGATGGGCGGCATCTGCCGCGTCTGCGGCAAGATCTCGCCCGGCGACCGCCCGGCGGCGGTCATGGCACCCTCGCGCCCGCGGTCATGCCGCGAGATGTGCGGCCAGCCGGCGCATGAACGCCTCGCAGCGCGCGACCTGCTCGATCGCCACCCATTCGTTGGGCTGGTGCGCCTGCGCGATATGTCCGGGACCGCAGATGAGCGTAGGGACGTCGGCGCCATGGAACAGCGAGGCCTCGGTGCCGAACGACACCTTGCCATGGCCACTGGATTCCGCGCAGGCGCGGCCCAGCGCGGCGATGTCGCTGTCGTCGCCGGCGTCGAACCCGGGAAGCGTGGACAGCGCGTCGAATTCGATCGACGTGCCCGGATCCACCGCGTGCATCTCCGGCAGCAGCGTCGCGGCGAAGGCGCGGACGTCGGCGATGAAGGCATCCGGATCATCGAACGGCAGATGGCGGATCTCGAAATCGAACGTGCAGTCGCGCGGCACGATGTTGAGCGCCGTGCCGCCGCGAATCGTGCCCACGTGCACGGTCGAGTAGGGCACGTCGTAGGCGTCGTCGCGCCGGCCGGTGTCGCGCAGCGTCCGCGCCCGCTGCGCGATGAAGGCGACGATCTCGCAGGCGACCTGGACCGCATTGACGCCGGAGGGGGTCAGCGACGAGTGCGCCTCGAGTCCGCGCACGCGGCAGCGCCAGCCCTTCTTGCCCTTGTGGGCGACGACGAGTTCCATGCCCGTGGGTTCGCCGACGATGCAGCCGGCCGGGCGCAGGCCGCGCGCGACGATATCGGCGATCAGCCGCCGCACGCCGATGCAGCCGACCTCCTCGTCGTAGGACAGCGCGAAATGCAGCGGCCGGGACAGCCCGCCGCGCAGAAATTCCGGCACGAAGGCGAGCCCGACCGCCGAAAAGCTCTTCATGTCGGTGACGCCGCGCCCGTAGAGCCGGCCGTCCTTGACGACGACGGCGAACGGGTCGGTGTCCCAGGGCTGGCCGTCGACCGGGACGACGTCCGTGTGCCCGGAAAGGACGATGCCGCGCTCGGTCGCGTTGCCGTCGCGTGCCGGCAGCGTCGCAAAGAGGTTGGCCTTGCGGCGGCCGTCGTCGAAGGTCAGCGTCGACGCGATGCCGTGGCTCTCCAGGTAGCCGCGGACCCAATCGATGAGTGCGAGGTTGGAATCGCGACTGGTGGTGTCGAAGCCGACCAGCGCGCGGATGAAGTCGAGGCTGACCAGGTCTTCGGCGCGAACCTGCGTTGCGTCGGGTCGCAGTTGCGCGGCAGTTGTCGGAGCGTTCATCGCACAGCCTCCATGTTGCAAAGGTCAAGGATAGCACCGCCGTCGTCGACGGCGGACGCAGCACAGGCATGGACGGGCGGTGCGACGGCGGGTATCTTCGGCGAATCAGGAACCACCGGAGGCGGCCATGTTCAGCACGCAGCGCGATCCCTTCGCGCCGTCGGGACGACGCGCTGGCCTGCACGTCGGCATGCTTCTGGCCGCCTGCCTCGCGCTGGTCCCTGCCGCCGGATCGGCGATCGCGCAATCGCTGCCGCTGGAAAAGATCGTGCTGCCGCCGGGATTTTCCATCGAGCTGGCGGCGCGCGTGCCCAACGCGCGGGCGATGGCCTGGGGCGCGCAGGGCACGCTGTTCGTCGGCTCCGCCCGGGAGGGCCGGGTCCACGCCGTGACGCTGCCGCGACCCGGTACGTCGGAAGTCGCGCGCGTGCGCACGATCGCCAGCGGCCTGCGCGATCCGGCGGGCGTGGCCTTTCGCGACGGCGCGCTTTACGTGTCCGCGGTCAACCGCATCCTGCGCTACGACGACATCGAGCGCCGGCTGGATGCGCCGCCCACGCCGATGGTGGTCAGCGACGCATTCCCAAATGATGGTCACCACGGGCGCAAGTTCATTGCCTTCGGCCCCGACGGCAAGCTCTATGTTCCGGTGGGCGCACCCTGCAACATCTGTCAGCCCGATCCCGATCGCTACGCGATGATCGCGCGGATGAATCCGGACGGCAGCGGTCTCGAGGTCGTCGCGCGCGGCGTGCGCAACACCGTCGGCTTCGACTTCCATCCGGTGACGCGCGAGCTCTGGTTCACCGACAACGGACGCGACTGGCTGGGCGACGACTCGCCGCCCTGCGAACTCAACCGGCTGGCCTCGCCCGGCCAGCACTTCGGCTATCCGTACTGCCACGGCGCGACGACGGCCGATCCGGAATTCGGCCACCTGCGCGCCTGCAGCGCGACCGTCGCGCCGGTGCAGGAGCTGGGGGCTCACGTCGCGCCGCTCGGAATGCGCTTCTACACCGGCTCGCAGTTTCCGGCCGCCTATCGGAATCAGGTGTTCATCGCCGAACACGGATCCTGGAACCGCAGCCGAAAGATCGGCTATCGCGTGGCGCTGGTGCGCATCGACGGCAACGGCCGCGCGCTGGCCTACGAGACGTTCGCCGAAGGCTGGCTGCAGGGGCAGCAGGCCTGGGGCCGGCCGGCGGACGTGCTGGTCGCGCCGGATGGTTCGCTGCTGGTCAGCGACGACTACGCCGGCGCGATCTACCGCATCCGCTTCACCGGGGTCCGCTGACGGACCGGACGGTCAACGCGTCGAGCCGCGTTCAGTAGCGATACGGGTAGGGGCGGGGCGCCGGCACGTACGCACGAGGTGCCGGTACGTAAACGCGGGGCGCGGCATAGACCGGCAGCGGGGCCACGAACACTGGTTGCGGCGCAACGTACACCGGCCGCGGCAACGGCACCGAATAGAACGGCGGCGCGACCAGCGGAGGATAGGCGACTGCCGGGGAGACGAACGGCCGGCGCGCGTACGGCCGGTAATAGGGACGATACGGCGCGCCGCCGTAGTAGGCTGGAGCGTAGGCCCGCGCCACCACCGCACCTCGATAGGCAGGCGCATAGG
Source organism: uncultured beta proteobacterium (assembly GCA_963699765.1). Classification (GTDB taxonomy): domain Bacteria; phylum Pseudomonadota; class Gammaproteobacteria; order Burkholderiales; family Casimicrobiaceae; genus VBCG01. The sequence goes on along the minus strand of CAVOVD010000007.1, from coordinate 225,355 downwards.
CCGGTACGCCCACGCTGACGCCGAATCCCGGGCCGCCGACGGTCAGGTTCCAGGCCACATCGCCTGCGACAGCCGCGCCGGACAGCGCGACAGCAGCGGCGAAGGCGATGGCAGCAAGCTTGAGTCGGTTCATCTGCGAATCTCCTTTGACAGGCGGGGGCAGATCCGAATGGTTCGACCCACGCTCATGGGTCTGGAACGCCGGGCAACGGTCATCGGTTGACGTGGCGGCGCCGGTACGCCCGCCTGTTACAAACGGATACGCATTGCGCTATCCTTGGCGGCTTGCACCGTCCGCCGATGCCGGCATGCCGGCCGCCCGCAGTTCCGTTCTGGAGAGATCCCGATGCGCCTCGTCCGCACCCTTGTCGCCGCGCTGGCTTCGATTGCCGTCGCGCTACCGCTAGCCGCCGCGGACCTGACCATCGGTCTGGGCACCGACGTCACCGCGCTCGATCCGCACTATCACAACCTGACGCCCAACAACAACGTCGCCTCGCACCTGTACTCGCGGCTGGTCGAGCGCGACGAGAAGTCGCAGCCGATTCCCGGGCTCGCGACCGAATGGAAGGCGATCGACCCGACCACATGGGAGTTCAAGTTGCGCCGTGGCGTGAAATTCCACGACGGCAGCGATTTCACCGCGGCCGACGTGGTGGCGTCGATCGAACGCGTGCCGAAGGTGCCGAACAGCCCGTCGCCGTTTACCGCCTACACCAAGCAGATCAAGTCGATCGACGTCGTCGATCCGTACACGATCCGCTTCAAGACCGCGACGCCGTATCCGCTGATGCCGTCGGACATGTCGCAGATTTCGATCATCAGCAAGGCCAATCGCGAACGCCTCGACCGACGATTTCAATACAGGCAAGGCGGCGATCGGCACGGGCCCCTACAAGTTCGCGCGCTTCACCAAGGGTGACCGGATCGAACTCGTGCGCAACGACGCCTGGTTCGGCGGCAAGACGCCATGGGACAAGGTCACCATGCGCATCCTCACGCAGGACGCGGCGAGGGTCGCGGCGCTGCTCTCCGGCGACGTCGCACGTGATCGAGAACGTGCCGACCGCCGACGTCGCGAGGCTGAAGGGCGACAGGAAGCTCGGCATCTACCGCGGCGTGTCCGACCGGCTGATGTACGTGCACATGGACAGCGACCGCACGATCACGCCGGATGTCACCGACAAGAGCGGCAAGCCGCTCGAACGCAATCCGCTCAAGGACCCGCGGGTGCGCAAGGCGTTGTCGAAGATGATCAACCGGCCGGCCATCGTCGAGCGGGTGATGGAGGGCCAGGCGATTCCTTCGGGCCAGCTGGTGCCGGACTTCCTGTTCGGCGCGTCGAAGAATCTCAAGGTCGAGCCCTTCGACCTGGAAGGGGCGAAGAAGCTGCTCGCCGAGGCGGGTTACCCGGACGGCTTCGGCGTCACGCTGCACGCGACCAACAACCGTTACGTGAACGACGCCAAGATCGCGCAGGCGATCGCGCAGATGTGGACGCGGGGTGGCGTGGCGACCAAGGTCGTCGCCATGCCGTCGGCGACGTTCTTCCCGCAGGGCACGGCGTTGAAGTTCAGCGTCCTGCAGGCAGGGCTGGAGCACCGGCACCGGCGAGTCGTCGTCGTCGCTGAAGGCGCTGCTGATGACCTTCAACAAGGACAAGGGCTTCGGCACGGCGAATCGCGGTCGCTATTCGAACACCAAGGTCGACGCGCTGACCGAGGACGCGCTGCAGATCGTCGACGACGCCAGGCGCGAAGCGTATCTGCAGCGGGCAACCGAACTCGCCATCGGCGATACCGGCCTCATCCCGCTGCATTTCCAGATCAGCCTGTGGGGCACGCGCAACGGCATCGCCTACACGCCGCGCGTCGACGAGCAGACGCTGGCGTGGAAATTCACGCCGAAGAAGTGATCGGCTGAAGGCGTCCATGATGCGCAGCCTGCCGTGGAGCGGCGATCCATGGCGCCTGGGCAGGGCGGCGTGGCCTTGAACGCGCCCAACGCCGGCTGGCCGGCGATCGGCACCCCGGCTCAGCACTTCATCGGCAACCGCTGGGTCGCCGCTGCGGATGGCGCCGAGCTGTCGATGATCGACCCGTCGGACGGCGCGCCGTTCGCCGCCATCGCGCGCGGCGGCGCGGCGGACGTCGATGCGGCGGTGCGCGCAGCGCAGGCGGCGCGCGACGGCCCCTGGGGGCGCTTGGCGCCGGCGGAACGCGGGCGCCTGCTCGGTCGCCTTGGGCGGGCGATCGAGGAAGACGCCGCGGCGATCGCGCTCGTCGAGGCGCGCGACTGCGGCAAGCCGCTCAAACAGGCGCGTGCCGACGTTGCCGCCTGCGCCCGCTACTTCGAGTTCTACGGCGGCGCCTGCGACAAGCTGCACGGCACGACCATTCCCTACGCCGAGGGCTTCACCGTCCTGACCTGGCGCGAGCCGCATGGCGTCACCGGCCACATCATTCCCTGGAATTATCCGCTGCAGATCTTCGGGCGGTCGGTTGGGGCGGCGCTCGCGGCGGGCAACGCCTGCGTGGTGAAGCCCGCCGAGGATGCCTGCCTGTCGTTGCTGCGTGTCGTGGAACTCGCCGCCGGAGTCGGCATGCCGCCGGGGGCGATCAACGTGGTCACCGGCCTGGGCGGCGAAGCCGGCGCGGCGCTGGTCGAGCATCCAGGCATCGCGCATCTGTCGTTCACCGGCTCGCCGGCGACCGGCGCCCTGGTGGCCGCGGCTGCCGCGCGGCGGCATTGTCCCGTCACGCTGGAACTGGGCGGCAAGTCCCCGCAGATCGTGTTCGCCGACGCCGACCTCGAGGCGGCGCTGCCGGTGCTGGTCAACGCCATCGTCCAGAATGCCGGGCAGACCTGTTCGGCGGGCAGCAGGCTGCTGGTCGAGCAGTCGCGCTACGACGAGTTGCTGGAGAAGCTCGGCGCCCGTTTCGCCGCGCTGCGCGCCGGTCCCGCGCTGGCCGACCTCGACTGTGGACCGCTGATACGCGCCTCGCAGCTCGATCGCGTGCGCGGCTTCCTGTTCGGCGCGCGCCAGGACGGCATCGCGACGGTCGCGCAGGGCAGCATCGTCGTCGATGCGCCGGACGGCGGCTATTACGTGCCGCCGACGCTGCTGCGCGACGTGCCGGCGAAGCACCGGCTGGCCTGCGACGAGGTATTCGGCCCGGTACTCGCCGCCATGCCCTTCGCCGACGAGGCGGACGCGGTGCGGCTGGCCAACGGCACCGACTTCGGGCTGGTCGCCGGCGTGTGGACACGAGACGGCGGCAGACAGTTGCGAATGGCGCGCGCGGTCGCCAGCGGCCAGGTCTTTGTCAACAACTACGGCGCAGGCGGCGGCGTCGAATTGCCCTTCGGCGGCGTCAAGCATTCCGGTCATGGCCGCGAAAAGGGCTTCGAGGCGCTCTACGCCTTTACCACGGTCAAGACCGTGGTCCTGCGGCATGGTTGAACGGCAGCGGCAGGGCCGGGCCGGAGCGAACGGCGGCCCGGGTGCGAATCGTCGAGGCAGGAGAGCGGCATGAGATTGGGGAACAAGGTCGCCGTCGTCACCGGCGCGGGATCCGGCTTCGGCCGCGGCATCGCCATGCGCTTCGCGGCCGAAGGTGCGCGCGTCGTCGTCAACGACATCAACGGCGAGAACGGCGAGCGCACGGCGGCCGATATCCGCGCGGCCGGCGGCGCCGGGCTTTTCTGTGCCGGCGACGTGTCGAAGGACGCCGACGTCGCGCGGCTGGTCGCCTTCGCTCTCGCGGAATTCGGCCGGCTCGACGTCGTCGTCAACAATGCCGGAACCACGCATCGCAACCAGCCGATGCTCGACGTCACCGAGGCGCAGTTCGACCGCATCTACCAGGTCAACGTGAAGAGCCTGTTCCTGACGGCGAAGCACGCGGTCCCACCCATGCGCGCCGCCGGCGGCGGCGTGTTCATCACCATCGCCTCCACCGCCGGCGTGCGCCCGCGGCCCGGCCTCACCTGGTACAACGGCAGCAAGGGTGCGGCGATCGTCACGTCGCGGTCGATGGCGGCCGAGCTTGCCGGCGACAACATCCGCGTGAATGTCATCAACCCGGTGGCGGGCGAGACGGCGATGCTGGCCGACTTCATGGGACAGGACACGCCGGAGCGGCGGGCGCAGTTCGTCGCGACGATTCCACTGGGCAGGCTGTCGCAGCCGTCCGACATCGCCACCGCCGCCGTCTTCTTCGCGTCGGACGAGGCTTCGTTCATCACCGGCGCCTGCCTCGAAGTCGACGGCGGGCGCTGCGTCTGAGTCATCGCCGTACCGCAGCCGCCGGTCCCGCGCTGACGGCGCTGCTCGGCGCGCTCATCGCCGCGTCGCCGCTGGCGATGGACATCTACCTTGCGTCGATGCCGTCGATGATGGTGTCGCTGTCCGCATCGGCCGCCCAGGTCCAGCTCACGTTGTCGGTGTACATGTTCGGCTGGGGGCTCGCGCAGCTGATCGCGGGGCCGATCTCCGATCGGATCGGCCGCCGGCCGGCGCTGATCGGCGGGTTGACGTTGTTCGTCGTCGCTTCGCTTGCCTGCGCGCTGGCGACGACCGTCGAGGCGCTGATCACCGCGAGATTTGTCCAGGCGCTGGCGTTGGCGCCGATCGCGGTGGTCCCGCGCGCGGTGGTGCGCGACCTGCTCTCCGGCGATCGCGCCGCGCACATGCTGTCGCTGATGGGCATGGTGCTGGGAATCGCACCGGTGGCGGCCCCCATCCTTGGCAGCCACCTGCACCAATGGTTCGGCTGGCAGTCGACCTTCGTGTTCGTGGCCGCGTACGGCGCGATCCTGCTGGTGCTGATCGTGCGCACGCTGCCGGAGACGATTGCCGTGCGCGACCCGAAGGCGACCGATCCGGCGACCATGCTGGCCAACTTCCGCCTGCTGCTGGCGTCGCGCCGCTACTGGCGCTACCTGCTGGTGGCATCGTTCTCGATGTGCGGCGTGTTTGCCTTCCTCGCCGGCAGCGCCTTCATGTTCATTTCGGTCCTCGGGCATTCGGAAACCGGTTTCGGCTGGATGTTCGGGATCGTGATGCTCGGCAACATCACCGGCGCCGGCATCGGCAGCGCGCTGGTGCGCCGCCTGGGCATCGACCGGGTGATCCTGCACGCGACCTGGCTGATGCTGGGCGCGGGCCTGGCGCTGGCCCTGCTGGCATGGCTCGAAGTCGCGCATCCGCTGGCGGTCGTCGTGCCGATGTTCGCCTACATGACGGCGCTGTCGATGACCCTGCCGCAGGCGATCGCGGGCGCGCTGACGCCGTTTCCCGCGATTGCCGGCAGCGCATCGTCGCTGCTGGCCTTCGTGCAGTTCGTGGGCGCCGCGCTCGCGGCAAGCGTGGTCGGCCTCGCGCACGACGGCACCGGCAGGCCCATGGCGACGGTGATCGCGGTCGCCGGCGCGCTGACCTTCGCCGGGTTCAGGCTGGTGCGCGACCGCCGCGAGGCCGGGGCCGCTGGTCGCTGAGGGGGACGTTTCCCGGCTTCGCGACTGTCTAGACGATGCGCCGCGCCCGGAGCTCGGCGATCCGCTCGTCGGCGTAGCCCAGTTCGCGCAGCACGGCGTCGGTATGCTCGCCCAGCCGCGGGCCGCCGCCGTCGAAGCCGCCCGGCGTGGCCGACAGCCGCGGAACGACGCCGGGCACCTTGAGCGTCCCGCCGTCGGCGGTGCGGATTTCGCGGATCATGCCCCTGGCGCGGTAGTGCGCGTCGGCGACGATATCGCCGATCGTGTAGATCTTCGACGCCGGCACTTCGGCACGCTCCATCGCGGCGAGCACGTCCTCCGGCGTGCGCGTCGACGTCCAGCGTTCGATTTCCCCGTCGAGCCACGCCTGCCTGGCCGCCCGTCCGTCGTTGTGCGCAAGCGCCTGGTCGGCGGCGAGGTCGTCGCGGCCCATCGCCGTGCACAGCCGCCGGAAGATCGAGTCGCCGTTGGCGGCGATCAGGACGAAACTCCCGTCATTGCACCGGTACGAGGATGTCGGCGCGATGCCCGGAAGAATGGATCCGGTGCGCTCACGCGTCGCGCCGAAGGCGTCGAACTCGGGCAGCATCGACTCCATCACCGAGAACACCGACTCGTAGAGCGCGACGTCGACGATCTGGCCACTGCCGGTCCGGTGTCGATGCTCGAGCGCCACCATGGCGCCGATCACGCCATAGAGCGCGGACAGCGTGTCGCCGATGGACACGCCGACGCGCGAAGGCGGCCGGTCCGGCGTTCCGGTGACGTGACGCAGGCCGCCCATCGCCTCGCCGATGACGCCGAACCCGGGACGCTGGTGATAGGGCCCGTCCTGGCCGTAGCCGGAGATGCGCACCATGATCAGTCCGGGGTTCTTCGCCGCCAGCCCTTCGTAGCCGAGGCCCCAGTCCTCGAGCGTGCCCGGGCGGAAATTCTCGACGACGATGTCGGCCCGTTCGGCCAGCGCCCGGGCGATCGCCTGTCCGTCGGGTTGCCGGAGGTCGACGGTGACCGAGCGCTTGTTGCGCGACTGGACGTGCCACCATACCGACGTGCCGTCCTTCAGGAAGCGCCACTTGCGCAGCGGATCGCCGAGTCCGGGCGGTTCGATCTTGACGACGTCGGCGCCGAACTCGCCGAGGATCTTGGCGCAGAAGGGACCGGCGATCAGCGCGCCCATTTCGAGGACCCGGAGTCCTGCCAGCGGGCGGGCGTTGAGCTTTTCTTGCATGGCATGGTTCCGCAGTGCAGGACGACGGCTTCGCGACGCTGGGATGGACCGGCGTCGTGGCGGCGCACGCGCGCCGGAACTCCGGTCGGCGGTGCCCGAATGTCGAAATTGCGCCAGCCCTTGTGCGGATTCTAGCAGCCGGCCGGCCGTGGACCGGAGCGCCGGCGCTGCCCGCGACGTGTTCCGTGCAGCCTGCGGCGGAGAAGCCTTTCCGGCGGCGTGCCTGTCGTCGGCCCTGCGCTTGTGGAATAATCGAACAGCCGATCCCCCAACCGCGCAGGGTCGCGTGCCGACCCCCGAAGCCCGCCCTATGCTCGACACCGAAGTGCAAGCGCAACTCGCGGCGATCCTGCCGCCGGCGGCGCTGCTTACCTCCGCGGAAGATACCAAGCCCTACGAGTGCGACGGGCTGACGCTTTTCCGCGCCCTGCCTGCCGCGGTGGTCCTGCCGGAGAACGAGGCGCAGGTGGTGGCGATCCTCAAGGTCTGCCAGGCGGCGCGCGTTCCGGTGGTCGCCCGCGGCGCCGGCACCAGCCTGTCGGGCGGCGCGATGCCGGATAGCGCCGGCATCGTGCTTTCGCTCACCAAGTTTCGCCGCATCGTCACCATCGACCCGATGGCCCGCACCGCCATCGTCCAGCCGGGGGTCACCAACCTGGCGATTTCCGCGGCGGCGGCGGCGCATGCTCTTTACTACGCGCCCGATCCATCCTCGCAGATCGCCTGCTCGATCGGCGGCAACGTGGCGGAGAATGCCGGCGGCGTGCACTGCCTGAAATACGGGCTGACGGTGCACAACATCCTGCGGGTGCGCGGCGTCCTCATCACCGGCGAAGTGGCCGAGTTCGGCGGCGACGCGCTCGACAGCGCCGGCTACGACCTCCTGGCGCTGGTCACCGGCAGCGAAGGCCTGCTGGCCGTGATCACCGAAATCACCGTCAAGCTGACGCCGAAGCCGCAACTCGCGCAGGTGGCGCTGGCGGCGTTCGCCGACGTGGAGAAGGCGGGGGCGGCGGTGGGCGCGATCATCGGCGCAGGGATCATCCCGGCCGGGCTGGAGATGATGGACCAGGCGGCCACGCGCGCGGTCGAGCAATTCGTGCACGCCAACTATCCGCTCGATGCGGCCGCCGTGCTGCTGATCGAATCCGACGGAACGCCGGAGGAGGTCGCCGCGGAAATGGCCGAGATCCGGCGGGTGCTGACCGAGTCCGGCGCGACCGAGATCCGGGTCTCCAAGGACGAGCCGCAGCGCCTGCTGTACTGGTCGGGCCGCAAGGCCGCGTTTCCCGCGGTCGGGCGCCTGTCGCCCGACTACTACTGCATGGACGGCACGATTCCGCGCAAGGCGCTGCCGCGGGTGCTCAGGGCCATCGCCGCCTGGTCGCAGGAGTTCGGATTGCCCTGCGCCAACGTCTTTCACGCCGGGGACGGCAACCTGCATCCGCTGATCCTCTTCGACGCCAGCAAGCCGGGCGAGAGCGAGAAGACGGTCGCCTTCGGCGACCGGATCCTCGAACTGTGCATCGAGGTCGGCGGCACCGTCACCGGAGAGCATGGCGTCGGCGTCGAGAAGCTGTCGTCGATGTGCGTCCAGTTCGCGCCCGCGGAACTCGAGCGCTTCCTCGCCATCAAGAGCGCGTACGACATGCACGGATTGCTGAATCCCGGCAAGGGCGTGCCCACGCTGCATCGCTGCGCCGAACTGGGCAAGATGCACGTCCATCATGGACAGCTGCCGCATCCGGAACTCCCGCGTTTCTAGCGCACCGAAGCGACGACGATCGTGAACGCGCCTGCCGACCTCCGAGCCCGTCCGTCCGCGACCGGACTCGCCGCCATCGTCGACGAACTGTTGCGGGACTTCGGCGAACGCGCCACGACCGCCACGTCGCTGCGCGAGCAGCATGGTCGCGGCGAAGGGACTGGCGGACATGGCCATGCCCGACGTCGTGGTGTTTCCGCGGACGACCGAAGAGGTCGCCGCCATCGTGCGCCGATGCAACTTGGCCGGCGTGCCGGTGATCGCCTTCGGCGTCGGGACGTCGCTCGAAGGGCACGTCGCCGCGATCTACGGCGGAGTGTGCCTCGATCTTTCGCAGATGAACCGGATGGTCGAGATCAACGCGGCGGATCTCGACTGCCGGGTCGAGGCCGGCGTGACGCGCGAGCAGGTCAATGCGGAACTCAAGGGCACCGGGCTGTTCTTCCCCATCGATCCGGGCGCCAACGCGACCATCGGCGGGATGGCGTCCACCCGCGCGTCGGGCACCAATGCCGTGCGCTACGGAACCATGCGCGAGAACGTGCTCGGACTCACCGTGGTTCTGGCCGACGGCCGGATCGTGCGCACCGGCGGCCGCGCCCGCAAGTCCTCCGCCGGCTACGACCTGACGCGGCTGTTCGTCGGCTGCGAAGGCACGCTCGGCATCATCACCGAGATCCAGTTGCGGCTGTACGGGATTCCCGAGGCGATTTCCGCGGCAGTGTGCCAGTTCGAGGACCTCGAATCCGCGGTGGACACGGTCATCGTCGCCATGCAGATGGGCCTTCCGGTGGCGCGCATCGAGCTGCTCGATGCGCTGCAGATGCAGGCCTGCATCCGCTACTCGAACCTGACCGAGTTCGCGCCGAAACCGACGCTGCTGTTCGAGTTCCACGGCAGCGACGCCGGCGTGGCGGAGCAGGCGAAGTCGATGCAGGCGATCACCGAGGACCACGGCGGCAGCGCGTTCCGCTGGGCGACGGCGCCGGAGGAGCGCTCGCGCCTGTGGAAGGCCCGGCACAACGCCTATTACGCGGCGCTCGCGCTCGCGCCGGGCAAGCAGGCGTTTTCCACCGATGCCTGCGTGCCGATATCGCGGCTGGCCGAATGCCTGCTCGAAACGCGCGCCGAGCTCGATCGCGAGGGCGTGATCGCGCCGATCGTCGGCCACGTCGGCGACGGCAATTTCCACGTGCTGGTGCTGTTCGACCCGGCCAGCGCGACCGAGCGGGCGCGGGCCGACGACATTGCCCGCCGCGTGTCGATGCGCGCGATCGCGATGGGCGGCACCTGTACCGGCGAGCACGGCATCGGCGTGCACAAGCTCGATGCGCTGGTCGCCGAGCACGGCGAGGCGGTCGACCTGATGCGCGCCATCAAGCGCGCCTTCGACCCCAACGACATCCTGAATCCGGGCAAGACGGTGCCGCGATGAATGCAGCGCTTTCGTCCCGGGCTCCGGCGAACGGCCGTTGCCGGCCGGCGCGCGATGACGCTAACGGACTGAGGCCGGACCTTGTACACGCTCTACATCGGCAACAAGAACTACTCGTCGTGGTCGTTGCGCGGCTGGCTGGCGGCCAGGCTCTCCGGCGCACCGTTCCGCGAGGTGCCCATCGGGCTCACCGGGACCTACAACGCCGCCAATCGCGCGTTCTCGCCGACGGCGCTGGTGCCGGCGCTGCACGACGGCGACATCATGGTCTGGGACTCGCTGGCCATCGGCGAGTACCTGGCCGAACGCCATCCGGGCATGTGGCCGGCGGACCCGGCGGCGCGTGCCTGGGCACGGTCGATCTGCGCCGAGATGCATTCGGGCTTTTTCGCGCTGCGCAACGACATGACCATGTGCATACGCGAGCGCCTCGACGTGCGGCCGTGGTCCGATGCCGTCAAGGCGAACATCGGCCGGATCGAGGAAATCTGGAGCGAGACGAGGCGCCGCTTCGGTGCCGGCGGCGACTTCCTGTTCGGCGACTTCACGCTTGCGGATGCGTTCTATGCGCCGGTGGCCTTCCGCTTCCAGACCTACGACGTGCAGTTGCCGGGCGAGGCGGGCCGGGTTTGCGCGCGGCTGCTGGCGCATCCGTTCGTGCGCGAATGGGAGACCGCGGCGCTTGCGGAGACCGTGATCATCGAGGCCGACGAGCCGCGGATGCTGTACCGCGATCACCTGCGACTGGCAGGCCGCGCATGACGGATCCGGCGCTCGAGGCGCTGCAGGCGAGGATTCGCGCGGCCGCGAAGGATTCGGCGCCGTTGCGCATCCGCGGCGGCGGCACCAAGGACTTCTACGGCGGGACGCTGAACGGCGAGATCCTCGACACGCGCGTCTACGCCGGAATCGTCGACTACGAGCCGAACGAGCTGGTGATCACCGCGCGCGCCGGCACGACCGTCGCGGCGGTCGAGAGCGCGATGCGCGCGCGGGGACAGATGCTCGCGTTCGAGCCGCCGCGCTACGGCGACGGCGGCACGCTGGGCGGGGCGATCGCCAGCGGACTGTCCGGGCCGCGCCGTCCCTATGCCGGCGCGGTGCGAGACCTGATCCTCGGCGTGCGCATCATCGACGGCGCCGGAACCGATCTGTCGTTCGGCGGCCGGGTGATGAAGAACGTCGCCGGCTTCGACGTCTCGCGGCTGATGACCGGTGCGATGGGCACGCTCGGCGTGATCACCGAGGTTTCGCTCAAGTGCCTGCCGCTGCCCAGGACCGAGGCGACGCTCGCCTTCGAGTGCTCGGCCGACGAGTCCATCCGCATGGTCAACGAGTGGGGCGGGCAGCCGCTGCCGCTGTCGGCGACGAGCTTTCACCACGGCAGCCTGCGCGTGCGCCTGTCCGGCGCCGCGCCGGCGGTGGCCGCGGCCGCGAAGAGGCTCGGCGGCGAAGCGGTCGCCGAAGGGGAAGCGTTCTGGGCGCGTGTGCGCGATCATTCGCACATCTTCTTCGCCGGCACCGCGCAGTCGCAGGTGCCGCTCTGGCGCCTGTCGGTGAAGTCGACGGCGCCCTACACGGATCTGGGCGGCGAGCAGCTGATCGAGTGGGGCGGCGCGCTGCGCTGGCTGGCCGGCGGTGAGCACACCGACGCAGCCAAGCTCAGGCGCTGGGCGCGCACGCACGGCGGGCACGCGACGCTGTTCCGCGCCACCCGCAAGGACGTGCCGGTGTTTCATCCGCTCGACGAGCCACTCGCCACGCTGCACCGAAACCTGAAGGCGGTGTTCGACCCGCATGCGGCATTCTCAACCGCGGCCGTCTGCTGGGCGAATCATGATCCACACCCCCTGATGCACACCCAACTGACGCCTGAATTCTCCGGCACGCGCGAGGGCGAGGAGGCTCAGGCGATCCTGCGCTCGTGCGTGCACTGCGGGTTCTGCACGGCGACCTGCCCGACCTACCAGTTGCTTGGCGACGAACTGGACGGGCCGCGGGGCCGCATCTACCTGATCAAGGAGGTGCTCGAGGGCGCGTCCGTAACCGCGAAGACGCAGACGCACCTGGACCGATGCCTGACCTGCCTCAGTTGCGAGACCACCTGCCCGTCCGGCGTTCAATACGGAAAGCTGGTGGACATCGGCCGCGCGATCGTCGAGCGCAAGGTCGGCCGGTCGGCGGCCGGAGACGGCGCAGCGCTGGGGTTTGCGCCGCGCGCTGCTGTCGCCGACGCTGTTCGGCGGAGCGCTGGCGATGGGCCGGATGGTCAAGGGCCTGCTGCCGAAGGAGCTCTCGGGCCGGATTCCGTCCGGCGGACGCGCGGGTGCCTGGCCGGAGCCGCGGCACGAGCGCAAGATGGTGATCATGGAGGGCTGCGTGCAGCCGTCGCATCAAGCCGGGCATCGACGCCGCGACGGCCCGGGTGCTCGACCGCATCGGCATATCGCCACTGCGCATCCCCGGCGGCGGTTGCTGCGGCGCGCTGTCGCACCACCTGTCCGCCGACGAGGAAGCGCGGGCGATCGTCAAGCGCAACATCGACGCGTGGTGGCCGCATGTTCATCGCGGCGTCGAGGCGATCGTGGTGACGGCCAGCGGCTGCGGCGTCATGGTGAAGGACTACGGCCACTTCATGGCGCATGACCCGGCCTACGCGGTGAAGGCGGCCAAGATCGCCGGTATCGTCCGTGACCCGATCGAGATCGTGACTGCCGAATGGCGCAGGATCGCGCCGTTGATCGCGCTTGACCAGGGACCGCAGCGGGTCGCCTTTCATTCGCCCTGCTCGCTCCAGCACGGATTGAAGATCCGTGGCCAGGTCGAGGAGATCCTGCTGGCGATCGGTCACTACGCTGCTTCCGGTCGCCGACACGCACCTGTGCTGCGGTTCCGCCGGGACCTATTCGATCCTGCAGCCGGAGCTCTCCGGCGTGCTGAAGACGAACAAGCTGCGCGCGCTCGAAGCGTCGCGGCCGAACGTGATCGCCACCGCCAACATCGGCTGCCTCACCCATCTGGAGTCGGGCACCGGCACGCCGGTGCGGCACTGGATCGAACTGCTCGACGGCCGGATGATGGGCGGCGCCCGGCGGGCCTGAGCGCCGGGTCGCATCGAACGATGGATCGCGACGCCGGACTCCCGCGCAGCGCCTATCGCCGCTTCCTCGCAGTGCCGACGCGCTGGATGGACAACGACGCCTACGGCCACGTCAACAACGTGACCTACTACTCGTATTTCGACACCGCGGTCAACGAACACCTGATCCGGGTTGGCGGGCTGGACATCCGCGACGGGACGGTCGTCGGTTTCGTGGTCGAGACCTCGTGCCGCTTCCATCGCCCGCTGACCTTTCCGCAGGTGATCGACGCGGGCCTGCGCGTCGTGCGCCTGGGCGAGAGTTCGGTTACCTACGAGATCGGACTGTTCGCGCAGGGCGAGGAGGCGCCGGCGGCGAGCGGGCGCTTCGTCCATGTCTGGGTCGACCGCGCCACCGAGCGACCGGTTCGGGTTCCCCAGGCGATTCGCGACGCGCTGGCGCCGCTGCAGGTCGGGACGGCCGCGCCGTGAGCGCAGACGCCTTCGCCTGCGAGGTGATGACGGAAGCGACGCGCGGCGATGCCCTGTGCCTGCTCGCGGGATTCCTGGACGAGGATGAGCACTACCGGTCATCCTCCGCAGCCTATGGCGACGACGGCCCGGATGCGCTGGCCCGCGCGCTGCAGCTTTTCCTGACGCGGCCGGAGCTGGGCTTCGTCTGGCTTGCGCGCGCGACGGCAGGCGGTGGCGCGGTCGCCGTGGCTGCCTGCGTGGTCTGCCGCGCCATCTCCACGTCGCGCGGCACCGTGGTGGCGAAGCTCGACGACGTGACCGTCGCGCCGCGAGTGGCGCGGGCGAGGGGCGGGCAGCGCGATGCTCGCGGCGCTGGGAGATTTCCTGCGTGCCGAGGGCGTCTCCCGCATCGACTGTGGCTGCCATCGCGACAACGCCGGCGCCTGGCGTTTCTACGAGCGCCTCGGATTTCGCCCGCTGGACGAAGAGCGCATTGCGCTGCTGCTGTGACGACATGACCAGCCGCCTCATTGCCCTGGTGCCCGCTGCGGGCGGCGGCACGCGCTTCGGCGCGGGCACGCCCAAGCAGTACGCGCCGCTGGCGGGCGAGCCCGTGCTTGCGCGCACGCTCGCGCGGCTGCAGTCGGCGCTGACGCTCTCCGCCATCTATGTGGCGCTGTCGCCGGACGATCTGCGGTTCGAGCGGATGACGCCGCGACCGGTCGGCGTGGTCGCGCTGCGCTGCGGCGGCGCCGCGCGAGCGGCGACCGTGCGCAACGCGCTCGAGGCCATGGCGGCGGATTGTGACGACGACGACTGGATTCTCGTCCATGATGCGGCGAGGCCCTGCGTGCCGCGCGATGCGCTGCGGCGGCTGACCGAACACCTGACGCGGCGATGCGGTTGGCGGATTGCTGGCCATTCCCGTCGCCGATACGCTCAAGCGCAGCGACGGCGACGTCGATGCGCCGCGGGTGCGGGCGACCGCGCCGCGCGAAGGCCTGTGGCAGGCGCAGACGCCGCAGATGTTCCGCTACGGCATCCTGCGGCGCGCGTTCGGGACGGACGGCGCGCAGGACTGCACCGACGAGGCGCAGGCGGTCGAGGCGCTGGGTTTCTCGCCGCGGCTGATTCGCGGCAGCCCGGCGAACATCAAGATCACCTACGCCGAGGACCTGGCGCTGGCCGAGGCGATCCTGGCGGCGCAGGGCGCGGAGGAGGCGCGGTGACGGCGATGCGCATCGGTTCCGGCTACGACGTGCACGCGCTGGCGGAAGGCCGGCCACTGATCCTGGGCGGCGTGAACATCGCCCATCCGCACGGGCTCGCCGGCCATTCCGATGCCGACGTGCTGCTGCACGCGATTGCCGATGCGTTGCTCGGCGCGCTGGCGCTGGGCGACCTGGGCGCGCATTTTCCCGACAGCGATCCGCGCTGGAAAGGCGCCGACAGCCGCAAGCTGCTGCGCCACGTCGCCGAACTGGTGTTCGACGCCGGCTGGGACGTATGCAACCTCGACGCGACGATCGTCGCCCAGGCGCCCAGGCTCGCCGCGCACATTCCGGCGATGCGGGTGAACATCGCCGAGGACCTGCGCTGCGATCCGTCCTGCGTGTCGGTGAAGGCGACCACCACCGAACGCCTGGGCTTCGCCGGCCGCGAGGAGGGCATCGCGGCCGAAGCCGTCGTGCTGGTCGGGCGCCGCGAACCCGCTGCGCCCGGCTGAACGTCGTCGTTTCAGACGCCTGACGACAGCGGCAGGCTGACCCGGGCGATGGAGCCACCGCCGTCGCGCGGCAGGAGGTCGAAAACCCCGCCGTGCAGCCGGGCGATGCGCTCGACGATCGCCAGGCCGAGTCCCGCGCCTGCGCCGCCATCGGCCCGCGCCCGCGCCTCGGTGGCACGCGTGAACGGCTGCTTCAGCCGTTCCACGTCCTCGGGCGGCACACCGGCACCGCGATCGGCGACGTCGAGGACGGCGCGGTCGCCGACCACGGCCACGGTGACGTCCACCGGTGGCGCGCCATAGGCGAGCGCATTGTCGATCAGGTTGACGCACAGCCGCGACATGGCGGTCGGCTTGAGCTGCAGCAGGCAAGGACCGTCGGCGCTGAAGCGCACCGGATGGCCGGCGCGGGCGTAGCGTTCGACGCAGGCTGCGGCCAGTGCCGCGAGATCCGCCGCCTCGAATCCCGTTGCCGCGTCACCGCGCGCGAAGTCGAGGAACTGCCCGATAGTACGGTCCATTTCCTCGATGTCGGCGATCATGCCTTCGCGGGTTGCCTCGTCGCGGGACCCGAGTTCCAGGCCCAGGCGCAGCCGTGCCAGCGGCGTGCGCAGGTCGTGCGAAACGCCGGCGAGCAGCAGGGCGCGATCCTGTTCGGTCTGCCGCAGGCTCGCGGTCATCGCATTGAACGCGCGATTGACCGCGGCGATCTCGCTCGGCCCGGCTTCCGGCAGTGCCGGCGGCGTTTCACCGCGCCCGACGCGCGCTACCGCCCCGGTCAACTCGCGCAGCGGCCGTGCGAGATAGCGCGCGAACGCGAAGGCCGCGCCCAGCAGCAGCGCGCCGACGATCAGCGTCCAGGTCAGCGCGCGCGTCGGCATCGCCGGCTCCGGCGGCCGCGGCGGCACCGGAACGCCGACCCAGTACGGCGTGTCGGCGGCGACGACCCGCACCAGCAGCATCTGCATCCGCGGCGCAAAACGGATGTCCGTCTCCGGACCCAGCCGTTCGCGCAGGCGGGTGGCCAGGTCCTGCATCATCGGGCCGGCGGGTCCCTGTCCCATCATCGGCCGCTCCGCCTGCGGGACGATGCGCACGCCGTACTCGCGTGACAGGCGTTCCAGCGCGTCGCGGCGCTGCGGTCCGTCGACGCCCGCCAGCGCGGAGCGGATCGCCTGCAGCTGCACGATCCTGGTTTCGGACAGCTGCCGGTTGAGCAGGTTGGCGCGATCGACGCGGAACAAGGCGATGCTGGCCAGCAATGTCAGCACGACGACCGCTACCAGCAACAGCGACAGGCGTCCGAACAGCGAGCGGGGAAGCAGCCTCACGATGCCTTGCCGGTTCCCGCGGGTCCGCCGGTCTCGGCCGGCGTGTCGGGCACGTACACATAGCCGAATCCCCAGACGGTCTGGATGTACCTGGGATTGGCGGGATCCGGCTCGACCAGCTTGCGCAGGCGGGAAACCTGGACGTCGATGGCGCGATCGAAGACCTCGTGGTCACGGCCGCGGGCGAGCATCATCAGCTTCTCCCGGGCAAGCGGTTGCCGGGGATGCTGCGCCAGCACGCGCAGCAGCGAAAATTCGCCGGTGGTGAGCGCGACGTCGCCGGCTTCCCGGCGCAGCGTGCGCGCCGCGAGATCGAGCCTGTGCGGCCCGAAGGGGACGCTGCCTTCGCCGTCGGGGGCGCCGGCAGGGCGGGCGCTGTTGCGGCGGAGCACCGCCCCGATCCTGGCGACCAGTTCGCGCGGGTTGAAAGGCTTGGGCAGGTAGTCGTCGGCGCCCATCTCGAGTCCGACGATGCGGTCGACCTCTTCGCCCTTCGCCGTCAGCATGATGATCGGCACGGTCTCGCCGGCCGCGCGCAGGCGCCGGCATATCGCCAGGCCATCCTCGCCCGGAAGCATCAGGTCGAGTACCAGAAGATGCGGCGGGTCACGCTGCAGCTTGCGGTCGAGTCCGCGGGCATCGGGCAGCGCGGCCACCTGGAAGCCCTGCTCGTCGAGATACCGGGTCAGGAGGTCGCGCAGACGGACGTCGTCGTCGACGATGAGGATCTTCGCGGGTGCGGGCCTGTTCGACATGGCTTGTATTAGAACTGCCGGCGGCGCGCCTGCGGCGGCAGGCGTGTAACCGATTGTAACGGGCTGCCGTCCACGCAACGTTCGGTTGCAATGAACCCGCCGCGGCAGCGAACCCGGACGGCACAATGGCCTTCGAAGCATCGAGTCCCGGCGCAGTGCGGTTGCAGCGGGGCGGCGACCAACCCCTTGGATCACCGAAAGGAACCAGCGATGAAAACCACGACCAGTCGTTTCTCGGCATTCTTGATGGCGGCGCTTTTCGCCGTCGGCGCGCAACAGGCATTTTCGCAACCCGTTCCCGGCAGGCCGGGGCAACCGGCGCACATGCATGGCTTTGGCATCGAGGCCGCGCTGTACAGGCTGAAAGGGCAGCTCAACCTCGATACGTCGCAGCAACTGATGTGGGACAACGCCGCGGCCGAGGGCAAGGCGGCGCGCGAGGCCGGTCGCGCCAACATGCAGAACCTGCGGGCCGCGATGGCGGCGGAACTGCAGAAGCCCGAACCCGACTTGGCGGCGATGGCGACGCTCGCCGACTCGACGCAGGCCGGCAATCAGGCGTCGCGCAAGCAGGTACGCGAGTCATGGCTCAAGCTCTATGCGACGTTCTCGCCTGCGCAGAAAGCCATGGTCCGTGACGCGCTCAAGGCAAAGATGGCACGCGGAGACGAGTTCCGCAAGCGGATGCAGGAACGAATCCAGCAGCATCGGGGCAGCAACAGCTGAAGCCCTGAGCATCGCCGCGCGTCGGGTCGGCGCGCGGTCTCTCGCCGCGATCGACAAGAGCTGCCGCCTCCGTGCGGCAGCTCTTTTTCTCGTCCTCAATACGTCAGTTCGGAAATCGCCGAGCGCAGGACATTCCATCGTCATAAGAAAGACCTATTTGGAATCTGCTCGCCATGAACCGCCAAGAGGCCCGATTCCAGAGTCCGGAACGGGCACATATCTGCCGTTGTCAGACAGAATCGACCAAACCCAAATGTCATTAAGGTGTATACATGACAGGATGTCGGTATGACGTAGGCATGTTATGTGCCATGTAAAACAATAGGTTATAACATTGTGTTGACATGGCATCTGCATAAAAGACCAGCAGCAATTACCGTTTGTCGCCCAAACAAAAATATTGCTTGAAAATTAAAACTTAACCATTAATAATCGCGCCACACGGGGACTCCCTTCGTCCGGAATGCAGGTCAGCGCAGCAGTCGTCCGGCCGAAACGGGTTTGCCCTCCACGACAACCACCGACCAGGGTCCGGAGGCCGGCGATGCAGGCGCTAAACAGCAGGTCCACGCAACAGGTGTCGCGAAATCGCGGCGGTCTCAGCGCGCTGATGCTGGTGCTCGCGTTCATGTTGGCGATGGCTTCCGGCGCCGCCAACGCCCAGTTCTTCTTCAATCAGAATCCGGTGGTGACGCTGGCGGCGGGGAGCAAGACGCTGACGCCGGGGTCTCCGACCGCGCTCACCGCCACTGCGTCGGATCCGGATGGCACGATCAGCAAGGTCATGTTCTACGACGGCGGCAACCTGCTTGGTCAGCTGACGGCCCCGCCGTATGTGTGGAATTTCTCGTCGTCGACGCTGGGCTTTCATCCGGTCTATGCGGTTGCCTACGACAACAAGAATGCCAAGACGACGTCGGCGATCATCAACATCAACATCGCGCCGTCGGGCAACACGCCGCCGACGGTTTCGCTGTCCGCGGCGCCGACCTCGTTTACGCAGGGAGGCAAGACCACCCTGACGGCAACCGCGGCGGACGCCAATGGAACGGTTTCCAAGGTCATTTTCTACAATGGCGCGGCGGTTCTCGGCCAACGCAATGCGCCGCCGTACACCTACGAATTCTCGTCCTGGACTCAGGGCACCTATGCGATCACGGCCGAGGCCTATGACAACTTCAACGCCTCAACGATGTCGGCGCCGGTGCAGGTGACCGTCACCAGCATGGCGGGCTTCGGAGGCGGCGGCGGAGGCGGCGGCGGAGGCGGTGGGGCAGCCAACGTCCCGCCGACCGTGTCCTTGTCCGCATCGCCGACGTCGATCACCCTCGGCGCCATGACGACGCTCACCGCCCAGGCGGCGGATCAGGACGGCACGATCGCCAAGGTGGAGTTCTACAACGGCGCCAACCTGCTGAACACCGACACTGGCGCGCCCTATTCGTACGCGTTCACGCCAGGGGCGGCCGGCACCTACATGCTGACGGCCAGGGCCTATGACAACCTGAACGCGATGACGACCTCCAGCACGGTCAATGTCACGGTGGCCAACGTCGCGGCAGCGACAGGAAACCCGGTGGTGACGCTGACGGTCAACGGCGGCAATCTGCTGGTGACGCCGGGATCGACGATCACGCTGACTGCAACCGCGGCGGCGGTCACCACCGGCGCGACGGTTTCCCGGGTCTCGTTCTTCATGAACGGCGCCAACATCGGCGACGACCTGGCCGCCCCCTACGCGGCAACCGCGACGTTGCCGACCGCGGGCACCTATTCGATCTATGCCCAGGTGACCGATTCGCTGAACCAGGTGGGTACTTCGCTGACGCAGGTGGCTACGGCTGGCACCGCGCCTGCGGTGGCCACCACCGACCCGGACATCTGGCGGCTGCTCAACCAGGCGACGTTCGGCGCATCGCAGGCCGAGGCCGCGAGGGTCAACTCGCTCGGCGTCGCCGGCTGGATCAACGACCAGCTGACCAAGCCGATCTCCGGTTACCCGGACGCCAAGTACAACCGCATCCAGCTGAATACATCCGCGGACTGCACGACGCAAATGCCCGGCGGCGGCAACTATCCGGGGAACTCGCCGCAGGCGATGTGCTCGCGCGATCACCTGACGCTGGCCATGGTGCAGCGCGACTTCTTCGCCAATGCCGTCGGTGCGAGCGACCAGCTGCGCCAGCGTGTGGCCTGGGCATTGTCGCAGATCCTGGTGACGTCGGCCGCGGAAGGCGATCTGTCCTTCGCACACGTGATGTCGCGTTACCAGAACATCCTGTTCGACGGGGCCTTCGGCAATTTCGAGACCATGCTGCAGCGGATCACCTACAACGCGGCGATGGGCAACTATCTCGACATGGTCAACAACGACCGTGCGTCGGGAACCAAGGTGCCCAACGAGAACTATGCGCGGGAGATCATGCAGCTGTTCTCGATCGGCCTGTATGAACTGAACGCCAACGGCACGCCGATTCTCGATGCGTCGAACAACCCGGTCCCGTCCTACGGCCAGACCGAAATCGCCGAGTTCGCCCGGGTGTTCACCGGCTACACCTACGCGACCGCCGCCGATCCGACCGGAACGGCGCCGGGCAAGCGCAATGCTCGTTACTACGGCGCGCCGATGGTCCCCTACATCGGCACGGCGGCCACCGGTCACGATCCGGGTTCCAAGACGCTGCTCAACGGAACCGTGCTGCCGGCGAACCAGACCGCCAAGCAGGACATCGACGCCGCGGTGCGCAACGTGTTCCTGCACCCGAATACCGGCCCGTTCATCGGCAAGCAGCTGATCCAGCGGTTGGTCACCGGCAATCCGTCGCCGGCCTACGTCGCGCGCGTCGCCGCGGTGTTCGACAACAACGGCGCCGGCGTTCGCGGCGACATGGCGGCGGTCGTCAAGGCCGTGCTGCTCGACTCCGAGGCGCGTGGCGGCAAGAAAGCCGCGTCCGACTACGGCCAGCTGCGGGAACCCGTGCTGGTGGTGACCGGGCTGATCCGGGCGCTCTCCGGCGTCACCGACGGCGCGAGTCTCGAGGGCGCCGCCGGGGCGTTGGGCCAGCGGCCCTACTACTCGCCGACGGTGTTCAACTACTTCATGCCCGACACGACGATTCCCGGATCTTCGGTGCTGGGTCCGGAATTCCAGATCCATACGACCAACTCGGCAGTCGGACGTGCCAACCTCGTCTACCGTCTCGTCTATCAGGGTTACAACCCGGACACGACGATCATCAACGCCACCGGTACGCGGCTGTTCATCGCCCAGTTCGAGTCATTGGCGGACAATCCCGCGGCGATGGTGGCGCAGATCAACCGTGTGCTTGCCGGCGGCCAGTTCCCGGTCGCGCTGGAGCCGACGATCGTGACCGCGGTGAACGCGATCACGCTGTCGGCCACGCCCACGGCGCAACAACGAACGGACCGTGCCCGGATGGCGGTCTACCTGATGGCTTCGTCGTACGACTACCAGGTGCAGCGCTAATGAATACCAATCGTCGGAAGTTTCTCACCTCCACCGGCGCCCTGACGGCGGGCGCCCTCGCGAGCAACCTCGGCACCTGGGGCGTCGAGAGCGCGCAAGCGCAGGCCGCGTCGGGGTACAAGGCCATGGTCTGCGTGTTCCTGTTCGGCGGCAACGACTCGAACAACATGATCGTGCCCTACACCGACTACGCCGAGTACGCGGCGGTGCGCACTCCGGCGTCCCAGGTCGGCCTGGCGCAGGCGCAGCTGCTGCAGTTCACCGCGGCCAGCCAGAGCAACAAGGTCTACGGCTTCCATCCGAGCATGGCGCCGGTTGCGCCGCTGTATGCCTCGGGCAAGCTCGCGGTGATCGCCAATTCCGGCACGCTGATCGCGCCGTTGACCAAGGCACAGTACCAGGCGAACACCAACCGGCCGCCGAGCCTGTTCTCGCATTCCGACCAGCAGGACCAATGGTCCGGATTGCTGCGCAACGCGCAGGTGCGTACCGGCTGGGGCGGGCGGATGTCGGACCGGCTGCTGACGGCCAACGGCGGCGCCCTGATTCCGCCCGCGGTGTCGGTCTCCGGGCAGCAGACTCTTCACCATCGGCAACGCGACTGCGCCGCTGGTGATTCCGCAGAACGGGGGCGTCAACCTGTCCGGCCAGGGAACGGACGCGGTCTCTACCGCCCGCTTCAATGCGCTGGTGCAGCTGCTGAAATCCGCCGACGCGACGAGTACCGTCGTATCCGGCGCGGCCGGCGTGATGGACAAGGCGCTGACGGCCAACGCGACGGTCAATCCGCTGCTGACCGCGGCGCTGCGACGACCCCGGCGATCCACGACGGCGTTCACGGTCAACGGCACCCTGCTCAACACCGGCATCGCGCAGCAGTTGCGTCAGGTGGCGCGGCTGATCGAGGGTCGCGCGGTGACGGGTGCCAAGCGCCAGTTCTTCTTCGTGAGCATGGGCGGCTACGACACGCACTCGAACACGCTGGCCAACCAGCAGAACCTGTTCAACCAGCTGTTCGCGGCGATGAAGGCGTTCTACGACTATACGGTCGCCGCCGGTGTCGCCAATGACGTCACGCAATTCACGATGTCCGATTTCAACCGCACGTTCAACGGCAACGCGAACATCGGCGTCGATCACGCCTGGGGCGGACACCAGCTGGTGCTCGGCGGCGGGGTCAGGGGCGGCAACATGTACGGCACCTTCCCCGCGCTGGTGCGGTCGGGTCCGCAGGATGCCGGCAGCAACGGTTCCTGGATCCCGACGACCTCGGTCGATCAGATCGGCTCGACGCTCGGCAAGTGGTTCGGCATGCCGCAGGCCGATGTCGACCAGGTGTTTCCGAATCTGGCGAATTTCACCACCAAGGACCTGGGTTTCATGGTCTGATTGCCGGTCGAGCATTTTCCTCCCGCGCCGGGCATCGCAAGCGCCGCGATTCCCGGCGTTCCTTTGTCCGGGGTCCGTTGGCATTTGCGACCGGAGCGTCGCGGGCAACTCAAGCGGCGCGCTGCAGTCCGCGCGCGATCAACGCGGTCGCCACTGCGTGGAGGATCGCCGGCACGACCGGCTTGGCCAGCAGCGCCAGCCCGACCGCGCGAGCCTCGCGTTCGGCCGCCGGCCCGGTGTCGCCGGAAACCAGCAGCGCCGGGATCTGCACGCCGAGTTCGTTGCGGATGGCATTGACGCAGGCGATGCCATTGCCGCCGTTCGCGAGCCGCAGATCCGCGACGACAAGGTCCGGATAGCGCGGATGCGCAGCGAGCGCATCGAGCAGTTCGTCGGCGTCGCCGCCTCCGGTGATGGTCGCACCCCAGGTGCCGAACAGCGTGGTCATCGCGTCGAGAGCGGCGGCATCGTCGTCGATCACGGCGATGAATGCGCCCGACAGGGAGGCCCCGCTTTGCATTTCGCCTCCGGTTGCGGGTGCGGATGCGATCCGGTTGCCGCGCCCGGCCGGCGCACACTCCGCGATGATCCGGAACCGCGAACCGCGGCCCGGCCGGGAAACCACGTCGATCCGATGACCGAGCAGCTGCGCCAGGCGCCGCACGATGGCCAGGCCCAGGCCCATGCCGGCATGCGCGCGGCTGCTGCGTCCGTCGCGCACCTGGAAGAACTCTTCGAAGATGTGTTCGCAATCCTGGGGCGCGATGCCCGGACCCGTGTCGACGACGTCGATGGCGATCTGGCCGCCCACCATCCGGCAGCCGACGGTGACACCGCCGCGCTCGGTGTAGCGGACGGCATTGGCGACCAGGTTGCGCAGGATTCTTTCGAGCAGCATGGGATCGCTGCGCGCGGCGAACCTCGACCCGACGGTTCGCAGCGCGAGGCCCTTGGCGCGTGCCTGCGGTTCGAACTCCGCGGCTACGCGCGCGATCAGCGGCGCGACCGCCACCCGGACCGGCACGGGCTGCAACGATCCGGATTCGAGCCGGGAGAGGTCGAGCAGCTGCTCGAACTGGCCCTCGAGGGTGGCGACCGCGCGCTGCACGTTGGCCACCAGCGGCTGCAGCTCGGTGCCGCCGGCCCGCGCCGCCAGCGCGGCGGTGTACAGACCCAGAGCGTGCAGCGGCTGACGCAGGTCATGACTTGCCGCCGCGAGCAATTGGCTCTTGGCCAGATTCGCCGTCTCGGCGGCGGCGCGGGCGTCGTGCGCGGCGCGCGACTGTCCCTTCAGGTGCGCGATCAGGTCGAAGTTCTCGTAGCGCATCGCCAGCGACTGGGTGAGCACGTCGTTGAGTTGATGCCCGAAGGCGAGGATGAAGCCCAGCACCACGCTCATCACCAGCGCGGTGTAGAGGTGGACCTGATCGCCGGCCAGCGCCACCCGCAGGATCAGCGGCACGATCGCCGGCAGCACGAAGCCGTAGAAGGACGGCCGATACACGGCCGTCAGGTTGAGACCGCCGAGTACCACGCCGAACAGGCATACGATCAGCAATGCCTGGTGCGCCGGCGACTCGGGGAACATGACCAGCGCGGCGAGCCCCCACAAGCCGCCGGCCAGCGCCGACCCTGCCGACCAGTAACGGCCCCAGCGGGCCGTCGCGTCGGCGCCGGGCCGGCGTCGCGCCCAGGCGCGTGCCAGCAGGCCGCGCCAGGCCTGGTTGGCGGCGATCAGCGCGAACCATCCCGCCATCCATGCGGGGGAGACTTCGCCCCACAGGACGAAGCAGAGCAGCGCGGCGCCGAACAGCATCGACAACGTCGTGCGATGCCAGCTTGCGTAGAGCTGCGCGACCTGGTCGGCGCGCGCGCGCGTGAGCAGCACCGGTGACAGGGCCTGATGCGGGGACATGGATGGTGACCGCCGTATGGTGCCGGGCCGCGAGGCGCGTTTGCGCCGCGCGGTCGACCGGATCAATGCCGGCCGGTGCGGCCCCCGGCACCGATGCCGCGGCGCGCCAGCTCGGCGATTGCCTGCGCGCGGGAATGCACGTTCAGCGCCTTGAGGATGGCGCTGATGTGGACCTTGACCGTGCCTTCGGACAACGAGAGATCGCGGCAGATGAGCTTGTTCGGCTTTCCCTGGACCAGAAGCTTCAGCACGTCGGACTGCCGCCTCGTGAGGCCGAGCGCCTCGACGTTGACGCCGTCGATCGCCAGCGGCCGGTTGGGAGCGATGTCGCGGGTGACGTGCTGGCCGCCCGACAGCACGGTGCGGACCGCGTCCAGCAGCGCCGCCGGATCGGCGGTCTTGGCGATGAAGCCGCGCGCACCGGCGGCCAGCGCCGAGCCGACCGTGGCGCTGTCATGCGTTGCCGACAGCACGACGATCGGCAGGCGCGGGAGGTCGCGTCGCAGCTCGGCGAGCAGATCCATGCCATGCGCCCCCGGCAATGCGAGGTCGAGCAGGACCAGTGCGCAATCAGGATGCCGCGCCAGCAGCGTCAGCGTCTCCGACCGATTGGTCGCGCCGAGGACGTCGAGATCCCGGTCGAGGTCCGGGAGCACCTGCGTGAGCGCATGCAGGATCAATGGATGATCGTCGACGACCAGGATTTTCATCGGAACCTCCACGGGGATCGGCGGAAGACACTCGCCCGCGCGCTCCTGCACTTTGCGGCTCGCGGAAGGCGATTGCACCTGTCAGAAGTGACAGGTGGCCCGCGAAGCCGGCCAGGCGCCTGGCTCGATTGCCCGGCTGCCGGCGCGGCAGGCCTGCGCGCTCCGTGCTACTCGTGCCGCAGTGCGTCGATCGGCGCCAGCCGGGCGGCCTTGCGGGCCGGATAGAAGCCGAAAAAGATGCCGATCGCGC
Organism: uncultured beta proteobacterium; assembly: GCA_963699765.1. GTDB lineage: Bacteria > Pseudomonadota > Gammaproteobacteria > Burkholderiales > Casimicrobiaceae > VBCG01. The sequence goes on along the minus strand of CAVOVD010000007.1, from coordinate 199,583 downwards.
CGGAGAATCCGACAGCCAGGACCACCGATGCAAGGTCGACCTCGGTTCGCCACCCGGCGAAGCGGCCGATGGCGAACGACGAAGCGGCGCCGATGACGATGCCGATAAGGCCGCCGATCAGCGCCAGCGTCACCGCCTCCACCAGGAACTGCGTCAGGATGTCGCGTCCGCGCGCCCCGACCGCCATGCGCAGGCCGATCTCGCGGGTGCGTTCGGTCACCGAGACCAGCATGATGTTCATGATCCCGATACCGCCAACGATCAGCGACACCGAGGCGATCGCCGCGAGCAGGTAGGCGAGCACCTTCGACGAGGCTTCCTGGGCGGCCAGCACCTCGGAGAGATTGCGCAGGAAGAAATCGTCCTCCTGATTCGGCGCCAGCTTGTGGCGCTGGCGCAGGAGGTCGCGCATCTCCTGTTCGGTCGCCGCCATGTCCACGCCGTCGCGAACGCGCACGGAGATCGCGCCCACGTTGCGGCTCTTGACCTGCTGCCCACCCAGCACGCGCTTGCGCGCAGTGGTGATCGGGATGAACACCACGTCGTCCTGATCCTGGCCCACCATGCTCTGGCCCTTGCGTTCGAGCACGCCGATGACCTGGTGCGGCACGCGGCGGATGCGCACGGTTTCGCCGAGCGGATCGGCGCCGGAGAACAGCGATGTGGCGACGGTCTGCCCCAGAAGCACGACCTTGGCGCCTGCATCGACATGCGACTGGTCGAGCGGCTTTCCGGAGGCGACCTCCCACTGCCGGGCCTCGAAATACTCGGGCGTCGTGCCCTGGATCAGCGTCGACCAGTTGCTGTTGCCGTAGATGACCTGGCCGCTGCCGCGCAGCGCCGGCGCGGCGGCCTGGACGGCCGGCACCTCGCGCTGCAGCGCGTAGGCATCGTCCTCGGTGATCGTCGGTTGCGAACCGGAACCCATGCGCACGCCGCCCGAAGTGAAGTTGCCGGAAAGGACGATGATCAGGTTGGACCCGAGGCTCTTGATCTGGTCCTCGACACGCGCCTGTGCGCCGGCGCCGACGGCGACCATGGTGATCACCGCGCCCACGCCGATGACGATGCCGAGCATGGTCAGTGCGGAGCGCAGCTTGTTCACGCGCAGCGCGGCGAGCGCGATGCGCAGTGTTGCCAGGAAATTCATGCGTCGACCGCCTCGCGCTGCCGTGCGGCGAGCGCGGTGCTCGCGTCGGCAGGCACGCGGCGGGTGTCGGACAGCACGCGTCCGTCGCGAAAGGCGAGCATCCGCGACGCGAACGCCGCGATGTCGTGCTCGTGCGTGACGACGACGACGGTGATGCCGGCGCGGTTCAACTCCTGCAGCAGCGCCATCACCTCGAGGCTGGTGACCGAATCGAGCGCGCCGGTCGGTTCGTCCGCGAGGATGAGCTTGGGCTCGTTGACCAGCGCGCGCGCGATGGCGACCCGCTGCTGCTGGCCGCCCGAGAGTTGCGCCGGATGATGGCCGGCGCGCGACGCCAGGCCGACCTGCTCGAGCTTGGCCAGTGCCCGCGGTCGCCGCTCCTGCGCCGGGACCCCGGCGTAGAGCAAGGGCAACTCGACATTGGCCAGCGCGCTGGTTCGCGGCAGCAGGTTGAACTGCTGGAACACGAAGCCGATCGAACGGTTGCGGATTCCGGCCAGCGCATCGGCCGACAGGCCGGAAACGTCTTCGCCGGCGAAGCGATAGGCGCCGGAGGTCGGCACGTCGAGGCAGCCGATCACGTTCATGAAAGTCGACTTGCCTGAACCCGACGCGCCCATGACCGCGACGAACTCGCCCTCGGCAATGGACACGGAAACCCCGGCGAGCGCGTGAACCTCGGTGTCGCCGAGGCGATAGACCTTGGTCAGGTCGCGGGTCTCGATCAGCGCCATGCGCTCAGAACTGCATCCTTGGCGCGCCCGAGGGCGCCTTCGCCGGCGGACCGAGGGTCAGCGTGCCCACGATGACCTCGGCGCCTTCCTTGATTTCGCCGGAGACCACCTCGGTGGAATTGCCGTCGGTGAGCCCGGTGCGCAGGGCGACCTCCAGCGGCTTTCCCGCCGGCGTCATCACGTAGACGCGTCCGGCGCCGCCGCTGCCCGCACGGCCGGTCTCCGCCGCGACGATCTCCGAGTATTTCTTCTGCTGCTCGGCGTTGAGCATCGACCCGATCTTCTGCCGCACCTCGGCGCGCATGCGCTCACCGCGCTGGCGGCGGTCCGCCTCCGGCACGTCGCGCAACTCCATCATCTTGGCCCGGACCTCGGCGAAGATCTCGTCCAGCCGCGCCTGCTGGCTGCTGTCGAGGCCGAGGTCGGCGACCAGCCTGGCGCGGCGCGCCCGGGGGTCGTTTCCGCCGGCCTGCGCCGGCCCCGCGGGCGCGGCGCCCGCATCTTCCTTGGCGGCGGCGGCTCCCGCGGGCCGCCAGCGCAGCGCCGAATTGGGCACCTTGAGCACGTTCTCCCGGCTGTCGGCAACGATGCGCACGTTCGCGGTCATTCCCGGCACCAGCGTCAGGCCGGGATTGCCGGTGCCGACCACCACCGTATAGGTGACCACGTTCTGGACCGTCTGTGCGGCCTTGCGGATCTGGGTGACGCGGCCTTCGAAAGTGCGCGACGGATACGCATCGACGGTGAAGGTGACGCGCTGGTCCGGGCGGATCTTGCCGATGTCCGACTCGTCGATCGCGACGTCGACCTGCATTTCGGACAGGTCGCGCGCGATGGTGAACAGCGTGGGCGTGTTGAGGCTCGCGGCGACGGTCTGTCCGGCGTCGATCTGGCGGGAGATCACCACGCCGTCGACCGGCGCGACAATCGCGGTCTTCGCGAGGTCGGCGCGGGCGGAGGCCAGCGCGGCCTCCCGCTGCCGGACGATCGCCGCCGCGTTCGCGACCTGCGCCTCGGCGGACCGGACCTGCGCCTCGGCGGTGCGCACGGCCTCGCCGAATGCCTGCTCGTTGAAGAATGCCTTGTCGCGTTCGGTTCCCGAAATGAAATTCCGCGCGAACAGCGATTCCTTGCGCTCCAGGTCGCGCTTGGCGTCGTCGTACTGGATCTTCGCGCGAAGGAGCATCGACCTCTGTGCCGCCACGTCGCTCTGCCGGGTGAGTTGGGTGGTTCGCGCGGCTTCGAGGTCGGCCTCGGCCTGTCTGACCTTCAACTCGAAGGTCTCCGGATCGATCCGCGCGAGGAGCTGCTCCTTGCGGACCGGCGAATTGAAGTCGACGAAGAGTTCCTTGATCTGGCCGGAGATCTGCGAACCGACGAGCACCGTCGAGACCGCGTTCAGCGTTCCCGAGGCGGACACCACCGAGGTCACGTTGCCGCGCTCGACCTTGGCGAAGCGGTACTCCGGTCCGCCGCCCGATTCGCCAAAGTGTTTCCACAAACCGAACGCGATCAACACGGCGAGCGCAAGCGCGGCGAGCGGCATGCCCAGGCGGCGCGCCCTGGTTGCTGAGGTGGCGGGCAAGAGAGAAGTCCTGTCGGTGATTTGAAGTGCGGGGCTGGACGCGTTGCGCCGCCCGATTCGTGGACGGCTCAGCCGGGGCGTCCGAAGCCGTTGCGCTGCAGCTCGGCCATCTCCTGCCGCAGGCGGCGCAGGCGCGATTCGACGACCGAGACCTGGTAGAAGTTGCCGTCGCCCGCCTTGACCGCCAGTTCGAACTGATCGACGGCCCGGGGCAGGTTGCCGGCCCAGGCGTAGTACTCGCCCTGGTGCTGGTGTTGCTTCAGGCGCATGTTTTGCGCTGCGTAGGCCCTGGCGGCGATCTGGTGCAGCTGGCCGTCCTCGGGAAAGCGCAGGAGTTCGCGCTCGGCGAACGCCGACGCCTCGGCCGGTCGATTTGCCTTCATCAGCGCTTCGGGATAGTCATAGACGAGCTGCATCTTGTTCGGGTAGCGCTGCAGCGCGGCCGCGAAGCGCGCGGCTGCGGCGCCGAACTCGTCCGCGCCCATCAGCACGTGACCTGCCATTGCCTCGATCATCGGATTGGGCGGCGCGATCTTCTCGAGGCGCGCAAGCTCCGCCTTGGCGCGCGGGATGTCCTTGGCTCGCACCAGCGCGGCCACCAGCCCGTAGCGCTCGGCCACCTCGTCGTTGTACTGCTTGTTGCGCAGCGCCGATTCGAAGGCCACGACCTGCTCTCGCGCCTCACCCTGGTAGCTCTTGAGCAATGCGCGGACCAGGTGGAAGTCGAGCGAGTCCGCCACCTGCCGGTAGGGCCGCCCCTGTGCCCTCGACTGCGCTTCGGCGATGCGTTCGTAGGTGATCGGATGGGTGCGCAGGTACGACGGCGCGTTGCCCTCGACGAAGCGGTTGGCGCGCTGCAGCTTCTCCATGAATGCCGCCGCCCCGTTGGGGTCGTAGCCTGCGGCCGTCAGGCGGTTGAACCCGATGCGATCGGCCTCGAATTCGTTGTCGCGGGTGAAGTTGAGCTTGTTCTGGATCGCCAGCGCCTGCGACCCGGCGAGCGCGGCGGAGACGCCCTGGCCGGCATTCGAACCGCCGGCGCGCGCGGCCAGGATCGCCACCGCGAGTCCGGCGAGAGTCATCAGAAACGAATTCTTCTCGTTGGCGACCATCCGCGCCATGTGCCGCTGCGTGACGTGCGAGATTTCGTGCGCCAGCACGCTGGCGAGTTCGGACTCGTTCTGCGCCAGCAGGATCAGCCCCGTGTGCACGCCGATGTAGCCGCCGGGAAGCGCGAAGGCGTTGATCTGCGAATCGGGCACCGCGAAGAAATGGAAGTCCTGCTTGGTGTCGTGCGAGGCGGCGACCAGGCGGTGGCCGAGCTCGTTCAGGTAGTCGTTGACCTCCGGATCCTGCATGTAGGCGCCGGAGGCGCGAACCTGACGCATCACTTCCTCGCCGATCTTGCGCTCCTGCTGCGGCGTCAGCTCGACCTGCGACGGATCTCCAAGATCCGGCAGTCCCTGGGCAAGCGCATTCGGGACGATCGGCGCGGGCGCCACCGGCGTCAGCGCCAGCGCAACCGCGAGCAGCGTCGCGACGCAGGCGCGCGGCGAGGGAAGGCGGTCGTGCCGGTGCAGTCGTGTGGTCAAGAGCGGCGAAGGCGTGGGTCGATGATGCTAAGATGCGGCCCGCACGTTCAAGTTCAACGGAGGTATTCCCGTGGCGCGCGTCCGGTCGGCGAAATCCGCGGCGATACCCTCAAGTCCGGCCCTTTCCGGGACGGGCAATGCATCGGCCAAGGCCAAGAACCCTGTGCCGGGCCGTGCACATTTTACCCACTTCGACAGCGCGGGGCAGGCCCACATGGTCGATGTGGCCGGGAAGGATGTAACCAGACGTGTCGCCCGCGCCGGCGGGCGCATCACCATGCAGGCGGCGACGCTGGAGAAGATCCGCTCGGGCGGGGCCGCCAAGGGCGACGTGCTGGGCATCGCCCGCATCGCCGCGATCCAGGCCAGCAAGCGGACCGCGGACCTCATTCCACTGTGCCATCCACTGCCGCTGACCCGGGTCGCCGTCGAATTCACCTTCGATGCCGAATCGCCGGCGGTGGACATCGAGGTGACGGCGGAAACGCTGTCGCGGACCGGGGTCGAGATGGAAGCGCTGACGGCCGCGGCCATAGGCCTGCTCACCATCTACGACATGTGCAAGTCCGCCGACCGCGCGATGCGCATCGAGGCCGTGCGGCTGCTGGAGAAGTCCGGCGGCAAGTCGGGTCGTTTCATCGCCGCGAGCTCGCGCTGACGGCGGGCAGCCCGGCGGATGTGGTTTGGTGGCTGGACCACTTGACCAGCATTGCCGGGCGCGCGTAGAGTCAAACGCGAAACGGCTGTCGCCCGGCCCGATTTCGGCCGCGTCTGGCGGCCCGGCGGCCATCCGTGCCACAGCATCCGGCGTCGCCGACGAGGAGGGAGCCTCTTGCCACTGCAAGCCGTCGAACCCTTGCGCCTGTATCGGCAGATCGCCGGGCAGATCGGCAAGCTGATCGACGATGGGGAGTTCCCTTCCGGTTCGCGCCTGCCGGCGGAACGTGAACTGGCCACGTTGCTGGGGGTCTCCCGCACCTCGGTGCGCGAAGCGATCATCTCGCTGGAAATCGCCGGTCGCGTCGAGGTCCGCGTCGGTTCGGGCATTTTTGTCGCCCCGCCCCCGGTCGATGCATTGTCTGCCACCGCCGACGAAGGTCCCAGCCCGTTCGAACTCCTTGCTGCGCGCCGCCTGATCGAAGCCGAGATCGCGGCGCTCGCCGCGCCGCTGGCCACCAAGGCCGACATCGCCGCGATGCGCAAGACTGTGCAGCGCATGCGCGAGAACGCCGCCGATTTTGCCAAGCGCGATGCCGCGGACCGCGAATTCCATCTCCGGGTGGCGTCGGCCAGCGGCAACGGTTCGCTGGTTCTGGTCGTGCAGGACCTTTGGCGGCAACGCCGAGGCAAGCTGTGGTCGCGCATCGTCGACCACTTCCACTCCCGCAAGATGAGCGACGCCGTGCTGGTCGATCATGCGGCGATCATCGATGCATTGGAACGTCACGACGCGGACGGCGCGCGGACGGCCATGCAGCGGCATCTGGCGCGCGTAGAGCGCGAATTCCAGCGGCAATGGGATGCGATCGTCCCGCCGGCGGCGAGTGGCAGGATGCGTTCGCGATGAGCGCCCTCGGCCTCGCGACCCTCGCGTCGCTGCCCGCACAGGTTGCCCGGCCCGGATACGTCGTCGGCGCAGTGGACGTCGGCATCCTGCACCTTGGACTCGGCGCGTTCCACCGCGCCCACCAGGCCGTGTACACCGACGATATCCTGGCCGGTGATCCGCGCTGGGGCATCTGCGGAGTATCGCTCAAGACCTCGCGCAGCACCACGGTGCTCGCCGACCAGGACGGGCTCTACTCGTTGCTGACCCGCGAAGGCGACGAGGCGACCGTCCGGGTGATCGGCGCGCTGCGAGAGTTTCGTTTCGCCGGCGCCAACCGGGCTGGCCTCATCGCCCGCTTTGCCGACCCGCGCATCACCATCGTCACCGCCACGGTGACCGAAAAGGGCTACTGCCACGATCCGGCCTCGGGCGAGCTCGACGTCGGCCACCCGGACATCGCCTTCGACCTGGCGCATCCCGACGAGCCGGAGTCCGCGCTGGGCATCCTGGTCGCCGGGCTCGCAGCGCGCAGGGCTGCGAAGGGCGGCAGCCTCTCCTTCGTTTGTTGCGACAACCTGCCGCACAACGGCCGCCTGGTCGAAGGTCTGGTCGCGGCATTCGCCACGCGCCGCGACCCCGCGCTCGCCGCCTGGATCCGCGAACATGTCGCGTTTCCGTCGACCATGGTCGATCGCATCGTGCCGGCGACGACGCCGGCCGACCTGGCCGATGCCGCGCGACTTCTCGGCGTGACCGACGCCGCGCCGGTGACTGCCGAATCCTTCGGGCAGTGGGTGATCGAAGATCGGTTCGCCGCCGCCCGACCGGCCTGGGAGGACGCGGGCGCGCAACTGGTCGACGACGTCGCGCCGTTCGAACTGATGAAGCTGCGGCTCCTGAACGGCAGCCACTCGACGCTGGCCTACCTGGGCTTCCTGCTCGGTCACGAGTTCGTCTGGCAGGCCTGCCGCGATCCGCTGGTCGCCACATTGATCACCAGGCAGATGACCGAGGAGATCGTGCCGACGCTCGTACAGCCGCCGGGCATCGACCTGGCCGCATATTGTGCGCGCCTGCTGGAGCGATTCTGCAATCGCGCGCTGCCGCACCGCACGCGGCAGATCGCCATGGACGGCTCGCAGAAGCTGCCGCAGCGCCTGCTCGGGACGGTGCGCGACCGGCTTGCCGCCAGGGCGCCGCTGGCCCACCTGCCGCTGGCGGTCGCCGGATGGATCCGCTACGCGAGCGGCTCCGACGAGCAGGGCGCGCCGATCGAGGTCCAGGATCCGCTGGCACCGGCGTTCAGGAGCATCGTGAACGCCGCGCGTGGCGACCCGGGAGCGATCGCCGACGGCTTCCTCGACCTCGCGACGGTGTTCGGCACCGATCTGGCCGCGCACGCCGGATTCCGTTCCGCGGTTCGCGGGCACGTGGCCGAGTTGTTCGGCGACGGCGCCAAAGTGACGCTGGCGCGACATCTGGGCGTGGCCTGAGGCCGGCGCCCGCCAACGCAGAGATCGTCAAGAGAAAAGTCATGCCCATTCCCCTCGCGCTTCATCCCGACCGGCTCTTTCCGGCCGATCCTGCCACGCGCGAACTCGCGCGCCGGCTCTACGCGACGGTGGCGGGACTGCCGATCGTGAGTCCGCACGGCCACACCGATCCGCAGTGGTTCGCCGACGACACGCCGTTCGCCAATGCGACCGCACTGTTCATCACGCCCGACCACTACGTGTTTCGCATGCTCTACAGCCAGGGCGTGCCGCTCGAGGACCTCGGCATCCCGACCCGCGACGGCGCGCCGGTCGAGTCCGACAACCGGAAGATCTGGCGGACCTTTGCCGCGCACTACCATCTGTTTCGCGGCACGCCGACGCGCCTTTGGCTCGACCACGCGTTCTCGACGATCTTCGGCATCGACGAGCGGCTGACGCCGGAATCGGCCGATCGCTGCTTCGACCGCATCAACGCCTGTCTCGCGCAGCCGGAGTTCCGCCCGCGCGCCCTGTTCGAGCGCTTCAACATCGAGGTGATCGCCACCACCGAGTCGCCGCTGGACACGCTCGATCACCATCGGCGGATTCGCGCCTCCGGCTGGTCGGGACGCGTGGTCACCGCCTACCGGCCCGACCCGGTGGTCGATCCGCAGTTCGAGGGCTTTGCCGACAACGTCGCGAAGTTCGGCGCGCTGACCGGCGAGAACACGGCGACCTGGTCCGGCTATCTTGCCGCGCACCGGCAGCGTCGCGCCTTCTTCAAGGCGATGGGGGCGACGTCGACCGATCATGGCCATCCGACGGCGCGCACCTGCGACCTGTCGGGCGGCGAGTGCCAGCGCCTGCTCGATCGTGCGCTGGCGGGCACCATCGACGCGGCGGAAGCCGAGCTCTTCCGCGGCCAGATGCTCACCGAGATGGCCGGAATGAGCCTCGACGACGGTCTGGTGATGCAGATCCATCCGGGCAGTTTCCGCAACCACAATGCAATGGTCATGCGCCGCTTCGGTCGCGACAAGGGCGCCGACATCCCGACGCCGACCGACTACGTGCATGCGCTGGGGCCGCTGCTCGCGCGCTACGGCAACGAGCCGGGGCTGACCGTGATCCTGTTCACGCTCGACGAGACCGTCTACTCGCGGGAGCTGGCGCCGCTGGCCGGCCACTACCCGATCCTCAAGCTCGGGCCGCCCTGGTGGTTCCACGACAGTCCCGAGGGCATGCTGCGTTTTCGCGAGCAGGCGACCGAGACCGCCGGCTTCTACAACACGGTCGGCTTCAACGACGACACGCGCGCCTTCATGTCGATCCCGGCGCGCCACGACGTCGCGCGGCGGATCGATTGCCGCTTTCTCGCCACGCTGGTCGTCGAGCACAAGATCGGCGAGGACGAGGCCTTCGAACTGGCGCCGGGCCTCGCGCGCGACTTCGCCAAGGCCGCCTACCGGCTGTGATCAAAGCACCGGCTGTCCATGGCCGCCGCCCCGGCCGTCGGTCATAATTCCGGCCCCGCCCCCCGTGCCGCCCGATGAGGGCGCCCTTGCCCGCGAGTTCACCATGCCCGTCCAAATGATTGCCCGTGTCGTCGCCGTACTCGCCGCGTCCGCGCTGCTGCTCATCGCTCCTTTCGAGACCGCCGCGCAGGAACCGCGCACCGGCGAACAGCCGATCGAACTCGCCAGCGTGGTCATCGACGGCGAAGTGCTGTTCAAGGTTCGCGGAGCCACGAGCTTTCCGGCCGACGCGCGCGCCGCGGGCATCGTCGAGCGCATCGAGGCCGTGGCCGCCAACCCGGAGATCGACCCGGCGACGGTCCGCGCCGTGCCTGTCGGGGAGTTCATCGAGATCTACGCTGGTCCGATGCGCATCATGACCGTGGTGCCACCGGATGCGGAAACCGAGCGCCTGACGGTCGGTACGCTGGCGGGAATCATCGTGACTCGGACCAAGAAAGCGATCACCGAGTACCGCGCGGCGCGGACGTCGGAGAACCTGACCGCCAGCGCGCTGCGCGCCATCGGCGCCTTGCTGGCGTTCGCCGTCGCGACCGGGGGCCTGCTGTGGCTGAGCAGGCGCCTGCGGACAGCGGATCGACCGCGAGCTCCAGGCGCGCGTGCAGAACGTCGGCATCCAGTCGTTCGCCATCGTCCGCGCCGAGCGCGTGCGGATGGTGGTGCATGGCGGTGACGCGCGTGGTCGTGGTCACGGCCGTGGTCGGGTTGACGCTGTTCTGGCTGCAGTACGAGCTGGCACAGTTCCCGTGGACCCGGGGGATCGGCAACGCCCTGGTCGCGAACACCCTCAAGCCGCTGGCGGCCGTCTGGCGGGCGCTGCTCGATGCCATCCCCAACCTCGTGTTCCTCGCCATCCTCTACTACGTGCTTCGCGGCTTGCTGCGCATCGTCCGCGCCTTCTTCACGGCCGTGCAGCGGGGAACGGTCGAGCTGGCGAATTTCGAGCCCGAGTGGGCGATGCCGACCTACAACCTGGTGCGGCTGGCGATCATCGGGCTCGGGCTGGTGGTCGCCTACCCGTACATTCCCGGCTCCGGATCGGACGCCTTCAAGGGCGTGTCGCTGTTCGCGGGCATCGTCTTCTCGCTCGGCTCGTCGAGCGCGATCGCCAACATGATGGCGGGTTACATGATGACCTACCGGCGGGCATTTCGCATCGGCGACCGGGTGAAGATCGGCGACGTCGTCGGCGACGTGACCGAGATGCGCCTGCAGGTCACCCACCTGCGCACGCTCAAGAACGAGGAGGTGGTGATCCCCAACTCGCAGATCATCAACGGCCACGTAACCAACTACAGCACGCTGGCGAAGGACGACGGCCTGCTGCTGCACACGACGGTGGGCATCGGCTACGAGACGCCGTGGCGGCAGGTCGAGGCGATGCTGCTCGAGGCCGCGCGGCGCACTCCCGGGCTTGCGGCCGCAGCCGGCGCCGTTCGTGCTGCAGACCGCGCTCGGCGATTACGCGATCACCTACGAACTCAATGTCGGCTGCGACGATGCGCAGCGCATGGCGCCGCTTGTACTCGGCGCTGCACCGGAACATCCTCGACGTGTTCAACGAGTACGGCGTGGCGATCATGACGCCGTCCTACGTCGCCGATCCTGCGGACGCGAAGCTGGTTCCGAAGGACAAGTGGTACCTGCCGCCGGCGGAACCCGCGAAGGCCTGAGCGCGCGTTTGCCCCGGGGCCGACCCGGCCTTGCTCACTCCCGGGCGCGCGAATCGAGCCAGATCGTCACCGGCCCGTCGTTGACCAGGCGCACCTGCATGTCGGCGCCGAATTCGCCGGTCGGGACCGGGCGCCCCAGCGCCGCGGCGAGGGCGTCGACGAAGGCGGCGAACGCGGGCGCGGCGATGGCGGGCGGCGCCGCGGCGGTGTACGAGGGCCGGTTGCCCTTGCGCGTCGATGCGTAGAGCGTGAACTGCGACACCGCGAGAACGTCGCCGCCGGTCTCGACGACCGAGCGGTTCATCACCCCGGCGTCGTCGGGGAATATGCGCAGCTGCACGATCTTGCGCACCAGCCAGTCGCGGTCGTCGTCCCGGTCGTCGGCGGTGACGCCGGCCAGCACCAGCAGCCCGGGGCCGATGGCGCCGGTCAGGCGCCCGTCGACCGTCACCCGGGCCTCGCGCACCCGCTGGACCAGCGCCCTCATCGCATCATCTTCCGCTCGACCTCGACGACCCTGCCGGAGTCGAAGACGATGGTGGTCAGCGTCTGCGGGTCCTCCGGCACCGGCATGTAGGTCCAGCGAACGAGTCTGCGATTGGCGCCGCCGCTCTTCAGGTCGGGCGCGCCGATGCGCGCGACGACCTCGCCCTGCTGCATGCCGGCATGGATGAAGCGGCGCTCGGCCGGATTCCCGGCGGTGGTCCTGGCGGGCTTCGGTGCAGCGCTCGCCCTGGGCCTTGGCGCCGGCGCGGTGGCGCCGCGCGCCGAGGGCCGCCGGACGCCGGTGGCGACGCGATCACCGAAACCTCCGCCGGGTCCGACGTGAAGTCGCGCAACTCCTTCCCCGGCGGGCAGGCGTGATCCTGGTACACGGGCTGGTTGCGCTCTCCGGCGCATTTGAACACCTGGGCCGACGCCGTCGCCGGGCCACGGGAGTGCGGCGGCGATGGCGAGCAGCGCAAGGCGCGCGAAGAACCGGAAAAGTGCTCGGGGAACGGGTTCACGATGAGGGTGTCGCAGCGCGCAGGCGCTCCAGGGGTCCGATGACGGTACGATAGCGCCTTCCGCTGCCCTGCACGCTACGACTTTCGATGGAACCGAAAACATCCCTCGCGGCCCGCGTGGCCGACATCGCGCCGTTTCACGTCATGGAAGTCCAGACCGCCGCCCGGGCGCTGGAGGCCGCCGGACGCTCCATCGTGCACATGGAGATCGGCGAACCGGACTTTCCGACGCCCGAACCGGTGCTGGCTGCGGCGCGGGCCGCCATGGCCGACGGCGCCATCTACTACACGTCCGCGCTCGGACTGCCGGAACTGCGCCGGGCGATCGCCCGGCACTATGCCGAGCAATTCGGGGTTGCCGTGGCGCCGGAGCGCATCGTCGTCACCGCCGGTTCGTCCGCGGCGCTGCTGCTGGTGCTGGCGCTGATCGTCGATCGCGACGAACGCGTGCTGCTTGCCGACCCGGGCTATCCGTGCAATCGCAACTTCGTCCGGGTCCTGGAAGGCGCGCCGGTGGGCGTGCCGGTGGACGCCGCGGCGGACTACCAGTTCACCGCGGAACTGGTCGAGCGGCACTGGACGCCGGACACGCGCGCGGCGCTGATCGCCTCGCCCTCCAATCCGACGGGCACCGTGGTGCCGCGGGACGAGATGCGCCGGATCGCCGCCGCGATCGCCACGACGGGCGGGCCACCTGATCGTCGACGAGATCTACCTCGGTCTGACCTACGGCGAACGACCGCGCAGCGTGCTGGAGTTCGCCGACGACGCCTTCGTCATTTCGAGCTTCTCCAAGTACTTCAACATGACCGGCTGGCGCCTGGGCTGGCTGGTGGCGCCGGAGCGCCACGTGCGCGACCTGGAGAAGCTGGCGCAGAACCTCTACATCAGTCCGGCCACGCTGTCGCAGCGCGCGGCGCTGGCCTGCTTCACGCCAGAGACGCTGGCGATCGTCGAGGAGCGCCGGCGCGCGTTCGAGGCGCGGCGCGACTTCCTGGTGCCGGCGCTGCGCGAACTGGGCTTTGGCATTCCGGTCATGCCCACCGGCGGCTTCTTCGTCTACGCCGATTGCTCGCGTTTCAGCGACGACAGCCAGCGCTTCTGCAGCGAGGTCCTCGAAGGCGCCGGCGTGGCGATCACCCCGGGCATCGACTTCGGCAGCCACCGTGCCGCCGCGCACGTGCGCTTCGCCTACACCATCGCCCAGGACAAGCTCGAGGATGGCGTGGCGCGTCTTGCGCGGTACCTGCAGCGCTGACATGCGCCTGCGTGCTGGTTGCCGCCGCGCTCGCGCTGTCCGGATGCGGCGCGATCGACGCGGTCGACTACTACTGGCAGAGCGCGGCCGGCCAGCTGGATCTGGTCGGACGCGCGAAGCCGATACCCGAGGTCATCGCGCAGACCGGGGACGACGCGTTGCGCGCCCGCCTGGCGCGGGTCCAGGAAATGCGCAGCTTCGCGAGCCGGGAACTGGCGCTGCCGGACAACGACAGCTACACGCGCTACGCCGACCTCGAGCGGGCGTTCGTCGTCTGGAACGTGTTCGCCACGCCGGCGCTGTCGCTGGAGCCGCGCCAATGGTGCTTTCCGGTCGCCGGCTGCGTCAGCTACCGCGGCTATTTTCGCGAGGAGGAAGCGCGAAGCGGAGGCGGCGCGCCTGGCGGCCGGGGGCGACGATGTCTGGGTGAGCGGGGTGCCTGCCTACTCGACGCTGGGCTATTTCGACGATCCGGTGCTGTCGACCTTCGTGCGCTGGCCCGAGGTCGAGGTCGCGAGGATGCTGTTTCACGAGCTCGCGCACCAGGTCGTCTACGTCAAGGACGACACGCAGTTCAACGAGTCGTTCGCGGTCGCGGTGGAGGAGGCGGGAGTGGAGCGCTGGCTGCGGGCGCGGAGCGACCCGGCCATGGACGCCCAGTACCTGCGCAGCCAGCGCCTGCGCGAAGTCTTCCGGGCACTGGTGGAGGCGGCTCGAATCGAACTGGGCGCGCTGTACGCGAGCGACGCGCCGGACGACGCCAAGCGCGCCGCCAAGGCGGCGATTTTCGCGGCCATGCGCGAAGGCTACGAGCGGGCGAAGGACGGGGAGCCGGGTCTGGCCGGCTACAACCGCTGGTTTGCCGGAGAGGCCGGCGCCGGCCCCAACAACGCCAGCCTCGCCTCGGTGGCGCTGTATTCGGGCGACGTGCCGGCGTTCCGGGCGCTGCTGGCGCAGGAGGGGGGCGATCTTCCGCGGTTCTACGCCCGGGTGCGCGAGCTGGCGGCTCTGGGCAAGCCTGCCCGCGCCGCTGCGCTGGCCGCGCTCCAGCGCCCTGTGTCATAAGACTTTGATCGACAGGCGGTTTCGTACTATAATTACAAGTTCCCTTGCCTCACCCGCCGCAGACGGGGAGGCCGCAGGCGGTCCCGCATTGCCTGCCCTTCGATGGGCGGACCGCCAACTTCAACGACCGAAAGGAGTGCTCTGCAGATGCGACACTACGAAATTGTATTCATCGTGCACCCCGATCAGAGCGAGCAGGTGCCCGCGATGATCGACCGGTACCGCACGATGGTGACTGGCCACAAGGGCCAGATTCACCGCCTCGAGGACTGGGGCCGCCGCCAGATGGCCTACCAGATCCAGAAAGTGCACAAGGCGCACTACGTCCTGATGAACATCGAGTGCGACCAGGAGACCCTGGGCGAGCTCGAGCATGCGTTCAAGTTCAACGACGCCGTCCTGCGCCACCTGATCGTCGCGACGAAGGAGGCCAAGGTCGCCCCGTCGCCGATGATGAAGGAAGAAAAGGCGAAGTCGCTGACCGCGAGGGAGAACGCCCGCGAAGGCGATGCGCCGCGCGCTGCGGAGGCGGCGGAAGCCGCGCCTGCCGCGCCGGCCGCCTAGGCGAACGAAGAACGGCAGCCGACGTGCCGGGCGCCAACCGGCTCACGCTCGATGCCACGCTCGCACAGCGCGGCGACCTTCGCTACACCCCGGCCGGAATTCCGGCGGTCGATTGCACGTTGCGCCACGAGTCGGTGCAGCGCGAGGCCGGAGGGGAGCGCAAGGTCGACTGCGAGCTGTTCGCCGTGGCGTTCGCGGACGTGGCCAGGCAAGTCGCCCGCATGCCGGTCGGAAGCGCAATCTGCTGCGAGGGTTTTCTCGCGCGGCGCTACCGGACCGGCGTGACCGTCGCGCTGCACATCACGCACATCGATTGAACGATTGAACGAAAGGAAACACCATGCCCCGCCCGCTGGGAAGAGGTAAAGGCAAAGGAAAGAAGGACGTCAAGAAGCGCGATCGCGGCAATGCGCTGTTCAAGCGCCGCAAGTTCTGCCGCTTCACCGCCGAAAAGGCGACGGAGATCGACTACAAGGACGTCGACCTGCTGAAGGATTTCGTGCAGGAGAACGGCAAGATCATGCCGGCCCGGGTGACGGGCACCAAGGCCCGCTGGCAGCGCCAGTTGTCCACGGCCGTCAAGCGCGCGCAGTTCCTGGCGCTGCTCCCATTCACCGACCGGCACTAGGAGGAGCGGATCATGCAAATCATTCTGCTCGAGAAGGTAGCCAACATCGGCAACCTGGGCGACGTGGTCAAGGTCAAGAACGGCTATGCGCGCAACTTCCTGATCCCGCAGGGCAAGGCGAAGCGCGCCACCGCCGAGAACGTCAAGCTGCTGGAAGAAAAGCGCGCCGAACTCGAGGCTGCCGCCAACGCCCGGCTGGTCGCCGCGCAGGCGCTGGCGGAGAAGCTCGAGGGCCTGGTCGTGAAGATCACCCAGAAGGCCGGCGTCGACGGGCGCCTGTTCGGCTCGGTGGGCAACGTCGACGTCGTCGAGGCGCTCAAGGCCCAGGGCGTCGAGATCGAGCGGGCGATGGTTCGCCTGCCCGACGGTCCGCTGAAGCACATCGGCGATTTCGCGATGGTCGTGACGCCGCATACCGACGTCGTCGCGAACATCACGGTGACGGTGATCGGGGAGTCCGCGCAGGGCTGATGATCGCGCTGCGCCGCAGTCCGGGGGCCACGCCGGCGACGGCGTGGCCCTCTTGCTTTCCTCGCCGCCCGCAAGCACCTGCGAGCGCAGTAGAATCGACCTGGCGCCGCCATTGCTCCGATGCCGCCAACCAAAGCGCCGCAACCCCGCCATGCCTGATGACCCACAACTCGACGCGCTGAAGCTGCCGCCCCATTCGCTGGAGGCGGAGCAGTCGATCCTGGGCGGGCTGCTGCTCGACAACGAGGCCGCCGACCGCGTCGGTGACGTCATCGCCGAGGACGACTTCTACAGCGACGCGCACCGGTTGATCTACCGGCACATCGCGCAGTTGGCGTCGGAGGGCAAGCCGGTCGACGTGGTCACGCTGTCCGAGGCGCTGGGCTCGACGCAGAAGCTCGACTACGTCGGTGGGCTCGCCTACCTCGGCGCGCTGGTAGGCAACGTGCCGACGGCGGCGAACATCCGCCATTACGCGCAGATCGTGCGCGAGCGCTCGATCCTGCGCCAGCTCGCCGCCACCGCGGGCGAGATCGCCGATTCCGCCTACAACCCGCTCGGACGCAATGCGAAATCCATCCTCGACGAGGCCGAGGCGAAGGTGCTGCACATCGCCGAGCAGGGCTCGCGCGGCCAGCAGAATTTCCGGCCGCTCGGCAAGCTGCTCACCGAGGTGGTCGAGAAGATCGAGCAGCTGTTCAGCCGCGACGACCCTTCGGACGTGACCGGCGTCGCCACCGGATTCACCGACCTCGACAGGATGACCTCCGGCCTGCAGCCTGGCGACCTGGTGATCGTCGCCGGGCGCCCGTCGATGGGCAAGACCGCTCTCGCGCTCAACGTCGGCGAGCACGTGGCGCTGAACGTGAAAATGCCGGTCGCCGTGTTCTCGATGGAAATGGGCGCTTCGCAGCTCGCGCTGCGGATGATCGGTTCCGTCGGCCGACTCGACCAGCACAAGCTGCGCACCGGCCGGCTGGCGTCGGACGACTGGGAACGCCTGTCGGCGGCGCTGGGCAGGCTGACCGACGCGCCGCTGCTGATCGACGAGACGCCGGCGCTGAACGCGATCGAGGTACGCTCGCGCGCGCGGCGGCTGCAGAAGCAGCACGGCCAGCTGGGCCTGGTCATCGTCGACTACATCCAGCTGATGCAGGCGCAGTCGCAGGGGGAGAACCGGGCAACGGAGATCTCCGAGATCTCGCGGGCGCTGAAGTCGCTGGCCAAGGAGCTCAAGGTGCCCGTGATGGCGCTGTCGCAGCTCAACCGCTCGCTCGAGCAAAGGCCGAACAAGCGGCCGGTCATGTCGGACCTGCGCGAGTCCGGCGCGATCGAACAGGATGCGGACGTGATCCTGTTCATCTACCGCGACGAGGTCTACAACGAGGACACCCCGGACAAGGGGACGGCGGAGATCATCGTCAGCAAGCAGCGCAACGGGCCGACCGGCACGGTGCGCCTCACCTTCCTTGGCGAGCACACCCGCTTCGACAACTTCGCCACGCCCGGCAGCTACTGAGCGTCGCGCCGGGCAGGGCGCTGTCCGGCACACCTTGTATACTCGCGGCGCCCGATCAATTCCACCTCGCAAGCGATGGCCAAGCCAACCAAACGAACCGCCGTCGTCACCGGCATCACCGGCCAGGACGGCGCCTATCTCGCGCAGTTGCTGCTCGCCCGCGGCTATGAGGTCTACGGGACGTTTCGCCGGGGCAGTTCGGTCAACTTCTGGCGCATCGAGGAACTCGGCATCGCCCAGGACGAGCGGCTGCATCTGGTCGAGTACGACCTGACCGACCTGGGTGCGGCGATCAGGCTGCTCGAGAAGTCGAAGCCGGCGGAGGTCTACAACCTCGCGGCGCAGAGTTTCGTCGCCGTGTCCTTCGACCAGCCGATCACCACCGGGCTGATCACCGGCCTGGGTGCGGTCAACCTGCTGGAAGCGATCCGCCTCGTCGATCCGTCGATCCGCTTCTACCAGGCCAGCACGTCGGAGATGTTCGGTCACGTGCAGGCGATGCCGCAGGACGAGAACACGCCGTTCTACCCGCGCAGTCCCTACGGAGTGGCCAAGCTCTACGCGCACTGGATGACGATCAACTACCGCGAGTCCTACGGCATTTTCGGCGCCAGCGGCATCCTGTTCAATCACGAGTCGCCGCTGCGCGGTCGCGAGTTCGTCACGCGCAAGGTGACCGACGGCGTCGCGCGCATCGCGCTCGGGCGGCAGGAGAGGCTGGAACTCGGCAATCTCGATTCGCAGCGAGACTGGGGTTTCGCCGGCGAGTATGTCGAAGGGATGTGGCGGATGCTGCAGGCGGAATCTCCCGAAACCTTCGTGCTGGCGACCGGACGGATGCAGTCGGTGCGCGAGTTCGTGCAGCTGGCCTTTGCCGCCGCCGACATCGCGCTCGAATGGCGCGGCAGCGGCGTTGAGGAAACCGGCGTCAATGCCGCCAGCGGGAGGACCTGCGTACGCGTCAACCCGGCGTTCTACCGACCCGCGGAAGTGGACAAGCTGCTCGGCAACCCGGCCAAGGCCAAGCGTATCCTGGGCTGGGAGGCGACGACGACGCTGGAGTCGATGTGCGCGCAGATGGTCGCGGCGGACATCTCGCGCGTGAACCGTGGCGTCTCGTACTGAGCGCATTCTCGTCACCGGGGCCGGCGGCTTCACCGGCCGGCACCTGTGCGCGCTGCTGCGCGAGCATGGCCACCGGGTGTTCGAACTCGTCGAGGGACCGGCGCGCAGCGCCGACGTGATCACCGCGAATCTCCACGACCCCGCGGCGGTCGCCGCGGCCGTGGACGATGCGGCGCCCGGCCAGGTCGTGCATCTGGCCGCGATCGCCTTTCCCGGCCATGCCCGCGCCGACGAGATCTACCGCACCAACCTGATCGGCACGCTGACGCTGCTCGAGGCGCTCGCGGCGCGCGGCGCAGGCCGCAACGGCATCGTACTGGCCAGCACCGGCACCGTCTACGGCGCAGTCGAGGGTGAGGCGTTGGACGAGGATGCGCCGACGGTCCCGGCGACGCATTACGCGATCAGCAAGCTGGCGATGGAGCAGATGGCGCGGCTCTTCGGCGCTACGCTGCCGATTACCGTCGTCCGCCCGTTCAACTGCATCGGTCCGGGTCAGCGCGAGCCCTATCTGGTGCCGAAGCTGGTGCGCCATTTCGCGCAGCGGGCGCCGTCGATCGACCTGGGCAACATCGACGTCATCCGCGATTTCGTCGACGTGCGGACCGCGGTCGACGCCTACCGCCGGCTGCTCGGCGCGTCGGACGTCGCGGGGAAAACCTTCAACCTTTGTTCCGGCCGCGGTGTGTCGGTGCGCGAAATGGTCGGGATGCTCGTCCGCATCACCGGCCACGACATCGAGGTGCGGATCGATCCGCGATTCGTTCGGGTGGGAGAACCCCGGCGCATTGTCGGTTCGCCGGCACGGCTGCATGCCGTCGCCGGGGTTCCTGCGCCGATCGAGCTGGCGAAGACCCTGACCGACATGCTCGAGGAACGGAAGCAGATGCCTTCGGGCTAGCGCCGGATGGCGATGCGGTCGCGACCTGCGGCCTTGGCGTCGTAGAGTGCCCGGTCGGCGGCGGCGATGGTCGTGGCGATGGTGGCGCCGATGCCACGCGTGGCGATGCCGATCGACAGCGTAACCTTGAGTCCGGTCGCCTCGGCCTCCCATGGAAATGTATCGATCGCCTCCTTGAGACGCTGCAGCACGCGCATCCCGGTTTCGGTCGTCGCATTGGCCAGAACCAGCAGGAATTCGTCGCCGCCGTAGCGCACCGGCAGGTCATTCTGGCGCGAATGCTCGCGGATGATGGCGGCAACCCGGCGCAGAACGGTATCGCCGACCGCGTGCGAGAAGGTGTCGTTGATCCGCTTGAACAGATCGACGTCGATCAGCGCAATGGTCAGCGGCAAGGAATTGACCTCGCTTCCCGCCACCAGCGTGCCGATGCGCTCGTCGAGACCGCGGCGGTTGAGCAGGCCGGTCAGTGGATCCTGCTGCGACACTTCGACGAGGACCTGCGCTTCGAGGGTCAATGCCGCGTGGTCGGCCGCCAGGCTCTCGGCCCTGGCCTGGAATTGCCGTGCGCGGTGCGACGCGTCCTGGAAGTCTAGCCAAAGCTGCGCGGCGTGCGCCGCATGCTTGCGCGAGCCGGCCAGCTCGGTCTCGCGAACGGCGTGGAATTCCTTGTACATGGCCAGTGCGCCGGCGAAGTCGCCGCAGCGCTCGAGCACCATGGACGCCGCTTCGCAGGCTTCGGCGAGCACGGCGCGAATGCCGGTCCTGCGGGCGATGCCGATCGCCTCCGCCAGCGCCGCTCCCGCGTGCTCCAGCCGGCCCTGCGCGATGCACAGGTAGCCGCGCTCGGTCAGTGCCTCGGCCTCGATGTGCGGCTCGCCAAGTTCCCTGGCCAGCGCAATCGTCCGCCCGAGCGTGGCTTCGGCCTCGGCATGATCGTTGAGCAGGCGTTGCATCGTGCCCGACTGTCCCAGACATTGCAGCTCGTCGTAGGGATTGGCCTGCTCCCGCGCCAGCGCCAGCGCCATGCTCGCCTGGGCCAGGCTCCTCACGTACTCGGCCTGCGCGGCGGCGGCGTCCCCGTTTACCAGGAAGTCGCCGTGGCGCTTGGTCAGGTGTGACTGGTTGAGCAACAGCTTGGTGAGCAGGCCGCGGTTGCCCGTCGCCTGGGCAAGTTCGACGCCCCTGGCAAGATAGCGCGCCGCTTCGTCGACGCGATTGGCCTCGATCAGCGTCGACCCGAGCGAATTGCAGATGTTGATCTCGAGTTCCTGCAGGTTCTGGTCGCGGGCGGCTTGCAGCGCGCGCAACAGCGATGCCGCGGCGTCGTCCTGCGCACCCAGTCGATGCTGGCAGAGACCGACGCCGGCGAAGGCGGCGGCCGCGCCGGCCGGATCGCCGGCTTCCTGGTACAGCCGCGCGGATTCCAGCAGGTGTTCGAGCGCCGGCATGAAGTCGGCAACGTAGAAGTGACAGCGCGCCTGCGCGTGCCTGGTCTCGGCATCGAGTTGCCGATTGTCCAACCTGGAGGCGATTTCGCGCGCCTGCCGCACATGGACGAAGGCCGGCTCTGTCTGTCCGTTGCGCGCGAGGTCGACGGCCAATTCGTTGAGCGCGCGCACCCTGGCCACCGGATCGACGGAATTGGCGGCGGCTTCGGCGGACGGGTCGAGGGTTTCCATGTCACGATTCGCCGCTGGCGATCGCGGCGTGCTCCGCATCGCGGAACGGCAGAGGAGCGCACGAATCCGCGGCGGCCGCGTCCAGCATTCTAGAACAGCGCGCGGGATTCTGCGCGGACGCCGGTTGGAAGCGGGCGTCAAGGCTCCGACCGGCCGCCCGGGTGTGAACCGCATCCGCGGCGGACGTCCCGGCCGTGCGCCGGCGCCGCCTGTCCGCTACAACACCTCGGCGGCGTGATCGGCCAGCCGCGAACGCTCGCCGCGCTGCAGCGTGACGTGGCCGGAATGCGACCAGCCCTTGAAGCGGTCGACCACGTAGGTGAGACCGGAGCTTCCCTCGGTCAGGTAAGGCGTGTCGATCTGGGCGATGTTGCCCAGGCAGACCACCTTGGTGCCCGGCCCCGCCCGGGTGATCAGCGTCTTCATCTGCTTCGGCGTCAGGTTCTGCGCCTCGTCGATGATCAGGAACTTGTTGATGAACGTCCGGCCGCGCATGAAGTTGAGGCTCTTCACCTTGATGCGCGAGCGGATGAGATCGCGGGTCGCCGCCCGGCCCCATTCGCCGGCCTCGTCGTCGGTCTTGTTGAGCACGTCGAGGTTGTCCTCCAGCGCGCCCATCCAGGGATTCATCTTTTCCTCCTCGGTACCGGGAAGGAAGCCGATGTCCTCTCCTACCGGAACCGTGACGCGCGTCATGATGATCTCGGTATAGACCTTGAACTCCAGCGTCAGCATCAGTCCGGCCGCCAGCGTCAGCAGCGTCTTGCCGGTGCCGGCCTGGCCCAGCAGCGTCACGAAGTCGACGTCGGGATTCATCAGCAGGTTGAGCGCGAAATTCTGTTCGCGATTGCGCGCAGTGATGCCCCAGACGCTGTTCTTCTGATGCGTGTAGTCCTTGAGCGTCGACAGCACCGCGGTCTTGCCGGAAAGCTCCTTGACGATGGCGTAGAACGGCGTCTCGTCCTTCTTCTCCTGGTAGAGGAACTCGTTCTGCAGCAGCGACGGGATCAGCGGCCCGGTCAGCCGGTAGTAGGTGTGGCCGCCCTGCTGCCACGATTCCATCGCCTTGCCGTGGCGATCCCAGAAATCCGAAGGCAGTTCGCTGCTGCCCGAATACAGGAGCTCGGTGTCCTCGAGCACCTTGTCGTTGAAATAGTCCTCGGCGGCGATGCCCAGCGCGCGGGACTTGATCCGCATGTTGATGTCCTTGGACACCAGAATCACGTTGCGCTTGGGATGCAGCTGCGCCATGTGCATGACCACGGCGATGATCTGGTTGTCGGCCTTGCCTCCCGCCAGCGACGGCGGCAGCGTGGTCGAGATGTTCTCGGTCTGCAGGAACAGACGACCGGTCGCGGCGCCGTTGCTCTTGGCCTCGAGGGGGATGCCCTTGGCGATGCGCTCGCCGGTCTCGCCGGTCGACGTCACGAGTTCGTCGAGGAAGCGCGAAACCTGCCGCGCATTGCGCGCGACCTCGGTCATGCCCTTCTTGTTGTTGTCGAGTTCCTCGAGCGTGAGGATCGGCAGGTAGATGTCGTGTTCCTCGAACCGGAACAGGCTCGTGGGGTCATGCATCAGGACGTTCGTGTCGAGAACGAAGAGTTTCGACGCGGTCGCGTTGCCGCCTTTCGACGGCTTGCGGGAGGGGAGCAGGTGCAGCGAGGACGGGGCAGGGCGCAGCTTGCGTTCGACCATGAGCCTCCTGGAGGGCGGTGCGGCCGCGGCGGAGCGACCTTCCGGCGATGTTACCGCATTTCGCCCTGGCCACAAGAAGTTGTGGTCGACCCCCGGTCGCGGGCGTAGCTGTTGTGGTGGAAAGGGGACAGGCCCCCTCCGCCGTGACCCGGGCCCGCTACGGCGCGGTGATGAAGGCCAGGACCTCGTCCACGTGGCCGGGCACCCGGACGCCGCGCCATTCCCGCACCAGCTTGCCGCTGCGGTCGATGACGAAGGTGCTGCGCTCGATGCCGCGCACCTGTCGGCCGTACATGTTCTTCATCTTGACGACACCGAACTGCGCGCAAAGGACTTCGTCGGTGTCGGAGATGAGTTCGAACGGCAGCGCCAGCTTGGCCTTGAACTTCTCGTGCGACCTGACGGAATCGCGCGAACAGCCGACGACGATCGCGCCGCCCTTGCGGAAGCGCGTCCACGCGTCGCGGAAATGCGTCGCCTCGGTCGTGCAGCCGGAGGTGTTGTCTTTCGGGTAGAAATACAGCACCACGACTTCGCCGGCGTGCTCGGACAGCGTGAACCGACCGCCGGTTGCGGGCAGGCTGAAATCGTCGAGTTTCTTCCCGAGCATCGGTGTCTTCTCCATGGCGAAACGTCGGGGCTGGACGTCAGGCAGCGCGCGCCAGGTCGACCGTCCCGAGGAACTCCTCGCCCTGCGTGAGCAGCGTGCCGGTCCGGCCGGCGATGGTTCCCGGCCCGACGCTGCAGCGGGGCAGCGCCATCGGTTCCACCGCCTCGAACAGCGTGCGCGTCGGGCCCAGCGCCCATCCCTGCGCCTTCCAGCCGAGCAGCAGCTGCTCGAACGCCGGGGCGAGGCGCATGCCCTCGAGTTCGGCGTGCAGCGTGAATACGTGGGTGTCGATGGCGCTGTCGCGCGTGCGCTCGAGCAGGTGCGCGGCCACGTTCTCCTCGGTCACGCCGTCGACGCCGATCATCTCGTCCAGCGTGGGCAGTGTCGTCGGGAACTGCGGGCAGCGGATCAGTTCGGCGTTCCACACCGGCAGGTGCGGGTAATCGCCGCGGCCGTCGGAGCAGTAGTCGAAGCCGAGGCGCTGCGTCAGCCGCAGCGCATGGACGTTCATCTGCCAGCCCGCGGCGCCGTGCGTGCGCGGCGGCTCGCCCATGATCTCGCCGTAGCGCTCGCAGGCGCGACGCATCTCGTCGCCCGTCCATAGCGCGTCGGCGCGTCCGACGCCGTCCTGCCAGCGGATGTGGTCCCAGCAATGCACGCCGGTCTCGTGTCCGGCGTCGCGCACGCCCCGCATGACATCCGCTGCCCGCCGGCCGATGTCCGGGCCGGGCAGCAGGGTGCCGTAGAGCAGCGTCCTGACCCCGTAGTGGCGGATCACCGACGTGCGCCGGACCTTGCCCATGAAACCGGGGCGGAACACCCGCTTGATCGCCCGGCCCGTGTGATCGGGGCCGAGCGAGAACAGAAACGTCGCAGTGACGCCGTGACTGCGCAGCAGCTCGACCAGCGTCGGCACGCCTTCGCGGGTGCCGCGCAGCGTGTCGACGTCGATCTTCAGCGCGATGCGCATCGGTTTGCGCGCGGACTCAATCGACCAGAAGACGTGCCTCCGCGACCTGGCCGCGGTAAGCCTCGAATATGCGCGTCAACGCGTCCTCCATCGCGACCACTG
Source organism: uncultured beta proteobacterium (assembly GCA_963699765.1). GTDB lineage: Bacteria > Pseudomonadota > Gammaproteobacteria > Burkholderiales > Casimicrobiaceae > VBCG01. The sequence continues at coordinate 174,693 of CAVOVD010000007.1, read as the reverse complement.
GCTTCCAGTCGAGGTCGGCGCAGGTGTTGGCGATCATCGGTACGCGGTTCTGCACGTCCTGGTAGCCGCGCCCGTAATAGGCCTCGGCCGTCGTCTCGACGATGCGCACCAGCCTGGCGCTCTGCGCGTACTCGGGATAGCGCAGCGCCAGCGCCAGCATCGCCTCGGCCAGCTCGCGCACCGACCAGTTGTTGGCCGGGTTGCCGATGTTGTAGATCTTGCCGGTCGCGATGCCCTGCGGGTTCTCGATGATCCTGAGCAATGCGGCGATGCCGTCGTCGACATAGGTGAAGGCACGCTTCTGCGTCCCGCCGTCGACCAGCTGGATCGGCTCGCCGCGGACGATGTGCCCCAGGAACTGGGTGATCACCCGCGAGCTGCCTTCCTTGGCGGTGTTGATCGAGTCGAGTCCGGCGCCGATCCAGTTGAACGGCCGGAACAGCGTGTAATCGAGCCCTTCCTGCATGCCGTAGGCGTGGATCACCCGGTCCATCAGCTGCTTGGCGCAGGAGTAGATCCAGCGCGGCTTGTTGATCGGCCCCAGCACCAGTTCCGAAGTCTCCGGGTCGAACTCCGCGTCGCGCGACATGCCGTAGACCTCGGAGGTCGACGGAAACACGATGCGCTTGCCGTAGCGGACGCAGGCGCGGACGATCGGCAGGTTGGCCTCGAAGTCGAGTTCGAAAACGCGCAACGGCTCGCGTACATAGGTCGCCGGCGTGGCAATCGCGACCAGCGGCAGCACGACGTCGCACTTCTTGACGTGATACTCGATCCACTCGCGGTTGATCGTGATGTCGCCTTCGAAGAAGTGAAAGCGTGGTTCGGCGACCAGGTCGGCGATCCGGTCGGCCTGCATGTCCATGCCGTAGATGTCCCAGTCCGTCGTGTCGATGATCCGCCGCGACAGGTGGTGGCCGATGAAGCCGTTGACGCCGAGGATGAGCACGCGTTTCATGCAGAATTCCGGGACCGGGAAAGCCTGGATTCTACCGCGTGCGGGGATTAGGGCGACGACGCGCGCGCCCTGCAATGGCGCGTTCGGCATTCGTTCCCGGCGCGAATCATGTCGCGTGGCCGCTTTCGGCAGGGTACAGCTACTTGCAGCGGCGCTATTCGATGACGAGGTCGCTGCGCAGAAGGATCGCCGGCGGCACGGTCAGGCCCAGGGCCCTGGCTGCCTCGAGATTGATCGTCAGTTCGAATTTGTTCGGTTGCTGGATCGGCAGCTCGCCCGGCTTCGCACCCCGGAGAATCCGCACGACGTAGTCCGCCGTGCGGCGGAACTGGTCGGCGAGGCTGATCGAATACGAAAACAGCCCGCCCGCCAGCGAGAACTCCTGGAGCCCGTACATCGCCGGCAGCTTCGCCCCGGCCATGCGCCGCACGATGTCCGCGCGGTGCGTAAACACGCTCGGATTCTCGATCACCAGCACGCCGTCGGGGCGCTCGCGAACGAGTTGCGCGAAAGCCACGTCGTAGGATGGCGGCAAGTCGATGTGCACGCGCAGCGTCGCCAGGCCGAGCAGCCGGGCTGCATCCTCGACTTGCGCGAGCTGCCGCAAATTGAGATCGAAGTCGGATTGGTACAACACCGCAATACGTCGGCACTTCGGCAGCGCCTCGCGCAGCAGTTCCAGGCGCTTGACGACCAGCTGGCTGTTCATCGACGCAAAGCCCGTCACATTCCGTCCGGGACGCGCCAGACTTTCGGCAAGGCCGCTTTCCACGGGTTCCGGCGCATGGACGAACACGATCGGAGTCGTCGCCGTCGCCTTCATCGCAGCCACCGCGGCGGGCTGGGTTGCGGCGATGATCAGGTCCGGCTTCAGCGCCACGAGCTCGGTGGCGAGCGCCGCATGGCGGTCCAGATCGCCATCGGCATAGCGCCAGTCGATCGCCAGATTGCGACCGTCGACCCAGCCATTGCTGGCCAGTTCCTTGAGCAGCAGGTCGAAGTAACCGCGCCCGGTTCCCGGCCGGCCTGCGCTGCTGAGCACGCCGATGCGGACCATCCCGCCTTGCGCGGAAGCGACGCGCCAACCGAGGCCATTGGCAGACACCGCCAGGGTCGCAACGAGAAACCGACGCCGTCGAATTCCGCTCATTGGCATCTCACGTGCAATGGGATCCCGCCATCGCGCCCCCGTCCTGGGAGCGATGGCAAGTATACGACTCGCTGTCCGCGATCGGTCGACTTCCGCCATCTGGGGGCGTCGGCCATCCGGCGGCACCCGGGCATGAGCGGGCCTTGCGGTGATGCTAGCCAATCACCCGGTCGGCGCGCAGCAGGATCGATTGGGGAACCACGAGGTCGAGCGACTTCGCGGCCTTCTGGTTCACGACGGTCTCGAAGCGCGTCGGCCGCTCGATCGGGAGATCGGAGGGCCTGGCGCCCTTGAGAATCCGGTCCACGTAAGAGGCCGTGCGCCGGTAGAGGTCGGGACGGTGCGGCCCGTAGGAGATCAGTCCTCCTTCATCGACGAACTCGCTGTAGCCATACATCACGGGCAACCGCGATTGCGCCGCCAGCATCACGACCTGCTTGCGGGCACCCCAGAGTACCGGGTCGTCGAAAACGATGAGCGCCGGCACCTTTTGTTTGACGGCCTCCTGGAATGCCTGCTCGATCTCGCTCGGATTGCGGGCCTGCAGGGGCTGAATCTCGACGTGGGTGGCGCGCGCGGCAGTCCGCGTTTCCTCCAGGAAAATCTGATGGCTGCGGTTGTCCGGATTGATCAATGCCGCAACGCGCGGGACTTGCTTGACGATTTCCAGAATCAACCCGAGTCGCTGGCCGCTGAGTTCCGGTGTGAGCAGGCTCAGGCCGGTCATCGTGCCGCCGGGGCGGGCGAGGCTTGCGACCAGTCCGAGGCGCACCGGGTCCGCGACCGCAACCATGACGACAGGAATCCTCCCGGCGCCCGCCTTCGCGGCGAGGTTCGCCGGCGTTGCCGCCGCTACGATGACGTCGACTTTGAGACCCGCCAACTCGCCTACGAGCACCGGCATGCGCTCGTGATGCCCGTCCGCCCATCGCGGTTCAAGCACGATGTTGCGTCCCTCCACATAGCCCAGTTCGCGCAACCCCTGCCGGCACGCTTCCCAGAGATGCTCGCCCTGCGCGCGGGCGAACGAGAACAGGTAGCCGATGCGCGGCATCCTTCCCGACTCCTGCGCCGCCGCAAGCGGCGCGGCGATCAGCGCGCCCGCTGCGCCCAGAAACCGCCTGCGTCGGAATTGGCTCATGGACCCTCGCGGGAAAGCAAGCCGGAAAGTCTATTCCCTAATGCCGGCTTTGGGGAGGTGGCTGCCGGCCGCACGTACTGCGCTGCGCCGGGCTCCGCCAAAACGCGGGGCCATGAATCATCGTGTCTCCATGGTCGGCAGATCTGGAGTGGTTTGGCACCTATGGGAAGTTGGCATCGTCGCCGGACCGACTGCGGAGCCGTTCACGCCACCGAAACCCCGTTCGATGCGTAGACTAGGTGCTGCCGTTCAGGCCAGGGGACAGGCACCGGAGCCGCCGTTCCCCGGACGGCAGGACCGACCCTTCATTCCGTTCTTGGAGGCACGACATGGAAGCGAATGTTGAACGGAGCGTCGCGTTTCGCCGCATGCACGCCTCAGGATGCTTCGTAATGCCCAACCCGTGGGATGCAGGGAGCGCGCGGGCTCTGGAGAAGATGGGATTCAAGGCGTTGGCGACGACCAGCGCCGGCTTCGCCTGGACGCTGGGCCGCGCGGACAATCAGGTCACTCTCGATCAGGCGCTCGGGCATCTCCGTGACATCGTGTCCGCGGTGCAGGTGCCGGTGAACGCGGATTTCGAGGGTGGTTTCGCGGTCGATCCGCAGCATGTCGCCGCGAACGTCAGGCTCGCTGTGGCCACCGGGATCGCCGGGCTCTCGATCGAGGATTCCACCGGCGACGAGTCAAAGCCGCTCCATGACTTCGATCTGGCGGTGGCGCGTGTCCAAGCCGCGCGACGGTCGATCGACGAGAGTGGCACCGGCGTCGTGCTGACCGGCCGCTCGGAGGGATTCGTGTGCGGGCGTCCCGACATCGACGAGACGATCCGGAGGCTGCGTGCGTATTCGAAAGCCGGCGCCGATTGCCTGTACGCTCCGCGGATTGAAAACGTGGAACAGATCGCCGCCATCGTCGCCGCGGTGTCGCCCAAACCGGTGAACCTGCTGATCAACGCGCCGTTCATCACGGTTGAGCAGGCAGCGGCTCTGGGCGTGCGCCGGATCAGCGTGGGTGGCACGCTCGCGCGGGCGGCATGGGCTGGAATGCTCCGTGCCGCCAGGGAAATCGCGGACGCCGGGACGTTCTCCGCGTTCGACCGGCTGCCGAACGTCGATGCGCTGTTTCGTGGCCGATAGCTGCAGTCACTCCGCGTTGGCTGCCTCTTCCGGACGAAATCAGTTGAGTGCCGTGTCGGCCCTCAGTTTCTCGACCGCCAGATCAACGAAGCTTCTGACCTTCGCGGATCCGTGTCGACCTTCGCGATGGACCACGTGAACGGGCAACGGCGCCTCTTCATAATCCGCCAGGACCGTCCTGATCTTCCCCGCCGCAAGCTCGTCCGCGATCTGATAGGAAATCAGCCGTGTCAGCCCGAGGCCGTCCCTGGCGGCCTCGAGCGCTCCATCATTGGTATTCACCAGAATGCGCGGATTGAGCTTGACGCCGATCCTTTGCTTTCCGTCGGCGAAGGTCCATTCCGGCCCGGCGGACACGGCGGTTGCGGCGATGATCTGGTGGCTGGCAAGATCCGCAGGCGTTTTCGGCACGCCGTGTTTCCTGAGATATCCCGGAGAGGCGCAGACGACCCTTCGCACCTGGCCAACGCGTATCGCCCGCAGTGACGAGTCGGGCAACCGGCCGATACGGATGCCGATATCGAGCCCCTCGTCCAACAGATTGACCACGCGATCCACGAACAGCGCCGACACCGTCGTTTCCCGGAAGGTCCGCTGGTAGGCGGTGATGATCGGGATCACGTACATCCTTCCGAACAGCATCGGCGCCGTGACGGCGAGATGTCCGCGTGGCGTGGCGTTGATGCCGGCTGCAGCCTCGTCTGCCTCGTCCGCCTCGAGCAGAATGCGTCTTGCATCCTCAAGATAGCGCGCTCCCGCATCGGTGGTGCGTACCAGGCGTGTCGAGCGCGTCAGAAGCCGCACCCCCAGACGTTCTTCGAGGGAGGCCACGGCGCGGGTCACCGCGGGCGGCGACATGCGCAGGCGGCGACCTGCGGCGGCAAAGCTCTCGTCTTCGGCCACGGCGACGAACACCGTCATCTCATGGAAGCGATCCATTCATTGTTCCGTTCATCGGAATTATATGTTCCATATTACATGTATTCTTTTCTGATGGGGAATTTGAGAAAGTGGCTTCCGTCGTCAGCACGACGGCTTCACTCAACCCGGACAGGAGAAACACCATGGCACGCATCAATATCGTCGCCCCCGAATCGGCCAACCCGGAACAGAAGGCGCTCTATGACGCCATCCAGTCTCAACTCGGCATGGTCCCGAATTTCCTGAAGGTCTTTGCCAATTCGCCGGCCGCGCTCAAGGCCTTTCTCGGACTGCTCGGCAAGGCCGGCCGCGTCGATATCGACTTCCCGAAGGTCGAGTTGAAACTCGCCGCTTGACCCACCCAATACCCACCGGGGGCCCGGGGCTCCCGGTGGCAAGGAGGTTTCCTCATGGCCCGTGCATTCGCCAAGATCGCCTTTACTCCGAACGTCCAGGCCGCCCAGGCAAAGATGGGCAGCCGCGCCGCCTACCGGCCCGCCGAACTGGGCGAGCCGGAAACGGTCGAGTTGAGCTCCCGCGAAATCGAATTCATCAGCGCGCGCGACAGCTTTTACCAGGGCACCGTTGGCGAGAACGGGTGGCCCTATGTGCAGCACCGCGGCGGCCCGACCGGGTTTCTGAGGGTGCTGGATGCCCGGACGATCGGCTATGCGGATTTCTCCGGCAATCGCCAGTACATTTCGGTGGGCAATATCGGCGGGGACAACCGGGTAAGCCTGTTCCTGATGGACTACGCCGGGCAACGACGCCTGAAGATCTGGGGCCGGGCGCGCCTGATCGATGAAGACATCCAGCCGGCGCTCATCGCCCGGCTCGAGTCGCCCGGCTATCGCGCCCGTGTCGAGCGGGGGGTGGTCATCACCGTCGAGGCGTTCGACTGGAACTGTCCGAAATACATCACGCCTCGATTCACCGAAAACGAGGTGAAGAAGCTCGTTGGTGGCTGGCAACGGGAACCCGAACGAAGCGCGCCGATCCACGAGGATATCGACGAAATCGGCGCCGGTCCGCTGAAGCTGGTCGTCACCGGCATGCGCCAGTTGACGCCGCGCGTGCGAGCCTATGAATTGCGGGCGCCGGACTGGAGCGACCTGCCCCCCGTAACGGCGGGGGCGCACATCGCGGTCCCCGTTCGACTGCCCGACGGCTCGGTGGCAACCCGTCAGTATTCGTTGGCCTCGCACCCGCAGCGACGCGACATGGTCGAGATTGCCGTGCTGCGGGAGGAATCGGGGCGAGGCGGGTCAGCCGCCATCCATGACTCGTGGCGGATTGGAACACGACTGGCGATCGAGATGCCAGCCAATCAGTTCCCGCTGCATGAAGACGCTCGCCATGCGGTGCTGATCGCCGGCGGCATCGGCATTACCCCGATCAAGTCGATGGTCCAGTCGCTCGGGGCCCAGGGCCGTTCGTTCGAACTCCACTACAGCGGCCGGACGCCTTCCGAGATGGCATACCGGGATTGGCTGGCCATTGAATTTCCCCGGCAACTGCACCTCTATTTCACGCGCAGCAACGACGGACGGCGGATCGACCTTCACTCGATCATGCGTTCTCTTCCCGCCGACACGCTGGTCTATGTTTGCGGCCCAGGCCGGCTGATCGAGGCAGCCAGAGCCGCCGCGCGCGAACTTGGCATTGCCGCCGATGTCCTGCAGTGCGAAAGTTTCGATTGAGGCAGGCGGAGCCGGATTGCCGTCGCATACCGTTCGCGCCCTGAAGCCGGCCTCACCCAGCGCCACCAATCCTGGTCGAGCCAGAGATGGCCATCCCTGCGCGCCCGCCGGAACGGCGGCGTCGGTTCAGCGCCCCGCCGCCGCAAGCGCGACATCGCGCCCGTAACGCGCCGCAAAGTCTTCGACGTCTACCTGGCGGCCGTCGATCTCGAGTTCCAGGACGCGCAGGCTGCCGCCTCCGCCGCAGTGCGCGACCAGCATGGCGGCTTCCACGCGCAGCGCGGGTGGCGCCGGCGCGCCCTGCGGGGCGAGGACGCGCGTGCGCAGGATCCTGGCGGGACGCCCGGCGATGATCGTGAGCGCCCCCGGGTACGGCGGGGCGACCGCGCGCACCAGGTTGTGGATCTGCGCGGCAGGCAGCGACCAGTCGATGCGGCCGTCCTCGGGCGTGCGCCCGCCGTAATACGATCCTGCGGCGAGGTCGACCGGGAGGCGCGGCGCGGTGCCGGCCAGCAGCGCGGGCAGCACGCGGTCGAGGGCAATCTCGGCGGCGACCGTCACCTTGTCGAATACCTCGCGCGCGGTGTCGTCGGGCAGCACCGGCACCGCGCATTGCGCGACGATGTCGCCGGCGTCGGGCTTTGCCGCCATGTGGTGCAGCGTGGCGCCGGTCTCGCGCTCGCCGTGGAGTACCGCCCAGTTCACCGGAGCGCGGCCGCGGTACTTCGGCAGCAGCGAGCCGTGCATGTTCAGCGCACCGCGCAGGGGCAGCGCGAGCAGCGCGGGGCCCAGCATGCGGCGGTAGTAGAAGCTCCACAGGAACTCCGGCGCCAGCGCCCGGATCCGCGCGACCACTTCGGCGGCGTTGGCGTCGTCGGGCGCGATCACCGGGATGCCGTAGGAAGTCGCGACGTCGGCAACGCGTTCGAACCAGACGTCCTCGTCCGGGTCGTCGGCGTGCGTGACCACCAGCGGCACGCGCACGCCGTGCGCGAGCAGCACCCGCAGGCAGCGCGCGCCGACGTTGTGATAGGCGAAGACGACGCCGGTCGTCACGGCCGGCGCAGCCCGGCTCGAAGCGACCGCGGTCGCGGTGCGTTCCGCCCGCTCATCCGCGCGGGACCGGAGCGCCGGCCGCCGGAACGATGGCCGCCGGAGCCTCCTGCGGCGCGCCTTCGAGCACTGCGAGGACCGTGTAGCGGGGCCGGTCGCGGACCTGCTGGTAAATGCGGCCCACGTACTCGCCGACGAGGCCGACACCGAACAGCACGACGCCGGTCAGGAAGAACTGGAGGATGTCGCGATCCCAGAGCGCGGCGAGGCCACCCATGTAATCGCCGGCGACCAGGCGCTGCACGACCACGAACGCATAGAGCAGCACCGACATCGCGGCGACGAACATGCCGATCAGCGAGAACGCCTGCAGCGGCACCAGCGAAAAACCGGTGACGAGGTCGAAGTTGAGCCGTATGAGCTTGTAGAGCGAGTACTTCGACTCGCCCGCCACGCGCTCCTCGTGCGCGACCTCGATCTCGGTCGGGCTGTGTGCGAACGTGTAGGCAAGCGCGGGGATGTAGGTGCTGACCTCGCGGCTCGCCGCCACCGCGTCGATGATGTCGCGCGAATAAGCGCGCAGCATGCACCCCTGGTCGGTCATGCGGATGCGCGTGATCCGCTCGCGCAGCCGGTTCATCGCCCGCGAGGCGATGCGGCGCCACCAGGCGTCCTCGCGGGTGCGGCGGACGCCGCCGACGTAGTCGTGGCCGGCGTCCATCGCGGCCAGCAGGCGGTGGATTTCCTCAGGCGGATTCTGCAGGTCGGCGTCGAGCGTGACCACGCGCTCTCCGCGCGCGCGCTCGAAACCGGCGATGATCGCCATGTGCTGGCCGTAGTTCGCATTGAACAGCACGACCCTGGTCACGTCGGGGCGCGCGAGGTACTGGTCCTTGAGCAGCGCCGCCGAACGGTCGCGGCTGCCGTCGTTGATGAAGATGACCTCGTAGGCGATGCCCAGCGCGTCGAGCGCAGGATAAAGCCGGGCGAACAGCGCGGCGAGGCCCGCCTCCTCGTTGTAGACCGGGACGACGACCGAGACGCGCGGCGTGGACATGTTGCGCGTCCCTTCAGCGCCGACACGCGGCCAGCACGTCGGCGCAGATCGCGGCGACCCGGTCGACGTCGGCGTCGCTCATCGTCGGAAACAGCGGCAGGGTCACGGTGGCGTCGGCGATGCGCTCGGTATGCGGCAGGTCGCCGCGATGATAGCCGAAACGGCGGAACAGCGACGCCAGATGGGCCGCCTCATAGGAGACGCCGGTACCGACGCCGCGCTCGTGCAGCGCGTCGCGGAAGCCCTTGCGGTCGATGGTCATCCGCGCCAGCGGCAATAGCGGCGCGAACATGTTCCAGCTGTGTCCGGCCTCGTCGCCGGCATGGCCCGGGTGCGGCAATTCACAGGCGGGATCGGTGCGAAAGCGCTCGAAATAGCGCTGCGACGAGCGCGCGCCGCCGGGCGTTGAACCCGGGCAGCTGCGACAGCTGGCGCAGGCCGATGGCGGCATTGACGTCGGGCAGGTTGAATTTGCCGCCCGCCACGGTCACGTCGCGGGTGCCGTCGGGCAGGCGGCGGATGCCGTGGAAGCGCAGCGCCTCGATCTCGCGCGCCTCGCGCTCGTCGCCGACGACCAGCGCGCCGCCCTCGATGGTCGTCAGGTTCTTGTTCGGGTGAAAGCTGAAAACGCAGATGTCGCCGAAGCTGCCGATCGCGCGGCCGCGCCACGACGAGCCTATGGCGAGCGCGGCGTCCTCGATGACCCGCAGGCCATGCGAAGCGGCGAGCGCGTACAGCGCGTCCATGTCGCAGGGGAGTCCGGCGAAATGCGTGGGCATGATCGCCCGCGTGCGCGGGCCGATCCGCGCCGCCACCGCCTGCAGGTCGAGGTTTCTCGTGCCGGGGACGACGTCGACGAAGACCGGCGTGGCGCCGACCTTGACGATCATGTTGGGGGCGGCGAAGAAGGTCATCGCCGGGGTGATCACCTCGTCGCCGGGGCCGATTCCCGGCGAGCTGCAGCGCGATCTCCAGCGCCGCAGTCGCCGACGAGACCACGCGCACGTGCCGGCCGCCGAAGCAGGCCGACAGCGCAGCCTCGAACGCGGCGACTTTCGGGCCGCTGGTGATCCAGCCGGAGCGCAGGACGTCGGCCACGTCGGCGATGGTCGCCTCGTCGAGCGTCGGTCGGGCAAAGGGGAGGTAGGCGGGGGTGGTCATCGGCAACGTCCGCTCAGCTGCGCGCCACCAGCCAGACGCCGAGCACGATGAAGCCGATGCCCAGCCAGCGCGTGACGGTCACCGCTTCGCCGAACAGGTAGTGCGCGGCGATCGCGTTGATCACGTAGCCCAGCGACAGCAGCGGATAGGCGACCGACACGGGCACTCGCGACAGACCCATGATCCACACCAGCAGGCTCACCATGTAACAGATCACGCCGACGACGAAGTGCCCCTGCGTGCCCATGCGCCACAGCATGTCCCACCAGTTGTCGCGAGTGAGCGTGATCACGCCCAGCGCGTTGGTGCCCGCCTTGAGCAGCAGCTGGGCGCCGGCGTTGAGCAGCACGCCGGTGAGCAGAAAGGCGAGGGCGGACCAGGTCATCGTCGTGGCAGGGCCTGTTAGCGGCGGGCGACGAACACCCGGCGATGATCGCGGGCCAGCGTGCGCAACGGTACACCCTGCGCGGCGAGTTCCGCTGCCTTTTCATGCGACATCAGCGCGTAGGCCTGCGGCGCCGCGGCCCAGATGTGGACCCATTCATGCAGCAGATGGCCCTTTTCCGGCTCCGCCGCCAGCCCGAGCGTCATTTCGTCGCGATAGTCGACCAGCGGCGTCGGGCGCTGCAGGTAGAACGGCAGCGTCTGGTCGTAGCTGCCCACCTGGTAGACCGGGTGCGCCGGGTCGAAGGCGCCGCCGTGGGCGCGTTGCGCGAGGGCGAGGATGTCCCACGACGAGCGGAGATGGCGGAACGCATCGTGACCGAGGAAGGCGAACTGAAGGCCGAGCAGCGTGAACAGCGCCAGCGCGGCGATGCCCCAGGTCTTGGCGGCCGCGCCGCCGTTGCGAAACAGGATGAAGGAGACGATGCCCGCCGCAGAGAAGGCGGCCAGCATCGCGCCGACCCAGGGTCCGAAGCGGCGGTAGATTTCGACCGGGGTCCGCGCATCGGCGAATTCGGCAATCATCCGGTCGCCGAATGCGAAGTAGGCCGCGAGCAGCAGCGGTGCGCCGATCGCCAGCGGCAGCACCAGCCACGCCAGCGTCCTCGGCGTGGTCCGGGTCAGCTCGAAGCCGATGCACAGCGCCAGCGCGGGAAACATCGGCAGGATGTATCCGGGAAGCTTCGAGCCCGAGACGCTGAAGAAGACGAACACGAAGCCCGCCCAGGCGAGACAGAAGCGTTCCCAGGAAAAGCCGTTGGCATCGACCGGCGCGTCGCGCCAGCTGCGCCGCAGCGTCACTGCCCAGATCAGCAGCCACGGCATGATCCCGACCACGAACCATTGCACGAAGTAATACCAGTCGCCCTCGCGTCGGTGCGACGTGGTGAGAAAGCGCTGGAAGTGCTCGTGGATGAAAAAGAAACGCGCGAACTCCGGATTGGCGCTCGACACCAGGATGAACCAGGGCGCGGCAAGCGCGAGGAACAGGATCGTCCCGGGAACAAGGTGCAGCCGGCGCCACGGGCCGGCATCGCGGGCGGCGAGCGTGTAGACGACCAGCGCGCCGGCAGGGATGACCAGGCCGATCAGGCCCTTGGTCAGCGTCGCGCCGGCCGCCGCCGCGTACGCGGCGAGCATGAAGCCGCGCTGCGCGCCTGCGGAAAGCGATGCTCGCTGCGCCAGCAGAAAGGCGCACAACGCTGCGGCCAGCCAGAACGACAGCATCGCATCGAGCGACAGGAACAGCGCGATGCCGGCGTGCCAGATGCAGCCGGCCAGCGCCAGCGCGGCGTAGGCGCCGGCGCTGCCGCCGGCCAGCCGCGCCCCCGCGAAGCCGACCGCGAGCACGGCGAGCAGGCCGGCAAGCGCCGCGGGCAGCCGCGCCGTCCATTCGTTGGTCCCCAGCGCATTGAACGCCGCGGCGCCGACCCAGTACTGCAGCGGCGGCTTCTCGAAGTACTTGAGGTCGTTCAGCCGCGGGGTCACCCAGTCGCCGCTGACCGCCATCTCGCGCGCGATCTCGGCATAGCGCCCCTCGTCGGGGTGCTGCAGGCGGCGGACGTCCAGCGCGCCGAACCAGATCGCAAGGGCACAGGCCGCGAGCAACCACCAGGCACTGCGGGGAAGGGAGGCGAGCATGACGGCGATGCGGTTTGAAAAAAATGCGCCACATGGTGCGCGGGGCGCATGCATTCTACCGTGACCGATCGATCGCCGCGCCGGCCGGCCTCGTCCTTTCCTTGCGCTGCACGCGGGTTTGCGAATACCATCGGCACCATGAACGCGCCCTGCGCCCGCGCCCGTTGTTGCCGGCCCTGCCGTTGCCGGTGCAGCCGCCGGCGGCATGGCGCGTGTCCTTCCGGCTGACGTCCGCACGTCGGCCCGAACCCCCCGCAAAGCCGCCGGCGCGACAACCCGGCGGCTTTTTCACGCACGCGAAGGCACCACCGATGACCGCTGCACTCGTTCTGTACGACAACTACACGCGCTCCCTGCGCGAGTTCGTCCCGCTCTCGCCCGATCGACCCGTGGGCCTGTATACCTGCGGCCCGACGGTGTACGACTACCAGCACATCGGCAATTTCCGCACCTTCCTGTTCGAGGACGTGCTGAAGCGCGTGCTGCGCTGGAACGGTTACACGGTGCGGCATGTGATGAACATCACCGACGTCGGCCATCTGACCTCGGACGCCGACAGCGGCGAGGACAAGATGGAAAAGGGTGCCCGGCGCACCGGCAAGACCGCCTGGGAAATCGCCCAGCTCTACACCGACGACTTTCTCGAGAACCTGGCGCGGCTGAACATCGAGCGCGCGGACGTGCTGTGCCGGGCGACCGACCACATCGCCGGGCAGATCGCCTTCATCGCCGACATCGAGCGCAACGGCTTCACCTACATCACCGCCGACGGCGTCTATTTCGATACGTCAAGGCAGAAGGACTACGGCCATCTTGCGCGGCTGTCGCTCGCGGGCCAGGAGGCCGGCAGGCGAATCGACGTCGCCGACAAGCGCAACCCGACCGATTTCGCGCTGTGGAAGTTCTCGCCGCCCGGAGAGCGCCGGCAGATGGAATGGGACAGTCCATGGGGGCGCGGCTTTCCGGGCTGGCACATCGAATGCTCGGCCATGGCGCAGGAGTACCTGGGCGACTATTTCGACATTCACTGCGGCGGCGAGGACCATATACCCGTCCATCACACCAACGAGATCGCGCAGACGCAGGCGCGGGTGGGCACGCGGCTCGCCAACTTCTGGATGCACGGTTATTTCCTGCTGCTCGACGACGCCAAGATGGCGAAGTCGGCCGGCGAATTTCTGCGCGTGCAGTCGCTGATCGAGCGCGGTTACGACCCGCTGGTCTACCGCTACCTGTGCCTGACCGCGCACTATCGGACGCAGATGAGTTTTTCCTGGGAGGCGATGGACGCCGCGACGACCGCGCTCGACCGGATGCGCAACGGCATCCACGCGCTGCGCGACGCTCCCGCGGCGGCGCCTTCGGCCGAGCACCTGCAGCGCTACACCGCGCAGATCAACGACGACCTCAACCTCCCGCGCGCGCTGGCGGTCGCCTGGGACGCGCTCCGCGGCGATCTGCCGCCCGGGGTGAAACGCGCGACGCTGCTGCGTTTCGACGACGTACTGGGCTTGTCGCTGGGCGCCTGGACGCCGCGCGAAGAGGTGGCGCCGGACGCCGTGGTCGAACTGGCGGAAGCGCGGCAGGCCGCGCGCCGCGGCAGGAACTGGGCGGAAGCCGACCGGCTGCGCGCGGAACTCGCGCAGGCCGGCTGGGAGGTGGAGGATCGTCCGGACGGCTACCGGCTGAAGCGCCGCTGATGCTGCGGCGGCTGCCCGGGCGCCGGCACGGGCCGGGTCCGGGCTCCGCGCTCAGAACATCCGCTCGATGCGGCCGGTGTAGAGCATCGGCCCCTGCGGCACACCGGTCGGTGAGCCGCCCGCCTGTTCGAGACTGACGGCAAGATCGGGGACGTCGGCGAAAACGACGGACGGGAGTTCCGGAAGTTCAACGCGACCGAGACCGGTCGCGGGCAGCACGCCCAGCGAGCGCGGCGCCGAGCCGTCCGGCAGCATCCACAATTCCAGCGCGTGGCCCGGAGGCACCGGTGCCAGGCCAACGGCCTTCACCAGAACGCCACGGTCGCCCCGGCGCATGGTCGCGATCAGCGCTGGCCGGGCGTCGGGAGCGGCAAGCACCACCACCAGCGGCTGCTGCTCCGGATGATCGGTCCGGGGTGCCACCAGCGCGAGGCCGAACACGACCGCGGTCGCGATACCCGCCACCGCCACCGCCCGCCATGCCGGCAGGCGGGCCCACCAAGGGCCGGCGGTGGCGCGTTCCGGATCGAGGCCGAGGCGCAGCGCGATCACCTTCCACACCCGCGGAGATGGCGTGACCGGCGCAGCCACTTCGGCGAGCGGCAGCAGCCGCTCTTCCCAGCCGCGGATGGCCGCAGCGATGACCGTGTCGGTCCGCGCCATGGTCGCCAGCCGCGACCGCGACCGTGCCGGCAGCGTGCCCAGCACGTAGGCGCCCGCGAGGGCATCGAGCAGGTCCCGTCGGTCGGGTCGGGAGAGATTCATTCGGTTCGGGAAGCGTCGGCCCGGTCGACGCAGGCCTTCACCTGTCCGAGCGCCTCGCGCACCCATGCCTTCACGGTACCCGGCGGCTCGCGCAGTTGCCGGGCGAGTTCGGCATGGGTCGAACCCTGGTGGAACGCCAGCTCCAGCGCCCGGCGCGGCCCCGCGTCGAGCGCGCGTACGCAAGCGTGAATGTGGATCGTATCGGCGCTTTCCGGCGGGATTTCCGCGGGTCTGACCGCATCCGGGGGCAGGCCGGAGTCGGGAACTTCCTCGTCACCGGCCAGCGGCAGGGCACCGATCTGCTGCGCACGAAGCCGATCGATGCAGCGATTGCGCACGATGGAGGTCAGCCAGATCAGCGGCCGGCTCCTGGCGGCCTCGAAGGAGCGCGCGTACTGCCAGATGCTGACAAAGGCTTCCTGCAGGATCTCCTCGGCCGCGGCCGGGCTTCGCAGGATGCGCAGCGCGACGCCGTACAGATGTGCCGCCGTGCCGTCGTAGAGTTCTCCGAAGGCCCGCTGGTCCGAACGGGCGACGCGGGACAGCAGCCCGGCCAGAGAGGCGTCGCGGTCGGCGGGAGGCTGCGCGACGGTCAAGCCGACGAGCCCCGGAGTCGCTGCTTCTGCCAGAGCACGTCGGTTCGACCGCCCGTCCGATTGAGGGCGCGGGCCAGCACGAACAGCAGGTCGGACAGCCGGTTGAGGTAGACGCGCGCATGGGTGGCGACCGCTTCGGTTGCGGCAAGGACGATCAGCGCGCGTTCGGCGCGACGGCACACGGTGCGCGCGACATGCGCGAGCGCGGCGGCCCGCGTGCCTCCGGGCAGGATGAATTCCTTCAGCGGCGGCAGCGTCGCGTTGATCCGCTCGACCTCGGCCTCGAGTCTTGCCACATGGCCTTCCGTCATGGTGGCCGCGCCGGGAATCGACAGGTCGCCGCCCAGGTCGAAGAGGTCGTGCTGGATGTCGGTGAGGCAGCGGGACGCGTCCTCGGGCAGCGACTCGCTCAGCAGCACACCGATGGTCGAGTTCAGCTCGTCGACGGCGCCGATCGCCTCGATGCGCGGCGAGTCCTTGGACACGCGCGAACCGTCACCAAGCCCGGTGGTGCCGGCGTCGCCGGTGCGCGTCACGATTTTCGAAAGGCGATGGCCCATAAGACACCTGTGCCGGGCGGCGGGGTTGAACCGGGCCAGCGTAGCGAAATCGGCAGGCAGCGGCAAGCGCGAACGATCGCGCGCGGTTTGTTAGGATGCCGCCATCACGCTGCCGGTTGCCGGAGGAGGCGAACGATGAATGCCTATGACCAGGGCCTGGAACGCAACCCGGCCAATTTCGCGGCGCTGACGCCGTTGTCGTTCCTCGCGCGCACCGCCTACATCTGGCCGCAGCGCACGTCGGTGATCCACGGCAAGCGCCGCTACACCTGGGACGAGACCTACGCGCGGGCGCGGCGGCTGGCCGCGGCGCTGGCCGGCCGCGGCATCGGCCGCGGTGACACGGTCGCGGCCATGCTCGCCAACACCCCCGAAATGATCGAGGCGCACTTCGGCGTGCCGATGACCGGCGCGGTGCTCAACACGCTCAATACCCGGCTCGACGCGCGGTCGCTCGCCTTCATGCTCGACCATGCGGGCTCGAAGCTGATCCTGGCCGACACCGAGTTCTCCCCGGTGGTGCGCGCGGCGCTCGAACTCACGCGCCGCAAACCGGTCGTCATCGACGTCGTCGATCCGGCCGGTCCCGGAGGCGAGCGTCTGGGTGAGGCGGATTACGAGGCGCTGCTGGCGGGCGGCGATCCCGGGTTCGCCTGGCAGCCGCCGGAGGACGAGTGGGACGCGATCTCGCTCAACTACACGTCGGGCACGACCGGCAACCCCAAGGGGGTCGTCTACCACCATCGCGGCGCCTACCTGAATGCCGTGTCGAACATCGTCGACTGGGCGATGCCGCGGCATTCGGTCTACCTGTGGACGCTGCCGATGTTCCACTGCAATGGCTGGTGCTTCGCCTGGACCATGGCCGCCAATGCCGGGATCAACGTCTGCCTGCGCAAGGTCGAGGCGCAGGCCATCTTCGACGCCATCCGCGACCATGGCGTCACCCATTACTGCGGTGCGCCGGTCGTGCATTCGCTGCTGGTCAATGCCCCGGACGCCATGAAGCAGGGCATCGGCCATCGCGTGTCGGCGCTGGTGGCCGCAGCGGCGCCGCCGGCGGCGATGATCGAGGGCATGGAAAAGCTGGGGTTCGATCTGACGCACGTCTACGGGCTCACCGAAACCTATGGCCCGGCGGCGGTGTGCGCCAAGCAGGACGAGTGGCAGACGCTGTCGATCGGCGAACGCACGGAACGCAACGGCCGTCAGGGCGTGCCCTACACGATGGAGGAGGGCATGACGGTGATGGACCCGGACACGATGCGCGAAGTGCCCCGGGACGGCGAGACCATGGGCGAGATCATGTTCCGCGGCAACGTCACGATGAAGGGTTACCTGGCCAATCCGAAGGCGACCGACGAGGCCTTCGCCGGCGGCTGGTTTCATTCGGGCGATCTTGCGGTCCTTCAGCCTGACGGCTATGTCAAGATCAAGGACCGCAGCAAGGACGTGATCATCTCCGGCGGCGAGAACATCAGTTCTCTCGAGGTCGAGGACGCGCTTTACCGGCATCCGGCGGTGGTTGCCGCCGCGGTCGTTGCGCGACCCGACCCCAAGTGGGGCGAAACACCCTGCGCGTTCGTCGAGCTCAAGCCGGGCGCGTCGGCCACCGAGGACGAAGTAATCGCCCATTGCCGGACGCTGCTGGCGAAATTCAAGGTGCCGCGCAGCGTGGTGTTCTGCGAGCTGCCCAAGACCTCGACCGGCAAGATCCAGAAATTCGTGCTGCGCCAGCGGGTCAGTTCGACCAGGGCGATCGAGTAGCGGCGGCCATGACCGGGAGCCGGTGCCGCAGGCTGTCGATCGCGGCGACTATGCCGCGACCGCGTCCACGACGACTGCCGTATTGAGGCGGGCAGATGCCGGCTGCACCCCTGCAGTCGCATACGTCTTAGAATGGAGGCGCGGCCGCGGTTGGGCGTTGACCGCCGTTCGACGATGCGGCATACCCGCGCTGCGCCGGCGATCAGGACAAGGGAACAGGAGTCTGCAATGAACGCACCACATGATGTCGCCGTGCAGCCGCTGCTGCTGCGCGAGGATCGAGACGGCATGGCCACGCTCACGCTCAATCGGCCGGCGCAGTTCAATGCGATCAACGGTGCGATGCTGACCGAGATGCAGGCCGCGCTCGATGCGATCGCAACCGATGCGTCGGTCCGGGTGGTGGTCGTCGCGGCTGCCGGCCGCGCGTTCTGCCCCGGCCACGATCTGAAGGAAATGCTCGCCAATTCCAACGAAGCGTTCGTGGGCGACCTGTTCCGCCGCTGCTGCGAGGTGATGCTGACGCTGCGGCGGATTCCGCAGCCGGTGATCGCCCGCGTCCACGGCATCGCGACAGCGGCAGGCTGCCAGATCGTCGCGGCCTGCGACCTTGCGGTGGCCGAGGAGGGGGCGCGATTCGCGACCTCGGGGATCAACTTCGGGCTGTTCTGCGCGACGCCCGGCGTGCCGGTGTCGCGCAACATCTCGCAGAAGCGGGCCTTCGAGATGCTGATGACCGGCGAATTCATCGATGCGGCGACGGCGCTCGACTGGGGGCTGATCAACCGCGTGACGCCGCCCGCCCAGCTCGACGCCGAGGTGGCGGCGCTGGCCCGGCAGATGATGGACAAGCCGCGCGCCGTGATCGCGGCGGGAAAGCGGTTCTTCTACGATCAGCTCGAGCGCAGGCTCGAGGACGCCTACGAGGTGGCCAGCCGTGAGATCACCAGGAGCATGCTGGCCGAGGAGGCCCAGGAGGGTGTGGGCGCGTTCGTCGAAAAGAGGCCGCCGCGCTGGGTTTCCTGACGTTGGGGACGGCGCTCACGCCGACTTGGCCTGCTTTGCCCCCGGAGGGCGCGGTTACCGCCCGGAGCGGTCTTTCGGAACTTCCCGGTTGCGCAAGGCGGGCGGGCAAACGCATAATCCAACGCCCGACGACGGCAAATGCCGGCGTGGCGGTCCGCCAACAGGCGCCAATGGCATCTGACACCATTCTCGAAACACGCGGCCTCACCAAGGAATTCAAGGGCTTTGTCGCTGTCAACAACGTCAGCCTGGTGGTCCGTCGCGGCACCATCCATGCACTGATCGGTCCCAACGGCGCCGGCAAGACGACCTGCTTCAACCTGCTCACGCACTTTCTGACGCCCACCCGCGGCACCATCCATTTCAAGGGCCGCGAAATCACCGGGTCGCGGCCGGCTGCCATCGCCCGCATGGGCCTGGCGCGCTCGTTCCAGATTTCCGCGGTGTTCGGCAACCTGACGGTTCTGGAGAACGTGCGCATCGCGCTGCAGCGCAAGCGTGGGCATTCGTTCGACTTCTGGCGCGCCGAGTCGACGCTGGCGAAACTCGACGGCCCGGCCGACGGGTTGATCGAAGCAGTCGGGCTTGCCGAATTCCGTGACGTCCCGGCGGCGGAACTGCCCTACGGTCGCAAGCGGGCGCTGGAGATCGCCACGACGCTCGCGCTGGACCCGGAGATGATGCTTCTCGACGAACCCACTGCCGGCATGGCGCACGAGGACGTCGAGCGCATTTCCGCGCTGATCAAGAAGGTGGCGACGAACCGGACCGTGCTGATGGTCGAGCACAACCTGTCGGTGGTGTCGACGCTGTCGGACCACATCACGGTTCTGGCCCGGGGCGAGATCCTGGCGCAGGGCGACTACGCATCGGTCTCGGCGAATCCGGAGGTCGTGCAGGCCTATATGGGATCCGGCGATGGCTGAGCCGAGGCCGAAAAGCATCGAGAGCCAGCCCGACCGGGCGCCCATGCTCGCGGTGCGCGGGCTCAACGCCTGGTACGGCGAGTCGCACATTCTGCACGGCGTGGATTTCGACGTCGCCGCCGGCGAGGTGGTGACGCTGCTTGGTCGCAATGGCGCCGGCAAGACCACGACGCTCAAGTCGATCATGGGCATCGTGCCGCGCCGCGAAGGCTCGATCGTGTTCGAAGGCAGCGAACTGTCGCATCTCGCTTCCAACCGCATTGCGCGCCTGGGCATCGCCTACTGTCCGGAGGAGCGAGGCATTTTCTCCAGCCTGTCGGTCGAGGAAAACCTGATGCTGCCGCCGGTGGTGCGCCCGGGTGGATTGAGCCTGGCGCAGGTTTTCGAGCTGTTTCCAAACCTCGCCGAGCGAAGGGCGAGCCAGGGCACCAAGCTTTCCGGCGGCGAGCAGCAGATGCTGGCGATCGGCCGCATCCTGCGCACCGGTGCGCGGCTGCTGCTGCTCGACGAGCCGACCGAGGGCCTCGCGCCGGTGATCGTCCAGCAGATCGGCCGCACGATCGCCCGCCTCAAGGAGCAGGGGTTCACCATCCTGCTGGTCGAGCAGAATTTCCGGTTCGCCGCGACCGTGGCGGATCGGCATTACGTCATCGAGCACGGTCGCGTCGTCGACATGATCCGCAATGAGGATTTGGGCACGAGCATGGACAAGCTGCACGACTATCTAGGCGTGTAGCGATTTGGCAGCAGTCATTCACCCGGGAGGAGAAACATGAACACATTCAAGCGCACGATGGTCGGACTTGCGGTCGCTGCGGCATTCGCATTGCCGACGGCGCACGCGCAGGTTTCCGACGGCGTCATCAAGATCGGCGTCCTGAACGATCAGTCCAGCCTGTACGCCGACCTGGCCGGCAAGGGCTCGGTGCTGGCCGCGGAGATGGCGATCGAGGACTTCAAGGCCGCCGCCAAGGGCATGAAAGTGGAGGTCGTTTCCGCCGACCACCAGAACAAGGCCGACATCGGCTCGAACATCGCCCGGCAGTGGTACGACGTCGACAAGGTGGACGTGATCGTCGACGTGCCCAATTCGGGCGTGGCGCTGGCCGTCAACCAGATCACCAAGGACAAGGGCAAGGCGCTGCTGGTCTCCGGCGCCGCCACCGCGGACCTGACCGGCAAGGCCTGCTCGCCGAACACCATCCACTGGACCTACGACACCTGGATGCTGGCCAACGGGACCGGCAACGCGATCGTCAAGACCGGCGGCGACACCTGGTTCTTCCTCACCGCCGACTACGCGTTTGGCCACGCGCTGGAGCGCGACACCGAGGCCGTCGTGCTCAAGACGGGCGGCAAGGTGCTGGGCAAGGTCCGCGCGCCGCTGAACACGCAGGACTTCAGCTCCTTCCTGCTGCAGGCGCAGGCGTCGAAGGCCAAGATCATCGGCCTGGCCAACGCCGGCGGCGACACGACCAACTCGATCAAGCAGGCGGCGGAGTTCGGCATCGTCAAGGGCGGCCAGAACCTCGCCGGCCTGCTGGTGTTCGTGACCGACGTGCACTCGCTGGGCCTGCCGACGGCGCAGGGGCTGATCCTGACCGAGACCTTCTACTGGGACCGTGACGACGCCGGACGGGCGTTCGCCAAGCGCTTCCAGGAGAAGAACCGCGGCATCCACCCGACGATGATCCACGCCGGCGTGTATTCGGCGGTCACGCATTACCTGAAGGCGGTCGAGGCGGCCAAGACCGACGACGGCACCAAGGTGATCAACCAGATGAAGGCGATGCCGACCGACGATCCGTTGTTCGGCAAGGGCAGCGTCCGCGTCGACGGCCGCAAGATCCATCCGGCCTACCTGCTGGAGGTGAAGAAGCCCTCGGAATCCACCAAGCCCTGGGACTACTACAAGGTTCGCGCGACGATTCCGGCGGACCAGGCGTTCCGGCCGCTGGCCGACGGCGGCTGCTCGCTGGTCAAGTAGGCGACGCGTCCCGCGACGGTGAGCGAATGCGGTTCGTGCACAGGGAAAATCCGCGTGATCCGCATTGGCATCCGCAGCACGGAATTGCGTCTCGGCGCGCCGCCGGCCGAAGTCCGGTCGGCGGTCAACGCCGTGACGCAATCCCGGCAGGTTGAGCGGCGCCCCGCGCCGCTCGAACCTGCTCCACGGCAGGAAGCAGCGAATTGACTGAAGTCTTCGGCGTGCCGACGCAGGCGCTGTTCGGGCAACTGTTGATCGGCCTGATCAACGGCGCGTTCTATGCGATGCTGAGCCTTGGGCTGGCGGTGATCTTCGGCCTGCTCAACATCATCAACTTCACCCATGGCGCGCTGTACATGATGGGCGCGTTCTGCGCGTGGTTCCTGCTGGAGAGATTCGGCATCGGCTACTGGTGGTCGCTGCTGCTCGCCCCGCTGATCATCGGGACGCTGGGCGTGGTCATCGAGCGGACCATGCTGGCGCGCCTGTACAAGCTCGACCACCTCTACGGGCTGCTGCTCACCTTCGGCCTGGCGCTGGTGCTGCAGGGCGTGTTCACCAATTACTTCGGCGCCTCCGGCGAGCCCTATCGACTTCCGCCGGAATTCTCCGGCGCCTTCGACCTGGGCTTCATGTACCTGCCCAAGTACCGGGCGTGGGTGATCGTCGCGTCGCTGATCGTCTGCCTGTCCACCTGGTTCCTGATCGAGCGCACCAGGCTCGGCGCCTACCTGCGCGCGGCCACCGAGAACCGGACGCTGGTTCAGGCCTTCGGCGTCAACGTGCCGCGGATGATCACGCTGACCTACGGCTTCGGTGTCGGCCTTGCGGCGTTCGCCGGCGTGATGGCGGCGCCGATCTACCAGGTGAATCCGCTGATGGGCGCCAACCTCATCATCGTCGTGTTCGCCGTGGTGGTGATCGGCGGCATGGGCTCGATCATGGGCGCGATCGTGACTGGATTCGGCCTGGGAATCATCGAGGGGCTGACCAAGGTCTTCTACCCGGAGGCCTCGAACACCGTCATATTCGTCATCATGGTGCTGGTGCTGATGGTCAAGCCCGCCGGCCTCTTCGGCAAGGAGCCCTAGCATGGCCGCCTCGACGGCGGCCGCGCGCCGCACGATGACCATCGCCACCGCGATCATGGCGGCCGCGCTCGTGGTCGCGCCATGGGTCGGCATCTATCCGGTCTTCCTGATGAAGGCGCTGTGCTTCGCGCTCTTCGCCTGCGCCTTCAACCTGCTGATCGGTTTCGGCGGTTTGCTGTCGTTCGGACACGCGATGTTTCTCGGCACCGCCGGATACGCGTGCGCGCACGCGGCCAAGGTCTGGGGCGCGCCGCCGGAACTGGCAATCCTCGCCGGCACGCTGGCCGCGACGGCGCTGGGCATCGTTGCCGGCGCGCTCGCCATCCGCCGGCAGGGCATCTACTTCGCGATGATCACGCTGGCTCTGGCGCAGATGATTTTCTTCTTCTACCTGCAGGCGCCGTTCACGCACGGCGAGGACGGCATCCAGGCGGTGCCGCGCGGCCATCTGTTCGGCGTGCTCGACCTGTCCAACCCGTACATCATGTACTACTTCGTGCTGACGATCTTTCTCGCCGGCTTTCTGTTCATCTACCGGGTCGTGTATTCGCCGTTCGGCCAGGTGCTCAAGGCCATACGCGAGAACGAGCAGCGGGCGATCTCCCTCGGCTACGATGCCGAGAAGTACAAGCTGCTGGCTTTCGTGCTGTCGGCGGCGCTGTCGGGGCTCGCCGGCTCGGTCAAGGCCATCGTCTTCCAGCTTGCCTCGCTGACCGACGCGCACTGGTCGATGTCCGGCGAGGTCGTGCTGATGGTGCTGCTGGGCGGCATGGGGACCATTTTCGGCCCGGTCGTCGGCGCCTTCGCCATCATCGGCCTGGAGAACTACCTGGCCAGTTTCGGCCAGTGGGTGACCGTGATGACGGGTGCGATCTTCATTGTCTGCGTGCTCGCGTTCCGGCGCGGCATCGTCGGGGAATTCGCGGCGTGGTGGGCGCGGCGCAGGGCCTGACGATCGCGCTGGTGGCGACCGCCGCGCTCGGGCTCGCGGCCGATTCGCGCGCGCAGGCCCTGGTCGTCGAGGGCAGCTGCCGCGACGGGCAGCCGCACGGCAGCTATGAGCTGCGCTCGGCCGGCGGCCAGGTGCGCGTGGTCGGCGCATTCAATCGCGGCCACCGCACCGGCAGTTTCCTTTTCTGGACCGGCGATGGCCGGCGGATGGCCCAGCTCCCGTACGAGGACGACGTCCTGGCCGGCACCGCCGCGCTCTGGTACGAATCGCGCGGGCGCGGTGCCGACCCGCGACCCAGGCTCGAAGCGGCCTTCGTGAAGGGCCGCCTGTCCGGCATCAAGCGGTCATGGCACCAGAACGGCCGCCTGCGCGCCGAGTACCGCTACAACGCCGGTGATCTCGCGGAAGCGCGCGCGTTCAACGAGACCGGGGCGCCGCTGCCCGCGACCGAGGCGCGCGCGCTTGCCGCCCGCGATCTGGCGGCCGACGCCACGTTCCTCGCCGCGCTCGAGTCGATGGTGAGAGCGAACCTGCCGCGCTGCGACCCGGCGTCCGACCGGCTCGAACGCGGCTAGTGCGCCGGCCCGCACGCGTCGCGCGCCGGCGCGCTTTGACGCATACTTGCGGCTAGGCTAGATCCTCCGCGTCCGCAATCCACAGGCCCAAAGTCCTTTTTTCGCATGCTGGTCTTCATCATCCGCCGCAGCATGCAAAGCGTCGTCGTGTTGTTCGTGATGTCGCTGCTGGTGTTCGTCGGCGTCTTCGCGATCGGCAACCCGGTCGACATCCTGATCAACCCGATCGCCGACCAGCTCGAGCGCGAGCGGGCGATCGTCGCGCTGGGACTCGACAAGCCGCTGTGGGAGCAATACCTGTTGTTCGTCCAGGGCGCGGCGAACGGTGACCTCGGACGATCCTTCGTCCACGCCACCCCAGCGCTGGGACTGATCCTGGAGCGCATGCCGGCCACGATGGAACTCGCCATCGCGGCCATGCTGATCGCCGTCCTGCTCGGCATTCCGCTGGGACTGTGGGCCGGGTTGAAGCCGGACGGCTTCGCCGGACGGACGATCATGGCCGGGTCGATCCTCGGATTCTCGCTGCCGACGTTCTGGGTCGGCCTGATGCTGATCATGGTGTTCTCGGTGATGCTGGGCTGGCTGCCGTCCAACGGTCGCGGGCCGACGACGCTGCTGTTCGGCGTCGTCCCGGTGTCGTTCCTCTCCTGGGAAGGGTT
Source organism: uncultured beta proteobacterium (assembly GCA_963699765.1). Taxonomy (GTDB): domain Bacteria; phylum Pseudomonadota; class Gammaproteobacteria; order Burkholderiales; family Casimicrobiaceae; genus VBCG01. The sequence continues at coordinate 149,721 of CAVOVD010000007.1, read as the reverse complement.
GCGGCACCTGATCATGCCGGCGACCAACCTGGCGCTGTTCAAGCTGGCATTGCTGATCCGTTTGACGCGGGCCGGCACCCGCGAGTCGCTGTTGCAGGACTACGTGAAATTCGCGCGCGCCAAGGGATTGCCGAATTCGCGGGTGATCGGGGTCCACGTGCTGCGCAACATCATGATCCCGATCGTCACGGTGATCGGGCTCGAATTCGGCAGCGTCATCGCCTTCGCGATCGTGACCGAGAGCGTGTTCGCCTGGCCGGGGATGGGCAAGCTGCTCATCGACTCGATCAACCTGCTCGACCGTCCGGTCATCGTCAGCTATCTGCTGGTGATCGTCACGCTGTTCATCCTGATCAACCTCGTGGTCGACGTGCTGTATTCGGCGCTCGATCCGCGGGTTCGCTTGACCGACAGCAAGGGCTAGGCTGCGGACATGGCAACGCCCGGTGCACCGATGTCCGCGACAGCTGCCGCGCCCCGCCCCGAAAGCCCTGCCCGCCGCATCGCCGGCGATTTCGTCGCCAATCCGGTCGCAGTGGTCGGTCTGTCGGTGCTGTCGCTGATCGTGCTGGTCGCGATTTTTGCGCCGCTCATCTCGCCGCAGAATCCCTATGATCTGGCGCAGCTCGACGTCATGGACAGCAGGCTGCCGCCCGGGTCGAAATCTCCTGACGGCGGCACGTTCTGGCTGGGCACCGACGATCAGGGCCGCGACATGCTCTCGGCGATCTTCTACGGCCTGCGCATCTCGCTGGCCGTGGGCGCGGCGAGCACCGTGCTCGCCCTGCTGATCGGACTCGCCATGGGGCTGTCCGCGGCCTATTTCGGCGGCCGCACCGAGACGCTGATCATGCGCATCGTCGACATCCAGCTGTCGTTTCCGGCGATCCTGATCGCGCTGATCCTGATCGCGGTGCTGGGGCAGGGCACGGGCAAGGTGATCGCGGCGCTGGTGACCATCCAGTGGGCGTACTACGCCCGCACCGTGCGCAGCGCCGCGCTGGTCGAGAAGCGCAAGGAGTACATCGAGGCGGCGCGCTGCCTGGCGCTGTCGCCGGCGCGCATCGTGTTTCGGCACCTGCTGCCCAACTGCCTGCCGCCGATGATCGTCGTCGCGACCGTCCAGGTTGCCGGCGCGATCGCGCTGGAGGCCACGCTGTCGTTCCTGGGGCTGGGGCTGCCGATCACCGAACCCTCGCTCGGCCTGCTGATCGCCAACGGTTACCAGTATCTGCTGTCGGGCAAGTACTGGATCAGTTTCTTCCCCGGCGTGGCGCTGCTGCTCACCATCGTCAGCATCAATCTGGTCGCCGATCAGTTGCGCGACATCTTCAACCCCAGGCTGCAGCGGTGACGGAGGCCCGGGATGGCTGAGCCGGTGCTGACCGTCGACGGCCTGCGCACGCATTTCTTCACCAAGGCGGGTGTGGTGAAGGCGGTCGACGACGTCTCCTTCGGCGTCGATCGCGGCGAGGTGCTGGGACTGGTCGGCGAGTCGGGTTCGGGGAAGTCGATGACCGGCTATTCGCTGATGGGGTTGATCGATGCGCCGGGTCGCATCGTCTCCGGCAGGATCATGCTCGACGGCATCGACCTGCTGGCGCTTTCCGCTGCGCAAATGCGGCAGATGCGCGGCAACCGCATCGCCATGATCTTCCAGGATCCGATGATGACGCTGAATCCGGTCCTGCGCATCGACGTGCAGATGATCGAGGCCGTTCTCGCGCACGAGAACGTGACCCGCCAGGCGGCGCGCGACCGGGCGCGCAAGGCGCTGGTGCGGGTCGGCATTCCGTCGCCGGACGAGCGGCTGCTGGCCTATCCGCACCAGTTCTCCGGCGGCATGCGCCAGCGCGTCGCCATCGCCATCGCGCTGCTCAATGGGCCCGACCTCATCATCGCCGACGAGCCGACGACCGCGCTGGACGTGACGATCCAGGGCCAGATCCTCTACGAAATGCAGAAGCTGACGCGGGAAACCGGCACGGCCGTCATCTGGATCACCCACGACCTGTCGGTGATCGCCGGGCTGGCCGACCGCGTGAGCGTCATGTACGCGGGCCGCATCGTCGAGCAGGGCAGCTGCGAGGAGGTCCTCGCCAATCCCGCGCATCCCTATACGCGCGGCCTGCTCGACTCGGTTCCGGCCAACAACGAGCGCGGTCGCCGGCTGAAACAGATTCCCGGGATGACGCCGTCGCTGCTGGAATTGCCGCCCGGCTGTCCGTTCCGGGAACGATGCACCCGCGCCACCGCGCGCTGCGCCGACTCCCCCGAGATGCGCGGCTGCGGCGGCCCCGGGCAGAGCGTGCGCTGCCACCATCCGTTGCTGGAAGTGAGCGCATGACGAGCGCGGCCGCGGTGGCGGCGCCGGACCCCGACAAGCTGATCGAGCTTCGGGGCATGTCCCGGCGATTCGTCAAGGGACTCGACGTTGCGGCGAGGATCGGCAATGTCTTCGGCGCGGGCATGAAGGACGAGGTCGTCCACGCGGTCGATCGCGTCGATCTCGCGATCGCGCCGGGCGAGGTCGTCGGCCTGGTCGGTGAATCGGGGTGCGGCAAGTCGACGCTGGGCCGGCTGGCGGTCGGGCTGCTGCCGCCTTCCGGCGGCGAGCGCTTCTGGCGCGGCGCCCCGCTCGCCCGGCTCGACGCGGCCGCGGCCCGCAGGGCGCAGCTGAAGATGCAGATGATCTTCCAGGATCCCTATGCGTCGCTGAATCCGCGCATGCGGGTGGTCGACATCGTCGGCGAGGCGCCGGTCGCGCATGGGGTGATCGCGCCTCGCCAGCGCACCGAGTACGTCGGCCTGATGCTCAACCGCGTCGGCATGGATCCGACGCTGATGCGGCGCTACCCGCACCAGTTTTCCGGCGGCCAGCGGGCGCGGATCGGCATAGCCCGGGCGCTGGCGGTCAAGCCGGAGTTCCTGGTCTGCGACGAATCGGTTGCCGCGCTCGACGTGTCGATCCAGGCGCAGGTGCTCAATCTTTTCACCGAACTGCGCAGCGCGCTCAACCTCACCTACCTGTTCATCAGCCACGACCTGGGCGTCGTGCGCTTCATCTCCGATCGCGTGGTGGTCATGTACCTGGGTCGCGTCGTCGAGAGCGCCGGGTCGACGGAACTGTTCGCCAAGCCGAATCACCCTTACACGCAGGCATTGCTGGCCGAGGCCGGCAAGGTCGTCCCGGGCAAGCGGACTTTCGTGCCCATCAAGGGCGAAATCCCGTCGCCGCTCGATCCGCCGCGCGGCTGTCACTTCCATCCTCGCTGTCCGCACGCCATGCCCCGCTGCAGCGAGGCGGCGCCGCCGCTGGTCGAGATTGCGCCGGGACATCGGTCCGCGTGCTTTCTCAACTCGCCGGCCGCGTGAGGCCGGTCCTCATTCCCGTCGCATGAATGCGCCGTTTGCCCGCCACCCGCCGGACGGCCCGGCCATTGCGCTGGTGCTCGATTCCCCGCATTCGGGCGAATGGTATCCGGACGATTTCGATCATGCGCCGCCGCGCGAGGTCGTCCGGCAGGCGGAGGACACGCATGTTGCGCGGCTGTGGCGAACGGCCACCGCGCATGGCGCGACGTTGCTCGAGGCGCATTTTCCGCGCGCGTACATCGACGTCAACCGCAGTCTCGCCGATGTCGACCCGGAACTGCTCGCCGACGCCTGGCCGGAGCCGCTGGCGCCTTCGCGCAAGTCGGCATTGGGAATCGGGCTGGTCTGGCGGCTGGCCCGCGGCGGTGTGCCCATGTACGGGCGCAGGCTGTCCAGCGCCGAGGTGCGCGGGCGGATCGACCGCTGCTGGCAGCCGTATCACGCCGAACTCGCTGCGATCGTCGAGCAGCTGCACGCGGAATTCGGCGCCGTCTGGCACCTGAATTGCCATTCGATGCCCGCCGTCGGTGACGCGCTGTCCGACGATCCCGGCCGGGAACGCGCCGATTTCGTGCTGGGCGACCGCGACGGCACTACCTGCGATCCCGCCTTCACCCGGTTGGTTGCCGAGGCGCTGAGGAGCTACGGCTACAGCGTCGCCGTCAACGATCCCTACAAGGGTGTGGAACTGGTGCGCAGGCACGGCCGGCCAGAAGCCAATCGGCACAGCCTGCAGGTCGAGATCAAGCGAACGCTGTACATGGACGAGCAAACGCTGGTGCCGAATGCCGGTTACGCGGCACTCGCCGACGACCTCGCCCGGCTGGCGCGCACTCTGGCGGCATTTGTCCGGCAGGCAACCGGAATTGGTCCGACCTCTTGACCGCTTTTTGCCGCGCGGTACACTTGCAGACGGCACCGTACCGACGCCGGCGATCGACAGCTGCGGGCGGGTTTTCCACTTTCCCCAGGAGGAGTCCATGAAAATGATTCAACGTGTGCTGGTCGCGCTGTTCGCGATCGCCAGTGCCGGCGCGGCGCTTGCAGCCTATCCGGATCGGCCGATCACCTTTGTCGTTCCCTGGGGCGCGGGCGGCGGCACCGACGGCACCGCGCGTTTCTTCGCCGCGATGCTCGAAAAGGACCTCGGTCAGCCGGTCAACGTCGTCAACCGCACCGGCGGTGGCGGCGTGGTGGGCCACAGCGCGATCGCGCAGGCGCCGGCCGACGGCTACACGATCGGCATGATCACGGTCGAGATCACGATGATGCACTGGCAGGGCCTGACCGACCTCAATCCGACGTCGTACACGCCGCTGGCGCTGGTCAACTCCGACCCGGCAGGATTCACCGTCAACGCCGCTTCGCCCTACAAGACGGTCAAGGACGTCGTCGACGCCATCAAGGCCAACCCGGGCAAGCTCAAGGCCTCCGGGACGGGGCAGGGCGGCATCTGGCACCTCGCGCTGGCAGGCCTGCTGGTCGACCTCAAGATTCCGCAGACCGCGATTCCCTGGGTGCCGTCGAACGGCGCCGCGCCGGCGATGCAGGACCTGGTGGCCGGCGGGGTCGACGTCGTGACCTGCTCGTTGCCGGAAGCCCGGCCGCTGATCGAGGCCGGCAAGGCGCGGCCGCTGGCGATCATGGACAGCAAACCGTCGGCGCTGTTCCCGAACGTGCCGACCATGCAGCAGGCGATCGGCGTCGATTACACGGTCGCCGCCTGGCGCGGCATTGCCGGACCCAAGGGCCTGCCGGCGGACGTCAGCGCCAAGCTCATCGCGGCGATCAAGAAGATCTCCGAAAGCAAGGAATGGAAGGACTTCGCTGCGAGCAAGGGCTATGGCCTCGCCTGGGCGCCGGGTGCCGAGTTCGCCGCGTTCATGGCCAAGGCCGACACGGCGATGGGTGGAACGATGAAGGCGGTCGGTCTGGCCAAGTGACCGATCCCGGCGATCGCGGTGCGGGTTTGCGCCCGGACCGCGATCGGTCGCGGGTGCGCGGGCCGATCGGATGACGCCTGGTCGGCCACCGCCGCTGCGGTGCCGGTCGCCGGCAGCGGGGTTGCGTTGGTTGCCGCCTGCACCGCGCTGAGCGTGTCTCCGCGCAGGCAGCAGTTGCAGGGATCCCCCGGCGCGAGTTCCGTTATTCCGGTTCCCGATCGATGAAGATCAACGATGCCATCTTCGGCGCGGTGCTGCTGTTGTTCGGCGTGGTCGTGCTCGTCCACGTCCAGGCGTTTCCGAAGATCCCCGGCCAGCAGGTCGGGCCGGCGCTGTTTCCCGGATTGATCGCCGCCGGGCTGGCGGTCTGCGGCGTGCTGCTGATCATCAGCGGCGTCCGGCGCCGGGCCGAGCATCCCTGGTACGAGACGGCGGAGTGGATGCGTTCGGGTCGCCATGCCATCGCCTTCGGCGCGGTGGTAGGCGGGGTTGCCGGCTATGCGCTGGTCGCCGAGCGCATCGGATTCCTGCTGACCGCGCCGGTGCTTTTGTGGGTCTGGTTCACGGTGCTCGGCGTCCGCCGGGCCCGCGCCGCCGGGCTGGCCGTCGTGGTCACGCTGGTGATCTGGTACGCGTTCTACAAGCTGCTGCGGGTACCGCTGCCCTGGGGCCTGCTGACCGGATTCGCGTTCTGATGGAGGCGCTCGATCTCGCCTTCGGCATGGTGTTCAACGTCAAGGTGCTGCTGCCGATCCTGATCGCCGCGCTGTTCGGCCTGTTCGTCGGCGCGGTGCCCGGGCTGACGGCGACGATGGCCATCGCGCTGCTGGTTCCGGTGACGTTCTTCATGGATCCGATCCCGGCGGTGGCGATGATCGTCACCGCGAGCGCGATGGCGATCTTCTCCGGCGACATTCCCGGGTGCCTGCTGCGCATGCCGGGGACGCCGGCGTCGGCGGCCTACACCGACGAATCCTATGCGATGACCCGCAAGGGGCACGCCGACGCCGCGCTGGGCGCCGGACTGGTCTTCTCGGCCATCGGCGGCCTGTTCGGCACCATGGTACTGATCGTTTCCGCGCCGGTGCTGGCCGAATTTGCGCTGAAATTCAGTTCCTTCGAGTATTTCTGGCTGGTTCTGCTTGGCCTCACCTGCGCGATCGTGATCACCGCGGACCGGCCGCTGAAGGGCGTGGTGACGCTGTTGCTGGGCCTGATGGTCTCCGCGGTCGGTCTGGGCAATCCGGCGGGATTTCCCCGCTTCACGTTCGGCAACGTCGACCTCATGGGCGGACTGGGAATGATTCCGCTGATGATCGGCATGTTCGCGGTGTCGGAGATCATCCGCTACGCGGTCGACACCGGTCCCGAATTCAAGATCGTCGACCAGCCGATCCGCAATGTCTTCAAGGGGATGTGGCGGCTGTTCGTCAAGTACCCGAAGCAGGTGGTCCGCGGCAGCCTGCTCGGCACGCTGGTCGGCGCCCTGCCCGGCGCGGGCGCCGACATCGCCGCCTGGATGTCCTACGCGATCAGCAAGAAGCTGTCGAAGGAGCCGGAAAAATACGGCACCGGGCACGTCGAGGGCATCATCGAGGCCGGCGCGGCGAACAACAGCGCGGTGGCCGGCGCCTGGATCCCGGCGCTGGTGTTCGGCATCCCTGGTGATTCGATCACCGCGATCGTCATCGGCGTCCTGTACATGAAGGGCCTGAACCCCGGGCCGACGCTGTTCACGCACAATCCCCAGAACATCTACGCCGTCTACCTGCTGTTCATCATCGCCAACCTGATCATGATCCCGCTCGGCTGGATGTGCATCAAGGCGGCGAAGCAGATCCTGCAGGTGCCGCGCAACGTGCTGATGCCGATCATCCTGCTGTTCTGCGTCGTCGGCGCGTTCGCCATCAACAACACGACCTTCGACATCGGCGTGATGCTGGTCGCCGGCGTCATCGCCTACATTTTCGAGCGCAACGGTTTCCCGGTGGCCCCGGCCATCCTCGGGGTCGTGCTGGGCACGATGCTGGAGGAGAATTTCGTCACCTCGATGATCAAGGCCGACGGCAACGTGCTGGCATTCTTCTATCGTCCGGTGGCCGCCGTGCTGGGCGTCCTGACGCTGGCCGCCTGGTTCCTGCCGCCGGTCATCCGGAGGGTGCGCGGGGCAGCCCGCGCCTGAAGGCCGCGCCGGCACGATGCCGCCGGCTCGCGTTGACCCCTCGTGGTGCGGCGCGGTAAAATTGCAAGGTTTGGCGACGCGGGTGCGATTTTTCCGGCCTCCGCGGGTTCCGGCGTTTCCGGGACCGGACGCCCGCGACGGCTGCGGGCGGGGCGCCGGTAACCCGATACAGGCGACATGCGCGACAGGCTCGTCATAGGCAACTGGAAGATGAACGGCGGCCTCGCGTCCAATGCGGCGCTGCTGACTGCGCTTCTGTCCGGCTGGAAGCCGGCGCCGGGACGCGGCATCGCCGTATGCGTTCCCTTTCCCTACCTCGGCCAGGCGCGCGACGCCCTTGCCGGCTCGGCGGTGGCCTGGGGGGCGCAGGATCTCAGCGCGCACGCCTCGGGCGCCTTCACCGGCGAGGTGGCCGGCGGCATGCTGGCCGAGTTCGACTGCCGGTATGTCCTGGTCGGCCATTCCGAGCGGCGGCAGCTGTGCGGGGAGACCGATACCCTGGTCGCGGCCAAGGCGAAAGCGGCGCTCGCGGCCGGGTTGACCCCGGTCGTCTGCGTGGGCGAGACGCTGGCGGAGCGCGATGGCGGACAGACGCAGGCGGTGGTCGGCAGGCAGCTGGACGCCGTGGCGGGGAGCCTGGGGGTGGAACTGAATCTGACAGTGCTGGCGTACGAACCGGTCTGGGCGATCGGCACAGGTCGAACGGCGACGCCGGAGCAGGCGCAGGAGGTGCACGCGTTCCTGCGTGCCCGCCTCGCGACGCTGGGCGCCGAAGGGGTCGCCGTGCTGTACGGCGGCAGCGTCAGGGCCGCGAATGCCGGCGCGCTGTTCGCGATGCCGGATGTCGACGGCGGCCTGGTCGGTGGGGCGTCATTGGACGCGAAGGAATTTTTGGCGATCGCGGCTGCCTGAATCACAGGCGGCGGCGATAGCCGGGGCGGAGACGATGGATATCTTGCAATCGGTATTACTGGTGTTGCACATGGGCGTTGCGGTCGTGCTCTGCGGCATGGTGCTGCTGCAGCATGGCAAGGGCGCCGACATGGGGGCTGCGTTTGGCAGCGGTTCGTCGGGCAGCCTGTTCGGGGCTTCGGGGTCGGCCAATTTCCTTTCGCGGATGACCGCGGCGCTGGCCACCGTGTTCTTCCTGTCGAGCCTTGGGTTGACCTACCTGGCCGCGACGGGAGCCAAGCCGGGGGATGTGATGCAGCAGGGAGTCATGGGCAATCTGCCGGCGGATGGCAAGGATGGCAAGGATGGCAAGGCCGGTGAAGTGCCGAAGTCCGCGCCGGCGCCGGCCGGCGACGCGGCCCCGGCCGGGTCCGGGTCCAAGGCAGGAGAAATTCCGAAGTGATCGCGGGCGCCGGCTTGCCGGCGTCCGACATGCCGACGTGGTGAAATTGGTAGACACGCTGTCTTGAGGGGGCAGTGGCGAAAGCCGTGGGAGTTCGAGTCTCCCCGTCGGCACCAGTGACAAGGCGGCGCGTTCCCCCGGTGGGAAGCGCGCCGCCCGACAGACAGGCAGTACAGCGATCCGGCAAGGCAACGAATGAACAGGCCAAAATCTCGAGACGGCGTCATGCTCGCCCGCACAGCCAACGATGCTTGAACAGTATTTCCCGATTTTGGTGTTCATCGTGGTCGGACTCGGTCTCGGTCTGCTGCTGCTGTCGCTCGGTTCGGTGCTCGCCCCCAGCCGCCCGGATCCGGAGAAGCTGTCCCCGTACGAGTGTGGATTCGAGGCCTTCGAGGACGCTCGGATGAAATTCGACGTCCGCTATTACCTGGTGGCCATCCTGTTCATCCTGTTCGACCTCGAGATCGCGTTCCTCGTCCCGTGGGCCGTCGTGCTTCCGGAAATCGGATTCGAAGGCTTCGTGGCGATGATGATCTTCCTGCTCGTCCTGGTCGTGGGCTTCGTCTACGAATGGAAAAAGGGCGCGCTGGAATGGGAATGAGGAGCTGACGGGAATGGCGATCGAAGGCGTCCTCGAAAAGGGCTTCGTCACGACCTCGCTGGACAGCGTGATCAACTGGGCGCGCAACGGGTCGATGTGGCCGATGACGTTTGGCCTCGCGTGCTGCGCGGTCGAGATGATGCACGCCGGCGCGGCGCGTTACGACCTCGACCGCTTCGGCGTGGTGTTTCGCCCCAGTCCGCGGCAGTCGGACGTCATGATCGTAGCCGGCACGCTGTGCAACAAGATGGCGCCGGCGCTGCGCAAGGTCTACGACCAGATGGCCGAGCCGCGCTGGGTGATCTCGATGGGTTCCTGCGCCAACGGCGGCGGCTACTACCACTATTCGTACTCGGTCGTGCGCGGCTGCGACCGCATCGTCCCGGTCGACATCTACGTGCCGGGCTGCCCGCCGACCTCCGAAGCGCTGCTCTACGGCATCCTGCAGCTCCAGAACAAGATCTGGCGCACCAACACGATCGCGCGCTGATGACCACGAGGATCGAGTCCCTGGTCGCGGCACTGCAAAAGACCTTCGGCGAAACCCTGCAAAGCTGCACGACCGACCGCGGCGAAGTGACGGTCGTCGTTGCGGCGGAGCGGCTGCCGGAGGTCATGCGTGCGCTGCGCGACCGTGCCGATCTGCGCTTCGAGACGCTGATCGACATCTGCGGCGTCGACTACTCCACCTACGGCGATCGCCCCTGCGAGGGCCCGCGTTTCGCCGCCGTCTATCACCTGCTGTCGCTGGCGCACAATCGGCGGCTGCGCGTGCGCGCCTTCGCCGTCGACGACGAATTTCCGGTCCTTTCCAGCGTGATCGGCGTCTGGCCGGTGGCCAACTGGTTCGAGCGCGAAGCGTTCGACCTCTACGGCATCGTCTTCGAGGGACATCCGGATCTGCGCCGCCTGCTCACCGACTATGGCTTCGTCGGCCACCCGTTCCGCAAGGATTTCCCGCTTTCGGGCCATGTCGAGATGCGCTACGACCCGGAACAGCGCCGGGTGATCTACCAGCCGGTGACCATCGAGCCGCGCGAGATCACGCCGCGGATCATCCGCGAAGACCACTATGGCGGGACCCGGTAGTGGCCGAGATCCGCAACTACACGATGAACTTCGGTCCGCAGCATCCGGCGGCCCACGGAGTGCTGCGCCTCGTTCTGGAGCTCGACGGCGAGGTCATCGAGCGCGCCGATCCGCATATCGGGTTGTTGCACCGGGCGACCGAGAAACTGGCCGAACACAAGACCTACATCCAGTCGCTGCCGTACATGGATCGGCTGGACTACGTGTCGATGATGTGCAACGAGCACGCCTATTGCCTCGCCATCGAGCGGCTGCTCGGCCTCGAGGTGCCTGAGCGCGCGCAGTACATCCGGGTCATGTTCGACGAGATCACCCGTATTCTCAACCACCTGCTCTGGCTCGGTTGCCACGCGCTCGATGTCGGGGCGATGACGCCGTTCCTGTATGCGTTTCGCGAGCGCGAGGACCTGTTCGACGTCTACGAGGCGGTGTCCGGCGCCCGCATGCACGCCGCGTACTACCGGCCGGGTGGCGTCTATCGCGATCTGCCCGACCACATGCCGCAGTACCAGGCTTCGAAGCTGCGCAACGCGCGCAAGCTCGACCGGCTGAACGAGAACCGCCAGGGCTCGCTGCTCGATTTCATCGGCGACTTCGCCGACCGGTTCCCGAAATGCGTCGATGAGTACGAGGAACTGCTCACCGACAACCGGATCTGGAAGCAGAGGCTGGTCGGCATCGGCGTGGTCACGCCGGAGCGGGCGATGGCGCTGGGCTTCACCGGCGCCATGCTGCGCGGCTCGGGCGTGCCGTGGGACCTGCGCAAGAAGCAGCCCTACGAGGTATACGACCGGATGCAGTTCGACATCCCGGTGGGCGTCAACGGCGACTGCTACGACCGCTACCTCGTCCGCATCGAGGAAATGCGCCAGTCCAACCGGATCATCCGCCAGTGCATCGAGTGGCTGCGGGCGAATCCCGGCCCGGTGATCGTCGACAATCACAAGGTCGCGCCGCCCGACCGCGAGGCGATGAAGTCGAACATGGAGGAGCTGATCCACCACTTCAAGCTCTTCACCGAAGGCATGCACGTGCCGCCCGGCGAGGCCTATGCGGCGATCGAGCATCCGAAGGGCGAGTTCGGTGTCTACATCGTCTCCGACGGCGCCAACAAGCCGTACCGGGTCAAGCTGCGCGCGCCCGACTATGTGCACCTGGCCGCGCTCGACGAGATGTCGCGCGGTCACATGATCGCCGACGTCGTGGCGATCATCGGCACACAGGACATCGTGTTCGGATCGGTCGACCGATGAGGTATTCGCTTCGCCCGCTGCTCTGCCTGCTGGCGATCGCGCTGTTGCCGCACTTCGCTGCGGGCGTCGCGCGCGCGGCGCCTACGCCGGAGGAGCAGGACGCGATCAATGCGGCGGAGAAATGGCTGGTGCAGGTGGATGCCGGCAGGGGCGCGGATGCCTGGGCGATGGCGTCGGCGTCGTTCAAGTCGAGCGTCGACCGCGAGAAATGGCGGGTCGGACTCGCCGAACTGCGCAAGCCGTTCGGGAACATGGAGTCGCGCAAGGCCGCCAAGATCGCTCACGTCGGCGAGGTCGCGGCCGGGACGACCGGGCCGCGCGGCCTGACCCCGGGCTCGCAGGTGACCATACTTTTCGAAACGCGTTTCACCGGCGGCAAGGCCGCGGACGAGGAAGTGATGCTGGTGCGCGAGAACGACAGCATCTGGCGCGTCGCCGGCTATTTCATTCGTGGATGAACGATCCGATGCTGTCGCCTGAACTCACAGCGAAAATCGATCGCGAGATCGGCAAGTACCCGCCCGACCAGAAGCAGTCGGCGGTCATGGCCGCCCTGGCGTATGCGCAGGACGAGTACGGCTGGCTTTCGACGGATACGATGGATGCCGTCGCGCACTACCTCGGCATGCCGCCCGTCGCAGTCTACGAGGTGGCGACGTTCTACACCATGTACAACCTCAAACCGCAGGGCTGCTTCAAGGTGACCGTGTGCACCAATCTGCCCTGCGCGCTGTCGGGCGCCACGGTCGCGGCGGAGCAGTTGAAGCGCCGGCTCGGCGTAGGCTTCAACGAGACGACGGCGGACGGCGCCTTCACGCTGAAGGAAGGCGAGTGCATGGGCGCCTGCGGCGACGCGCCCGTCCTGATCGTCAACGACCGGCGGATGGAAAGCTTCATGACCGGGCAGAAGCTCGATGCGCTGGTCGACGAACTGGCCGCCGCCGCGGCGCGCGGCGAGGGCCGGCGCTGCAAGGGAGGACAGTCGTGAACGCGCCGGCCGAATTCCTCGACTACGGCCCGGACGCCATTCTGATGGCGGGGCTCGACGGCAGGAACTGGCGGCTCGCCGACTATGTCGCGCGGGGTGGCTATGGCGCGCTCAGGAAGATCATTGCGGAAAAGATCCCGCCCGAGCAGGTGGTCGCCGAGGTCAAGCGGTCGGCGCTGCGCGGGCGCGGCGGTGCGGGCTTTCCCACGGGCCTCAAGTGGAGCTTCATGCCGCGGCAGTTCCCCGGTGACAAGTACGTCGTCTGCAACTCCGACGAGGGCGAGCCCGGCACGTTCAAGGACCGTGACCTGCTGCGCTACAACCCGCACGCGGTGATCGAGGGCATGACCATCGGCGCGTACGCAATGGGCGCGACGCGAGGCTACAACTACATCCACGGCGAGATCTGGGAGACCTATCTGCGCTGCGAGGAAGCGGTCGAGGAGGCCTACGCCGCCGGCCTGCTGGGCGCGAACATCCTGGGCTCGGATTTCACGTTCCACCTGCACAATCACCACGGCTTCGGCGCCTACATCTGCGGCGAGGAAACCGCGCTGCTCGAGTCGCTCGAAGGCAAGAAGGGACAGCCGCGCTTCAAACCGCCGTTCCCGGCGTCCTTCGGTGTATACGGCAAGCCGACGACGATCAACAACACCGAGACCTTTGCCGCGGTGCCGTGGATCATCAATCACGGCGGCGAGGCCTTTCTCGATCTCGGGCGGCCGAACAACGGCGGGACCAAGATCTTCTCGGTGTCCGGCGACGTCGAGCGGCCGGGCAATTACGAGGTCAGGCTCGGCACGCCGTTCGCGAAGCTGCTGGAGATGGCCGGCGGCATGCGCGGCGGACGCCGGCTCAAGGCCTGCATCCCGGGCGGCTCGTCGATGCCGGTGCTGCCGGGCGACGTGATGCTCGCCACCGACATGGACTACGACTCCATCGCCAAGGCGGGATCGATGCTCGGCTCGGGCGCGGTCATCGTCATGGACGAGACGCGCTGCATGGTCAAGTCGCTGCTGCGGCTGTCCTATTTCTACTACGAGGAATCCTGTGGCCAGTGCACGCCCTGCCGCGAGGGCACCGGCTGGCTGTGGCGCATCGTGCATCGGATCGAGCACGGTCAGGGCCGCAACGAGGATCTCGACACGCTGACCAGGGTCGCCGACAACATCGCCGGTCGCACGATCTGCGCGCTCGGCGACGCCGCCGCGCTGCCGGTCAAGAGTTTCGTCAAGCACTTCCGCGACGAATTCCAGCACCACATCGACCACAAGCAGTGCCTGGTCCCGACCTATCCGTAAGCGCGGCCATGCTCAATATCGAAATCGACGGGAAGCAGGTACAGGTTGCGAACGGCAGCACCGTGATGGATGCGGCGACGGCCCTCGGCATCTACGTCCCGCATTTCTGCTACCACAAGAAGCTTTCGATCGCGGCCAACTGCCGGATGTGCCTGGTGCAGGTCGAGAAGGCGCCGAAGCCGCTGCCGGCCTGCGCGACGCCGGCGACGGACGGCATGAAGGTGTGGACGCGCTCCGACGCCGCGGTGACGGCGCAGAAGGGGGTGATGGAGTTCCTGCTGATCAACCATCCGCTCGATTGCCCGATCTGCGACCAGGGCGGCGAGTGCCAGCTGCAGGATCTGGCGGTCGGCTACGGCGGATCCTCGTCGCAGTACACGGAAGCCAAGCGCGTCGTGTTCCACAAGGATCTCGGTCCGCTGGTGTCGGCGGAGGAGATGACGCGCTGCATCCAGTGCACGCGCTGCGTGCGCTTCGGCCAGGAAATCGCCGGGATCATGGAACTGGGCATGATCGGACGCGGCGAGCATTCGGAAATCGTCGCCTTCGTCGGCAAGACTGTCGACTCCGAGCTGTCGGGGAATTCCATCGACGTCTGTCCGGTGGGCGCGCTCACCTCCAAGCCCTTCCGCTACTCGGCGCGGACCTGGGAGCTGGCGCGGCGCAGGTCGGTGGCGCCGCACGATTCGCTGGGCAGCAACCTGATTGTCCAGGTGAAGGGCGATCGCGTGATGCGCGTGTTGCCGCTGGAGAACGAGGCGGTCAACGAGTGCTGGCTTTCGGACCGCGACCGTTTTTCCTACGAGGGGCTCAATTCGGCGGAGCGCCTGACCGCGCCCATGATCAAGGAAGCCGGGGAGTGGAAGAAGGTCGACTGGCAGACCGCGCTCGAGTTCGTCGCGCGGGGATTGACCGACGTCGTCGGCAAGCATGGCCCCGGCGCCGTCGGCGTGCTGGTCTCGCCGCACGCGACGCTCGAGGAAATCGGACTGGCAGCGCGGTTGGCGCGCGGCCTTGGCAGCGACAACATCGATTTCCGCCTGCGCCAGGCCGATTTCCGCGGCGACGGCAAGGCCGCAGGCGTTCCCTGGCTCGGCATGCCGGTTGCCGACATCGCGACGCTGGACCGGGTGCTGGTCGTCGGCAGCTTCCTGCGCAAGGACCATCCGCTGCTCGCGCAGCGCCTGCGCCAGGCGGCGAAAAAAGGAACGCAGGTCGGGATGCTGCACAGTGTCGACGACGACTGGCTGATCCGGGTCAGCCACAGGGAGATCGTGGCGCCGTCGATGCTTCCGCACGCGCTGGCGGGCGTGGTCGTCGCAGCGGCGCAGTCCAGCGGTCGGGCGGTACCCGAAGCGCTTGCCGCCGTCACCCCGACCGAAGCCGAGCGGGCGCTGGCCGCGAGCCTCTCGTCGGGCAGGAAGGGCGCCGTGTGGCTCGGCAATCTCGCGGTTGCCCATCCCGAGGCCGCCCAGCTGCATGCGTTGGCGCAATGCCTGTGCGAACTCACCGGCGCGACGCTGGGTTTCCTGACCGAGGCGGCGAACACGGTCGGAGCGCATCTCGCCGGCGCATTGCCGCAGTCCGGTGGCATGAATCTCGCAGCCATGCTTGCCGAGCCGCGGCGGGCCTGCCTGCTGGTCCACACCGAGCCCGAGCTCGACTTCGCGCAGGCGCTGGATGCCTGTGCCGCCTTCGAGAAGGCGGATCTGGTTGTCGTCATGAGTCCGTTCGCGCACGGCCTGGCCTATGCCGACGTGCTGCTGCCGGTGTCGCCGTTCACCGAAACCGCCGGGACCTTCGTCAGCTGCGAGGGCCGGGTGCAGGAATTCCAGGGTGTGGTCAGGCCGCTGGGCGAGTCGAGGCCCGGATGGAAGGTGCTGCGCGTACTGGGATCGATGCTGAACCTGCCGGGCTTCGACGCCGACACCGCGGCCGACGTCCGCGCATCGGTTCTGGCCGACACGGAGATCGCGGCGAGACTGGACAACCGCACCAGCGTCGCCATCGTCGCGCCCGCCGCGACGCCGGCGCCAATTGAGCGCGTCGCCGACGTGCCGATCTATTTCACCGATCCGCTGGTCCGCCGGTCGCCGGCGCTGCAGTTGACCGCCGATGCGCGCGCGCCCAGGGCCAGGATGCATCGGTCGCTCTTCGACTCGCTTGGTCTCGCCGACGGCGGACAGGTCAGGGTGCGGCAGGAACACGGCGAAGCGGTGCTCGCCGCGGTCGTCGATGCGCAGGTGCCTCCCGGCGTCGTGCGCATCGCCGCCGCGCACGCATCGACCTGCGCGCTTCCCGGCACCTGCGGCCCGGTCACCGTGGAGAGGGCCTGAGTCCCGTGGACATGCTGGCGCCCGTGCAGCAGTGGCTGGGTCCCGCCTGGATCCTGGTCTGGACGCTGATCAAGATCGTCGCGATCGCGATCCCGCTGATCCTGACCGTCGCCTACCTGACGCTGGCCGAGCGCAAGGTGATCGGCTACATGCAGGTCCGCATCGGCCCCAACCGGGTCGGCCCGATGGGGCTGCTGCAGCCATTCGCCGACGTCGCCAAGCTGCTGTTCAAGGAAATCGTCGTACCGTCGGGCGCGAACCGCTACCTGTTCTTCATCGCGCCGCTGCTGGCGATCGGGCCGGCGCTGGCGGCATGGGCGGTGGTTCCCTTCGGCGACGGCATGGTGCTCGCCAACATCAACGCCGGGCTGCTCTACATCCTGGCGATGACCTCGGTCGGCGTCTACGGCATCATCCTCGCCGGCTGGGCGTCGAACTCCAAGTATGCGTTCCTCGGCGCGCTGCGCTCGGCCGCGCAGATCGTCTCCTACGAGCTGGCGATGGGCTTCGCGCTGATCGGCGTGCTGATGGTCGCCAACAGCCTGAACCTGTCCGACATCGTCCGCGGACAGGAGGGCGGCGCCGCCTACTGGTACGTCTGGCCGCTGTTCCCGATGTTCATCATCTACTTCGTCTCGGGACTCGCCGAGACCAACCGTCACCCGTTCGACATGTCGGAAGGCGAGTCCGAGATCGTCGCCGGCTTCCACGTCGAGTATTCGGGCGTCGCGTTCGCGGTGTTCTTTCTCGCCGAATACATGAACATGATCCTGATCGCCGCGCTGACGGCGGTCATGTTCCTGGGCGGCTGGCTCGCGCCATGGCCGATTCTCAACAATGCCGAGTTCGAGATCTTCGGGCTGGCGATGCGGCCCTTCGGCGACGGTTTCGCCTGGCTGGCCGCGAAGATGGCGTTCGTCCTGTTGTGCTTTCTCTGGGTGCGGGCCACGTTCCCGCGCTACCGCTACGACCAGGTGATGCGGCTGGGCTGGAAGGTATTCATTCCGGTCACGCTCGTCTGGATCGCCTTCATCGGCGCGATGATGCAGACGCGCTGGGCCCACCTTTTCCACTGACGGAGACGAGGATCGCCATGTTCGCTCGCGTCAAGGGACTCTTCGACACCTGGCTGCTCGCCGAGCTGGTCAAGGGCATGATGCTGACCGGCCGCTACCTGTTCGCCCGCAAGGTGACCGTGCAGTTTCCCGAGGAAAAGACCCCGCAGGGCCCGCGCTTCCGCGGCCTGCACGCGCTGCGCCGCTACCCGAACGGGGAGGAGCGCTGCATCGCCTGCAAGCTGTGCGAGGCCGTGTGCCCGGCGCTGGCGATCACCATCGAGTCCGAACAGCGGGCCGACGGCACCCGCCGGACCACGCGCTACGACATCGACCTCACCAAGTGCATCTTCTGCGGCTTCTGCGAAGAGAGCTGCCCGGTGGATTCGATCGTCGAGACGCGGATCCTCGAGTACCACGGCGAGAAGCGCGGCGATCTCTACTACACCAAGGAAATGCTGCTCCAGGTCGGCGACCGGTACGAGGCGCAGATTGCGGCCGACCGCCAGGCGGACGCGAAATTCCGATGAACAGCGCAATCCGACTTCACGCGCGCGACGGCGCATCGACCGCAACGGCGGGTTCCCGATGACGTTCACCACCGCCATCTTCTACCTGTTCGCGGCGATCCTCATCTTCGCGGCGCTGCGGGTGGTCACGACCCGCAACCCGGTGCATGCCGCGCTGTGGCTGGTGCTGTGCTTCTTCACCGCGGCCGCCGTCTGGCTGCTGCTCGGCGCCGAGTTCCTCGCCATCACGCTGGTGCTGGTCTACGTCGGCGCGGTGATGGTGCTGTTCCTGTTCGTCATCATGATGCTCGACGTCAATTTCGACACCCTGCGCAAGAATTTCCGCAGCTACATCCCGGTCGGCGCCACCGTCGGCGTGCTGGTGCTGCTCGAAATGGCGCTGGTCGTCGTCGGCAGCGGGCTGGCGCCTGCGGCGGCGCCGCCGCCTCCGGCCGGAGGCAACACCCGGGCGCTGGGAATGCTGCTCTACGTCGACTACGTCTACGCATTCGAGATCGCGGCGGTGATCCTGCTCGTGGCCATCGTGGCGGCGATCGCGCTGACGCACCGCACACGCCGGGCAACCAAGCACCAGGATCCGGGCCGGCAGGTGAAGGTGAAGCGCGAGGACCGCGTGCGTCTGCTCGACCTGCCGGCGGAGACCCGGGAATGACGTTCGATCCGCCGATCGCGACCTGCCAACGGAGGGCGACGTGTCGCTGCTGACCGAGCCGGCGCTGGCTCACTACCTGGTACTGGGCGCGATCCTGTTCGCGATCAGCATGGCCGGCATCTTCCTCAACCGGAAGAACGTGATCATCCTGCTGATGGCGATCGAGCTGATGCTGCTCGCCGTCAATCTCAACTTCATCGCATTCGCGCACTATCTGGGCGACATGAGCGGGCAGGTGTTCGTGTTCTTCATCCTGACCGTCGCCGCCGCCGAGTCCGCGATCGGCCTCGCGATCCTGGTGCTGCTGTTCCGCAACGCCGGGTCCATCGACGTCGAAGACCTCGACCGGCTGAAGGGCTGACGGACCCGCCATGACGATGCAGCAACTCTACCTTCTGGTCCCGCTGGCGCCGCTGGTCGCGTCGATCGTCGTCGGCCTGTTCGGCACCCGCCTGCCACGGGCGGCGTCGCACTGGCTGACCATCGTCGGCGTCGCCATTGCCTTCGTCGCGTCCTTCATCGTCTGGCGCGACGTCGGCGCCGGCAACACCTTCAACGGCGACGTCTACACCTGGCTCGAGTCCGGCTCGATCCGCATGACCATCGGCTTCCTCATCGACCCGCTGACGGCGACCATGATGCTGGTCGTCACCTTCGTGTCGCTGATGGTCCACGTCTACACCATCGGTTACATGGCCGAGGACCCGGGGTATTCGCGCTTCTTCTCCTATATCTCGCTGTTCACGTTCTCGATGCTCATGCTGGTCATGAGCAACAATTTTCTCCAGCTGTTCTTCGGCTGGGAGGCGGTCGGGCTGGTGTCCTACCTGCTGATCGGCTTCTGGTACACGCGGCCGACGGCGATCTACGCCAACCTCAAGGCCTTCCTTGCGAACCGGGTCGGCGACTTCGGCTTCATCCTCGGCGTCGGCCTGGTCCTGGCCTATTTCGGCACCGTCGACTACGCGACCGCGTTCGAGAAGGCGCCCTCGCTGGCCGACGCGACGATCACGCTCTGGGGCGACACGCAGGTGTCGCTGATGACGCTGACCTGCCTGTGCCTGTTCGTCGGCGCAATGGGCAAGAGCGCCCAGGTCCCGCTGCACGTCTGGCTGCCGGATTCGATGGAAGGCCCGACGCCGATCTCCGCGCTCATCCATGCGGCGACGATGGTCACCGCCGGGATCTTCATGGTGGCCAGGATGAGCCCGCTGTTCGAGCTCTCGGAGACCGCGCTGTCGTTCGTGACCGTGATCGGCGCGACCACCGCGCTGTTCATGGCCTTCCTCGGCGATCGTCCAGAACGACATCAAGCGCGTCGTCGCCTATTCGACGCTGTCGCAGCTGGGGTACATGACGGTGGCGCTGGGCGTGTCGGCGTATTCGGCGGCGATCTTCCACCTGATGACGCACGCGTTCTTCAAGGCGCTGCTGTTCCTCGGCGCCGGCTCGGTCATCATCGCGCTGCATCACGAGCAGGACCTGCGCAGGATGGGCGGGCTGCGCAGGTTCATGCCGATCACCTACATCACCGCGGTCATCGGCTCGCTGGCGCTGGCGGGAGTCCCTCCGTTCGCCGGGTTCTTCTCCAAGGACGCAATCATCGAGGCGGTGCACCTGTCGAAGATCCCGGGACATGGCTACGCCTATTTCGCGGTGATGGCCGGCGTCTTCGTGACCGCGTTCTACTCGTTCCGGATGCTGTTCCTCGCCTTTCACGGAAAACCGCGCTTCGATGCGGGCGACGGAGCTCATGGCGACCATCCGGGGCGCGACGGGCACGCCGACGACGTCCACCACCATGGCGGCCCGCCGCGCGAGAGCCCCTGGGTGGTGACCGTGCCGCTGATCCTGCTGGCCATACCCTCGGTGTTCACCGGCTGGACGTTCATCGAGCCCATGCTCTTCGGCGACTACTTCGGAGATTCGATCGTGGTGCGGCCGGAGCACGCGGTGCTCTGGGAACTGAAGAACGAGTGGCATGGCGTGGCGGCGTTCATCCGGCATGGCGTGCTGTCGCTGCCGTTCTGGCTGGCGCTGGCGGGAATCGCCGCCGCCTGGTACTGCTATCTGGTCAACCCGGCGCTGCCGGCGAAGATCAAGGAGCGAGCGGGAGCGCTCTATACGCTGCTCGACCAGAAATACTACTTCGACCGGTTCAACGACTGGTTCTTCGCGGGCGGCGCGCGCAGCGTCGGCGGAGTGCTTTCGGATGTCGGCGACAAGGCGATCATCGACGGATTCTTCGTCAACGGGTCCGCGCGCCTCGTCGGCTGGTGCTCGGCGCTGCTGCGCCAGGTCCAGTCCGGCTATGTCTACCACTACGCGTTCACCATGATCGTCGGCGTGTTCGCGCTGCTGACCTGGTGGGTCGCGAGCTAGCTCCCGATGACGCCCTATCTCTCGCTTGCCGTCTGGGTGCCCATCGTCGCGGCCGTCGCCGTGCTCGTCATCGGTCGCGACCAGGATGCCGGTCGCGCCCGCTGGATCGCGCTGATCGGCGCGCTGGCGGGATTCCTGGTGACCATTCCGCTGTACACGCACTTCGACGCCACGACGTCGGCGATGCAGTTCGTCGAGCGCGCGAGCTGGATTCCGTACTTCGACATCTACTACCACCTTGGCGTCGACGGGATCTCGGTGCTGTTCATCCTGCTCAACAGTTTCACCACGGTGCTGGTGGTCTGGGCGGGCTGGGAAGTCATCAAGACCCGGGTGGCGCAGTACATGGCCGCATTCCTGATCATGTCGGGGCTGATCAACGGCGCCTTCGCGGCGCTGGATGGCATCCTGTTCTACGTCTTCTTCGAGGCGATGCTGATCCCGATGTACCTGATCATCGGGATCTGGGGCGGCGAGCGCCGCGTCTACGCGGCGATCAAGTTCTTCCTGTACACGCTGCTGGGCTCGCTGCTGATGCTGGTGGCGTTCATCTATCTCTACCAGCAGTCCGGCGGCAGCTGGTCGCTTGCCGACTGGTACGTGCTGCCGCTGTCGCTGAAAGCCCAGGTGCTGATCTTCGTGGCGTTCTTCACCGCGTTCGCGGTCAAGGTGCCGATGTGGCCGGTGCACACCTGGCTGCCCGATGCGCATACCGAGGCGCCGACCGGGGGCTCGGTCGTGCTGGCGGCGATCACGCTGAAGATCGGCGCCTACGGATTCGTCCGCTTCATCCTGCCGATCGTTCCGGACGCGAGCCACCATCTGTCGGGATTCGTCATCACCATATCGCTGATCGCGATCGTCTACATCGGCTTTGTCGCCCTGGTGCAGGCCGACATGAAGAAGCTGATCGCGTATTCGTCGATCTCGCACATGGGCTTCGTGACGCTCGGCTTCTTCATGTTCAACCAGCTCGGCGTCGAGGGCGGCCTCGCGCAGATGATCTCCCACGGCTTCGTCTCGGCGGCGATGTTCCTGTGCGTTGGCGTGCTCTACGATCGCATGCACACGCGCATGATCGCCGACTACGGCGGGGTCGTGAACACGATGCCGAAGTTCGCCGCATTCATGATGCTGTTCGCGATGGCCAACGCGGGCCTTCCGGCGACGTCCGGTTTCGTCGGCGAGTTCCTGGTGATCCTGGCGGCGGTGCAGGTGAACTTCTGGCTGGCCTTCCTGGCCGCGCTGTCGCTGATCCTGGGTGCCGCGTACACGCTCTGGATGTACAAGCGGGTGATCTTCGGCGCGCCGGGCAACGCCCAGGTCGCCGGGTTGTCCGACCTGTCGCGCCGCGAGTTCTGGCTGCTGGCGACGGTGGCGGTGGCGGTGCTCGCCATGGGCGTGTTTCCCAAGCCCTTCATCGACGTCATGCATGTTTCGGTGACCGACCTTCTCGTCCACGTGGCGAAAAGCAAGCTCTGACGCGCCGGGACGATCATGACCGCGAACATCACCTCCGTCCTGCCCGAGATCGCGTGCTCGTCGGGGCATCGGTCGTTCTGCTGCTGGACCTCTTCCTGACCGATCGCCGGCGGCACGTCGGCTACTGGCTGGCGCAGCTGACGCTGCTGGTCGCAGTCTGGGCGACCATGCGCACGATGAACACCAGTGTCGTCCGGGTGTTCCACGACCTGGTCATCGACGACCTGGTCGGCGATTTCCTGCGGATTTTCAGCCTCATCGCCGTGTCGCTGGTGCTGTTCTATTCGCGCAGCTACCTGGAGGCCCGCGGGCTGTTCCGCGGCGAGACTTTCGTTCTGATCCTGTTCGCGCTGCTGGGGATGCAGGTGCTGATCACCGCGAACAGCTTCCTTACGCTCTACCTGGGCCTCGAGCTGATGTCACTGTCGCTGTATGCGCTGGTTGCCGTCCAGCGCGACGACCGGGGGAGCGCGGAAGCCGCGATGAAGTACTTCGTCCTGGGCGCGCTTGCCTCCGGCTTCCTGCTGTACGGGATGTCGATGGTCTACGGCGCGACCGGCACTCTCGGGATCGACGGCGTGGCGGCGGCCGTGTTCGGACGCTCCGAGAATCCCATCCTGCTGATCTTCGGGCTGGTGTTCATCGTTTCCGCCATCGCCTTCAAGCTCGGCGCGGTGCCGTACCACATGTGGGTGCCCGGACGTGTATCAGGGTGCGCCGACCGCCGTCACGCTGCTGATCGCCTCCGCGCCGAAGTTCGCGGCATTCGCGATGATCCTGCGGCTGCTCGCCGGCGCGTTGGGCGGGACCGAGATGGGCTGGCAGGGAATGCTCGTCGTCCTGGCGGTCCTGTCGGTCACGCTCGGCCATGTCGTGGCCATCGCGCAGACCAGCATCAAACGCATGCTCGCGTACTCGGCCATCGCCAACATGGGCTATGTGCTGATGGGCTTCCTGGCCGCCGACGTCACCGGGTACTCGGCAGCGATGTTCTACATCGTTGCCTACGTCATGACGACGCTGGCAGCCTTCGGAGTGCTGATGCTGTTGTCGCGGCGAAGGTTCGAAGCCGACCATCTGGACGACCTCAAAGGCCTGAACCAGCGCTCCCCCTGGTGGGCGTTCGTCATGCTGGTGGTGATGTTCTCGCTTGCCGGCCTGCCACCGACGGTCGGCTTCTACGCCAAGCTTCTGGTGCTGCAGGCGGCGATCAAGGCCGACTTTCTCTGGCTCGCTGTGGTCGGCGTGCTGGCCGCGCTGGTCGGGGCGTTCTACTACCTGCGCGTGGTGAAGCTCATGTACTTCGACGAACCGGCGGATCGCTCGCCGATCGAGGCGCGCACCGACACCCGCCTGCTGATTTCGGGCAACGGCATGTTGCTGCTGCTCCTCGGCGTGCTGCCGCAGCCGCTGATGGGGCTGTGCGCGCTGGCGCTGGTCCACTCGCAGTATTACTAGCCGGCGCCTTCGCGCGGCGGCTCCCCGGGGCAGACATGCCCGGGCCGCGGCCTGTCCGGCGACGGTCGGGCGACCGTGCTAACATCGTCCGCTCTTTTCGGAATCCTCCATGCGCGTCGGCTTTTTCGTCACCTGCCTCGTCGACCTGATGCGACCGTCGATCGGCTTCGCGGCGCTGCGCCTGCTGGAAGCAGCCGGTGCCGACGTGTACGTGCCGCCGACACAGACCTGCTGCGGGCAGCCGGCCTACAACTCCGGCGATCGCGCCGACACCATCGCGCTAGCGCGCAAGCTGGTCGAGGAATTCGAGGGCTGCGACTATCTGGTCGCGCCGTCCGGATCGTGCAGCGGAATGATCCGTACCCACTATGCCGATGTGTTCCGCGACGATCCGGCATTCCGGGCGCGCGCGCAGGCGCTCGCGGCGAAGACCCACGAGCTGACCGACTTCCTGGTGAACGTGGCCCCGCTCGAAAAGGTTCCCGGCACGCTCACCGGCCGGATCACCTACCACGATTCCTGCGCCGGCCTGCGCGAGATGGGCGTGAAGGCGCAGCCGCGGGAATTGCTGCGGCGGATGCCGGGACTCGAGCTCGTCGAGATGGCGGAATGCGAGTCCTGCTGCGGGTTCGGCGGCACGTTTTCGATCAAATTCGGCGAGATATCGGCCCGGCTTGCCGACAACAAGTGTCAGCACATCGCCAATGCCGGGACCGGCGCCGTGGTCCTGGGCGATCTGGGCTGCATGCTCAACATCGAAGGACGGTTGCGGCGGCGCGGCGACGCGACGACCAAGGTCTGGCACGTGGCCGAAGTCCTCGCCGGCGACGCCACCGCGTCATGAACTGTCCGGACTGACGGAGAAGCGATGCAGATCGCGTCGATGCACTTCAAGGAGCGCGCGCACGTCAAGCTGGACGACGAGGTGCTGCGGAAGAATCTCGAGAAGCTGAAGGGCAAGTTCGTCGCCAAGCGGTTCGCTTCGCTGGTCGAGGTCGACGATTTCGAAGGAACCCGGGACGCCGGCATGGCGATCCGCCAGCGCGCGCTCGACGACCTCGATATCTGGCTCGAGCAGTTCGAGGCGATCGCGACCGCGCGCGGCGCCACGGTGCTGTTCGCGCAGACGCCCGCAGAGGTCAACAAGCTGGTGCTCGAGATCGCCGCACGGCACCAGGTGCGCAAGATCATCAAGTCGAAGTCGATGGTGTCGGAGGAGTCCGCGCTGGATCACGCGATCGAGGCGGCAGGACTGCAGGTCATCGAGACCGATCTCGGCGAGTACATTCTGCAGATCAACGACTACGAGCCGCCCTCGCACATCATCGGCCCCGCGCTGCACAAGACCAAGGAGGAAGTGGCCGAGCTGTTCCAGCGCAAGCACGGCACGCCGCGAAAGGACGGGATCGAGGAGCTTTGCCTGGAGGCGCGGGGCGTCCTGCGCGATCACTACCTGACCGCCGACATGGGGATCTCCGGCGGCAATTTCTTCGTGGCCGAGACCGGCTCCGTCGTCCTCGTCACCAATGAGGGCAATGCGACGCTCACCACCACGCTGCCCAGGGTGCACGTGGCGATCTCGGGCATCGAGAAGGTCGTGCCCACGCTCGAGGACGTCGCCACGCTGATGCGCCTGCTGCCGCGGTCGGCGACCGGGCAGTCGATCTCCAATTACGTGGACATCCTCACCGGACCCAAGGGTGCGGGAGATTTCCATGGCGCCGAGCACATGTATTTCATCATCGTCGACAATGGCCGGACCGACGTGCTCGCCAGCGACGTCAAGGAAGCGCTGCGCTGCATCCGCTGCGGCGCCTGCATGAATCACTGCCCGGTCTACCAGAACGTCGGCGGGCACGCCTACGGCTGGGTCTATCCGGGCCCGATCGGCTCGATCCTCACACCCATGTACGTCGGCCTGGAGAATGCCCTCGACCTGCCGGAGGCGTCCACGCTGTGCAATCAGTGCGGCGTCGTCTGTCCGGTGCGCATCCCGCTGCCGGACCTGCAGCGCAAGCTGCGCGAAAAGGAGTTCGAGCGCGCGCTGCGCCCGTGGTACGAGCGTGCCGGCTTCCGCGCCTGGGCCTGGGTCGCCGGACGTCCTGCGCTCTACGCGATGCTCACCCGCCTGGGCGTGCGGGTGCTGCGCAAGCTGGCGGGGCCGGACGGCATGATCCGCAGGTTGCCGCTCGCGACCGGCTGGACCGATGGGCGCGACATGCCGGCGCCGGCAGGGCGCACGTTTCGCGAGCTCTATGCACAGCGCAATTCGGGGGGAGGGCGCCAGCCATGAACTCACCGCACAACGGCCATCTGGCGCTGCCGCGCCTGTCGCGCCGCGCGGAGTCGCTCGGCACCGAAAACGCCTTCGTCGTGCTGGCCGAGGTGAATGCACTTCTGCGCCAGGGCAAGGACATCGTGTCCTTCTGCATCGGCCAGCCGGATTTTCCGACTCCGGATCACGTGCAGACCGCCGCGATCGACGCGATCAAGGCCGGCAAGCACGGCTACACGCCCAGCGCCGGGATCGACGAGCTCCGGGCCGCCGCGGCAGCGGACCTGTCCGCAAGGCGCGGGTTGACGATCTCGCCCGAGGACGTCGTCATCGGCGCCGGCGCCAAGCCGTTTATCGCCTACACGATCGCCTCGGTCACCGACTACGGCGCTGGCGACGAGGTGATCTATCCGGTGCCGGGATTTCCGATCTACGAATCGCAGATCGCCGCCAATGGCGCGGTCCCGGTACCCATCTACCTCCGCGAATCGCGGAACTTCGGCTTCGATCCGGCCGAGCTCGAGTCGAAGATCACGGCCAAGACCCGGCTGCTGATCCTCAACACGCCGCAGAACCCGACCGGCGGAATCCTCGATCGAGAGAATCTGGATGCGATCGCCGACATCCTTGCGCGCCATCCGCAGGTCTGGGTATTCGCCGACGAGATCTACTCGCGGCTGGTCTACGACGGCCGCTTCGACTCGCTGGCGACGCGGCCGGACATGCAGGCGCGTACGATCATCAGCGACGGAGCGTCCAAGACCTGGGCGATGACCGGCTGGCGGATCGGCTATGCGGCCAACCGCGCGCTCGCGCCGGTGTTCACGCGCTGGATCACCAATACCGAGTCCTGCGCGTCGCAGATCTCGCAGTGGGCGGCCGTTGCCGCGATCACCGGTCCGCAGGACGCCGCCGACCGCATGCGCGCCCGGTTCCTCGAACGCCGCGACCTGATCGTGCGTTTGTTGAACGATGTCCCTGGCATCCGTTGCGCCACGCCGGGGGGCGCGTTCTACGCCTGGCCCAACGTCACCGAAGCCTGCAAGATGACGGGTTGCGCTGATTCCGAGGTGTTTCGCAAGCGCCTGCTGCACGAGGCCGGTATCGCGGTGCTGGCCGACATCCACTTCGGCCGGCGGGTCCCCGGCGACGGGCAGCACATCCGCTTCTCGTACGCGGCGTCCAACGAGGCCATCGAGCGGGGCGTCGGGCGCCTTGCCGAGTTCGTGCGCAAGGGCGCGGCAGGGTAGCGACGATGACGACCTCGATCGACGACAACAAGGCTTCGCGCGACGCCATCCTCGGGCGCGTGCGTCGCGCCCTCGCGCGCATCGGCACCGGCGACACCGCCCGCGCTGCCGCGCAGACATACATCGCCGGGCACGCGCAGGGGCCGCGGCCGGCGATGCCGGCGGACCTGACGGCCCGCTTCCTGCAGCGGGCGACCGACATGGCGAGCACCGTCGAGCGCATCGACGACATCGCCCGGATGCCGGTGGCGGTCGCGCGCTATCTCGACGCGCTGCAACTGCCGCCGGCGCTGGTGGCACAGAAATCGCACGAAGGCGTCTGCTGGCCGGAGTTCGCCGACCTGGACTGGGCGGGTGCGGGCCTGCGGATCGAGGCGAGACCGACGCCGGGTTCCGACCGGCTGGGCATCACCGGCTGTTTCTGCGCCATCGCCGAGACGGGCACGCTGGTGTTCCTGTCTGGCGCCGACACGCCGACCGCGACGATGCTGCTCCCCGACACGCACATCGCCGTGGTCCGCGCCGACCGCGTCGTTTCCGGAATGGAGGAGGCCTTCGCGCTGATTCGCCGCGAGCGTGGCGCGCTGCCTCGGGCGGTGAACATGGTCTCGGGACCGTCGCGCACCGGCGATATCGAGCAGACGATCGTATTGGGCGCGCACGGCCCCTATCGCGTCCACATCCTGCTCATCGGCTGACCGCCGGGGCGTGATAGGGATGGCGGTGCAGACGATGCAGCACCCGGACCGTGGACGGTTGCGGGGCGAGTCCCGATGATCGGCCACCTGGCGCTTTTCGCGGTCGGACTCGTCCTGCTGATCGTGGGCGCCCAACTGCTGGTCCATGGCGCGTCGAGGCTGGCGCTTACCCTCGGAATATCGCCGCTGGTCGTGGGACTCACCGTCGTGGCTTTCGGAACCAGCTCACCGGAACTGGCGGTGTCGGTGGGTTCCGCCCTCGCGGGAGAGTCGGAGATCGCTTTCGGCAACGTGGTCGGCAGCAACATCTTCAACGTTCTGTTCATCCTGGGTGCTTCCGCGATGATCACGCCCCTGGTCGTCGGCGTGCAGATCATTCGCCAGGAAGTTCCCATCATGATAGGAAGCAGCGTGTTGCTGCTCGCCGTCGCGGCCGACGGACGCATTGGCCTGTGGGAAGGCGCGGGTCTCGTGGCGCTTCTCGCCGTCTACGTGCTGTTCCTGATCATCCAGGCAGGGCGTCACCGCGACGACGGAAAACGATCGCGGGAAGCCTCGGCAGCCAAACCCGGCTCGGCAGGCTGGGATCGCTGGGAGGCCATGCCGGCAGTGCAGGCAGTGCTGATCGGCGCGGGCCTGGTGCTGCTCGTCGCGGGTTCGCGCTGGCTGGTCGACGCCGCGACCGCAATCGCCCGTCTGGTCGGAGTATCGGACCTGATCATCGGCCTCACCATCGTCGCGGCGGGCACCTCGCTTCCGGAGGTCGCCGCCTCGATCGCCGCCGCCGTCAAGGGCGAGCGGGACATTGCAGTCGGCAACGTCGTCGGCAGCAACACGTTCAACATCCTGGGCTGCCTCGGGCTGAGCGCGCTGGTTGCGCCCGACGGGCTCCCGGTGCCGTCTGCGGTGCTGACCTTCGATGCGTGGGTGATGCTTGCGGCGGCGATCGCCTGTGTCCCGGTATTCCTGACCGGCGGGACGATCGCGCGCTGGGAGGGGGCCGTGTTTCTTTTCTACTACGTGGCGTATGCGACCTATGTCGTACTCGCCGCGCAGGCGCACGATGCACTGCCGGCGTTTTCCCAGACAGTGCTCTGGTTTTTCGTGCCGATCACGGTGCTTACGCTGATGGTCGCGATGCTGCGCCAGCGACGCGTCCGGGGCTGAAGAGGGTGCGCGGATGATGCTGTTCGCACTGGTCCTGCTGCCCTATGCGGCGGCCGTCGCCTGCGCGATGCTGCCGAACACGGCGCGCAACGCCACGGCAGCGCTGGCCGGCGCGGTGACGCTGGCCGGCTGCGCCATGCTCGGCGCGCTGGCGCCGCCGGTGTTCGCCGGAGAGATACCGGCTGTCGCTGTCGCCTGGATTCCCGGCGTCGATTTCGGTTTTCGCCTGGACGGTCTGGCGTGGACCTTCGCGCTGATCGTCTATGCGATCGGCGCGCTGGTCGTCCTCTATGCCCGCTACTACCTGGCGCCAACCGACCCGCCGGCGCGTTTCTTCGCGCTGCTGCTGGCGTTCATGGGTGCGATGCTCGGGATCGTTCTTGCCGACAATCTGATCCTGCTGGTGGTGTTCTGGGAACTGACCAGCCTTGCATCCTTCCTGCTCATCGGTTACTGGAATCACCGCGCGGATGCGCGCCAGGGCGCACGCATGGCTCTCGCGGTCACCGGGGGCGGCGGGCTGTGCCTGCTCGCGGGGGTCGTCCTGATCGGGCAGTCGGCCGGCGGCTACTCGCTCGATATCGTGCTCGCCGCCGGATCGCGCATCCAGGCGGACCCGTGGTTCCCGGTCGCGCTGGTGCTGGTCCTGCTCGGCGCGTTCACCAAGTCCGCGCAATTTCCGTTTCACTTCTGGCTGCCGCATGCGATGGCCGCGCCGACGCCGGTGTCGGCCTACCTTCATTCGGCCACGATGGTCAAGGCCGGCGTCTTCCTGCTTGCGCGCCTTTATCCGGCGCTGGGCGGCAACGACCTCTGGTTCTATCTGGTCACCGGCACCGGCCTGGTCACGCTGACGCTGGGGGCCGCGGTGGCGATCTTCCAGCAGGACCTGAAGGGGCTGCTCGCCTATTCGACCATCAGCCATCTCGGACTCATCACGCTGCTGTTCGGCCTCGATGCGCCGCTGGCCGTCGTCGCCGGGTTGTTCCACATCCTCAATCACGCGGCGTTCAAGGCGTCGCTGTTCATGTCGGCCGGCATCATCGACCACGAGTGCGGATCGCGCGACATGCGGCAGCTGAACGGGCTGTGGCAATTCATGCCGATCACCGCAACGCTGGCGATGGTCGCCGCCGCGGCGATGGCCGGCGTCCCGCTGCTCAACGGCTTCCTGTCCAAGGAAATGTTCTTTGCGCAGACGCTGACGCTGGGAACGCATCCGCTGGTCGAGGTGCTGGTGCCGCTGACGGCTACTGTCGCCGGCGCGCTTGCGGTCGCGTATTCGCTGCGTTTCATCCACGACGTGTTCTTCAATGGGCAGCCGGTCGGTCTGCCGCGCACGCCGCACGAGCCGCCGCGCTGGATGCGCATACCCGTGGAGATCCTGGTGGTCGTCTGCATCGCGGTCGGCGCGTTGCCGGCGCTGACCGTGGGGCCGGTCCTGGCCGTCGCGGCCCGCGGAACGCTGGGCGCGGCCACGCCCGTCTACGACCTCGCGATCTGGCACGGCTTCAACCTGCCGCTGCTGATGAGCGCGATTGCGACCGTGGCGGGGGTGGCTTTCTACTTTGGTCTGCAGCACTGGATCAACCTGCATTCGGTGACCCGCCTGCCGGTCAGCGGCAAGCATCTCTTCGATCGGGCCCTCGCGGCGATCGAGATTGCCGGACGCGCGGTGCTCGCCTGGTCGCCGACCGGAAGCCTGCCACGCGCACTGGCCTGGATCGCGCTGGCCGCGCTGGCGGCCATGGCCTGGCCGCTGTTCACGCTGGGGTTGGGCCACCCGGCGACGGAGGTCGCGCGGGTCGGTACACCGCCGCCGACGCTCGCGCTGCTGGTATGGCTGCTCTGCGTCAGTGGCGCGATCGCCGCGACGCTGTGCTACCGCCGGCGCGTGCTGGCGGTGCTGCTGCTCGGCGCCACCGGCCTTGCGGTGAGCCTGGGCTTCGTGCTGCTGTCCGCGCCCGACCTCGCGCTGACCCAGCTGCTGGTCGAGGTCGCGACGGTGGCGCTCATCCTCGTCGTGCTCCACTTCCTGCCGCAGTCCTCCCCGGCGGAGCCTTCGCGGCGGCGTCTTTGGCGCGACGCGGCGATCGCCGTCGCCGCCGGCGTCGGCGTAACGGTGATCGCGCATGCCGTCCTGACGCGGCCGTTCACGTCGATCTCGCCGTTCTTCCTCGAACGCGCGCTGACCGAAGGCGGCGGCACCAACGTCGTCAACGTCATCCTCGTCGACTTCCGGGGCTTCGACACGCTTGGAGAGATCACCGTGCTGGGCATGGCTGCGCTGATCGTGCATGCGCTGTTGCGCGAGTTGCGGCTGGTGCGCGGAGGCGATGGCGGCGCCGCCCGCGCCGCCGTGAAGCCGTGGGATCCGTGGATACTGCGCATCATTGCGCGACTTGTGCTGCCGTTGGCCGCGCTGCTGGCGGTGTTCCTCTTTCTGCGGGGACACAATCTGCCCGGAGGCGGGTTCATCGCCGGACTGACGCTTGCCTGCGCACTGATCCTGCTGCGGGTTTCCGACGGCGGGGTACCGCTGGACGATCCGGACCGGCTCGCCTATCCGGCGTGGATCGGCGTCGGTCTGGTGATCGCCGGCCTCACCGGCGTCGGCAGCGTGATCGTCGGCTATCCGTTCCTGACCAGTACGTTCGCGCATCCGGTGGTGCCGCTGCTGGGGGAGTTGCCCCTCGCCAGCGCGGCGCTGTTCGACCTCGGTGTGTTCGTGACGGTCGTCGCCGCGACGCTGCTCGCCGCGCTGACCCCGGGGCTGCTGCCCGATGGCCGGATATCCGGGAGCGCGCGATGACCGAGTGGCTGATTGCTTCGGCGATCGGTGTGCTCACCGCCTGCGGACTCTGGCTGATGCTGCGCGCGCGCACGTTCGACGTCGTGCTCGGGCTCACGTTGCTGTCGTATGCCGTCAACGTATTCATTTTCGTCATGGGCAGGCTGGCGTTTTCGGTGCCACCGATCCTCCGGCCCGGCATCGCGCCCACGCTGGCCAACCATGCCGATCCGCTGCCGCAGGCGCTGGTCCTGACGGCGATCGTCATTTCCTTTGCAATGACCGCGCTGCTGCTCGCGCTGGCGCTGAAGGCCAACATTGCCACCGCCAGCGACGCCTGCGATCCGCCGCTGGCGGACGAGCAGCAGCACGGTCCAATGGAACCGCGGTGACCGATCCCGGACACTGGTTGCTGCTGGCGGTCGCCGGTCCGTTGCTGGTCGGCGCGCTTCAGCTGGTTGTCGGGCGCACGCAGCCGCGCCTGTGCAGATGGATAGGCATCGCCGCCACCGGCGCCCTGGCGCTGCTTGCCTGGCGGCTGGTCGAGTTCGCCGCCGGCGGCGCGACCGCGGTCTACCTGCTCGGCAACTGGCGCGCACCGTTCGGCATCGTGCTCGTCCTTGACCGCCTGAGCGCGATGATGGTCCTGCTGACGGCCGTCGTCGGCCTGGCCAGCCTGCTCGGCTCGGGCAGGGTCGCGCCCCGCGGTCCATACTTCCAGACGTTCTTCCAGGTGCAGCTCGCCGGGCTCAACGGCGCATTTCTCACCGGCGACCTGTTCAATCTTTTCGTGTTCTTCGAGGTGCTGCTGACCGCCTCGTATGCGCTGCTGCTGCACGGCGCGCCCGCACGGGCGCTGCGCGCCGGCATGCATTACATCGTGATCAACCTTTTCGGCTCGGCGCTGTTCCTGGTGGCCGTGAGCCTGCTGTACGGTGTGGCGGGGACGCTCAACATGGCCGATCTTGCCGTCAGGCTGGCCGCATTGCCTGCGGCCGACGCCGGCCTGGCGCAAGCGGCGGCCATGCTGTTGCTGGTCGTCTTCGCCCTGAAGGCAGCGGTGCTGCCGCTGGGCTTCTGGCTACCCGAGACCTACGGCGCGGCACCGGCGCCGGTGGCGGCCCTTTTCGCGGTGATGACCAAGGTCGGCGTCTACGCGATCGTACGGGTGTCGATGCTCGTCTTTGGCGCCGACGCGGGAATGCTGCAGGGTTGGGGCGCGCCGGCGTTGCTGGCCGCCGGATTGCTGACGGCGGCATTCGGCGCGCTGTCCGCGCTGGCGGCAACGCGGCTGACCAGCCTGGTCGGCAGCGTGATGCTGATATCCTCGGGGACGCTGGTGGCTGCAGCCACGCTGGGCCCGCCGGTGCTCGGCGGCGCACTGTATTACCTGGTCCACAGCACGCTGGTCGCGGCGCTGGCTTTCCTGATCGCCGGCGCCATTGGCCGGCAACGCGGTGCATGGAGCGACCGCTTCGGCGCGGGGCCGCCGGTCGCGCGCCCGGTGCTGCTCGGCGGGCTGTTCCTCCTGACCGGCGCGGCGATTGCCGGCCTGCCACCTTTCGGCGGTTTCATCGGCAAGGCGCTGATGCTTGCCGGTACCGCAGGAACCGCGGCGACGGCCTGGTTCTGGCCGGGCCTGCTCGGCAGCGGCCTGATCGCGATCTTCAGTTTCGCGCGCGCCGGGACCAGGATATTCTGGAAAACCAGCGGACCGGCGGTGGCGACCGCTTCGACACCAACGGCTAGCTCGGGCATGGCGCTGCTGGCGGCGGCGAGCGTGGCCTGGCTCGTTCTCGCGGCGCCGGCCATTCGTTACGTGAACGACGCCGCGGCTCAGCTTGCGCAGCCGCGCTCCTATGTCGATGCGGTGCTGAACAAGGCGCCGGTGCCGCCGCCGGGAAAGGGCACGCCGTGAAGCGCCTGGTGCCGCATCCGTTCCTGTCGCTCGGTTTGTGGGCGGTCTGGCTGATGCTCAACAACAGCGTCGACGCCGCGCACGTGGCGCTTGGCGCGCTGCTTGGCTGGGCGATTCCACTGGCGTCATTCCACCTGATCGAAGGTCCGTGGCCGCGGATTCGGCGGCCCGATCTGATCGTCCGGCTGGGCGCGGTGTTTCTCTATGACATCGTCGTCTCCAACATCGAGGTGGCGCGCCGGGTGCTGGGGCCCGAGGCGGCGATCAGGCCCGGATTCGTGCGGGTGCCCCTGGACCTCACCGACGGCTGGGCAATCGCCTCACTGGCAGGCATCATCACCATGACGCCCGGAACGCTCACCGCGGACGTGGCGGACGACGGCTCCTATCTGCTGGTGCATGCCTTCCACATCGATGACGAAGCCGCGCTGGTCGCGACAATCAAGTCCCGTTACGAGGCCCCGCTCAAGGAGATCTTCGGATGACCGCTGCCGTGCTCCCCTATGTTGTCACGGCGCTCGTCGCGGCGCTGGCGCTCGCCGTTTGGCGGCTGGTGCGCGGCCCCTCGCTGCCGGACCGTGTGCTCGCGCTGGACACGCTGTACGTGATTTCGATCGCCCTGCTGGTCCTGCTCGGCATTCGCGACGACACCCAGCTCTACTTCGAGGCGGCGCTGGTGGTGGCGCTGCTCGGCTTCGTCAGCACCGTGGCATTCGCCAAGTATCTCGACCGCGGCGACATCATCGAATGATCGCCGCCGACCAAATGCCCCTCTGGGCGGACGCGCTGTTCGCCTTCCTGCTGGTCGTCGGCGCGACGTTCACGCTGGTCGGTTCCTGGGGCCTTGCCAAGCTGGGCGACTTCTACAAGCGCCTTCACGGCCCCACCAAGGCGACGACGCTCGGCGTCGGCTGCATGCTGATCGCTTCGCTGGTCTATTTCACCCTCCGCGGTCCTGGCGTATCGGTGCACGAGTTGCTGATCACCCTGTTCGTGTTCCTGACGGCGCCCGTGTCGGCGCACCTGCTGGCGAAGGCCGCGCTGCAGCTCGCCATGCGCAAGGAGGCCAAGGGCGGCAAGGCGGACGAGATCGCATGGACCGATCGAACCTGACGCGCTTCGCGCTGTTGTCGATCGCCGCCGCCGTCGCGACGATCAGCCTCAAGACCTGGGCGTGGTACATCACCGGTTCCGTGGGTCTGTTGTCGGACGCGCTCGAGTCGATCGTCAACCTGGTCGCGGCGATGGCCACGCTGTGGCTGCTGATGCTCTCCGCCCGGCCGCCGGACGAGCGCTACGCCTACGGCTATTCCAAGGCCGAGTATTTTGCCAGTGCGTTCGAAGGCGGATTGATCCTGATCGCGGCGGCCGCGATCTCCTGGGCGGCGGTGGACCGCCTGCTGCATCCGCAGCCGATCGAGGCGGTCGGCGTCGGGCTGGCCGTGTCGATGGCCGCGACGGGGATCAATTTCGCCGTGGCGCGCCTGCTTTCGAGCGCGGCCGCACGCTATCGCTCGATCGCGCTGGAAGCGGACGCGCACCATCTGATGACCGACGTCTGGACCTCGGTGGGCGTCGTCGTGGCGGTCATCGCAGTGGCGCTGACCGACTGGTTGTGGCTCGATCCGCTGATTGCCTTCGCGGTCGCGCTGAACATCGTCTGGACGGGGATGTCGCTGCTGCGTCGTTCGGCATTTGGCCTGATGGATCGGGCGCTGCCGCGCGAAAGCATCGAGCGCATCGAAATCATCCTTGCCGGATACCGCAGCGACGAAGTTGGCTTCCACGCGATCCGCACGCGCGAGGCCGCGGGCCGCTCGTTCGTGTCGATGCATGTGCTGGTGCCCGGCGCGTGGACCGTTCAGCGCAGTCACGACCTCGCCGAAGCCATAGAACGGGAAATCGCCGAACAGGTGCCCGGGGCCACGGTGACCACGCACGTCGAGCCGCGCGAGGACCCGGCGTCCTATCAGGACATGTCGCTGGACCGAATGCGGCCGCCGGCCTGAAGCGGCCCCGGCGCCGGCGACCGGTCAGTCGCCGAATTCGTCGATGATTCCCTGGACGCGTGCCTTGTCGGCGAGGAACGCATCGATGCAGGCGGGATCGAAGTGCTTGCCGCGCTGGGCGCGAACGAAATCGATGCTCTCCTCGAGCGCCCATGCGTGCTTGTAGGGCCGCTCGCTCACCAGCGCGTCGAAGACGTCGGCCACGGCGACGATGCGCGCGACCAGCGGAATGTCGTCGCCATGCAGGCCGTTCGGGTAACCCGAGCCGTCGAACTTCTCGTGATGTCCAAGCGCGATGATCGCGCCCATCGACAGGTACTTCGACGGGCTGCCCTTCAGGATGT
Organism: uncultured beta proteobacterium; assembly: GCA_963699765.1. GTDB lineage: Bacteria > Pseudomonadota > Gammaproteobacteria > Burkholderiales > Casimicrobiaceae > VBCG01. Next base: position 113,285 of record CAVOVD010000007.1, on the reverse strand, counting down.
CGTAGCCGATGCGCGGATGGGTCCTCATGACCTCGATCTCCGCCACGCGCCAGCGGTCCTTCCTTGAGCAGGATGGAATCGGGGATGCCGATCTTGCCGATGTCGTGCATCGGCGCGGCGACCTCCAGCACGTGCACCATCTCGGCGCCCAGGCCGAGATGCGCGCCGATCAGCGCCGAGTACTTGGCCATGCGCATCAGGTGATTGCCGGTCGTCTTGTCGCGGAACTCGCCGGCCTTGGCCAGCTTGGCCAGCGTCTCGAGTTCGCGCTCGCGAGATCTCCGCCACCGATTTGTCGACCTGGTACTGCAACACCCGCGCCTGGTCCGACAGGACGATCTTGTGCCGGCGCAATTCGAGCAGGTTGGCGCAGCGGGCGCGCGTCTCGTGCTCGTCCAGCGGCTTGATCAGGAAATCGGTCGCGCCGGCCTCGAGGGCGTCGTAACGGATCTTGCGGTCGTCGACGACGGTGATGACCACGATCGGAACATCGACGCAATGGGGCAGGGCGCGGATCTGCTTGACCAGTTCGATGCCGTCGAACTCGGGCAGCTTGTAGTCGGTCAGGACGATGTCGACCCGGTTGTTGCGCGCGAACTCCAGCGCGCGGGACGGCGTGTCGAACAGTTCCAGGTTGAGCTTGCCGTCGATCTGGCGAACGATCTCGGCCAGCAGCAGCCGGCTGCTGAACAGATCGTCGATGATCAGCACGGTGTTGCGCTGGGCGCGCGCGAACGCGAGTTCCGATACGACGCCGGAGCCGGTTTGCACCGGGCGAGGCTGTGCACTCATGGGTTTCCCCCTGACGTTGGTCGCCGCAAGCGGCCCAGGGCTGTAAGCAACAACGGTGCCATGTGTGGCCGGAAGGGCGCCCCCCGACCCCTGCCAGGCTCCCCGGGCCGACTCTGTCCAATCCGCGTCGTCGCCATTTCCCTGTCCTTGCTGGTACTGCGTTGGCGCAACAGCCAAAAAAAAGCCGGCCCCGCCCATCGGGAAGCCGGCCCTGACCACAACGACTCAAACGAATGGTCGGGGCGAGAAGATTCGAACTTCCGACCCCCTGCACCCCATGCAGGTGCGCTACCAGGCTGCGCTACGCCCCGACCGAACTGCGGATTATACCGCCTGCGGAGCCGTCACGACGAACCTAGAAGGTGCCGGATTTCCTCCAATTCCTGCCGAATCTCGGCAGGTTCCAACGTATTCCCGGGCGCCACGTTCACCACCTTGGCGGTGCTGGTCGCCGCCCGTGCCGCGGCGCGCGGCTCTGCCGGTTCGCTTTCCAGCCGATGCCGGGCGCCGTTGATGGTGAAGCCCTGTTCGTAGAGCAGGTCGCGGATACGCCGGATCAGCAGCACCTCGTGGTGCTGGTAGTAGCGGCGATTGCCGCGCCGCTTCACCGGCTTCAACTGCGCGAATTCCTGCTCCCAGTAGCGAAGCACGTGCGGCTTGACCGCGCACAGGTCGCTGACCTCGCCAATCGTGAAATAACGCTTGGCGGGGATCGGCGGCAGATCGGAGTTAGCTCGGCTGGGGTCCGGCATGGTTCGCGGCTTCGACCATGGCCTTCAGTTTCTGGCTGGCGTGAAACGTCACCACCCGGCGCGCGGTGATCGGAATTTCCTCGCCGGTCTTGGGATTGCGTCCGGGGCGCTGCGGCTTTTCGCGCAGCTGGAAATTCCCGAAGCCGGAAAGCTTGACCGAGTCGCCCGCTTCGAGCGCGATGCGTACTTCCTCGAAGAAGCGCTCGACCATGTCCTTGGCTTCGCGTTTGTTGAGGCCGAGTTGCTCGAAGAGCAGGTCGGCGAGTTCGGCTTTCGTGAGCGTCATCGATAAACCTACTGGCGAAGGGCGGCGCCGACCCGGTTTTTCGCGACCGCGAGCAATTCACGCTCCGTCGCGTCGATGTCAGCGTCCGTCAAAGTACGGGAAGTATCCTGCATAAGCACCAGAATCGCAAGGCTTTTCTTGCCGCTTGGCAGGCCATGGCCATGGTAGACGTCAAACGGCGCCACAGCGATGACGTGCGGCGGCTTGGCGGCGTTCAGCGCGTCCAGCAGCTCCTGCACCGGCAACGCCTCGTCGACGACCAGCGCCAGGTCCCGGCGCACCACCGGCGTCCGCGACACGGGCTTGCCGGAAGGAACCATCGCTTGCTCGAGCTGCGTCAGGTCCACTTCGAAGGCGATGGGCGCCTTGGGCAGATCCAGTTTGCGGACCAGGCGCGGATGCAGTTCGCCCAGCCATCCCGCCGGCCCGCCGTCGAGCAGGATCTGCGCGCTGCGCCCCGGATGCAGCGCCGGGTGCGCGAGGCGGACCGTGGTGAGGACCCGTGGCGCGGCCAGCGCGGCCAGGTCGCCCTTGACGTCGAAGAAGTCGACGTCGCGCCTGGCCACACCCCACTGCTCGGGCGTGGCGCCGCCGTAGGCCAGTCCACCCACGCGCAGCGGCTGATCGTGGCCGGGCGGGGCACGGCGAAAGGTCCGGCCGACCTCGAAGATGCACGCGCGCGGCGCCTTGCGGTTGACGTTGGTCGCGAGCACCTCGAGCAGGCCGGGCAGCAGCGACGTGCGCATGACGTCGAGTTGCGCGGCGATGGGGTTCAGCACGCGGATGGGATCCGCGGCTGGATCGATCGCCTTCTCGATGGCCGACGATACGAAACCGAAGGTCACCACCTCCTGCCAGCCCAGCGCGGCCAGCCGGCGCATCAGCGCGTGGCGCGAGCGGCGCGCCTCCGGCAGCGGCAGCATCTGCTGGACGTGCGCGGATGCCGTCGCCGGTATGGCGTCGTAGCCGTGGATGCGGGCGACTTCCTCGACGAAGTCCTCCTCGATCGCGAGATCGAAGCGCCGCGACGGCGGGGTGACGATGAAATTCCCGCCATCGCGCGTGAACGGCAGCTGGAGTCGGGTGAAGACCGCGGCGATGGCGTCGGCGTCCACCGGGATGCCGAGGATGCGCGCGATGCGCGCGGGGCGGACGCGCACCGGATCGCGGCGGGGCAGCTCGGCCGGCTGCCGTCGCGTCGGTCAGCGGTCCGGCGCGGCCGCCGCAGATGGCGATGATCAGCTGCGTCGCGCGCTCGACGGCGACCGCGCAGCCGTCGAAGTCGACGCCGCGCTCGAACCGGTAGCCGGCGTCGCTGGTGAAGCCCAGGCGGCGCATCTTGCCCTGGATCACCGCGGGACTCCAGAACGCGCCTTCGAGGTAGACGCGGGTCGTGTCGTCGGCGATGCCCGAGTGCTCGCCGCCCATGATGCCGGCCAGTCCGAGCGGCTTGCGCTCGTCGGCAACCAGCAGCAGGTCCGCGGTCAGATCGAGCACGTCGCCGTTGAGCAGCGTCAGCTGTTCGCCTTCGCGGGCGAAGCGCACGACGATCGATCCGTCGAGCAGGCGGTCGTCGTAGGCGTGCAGCGGCTGGCCGAGCTCGAGCATCACGTAGTTGGTGATGTCGACGACCGCCGAAATGCTGCGCAGGCCGGAGCGCTCGAGGCGTTGCTTCATCCAGCCCGGCGTCGGGGCGCCCGGATCGATGCCGTCGATCAGGCGCGCCGCAAAGCGCGGGCAGGCGCCGGGCGCGTCGACGCGGACTGCGCGGACGCCGTCGAAGGTCACCGGGGCCGCGGCGAGCGCCGGCAGCGTGACCGGGCTGCCGGTGACGGCCGCGACGTCGCGGGCGATGCCCGCGACCGACAGGCAATCGGCGCGGTTGGGCGTGAGCTTGAGCGTGATCAGCGTGTCGTCGAGCGCCAGCGCCTCGCGCAGCGGCGTGCCCGGGGCGAGGTCCGGGTCGAGCGCCAGCAGTCCGCTGGCATCCTCGTCGATGCCCAGTTCCTTCGCCGAGCAGAGCATGCCCTGCGACTCGGCGCCGCGTACACTGGTCCGCTTGATCGCGAGGCCGCCGGGAAGCGTCGCGCCTTCGAGCGCGCAGGGCACGTGCATGCCGGCGGCGGCGTTCGGCGCGCCGCAGACGATCGACAGCGGCGCCGCCGCGCCCGCATCGACCGTGCAGAGCGACAGCCGGTCGGCGTTGGGGTGCGGCGCAACCGCCATCGATGCGGCCGACGACGACGCCGGTGAACGCGGGCGCCGCGGGCACCGCTTCCTCGACCTCGAGTCCGGCCATCGTCAGTCGATCGCAGAGCGCCGCGGTCGGGATCGGCGGATTGCACATCGTGCGCAGCCAGTGTTCGGAGAATTTCATCGCTGTCCGGTCGCTAGGCGAACTGCCCGAGGAAACGCAGGTCGTTTTCATAGAAGAGGCGCAGATCGTTGACGCCGTAGCGAAGCATTGCCAGCCGGTCCGGCCCCATGCCGAAGGCGAAGCCCTGGAATTCCTCGGGATCGATGCCGACCGCGCGCAGCACGTTCGGATGGACCTGTCCGGAGCCGCAGATCTCCAGCCAGCCGCCGTCGCCGAAGGCCATGTCGATCTCGGCGGAAGGCTCGGTGAACGGGAAGAACGATGGACGGAAGCGGACCTTCAGGTCGTCGCGCTCGAAGAACCGGCGCAGGAACTCGCTGATCACGCCCTTCAGGTCGGCGAAGGAGACGTCGCGGTCGATCCACAGGCCTTCGACCTGGTGGAACATCGGCGAATGCGTGGCGTCGCTGTCGACGCGGTAGACGCGGCCCGGCGCGATGATCTTGATCGGCGGCGCGTGCGTTTCCATGTAGCGGATCTGGATCGGCGAGGTGTGCGTGCGCAGCACCATGCCGCCCTCGACGTAGAACGTGTCCTGCATCGAGCGGGCAGGGTGGTTTTCCGGCGTGTTGAGCGCGGTGAAGTTGTGGAAATCGTCCTCGATCTCCGGCCCGTCGGCCACCGCGAAGCCGAGCGTGGCGAAACAGCGTCTCGACGCGTTCGAGCGTGCGCGTCAGCGGGTGCAGCGAGCCGATCCCGCGTCCGCGCCCGGGCAGCGACACGTCGAGCGCATCGGCCGCCAGCTGCCGCGACAGCTTCTGCGTCGGCCAGCGCGTCGCGGCGTGCGGCGAGCGCGTCCTCGAGCGCCTGCTTGGCCGCGTTGATCGCGGCGCCGGCGGCGGGACGCTCGGCGGCGGAGAGCTTGCCCAGTCCCTTGAGGAGGTCGGTGAGCGCGCCGGCCTTGCCCAGGTACTTCGCCTTCGCGTTCTCGAGCGCCGTCGCGTCCGCGCAGGCGTCGAACTCGGCGCGGGCGCGGCTGACGATTGCGGAAAGCTCGGACATCGGGTTTGCCTTGTCGTCGTTCGTGTCGTGACAAAAAAAAAGGGAGGCGGGTCGCGCCTCCCTCGTTTTTTCGCGGAGTCGATCAGGCCAGAGAGGCTTTGGCCTGCTCCGCGATCTTGGTAAACGCCGCCTTGTCGTGCACGGCCAGGTCGGCCAGCACCTTGCGGTCGATGTCGATCGACGCCTTGGTCAGGCCGTTGATGAACGTGCTGTAGGTCATCCCCAGCTCGCGCACCGCGGCGTTGATCCGGGCGATCCACAGCGCGCCGGAACTCGCGCTTCTTCTGGCGACGGTCCCGGTACTGGTACTGCCCGGCCTTCATCACCGCTTCCTTGGCGATCCGGAAGACGCTGGACCGGCGGCCGCGGAAGCCCTTGGCCTGCTCCAGGACCTTCTTGTGCCGCGCGCGCGCGGTCACGCCACGTTTGACTCTTGGCATGGTCGCTCCTTAGGCGTAGGGCATCATTGACTTGACCGAATCCATGTTGGTGCTGTGGATCTCGGCGGAACCACGAAGCTGTCGCTTGGACTTGGTCGACTTCTTCGTGAGGATGTGGCGCTTGAACGCCTGCGAGCGCTTGATCGAACCGCTTCCGCGAACGCGGAAGCGCTTCTTGGCGCCCGACTTGGTCTTCATCTTCGGCATGCTCAGTTTCCTTCCTGCTTTCTAGTTTGCTGCCCTCGGGGGTGCTCTCCGGCTTTGCGACCGGTGAGGCTTTCGCGGACTTTGCCGCACCCACCTCGGGCTTGGTTGCAGGATGCTTTGCCGCGACCGGTTTGGTCACGACGACCTTCTTCGGGGCCAGCAGCATCACCATTTGCCGGCCTTCGAGCCTCGGGAACGACTCGACCACGCAATGCGGCTCGAGCTCGTTCCTGATGCGTTCCAGCAGGCGCACCCCGAACTCCTGGTGCGCCATTTCCCGCCCGCGGAAGCGCAGCGTGATCTTGGCCTTGTCGCCTTCCCCGAGGAACCGGACGAGGTTCCGCAGCTTGATCTGGTAATCGCCCTCGTCAGTACCGGGTCGGAACTTCACCTCCTTGACCTGGATCTGCTTGAGCTTGAGCCTGGCCTCGTGTTGTTTCTTCGCTTCGCGGTACTTGAACTTGCCGAAATCCATGATCCGGCAAACCGGCGGCTTGGCCATCGGCGCGATCTCGACCAGGTCGAGTTCCGCCGTTTCGGCCCGCGACCGGGCATCCGCGAGAGAAACAATTCCGAGCTGCTCACCGTCTTCACCAACCAAGCGGATTTCGGGAGCGGTGATTTCCGCGTTGATCCGCTGCTGCTTTTCGAGGGCTATTGTAGATTCTCCATTGACGACAAAAAACGGCCATGCCCCGGGGGACGCGTCGCGCCTTAATTCAATTGAATCAAGGCGTTAGTGACGCGCCGCGACCTCCTTGCGGAGGCGCTCGAGCAAGGCATCCAAGGACATGGTCCCCAGATCCTCGCCGCCGCGGGTACGCACGGCCACTGTTCGTGCCTGCAGTTCCTTGTCGCCCACGATGAGCTGGTAAGGCAGCTTCTGCAAGCTATGTTCCCGAATTTTATAGGTTATTTTCTCATTGCGCAAATCGGCCGATGCCCGGAAACCGGCCGCCTTCAGGGCTCCGACGATCTGGTTTGCGTATTCGGCCGTCCGGTCGGTGATGTTCAGCACCACCAGCCTGCTGGGGTGAGAGCCAGAGCGGCAGCGCGCCGGCGTAATGCTCGATCAGGACGCCGATGAAGCGCTCGAGCGAACCGACGATGGCGCGGTGCAGCATCACCGGCACCTGCCGCGTGTCGTCGGCGGCGACGTACTCGGCGCCGAGGCGCCCGGGCATCTGGAAGTCGACCTGCATGGTGCCGCACTGCCAGGGTCGGCCGATCGAGTCCTTGAGGTGGTACTCGATCTTGGGGCCGTAGAACGCGCCCTCGCCGGGCAGTTCGGTCCACTCCGCGCCGCACGCACGCAGCGCGCCGCGAAGCGCCTCCTCGGCGGCATCCCACTGTTCGTCGCTGCCGATCCGGGGAGTTGGCCGCAGCGCCAGCTTGACGGCGATGTCGGAGAAGCCGAAGTCGCGCGTAGACCGCGAGCGAAAGTTTGTGGAACGCCACGCACTCCGGCTCGATCTGCGCGGGCGTGCAGAAGATGTGGCCGTCGTCCTGCGTGAAGCCGCGCACGCGCATGATCCCGTGCAGCGCGCCCGACGGCTCGTTGCGATGGCAGGCGCCGAACTCGCCGTAGCGCAGCGGCAGGTCGCGGTAGCTGCGCAGGTCCGAGTTGAAGATCAGGATGTGACCCGGGCAGTTCATCGGCTTCACCGCGAAGTCGTGCTTCTCCGACTCCGTCGTGAACATGTTGTCCTTGTAGTTCTCCCAGTGGCCCGAGCGCTCCCAGAGCGTGCGCTCGAGGATCTGCGGCGCCTTCACCTCCTGGTAGCCGTTGTCCTGGTAGACGCGGCGCATGTACTGCTCGACCTGCCTGCCAGATCGACCAGCCCTTCGGGTGCCAGAACACCATGCCCGGCGCCTCGTCCTGCAGGTGGAAGAGGTCGAGCGCGCGGCCGAGCTTGCGGTGGTCGCGCTTCTCGGCCTCCTCGATGCGCATGAGGTAGGCGTCGAGGTCCTCCTTCTTCGTCCAGGCGGTGCCGTAGATCCGCTGCAGCATCTCGTTCTTCGAGTCGCCGCGCCAGTAGGCGCCGGCGAGCTTCATCAGCTTGAACACCTTGAGCCTGCCCGGTCGACGGCACGTGCGGGCCGCGGCACAGGTCGATGAAGCCGCCTTCGCGGTACAGCGAGATCGGCTCGTTCGACGGGATCGAGGCGATGATCTCCGCCTTGTAGTGCTCGCCCATGCCCTCGAAGAACTTCACCGCGTCGTCGCGCGGCATTTCCGTGCGCTCGACCGGCTCGTCCTTCTTCGCGAGTTCGGCCATCCGTCGTCTCGATGGCGGCGAGATCGTCGGGCGTGAAGGGGCGCTTGTAGGCGAAATCGTAGTAGAAGCCGTCCTCGATCACCGGGCCGATGGTCACCTGGGCGTCGGGGAAGAGTTCCTTCACCGCGTAGGCCAGCAGGTGCGCGGTCGAATGCCGGATCACCTCGAGACCCTCCGGATCCCTGTCGGTGACGATCGCGAGCGTCGGCGTCGCGCTCGATGACGTAGGACGTGTCGACGACCTTGCCGTCGACCTTGCCGGCCAGCGCGGCCTTGGCGAGGCCGGGGCCGATCGACGGCGGCGACGTCGCGGACCGACACGGGTGCATCGAATTGACGGACGGCGCCGTCGGGGAGCTTGATCGAAACCATGTTCTGGACTCCAGAAACGAAAAAGTGCGGTCGCAATGCCGCACTTTTTCATTGAATCGTCAATCGACGGGCGTGCGGAATCGCTCTCGGGTCAGAGGGTCTCCGGGCACGTCAGCGGTGTCATAACCATGGTCGATGTTCCGCGTCGATCGTTCGTTTCGATGCCGACGCTGTCGGGACGCGACAGCCGGGAAATTGGTAGGCGCGATTGGACTCGAACCAACGACCCCCACCATGTCAAGGTGGTGCTCTAACCAGCTGAGCTACGCGCCTGCAAACAGCCGATCATTCTAGCCGAAGCGGCCGAACGCGACAACAGGTGGATGCCGCCGCGAGAACGCGCCGGGATCGGTGGCGCGAGGCGAACAGGCTCCGCCTCCGCGCGGCCCCGATCCCCGGGGCGGCGAAAAAGCGCTTGTTCGTCTCCGGCGACGATCCCTGCTGTCGATCGCCGAGCAGCGGGGAACCCCGAAGCCGTTCCCTCGCTATGGTTCTTCCGCGTCGTTGGCGAGCAGCACGATCGCCTTTGCCAGACCCCGACCACCTGCGCCATGCCAGAAGGTCGCCATCGGGTGCAGGTTTGATCCATGTGAAGACGGCCGGCCCGGGATCGCGGTCCAATGGAATTGGGCCGATGCCAATCGGCGGGTTGGTTGGCGTTTGGAAGGCCGCTGTGTATGCACGCGAAGGAGCGGACATGCAAAAACTGATGCTTGCCGTGGATGGGTCGCCGTGTTCGGTTCGCGCGGCGAAGTTTCTGGTTCAAATGGTCCGGGGCTTGCCTGCGCCGGAGGTGCATGTGGTCAACGTGCAACCGCCGATCGTCGCCGGCGAGATCTCCGCCGTGGTCAACATCGAGATGGCGACGCGCATCCACGAACTGGCGGGCCGCAAGGCGCTTGGAAGCGTTCGTGGTGTGCTGGACAAGGCGAAGCTGGCGCACACCGAGCACCTGCTGGAAGGCGAGCCGGCGCACGCCATCGCCGGCTTTGCCAAGGAATCGGGCATCGACGCCATCGTGATGGGCACCCGCGGCCTCGGGCTGATCCAGGGGCTGCTGCTGGGCTCGATCGCCACCAAGGTACTCCACCTGGTCGATGTACCGGTGACCTTGGTGAAGTGAGTGCCGCCGGGCCGCCCCAAGGCACGCGCCCCCCGGGGGCGCGGCGCGCAGCGCCGTTCGGGGGGAACATCAAGCCGCCGGGCCGCCCCAAGGCACCTGCCCCCCGGGGGGAGCGGCGCGCAGCGCCGTTCGGGGGGATCCTGCTGCCGCCGGGCCGTCCCAAGGCACGCGCCCCCCGGGGGAACGGCGCGCAGCGCCGCTCGGGGGGATCCTGCTGCCGCCGGGCCGTCCCAAGGCACGCGCCCCCCGGGGGAGCGGCGCGCAGCGCCGCTCGGGGGGATCCTGCTGCCGTTAGGCCGGACCAGAGGCCATGACCCCCGCGCTCGTCGCCTGGCTTGAATTCGCGGCCTGTGCCGCGCTGATCACCCTGGCGGGCGCGCGCCTGTCGCGCTACGGCGCGGTGATCGCCCGAAAGACCAGCCTCGGCGACAGCGGAGTCGGCCTGGTATTGCTGGCGAGCGTAACCTCGCTGCCGGAACTGGTGACCGGGGTCGCATCGGTCACGCTGGTGGATGCGCCGGACATCGCCGTCGGCAACGTGCTGGGTGCGTGCATCTTCAACCTGCTGATGATCGTGGTCCTGGACTTCCTGCACCGGAGCGAATCGGTCTACACGCGCGCGCGGCAGAGTCACGTGATCAGCGCCGCCTTCGGCCTGATCCTGCTGGGCGTCGTGGCCTCCAATCTCGTCATCGCCGCGACGGGGCCGCCGTTCGCCTTCGGTCACGTCGGGCTCTACACGCCCATCATCGCCATGCTGTACTTCCTGGCGCTGCGCACCGTGGCCGGCTACGAGCGCCGGGAGGCGCGCGTCGCAGAGCGACGTGGTCGTGCGGCAGGGGAAGGACATGCCGCTGTCCGCGGGCCGTCGCGGGTTTCGTGCTGGCGTCGATCATGATCGTCGTCGCCGGCGCGCTGCTTCCGTTCGTCGCGAGGGAAATCGCGCAGGTCATGGATTGGCGGGAGAGCTTCGTCGGCACGGTGTTCGTCGCGCTGGCGACCACGCTTCCGGAGATGGTGGTCACCGTGAGCGCGCTGCGCCTGGGCGCGCTGGACATGGCCATCGGCAACCTGTTCGGCAGCCTGCTGTTCAACGTGCTGGTGCTCGCGATCGACGACGTGCTCTACGTCAAGGGCCCGCTGCTGGCGCACGCGTCGCCGTTGCACGCCGTCACCGCCATATCGGCGATGATCATGATCGGTGCCGCCATCGTCGGCCTGCTCTATCGCGCCGAAACGCGGTTGTTGAAGACCATCGGCTGGGTGAGCCTGTCGCTGGTGGTGATCTACGTGATGAACGTGTTCATGCTGCTCTATGCCGGACATGGCTGAAGGCGCCGGATTTCTTCGCCCCTGGCATGCGCTCGATGCCGAAACGGTCCTGGGCCACCTCGGCAGCGACGGCGACCGCGGACTGTCCGCGGACCAGGTCGCCGAGCGCCGCGCGGAACACGGAGACAACGCGCTGCCCGAGCCGCCGAAGCGCCCGCTGTTCATGGTGTTCCTGCGCCAGTTCGCCAGCCCGCTGATCTACATCCTGTTCGTCGCCGCGGCGCTGGCCGCGGTACTCGGCCACCCCCGCGACGCGGCCGTGATACTGGCCGTGGTGTTGGCGAATGCGCTGATCGGGACCTATCAGGAAGGCCGGGCGGAGCGGTCGATGGAGGCGCTGCGCCGACTGTCGGCCCTGCGGGTGCAGGTGCTGCGCGACGGTCGGGAACAGGAGGTCGAGGCGCGCGAACTGGTGCCCGGCGACGTGCTGCTGCTGGTCGCCGGGCGATGCCGTCGCCGCCGACGCGCGCCTGATCGCGGGGGAAGCGCTGGCGGCGGCCGAGGCGGCGCTGACCGGAGAGTCGGTGCCGGTGGCCAAGGGGCCGGCGGCGCTGCCGGAAGCCACCGGGCTTGCCGACCGCCACAACATGGTCTTCTCGGGCACCTACGTGGCCGCAGGGCGCGGGCGCGCGGTGGTCACCGCGACCGGTGCAAGCACCGAGGTCGGCGGCATTGCCCGGATGACCGAGCAGGCGGAGGAGCAGAAGACGCCGCTGGAAGCGCGCATCGCGCAATTCGGGCGCTACCTCGTCGGCGCCGCGCTGGCGCTGTTCGTGATCGTGCTGCTGCTTGGCGTGCTGCGCGGGCTGCCGCTCGACGAAGTCCTGATGGTCGCGATCAGCCAGATGGTGTCGATGGTCCCCGAAGGACTGCCGGTGGCCATGACCATCGCGCTTGCCGTGAGCATGCAGCGGATGGCCGCCAGGGGGGCGATCATCCGCCGGCTGGCCGCGGTCGAGACGCTGGGCTCGACCACCGTCATCTGCAGCGACAAGACCGGCACGCTCACCCGCAACGAAATGACCGTCAGCGCGCTGTGGCTCCCTGACGGCCGGGAAATCGACGTCGACGGCGTCGGCTACGCGCCCGAAGGCAGCTTGAGCGAAGGTGGCCGACCGGTCGCTTCCGCCGACGAGGCGGTCGAGGCGCTGCTGCGGGCGGCGGTGCTGTGCAACGATGCCGACCTCCTGCCGCCCGAGGAGGAGGGCGCCGCCTGGACGGTCCTGGGCGATCCGACCGAAGCGGCGCTGCTCGTCGTCGCGGCCAAGGCCGGCATCGACTGGCGGTCGCTACGCGAGTCGGCGGCGCGCGAGGCCGAACTGCCGTTCGACTCCGATGCCAGGATGATGGCGACCTGTCATTGCGGCGCCGAAGCGCCGCACCGCGTGATCGTCAAGGGCGCGCCGGAGGCGGTGTTCCGGCTCTGCGCGCCGGAGGGCGCAGCCGCCGGGGAGTCCGTGCGCAAGGCCGCTGAGGCGATGGCGGCGCGGGCGCTGCGCGTGCTGGCCGTGGCGGGGCTGGACGAGGGAACGCTCGACGCTTCGGCCGGCTTCGAACGATTCGCCGGTCGGGCCACGCTGCTGGGCCTGGTCGGCCAGATCGATCCGCCTCGCGAGGAGGTCAAACAGGCGGTCGCCGAATGCCGCGAGGCCGGCATCCGCACGGTGATGGTCACCGGCGACCACAAGCTCACCGGGCTGGCGATCGCGCGCGCGCTGGGGATCGCCGACGAACGCAACCGGGCGGTGGACGGCGGCGAGCTGGAACGGATGAGCGATCGCGAACTCGCTGCGGAAATCGGTCGCATCGCGGTGTTCGCCCGCGTGCATCCGGCGCAGAAGCTGCGCATCGTCGAGGCGCTGCAGGCGCGCGGCGAGGTGGTGGCGATGACCGGCGACGGCGTCAACGACGCTCCGGCGCTGGCGCGTGCGGACGTCGGTGTCGCCATGGGGATCAGCGGCACCGACGTCGCCAAGAGCGCGGCGAGGATCGTGATCACCGACGACAATTTCGCGACCATCGTCGGCGCGATCGAACAGGGCCGGGTCGTGTACGGCAACCTGAAGAAGGTGATTCTGTATCTGTTCACGACGTCGATCGCCGAAGTGATGATCCTGCTGCTGGCGCTCTTGGCCGGTTATCCGCTGCCGCTGGCCGCCGTGCAGATTCTCTGGATCAACATCGTCACCGAGGGCACGCTGACCGTGAACCTGGTGATGGACCCGCCCGAAGGTGACGAAATGCGGCGCGCGCCGGTCCCGCGCGACGATCGCCTGGTGAGCCGCGACATGCTCGGCAGGATCGCGCTGATGGTCGGCGTCATCGTGGCCGCAACCTTCGGCTGGTTCGCGTGGAGGCTGGAGTCCGGGGTGGCGCTGGACATGGTTCGCACCGAGACCTTCACGCTGCTTGCGGTGTGCCAGTGGTTCAACGTGCTGAACTGCCAATCGGCGACGCGTTCGGCGCTGCGCCTCGGCATCCTGCGCAATCCGTGGCTGCTGGGCGGACTGGCGGCCAGCACCGTCCTGCAGGCGGCCGTGCTCTACTGGGCGCCGTTGGCTGCGATGTTCCACACGGTGCCGATCTCGCCGGTCGACCTGTTGCCGATCATCGCGGCGGCCAGTCTCGTGCTGTGGGCGGAGGAACTGCGCAAGCTGCTCGTGCGCGCGCGCCGTCACCGCACGGCGTGAGCGCCGGGGAGGGGATCAGCGGAACACGATGACGGGAACGTCGGCGTGCGCGAGTACCTTCTGGGTGACGCTGCCCATCAGCAGTCGCGACAAGGCGCCATGGCCCTGCGCGGCGATGAAGATCGCGTCGCACTTGTTCTTCTTCGCGGCGTAGGCGATGCCTTCGTGCGGACGCGAATCGCGGATGACGGCGGCGGTGAACGGAACGCCCTGCCGGGCCGCCAGCTTGCCGATGGCGTCGACGTGGCGTTGTCCTTCGGCGCAGGCGTGCTCGTTGAATTCGGCGACCATCTTCTGGTTCACCGCCAGGCGGGGGCCGAAGGCCGGCTCCAGCTGTTCGACGACGTTGCAGCCGACGACGCGGGCGCCCAGCCTTCCGGCGAGCGCCACGCCGGCCTTGGCGGCCTTGGCGGCAAGCGGGGAACCGTCGGTGGCAATCAGGATGCGTTTGAACATGGTGCCTCCGGGTGATGCACTGCCGCCGGCTTGTGGTCGGGGAGGTGCGGTTGCTCGATCCGATGCCCGGATTCTGCACGATCCCGCCCGGCCGCCGGAAATCTGCTGCAACCGGGGCCAGGCACATCGGATCCGTCAGCGACTGGTGCCGATCCAGAACGCCGCCAGCAGCAGCGGCTGGTGCAGCATGTACACGGCAAGGCCGTGGCGTCCCATCCACGACAGGAGCGCGGGCAGCCGCGCGAACGGCGCGACCTGGCGGAAGTTCCCGCGAACGAGGGCGTGGCCGGCGGCGATACCGACCAGCATGACGCCGGTCCAGGGGAACAGCGGCACGTAATCGTCGGTGGCCGGCTTTTCGGGCATGAATCCCACCCAGCCCAGTGCAGGCTGGTTGAACGACGTGAACGTCAGCAGATTGCCCGCGGCGATCACCGCGACGCCGATCGCCAGCGCGGTTCGCGGATGCGGCGCCAGCGGTCGGGCAAGCACCAGCGAGACCGCGATGGCGTGCAGCACGCCGAACCAGATGAATCGCGCCGGAAAAGCAATGTAGGACGCAAAGCTGACCAGCAACGCGCAGGCACCGATCTGCAGCACGTGCCGCAGGAATCCAGCGCGACCGGCGGCGCTGCGCTGCGCCAGCACCAGGCTCACGCCCGCGAGCAGCAGGAACGACGCCAGGATCAGCGTGCGCGAGTTGAGCCAGAACGGGTCGCGATGGAAGTCGGACGACGTGAATCCGAACAGGCGCAGGTCGAACGCGAAGTGGTAGGCGATCATCGCGACGATGGCGATGCCACGCAGCGCATCGATCCCCGGCAGGCGGCCGGATCCTGCACCCGCCGAAACCGACGACGTCGCGGCCGGCGGAGGGTCGGCCTGCCGACGTCGCGGCGAAGTCATCGCAGGCTGCGGCGGTAGGCGAGACGGACCGCGCCGCTGCCGTCTGCCGGACCCAGCGCCGCGAGCAGGCGCACAACGTCGGCAGGGGCGCCCGGCGCCGGGGTGAGCGTGCCGTCGATCGTCAGCGCGTCCGCGGCGATGGTCAGCGTGCCGTCGACCCGGATCTCGCCACCGCTGTTGCCGAATCGTCCGGAGAAACGCCTGTCCTGCGCCGCAAGCGTCAGATTGACGGCGCCCAGATCGAGCGAACGCCCGCCCACATGGACGCGCGCGTTTCGCCAGCCGGCGGCGAGCGCACCGGTTCCGCGGGTGCCGTCGAAGGTGAACGTGGGCGTCGACAATGCAACCGTGCCGCCGATCGCAATCGCATCCCCTGCCGGCAACATCGCCGCCAGCGCCTGCGCCGGAAGCAGTGCGGCGAACTGCGACAGCGCCGCGCCGCTGCCGCCGACGCGGATCAACCCCGCCGGCGTGGCTCCCGCGACCGGCGAAAGTGCTACTTCGAGGTCGCCGCGGGCGAGCGCCATCGGCGCCAGGCGCCAGGCGAGCGGCATCCGCCAGACGCCCCGCGCGTCGGTGAGCACGCCCCGGCCCATCCAGACGGTGCCTTGGGCGTCGGCAATGCGCAGCCGGCCTTCCGTCGCATTCGCCAGTCGTCCATCGACCAGCGTCGCCGGCGCGAACCCGGCGATGGCGGCGACGAGCAGCAGACCCGCTACCAGCAGAAAGGCGGCGAAGCGCATCGATCGGATCCTCAGCGCGCAAGCGTCATTTCGACGCGCACCATGCCCGGTTCGACTCGACCGGTCAGCGTGACGGCCACGGCGCGCAGCGCGTCCTGGCGGGCGAGCGTGTCGAGCAGCGACACGAGATCATCGAAGCGGATCGCCTGGAAGGCGAGACGCACACCGCCGTCCTGCGCATCGAAGGTTCCGACGGCCTGCCGCAGCCCACGCTCGGCCAGCGCGCGTTCGACGGCCGTTCGGGCCTCCGCACCTCTCGCGGTGCGCGGGGCGCGATCCAGCGCGGCGATGGCGTCGGCCTGCGCCCGGGCGCCGGCGAGTATCGCCCGCTCCCGCGGGAGGTCGCGTTCCAGACGGGCAAGGTCGGTCAGCAGCGGCTGCCAGATCAGCACCCAGGCAAGCGCCGCGGCGACCACCAGCGCCGCCACGACGACCATGCGCCGCTCGCGCGTCGAAGCCCGATCCCAGGCGGCGCCCAGCGCCGGCGAGATTCGATGCAGGTCGACGGTCATTGCGGCAGTCCCGCGCCGGGGCCGAGCGAGATGCGCGCGCGCAGGCCGCCGGTGGTGGCGACCAGCACGGTCGCGAGGCCGGCGTCGGCGAGCGTCCGGTCGAGCGCCGATTGCGTCGCCGGATCGATCTTGGCGAGGTCGAAAGTCCAATGCTCGGGAACGTAGGCACCGTTGCGCAACACGCCGGGCGGCAGCGCCCCCAGCGCAGGCGCCGCGCGGGCCAGCAGCGGCAGCGCGTCGCCGGGTGCGGCGAGTCCGGCGCGGTGCCGCGCGGCGGTGAATCGCTTGGCGAGTCCGGCAGCCGCTGCGGCGGCGTCCGCGGCTTCGACGCCGGAACGCGCCGCCACCGCGACGATCTCGCGCGAGTTCCGCCACAGATCGACGCGCAGGCTCACCCATTGGGCGATGGTCGCGCCGACGTGCAGCGCCAGCGCTGCGCCGGCAATGGCAGCTGCCGCGCGCCAGCCTCGCGCCTGGCGGCCCGTGGTCGTCTCGACGGCCCCGGTGCCGGGACTCTGGTCGACGAGTTGCGGCGCCTGGGCGATCGCTGCCGGGTCGTCGTCCCATCGCCAGGAATCGACCGACGAGAATGCGATCCCGCTTTGCGCCATCCACTCGGCAAGACGGGCGGCGTCGACGGCAAAGGCGACATCGACGCCCGCGGGCGCCTGCCCGGAGCGCCGGGCGTGGGCGAGGGCGAGGGCCAGGTCGTCGGGTAGCGGACCGCCGGCATCCGCGGCGCCAACGGCGAAGGCGCTGCCGTCCGCCCGGCGCGCGAAGCTGCCGCCTCCGGCCGAGACGAACCAGCGCCAGCGTCCCGCGTCAGGAAGCGGCGCCAGCGTGGATTCGGCAACGATGCGGGCGAACCCCGAGTGCAGAGCGGCCACGAAGCCGCGATCGGCGATGACTACCTGGACCCGGCCCCGGGCATCGCGCCCGGACACGGTCAGATGCTGCGCCGACGCCGGTCCGGCGAGTTGGTCCTCGAGTGCGTAGGCGGCGGCAGCCGGGATGCGGTCTGCCGGCATCGGCGGCAACACGAGGCTCGCGACGCGTACCGTCGATGCCGCACAGACGGCCTCGCGCTGGTCGGCCTGCGGCCAGCTGTCTGGCGGGCCGCGGCCGCGCTGCCTGACGCGCCCCTGCGCGTCGAACAGCGACCATGCAGCCACCGTCGCGGCGGTCGGCGATTCGGTCAGGACAACGCGCAGGATGGACATCGACGGACGCGAAAGGGACGATTCTCGAACGTCGTAGTGTAACCGTCGCCCGTCATTCGAGCGTCTGCCAGACCACCTCGGGCCAGCGTCCGGCGTCGCGACGCAGCAACGCGCGGGCCTGGGCGACGGCCTCGCCCTGGCGCGAGCGGACGCTGACCAGGAAATAGCGGCTGGCCACGCTGAACGACGCCTGGTCGGGGAGGGCGATGTCGCGGGGCAGCCGCGAGCGAAATTCCGCAACCGTCCTGAACGGGCCGCGTCCGCGCTCGGTGAGCACCGTGGACAGCGCGTCGCTCGACAGGCCCGGAATCGCCAGCGCCAGCGCTTCCGGGGACGCGGTGTTGAGATTGAGCGGCGTGCCGGGGGGCAGGGCCGTCAGCAGCGGGGAAAGCGCGACGATCTGCGCTGGCGTGAAACCGCGCACCGCGGCGAGTTCGGCGATGCGCAGCAGCGGTGCATTGGCCGCGAGCATAGGCGGAGTCTGCTGCGCGTATGCCGCGTCCTCGGCGCCTCCGGCGCGCGGTGCACGGTCGGCGTCGATCCAGTCGGCCACCGCATCGAGCGCGGCCGCGGGGATGTCCAGCGTCGCCAGCGCACGCTCCAGGCGCCTCCGCTCGGCGCCGGCGAGCGCATCGTCCAGCGCCAGATTGTTCACGTTCATCCTGCCCTGCAGGTCCTCGATCCGGCCCTCGATCACGCCGTTGGCGATCGGCGTCGGCGGCAGCGGCAACGCCCAGATCTCCTTCAGGTGATCGATCGTGCCGGCCGCAGCGTCATCGCGCAGGATCTGTCGCGCCCATTGCACGCCGGCCAGCGCCAGCGACTGGGCCTGAACCTGGTCGCCGCGGTGTCCTACGTCGGCCAGCCAGCGCTGCTGCTCCGCGGCCAGCGCCACCGCGACGGCCGCCGCCAGCGCGGCGATGAGCATCGCCAGCACCAATGCGGCGCCGCGGTTCCGGCGAGTCATCGCAGCGTGAACCAGCGGTCGATGCGCGCGCCATCCGCGAGCGTCAGCGTCAGCCGGGCCGCGCGCGGCAGGTCGGCCTCGCCCAGCAGCGGCCAGCGATCGCGCCAGCGGCCGTCGCGCGCCAGGTACTCGAGCCGGAATCCCGCCACGTCGCCGAGCAGCACGAAGACCGCCGGTTGCGCCTCTGCCGGATGGTCGAGGCGCGGCCAGTAGGCGATTTCGATGCGGCCGTCGCGCAGCCGGTAGCCGACCCGCTGACCCGCCGGCTGAGGATCGTCGTTGAATTCCGAGCCTGCGCGCGTGAATACCAGCGCGCTGCTGCCGTCGGGCGCGCCGGTCGCCAGCCAGGCGGGTTCCTGCGCGTTGCCGGCACGCACGCTGCGCGGCACCGCCTGGCGGATGTCGGCTTCGAAGCGGGTGAACAGCGCCTCCAGTGCGCGCCAGCGGGCCGCTTCCGCGGACAACCGCGTCTCGCCGTCGGTCAGCGAGGCCGTTCCCCGGTAGGCAAGCACGGCGATCACCCCGAAGATCGCCAGTGCCAGCAGGGCCTCGACCAGCGTGAAGCCGCGATGGCGGCGATCGGATGCGCGCGTCATCGCCGCGGCTCGGGATTGCCGAGAAAGCCCACGATGCGGGCCAGCACGTAGTCGGGCGAGTCCGGCTCGGAGACGGCGATCTCGATGCGGCGAAACGCCGGATTGGGCGTCGTGCCGACGGTGGCCTTCCATTGGAAGCGCGCGCCGGCCTGTTCCGCCTCGCCGGTGTCGCTGCCGAGGGCCGGCCAGGGATTGGCGATCTGCGCCGCGGCAAGACGGTTCTGTGCGACCCACAGCGCGAGCGTGCGCGCCTTCAGCGTCGACGCCGTCTGCGTCGACTGCGCCAGCGCGCGCATGCCGGCCGCGAGCGCGACCGCGACGATCGCCAGCGCGACCAGGATCTCGACCAGCGTGAAGCCGCGGCGCGGGCTCATGGCGCACCCGCGTCCGCAGTGACGGTGAGCGCGATCCGGTTCAACGGGTCGGCCGCGAGGACGACGCGGGTGCGCGGGCCCGACAGCGCGAATTCGAAGGGTTCGTTGCGACCGGTTGCGCGCAGCGGCACGATCGCGTCGGCTGCCAGCGGCGCGCCGGCATAGGCGACGGCACGCAGCGACAGCCCGTTGGGCAGCGATTTCGGCCGCAGCACGTCGTCGTCGGTGATCGGCATCCACGTCGACTTGCCCTGTCCGCGGTGCCAGAACCGCCAGCCGGTGCCATCGGCGGACACGCCCAGCGTCTCGGCACGAATGGCCGCGCGGGCAGCCGCATGCTCGAGCGCGCCGGCGAACAGCCGGGCCTGGCGCTCGGCACCGCCACGGTCGTCGCCGTCCCAGGCGACGCTCGCCAGCCCGGCGGCCAGCGCGAGAATCACCAGCACCACCAGCACTTCGAGCAGCGAGAATCCGCGGCGGCCGCGCTCGCCGCAGGACGAACGTCGCCGCGCTAGAGATCCCACGAGCCGATGTCGGCGTCGATGCCTGAACCGCCCTGCTGGCCGTCGGCGCCGAAGCTGAAGACCTCGATGTCGCTGCGCACGCCCGGGTTCACGTAGACGTAGGGGCGGCCCCACGGGTCCTTGGGCAGGCGCTCCAGGTAACCGCCGTTCTTCCAGTTCGGTGGCACCGGCGGAGCCTCGGGCTTGGCGATCAGCGCGGCGAGCCCCTGGTCGGCGGTCGGGTAGCGCTGGTTGTCCAGTCGATACAGCTTCAGCGCCTGCATGATGGTGGCGATGTCCGCCTTGGCCGCGATGCTGCGCGCCTCGTCCGGGCGCTCGAGTACGCGCGGAACGATCAATGCGGCCAGCACGCCGAGAATCACGATGACCACCATGATTTCGATCAGCGTGAAGCCGTCGGCACGAGGCGATGCTGCGGAGCGTTTCGCGGCGGTCGGTGGTCGCATCGGATGATTATAATGCGTCGTCCGACGCTGTCTTGAGCGCGCGCCGGCAATCCTCCGGCTGCCGCCTTTCCGTTCCTTTCCATGCCGCGCCAACGAGTGCTCCGCTGGGTTGCCCTGATCGTGGTCGCCGACATCCTGTTGGGCGCGGCGTTCGCGTGGGTGGTATGGGTGCGCCCGCTGCCGTTGCCGCGCACGCCGTATGCTTTCGACGTCCGGCCCGGCGCTTCGCTTTCCGCGGTCGCCAGGGAACTCGCGCGCGACGGCGTGCTGATCTCGCCGCACTTGCTGTCGGGACTGGCGCGGCTGCGCGGCGAGGATCGCGTCATCAAGGCCGGCAGCTACGAGATCGAGGCGGGCACGACGCTGCCGCGGCTGCTGGCGATGCTGACGCAGGGCGACGTGACGCAGACGTCGCTGACCATCATCGAAGGCGTGACCTTCGCCGATCTCAAGCGGACGCTGCGCGGCAATCCTGCCGTGCGCGATACCGTGCTCGACCTTACCGACGCCGCGCTGATGGAAAAGCTCGGCGCGCCCGGGCGCAACCCGGAGGGGATGTTCTTCCCCGACACCTATTTCTTCGCGGCGGGCAGCACCGACCTTGCCTTGCTGGCCAGGGCGTATCGCGTTCTGGAAGACCGCCTCGCCGCGGCATGGAAGTCGCGGGCGCCGAACCTGCCGCTGGCGACGCCCTACGAGGCGCTGATCCTCGCCTCGATCGTCGAGAAGGAAACCGGGCATGCGGAGGACCGGCCGTTGATCGCCTCGGTCTTCGTCAATCGCCTGCGCCTCGGCATGCGGCTGCAGTCCGACCCGACGGTGATCTACGGCATGGGCGAGCGCTTCGACGGCGATCTGCGCCGGCGCGATCTGGAAACCGACACGCCGTGGAACACCTATACGCGCGCGGGACTCCCGCCGACGCCGATCGCGCTGCCGTCGCAGGCGTCGCTGGACGCCGTGCTCAGCCCCCCTGCCACCGAATACCTTTATTTCGTCGCGCGGGGCGATGGCTACTCGCGGTTTTCCACCAATCTCGCCGACCATAACCGCGCCGTGGCAAAATTCCAGAAGGGCGGCCGTTGATGCGCGCGGCAAACTTTTCCAATCACGCGGGCTATCATCGGTGAACATGCGCGGCCGCTTCATCACGCTCGAAGGCATCGACGGCGCGGGCAAGAGCACGCACGTGGCGTGGCTCGCCTCGACGCTGACCGCGCGCGGCCGGCGCGTGGTGGCGACGCGCGAGCCCGGTGGCACCGCCCTCGGCGAGGAACTGCGCGAGTTGCTGCTCAAGGCGCCGATGACGCACGAGTCGGAAACGCTGCTCATGTTCGCGGCGCGTCGTGAGCATCTCGCGCAGGTGATCGAGCCCGCGCTGGCGCGCGGCGACTGGGTCGTCTGCGACCGCTTCACCGACGCGACCTATGCCTATCAGGGTGGCGGGCACGGTGTGCCTGTGGCACGTATCGCCGAGCTCGAGCGCTTCGTTCATCCCGACTGCCAGCCGGACTTGACGTTGCTGTTCGACGTGTCGCTGGACGTTTCGCGCGCGCGGCTCCTGCGCGCGCAGTCGGCCGGACGTGAGCTCGACAAGTTCGAGCGCGAGCGCAACGACTTCTTCGCCCGTGTCCGCGATGTCTACCTAGAACGCGCGGCGCGGCATCCGGCACGGTTTCGCGTCATCGATTCCTCGCTTCCGCTCGAGGCGGTCCGCGAGGCGCTTGCGGCCGCGCTGGCCGCGCTGGCATGAACGAGTCCGCCGGCGGGGCCGCGGCCGCCGCGTCCTGGTCCGCGCTGTTGCCCTGGCAGACGCAGGCTGCGCAGGAGGCGCTGCGCGCCCGCGATACCTGGCCGCATGCATTGCTGGTCGACGGCCCGCGAGGGTCCGGCAAGCGCGTTCTGGCGCAGAATCTCGCCCGCGCGCTGCTGTGCGAGTCGCCCGCAGCCGACGGCCTGGCCTGCGGAACCTGCGCGAGTTGCGGTTATGTCGCCGCCGGCGCGCATCCGGACCTGCAGCTGGTCGAGCCCGTCGAGTACGACGACGAGGGTCAGGCAAAGCCGCTCGACGCCATTCCGGTCGGGCGCGTGCGCACGTTGATCGAATGGTCGCTGCTCACCGCGCATCGCGGGCGCGCCAAGGTCGCCGTCATCGTGCCGGCGGAGGCGATGAATGCCAACGCAGCCAATGCGCTGCTCAAGACTCTCGAGGAGCCGCGTTCCGGCACTTTCCTGATCCTGGTCGCGCACGTGCCCGGGCGCCTGCCGGCGACACTGCGCAGCCGCTGCCGCCGCTTTCCCGCGCCGCGCGCGGACCGTGGCGCGGCGCTTGCCTGGCTGGCCGCGCAAGGCGTCGTCGATGCCGAGGCGGCGCTGGCGCAGGCGGCGGGCGCGCCGCTGGCGGCGCTGGCGCTGGCCGATCCCGACTGGCAAGAGGAACGTGGCCTGTGGCTGAAGGCGTTCGCGCAGCCGCGCGCGCTGTCGCCGGTGGCGCTGGCGGCGCGCATCGAGTCGGCGGGCAAGGACGAGCGGAGGGAGCGTCTTGGGCTGGCCATCGACTGGCTGCTGGCGTGGACCGGCGACCTGGGTCGCGTCGCCGCCGGCGGCGCGCCGGCGCGCAACCCGGATTTCGCGCCGGCGCTGGCGGCGCTCGCCCCCGCGGTGGCGCCGATACCGCTGTTTCGCTATCATCGCTCGTTGCTGCGGCAACGCGCGCTTCTGGCGCACCCGCTGCAACCGCGCCTCGTCGTCGAGGCGCTGCTGATCGGTTACAGGGAGTTGTTCCGCTGACCATGGTCGAAGGCAAGGCACCCGCCGCACCCCCAGCCCCCGGCATGGCTCGCCCGGGCGTGCTGTCGCTCAACATCCGCGAGAAGGCGGCGCTGTATGCGGCCTATATGCCTTTTCTCAAGGGCGGCGGCATTTTCATCCCGACATCGCGTTCGTACACGCTCGGCGAGGAGGTGTTCATGCTGCTCTCGCTGATGGACGACCCCAACCGCCTCGCCGTGCAGGGCAAGGTCGTCTGGCTGACCCCGGAGGGCGTTCAGGGCAACCGCACGCAGGGCATCGGCGTTCAGTTCACGCTCGACGATACCGGCGCCGCGGCGCGTGCGACAATCGAAAGGGTTCTGGGCGAAACGCTGGCATCGACGCGGCCGACGCATACGATGTAGCGCGGCCGCCGCGCGCCGCCGCGCCAGGATCCGTTGGCCGCATCTGCCGACCGTTCCGCGCCGTTGTCGCGCAGTTGCACGGCGGTTTCCCCATCATCTCCGACGGCGCTGCGCGCCGATTCCGAACACCCATGTACGTCGATTCGCACTGTCACCTCGATTTTCCGGAACTCGCCGCCGAATTGCCCGAGCTGCTGTCGGCGATGCGGGAGAACGCGGTCACGCATGCGCTGTGCATCGGCGTCGACCTGCCGGCCTGGCCGAACGTCGTCGCCCTGGCGCGCGAGCATGCCAATCTCTACGCGACGGTCGGCGTGCATCCGGATTACACCGACACGCCGGAGCCCTCGGTGGCCGAGCTGGTCGAGCTTTCGCACACGCCCAAGGTGGTCGCCATCGGCGAGACCGGGCTGGACTACTACCGCCTCGAAGGCGACCTGGGGTGGCAACGCGAGCGATTCCGCCGGCACATCCGGGCCGCCAGGGAGACGGGCAAGCCACTGGTTGTCCACACGCGCAGCGCCGCGGCGGACACGCTGGCGATCATGCGCGAGGAACGCGCCGGCGAGGCCGGCGGCGTCATGCACTGCTTCACCGAATCCTGGGATTTTGCCGAGCAGGCGCTGGAACTGGGCTTTCACATTTCCTTCTCCGGCATCGTCACCTTCCGCAATGCGGTCGAACTCAAGGACGTCGCGCGTCGCGTCCCGCTCGATCGGATGCTGATCGAAACCGACAGCCCATACCTCGC
This sequence comes from uncultured beta proteobacterium, assembly GCA_963699765.1. GTDB lineage: Bacteria > Pseudomonadota > Gammaproteobacteria > Burkholderiales > Casimicrobiaceae > VBCG01. Next base: position 88,962 of record CAVOVD010000007.1, on the reverse strand, counting down.
GCCGATGCCGTTTCGCGGCAAGCGCAACCAGCCCGCGTGGGTGCGCCATGTCGGCGAGGAAATCGCGCGCCTGCGCGACGTCTCGGTCGAGACGGTTGCGGCCGCGACATCCGAAAACTTTTTCCGTCTCTTCTCGATCGATGCCCATGTCCAGACTGTCGCTGCCTGAACCCCGTGGCCTGCGCGCCATCGTCGTCGCCTGCCTCGCGCTGCTGGCCTTCGCCGCCGCCCCGGCCGGCGCCCAGACCAACGAGGACTTCATCATCGCCGTGGCCAACGACCGCGTCGGCGAGGTCAGGGATTTCCTCGCCAAGGGCATGGACCCCAACACCCGCAGCACCGAAGGCGAGCCGGCGCTGGTCATCGCCGCGCGCAGCGCCAAGCCGGAGATCATCGCCGCGCTGCTCGCCGCGCGCGCCGACGTCAATGCCCGAAGCCGCTCGGGCGATACCGCGATCATGATGGCGGCGCTGAACGGCCATCTCGAACTGGTCAAGCAGCTCCGCGCGCGCGGCGCGGAACTCGAGGGACCGGGCTGGACGCCGCTGATCTACGCGGCGACCGGCGGCCATGACGCGATCGTCGTCTACCTGCTCGCCGAGGGGGCGAACATCAACGCGGCGTCGCCCAATGGCACGTCGGCGCTGATGATGGCGGTGCGCGAAGGCAAGGGCCCGACCGCCAGCCTGCTGATCAAGCGTGGCGCCGACGTCAATCATCGCAACGAGAACGGCGCCTCGGCGCTGGCCTGGGCGGTGCGCGGCAACGAGCAGGCACTGGCCGCGGAACTGCGCCGCGCCGGCGCCCGCGACTAGTCCAGGGAAATGCGGGCGCCGCTCCTGGCGGGGCGGACAGGTCGGGGAACTGGCACCGGGCAGGGCGCGGGTCGCAACTCGTGCCCGCTTGCCCCGGACGGTCAGTCGGGATCGGGTCCCGCGCTGGCCATCGCCGGCGTGATCACGCTCGGCACCAGTGCGGGCAGCACGCCGACCAGTCGGCGGGCCCCGTTGAAATGGCTGCGCCAGTAGGATTCCGAAAGCTGGGCGATCTCGACCTCGCTGCCGCGCGACGGCGCGTGGATGAAGAGGTTGTCGCCCAGGTAGATGCCGACGTGCGAGAACTGGAAGCGCCGCGTGTTGAAGAACACCAGGTCACCCACCTTCAGATCGTCGGCCGAGACCCTGGCGCCCAGCTTGCTCATTTCCTTCGAGGTCCGCGGCAGCGTGAAGCCGGTCACCTCCTGGAAGACGTAGCGAACCAGTCCGCTGCAATCGAGGCCGGAGTCCGGCGTGTTGCCGCCGAAACGGTACTCGACGCCGATCAGCCCCAGCGCATAGATGGCGACGTCCTGCGCGCCGCTCCACGCCTTGTCCACCGATTCGGCGGCGGCGGCGGCGAACGAGCGGGTCCCGGACTTCGACTGCGCGGCGACCGGCTGCGACGCCAGGCAGGCAACGGCGACGGCAACGGCCAGCGCGACTCGGCAGATGGGGACGGCGGAAGTCATCGGCTGATTATCGTCATTTCCCGCGGGTAGAGCAAAGGGGGCCTTCCGCCGGGATCAGCCCTGTTCCGGACGGGACGGCCGTCGCGTCCGGCCCCGATGCGCTGCGGCGCGGGCGCGCCGCGCCGCCTTGGCGTCGACCAGAAGCGGTCGGGTGATCTCGACCCGGTCTCCGTCGACCAGCGGCGTATCGGCGGCGACGCGCTGGCCGAAAATGGCGAAGGCGATGCGCTCCGTCGCCAGCGCGTGGCGCGTGAGCAGACCGCTTGCCGCGACGGCGTGCGCGACGCACGCGCCGGCGTCGAGTTCCAGCGCGACGATCGATTCGACACCGGGTGCCGCGAAGGCGACCGTCACGGCGATGCGGGAGGTCATTGCGCCAGTCCGTGGACCTTGTCGGCGCGCTTCACGAATGCGTCGATGAACGTGTTGGCGATGTGTGCGAACACCCGCCCGACGATGCCTTCGAGAATGTGGGTCGAGAATTCGTAGGCCAGCGTGAATTCGACCTTGCAGGCCTCGGGGGTCAGCGCGCGAAACGTCCACTCGCCATGCAGGTGCCGGAACGGCCCATCCCGGAGCGTGACCATGATCGATTCAGCCGGCACGTTGACGTTGTCGGTGGTGAAATGCGCGCGTACGCCGTGATAGTCGATGTCGATGCGCGCTGTCTTGCCGTCGTCGCGCTGTTCGAGGACGTGGGTGCCGCCGCACCAGGGCAGGAACTCGGGATAACGGGCGACATCATCCACCAGCGTGAACATCTGCTCCGCGCTGTGCATCACCAGCACCGATTTCGTCACCCGCTGCATCGGACGTCAGCGGCCATGCGGCGGATTGCTAGAATGCGGGCAGGCGCGCCGCGTGGCGCGCAGGATTGGGCTGGGCATGAGCATTGTCGAGAACCGGAAGGCATTCCACGACTATTTTATCGAGGAACGCCTCGAGGCCGGGCTGGCGCTCGAAGGCTGGGAGGTCAAGGCGATCCGGGCCGGGCGCGCCAACCTGAAGGAAGCCTACGTCGTCATCAAGAACGGCGAGATCGTGCTCGTCGGTTCGCACATTACGCCGCTGACGTCGACGTCGACGCATGTCCACGTCGATCCTACCCGCACGCGCAAGCTGCTGATGCACCGCGAGGAGATCAACCGGCTGATCGGCCAGGTCGAGCGCGCAGGCTATACGCTCAAGCCGCTCAACCTGCACTACAAGAGCGGTCGCATCAAGCTCGAGGTCGGTCTTGCCAAGGGCAAGAAGCAGCACGACAAGCGCGAGGCCATCCGCGAGCGCGAGTGGAACCGGGAGCAGCAGCGGCTCATGCGCGGGCGTGGCTAGGCGCTCCCGCGCAGCGCGAGCAGCGCAGCGGCCGCCGCATTGCCGCTGCGCACCGCGGCCTCCAGCGTCGCCGGGAACTCGGCGTTGACGTAGTCGCCGGCGAGCAACAGTCCCGGGACGAGCGCCGGCGAGGCCAGCCGCGGGCGCGACGGCACGCAGGCATAGGTCGCGCGCTTTTCGATGATCGTCTGCGACCAGGCGCGCGGCGGCAGCGTGGGATCGAGTCGCCGCAGCTGCGCGTCCGCCGCCGCGGCGAGCGCGTCCGGCGCGAGGCGGCCATGCGGCCCCGATGCGCTGACGACGACCGCGAGCAGCGAGCCAAGCGGTGGCCGGGAGGCGTCGGCTGTGGCGGCGGCAAGGACGTCGGGCCGATCGACGAGCCACTGGCCCGGCGCATCGTCCAGGCGCACCATCGGGGCGGGCATCGGCACGCGCCCGGGATAGCCCAGCCAGACGGTCGCGATCGGCTCATAGGCCAGCGCGTCGATCACCTCCAGCGCGGCGTCGAGCGAGCGGTGCTGCGCCAGCGCCTCCGGCGCGAACGCCGCGCGCAGCTGATGCGGTCCGACCGCGATGATTGCCGAGGCCACCGAAATCGCCCTGCCGCGGACCGCCAGCGTGACGCCGTCGCGGTCGGTGCGCAGGATGCGCGCGCTGGCGCCGTATTCGACGGTGCCGCCGCGCGCGAGGACATGGCCAAGCGCCGCCTCGGGCAACAGCGAGGTCAGGTCGGTGGCGGGCAGCAGGAAGTCGGCCGCGTCCCCGCCGCCGGCGAACGCCGCCCGCAGCACGTTGGCGAAGGTCTGCGCGCAGGCGGCCGAGGCCGGTGTGTTCAGCGCGGCGATGCATAGCGGTTCCCACAGCGACGCGGCCACGCGCGGTGGCAGCGAAGCGAGCATGCGCGCGACGGTTTCGCGGGCAGGGCGGATGAATCCGCTGCGTTCGAGCTGGCGGAACCAGCGCAGGTTGGCCAGACGCTCCCGTAGCGTCAGGCCGCGCGCGGTCAGCAGTCCCAGCAACAGGCCGAGCCTGCCGGGGGCGATGCGCGCCTGCAGCGTCAGCGCGCCGGGCTGCGCCGCCCGGAACGGAACGACCGCAAGCGGGCGTCGCAGCAGCAACCGCCGTGCCGCCGCCGCGCCGTGGACGCGATCGAGCAGCGCCAGCGTTTCCGAATAGGCGCCCAGCAGCAGATGCTGGCCGTTGTCGATCGGCAGGCCGGCGCGATCGACGCGCCGCGCGCGTCCGCCGGGAAGCGTGCCGGCCTCGTAGAGTGCCACCTCGACGCCGGCGTCGGCCAGCGCCACCGCGGCCGCGCATCCGGCCCAGCCGGCGCCAATCACCGCAACCCGGCCGCGGCCGCTCATGACCGGCGGGAGGTCTTCCAGGCGATCCACAGCTTGCGCAGCGGGGTCAGCGACGTGCGCCGGTCCAGGACCCGGTAGCCGTCGCCGGCGATTTCGTCCAGCAGCGTCCGGTAGATCGCGGCCATGATGAGCCCGGTGCGCTGCGTCCGGCGATCGGGCTCGGGCAGCTGCTCGAGCGCCTGCGCGTACCAGGACTGTGCGCGCTCGACCTCGAAGGCCATCAGCGCCGCGAAGGCCTCGGAGTACTCGGCCTGCCGCAGCGATGCGGGCGCGACCCGGAACCGGGCCAGGTCCTCCTGCGGCAGGTAAATGCGTCCGCGCCGCGCGTCCTCGCCGACGTCGCGGCAGATGTTGGTCAGCTGGAAGGCGATACCGAGGTCACGCGCGTAGCCGCGGGTCCGCGCATCGGCATAGCCGAAGATTTCCGCCGACAGCAGACCGACCACACCGGCGACCCGGTGACAGTACAGCTCGAGGTCGGCGAAATCGAGATAGCGTGTCTGTTCCAGGTCCATCGCCATGCCGTCGATGACCGACTGGAAATGCGCCTCGGGCAGCGAGAACCGGCGCACGAAGGGAACGAGCGCCTGCGCGACCGGGTGTTGCGGCGTGCCATTGAAGACCGCAGCCACCTCCTGCCGCCACCAGGCCAGCTTGGCGCGGGCGACGGCGGGCTCCGCTACCTCGTCGACGACGTCGTCGACCTCGCGGCAGTATGCATACAGCGCCGTGATCGCGCGCCGCCGTTCGGGCGGCAGGAACAGGAAGCTGTAATAGAAGCTCGAGCCGCTTTGCGCAGCCTTCTGCTGGCAGTACTCGTCGGGTGTCATGCGTCTATGGGCGGTTCGGCGCGCAGCGCCGATCGACCGGAACGGCGCATCCGCAGTGCATGGTACGCGACCGCGCACCAGTCAAAGCCGTGCAGCACCGGCCGCCGGCGGAACACGTCGCCGTCCACCGCGTCGATGCGGGAAAGGATGCGCAGCCCGCCGGCGATCACGCCGGCGATTTCGAGGCCCAGGCGCAGCGGCAGGCGGGCGGCGAGCGGGCGTCCGGCGTCGAGCAGCGTCCGTGTGCGCGCCGTTTCGAAGGCGATCAGCGTCCGCCAGTTGGCATCGCAGAGGCCCTGCCCGATCTGCGCGTCGACGACGCCGAAGCGGGCCAGATCCTCCTGCGGCAGATAGACGCGGCCGCGCGCCCAGTCGCCGGCCACGTCCTGCCAGAAGTTGGCGAGCTGCAGTCCGGTGCACACCGCGTCGCTGGCAGCGAGATTGGCCGGCGTCTCGGCGTCGTACAGGCGCAGCATCAGCCGCCCCACCGGATTGGCCGAACGCCGGCAATAGTCGAGCAGGTCCTCGTAACGGGGGTAACGGGCGACCACGACGTCCTGGCGAAACGCGCTCACCAGGTCCGACAACGATGACAGCGGCAGCGCGTGGGCCCGTATTGCCGCGGCCAGCGCCGGAAACGGTTCGGCGGGCGGGATTTCGCCGCGGCCGATGGCGGCCAGCGCGTCGTCGTAGGCGGCCAGCGCAGCCAGGCGTTCCTCGGGCGGCGCATCGCCCTCGTCGGCGAGATCGTCGGCCGAGCGCGCGAACCGGTAGATCGCGACCACCGCCGGCCGCAGGCGCTTGGGCACCAGCACCGATGCGACGGGAAAATTCTCGTAATGGCCGACGGACACGCGAACACTCAGCAAGCGGAGTAAACGGACAGGTGATGCGCCCGTTCCCGGACGGGGGACGCGGATGGGTTCTCGTTGGCAGCCGGGTCCCCGATCCGCTATACTAACCCGTTCGGCGAAACTGGCTTTCCTCCTACCGACCGGACCTTTGGCACCGCGAAAGTGGCGGAATTGGTAGACGCACCAGCCTTAGGAGCTGGCGGGGCAGCCCGTGGGGGTTCGAGTCCCCCCTTTCGCACCATCCGACAGAACTCAGCAAGGAATGAACGCGCATGTCTAGCACGTTGGAAACACTGGGCCAGCTCGAGCGCCGGCTATCGATGGCGGTGCCGCTGCAGGCCATCGAGGGCGAGGTCGAGAAACGGCTTGCCAAGCTGGCCAAAACCGCCAAGGTCGCCGGCTTCCGGCCCGGCAAGGTCCCGCTGAAAATGGTGGCACAGCAGTACGGGCCACAGGTGCGCTCGGACGTGATTTCCGACGCCGTGCAGAACAGCTTCAGCGAAGCGGTGCGCGAACAGAATCTGCGGGTCGCCGGCTATCCGCGCATCGAGCCCGCCAACGGCGCCACGCCCTCGCCCGACCAGCTCGAGTTTTCTGCGGTGTTCGAGGTCTACCCCGACGTGACGGTCGGCGATGTATCGACGCTGACCATCGAGCGGCCACAGGTCGCGGTGACCGCCGAAGACGTCGAACGCACGCTCGACGTGCTCCGCCGCCAGCGCGCGGTGTTCGAGCCGGCGGCGCGTCCGGCCGCCAAGGATGACCGGGTGATCGTCGATTTCACCGGGACCATCGACGGCGTCGAGTTCCCCGGCGGTCAGGCGAAGGACTTCGCGATCACCGTTGGCGAGGGCCGGATGCTGCCGGAGTTCGACGCCGCGCTGGAGGGCGTGACGGCGGGCGAAACCAGGACGTTCGCGCTGACCTTCCCGCCCGAATACCATGGCAAGGACGTAGCGGGAAAAACCGCGCAATTCGAGCTGACGGTGAAGCAGGTGTCGACGCCGAAGGTGCCCGCGCTGGATGACAAGTTCGCCCGTGAATTCGGCGTCAAGTCGGGCAGGGTGGAAGACCTTCGCGCCGAAGTCGAGTCGAACCTGAAGCTCGAGCTCAAGCGCAAGATCGAATCGGTGCTGAAGGAGCAGGCGATGAAGGGCCTGCGGCAGCAGGCGGCGCTGACGCTGCCCAAGTCGCTGGTCGAGATGGAAACCATCCAGCTGATGCGCGGCATGGCGGCGAACCTGCAGCGCCAGGGCATGAAGCCCGAGGACATCAAGCTCACCCCGGACATGTTCCGGACGCAGGCGGAGAACCGTGTCGCGCTGGGACTCATCCTGTCGGAAATCGTCCAGAAGGAAGCGCTGCAGGCGAAACCGGCGCAGGTGAAGGCGATGGTCCAGGAGATCGCCCAGACCTACGAGCAGCCGGAAGCGGTCGTGCGCTGGCACTATGAAAAACCCGAACGACTTGCCGAGTTCGAGGCGTTGGCGGTCGAGCAGAACGTGGTCGAGTGGGTGCTGGGACGCGCGCAGGTCAAGGACGTACCGACGCCGTTCGAGGCGTTGATGACCCCGCCGCAGGGCTGAACCAGCGGCGCGGCGGGCGCTTGTCCGCCCGTCGTCACCCGGCCAGTGTGCGCCTGTCGGGCCGGCTTGACGCCCCGGGCGTCTGGCCCCATCTTGGAAACGGTGGTCTCGCGCAGGCGGCCTCCGTTTGTATCCCACAAATGCCTGTGCGTGACCTGCAGGAACCGTTCCCGTGATGCATGAACCGCTGAAGCAACGAAACGACACCACCGAGCCATCCGCGCTGGGCCTGGTCCCGATGGTGATCGAGCAGAGCGGTCGCGGCGAGCGTGCCTACGACATCTATTCGCGCCTGCTCAAGGAGCGGGTCGTCTTTCTGGTCGGTCCCGTCAACGACGCCACCGCCAATCTGATCGTGGCGCAGATGCTGTTCCTCGAGTCCGAGAATCCGGACAAGGACATCCACTTCTACATCAACTCCCCCGGCGGCTCGGTGTCCGCCGGCATGGCGATCTTCGATACCATGCAGTTCATCAAGCCCGACGTGTCGACGCTTTGCGTCGGCATGGCGGCCAGCATGGGCGCGTTCCTGCTCGCGGCCGGCACGAACGGCAAGCGCTTCGCGCTGCCCAACTCGACGATCATGATCCATCAACCGTCGGGCGGCTTCCAGGGGCAGGTGTCGGACATCGAGCGCCATGCCCAGTACGTCATCGACCTGAAGCACCGGTTCATCACGCTGATGGCGGGGTTCACCGGGCGGAGCGTCGAGCAGGTCGAGCGCGACCACGATCGTGACACTTTTCTGTGGGCGGACGGAGCGCGCGAATACGGCATTGTCGACAAGGTCTTGCAGAACCGGACCGATGGCGCGTAAAGTCCCACAACAGATTCCCTGCACAGGTTGTTGAATGGCCGATAAGTCTTCCGGCGAAAAGCTCCTCTACTGCTCGTTTTGCGGCAAGAGCCAGCACGAGGTCCGCAAGCTGATCGCGGGCCCGTCGGTGTTCATCTGCGACGAGTGCATCGAGCTATGCAATGACATCATCCGCGAGGAGGGCAGCAGCGGCGAGGCCGCGCGCGCCGAACGCAACAAGCTGCCGACGCCGCACGAGATCCGCCAGAGCCTCGACCAGTACGTGATCGGTCAGGAGCCGGCGAAGAAGATCCTCTCGGTCGCTGTCTACAACCACTACAAGAGGCTGGAGTCCGGCGGCAAGGACGACGAGGTCGAGTTGTCCAAGTCCAACATCCTGCTGATCGGGCCCACCGGATCGGGCAAGACGCTGCTGGCGCAGACGCTGGCGAGGCTGCTGGACGTGCCGTTCGTGATCGCCGACGCGACCACGCTGACCGAAGCCGGATATGTCGGCGAGGACGTCGAGAACATCATCCAGAAGCTGCTGCAGAAATGCGACTACGACATCGACAAGGCGCAGCGGGGCATCGTCTACATCGACGAGATCGACAAGATCTCGCGCAAGAGCGACAACCCGTCGATCACCCGTGACGTTTCCGGCGAGGGCGTGCAGCAGGCGTTGCTGAAGCTGATCGAGGGCACGATAGCCTCGGTTCCGCCGCAGGGCGGGCGCAAGCACCCGAACCAGGAATTCGTCCAGGTCGACACCACCAACATCCTGTTCATCTGCGGCGGCGCTTTCGACGGCCTCGAAAAGGTCATCCGGCAGCGCACCGCCAAGACCGGCATCGGCTTCGGCGCCGAGGTGGCGAGTCCCGACGACCGCAAGAGCATGACGGCCCTGCTGCGCAACACCGAACCCGAGGACCTGATCAAATTCGGGCTGATCCCGGAGTTCGTCGGCCGGCTGCCGGTGGCCGCGACGCTGGACGAGCTCGACGAGGCAGTGCTGATCCAGATCCTGGTCGAGCCGAAGAACGCGCTGCTCAAGCAATACCAGAAGATGTTCCGGATGGAAGGCGTGGAGCTGGAGATTCGCGAGGCCGCGCTGCGGGCGATCGCCAAGAAGGCGCTGGCCCGCAAGACCGGCGCCCGGGGTCTGCGTTCGATCCTGGAGCAGGTGCTGCTCGACGTCATGTACGATCTGCCGTCGCTGTCCAACCTCTCCCGCGTGGTCGTCGACGAGTCGACGATCACCAATGACGGCAAGCCGCTGCTGATGTTTGCCGATCCGCCCAAGATGGCGGCTGCGCATTCGTAACTGCCTGTTCCAGTTAACGATTCTGTGCCATTACCCGGGGCGGCTTGACAGGCCGGACCCGCGCCCCCATTTTGGCTGTACTGCTCCTGATTGAAGGCCCCCATGTCTCAAGATTCCAAACTTCCCGCCGACCTGTCCGCGCTGCCGTTGCTGCCGCTGCGGGACGTGGTCGTGTTCCCGCACATGGTGATTCCACTGTTCGTCGGGCGACCCAAGTCGATCAAGGCGCTGGATGCCGCGATGGATGCCGGCAAGCACATCCTGCTGGTTGCGCAAAAGCAGGCGGCCAAGGATGACCCGGGCGCGGAGGACCTGTACGAGATCGGCAGCATCGCCACGGTGCTGCAGATGCTCAAGCTGCCCGATGGCACGGTGAAGGTCCTGGTCGAGGGTGCCCAGCGCGCCCGCGTCGGCCGCGTCGAGGATCGCGGCGACTATCTGGTCGCCGAGGCGGTGCCCGCGCCGGCCGATGCCGGCAGCGCCAACGAGATCGAGGCGATGCGCCGGGCGCTGCTCACCCAGTTCGACCAGTTCGTCAAACTCAACAAGAAGATCCCGCCGGAAATCCTGACGTCGATGTCCGGCATCGACGATGGCGGACGGCTGGCCGACGCCATCGCGGCGCACCTGCCGCTGAAGCTGGAGCAGAAGCAGCAGATCCTCGAGATGGTCGATGTCGGCAAGCGCCTCGAGCACCTGCTGGGGGTGCTGGAAGGCGAGGTCGACATCCTGCAGGTGGAGAAGCGCATCCGCGGCCGCGTCAAGCGCCAGATGGAAAAGAGCCAGCGCGAGTATTACCTGAACGAGCAGGTCAAGGCCATCCAGAAGGAACTGGGCGAGGGCGACGAGAACGCCGACCTCGACGAAATGGAGAAGAAGGTCAAGACCGCCAGGATGTCGAAGGAGGCGGAAGCCAAGGCGATGTCGGAGCTGAAGAAGCTCAAGATGATGTCGCCGATGTCGGCCGAGGCGACGGTCGTGCGCACGTTCATCGACACGCTGACGTCGCTGCCATGGCGCAAGAAGAGCAAGATCAGCAAGGACCTCGCCAAGGCGATCAAGGTTCTTGATGCCGATCACTACGGCCTCGAGAAGGTCAAGGAGCGCATCGTCGAGTATCTCGCGGTGCAGCAGCGCGTCGACCGGCTGAAGGCGCCGATCCTGTGTCTGGTCGGGCCGCCGGGCGTGGGCAAGACTTCGCTCGGCCAGTCGGTGGCGAAGGCCACCGGCCGCAAGTTCGTCCGCATGTCGCTGGGCGGCGTGCGCGACGAGGCGGAGATTCGCGGCCACCGGCGCACCTATATCGGATCGATGCCCGGCAAGATCCTGCAGAACATGAGCAAGGTCGGCGTGCGCAATCCGCTGTTCCTGCTGGACGAAGTCGACAAGATGGGCCAGGACTTCCGTGGCGATCCATCGTCGGCGCTGCTCGAGGTGCTCGATCCCGAGCAGAACGACACGTTCGTCGACCATTACGTCGAGGTCGAGTTCGACCTGTCGGACGTGATGTTCGTGGCCACCGCCAATTCGATGAACATCCCGGCGCCGCTGCTTGACCGCATGGAGGTGATTCGCCTGTCCGGCTACACCGAGGACGAGAAGATCGCCATCGCCAAGCAGTACCTGACGCCCAAGCAGATGAAGAACAACGGCATCAAGCCGGAAGAGCTGCACGTGGCCGAAACCGCGCTGCGCGACATCGTCCGCTATTACACGCGCGAGGCGGGGGTGCGCAGCCTCGAGCGCGACATCAGCAAGATCTGCCGCAAGGTGGTCAAGGCGCTGGTCCTCAAGGAAGCGGACGGCAAGGCGCGCAAGAACAAGAATCCCATCGAGATCAATTCCAGGAATCTCGACAAGTACCTCGGCGTGCGCCGCTATACGTACGGAATCGCCGAGAAAAAGAACCAGATCGGACAGGTGACCGGGCTGGCCTGGACTGAAGTCGGCGGCGACCTGCTGACCATCGAGGCGGTGGCGCTTCCGGGCAAGGGCAAGACCACGTCGACCGGCAAGCTCGGCGATGTGATGAACGAGTCGATCGCCGCGGCGCTGTCGGTGGTGCGCAACCGCTCGAAACAGCTGGGAATCCCGGCGGACTTCTACCAGAAGACCGACCTGCACATCCATCTGCCCGAGGGCGCGACGCCCAAGGACGGCCCGTCGGCGGGGGGCGCCATCGTCACGGCGATCGTATCGATCCTGACCGGCATCCCGGTGCGTTGCGATGTGGCGATGACCGGCGAGATCACGCTGCGCGGCGAAGTGCTGCCGATCGGCGGACTCAAGGAAAAGCTGCTCGCGGCCGGCCGTGGCGGCATCAAGACGGTGCTGATCCCCGAGGAGAACGTAAAGGACCTGGTGGAGATTCCCGACGAGATCAAGAATCGCCTGGACATCCACCCGGTGCGCTGGATCGAGCAGGTGCTGGAAGCGGCGCTGGAACGGCATCCGACGCCCATGTCCGACGACAAGGCCGACACGCCTGCATCGCCGCCGGTGCCAGCTGCCGACGACAAGGCGCTGTCGCTCAAGCACTAGGACCGCACGTCGGCGGGCCGCGCAAGACGCCCGCCGCGCGTGCTGCCTGGACGAAGCCGGCGCGACCGCCTGCCCGTCGCGCTGGAGTCCCCCGGATCACGCCGCTTCAGCATGCTGCGCCCGCAACTTCGAGTGTCGCGCGAATTGTCGTGCGATCGAGCCGGCGGCCAGCCGCGTTTTCATGGTGCTGGCGGTCTTGACACTGCGAAATCTCGGGCGTTATAAGAAAACTCCCGGCGCGGTGTCGCGCGCGTCACGCGAATTCCCGATCAATGCATTTCCATTCCGTTCTTTCCGCGGCGACGCGGATCCGTTTACAGGGGGACGCAAGTGAACAAATCCGAACTCATCGACTCCATCGCCAGGCATGCGGACATCTCCAAGGCGGCCGCCGGACGCGCACTCGATGCCACCGTGGATGCCATCCGCGGCTCGCTTCGCAAGGGCTCGGTGGTCACGCTGGTAGGCTTCGGCTCCTTCTATGTCGGCAAGCGCACGGCGCGCTCGGGACGCAATCCGCGCACCGGCGCGGCGATCCGCATTCGCGCTGCCAAAGTGCCCAAATTCCGGGCTGGAAAAGCCCTGAAGGATGCGCTAAACTGACGGACTTTGCTGGCTGCCGGTAAGACGTTGCGGCCGAAACGCGATGGGAAGCTGGAGCTGGATCGGTTTCCGCATCGTGGCGGCATCGGTGGCAACGTCGGCGAACGAAGGGTGCTTAGCTCAGTTGGTAGAGCGTCGCCCTTACAAGGCGAATGTCGGGAGTTCGAGCCTCTCAGCACCCACCATTACCGCCGTCGTCCCAATGGTCTGCCGGCGCTGCGCCTGAATACGGAGTGGTAGTTCAGTTGGTTAGAATACCGGCCTGTCACGCCGGGGGTCGCGGGTTCGAGTCCCGTCCACTCCGCCAACATTCCCGCTGCATCCGCCTGTGGATCGCGGCCTGCACGGCGAAGGCCGGTTCGCCTTTTCCGTTGCCGGCGCCCGATCGCGCCGGGCCTGCTATAATTTCTACAAAACAAACGCTTAGCCGGGCCAACCCGGACGGGCAGCGAGGGGCGGACGCGGGTTCGCCCCTTTTTTGATCGCCAAGGAATCCGCAGCGCATGTTCGAACTCGTCACCAAGCACAAGCTCATCGCCCAGATAATTCTGGCGCTGATCATGATTCCGTTCGCCTTTTTCGGCGTCGACTACTATTTCAGGGGCGACGCCGCGGATGGCACCATCGCGACCGTTGGCGACCAGAAAATCACCCAGAACGAGTTCAGCGAGGCGATCCGCGAACAGCAGGAGCAGATGCGCCAGCAGATGGGGAAGAGCTTCGACCCGTCGATGTTCGAAAACGCGGAAGTGCGCTTCGCGCTGCTGCAGCAGTTGATCAATCAGAAGCTGCTGCTGACCAAGGCGCGCAAGGAGAATTTCCAGGTCACCGACGCCCAGCTGCAGCAGTTCATCGCCGCGATCCCGACGTTCCAGGAGGACGGCAGATTTTCGGCCGAGCGCTACCGGCAGGTGTTGCTGACGCAGAACATGTCGCCGCCGATGTTCGAGCAGCGCCTGCGGCAGGATCTGCTGCTGGGCGCCGTCCAGGAGCCGCTCGCCTCGTCGAACATCGTCGCCCGGCAATCGGCAGCACAATTCGTCGGCCTGCTCGAACAGCAGCGCGAGATCGCGCTGGCCCTGGTCGATCCGCAGCCATTCATGAAGGACGCCAAGGTCGACGACGCGCAGGTGCGCGAGTTCTACGAAAAGAACACCGCGGCGTTCCAGACGCCGGAGCAGGCCCGCATCGAGTACCTGCTGTTGACGCAGGAGGCGCTGATCGCGCAGGTGGTCGTCGACCCGGCGGAAGTCCGCAAGACCTACGACGGCAATGTCCGCCAGTACACCGCCAACGAGGAACGCAGCGCGGCGCACATCCTGATCGCGGTCAAGCCGGACGCCAAGGAGGACGAGAAGGCGGCGGCGAAGAAGCGGGCCGATGAGGTCTATGCCAGGGCGAAGGCTGCGCCGGAAAAGTTCGCCGAGCTTGCCCGCGAGTATTCGCAGGATCCGGGTTCGGCCGGGCAGGGTGGCGACCTGGGCAGTTTTGCGCGCGGATCGATGGTGAAGCCCTTCGAGGATGCGGTTTTCGCGGCCAACGCCGGCGATCTGCTCGCCCCGGTTCAATCGGACTTCGGCTGGCACGTGATCAAGGTCGGCAGTGTCCGCGAGGCGCGCACGTTGCCGTTCGACGAGGTCAAGGCGCAGATCGAGGCCGATCTCAAGCGGCAAAGGGCGACCCAGAAATTCGCCACCGCCGCGGAGCAGTTCCAGAATCTCGTCTACGAACAGGCGGACAGCCTGAACGGCGTGGCCAAGGTGCTCGAGCTCAAGGTCGAGACGACGCCGTTCATCAGCCGCGAGCAGGCACAGGCGATCGGACTGGGGAGCGCCAAGTTCGTCGCCGCGCTGTTCTCGCTGGAGTCGGTGCAGAGCAAGCGCAACACCGAGGCGATCGAGGTCGGGCCGGGAACGCTGATCGCCGGGCGTGTCGTCGAGCACAAGCCGGCGGCGCCGATTCCGTTTGCCGAGGTGCAGCAACGCATTCGTGAACAGCTGACGCGCCGTGCGGCGGGCGAGCTGGCGCAGGCGGAAGGCGCGCGCAAGCTGAAGCTGCTCGAAGAAGGCAAGGACGAAAAGGCGGCCGGCGTGGTTTTCGCCGTACCCGCCAAGGTGGGCCGCGGTCAATTCCAGCCGGGTCTGCCGCCGGCGCTGCTGACGCGGGTCTTCCAGACCGGCGCCGACAAGCTGCCCGCCTTTGTCGGTGGTCCGAACGAGCAGGGCGGCTTTTCGATCGTCAAGCTGCTGGGCGTGATCTCGCCGTCGGAGTCCGACAAGGCGCGTCTCGACCAGGCGTCGGCGCGGCTGTCCGAGCAGATCGGGCGCGAATTGCTCACGGCCTATCTCGCCAGCCTGCGGGCGCAGTCCGACGTCAAGCTCAATCAGGCCAACCTGGAAAAACGCTGACGCGGCCCGACATCGCGACCGCGGCGCGGGATTGCAAAACGGCGACCCTTGGGTCGCCGTTTATACGTGCGCGGCAGGTCCCTGTCGTTCAGCCCGGCGCGCAGTTGGCCTTCATCCACAGCTCGAGATCGGTGCGCTCCTTTTGCCGCATCGCATTGTCGAGCTGGACGATCTCGCCCTTCTCGTTCTGGCGCACCAGTGCGAGCTGGTCGGCCGAAAGCAACCTGAGCTGGCCGGCAACGCGCGTGCACTCCTGGTTGCGCTTGGCGGCATCGGAGCGTTGCGCATCCGACTTCTTGGCGCTGTCCGCGGCTTCCGCCTGCTTCTTGCGGAATTCCACGTCCCGGTTGGCGAGATCCTTGACCGCGTCGGCGTTGCCGACCGGCGCCGGCGCGCGGATGATTTCCGTCTTCACGTTTCCGGCCGGTGGCTGATCCGAGTACACGACGCGGCCATTGGCGTCGGTCCATTTGTACAGTGCGGCGGACGCCGCAGTTGTCGTACCGGCCAGCGCCAACGCCATTGCCGCGAACGCCAGAATGCGCGCGTTGCGCGACGGCGGCGAAGCGACGGACCTGCGGTTATCCTGAAGTATTGGCCTCACGTTGGCCTCGGCAAGGATTATGACATTGTCAAGGTACTCCCGCAGCCGGGAAGTCGTCAATAAGTTGTTGATTCGGAGGGACGAAAAGGCCCGCCGTCGTTGCGCCGGCGAGTCGCGCGGGGCCTGCGGGGGTCTACGGAGAAGGCGGCGGCCCGGGTATAATCGCGTTTTGCGCAGAGGAGAAATGTCAATGCGTGTCGTCCGGAAAGCGCTGACCTTCGACGACGTCCTGCTGGTTCCCGCGCATTCCCTCGTCGTTCCCCGCGACGTCGCTCTCGCCACCCGCCTCACCCGGTCGATCACCCTCAACATTCCGCTGGTCTCCGCGGCGATGGACACCGTGACCGAGGCGCGCCTGGCCATTGCGATCGCGCAGGAAGGCGGGCTCGGAATCCTGCACAAGAACATGTCGCCGACCAAGCAGGCTGCCGAGGTCGCCAAGGTCAAGCGCTTCGAAAGCGGCGTGGTCAAGGACCCGATCACCGTTCCGCCGACCATGTCGGTGCGGGAAGTCATCGCGCTGACCAGGCTGCACCGCTTCTCCGGCCTGCCGGTCCTGGAAGGCCGCAAGGTCGTCGGCATCGTCACCAATCGCGACCTGCGCTTCGAGACCAATCTCGACCAGCCGGTGGCCAACATCATGACCAAGGGCGACCGCCTGGTCACCGTCGCCGAGGGGTCCGATCTCGAAGAGGCCAAGGCGCTGATGCATCGGCATCGGCTGGAACGCGTGCTGGTCGTCGACGGCGACATGGAACTGCGCGGACTCATCACCGTCAAGGACATCCTCAAGGCAACCGAGCACCCGCTGGCCTGCAAGGACGAGCTGGGCCGGCTGCGCGCGGGCGCGGCGGTCGGCACCGGCGCGGACACCGACGCGCGCGTCGAGGCGCTGGTGGCGGCAGGCGTCGACGTCATCGTCGTCGACACCTCGCACGGGCATTCGCAGGGCGTGCTCGAGCGCGTCTCCGCCGTCAAGAAGCGCTTCCCGCAGGTGCAGGTGATCGGCGGGAACGTGGCGACGGCAGTCGGCGCCAGGGCGCTGGCCGACGCCGGCGCCGATGCGGTGAAGGTGGGCATCGGCCCGGGCTCGATCTGCACGACGCGGATCGTCGCCGGCGTGGGCATGCCGCAGATCAGCGCCATCCAGTCGGCGATCGAGGGCGTCGCGGGCATGGATGTTCCGGTGATCGCCGACGGCGGCATCCGCTATTCCGGCGACATCGCCAAGGCGATCGCCGCTGGCGCGTCGTGCGTGATGCTGGGCAGCCTGTTCGCCGGCACCGAGGAGTCGCCGGGCGAAATCGAGCTCTACCAGGGACGCTCGTACAAGAGTTACCGCGGCATGGGCTCGCTGGGCGCGATGCAGGACGGCAGCTCGGACCGTTACTTCCAGGATTCGGAAGGCGAGGGCGCGGCCGAAAAGCTCGTGCCCGAGGGCATCGAGGGCCGCGTGCCGTACAAGGGCATGCTGGGACCGGTGATCCACCAGCTGATGGGTGGCCTGCGCGCGTCCATGGGCTATTGCGGCTGCGCGACCATCGCCGACCTGTCCACCCGCGCCGAGTTCGTCGAGATCACCTCGGCAGGCGTGCGCGAGTCGCACGTGCATGACGTGCAGATCACCAAGGAAGCACCGAACTATCGCGTCGGCTGACCGGAAGTCCGTTCAAGGCCGCGCCTGCGGCAATCCGAAACCCACCAATTCCACCGGTCCGGAGCAACGATGGCCGCACCTTCGCATTCCCGCATCCTTATCCTCGATTTCGGCGCGCAGTACACGCAGCTGATCGCGCGCCGGCTGCGCGAGACCAACGTCTACTGCGAGATCCATCCCTACGACGTCGACGACGCGTTCGTGCGCGCATTCGCGCCGAAAGGCATCGTGCTGTCGGGCGGCCCGAGCAGCGTGACCGAGGGCGACACGCCGCGCGCGCCCGCCGCCGTATGGACGCTGGGCGTGCCGGTGCTGGGCATCTGCTACGGCATGCAGACGATGGCGGCGCAGCTGGGCGGCACGGTCGAGACCGGCCACGTGCGCGAATTCGGCTACGCGCAGGTGCGGGCAAGGGGACATTCGGCGCTGTTCCGCGACATCCAGGACCGGTCGAACGCGGAGGGACACGGCCTGCTCGATGTCTGGATGAGCCACGGCGACAGGGTGACCGCGCTGCCGCCGGGATTCCGGCTGATCGGCTCGTCGGAGGCCTGCGCGGTCGCGGCGATGGCCGACGAGTCGCGCCGGTTCTACGCGGTGCAGTTCCACCCGGAGGTCACGCACACCACGCAGGGCAAGGCGCTGCTCGCCCGCTTCGCGCACGACATCTGCGGCTGCGGCCGCGACTGGAACATGCACGACTACGCGGCCGAGGCGGTCGCCGCGGTGCGCGCGCAGGCTGGCGACGAGGACGTGCTGCTGGGGCTGTCCGGCGGCGTCGACTCCTCGGTCGCGGCGGCGCTGATCCACCGTGCGATCGGCGACCGGCTGACCTGCGTGTTCGTCGACCACGGCCTGCTGCGCCTGAACGAGGCCGAGCAGGTGATGCACACCTTTGCGCAGAACCTCGGCGTGCGGGTGATCCACGTCGACGCAGCCACGGAGTTCCTCGACGCGCTCGCCGGCGTCGCCGATCCCGAGGCCAAGCGCAAGATCATCGGGCGCCTGTTCGTCGAGGTGTTCCAGCGCGAGGCGGCGAAGATCACCAACGTCAAGTGGCTGGCGCAGGGAACGATCTATCCGGACGTGATCGAGTCGGCCGGCGCCAAGACCAAGAAGGCGCACACGATCAAGTCGCATCACAACGTCGGCGGGCTGCCCGAGTCGCTGCACCTGAAGCTTCTCGAGCCCTTGCGCGAGCTGTTCAAGGACGAGGTGCGCGTGCTGGGGCTGGAGCTCGGCCTGCCGCGCGACATGGTGTACCGCCATCCGTTCCCCGGTCCCGGGCTGGGCGTGCGCATCCTGGGCGAGGTGACGCGCAAGCGCGCCGAACTGCTGCGCCACGCCGACGCCATCTTCATCGACGAACTGCGGATGGCGCGCGACGCCGACGGCCAGAGCTGGTACGACAAGACCGCGCAGGCGTTCGCGGTGTTCCTGCCGGTGCAGTCCGTCGGCGTGATGGGCGACGGACGCACCTACGAGAACGCCGTCGCGCTGCGCGCCGTGCAGACCACCGACTTCATGACCGCGCACTGGGCGCCGCTGCCGCACGACCTGCTGGCGAAAATCAGCAACCGCATCACCAACGAGGTACGCGGCTTCAACCGCGTGGTCTTCGATATCTCGGGCAAGCCGCCGGCGACGATCGAGTGGGAGTAGGGGACTTTCGAGAGCTATCCAGGCCTGTCGGGAACTTTCGGGAACTCTGAACCGCTTGCTCGATGGCATCGACGCGAACCGCACGATCGATCCCAAGCCCATCGTGGAAGCACTCTTCATCTCGACCGGGGTCGTGGCGCTCGCTGAAATCGGCGACAAGACCCAACTCCTCGCATTCATCCTCGCGGCGCGGTTCAAGAAACCCTTTCCGATCATCGCGGGCATCCTGTGCGCCACGCTCTTCAATCATGCCTTGGCCGGCGCGCTGGGCGCGTGGATCACCACGACTGTGAGTCCGCAGATCCTGCGCTGGGTGCTGGGGCTTTCGTTCATCGGCATGGCCGCGTGGACGATGATTCCGGACAAGATCGAAGAGGAGGAGAACCAGGTCGCGCAGAAGTTCGGGGTGTTCGGGGCAACGCTGATTACGTTCTTTCTCGCAGAAATGGGCGACAAGACCCAGCTGGCCACGGTGGCGATGGCGGCCCACTATGCGACCCCGGTCCTGGTGGTCATCGGGACGACGCTCGGAATGTTGCTGGCCGATGTGCCCGCGGTCTTCGTCGGCGACAAGCTGGCCTCGAAAATCCCGATGAAGCTGGTCCATTCGATCGCTGCGGCAGTTTTCCTGGTGCTTGGCGTTGCGACGCTGCTTGGCGCCGGTGCCCGCCTGGGCATTTGATTCGTTGAACATGGAGGAAGGGAACGCATGCACACCGAAAACCCGTTCAACTACATCACGATGACGATCATTCGCACGCGCACGATCATCATCATGACGATGGACATCACCAGGACCTGAGCCTCAAGTCCGCCAAGGTTCTGCTGGACCGGGAGATGGACCATCCGATGGTTGAAGGAATCCGGCAGGCCATCGAAACCGGTCCGGAAGATGGCGATACGCGTATCACCGACTCTCAGGTCTGGCGTGCCGGCAAGCGCGCCAATTCGTGCGCAGTCAGCCTGGCAACCCGCAGCGCGGTCGCGCTCATCGCGTGGCGTGCTCGCCGTGCCAGTCGCGGCGATTGATCGCATAGCCGTCGACCTCGCCGCGGAACGGCAGCAGCAGCAGGCCGGGGAGCCGTGCCACCTCGCGGGGATCACGGTGGCCGTGGATGCCGATGGTCATCGCCTGGTGGCCGGCCCGGGGCTGGGCTCGGTAGGTGCCGAACAGCCGGTCCCACCAGGGCAGGTTGAAGCCGAAATTGGAGTTGGTCTCGTCGTCCTCGACCGAGTGGTGAACGCGGTGCATGTCGGGCGTGACGACGAACCAGCGCAGCACGCGATCGACGCCGGCGGGGATGCGGATGTTGCCGTGATTGAACATCGCCGTCGCGTTGAGCAGCACTTCGAAGAGCACCACGGCCAGCACCGGCGGGCCGAGCACGACGATCGTGGCGAACTTGATCAGCATCGACAGCGCGATCTCGAGCGGATGGAAGCGGGCGCCCGTCGTCACGTCGTAATCGAGGTCGGCGTGGTGCACCCGGTGCAACCGCCACAGCGCCGGTACCGCATGGAACATGACGTGCTGCAGCCAGATCACCAGATCCATGGCGATCACGCCGATCGGCACGGCCAGCCAGAACGGCGGGTGGAAGTGGTTGAGCAGGCCCCAGCCGTTGGCCGCGCCGAAGGCGGCGACGCCCGCTGCGGCGAGCGGGAACACCAGCCGCAGCAGCACGGTGTTGAGCGCGACAAGGCCCAGATTGCTGGCCCACCGCATGGCTTTGGACACGGTCAGGGCGCGGCGCGGCGCCACGACCTCCCAAAGGCCGATCACTGCAAAGACGCCCAGGAAGGAGGCCAGCCGGATGGCCGACTCGTTGGCGAGGACGAATTGTTCGAGGTCCATAATCGGCTCCAACGCGAAGCGGCCGTAGCCAAATCCGGGCTGAATTGCCTTTATTCGTAAGATCGTTAGAATATACACCATGAACAACCGAAACCTCAAGGACCTGCTGTACGAACAGGTCGCCCGCGTGGGCAAGGCGCTGGCCAGCCCGAAGCGGCTGGAGATGCTCGAGATGCTGGCGCAGGGAGAGAAGTCGGTGGAGGCGCTGGCCGGCGCGGTCGCAGTCGACATCAAGCTCGCCAGCGCCCATCTGAGAGCCCTGAAGGAAGCGCGTCTGGTGCAAAGCCGCCGCGACGGCCGGCGCATCCTCTACCGCCTGAGCGGTCAGGACGTGGCGCAACTGGGTGTCACGTTGCGCGAGGTGGCGGAGGAGCACCTGCTCGAGTTGCGCCTGGCGCTGCAGCAGATGATGGCCGAGCCCGACCGCCTGGCGCAGGTTGGTCGCAAGGAGTTGCTGGCGCAGGCCAAGCGCGGCGAGGTCGTGGTGCTCGACGTGCGTCCGCAGGACGAATACGACACCGCGCACCTGCCGCATGCCCGCTCGATGCCGCTGGCGGAACTGACGCATCGGCTGGCCGAACTGCCGCGCGACGCGCAGATCGTCGCCTACTGCCGCGGCCCGTTCTGCCTGATGTCCGACGAGGCCGTGGCCTTGCTGAAGAAGCGCGGTTTTCGTGCGCGCAAGATTTTCGACGGCGTCAGCGAATGGCAGGCGGCGGGACTGCCGGTGACGCGGCCGTAGCTTCGCGGAAGGAGTTCACCATGATTTCCACGCTGTTCATCGTCAACGACGCACCCTACGGCGACGAGCGCGCCTATAACGCGCTGCGGCTGGCCGGCACCCTCGCTGCCAGGGAGGACCAGTCGGTGCGCCTGTTTCTCCTGGCCGACGCGGTGGGTTGCGCCAAGCGCGGGCAGAAGGTGCCCGAGGGCTACTACAACGTGCAGCATCATGCTCGGCAAAGTGCTGCGCAAGGGCGAGGTCGGCCTGTGCGGCACCTGCATGGACGCGCGCGGTCTGCGCGACGACGAGCTGATCGACGGGACCCGGCGCGCAACGCTGGCGCAGCTCGCCGACTGGACGGCTGAGGCCGACAAGGTCCTGGTCTTCTAGGCCGCAGCGGCCGGACGCATGATTCCTGAACTGGGTGTCATCGAGGGGTACTTCGGCAAGCCGTGGAACCACGACGACCGCAAGCAGGTCGTGACCCGGCTGCGCGACCTCGGCTACTCCTGGTTCCACTACGCGCCGAAGGCCGACGCCTTCCTGCGGCGCCGCTGGCGCGAACCGCATCCCAGCGCCTCGTTCGCCGAGCTTGCCGAACTGTCGGCGCATTGCCGGGTTCTTGGCTTGCGGTTCGGCGTGGGCCTGAGCCCCTACGAGTTGTACCGCGACTTCTCGGGTGCGGCAAAGGCGGACTTCCTCGCGCAAGATCCGCGCGCTCGACGAAATCGGCGTCGACGACCTTGCAATCCTCTTCGACGACACGCGCGGCGATGTCCCGGAGCTTGCCGCACGGGAAGCGGGAATCGTTCACGCCGCGCTGGACACCACCCGCGCCAGCCGTGTCGTGATGTGCCCGACCTACTACTCCGACGACCGCATGCTGGATGTCGTCTTCGGCGAACGCCCGGCCGGCTACCTCGAGGACCTCGGGCGCCGGCTCGATCCGCGCGTCGGTGTCTATTGGACGGGCGAGGAGGTCTGCGCGCGCGAATTCAGCGCCGGCCACCTGGCGCGCGTGGCCGAGGCGCTGCGGCGCAAGCCGACGCTGTGGGACAACTACCCGGTCAACGACGGGCCGCGCATGTCGCGCTTCCTGCACCTGCGCGGATTCACCGGGCGCCGGAGCGAGATCGGCCCTCTGCTGGCAGCCCACGCCATCAACCCGGCGCTGCAGCCGCACCTGACGCTGATCCCTGCCGCCACGCTGGTCGCCAGCTATCGCGAGGGATCCGCCTACAGCTACATGCGCGCCTTCCGCGCGGCCGCGCGCGAGCTGGCCGGCGCCGGGCTCGCGCTCATGTTCGAAGCCGACCTGCATGCCCTTCAGGATCAGGGCGTCGATCATCTGGGCGACGACCGCGAACGCCTGCGGCAGCGCTACGCGGCCGTCGACCATCCGATGGCCGCCGAAGTCGTGCGCTGGCTCGATGGCGCCGACACGGTGGACCGCTGGGTCGAGGATGCCTGAGCCTGGTCAACAGCGCAGTTGGCTACCGCCGTGCCCACTCACGATTCGCCTCATCAGCCCCCGCAACTGGTGGCAGAATGGCAAAGATCCGATCGGGCTCCGTCGGGTTGTTGGCGAAAGCTCATGGGAGTCGATGGATGTCGCAGGCCGCGTTTTCGCCGGATCGCCGGCAAACCCGCACCAATGCCGGTGCATGACGGATTGACCATGATCGTGACGGTAAGGAACGTGGCGCCTCGCCTGGATGAAAGGCAGGTCAACAGCCTGGAAATCTCGCCGATGAACGAACGGGCGAAGGCAGGCGAATCGCCCCGGCACCGGGCATACCGCGCCTAGCATGTCCCGCCAGAACATTGCCTCGGGCACGCCCTGGGAGCCGCTGGTCGGCTACTCCCGTGCGGTGCGCTGCGGCGATCAGGTCTTCGTCTCCGGCACCACGGCGACCGATGCCAGCGGTGCCGTCGTCGGCATCGGCGACGCCTATGCGCAGACGCGGCAGATCCTCGCCAACCTGCGCGCCGCGCTGGAACGCGCCGGCGCGCGCCTGGAGGACGTCGTGCGTACCCGCATCTACGTCACCGACATCGCGCAGTGGGAAGCGGTCGGCCGCGCGCACGGCGAGGTGTTCGGCGCCATCCGGCCGGCCTGCTCGATGGTCGAGGTGGCCAGGCTGATCGCGCCGGAGATGCTGGTCGAGATCGAGGCCGACGCGGTAGTCGGCGCGGGCGATGCCTGAACGGACCGACGACGCTGGCTGGATGGACGCGGCGCTGGAACTTGCGCGCGGGGCGGGATTGCGCGGCGAGGTCCCGGTCGGCGCGGTGGTCGTGCGCGAAGGCGTAGTGATCGGCCGTGGCGGCAATGCGCCGATCGCCGGCAACGACCCGACGGCGCATGCGGAGATCGCCGCGCTGCGCGACGCCGCGCGCGCCACCGGTAACTACCGGCTGACCGGCTGCACGCTCTACTGCACGCTGGAACCCTGCGCGATGTGCGCGGGCGCAATTCTCCACGCGCGCATCGGTCGCGTGGTCTTCGGTGCGCGCGATGCCAAGACCGGGGCCGCGGGATCGGTCATCGACCTGTTCGCCGAACCGCGCCTCAACCACCACGCGCAGGTCGAAGGCGGCGTGCGCGGCGAGGAGTGCGCGGGCCTGCTGTCCGCATTCTTCGCGGCGCGGCGCTGATGGACGCGGCGATGGGCGCACGCGGCTTCGGCGTCGGCTTCTATGCGCCATCGGGCTTCGCGCTCGATCCCGCGGCGGTGGATCGCGCGGCCGTCCGGATTGGCGCGCGCGGCCACGAGGTGGTCGTCGACCCGGGCTGCCGCGACCGCTGGCAGCGTTTCGCCGCGCCCGACGACGAACGCCTTGCCGCCGTGCTGCGGATGGCCGGCGATCCGCGGGTGGAACTGGCGATCACGCTGCGCGGCGGCTACGGCTGGACGCGACTGCTGCCGCATCTGGATTTCCATGCGCTGGCGGTCGCGCGCAAGCACTGGCTGGGCTACAGCGATTTCACCGCCTTCCAGCTGGCGGCGCTGGCGCAGGCGGGCATGGTGACCTTCGCCGGTCCCGTCGTTGGCGATTTCGGCGCGGCGGAGCCTTCCGCGTTCACGATCGAACATTGCTTCGGGCTGCTCGATGCGACGGAATACGAGGTTGCCTGCGGCCTCGAAGGGCCGGACATCGACTGCGCGGGTACGTTGTGGGGCGGCAACCTCGCCATGGTCGCGCATCTGTGCGGTACGCGGTTCTTTCCCGAAGTGACCGGCGGCATCCTGTTCGTCGAGGATGTCGGCGAGACGCCCTACCGCATCGAGCGCATGCTCTACCAGTTGCATCACGCCGGCGTGCTGGCCCGGCAGCGCGCGTTGCTGCTCGGGCGGTTCACCGAGTACGCGCTGTCGCCCAACGACGGAGGCTACGACCTCGATGCCGCGGTCGCGCAGCTGCGCGCGGTCGCCGGCGTCCCGGTATTCACCGGGCTGCCCTTCGGGCACGTGCCCGACAAGCTGACGCTGCCGGTGGGCGGGCGCTGCGCGCTGCGCGTGCGCGACGGCGCGGCGACGCTGGTGTTTTCCGACTATGGCGGCTGAGCCCGACCGCGGCTTTCGCATCCGCGCCGCGGTCTGGCCGGCCGATGCGCCGCTGCTGCGCGCGGTGCGCAAGGCGGTGTTCGTCGTCGAGCAGCGCGTGCCGGAGGAGCTGGAGTGGGACGGCATCGATGCCGAGTGCGAGCATGCGCTTGCCGATGATGCGGGCGGCATGCCCATCGGCTGCGCGCGCCTGCTGCCGGACGGGCATATCGGCCGGATGGCGGTGCTGGCGCCTTGGCGGGGGCGCGGTGTGGGTGCCGCGCTGCTCGACCACATGGTCGAGCGGGCGCGCGCGCGCGGCGATACCCGGGTGCTGCTCAACGCGCAGGTGCATGCGATCCCGTTCTACGCGCGCCACGGATTCGCGGCCTTCGGCGAGGAATTCGACGACGCGGGCATCGCGCACCGGGCGATGGAGCGGCTGCTGCGCTGATCAGCCCAGCGTGAATGTTTCGACGATCTCGCCGTTCAGGGCGCCGGCGGCGTCGAAGCTGCGCTCGCGGAAATCGGCGCGGCCTTCGCGATCGATGGTCAGCACCGTCGAGCAACGGGTGCCGTAGGTCTCGCCGACGATGAACGGCGCCGAGAGCGTACGCTCCCATTCGATGGGCACGCCGGTGGCTGGCAGCGCGGCGTCCACGGCCTCCCGGCGATCGGCAAGCGCGGCGAACAGCGGCTCCGGATCATCGCCGCGCGCGTCGATCCACCTCGCCAGCGCCTGCCGCGTGCCGACGAGCTTGGGCCACGGCGTGTCCAGCGCGGCGTTGGACAGCCCGTGTAGACCTCCGGCGAGCGGCGCCTTCGATTCGGCACGGTTGGATGCGTACGCGACGCGGGCGATGGATCCGGCGAGCAGGCTGTAACCGTTGTAGTTCATCCGCTCGGCGTGGATCGCGGCCAGCGCCTGGTCGAGATCGGCGGCGTTGAGCACCTGCGGCACGAGGTCGCCCCGCGACGGTGCTTCGGGCGATTTTGGCTGCCCTTCGCGAAAATTGGTGACCAGCGCCCAGCGGCCGTCGCGGCGCACGCCGAACCAGGTGCCGCCGGCGGACAGGTCGCGGCCGGCGAGGATGCCGGCGAACGGCGCCGCGCGCCCCCACGCGGCAGGCGCCGCCGGTCGAGCGTGGTACTCGTCGCGGTTCGCCGCGATCACCAGCGGAAAGCGCGGATGCGCATCCAGCGCGACGACAACGAGGCACATGGCGACGGGTGCCCGCGTCAGAGCTCGGCGATGAAGGGCTCGATGTGCCGCGCGCCGGCCTCTGCCCAATCGCCGACCCGATGCCGCTCGACCCCGGCGGCGAGCGCGTGCTCGAACAGCGCGGTGTCGGCGACGTGCTCGTAGACCTCCATCCAGGTCCGCGGATCGTCGAGGCGCAGCAGCACGCGGCCCTGCACCCCCGAATGGCGGGCGACGTCGGCGAGCAGCGCGTCGACCGCCGCCCGCGCGGCGCCGGGGTCGCCCTTGACCCGGTACCAGATGTAATAGTGGGTCGGCGGTCCGTTCATGACAGTCGTGGCCGGCTGGCGGCGACGGGCGTGGGAACGGTGTAGGGCAGGGGAGCGGGCGTCAATGCCGGTCCGGCCGGCGCGCCGAGCGTAAGCGCCTTGCCCTCCAGCGCCGCCCCCTCGAGCGCGGCCCATTGCACGACCGCCAGCAGGTCGCTGCCGCCTTCGGGCCGCGCAACGGCCTCGACGACGGTGCCGCAGGCCTGCGCGCCGAACACCTCGCCGTACAGCGACGTACCGGGCGCCGGCG
Source organism: uncultured beta proteobacterium (assembly GCA_963699765.1). Taxonomy (GTDB): domain Bacteria; phylum Pseudomonadota; class Gammaproteobacteria; order Burkholderiales; family Casimicrobiaceae; genus VBCG01. The sequence goes on along the minus strand of CAVOVD010000007.1, from coordinate 61,987 downwards.
GCGGCGCGGCGACGGTGAAGCGCTGCAGGCGCTCCTTCAGCCGGCCCAGGTACTGCATGCGCGCGACGATCTCCTGTCCGGGATAGCAGCCTTTCTTGAAGTTGACGCCGCCGATCAGATCCCAGTTGGCGGACTGCGGAATGAACGCGTCCTGGGTGGCGAGCATGACGCGGGCGACGCCCGCGGCGATGCCCAGCGCATGCCAGCGCGATGCAGGCAGGTCCGCGGCGCGGGCGCGCAGCGCCGCGCGCACCGGCTCGACGACGGCCTCGGGCGCACAGATCAGGAGCCGCCCATCGGGCAGCGCGACGATGCTGGCGCCACCCGCGGTCGCCGCATGCCCGGGCAACGGCGCGGCGCCCAGCGCGGCGGCCACCGCCGCCGCAGCTTGCTCACCGCCGACGCCCAGCCGTGCACCGGTCGCCGACAAGTCGCTCACGCGCAGCTTGGCGCGCAGCACGAACATCGACAGCCGCTTGGCCAGCGCCGCCGTGATGTCGGCCGAGGCCGCGGCGCGGAACGACTCCTCGCCTTCCCGCCAGAGCAGCAGCGTGCCCAGCATCCGGCCCTTGGGCGAGTTGTAGCTCGACCACTGGGCATCGCCCGGTCGCAGCGCCAGCACGTCGCTCGAAAGCTGGCCCTGCATGAACGTCGCGGCTTCCGGGCCGTCGAAGCCCAGCAACCCGATGTCCGGCAGGTCGGCGGTGAAGGTGGAGTCGGTCGAGGAGGCGGCAGGGGCGTGGTCGGTGGTCATGGGCAGAGTGTGCAGCGCAACAGCGGTCTGGCCGAAAGGGCCTAAAGCGTGCTAGAATAACAAGTTATCTCGGTCACGCCATCCCGGATTCGCCGGGTGGGCGCGAACAGCGCTCCGACAGCAGCACCTGGGTCTGGGGCGCCGGCCGGGAAATCCGCACACCGCGCGGTCTTCGGGTTGTCCGCCCTTCGGGGAGGGATCGCATCCGCCGGTGGAGGCCAAACCCTGAAGGAGTTCATTGAAATGTCCGTCACGATGCGTCAAATGCTGGAAGCCGGCGTGCACTTCGGTCACCAGACCCGCTACTGGAATCCGAAGATGGCCGACTACATCTTCGGCAGCCGCAACAAGATTCACATCGTCAACCTCGAAAAGACGATGCAGATGTACCAGGATGCGATGAAGTACGTGAAGCAGCTCGCGAGCAATCGCGGCACCGTGCTCTTCGTCGGCACCAAGCGCCAGGCCCGCGAGATCGTCGCCGAGGAGGCGACGCGCGCCGGCATGCCCTACGTCGATCACCGCTGGCTGGGCGGCATGCTGACCAATTTCAAGACCGTCAAGGCGTCGATCAAGCGGCTGAAGGACCTGGAGCAGATGGCCACCGACGGCACCTTCGAGCGGATGAGCAAGCGCGAGGCGCTGTCGAACACCCGCGAGATGGAAAAGCTGGCCAAGAGCCTGGGCGGCATCAAGGAAATGAACGCGCTCCCGGACGCGATGTTCGTGGTCGACGTCGGTTATCACAAGATCGCGATCACCGAGGCCAAGAAGCTCGGTGTGCCGATCATCGGCGTGGTCGACACCAATCATTCGCCGGACGGCATCTCGTACGTGATTCCCGGCAATGACGATTCGAGCCGGGCGATCCGCCTCTACGCGCGCGGCGTCGCCGATTCGATCCTCGAGGGCCGGAGCACGGTCGTCCAGGAGATCGTGCAGGCGGGCGACGAATTCGTCGAAGTCAAGGAGGAAGAGGCCTCGGCGTAAGCCGGCGTCTCGCGGGGGGGGCGTCGACGATCCCCCGTCGGGCCGGCGTTGGCGTCCGGCAGGAATTTTCCGGACGGCGCGAATGCGGACCACGGGTCCGCCGCGACGTCAACGAACAACAGTCATGGAGTCAAAAAGATGGCGGATATCTCCGCAAGCATGGTGATGGAACTGCGCCAGCGCACGGGTCTTGGCATGATGGAATGCAAGAACGCGCTGAAGGAAACGGATGGCGACCTGGTGAAGGCCGAGGAAGTACTGCGCATCAAGAGCGGCGCCAAGGCATCCAAGGCCGCGAGTCGCGTGGCGGCGGACGGCGTCGTCGGCGCCTATGTCGCGGCGGACGGCAGGTCCGGCGCGATGGCCGAGGTGAACTGCGAGACCGACTTCGTCTCGCGCAACGAGGATTTCGTCGCCTATGCGCGCAAGCTTGCGCAGCTCGTCGCCGAGCATGATCCGGCCGACGTCGCCGCGCTCGCCGCGCTTCCGCTGGACGGCGGCACGGTCGAGTCGGTCCGGCAGGCGCTGGTCCAGAAAATCGGCGAGAACATTTCGATCCGGCGCTTTGTCCGCTTCGCGACGGCCGGGCGGCTGGCGCAATATCTGCACGGCGGCGGACGCATCGGCGTGACGGTCGAGTACGACGGCGCCGACGACCAGGTCGGCCGCGACATTGCCATGCACGTCGCCGCCGGCGCCGCGCCGGGCGCGATCCGGCCGGTCTGCGTGTCGCGCGCCGAGGTGCCTGCCGACCTGATCGAGCGCGAGCGCGCCATCTACACGGCGCAGGCCGCCGAAAGCGGCAAGCCCGCCGACATCGTCGCCAAGATGGTCGATGGCCGCATCAACAAGTACCTGGCCGAGGTGACGCTGCTTGGCCAGCCGTTCGTCAAGAATCCGGACGAGACGGTCGAGAAGCATCTGAAGGCCAAGGGCACGACGGTGAAGTCCTTCGAGCTCTACGTCGTCGGGGAAGGCATCGAGAAGAAGAAGGACGATTTCGCCGCCGAGGTTGCGGCGATGGCGAAGGCCTGAGACCCGAGCCGGTCGCGCGCGGGGGGCGCCGGCCGCCTGCGCGCGATGGTCATTGCGTTCCCGAGCAGCGCCCGCCGCCAGACCAACACGAGGAGCCCGCATGAATCCGCCCACCGCCGCCTCCACAGCGCAGCTCGCGACCGTCGCGCCGGAGGCCGCGGCGTCGCCTGCCGGCGAACCGGCGTACCGGCGCATTCTGCTCAAGCTTTCCGGCGAGGCGCTGATGGGCGACGACGCCTACGGCATCGAGCGCAAGACCATCGACCGCATCGTCGCTGAAATCGCCGACGTGCTGCGGTCCGGCGTGCAGATCGCCATCGTGATCGGCGGCGGCAACATCTTCCGCGGGGTCGCCCCCGGCGCTGCGGGCATGGACCGCGCCACCGCCGACTACATGGGCATGCTGGCGACGCTGATGAACGCGCTGGCATTGCAGGACGCGCTGCGCCGGGCGGAGGTGGCATCGCGCGTCCAGTCGGCGCTGCGCATCGACCAGGTCGCCGAGCCCTACATCCGCGGGCGCGCGCTGCGCCACCTGGAGGAGGGAAAGGTGGTGATCTTCGCCGCCGGCACCGGCAACCCGTTCTTCACCACCGATACCGCAGCCGCGCTTGCGTGGCCGCGAGATGGGCGTCGACATCGTCCTCAAGGCGACCAAGGTCGACGGCGTCTACACGGCCGACCCGATGAAGGACAAGGCTGCGCGCCGGTACCCGTCGCTGACCTTCGACGAGGCGATCGTCAAGAATCTGAAGGTGATGGACGGCACCGCGCTGGCGCTGTGCCGCGACCAGAACATGCTGCTCAAGGTGTTCTCGATCTTCGTCCCGGGCGCGCTGAAGCGCGTCGTCATGGGCGGTGACGAGGGCACGCTCGTGCATTGCTGAACCGTCGTAGCTCACTGGCCGAAAGGGCGCTGGGATGATCAACGAAATCAGGAAATCCGCCGAACACAAGATGTCGAAGTCCATCGACGTGCTGAAGGCCGACCTGTCGAAAATTCGCACCGGTCGCGCGCATACGGGACTGCTCGATCACATTCACGTCGACTATTACGGCTCGCAGATGCCGCTGGCCCAGGTTGCCGGCGTATCGCTTGCCGACGCGCGCACCATCACCGTCCAGCCGTGGGAGAAGAAGATGATCCCGGTGGTGGAAAAGGCGATCCGCGACTCCGACCTCGGCCTCAATCCGGCCACCAGCGGCGACATCATCCGCATTCCGATGCCCGCGCTCACCGAGGAGCGGCGCCGCGAGTTGACCAAGGTGGTGCACAGGGAAGCGGAAGCCGCCAGAGTCGCCGTTCGCAACATCCGGCGCGACGCCAACGAGCACCTGAAGAAGGCGCTCAAGGACAAGGAATGCTCGGAGGACGACGAACGCCACGCCGAACAGGACATCCAGAAGCTCACCGACCGCTTCATCGCCGAGATCGAACGCGTCATGCAGGCGAAGGAAGCGGATCTGATGGCCATCTGACGCGCCGCCGGGCCCAAATCCGGCGAGCTGTCGCCCGCATGCCTGTCCACGTACCCATGTTCGAGAGCTCCACCAGGGAAATCCCGCAGCCGCGCGACGTTCCGCGACACGTCGCGATCATCATGGACGGCAACGGTCGCTGGGCGCGAAAGCGGCTGCTGCCCCGCGTCGCCGGTCATCGCAAGGGGGTGGAGGCGGTGCGGGAGATCGTGCGCGCGGCGATGGATCGCGGCATCGAATACCTGACGCTGTTCGCGTTCTCCAGCGAGAACTGGCGGCGGCCGGCCGAAGAAGTGTCGATTCTGATGGAGCTGTTCATGCGCGCGCTGGAACAGGAGGTCGCCAAGCTGCACGAAAACGGCATCCGGTTCAAGGTCATCGGCGACACCGAGCGCTTTGCGCCGCGCATCCGCGAGCTGATCAGCACCGGCGAAGCGCTCACCGCGCGCAACACGCGCCTCACGCTGACGATCGCCGCCAACTACGGTGGCAGGCGCGACATCGCCACCGCGGCGCAGCGCTACTTCGCCGACCATCCGGAGGCGGTCCGGGGCCAGGCGGTCGCGCCGGAGGTGTTCGAGCCCTACCTGTCCACCAGCTATGCACCGGAGCCCGACCTGTTCATCCGCACCGGCGGCGAGCAGCGCATCTCCAACTTCATGCTCTGGCAGCTGGCGTATACCGAATTCCACTTCACCGACCTGCTGTGGCCTGATTTCGACGCGGCTGCACTCGATGCCGCGATCGAATCGTTTCGCGGGCGCGAACGGCGTTTCGGGCGGACCAGCGAACAGCTTGCCGCCGGCCAGGGCGTCGAATGCTGAAACTCCGGGTGCTGACGGCGGCCGTGCTGGTGCCGTTGGTGCTTGCAGCGCTGTTCCTCCTCCCGCCGACCCGCTTCGCGCTGGTCACGCTGGTCGCGATCGCGATCGCGGCGCACGAATGGGCGCGACTGGTCGGGCTGGCGCGCGCAGGCGCCGCCGCCTATGCCGTTCTGGTCGGCGTCGCCGCCCTGGCGCTGGTGCTGACCAATGCCGGTGGCCTGGCGTCGGGCTGGCCCGATGTCGTCGTCTATACGGCTTGCGTGGCAGCGGCGTTGTTCTGGCTGGTTGCCGCGCCGCTGTGGCTGCACGGCCGGTGGCCGACGCAGCGGCGGGGTCCGATGCTCGGACTGGGCGTGCTGGTGCTGCTCGGCGCATGGGTGGCGCTGGTCGAGCTGCAGGCGCAATCGGCGTGGCTGGCGCTGGCTGCCATGGCCATCGTCTGGATTGCCGACACCGCGGCGTATTTCAGCGGCCGTGCCTTCGGCCGGCGCAAGCTGGCTCCGGCGATCAGCCCCGGCAAGACCTGGGAGGGCGTCTACGGCGGCTGCGCGGCCGTTGCCGTCTATGCATTGCTGCTCGCGGCCTTTGCCGCGCCGGCGGGATTGCGCGGCGACCTCGGCGCCGTCGGCGTGGCCGCCTGGGTCGCGTTCGCGCTGCTGATCGCCGCCGTGTCGATCGTCGGCGATCTGTTCGAATCGCTGTTGAAGCGCAATGCCCGCGTCAAGGACAGCGGCAAGATGCTGCCCGGGCACGGCGGCGTTCTCGACCGCATCGATGCGCTGCTGCCCGCGCTGCCGTTGGCCGGCCTCGCCGCGCACCTGGTCCTCGGGAGATCCGCCGCATGATGCGCCGGCTCACGCTGCTCGGAGCGACGGGCTCGATCGGCGCGTCGACGCTCGATCTGGTGGCGCGACACCCGGACCGTTATCGCGTGATCGCGCTGGCCGCGCAGTCCAATGTCGCCAAGATGGCGGCGCTGTGCCGGCAGTTCCGGCCGGAACACGCGGCGATGGCGGACCCGCAGGCGGCGCTCGAATTGCAGCGGCTCCTGGCCGCGGAGGGCCTGCGCACGCGCGTCGTCGGCGGCACCGAGGCGCTGGCCGATCTGGCGACGCTGCCCGAGGTCGATACCGTGCTGGCGGCCATCGTCGGCGCTGCCGGGCTGCCTTCCACGCTCGCCGCGGCCCGCGCCGGCAAGCGCATCCTGCTCGCCAACAAGGAAGCGCTGGTCGTCGGCGGCGCGCTGTTCATGGCCGCGGCGCGCGAAGGCCGGGCCAGGCTGCTGCCGATCGACAGCGAGCACAACGCGATCTTCCAGTGCCTGCCCAACGATTACGCAGGGGATCCGGCCGCAGCCGGCGTGCGGCGGATCCTGCTGACGGCGTCGGGCGGACCGTTCCGGACCCGCCGGATCGAGGATCTGCACGACGTGACGCCGGACGAGGCCTGCGCCCATCCCAACTGGTCGATGGGGCGCAAGATCTCGGTCGATTCCGCGACCATGATGAACAAGGGCCTGGAGATCATCGAGGCGCACCACCTGTTCGGCGTTGCCGGCGAGGCGATCGAGGTGGTCATCCATCCGCAGAGCGTGATCCATTCCCTGGTCGCGTACGCGGACGGCTCGCTGCTGGCCCAGCTCGGGCACCCGGACATGCGCACGCCGATCGCCCAGGCACTGGCCTACCCGGAACGCATCGATGCCGGAGTGTCCACGCTCGACCTGGCCCGGCTGTCCGCGCTCGAATTCGAGGCGCCGGACCAGGCGCGCTTTCCCTGCCTGCGTCTGGCGTACGAGGCGCTCGATGCCGGCGGGACCGCGCCAGCCATTCTGAACGCGGCCAACGAGGTTGCGGTCGCCGCGTTCCTGTCGGGTACCATCCGCTTTACGGATATTGCACCGGCCTGCGCGGCAACGCTGGAGCGGGTGGCCGCGGGCGGGATTGCGAGCATCGACGACGCGCTGGCGGCCGATGCCAGCGCCCGCCGCGCTGCCAACGCCTGGCTGGCGTCGCGGTCGCCGTCACGGAGACTCTCGGCATGATCGAAATTGCCTACAAGGCCCTGGCGTTCCTGGTGACGCTCGGCGTGCTGGTAGTGTTCCATGAACTCGGCCATTACCTCGCTGCGCGCCTGTGCGGCGTCAAGGTGCTGCGTTTTTCGGTGGGCTTCGGTCGCGTCGTCGCGTCGCGCCGCCTTGGGCGCGACGGCACCGAGTGGGCGTTGTCGGTCATCCCGCTGGGCGGCTACGTGAAAATGGCCGACGAGCGCGAGGGCGACGTCGAGCCGGAAGATCGCGCGCGCGCGTTCAACCGGCAAAGCGTGTGGAAGCGCATCTTCATCGTGGCGGCCGGACCGGTGGCGAACCTGCTGCTGGCGGTCCTGCTTTTTGCCGGTACTTTCATGTCCGGCGTTCCCGGTCAACGCGCGTTTGTCGCTGCGCCACCGGCGGGAAGCGCTGCGGCGGCGGCCGGCATTCGCGGTGGCGACCTGGTGGTGGCGCTGGACGGCGAGCCGGTCAGGAGCTGGCAGGATCTGCGCTGGAGGCTGACCAAGGCGCAGGGACGCGAGGCGGTCACGCTGGTCGTGGAGCCGGCGGGTCCGCGCGCCGGCGACCCGCCCGTGCAGCGCGTCCTTTCGATCGCCGCGATGAAGGCGGCGGACTGGGAAGGCAACGCGCCGGCGGCACTGGGACTGCGCGCGGATTTCGGCCCCCCGCACATCGCCGAAGTGGTCGCCGGCAAGCCCGCCGAACGTGCCGGGCTGCGCGCGGACGATCGCATCGTCGCGATCGATGGCATCGCGGTGTCCTCGCCGGGCGATGTCGCGGCGGTGACCAACGCCAATCCTGCGCGCCCGCTGGTGTTTCGCGTCGAGCGTGGCGAACGCACCGAAGAAATCACCGTGACGCCGGAGGCGGTCGAACAAGGCGCGCGGGTGGTCGGCATCGCCGGCCTGCGGCTCAAGGTCGATCCCGCCTCGGCGCAGCGCCTTGCCGTGGTCGTGCGCCACGGCCCGGTCGAGGCGCTGGCGCAGGGCGCGCGCAAGACCTGGGAACTGTCGGTGTTCACGCTGAAAATGCTCGGACGCATCGTCACCGGCGAGGCGTCGCTCAAGAACATCAGCGGACCTCTGACCATCGCCGATTTCGCCGGACAGTCCGCGCAGGCTGGAACGCTCGTCTTCGTCGGCTATCTTGCATTGATCAGCATCAGTCTCGGCGTGCTGAACCTGCTCCCCGTTCCGCTGTTGGATGGAGGGCATTTGCTGTATTATTTCGTCGAAATTCTCAAGGGAAGCCCCGTGTCCGACCGCGCGTTCGAGGTCGGCCAGCGCATCGGGATGGCGATGCTTGCCGTACTGATGGCCCTCGCATTGTTCAATGACGTTTCCCGACTGTTCTGACGCCCCGGCTTCCCGCGCGGTCCCGCTGCCCCTCGGCCGCAGGACCGCACGCCCGCGCCTGCTGCCTGCGCTGCTGGCCGCGTTGTTCGCGGCGGCACACCCGCTGACCTCGCTTGCCTTCGACCCCTTCACCGTGCGCGACATCCGCGTCGAGGGGGTGCAGCGCACGGAGGCGGGCACGATCTTTTCCTACCTGCCGATCAAGGTCGGCGAGCAGGTGAACGACGAGAAGATCGCGCATGGCGGTCAAGGCGCTGTACGCGACCGGGTTCTTCCGTGACGTGCGCATCGAGGCGCAGGGCGACATTCTGGTCGTCAACGTGCAGGAACGCCCGACGATCAGCTCGCTCACCTTCGTCGGCAACAAGGAATTCGACACCGATACCGTCAAGAAGGCGCTGAAGGAGGTCGGCATCGCCGAGGCGCGCATCTTCGACCGGTCGGCGCTGGAGCGGGCCGAGCAGGAACTGAAGCGCCAGTACATCACGCGCGGCAAGTACGCGGCGCGGGTGCAGACGACCGTGACGCCGCAGGACCGCAACCGCGTCGCCATCAATTTCACCATCGAGGAAGGCGACACCGCCAGCATCGCGCGCATCAACATCGTCGGCAACAAGACGTTCTCCGAGAGCCACCTGCGCTCGGAGATGAAGCTCTCCACGCCCAACTGGCTGTCGTGGTACACCAAGAACGACCAGTACTCAAAGCAGAAGCTGCAGGGAGACCTCGAGGCGCTGCGCAGTTTCTACCAGAACCGCGGCTACCTCGAGTTCAACATCGAGTCGACGCAGGTCTCGATCTCGCCCGACAAGGAGGACGTGTTCGTCACGATCAACGTCACCGAGGGCCCGAAATTCACCATCTCCGCGATCAATGTCGCCGGCGAACTGGTCGTGACCGAGCCGGAACTGCGGGCGCTGATTCAGGTCAAGCCCGGCGACGTGTTCTCGCGGACGGCGATGCAGGCCTCGGTGAAGTCGTTGAGCGAGAGGCTCGGGGTCGAAGGCTACGCGTTCGCCAACGTCAATGCCGTTCCGGATATCGACCGCACGAAGGCGACCGTGGCGTTCACCTTCTACGTCGATGCGGGCCGGCGCGTCTATGTGCGCAAGATCAACATCAGCGGCAATACCGAAGACCCGCGACGAGGTGATCCGGCGGGAGTTCCGGCAGCTCGAGAGCGCCTGGTACGACGGGACGCGGATCGAGCGATCGAAGGTGCGGGTGCGGCGGCTTGGCTATTTCGAGGAAGGCAGCGTCAACATCGAGACCCCGCCCGTTCCCGGGACCAACGACCAGGTCGACATCGAACTCACCCTCGGCGAGAAGAACACCGGCAACCTGCTGGCGGGCGTCGGCTATTCGAGTTCGGAGGGCCTGGTATTCAACGCCTCGGTGTCGCAGCAGAACATCTTCGGATCCGGCAACGCGCTTGCGCTGTCGCTGAACACCAGCGAGATCAACCGCACGCTGTCGCTGGTCTTCACCGAGCCCTACTGGACGGTGGACGGCATTTCGCGGACGCTGGAAGCCTATTACAAGACCATCGACCCCACGTCGCTGTCGGTGTCGCAGTACGCGTCCGACACCTACGGCGGGGCGATCGGCTTCGGCGTACCGGTGTCGGAGATCGACACCATCAACTACGGGTTTCGGGCCGAGCAGACCTCGCTGACGCTGTTTTCGAGCAGCCCGCCGATCTACTACGAGTTCGTCGAGGAATTCGGCCGGGTCACCAACAGCTACATCCTGTCCGGAGGCTGGTCGCGTGACACCCGCAACGACATCCTCTATCCTTCGTTCGGCCGGCTGCAATCCGCGCTGGTCGAGGTCGGGCTGCCGTTCGGCAGCGTTCCGTATTACAAGCTTCAGTACATCAACCAGTCGTTCTGGCCCGTGTATGGCGACTTCGTGCTGATGCTGCGGGGAGACGTGGGCTATGGCGACGGCTATTCCGGCAAGCCATTTCCGTTCTTCAAGGCGTACTACGCGGGCGGCGTGGGGTCGGTCCGCGGTTACGAGACCGGGTCGCTCGGTCCCCGCGACATCTACAACAACACGCTCGGAGGCAAGCGCAAGATCGTCGGCAACGTCGAGCTTTTCTATCCGATCCTCAAGGGAGAGCGGTCGGTGCGGCTCAGCGGATTCTTCGATGCAGGGCAGATATACGTCGACGGCCTGCAGCCGCAATTCGAGAATTTCCGGTTTTCGGCCGGCATAGGACTGGCGTGGAATTCGCCGATCGGGCCGCTCAAGTTCAGCTACGCGTACCCGATCAATTCCATTCCCGAAGACAAGATCCAGAACTTCCAGTTCCAGGTCGGCACGGTGTTCTGAACCGGCTGCATCGCCCGTCGCAGGAGAACGCATTGAAACGCATGACCCATTTTGCCGCCGCCGCGCTGTTCCTCCTGGCCGGTATGGCGTACGGCGCCGATTACAAGATCGGCTTCGTCAACACCGAGCGGCTGTTCCGCGAGGCCGCTCCGGCCAAGCGCGCCCAGCAGAAGCTCGAGCGCGAGTTCGCCGCGCGCGATGCGGAGATCCAGCGGCTGTCAAAGCAGGTGCGCGACCTCCAGGCGCTGCTCGACAAGGACGGCCCCACGCTGCCGGAGTCGGAGCGGCGCAACAAGGAGCGCGATCTGGCCAACCAGACCCGCGACCTGCAGCGGATGCAGCGCGAGGCGCGCGAGGACCTCAACCTGCGCCGCAACGAGGAGCTGTCGAGCCTGCAGGAGCGCGCCAACAAGGTGATCCTGCAGATCGCCGAAGCCGAGAAATTCGACCTGATTCTGCAGGATCCGGTGGTCTTCGCGAGCCCGCGCATCGACATCACCGAGAAAGTCATCAAGGCGCTGGCGGACAAGTAGGCGCTCCCCCCGCGCGTACGCCCAGCAACGCGCCGAATCGCGATGCCTCCGTCCGGAACCCCGCTGGCCGACCTCGCTGCGCAGACGGGCGCGACGCTGGTCGGCGACGGCAGCCTGCTGATCCGCCGGGTCGGCACGCTCGAGCATGCGGGTCCCGACGAAATCACGTTCCTGACCAGTCCGCGTTTCCGGCCGCAGCTCGCGACGACGCGCGCCGGCGCCGTCATCGTCAGCCCGGACGCGGCGGATGCGACGCCGTTGCCACGGCTGGTCCACCGCAATCCCTACCTGATCTATGCGCGCGTCGCGACGCTGTTGCACCCGGTGCCGCGGCCTCCTCCAGGCCGGCATCCGACGGCCATTGTCGACGCCACCGCGCAGATCGGCGCCGACGCCTCGATCGGCGCCTACGCGGTCATCGGCGCGAGGGCGGTGATTGGCGCGCGAGCGGTCGTGGGCCCCGCAACCGTGATAGGCGACGACGTGAATCTGGGCGAGGGCGTCCTGCTGCATCCGCGAGTGACGATCTACGCGGGCTGTGTCATCGGCGCGAGGACGATCATTCATTCCGGCGCGGTGATCGGCGCCGACGGCTTCGGCAATGCCGAGGACGGCCACCGCTGGCTGAAGATCCCGCAGATCGGCGGCGTCCGTGATCGGCGCGGATTGCGAGATCGGCGCGTGCACGACCATCGACCGCGGCGCGATCGACGACACGGTGATCGAGGACGACGTCAAGCTCGACAACCAGATCCAGATCGGGCACAACTGCCGGATCGGCGCGCACACGGCGATGGCCGGATGCGTCGGCGTGGCGGGGAGCACGACCATTCGGCCGGAACTGCAAGGTCGGCGGCGCGGCGATGATCGCCGGGCACCTGACCATCGTCGACGACACGGTGATTTCCGGAGCGTCGCAGCTGTTCATGTCGATCGACCGTCCGGGCGTCTATACGGGAACCTTTCCGGCGCTGCCGCACCGCGAGTGGCGCCACGTGGCTTCGGAGGTGCGGCGGCTGCGCGAACTGAGCCGGCGGGTGGCGGCGCTGGAACGCGCGCTGTCGGCGTCGGCGGAAGCAGAAGGCGATTCGCCGTGAGGCGGAGGCCCGGGATATCGCCGCGGGGCGGCGCGATATGACGACGCTGGAACAGCTGGAGTCGCTGCTCGCGCGGCTGCCCAAGCGCTATCCGATGCTGCTGGTCGACCGGCTGCTCGAATGCGTGCCGGGACAGTCGGCGCAGGGCCTGAAGTGCGTGACGTACAACGAGCCGTTCTTCCAGGGGCATTTCCCCGACTATCCGGTGATGCCCGGGGTGCTGCTGCTGGAAGCGCTGGTGCAACTGTCCACGCTGCTGTCGCATGCGTCCGGGCGGGGCGTGCCGGATGGTGTGCGCAGCATCGACGGCGCGCGTTTCAAGCGACAGGTGCTGCCGGGCGACCAGGTGATCCTCGAGACGCGGATGGAAGGCGACGGCCGGTTCGCGGTCCAGGCGGTCGTCGACGGCGAGGTCGCCGCCGAGGCCCGGCTGGTGCTCGGGACCCACGGAACGCCGGGATAGGACGCGCGTGCCCAGGATCCACCCGACCGCGATCGTCGATCCCAGCGCAACCCTTGCCGAGGATGCGGAGGTCGGCGCGTATTCGATCGTCGGCGAAGGGGTGAGCATCGGCGCGGGCACCGTCGTCGGGCCGCACGTCGTGATCGGGCCGCGTACCCGGCTCGGCGCGCGCAACAGGATCTTCCAGTTCGCGTCGATCGGCGAGATCGCGCAGGACCGCAAGTACGGCGGAGAACCCACGACCACGACGATCGGCGACGACAACGTGTTCCGCGAGTTTTCCACCGTGCACGGCGGCACGGTGCAGGACCGGGGCGACACGGCCATCGGCGATCACAACCTCTTTCTCGCCTACACGCACGTCGCGCACGACTGCGTGGTCGGCAGCCGCACGACGTTTTCGAACAACGCACAGATCGCCGGGCATGTGCGAATCGACGATTGGGCGGTGCTGGGCGCGTTCGCCGGCGTGCATCAGTTCTGCCGTGTCGGCGCGCACACGATGGTCGCGGCGTTCGCGGTCGTGCTGCAGGATGTCCCGCCCTACGTGACCGTGCAGGGCTATCCGGCCAAGCCGCACGGGACCAACAGCGAGGGCCTGCGCCGGCGCGGCTTCGCGGCCGACGACCTGCTGGCGATCCGGCGTGCGTACAAGACGCTCTATCGCGAGGGCCTGACCTTCGACGAGGCGCGCGAGCGCATCGACGCCGCCGCCGCCGCGACGCCGGTGCTGGCGCCGCTTGCGCAGTTCCTCGCCGGCGCGGGCCGCGGCATCGTCCGCTGATCGGGGCGCCGGCTTGACCATGCGCGACGGGCGGCAGGCGGGTGCAACGCCGGTGACCATCGGCATCGTCGCCGGCGAGGCTTCGGGCGACGCGCTCGCCGCGACGCTGATCCGGGCGCTGCGCGCCCGCCATCCGGAACTCCGCTTCGTCGGCATCGCCGGTCCGCAGATGGAGGCGGCCGGCTGCGATGCCTGGTACCCGGTCGAGAAGCTCTCGGTGCGCGGCTTCCTCGAGGTGATCGCGCATCTGCCGGAGCTCTTTCGCATCCGCCGCGAGCTGCGCCGGCGGCTTCTCGCGGCGAGGGTGCAGCTGTTCGTCGGCGTCGATGCGCCCGACTTCAACCTGGGCCTGGAGGCGAAGCTGAAGCGCAGGGGCGTGCGCACGCTGCATTTCGTGAGTCCGTCGGTGTGGGCCTGGCGCAGCGAACGCCTGAAGAGCATCGGCCGCAGCGTCCACCGCATGCTGACGCTGTTTCCGTTCGAGGCGCCGCTGTACGAGGCGGCGGGCATACCGGTTACCTACGTCGGCCATCCGATGGCGGCCGACGCGGCAACGCACGCGAGCAGGCGCGAAACCCGCGAGCTGCTCCGGCTCAAGGCGGCGACGCCGGTGTTCGCGCTGCTGCCGGGCAGCCGGATGTCCGAAGTGGAGATGCACGGCGAGCTGATCCTGGATACGGCGGCGCGCATCCACGAGGCGCGCCCGGACGCGCAGTTCCTGGTGCCGTTCGTCACGCGCGCGACCCGCAATGCCTTCGAGACCGAGATGCACCGGACCGGCCACCACAAGCTGCCGCTGACGCTGCTCTACGGACATGCCGAGGACGCGTTGCGCGCCGCCGACGTCGGCGTCGTCGCCTCGGGCACCGCGACGCTCGAAGCCGCGCTGGCTCGCTGCCCGCACGTCATTTTCTACCGTGTGTCGGCGCTGACGGCGCGAATCGTGCGCCGCCGGCTGATCCTGCCCTACGTCGGCCTCCCCAACGTGCTGGCCGGCGGGTTCGTGGTGCCGGAACTGCTTCAGGAGGATGCGACGGCGAGCAATCTCGCGCAGGCGGCGCTCAATCTCTTCGACGACACGGTGACGCGGCGGCGGCTGGAAGCGCTGTTCGCGAGCTTCGCGGCGGAACTGCACGCGGATACAGGCGAACTGGCAGCGGATGCCGTGGTTGCGGAGCTGGGAGCGGCCGGCGTCGCATGCTGATCGCCGGTGTCGACGAAGCCGGACGGGGTCCGCTCGCGGGTCCGGTGTTCGCCGCGGCGGTGATCCTCGATCCGGCGCGGCCGATCGCCGGCCTCCGTGATTCCAAGCTGCTGTCGGCGCCAAGACGTGAACGGCTCGCCGTCGAGATCAGGGCGCAGGCCACGGCCTGGGCCATCGCCTCGGCGGACGTCGCCGAAATCGACGCGCTGAACATCCTGCAGGCGACGCTGCTGGCGATGCGGCGCGCCGTCCTGGCGCTGGCCGTCGCGCCGCAGCAGGCGCTGATCGACGGCAATCACTGCCCGAGCCTGTCCTGCCCGGCCCGCGCCGTGGTCGGCGGCGACCGTGACGTCGCGGCGATCTCGGCCGCTTCCATTCTGGCCAAGACGGCGCGCGACGCGCTGCTGGTCGAGCTCGACGCACGCTATCCGCTCTACGGTTTTGCGCGGAACAAGGGCTACGGCACCGCGGCGCATCTGGCGGCGTTGCTGCGCCATGGCCCCTGTCCGATTCACCGGCGCAGTTTCGCGCCGGTGGCGCAGGCGAGGCTCGGGTTCTAGAGTCACCGGGCGGGCGATCGGCATTGTCGATGCCGTCCGCCCATGCCTCAGCTGCCGAGCTCCGCCCAGTACTCGTGGTGCGCGGTGTTGACGTGCGACACGCGGTACTCGACCGGCGCGTCATGGTAGGTCTGGGCGACGCGGCGGATCTGCAGCATCGGCGCGCCGCGGGGAACCGCCAGCAGTTCGGCGATCTCGGCGTCGGCGACCACGGCGCGCAGGCGCTCGCTGCTGCGCACGACCGAGACGCCGAAGGCGTCCTGGTACAGGTGGTACAGCGTCGATGGCCGATTGCGCACGCGCGCTTCGGTGAGTCCCGGGAACCGCGCGGCGGGCAGCGCGATGTCGTCGATCATGATCGGAGCGCCGGACAGATGCAGCCGGTTGCGAATGCGGAACAGCGGATCGCCGGCAGCGATGGCGAGTCGCTCGGCGACCAGCCGATCGGCCTTCGATCGGGTGAAGGCGACGAACTCCACGTCCGGGTAGGCCTTCGGGCCCGACTCCGGAACGACGTGGAAGAAGTAGAACAGCAGCCGATCGCGCGTATGGCTGGCGACGAAGGTGCCGCGGCCCTGCTGACGGATCAGGATGTTCTCGGCGACGAGTTCGTCGATGGCCCGCCGCACCGTGCCGATGCTCACGCCAAAGCGCTCCGACAGCCGGCGTTCGGCGGGAATGGCGTCGCCGGGCCTCCACTCGCCCTGTGTCAGCGCCTCCATCAGCCGGCGCTTGATCTCCTTGTACAGGGGCGTCTGCAGCGCAATCCCGGGCGAGGTGGCATCGTTCATCGTGGCTTGGCGTTGGCTTCGGTCGCCGCGCGGCGGCGGCTCCGGCGGCACGCCAGAGTCTAGCCGCGACGGGCAAGTGATGCAAATCATATAGATGATCTAGTTGACTAGAGGCGGCTGCAGGCATAGGATCGTCCTCTCGCGACCCGAAAAGCCCGCGCCTGGCGCGGCGCTTTCGCCGTCGCTCCCACAAGCTGCTTCCGGAGTGTTCCCATGATCCATTGCGTGCTCCACGATCCCGACGACTCGGTCGCGGTCGTCGTCGTCGAAGGCGTCAAATCCGGCGCCACGCTCACCGGACTGATCCTCGACGAGAACCGGACCATCTCGCTTCCCTGCGTGCAGGACATTCCGCTCGGCCACAAGGTCGCGCTGCGCGACATGGCGGTCGGCGACACGGTCATCAAGTACGGCATCGACATCGGCAAGGTCGTGCAGCCGATCGCCCGTGGCCAGCACGCCCACGTCCACAACATCAAGACCAAGCGGTGGTGAGCGGCGCCGTCGCCCTGCCATCGTCACCGCCAAGGAAAATCTGACCATGCAAAAGAAATTCTGGGGTTATCGCCGTGAGAACGGTCGCGTAGGCGTGAGGAATCACGTCATCATCCTGCCGGTGGATGACCTGGCCAATGCCGCCTGCGAGGCGGTGGCCAACAACATCAAGGGCACATTGGCCATTCCTCACCCCTATGGCCGGCTGCAGTTCGGCGCCGACCTGGACCTGCACTTCCGCACGCTGATCGGCACCGGCAGCAATCCGAACGTCGCGGCGGTGGTGGTGATCGGCATCGAGGAGCAGTGGACGAAGAAGGTCGTCGACGGCATCGCCGCCACCGGCAAGCCGGTCGTCGGCTTCGGCATCGAGCTGCACGGCGACCACGACACGATCATGCGCGCGTCGAAGGCGGCCAAGACGTTCCTGCAGGCGGCGAGCGAGCAGCACCGCGTCGAATGCGATCTCAAGGACCTGTGGGTGTCGACCAAGTGCGGCGAGTCGGATACGACTTCGGGCTGTGGCGCCAATCCGACCGTGGGCGACGCCTTCGACAAGCTCCACGCGGCGGGCTGCACGCTGGTGTTCGGCGAGACGACCGAACTCACCGGCGGCGAGTCGATCGTCGCCGCGCGTTGCCGGGACGACAAGGTGCGCGCCGAGTTCATGCGCATGTTCGACCGCTACCAGGAGGTGATCAACCGCCACAAGACCAGCGACCTCTCCGATTCGCAGCCGACCAAGGGCAACATCGCCGGCGGCCTGACGACGATCGAGGAAAAGGCCCTTGGCAACATCATGAAGATCGGCAAGAAGTGCACGGTCGACGGCGTGCTCGACAAGGCCGAGGCGCCGACGCATCCCGGCCTGTGGTTCATGGACAGCTCGTCGGCGGCGGCGGAGATGGTCACGCTGTGCGCGGCGTCGGGCTATGTCGTGCATTTCTTCCCCACGGGTCAGGGCAACGTCATCGGCAACCCGATATTGCCGGTGATCAAGATCTGCGCAAATCCGCGGACCGTGCGGACGATGAGCGAGCATGTGGACGTCGACACCTCGGGCCTGCTGCAGCGCGAGATCACGATGGGACAGGCGGGAGACAAGCTGCTCGACATGATGTTCCGCACCGCCAACGGCCGGCTGACCGCCGCCGAGGCGCTCGGCCACCGCGAGTTCGTCCTGACGAGACTCTACGAAAGCGCCTGACCCGGAGCGGGTCGAGATGGATCTACCCGATCTGGCGGCGATCAGGGCCGCGCACGCGCGCATCGGCCCGCATGTCGTACGCACGCCGGTGCTGACCAGCGAAGCGCTCGACCGTGTTGTCGGCGCGTCGCTGCACTTCAAGTGCGAGAATCTCCAGAGGGTCGGGGCGTTCAAGGCGCGGGGCGCCGTCAATGCGGTCTTCTCGCTGGCCGCCGCCGTCGCGCCGCGCGGCGTGGTGACGCATTCTTCCGGCAATCATGGCGCCGCGCTTGCCTATGCGGCGCAGCGGCGCGGCATTCCGGCCTACGTGGTCATGCCGGAGAACGCGCCCAGGATCAAGGTTGCGAACGTCGAGGGTTTCGGTGGCGCCGTCCGCTTCTGTGCGGCCACCGTCGCGGCGCGCGAGGCTGCCTGCGCCAAGGTCGCCGACGAGACCGGGGCGACGCTGGTCCATCCGTTCGACGACGCGCAGGTCATCGCGGGACAGGCGACCGCTGTGCTGGAACTGCTCGAGGTTGTGCCGGACCTCGACATCGTGATCGCGCCCTGCGGCGGCGGCGGACTGCTGTCGGGCACCGCGATCGCGGCCAAAGGCATCGTCCCGGGGATCCGCGTTTTCGGCGCGGAGCCGGCCAATGCCGGGGACGCGGCGGCGAGCTTTCGTTCGGGCCGGATCGAGCCCTTGCCGCCCACCGCCACCATCGCCGACGGACTGCGTACGACGCTGTCGCCGCGCACGTTTCGGGCGATCCGGACTTTCGTCGACGAATTCGGTACCTGCAGCGAGGACGCGATCGTCCGCGCGATGCGGATGACCTGGGAGCGCCTGAAGATCGTCATCGAACCATCGTCCGCGGTTCCGCTGGCCTGCCTGCTCGAACGCAGCCTGGTGGTCGATGGCGCCCGCGTCGGCGTTATCCTGACCGGCGGCAATGTCGACCTCGAGCGGCTCCCTTGGCAAAGTTGAATCCCGCCCGCCCGCCGCAGGTCGATGCCTGGCCCGCGCGCGGCTCCGGCCTCGCTGTGGTCCCACCCCGCAAGGAAGCCGATTTCAATGCCTATCCTGATTACTGAATTCATGGACGAGGCGGCCGTCGCCACGCTTGCGGCGGACTTCGACGTCGCTTATGAACCCGACCTCGTCGACCGCCGCGACGAGTTGCTGTCGCGCCTCGAGCAGACCGACGCGCTCATCGTGCGCAATCGCACGCGGGTGGATGCCGAGCTGCTGGCCGCGGCGCCGGCGCTGAAGGTGGTCGGCCGGCTCGGTGTCGGCCTGGACAACATCGATACCGCCGCCTGCGCCGCCCGCGGCATCGAGGTGATTCCGGCTACCGGCGCCAATGCGCTGGCGGTGGCCGAATATGTCGTCGGCACGGCGATGCTGCTGTTGCGCGGCGCCTACCAGTCGACCGCCAGCGTCGCCGACGGCGCCTGGCCGCGGACGGCGCTGTCCAACGGCCGGGAGATCAACGGCAAGGTGCTGGGGGTGGTGGGCTTCGGCGGCATCGGCCGGCTGACCGCGAGACTCGCGCATGCGCTGGGCATGCAGGTCGTCGGCCATGATCCGCAGTTGCCCGACGATTCGACCTTCTGGGCGCAGGAGCATGCGCAGGGACTGCCGCTGGACGAGGTCTTCGCCCGAAGCGACGTGGTGACGCTGCACGTGCCGCTGACGCGGGAGACGCGCGGACTGGTCGACGCGGCGCGACTCGCGCGGATGAAGCCCGGCGCGATCCTGGTCAACACCGCGCGTGGCGGCGTCGTCGACGAGGCCGCGGTCGCCGCGGCGTTGCGCAGCGGCGCGCTGGGCGGCGCCGCGCTCGACGTATTCGATGCCGAGCCGCTGCCCAAAGGATCGTCGCTGGCAGGTTGTCCCAATCTGGTGCTCACGCCGCACGTGGCCGGCGTCACGCGCGAATCGAACGAGCGCGTGTCCTCGCTGATCGCCGACCGCGTCGCCGCCGCGCTGCGCGCCCGCTGAACGGGAGACGACGATGCCGACCTATACGATGGATGCCGCACGGGCGCTGGTGGTGCGCGGGCTGACCCGCGCCGGCGCCAGCGCGGCGATGGCCGAGATCACCGCGCGCGCGCTCGTCGACGCCGAAGCGCAGGGCCTTCCGTCGCACGGCCTGTCGCGTGTCGCGCAGTACGCGACGCACCTATCCAACGGCCGGGCGGATGGCGCGGCGGTCCCCGCGATCGCCAGCGAGCGGGGCGGGGCGGTGCTGGTCGACGCGGGCTGTGGCCTCGCATTCCCGGCCTGCGCGTTCGCCGTCGCAGAAGCGATCCGGCGCGCACGCGAATTCGGTGTCGCCTTCGCCGGCGTCACCAACAGCCATCACTTCGGCGTCGCGGCGTACCACCTGCGGCCCGTGGCCGACGCAGGCATGGTCGGCCTCGCGTTCGGCAATTCACCCGCGGCGATGCCCGCGGCCGGCGGCAAGCGGCCGTTGTTCGGAACCAATCCCATC
Source organism: uncultured beta proteobacterium (assembly GCA_963699765.1). GTDB lineage: Bacteria > Pseudomonadota > Gammaproteobacteria > Burkholderiales > Casimicrobiaceae > VBCG01. The sequence goes on along the minus strand of CAVOVD010000007.1, from coordinate 41,552 downwards.
GCTGCGGTGTTTCCGCGCCGCGACGGCGCGCCGCTGTCGATCGACCTGTCGCTCTCCGAGGTCGCGCGCGGAAAACTGATGGTCGCGGCGAAGGAAGGACGCTCGATTCCGCTGGGCTGGGCGCTGGACCGCGACGGCAACCCGACCACCGATCCCAAGGCAGGCATGGAAGGTTCGATGCTGCCGGTCGGAGGGACCAAGGGCGCGATGCTGGCGCTGATCGTCGAGTTGCTCGCCTGCGCGCTGACCGGGGCGGCGATGGGCTTCGAGGCCGATTCGTTTTTCGTCGATGCCGGCAATCGCCCGCGCATCGGCCAGGCGTTCCTGGTCGTCGATCCCGACGCGCTTGCCGGCCGCGCCTCCTACCTCGAACGTGTCGAGACGTTGATCGCCGCGATGACCATCGACGCCGACGTGCGCCTGCCCGGCTATCGGCGCGACGCGCTGGCGCGCCAGGCGTCGGTCGCCGGGATCACGGTTCCCCAGCCGCTCGCCGACTACCTCGAAGCCCTTTGACCGCCGGCGGCGGCGATGGCCTCGCGCAGCGGATTGAACAATCCGGGCGCGGCGGCGATATTGTCCGTCGCGCGCAGGTAATCGGTGCCTCCGGCGAAGTCGCCGACACGGCCGCCGGCTTCCTTGACCAGCAGCGCACCGGCGGCGATGTCCCAGGGCTTCAAGCTCGTTACCCACAGTCCGTCGAGGCGCCCCGCCGCCAAGTGGGCGAGATCGAGCGCGCAGGCCCCGGTCCGGCGCAGTCCCGCGCATTGGCCGTGCAGCGCCAGGAAGACCGGCAGGTAGGCGGCGAATTGCGGACTGGCCTGCGGCGGGATCACCGTGGCGAGCAGCGCGTCGGCAAGACGCAGGCACGCCGACACCCGCAACGCCGCGCCGTTGCACTGTGCGCCCTTGCCCTTGACCGCGGTGAAGGTTTCGTCGTGCGCGGGATCGAGCACGACGGCGTGCGTGACCTCGGTACCGTGCGCCAGCGCGATCGACACGGCGAAATAGGGGAAGCCGTGCTGGAAATTGACCATGCCGTCGATGGGCTCGACGATCCACTTGTAACCGCCGGCGTCGCGCGCGCCCTTGATGTGGCCCGATTCCTCGCCGAGAACCGCGTGTTCGGGATACGCGGCGCGAATCGTCGCCACGATGGCATCCTCGGCCTCCATCCTGGCCGAGTCGGCGATTTGCGCGTGCTCCTTCGAGAAGCTCGGCAGGCGCTTGAGATCACGGGCCGCGTCGGTGATCACGCTTGCGGCGCGACGCGCGGCGCGCACCGCGACCGCAAGGACGGTGTCGCTGGCCGGATCGGTCATGGCTTGGCACCCTTCAGCGCCTCCTGTTCCATCAGCAGGTAGGTGCCATAGGCGTTGATGCGGTTGGCCTGCTCGAACGCCGGCAGGCTGCGAAAGCGTGACCAGTCCACTTTGGCGTAGGCCTCGTCGAAGGTCTCGAGTTCGGCGACCGCCCGGCCCATCGACGTGCGCAGGAAGACCAGGTAGTCGCGCGTGAGCGTCAGGTCGCGCTCGACGTCGGTGGACGCCGGACCATGGCCGGGGACGACCACCGCCGGGCGCAGCGCGATCATCTTGTCCATCGCCTTCAGCCAGCCCGCGCTGTCGGCGTTGCCGACGAAGGGAACCCGGCCCGAGAAGATCAGGTCTCCGGCGAACAGCAGCCGGTCCTCCTCGACGAACAGCATCAGGTCCTCCGGCGAATGCGCGCCCTCGGAAAAGACGATGCGAAACGTCAGGCCACCCAGCCGGAAGCTGGTGTCGCCGTCGAGCCAGAGGTCGGGCGCGACCACGACCGTCCTGGCGTCGACCCAGGGAGCGAGATCGCGGCGCCGCTGCGCGAGGCGTTCTTCCGCCTGGCCGGACGTCAGATAGCCCTGCGCCTTGCGGTGTGCCCAGACCTCGGCGCCGGCCCCCTTGAAGGCCTGCAGGCCGTAGACGTGATCGGCATGGTAGTGGCCGACCACGACGCGGCGAATCGGCTGCGGCGTGACCCGTCGAATCGCCTCGATCATCGCCCGGCCCAGCACCGGCGTGGCCAGCGCATCGTAGACGACGACGCCGTCGCCGGTGACGACGAACCCGGCGTTGGACATGAAACCCTTGTTCTGCACGCTGGCCATGCCGGCCTCGCCCTGGAAAAACCAGCCGTGGGCCGAGACCTGACGCGGCGTGAGCACGATGTCGCCGGCGGATTGGGCCGCGACGCCGGCCGCCGCCATGGCGAACAGCGCGATACCGGCCGGGCGGAACAATCGCGCGAAGGCGTGGAGTGGATGGCGCATGATGTTCGTCATTCTAGTCCCCGGCGCGGACCGTGGCGGCGCCGGAGTCCGCAGGCGGCACGTATCTGGCCATGAAGCGGCGGTCGATCCAGTCCTTCCACGTCCACACCCAATCGCCTTCCAGAGAAAACGGTCCGCGCGTGGCGATCGCGTGCTTGCCTCCCGTGGAGATCAGCGCCAGCGCATCGCGCTGCGGGACATAGGGCAGCAGCGCTTCGCCGTTGGCGCTGCGGCGCAGGTTGGCGGCCAGCGGCGGGCCCTGGCGCACCGCGTAGACGCCCGATTTCGGCCGTGGCTCGCCGCGCTGCGACGCGCAGTCGCCGGCCGCGAACACGAATGGGTGCGACGTCGAGCGCAGATGTTCGTCGACTTCGACAAAGCCGCGCGCGTCGCATTCGAGCCCCGCCGCGGCCAGCCAGGGCTGCGCGCTGGCCGATGTCGCCCAGACGATCCGGTCCATGGCCACGCGGCGCCTGCCGGTGACGATCACCGTGCCCGCTTCGACCCTGAGTGCGGCGCTGTCGAAGTGCAGCACCGCGCCGCGCTCGACCAGGATGCGACCCAGCCGTGCGCGCACCGCGCCCGGATGCCGGGGCAGCAGCGTGGGCGCGTCGGTGACCAGCGCGAAGCGCGGGGCGCTCGCGCCAAGTGTCGCCTGCAGCCGGAACTGCATCGCCAGCAGGACCTCGACGCCTCCGGCGCCGCCGCCGACCACGCCGATGGTGCGCACGCGACCCTCGGCCGCCTCCGCCTGGATGCGTGTCCATGCCTCGAGAAATTGCGTGACCGGCTTGACCGCGAACACGTGCTCGCGCGCACCGGGAACCGAGGCATCCGGCGTCGAACCGACGTCGATCGAGACCAGGTCGAAGGCGAGTTGATGGCCAGAGGCGAGGATGGCGGTCTTCGTGTAAAGGTCGATCGCCTCGACGCTGTCGGCCATGTGGCGCGTGCCCGCCCAGGCTGCCAGCGGCGGCAGCGCGATGTGGGCTTCCTCGAGCGAGTAGTGGCCGGCGATCAGGCCCGGCAGCATGCCCGAATAGGCGGTCAGCGGATCGGGCGACACCAGCGTCAATGCCACCGCCGGATCGGGCTGCAACGCGAACCGGCGCAGGACCTCGACGTGGCTGTGGCCGCCGCCGATGAGCAGGAGGCGCGTGGGACGGTTACTCATCGGCGAAACGACAGGTCGAGCAGCGCGGGGATGGGGAGATTCCCGGCTATCGTACACGACGCGATTGCGCGCCCGGCCATGGATGTTGCACCGCGGCAGCGCCGGTCGGATTGCCGCAGCGACGCGCGCGCAGTATTCTAGGCGGTCCCGCCGCACCCCAATAATCCCCGAATGTCCGCCGGACCATCGCTGGCCGAGCGGCTTATGCGAAGGAGATCGCTGTGTCCATACCACTTTCACTGACGGTCAACGGCAAGGCGGTGAGCGCCACCGTCGACGCGCGCACGCTGCTGGTCGATTTCCTGCGCAGCCACCTCAACCTCACCGGCACCCACGTCGGCTGCGACACCGCGCAGTGCGGCGCCTGCACGGTGCAGGTCGACGGACGCGCGGTGAAGGCCTGCAATGTCCTGGCCGCGCAGGTGGAGGGCGCGACGGTCGTGACCATCGAGGGCCTTGCGGCCGCTGACGGCACGCTGCACCCGATGCAGGCGGCGTTCAAGGAATGCCACGGCCTCCAGTGCGGTTTCTGCACGACCGGCATGGTGATGAGCGCGCTCGACCTCGTGGCCCGGCATCCGAACGCCAACGAGCAGACGATCCGCGAGGAGCTCGAAGGCAACCTGTGCCGGTGCACCGGCTATCACAACATCGTCCGCGCGGTCGCCACCGGCGCGGCGGCGATGGCCAAGCAGGGAGGCTGACATGGGCGCCAACGACAAGGGCGTGATCGGCGCGCCGGTACGCCGCAAGGAGGACCATCGTTTCCTGATCGGCGCCGGACAGTTCACCGATGACGTCGACGTGCATGGTCAGACCTACGCCTGCTTTCTGCGCTCGCCGCATGCGCACGCCAACATCAGGAGCATCGACACCGCCAAGGCCAAGGCCGCGCCGGGCGTGGTGGCGGTGTTCACAGGCGCGGACATGGCGGGCGTCAACGGCCTGCCGTGCGGCTGGCTGATCACCGGCACCGACGGCAAGCCGATGAACGAGCCGCCGCATCCGGTGCTGGCGCAGGGCAAGGTCCGCCATGTCGGCGACCAGCTGGCGCTGGTGATCGCCGAGACCGCGGTGCAGGCGAGGGACGCGGCCGAACTGATCGACGTCGATTACGAGGTCCTGCCGGCGGTGGTGAACTGCGTCGAGGCGCTGAAGCCGGACGCGCCCCAGATCCACGAGCAGGCACCGGGTAACAAGTGCTACACGTGGGCGCTGGGCGACAAGGCTGCGGTCGATGCCGCGTTCGCCAAGGCGGCGCATGTTTCCAGGCTGGACATCGTCAACAACCGGCTGATTCCCAACGCCATCGAGCCGCGCGCGGCGCTGGCCAGCTACAGTCGCTCCGATGATTCCTACACGCTCTACGTCGCCAGCCAGAATCCGCACGTCGAGCGCCTGCTGATGACCGCATTCGTGCTCGGCCTGCCGGAGTCCAAGGTGCGGGTGATCGCGCCCGACGTCGGCGGCGGGTTCGGCTCCAAGATCTACCTGTACGCCGAGGAAACGGCGATGGTGTGGGCATCCAAACAGGTCAACCGGCCGATCAAGTGGGTGGCCGAGCGCAGCGAATCCTTCCTCACCGACGCGCATGGCCGCGACCATGTCACGCACGTCGAGCTGGCGCTGGACAAGGAAGGCAAGTTCCTGGCGATGCGCGTGAACACCGTCGCCAACATGGGCGCCTACCTGTCGACGTTCTCCACCTGCATCCCGACCATTCTCTACGCGACGCTGCTCGCCGGACAGTACTCGACGCCGGCGATCCACTGCGAGGTCACGGCGGCCTTCACCAATACCACGCCCGTCGACGCCTACCGCGGCGCCGGTCGCCCCGAGGCGACCTTCGTGGTCGAGCGCATCGTGCACCAGGCGGCGGTGGACCTGAAGATTCCGCAGGACGAAATCCGCCGGCGCAACTTCATCCGCAAGTTTCCCTATGCGACGCCGGTTGCGCTGACCTACGACACCGGCGACTACGATGCGACGCTGGACGGAGCGATGAAGGCGGCCGACGTGTCGGGCTTCGCGGCGCGCCGCGGCGAGGCGGCCAGGCGCGGCAAGCTGCGCGGCCTGGGCTATGCGTCCTATATCGAAGCCTGCGGGCTGGCGCCGTCGAACGTCGCCGGCGCGCTCGGTGCGCGCGCCGGGCTTTTCGAAGCCGGGCAGGTGCGCGTCAATCCGACCGGCAGCGTGACGGTGTTCACCGGTTCGCACAGCCACGGGCAGGGGCACGAGACGACCTTCGCGCAGGTGGTGGCGGGGCGGCTGGGCATCGATATCGAAAACGTCGAGGTTGTCCACGGCGACACCGGCCGCATTCCGTTCGGCATGGGCACCTACGGCTCGCGCTCGCTGTCGGTGGGCGGCACCGCCATCGTGAAGGCGATCGACAAGGTGATCGCCAAGGGCAAGAAAATCGCCGCGCACCTGCTCGAGGCGGCCGAAGGCGACATCGAGTTCAAGGACGGCAAGTTCACCGTCGCCGGCACCGACCGCAGCAAGGCTTTTGCCGAGATCTCGCTCGCCGCCTACGTGCCGCACAACTACCCGCTGGACAAGCTCGAGCCCGGCCTCGACGAGACGGCGTTCTACGACCCGACCAACTTCACCTACCCCGCCGGCACGCATATCTGCGAGGTGGAGATCGATCCGGAGACCGGCGTGGTGAAGGTGGTGAGCTTCACCGCCTGCGACGATTTCGGCAACATCATCAACCCGATGATCGTCGACGGGCAGGTGCACGGCGGTCTCACCCAGGGCATCGGCCAGGCGTTGCTGGAGAACTGCGTCTACGACCCGGAGAGCGGGCAGCTGCTGACCGGCAGCTACATGGACTACGCGATGCCGCGCGCCGACGACGTGCCGTCGTTCAAGGTGGAGACGCGGGTCACGCCCTGCACGCACAATCCGCTGGGCGCCAAGGGCTGCGGCGAGGCCGGCGCGATCGGTTCGCCGGCGGCGCTGATGAACGCCGTGCACGACGCGCTTGCCGAGCTCGGGGTCAAACGCATCGACATGCCGGCGTCGCCGCATCGCGTCTGGCAGGCCATTCAATCCGCGCGCGCCTGATACGGAGAATCGACAATGTACGCATTCGAACTGAAAAGAGCCGATTCCATCGCCGCCGCCGCCGAGCTTCTGGCGAAAACGGGCGGAAAGCCGCTGGCCGGCGGGCAGAGCCTCGTCGCCGCGATGAAGCTGCGCCTGGCGCAGCCGGGCACGCTGGTCGACCTTTCCGGCATCGCCGAGCTCAAGGGCATTCGCAAGGACGGCGACGCGTTGGTCATCGGCGCCATGACCCGCCACGCCGAAGTCGCGACGTCGAAGGAGGTCAAGGCCGCCATTCCCGCGCTGGCGGCGCTGGCCGAAGGCATCGGCGACCGGCAGGTGCGCAACATGGGTACGCTGGGCGGCGCGCTGGCCAACAACGATCCGGCCGCCTGCTATCCGGCCGCAGTGCTGGGTCTTGGCGCCACCATTCACACCAACAAGCGCAAGATCGCCGCCGACGACTACTTCAAGGGCATGTACGAAACCGCGCTGGCCGACGGCGAGTTGATCACCGCGGTGAGTTTCCCTGTCCCGAAGAAGGCCGCGTACATGAAGTTCGTGCAGCCGGCGTCGCGCTTCGCGCTGGTCGGCGTGTTCGTGGCGCAGACGGCGGGCGGCGTGCGGGTGGCCGTCACCGGAGCCGCAGGCGGCGGAGTGTTCCGCTGCAAGCCGCTGGAGGACGCGCTGGCCAGGAATTTCACGGCCGACGCCGCGAAGGCGGTGAAGATCGACAAGACGGGACTGAACAACGATCTGCACGGCTCGCCCGAATACCGCGCGCACCTGGTCGCGGTGATGGCGGCGCGGGCGGTGGCGGCGGCCGGCTGACCGGGGCGCCTTGCTATGCTACGGGCGGAGGTTCTCCTCCGCCCGATTTTTTTCGGATGTTCGCCATCGTGAAGACGTCAAGCCTGCCCGCCACCGTCGATGCCACCGTCGCGCTGCTGACCGCGCAGGATTACGTTGCCGAGCGCCGCCTCGCCACGGCAGTGTTCCTGGCGTTGAAGCTGAAGCGCCCGCTGTTCCTCGAGGGCGAGGCGGGCGTCGGCAAGACCGAGATCGCCAAGGCGCTGTCTGCCGGGCTGGGCCGGCAGCTGGTGCGACTGCAATGCTATGAGGGCCTGGACACGGCGGCCGCGGTCTACGAATGGAACTATCCGCGGCAGATGATCGAGATCCGCCTCGCCGAGGCTGCGGGCGCGGTGGCGCGGGAGCGCCTGTCGCAGGACATCTTCTCAGCAGAATTCCTGCTCAAGCGCCCGCTGCTGCAGGCGATCGATCCCGATGACGGTGTTGCGCCGGTGTTGCTGATCGACGAACTCGATCGCGCCGACGAGCCCTTCGAAGCCTACCTGCTCGAAGTGCTGTCGGACTTCCAGGTGTCGATCCCGGAACTTGGGGTGGTCCGCGCGAAGGAGCCGCCCGTAGTGGTGATCACCTCCAACCGCACGCGCGAGATCCACGACGCCATCAAGCGGCGCTGCCTGTACCACTGGGTCGACTATCCCGACGCGTTGCGCGAACTGGAAATCCTGCGCCGCAAATGCCCGCGCGCGCCGGAACGCCTCGCGCGCGAGATCGTTGCCTTCACCCAGCGCCTGCGCCGGATGGATCTGTTCAAGGCGCCGGGTATCGCCGAGACGCTCGACTGGGCCGAGGCGCTGCTGACGCTCGACCGCGTGGCGCTCGACCCGCAGACCGTGGCCGACACGCTCGGCGTCCTGCTCAAGTACCAGGACGACATCGGTGCGCTGACGCCGGAGGTGGCGCAGCGCCTGGTCGACGAGGTGGAGGCGGAAGGCATCGAGCTGTGACGCTGGCGACGCGCAGCGGGCAGCGGCCGCTGCCGCGCGGCAGGCTGGCGGAGAATGTGCTGCACTTCGTCCGGGTGCTGCGCGCAGCCGGGATTGCCGTCGGGCCTGCGAAGGTGATCGATGCGGTCGCGGCGGTGGAAGCCGTCGGCATCGCCAACAAGACCGATTTCCGCGCTGCGCTGGCCGCAGTGCTGGTCTCCCGCCGCGAGCACCTGCCGCTGTTCGAGCAGGCGTTCGATCTCTTCTGGCGCAACCCGAAGCTGCTGGAGAAGATGGTGGCGGCGCTGCTGCCGCGCGTCTACGGCCGCACGGGCGACGAGGCGCAGGAGCCGGAGGTCGCGGCGCGGCTGGCGCAGGCGCTGTCGCCGCCGAAGCGGCCGGAGGTCCGGCCCGAGGAAATGGAGGAAGTCGAGCTCGACGCGGCGCTGTCGTTCTCGCCGCGGGAGATCCTGCAGCGCAAGGATTTCTCGACCATGACGACGGACGAATTGCACGAGGTCAGGGCCATGCTCGCACATTTGCGACTGCCGCTGCCCGAACGCCCGATGCGCCGCACGCGGGCAGCGCGGCACGGCCCGCGGGTGGACCTGCGCTCGAGCATGCGGCGGATGATCGGCGCCGCCGGCGCGGTCGCGCCGCTGGCGTACCGCCGTCACCTGCGGCGGCCGCCGCCGCTGGTCGTGCTCTGCGACATCTCCGGGTCGATGGACCGCTATGCGCGCATGCTGCTGCACTTCCTGCATGCGATCACCAACGACCGCCATCGCGTGCACACGCTGGTGTTCGGCACGCGGCTGACCAACATCACCCGGCATCTCGCGCATCGCGACGTCGACGTGGCACTGACGCGCGTCACGGCCGCCGTCGACGACTGGGCCGGCGGGACGCGCATCGGCGCCTGCATCGCCGAGTTCAACCGGCGCTGGTCGCGCCGGCTGCTCGGCCAGAATGCGGTGGTCCTGCTGATCAGCGACGGTCTGGATGCCGACAGCGGCGAGGGGCTCGCCTTCGAGATCGAACGCCTGGCCAAATCCTGCGCGCGGCTGATCTGGCTCAATCCGCTGCTGCGCTACGCGGGCTTCGAGGCGAAGCCCGCCGGCGTTCGTGCGATGCTGCCGCACGTCGACGACTTCCTGCCCGTGCACAACGTGGCGTCGCTGCGCGACCTGTCCGTGGCGCTCGATCCGCGACGCGTCCAGCAGGCACGGCGGGCCTCGCACCCGCGGGTCGCCGGTCGGGCCGGTCGAAGCTGACCCGCCCCTCGTCCCGCGCCGGCGCGACGGCGGCGGTCCGGCGCTTCGCGTCCTTGTCCCGGCGCACTACAATGCAGGCGGTTGGTGCGGGCCTGAAGTGGCGTCCGCGCCCGGGAAATCACGTTTGCCGATCCGGTTCGCGTGCATTGCCCGCGATGTTGGCCGTCCCGGTCGTGTCCAAGACCGGTTGCCAGGAGTGACCCCAGATGGAAATGTCCAAAACCCGCATCGTGCCGGCGCCCCCCGCGCAGGTCTGGACCGCGCTCAACGACCCCGCCACGCTCAAGGCCTGCATAACGGGCTGCGATTCGCTCGACCTGATCGGCGAAAACGAATGGCGGGCGGTGATCGCCGCAAAAGTCGGGCCGGTCTCGGCGCGGTTCAATGGCACGATGAAGATGGCCGACAGCCGGCCTCCGCACGGATACACGCTGCAGTTCGAGGGGCAGGGCGGCGCCGCCGGCTTTGCGCGGGGCCAGGCCGAGGTGAGCCTGGACCCGTCCGGCGCCTCGCAGACGGCGCTGACCTACGTGGTCAAGGCACAGGTCGGGGGCAAGCTGGCGCAAATCGGTTCCCGGCTGGTCGACGGCGCAGCGGCGAAACTCGCCGACGATTTCTTTGCCCGCTTCGCGCAGTCGTTGCAGCCTGCCGGGGTCGCGGAGGAGGAGGCCCTGGTTGCCGCAGGCGAGGCGCCTTCGGCGCGGCGGTGGATTCGTTATGCAGCGCTTGCCGCCATTGCCGCCGTGCTTGCCTATCTCGCGCTGCGCGGCTTTCGCTGAGCCGGGAAATCGTTGCCGCGGCGGCGCTCTTCGACTGCCGCGGTTCGGGCGTCAGTTCCGAACCTGATTCACGTCCGGGCAGGGCGCGCGATCGTCGGTGACCAGGACGACGTACCGTGGTCGGCCCCCGCCGCCGGCGACCGATTCCTCGCTGCGCACGCATAGCGCGTGGCGTCCGAGCAAGGCATCCAGGCGGGGGCGGGTCGGCATGGCCTGGTTTGCCGCCGGTGCGAACAGAACGAACGCGGTGGTCCGTCCGGCCAGATTGTCTTTGACCATGCGGTCGAGTTGCTGGCGTTCCTGCGCAGAGTCACCGGCGAGTGGTGCGGCCCAATTGCGGAACACGGCAGCGCGCGAGCGAGGGACGCTGGCGACCAGCGGCGCGTGCAATCCGGCATCCACGCTGACGACACGGTCGACGGGGAGTTCGCCGAGCCGGCCGGCAAGCTTGCCGATCGCCGTGTCGAATTCCGCGCGATAGTCGGTGTCGTGACGCCACAAGTCCACGTAGCGCAGATCGATGCCGACGTTCCAGGCGAGCTGCGCGCCGCAGACGACCGCACCAATGGTGGCCACGGTTGCGCGATGGCTCGGACGCTGAACGCCCGGCCGGTCGCTCGGGCGCTGCGACAGGATGGCGAGCAGCGCGATCAGCTGTAGCGTGGGCAGCGGCCAGAGCATGATCAGGTGGTGCGTGCCATCGACCTGCGGCGTGGCCACGATGGCGGTGAACAGCAGCACCATCGCCGCCGTCAGGAAGGCCAGCAGCCGTCGCGCGGGTGTCCAGGGCCGCCATACGCGCGAGCAGGTAGGCCGCCGCGGCGATCTGCACCAGCGCGAGGATGTTGAACGCCGCAGTCACCGGGACGTCCACTCCGAAGACCCAGCGCATCATCGACGTGCCGCTGAACGTCGCCGCATAGAGCGCCCAGACCTTGGCGAAATGGACGACCGGGTCGAGCGCGCGCGCGTCGCCCGTCGCACCCTGCATGGCGGCCTGCCAGACCAGCGTTGCCGTGCCCCAGACGAGCAGCAGCGCCGTGGCCCCGGCGATCAGCGGCTGCCAGGGAGCGCCCTTGCGCAGGTGTTCGAAAATTACCCTCCCGGAGATCAGCAGGGCGGCGCCGGTGAAGGCCGCGATCACCCAGAGGAAGTTGAGCTTGTCGACGAATCCCACGAGGAAGGCCGCGCAAAACAGCAGCAGCCAGCGGGTCTGGCCGGAATGCACCCAGAACCACAGGCCGGCCAGCGCCAGTACGCGCATCAGCGTGGCGATCATCGTCGGACCCCAGTCGATGCGGGCATGGCTGATCAACACCGGGTCGGTCGCAAGCAGCGCCAGCGCCAGCAGCGCCCACGCCGTACCGAGGTCGCGCCGCAGGAAGCCCCAGATCGCTGCCAGCGACGCGGCGCCGATCAGGATCGATGGCAGGCGCACGGTCCAGACTTCGACGCCGAAGGCGGCGAACAGCGGCGCATGCAGCCAGGCCTTCACCGCGCCGACGTAGCCTGGCGACTGCATGATCGGCAGACAGCCCCAGGCCCTGGTGACGGCAGCATCGACGTCGCACTGTCCGAGTGCCCACAGGGCCACCGGCACGAAGCTCACTTCCTCGTGATGGAAGCCGGGCCGCGCCAGCTGGACCGTGGCAAGACCGATGAACACGACAATGAACGACGCCGGCAGGAGCAGGCGCAGGAAGGTGGCCATGCTGGACCGATTCGAAGTTGCGATGGGCAGGTGAAGTAGACGCGAAGGCCGGCCACCGGTCAAGTCCGCGGCTGCCCCCGTCGGCGCGCGCTTGGTGCGATCCGCGCACCGGGCGTAAAATTCTCCCGGGGCCCGGCGATGCGGGCAGGAGCCGATCATGGACAGTGTCGACCTCGAAGTACTGAAACGCAGCGCGCAATGGCTCGACGAAGGCAAGCGTGTGCTGCTGGTCACCGTCGTGAATACCTGGGGCAGTTCGCCGCGGCCGGAAGGCGCGATGCTCGCGGTGTGCGAGGACGGCCTGGTCGCGGGATCGGTTTCCGGGGGCTGCATCGAGGATGACCTGATCGACCGCACGCGTCGCCTGGGCATCACCCAGACGCAGGCCGAGGCGGTCACCTATGGTGTGTCCGCGGACGAGGCCCGCCGCTTCGGGCTGCCCTGCGGCGGAACCATCCGGCTGGTGGTCGAGCCGCTGACGCGCGAATCGGGCATTCGGCGCGCTGTTGCGTGAGATCGAGGCGGGCCATCTGGTCGCGCGCCGGCTGGACATCACCACCGGCGACGCGACGCTGCATCCGGCCGGAGCCACCGACGGCCTGGTGTACGACGGCAAGACGCTCACCACCATCCACGGGCCGCGCTACCGCATGCTGGTGATCGGCGCCTCGCAGCTGTCCAAGTACCTGGCGCAGATCGCCGTCGGCCTCGACTACCAGGTGACCGTCTGCGACCCGCGCGACGAGTACACGGAGACCTGGGACATCCCGGGCGTGACGCTGGTGCGCACGATGCCCGACGACACGGTGAAGGCGATGCAGCTGGACGAACGCTGCGCGGTCATCGCGCTGACGCACGATCCGAAACTCGACGATCTCGCGTTGATGGAGGCGCTCAAGTCGCCGGCGTTCTACGTCGGTGCGCTGGGGTCGCGCGCCAACAACGCCAAGCGCCGCGTACGGCTGCGCGAAGTCGACGTAAGCGACGAGGAGATCGCCCGCCTGCACGGGCCGATCGGCCTGTACATCGGCAGCCGCACGCCGCCCGAGATCGCGATATCCATCCTCGCCGAGGTCACCGCGGTCAAGAACGGCCTGGTGCTTCCCGAGACCGTGCGGGTCGCCGGAGCGAAAGAGCAAATCGCCCCCACACCGGCCTGCACGACCGACTGAACCGGCGCCACCGAGCACTCGCGGCAACGGCGTCCCGGAGTTCGACGCGTTGTCGGCCGGGTCGTGGCGTCGATGCGGCAGGAATTCGCCGGGCATGGTAAGGTTCGGGCCATTTCAAGTTGAGGTCTCATGTCCGACCAGCGTCGTCGCATCTGCATTGCCGCCCCGTTCCCTTCCGCCCCGAAGCCCGCCCGCCCACCCGGTGGCCGCAACCTGGCCACGCTGATGGGTCGCGCGGCCACCTGGGCCGGGGCGGTCGCGATCGCCCTCGTTCTGGGCGGCGAGGTTCAGGCGCAGTGGATGCCGGAGCCTGTGCTGCCGGCCGCGCCGGCCGATCCGGCGGCGTCGATCTGGGATGCCAGGGAGCCGTGGCGCACCGACCGCTTCTACATCCAGACCAGCGTATACACGGTCCATTTCAGCTCGGATCCGAATCACGACAACACGCAGGATCTGATCTACGGCGAATGGCGGATGCCGTATCGCTGGCTGGAAGGGCAGCCGCTGATCGGCGCGGCGGTGTTCGACAATTCCTTCGGCCAGTCGTCGCAGTTCGTTTTCGGCGGCGTGCTCTGGCGGCCGATCGAAAAGGCGCCCGAGTTCTACATCAAGGTGGCGGCCGGCATCCTGCACGGCTACACCGGCGAATATCAGGACAAGGTTCCCTACAACCACAACGGCTGGTCGCCGGGGATCGTCCCCGGAGTCGGCTATTGCTACAAGCGCTTCTGCGGCGAGATGATCCTGTTCGGGGGCGCCGGAATGCTGTGGACGATCGGGGTGACGCTGCCCTGAGCGGTACACCGGCGCTAGGGGCGTCCCGCCAGCGGGATGTCGCAGTAGCCGCCGACGACCAACGCATTGACTGCCGCCGCGGCGGTGGCTGCGAGCAGCGCGACGAAGCTAGCCACCCGGACGGACATCGTCGAGGCGCGTGTCGAAGTGGACCGGGACCTCGCGCTCGAAGCGAAGATTGCGCACCACATCGTCATGCCGGTGCAGGAGATCGGCATGATCGTCGCCGCCCATGTTCATGACCGCGTAGCGATAGCTGCCCAGCCACTTGGCCTCGCGCGCGCGGCTGCTGCCGTGCTTGATGAAGGTCTGCAGGTGGGTTTCCGGGTATTTCGATTCGAGCCATTCGATTCCGGCGCGGTCCGGCGCGATCTTGACCGCGCCGTCGAATTCGCGAAACACGAAGCTCGCCGCCGCGCCGAAACGGCCTGCGCCGCGTGTCCAGCGCACCGGTCTTCCCACCGTGAGATCGGCCAGCACCGAATACGTGCTGGTGCCGTCGACCTTCTGGTAAAGATCGCCGAACTGGGCGGCCAGGCGGGGATTGATTTCGATGATGTGCAGCGCGCCGGTCGCGGGCTGCCAGAACAGCTCGACGTTGAAGGCGCCGTGATCGAAACCGATCGTGCGCAACGCCCGGCCGGCGACCTCGAATGCCTGCGCCTGGACGGTTTCCGGCAGGTGGCTCGGATACTCGAAGCGCAGGAAGGCCGAGGTGCGCGGATACATCGTGGAATCGACGATGCCGAAGAAATTGCAGGTTCCGCTCGCGACCCAGCCGTCGACGTTGATCTGCACGCCGTCGAGCAGCGCCTCGGCCAGCATCGCTTCCGGCCCGATGTCGAACTCTTGGTGTTCGCGCATCAGGTCGGCGAACGGACGCACCAGGCGCTTGATGATCCGGGTTTCCCACGGCCGAAACGTCAGGTGGCGCTGCAGGTCCTGCGCATCGTCCACGCGACGCGCGAGCACCGAGTATGCCGCTTTCACCGGCTTGACGAAGAATGGATAGGGCAGGCCCGGGTCGGTGTCCTGCACCGAAGTGCGACCGAACGCGTACGGCAGCAGCGCGAACGCGGGCGTCGCCTCGGGCAACGTCCGGGCGAGCGCCTGGCGCGCGTAGTACTTGTGCTGGGCCAGGATGATGGCGCGCGGATCGGTCCCCGGAAGCCCCAGCCGCTGCGCCAGGACCGCGGCGATCAGCGCGCCGTACTGCTCGTTGGTCGACACGACGCCGGCGAGTCCGGCGCCACGGTACTTGCGCACCAGGCGATCGATCCAGCGGCGGACATCGAACCAGAGGATCCTGGCGTTTTGCGGGAAGCGGAACAGGTCGAAGCCCTCATGGACGACGTCGAATTCGCCGGAGAATGCGGCGACCGAATTCAGGGCGAGACCGTCCCAGTCGTCGGCGAACAGGAACAGCAGCTTGGGTTTCATCGCGTATGCAGGTCGGTGGTTGGATCGGTGCCGGTGCGCAGGGCGCGCCAGCGGTCAAGGTCGGCGGCATCGTCCACATCCCAGGATGTGGGCAATTCGGTGCAGCGGATTCCCGCACGGGCGAAGGCCGCGCGCGTGTCGGCCAGCGCATCTCTTGTGCTGAACCGGACACCGGCGAAGGCGAGTGGCCGCCGCGCGCCGACGAGCACGTAGCCGCCATCCTGCGCCGGCCCCAGCACCGCATCGTGGGCGGCGAGCGCGTCGCTGGCCTGCGCCAGATAGCCGACGTCCAGCGCGGGACAATCGGTGCCGATCAGCAGCGCCCGGTCAGCGCGCGACAGCGCCTCGATCAGCGCCCCCGCCATGCGTTCGCCCAGATCGTCGCCTTGCTGGAGATGCAGGGTTGCGCCGAAGCGCGCGGCCAGGCGGCGGAAATGATCGCTGTCGGGGTCCGGCGTGCACCACAGCTCGATCCGGCCGACGACGCCTGCATGCAACGCCAGGCCCGCCTGCGCCAGCGTCGCCTCGGTCAGCTCGCGATAGACGGCCGCAGCCTCGCGCTCGCCCAGCGCGGCGGCAAGGCGGGTCTTCACGGTGCCGGGAACGGGCTCCTTGGCGAAGACGAGCAGCGACGGACCGGGCGACTGCGCGCCGGTCATCGGTAATGCCGGGCGAGGCGCGCGGGGTCGGCGCCCAGCGCGTAGGCCAGCCGCAGGCGCCACATCATGAAGATGGTCCGCCACGGACCCTGGGATTCCCAGCGCCGGCCGGAGGTTTCGATGCGCGCGGAGAGGCAGGCCGGACGGCCGCCGGCGCGTTTGAGCGTACGGGAGAGCTGCACATCTTCCATCAGGGGAATTGCGGCGTAGCCGCCTGCAGCGTCGAACAGTGCGCGGACGACGAATATTCCCTGGTCGCCGGTGGCGATTCCGGTCAGCCGCGAGCGAAGATTCATCATCGCGGCAACCAGCCTGAGTATCCGCGGCCGCCCTCGGATGACGACGTCGAAGCGCCCCCAGCGCGCGCCGGCGCGCAGTGCGCCGGCGATGTCGTCGTAGGCGGTTCGAGGCAGGCGCGAGTCGGCGTGCAGGAACAGCAGGACGTCGCCGCGTGCCGCCTTGGCACCCGCGTTCATCTGCAGCGCGCGACCGCGCGGCGCCGCCAGCACTCGGTCGGCGAGAGGCATCGCGATCCCCGGCGTTCCATCGGTGCTGCCACCGTCGACGACGATCACTTCGTGGCCGGCGGCGCGCATCGCTGCCAATGCGGCGAGCGCGGCGGACAGCGCCGAAGCCTCGTCGAGGGTCGGGATGACGATGGACAGCCGCATCAGCAGGGGCCTTCGCCGCCGGGCGCGGTGAATTCGTGGCAGGAAGGCATCAACGGATATCGGCGAAGAATGCGCGCGGCGGCTCGCGACCTGTCCGCAAGCATAGCAAAATTGCCAGCACCCTCAGGAAGCTGCGCCAGATACCCATTTTTTCGAACTTGCGCGAACTGGTGGTCACGGTCAGCGGCAGGAATGCCGGCGGGCCGCGGGCATACAGCCGCTGCGACAGCGCGATGTCCTCGGCCAGCCGCAGCGGGAATCCGCCTTCGCGACGGAAGGCTTCGGCACTGACGAACATCGCCTGGTCGCCGTAGAACGTGCAGGCCTTGGCGCAGCGGTAGTTGTGCAGCATGGAGATGGCCGCGAGACGCCAGTCGGCGCCGGAAAAGCGGTGCCGAAAGCCGCCGTAGACGAAGCCTGGCGCGCGCGCGGCCGCGTCGATTGCCTGCAGCGCACCGTCCGGCAGCGTGGTGTCGGCGTGCAGGAACAGCAGGACGTCGCCTTTCGCCGCGAGCGCGCCGGCATTCATCTGCGCAGCCCGGCCGCGCGGCGCCGTGAGGACGCTGATCCAGCCGGTCCGCCGCAGCAGCGCCGGCCCGCCGTCGCTGCTGCCGCCGTCGACGGCGATGACCTCGACGCCGGGCGTGAGCGAACGCTCGCGGCAGAGCTGCGCCAGCGTCGCGGGCAGTGCCCGTTCCTCGTCGAGGAAGGGAATGATGACCGAAATCGTCATGGATTGATCCAGCCTTCAAGCCGCGCATCGAGTTCTGCGCCGATGGCGCCGGCGGGCACCGCGAAGCAGTGCAGCGCTTCGTTGCCGGAGGCAATCAGGCCCCCGGCCAGCGCCCGATAGCGCAGGACGTCGCGGCGCAGCCGCTGCGGCGCGTCCATGCGCCAGCGGCTGGCCAGCGCCTCGCCGAAGGCGTGGTGCGCGGCTTCCTGCGCCAGGATGCGGCGGCGCAGGCCGCGCAGGCCGGCGCCATGGCGGTCGAGTCCGCGGTCGAGCCGGGCAAGCAGGATCTCGCCCAGCGCTTCGAG
Source organism: uncultured beta proteobacterium (assembly GCA_963699765.1). Taxonomy (GTDB): domain Bacteria; phylum Pseudomonadota; class Gammaproteobacteria; order Burkholderiales; family Casimicrobiaceae; genus VBCG01. Next base: position 23,687 of record CAVOVD010000007.1, on the reverse strand, counting down.
CACGATCTGCGTGCCGATCACCGTGGCGCGAAAGTCGCCCTGCGCCGCGTCGTCAAGGAGTTCCGCTTCGTAGGCCGCGTGCGCAGCCGCGGTGTGGGCAAGCGGCGGCGCACCGAGCCAGGCAGCCCCGGCCTCGAACGCCAGCGCGTGCAGAGATTCCTGCCGGGACTGGCTACTGAAGAATCTCGCCGCGCGGGTGTCAGACGTCAGCGCGGCCTGCCGCAGCGCGATGCGCTGCGCGATTCGCTCGCCTGCGGCGACCTGGCGCAGGAAGGCGCCGAGCGCCGCGGCCCGGCCGGAGTCCAGCGACAGGCGGTCGAGTTCGGTGTCGAGACCCGGCAGGCCCTTGCCTTCCCACGGATGCATTGACGCGCGCCGCCCCGCCGCATCTCCGGCGTGGCGGTTTTCCTGGTCGACGCGGACATCCGTCATTGACCCCTCGGCGGCGTGCCGTTGAGCGACCAGTCGTAGTCGATCCAGTCGACCTGCCAGGCATCCGCCGCCAGCGCCCTGGCGACCTCGGGGTCGGCGACGTATCGGGCGACGTATTTCTGCACCGAGCCCGCGGGACCGCGAAAGTCCTCGTCGAACCACTTGAAGATCTCCGACAGGCTGGCGACCCTCTGCACCTTGTCGAAGCGGTTGCGGAAGCTGTCGTTGACGAACTGGCGCGCCTGTTCTTCGAGCTGGCTGTCCAGCCGTGCCGGCGCATAAGCCTCGCTGCGCAGGAACGGGCAGGACTTGGACGCGCAGATGATCGCGAAGTGGATGCGCGGCTCGCCGAGCGGGCGAATGATCTTGTGCTCGAGGTCGTAGAGATTGATGCTCTGGCCGTTGAGCGCCCAGTCCTTGAATTTGAAAAACCTTGCGCGGCCGAGAAACGTCGACGGCGACAGCCCTTCGACAATGCCGGCGATGGCCAGCGCGTTGTAGGCGTTGATGTAGTAGGCCAGCATGTCGGCCTTCGTATCGAGCCTGACCGGCCGGGCGAGGGCCTGCACGTAATCGCGGAACGCGGGACTGTCCTGGAAGCCCGGATAGTTCACCTGGCCGTTGCGGACGTTGGCGCGGAGCAGCGCGTCGAACGGCGCGTGGTCGATGCCCTGCGCGCCTGCGGTGGAGAACTGCAGGGAGAACGCCAGAACGAACAGGGCGAAGAACCCCTGCACGACCGGGTTGGGCTTGCCGGCCGCTCGCCGGCGGCAAGGATGGAAGGACAGGGTCATCGCGCTGAGTCGGAAATTCAGGGGCGGGGATTACGCGCGGACTGCCATTTCTTCAGTGCGATGGGCACCAGCGCGAAGACGCCCAGCAGCGCGAACGCTCCCAGTGTCTGCGCCGACACCAGTCCCTGCAGCGAGTCGATGCTGCCCAGCGTCTGCCCAAGGTTCACGAAGACGAAGCTGCCCGGGACGATGCCGATCAGCGTGGCCAGCACGAAGGTTCGCACCGGTATGGACGTGAATGCGGGAGCGAGGTTCACCAGGAAGAACGGAAACAGCGGGACCAGGCGCAGGAACAGCAGGTAGTTGAAGGCGTTTTCGGAGAACCCGGCGTTGATCCTCTCGCCGACGGCGCCCAGCCGCCTTCGCGCGGTGTCGGCGAAGACATAGCGCGCCGCCAGGAAGATGATGGTCGCGCCGACGGTCGCCGCGACCACGACCAGCGCCGTCCCGACCCAGCGGCCGAACACGAAGCCCATGGCCAGCGACAGGACCAGCGCCCCGGGCAGGCTGAACGCCACCGCGCCGGCATAGATCAGGAAGGCGATGGCCAGCGACGCGGCGAAATTCGCCTCGGTGAACGCCAGCAGCGCCGTCCGGTTGGCCTTGATGGTCTCGAGGGTGAGATAGCGCTGTCCGTCGAGGGCGAAGAACATCACCACCGCGCCGACGAACAGCGCCAGGATCGCGAATTTCAGCCAGCGCCGTTCGGGTGGTGGCGCGCCGTCGGTCGGGACGCCCACGTCAGGAACCCTGCAGACGGAAAATGCGCTTCATCCAGCGCTTCGCCGCCGGCGTCAGGCCTTCCTTCATTCTCTGATCGGCGACGCGGCGGTTGATCGACGCGAACGTCGGATAGGTGTGGATGGTGCCCGAGATGTCCGCCGCCTTCATGCCCTTGGCGAGCGCCAGCGCATATTCGGCGATCAACTCGCCCGCGTGCGCGCCGACGATGGCCGCGCCGAGGAGCCTGCCTTTGGGGTCGGTGACGATCTTGGCCAGGCCTTCGGTTTCCCCTTCGGCCAGAGCCCGGTCGAGTTCATCGTACGCAAAGCGATACACGCGATGTTCGACACCCTGCTGCCTGGCCTCGGTCTCCGACAGCCCGACGCGCGCGAGTTCGGGATCGGTGAAGGTGCACCAGGGAACCACCGTCGAGGGCTTCGTCCATTTCATCCGGAACAGCGCCTGTCGGAGAACGATGCCCGCATGATGTTCGGCGACGTGGGTGAACTGGAGTCCGCCGGCGGCATCGCCGATCACGTAGATGTGCGATTGCGACGAACGCAGCTTGCCGTCGACGACGATGCGCCCGCGTTCGACCGCGACCCCGGCAGCGTCGAGGCCGAGGCCCTCGACGTTGGCGCGGCGTCCGGCGGCCAGCAGCAGGTGCGTGGCTTCGAGCCGCTGCTCGCTGCCATCCTTGCCCTTGACCGTCAGCGCGACCGCGCCCCTGCCGCCTTCGGCCCTGACGATGGTCGAGTCGAGGCGGTAGCGGATGCCCTCGGCTGCCAGCTGCCGGTGCACGACCGCGGCGAGATCCGGGTCCTCGCGCGGCAGAATGCCCGGCGCCATGTCGATCACCGTGACCTCGCTGCCGAGCCGGCGGAAGGCCTGCGCCATTTCGCTGCCGATGGGTCCGCTGCCGACGACCAGCAGCGAGGGCACGGGCTCGCGCAGGTCGAAAATGGTCTCGTTGGTGAGAAAAGGCACCGAATCGATGCCCGGAATCGGCGGCACCGCTGCGCGCGAGCCGGTGGCGATGACGAAGGACTTGCCGCGCAGCTTGCGCCCATCGACCTCGAAACAGTCGGGCGAGATGAAGCGGCCGTCGCCGAGGACGACGTCCACGCCCAGGCCGCGAAAGCGCTCGGGGCTGTCGTTGGGTTCGATCTTCGCAATGACCGCGCGCACCCGCTCCATGACCCTGGCGAGATCGGGGCGCGGCTCGGACGGCGTCAGCGCCCAGCGGTCGGCGTGGCGCATCTCGTGGGCGATGCGTGCCGACTTGATCAGCGCCTTCGACGGCACGCAGCCGGTCCACAGGCAATCCCCGCCCAACCGGTGCTTTTCGACCAGCGCGACCTTGGCGCCCAGCGCGCTGCCGCCGGCGGCGACGACCAGGCCGCCGGAGCCGCCGCCGATGACGACGATGTCGAATTCGGGTTGGGACAAGTGGACCTCCGTGTGAGCGCCCGCCGGGTTGCAGCCGGTTCCCTCGGCCGCAGTGGGTCGAGACTTTGGGTCGGGACGCGTTTACGCGATCTTACATAGAGTTGGGCCCCGGCGGCGGCATGATCGGGTGACTGCGCCGATATGCGCGTCGGACGGGGCTGACATGATGTCGCAAACCTGTCCGGCGATGCCTGAACGCGGTTGGACATGCGTTAATGGCGCCCTGTATCCTGCTCGCCTTCGCGCCGCCAAGCGATGACCGGGGAACGCCTGCGATGATCATCCCGCTGCAATGGATCGGCCTTTTCGCCATCGGCGCGGTGTCCGTGGTGATGTTCTCGCTCGGGCTGATGCTCGGCAGGGAACAGATCGCGGCGGCGCTGGCGCGCCGCGTCGTGCTGACCGCGGTGATATTTGCCGTCGTGGTGCCGATCCCGGCGCTGGCGGTGCTGGTGGTCAAGGTCTTCGATCTGACACCCGCCATCGCCGCGGGCATCGTCCTGATGGCGATTTCCCCGGGCGCGCCGGTGGCGCTGAGGCGTGCGCTGGATGCGGGAGGCGACCCGCACTTTGCGCCGGCGCTGCACCTGGCGATCGTCATGCTCGCGGTGGTGACCGTGCCGGTCAGCATCGAGATCCTCGACTGGATCTTCAGCGCGCAGTTTCATGTGTCGGCTCTGGATGTCGGTCGCCAGGTGTTCTTCGCCCAGCTGCTGCCGATGGCGCTGGGTGCGGCGCTGCGCCATTGGAAGCCGGTGCTGGCGAAATCGCTCGAGCCGCGGCTTTCCCGTTTGGGGAACGCGCTGCTGCTGGTGCTCGCCGCGATGGCGCTGATCGACCTGCCGTCGATCATCGGCCAGATCGGCTGGATACCGAGCGTCGCGGGATTCTCGATGACCCTCGTCGCGCTGGCCGTCGGCGCGGCGTTCGCCTACCGGGTCCCGGAAGTCCGGCCCGCGGCCGCGGTCGCCGCGGCGATGCGCAATCCCGGACTCGCGCTGCTGATCGCCTCGCTCAACAACGCCAAGCCGGCGGTGATCGCGAGCATTCTCGGCTACGCGATCGGGCTGGCCATCGCGATGGTGGTGTACCTGCAGTGGCGCAAGCGGGCGGCGAGCGTCTAAAAGCCAACAATGACCGCAGGGTGGAAACGCGCGATGCGAGCAGGTAGCATCCGGACTGTTCGATTGTTGCCTTGAATGCGGAGACATCCATGAAGCTCTATTACCATCCGGCGTCGACCACCAGCCGCGTCGTCGAGATGTTCGCGAAGGACCAGGGCGTCGACCTCGACTACCAGGTGGTCGACCTGTTCACCGGTGCGCATCTCACGCCCGAGTTCGCTGCGATCAATCCCAACTGCCTCGTTCCGGTCCTCGACGACGGCGGCTTCCGGCTGACCGAGAGCTCGGCGATCGTCAAATACCTCGCCGACAAGGTGGGGTCGCCGGCGTATCCGAAGGACCTGAAGGAACGCGCGCGCGTCAATGAAATGATGGACTGGTTCAACGCCAACTTCTACAAGGATCTCGGTTATGGCCTGGTCTATCCGCAACTGTTTCCGCATCTCAAGCGGGAAAGCGACGCGGTGCAGGCGGGCACGCTCGAATGGGGCCAGCGGAAAGCCCGGCACTGGCTGAAGATCCTCGACCGGGACCTGATCGGAGCGAACAGCGCCTACCTCTGCGGTGACCGGATCACGCTGGCCGATTACCTGGGTGCCGAGATGATCGCCCTGGGCGAACTGGTCGGTTGCAGCTACGCCGCCTATCCGAATGTCGAGCGCTGGCTGCGCAACATGAAGGCGCTGAAATGCTGGCCCGAAGTGCACGGCGCGCATGACGGATTCGCCGCGTCGCTCAAGGGTCAGTCGTTCGTGACGATCTGATGTCGCCGGACCAGTCGGGGAGAAGCGCCATGATCCGAGGCCTGCACCACAACGCCTACCGCTGCCGCGACTCGGAGGAGACGCGACGCTTCTACGAGGAGTTCCTCGGGCTGCCGCTGGCGGGAACGCTGGAGATCGGCGAGACGATGAGCGGCCGGAAGACCCAGACCCTGCACACGTTCTACCGGCTCGGCGACGGCTCCTACCTGGCGTTTTTCGAGGCGCCCGACATGCCGTTCGAGTTCAAGCCGCAGCACGACTTCGACCTGCACATCGCATTGGAGGTCGATGCAAAGACGCTGCACGACATGTTCGCCAAGGGCAAGGCGGCGGGCATCGAGACCAGGGGCATCTCCGACCATGGCTTCATCCACTCCATCTACTTCCGCGACCCGAACGGCTATGTCATCGAACTGGCGGCCCGGACCCCGGGGCATGCCAGTGCCATGGACCCGGCGCGCAACGAAGCGCGCGGGAAACTCGATCGCTGGACGGCGGCCAGGAAGCTGTCTTCGGCCGGCGCAACCGGAAACAAGGATTCGCCGTGAAATCAGCGCAGCTCACTGCCATCGGTCCGGCGGAAACCGTCGTCCATTGCATCGATGTCCTCGATCCGGGCGCCCCCGGCGAGGGCGAGGTACTGGTCGAAGTCGTCGCCTGCTCGATCAATCCCGCCGACATTCTGATGTTCGAAGGCCACTACGCCTCGATCCCGGAAACACCGTGCGCTGTTGGCATCGAAGGAGCGGGACGGGTGCTCGCAGTTGGCACCGGAGTCACGAACCTGAAAATTGGCGACAAGGTGATGAGCCTGGGCCGCGCCAACTGGATGCAGCAACTTCGCGGCAAGGCGGATACTTTCGTCCGCCTGCCCGCGGAGGTGGACCTGGCGCAGGCGGCAATGCTCAAGGTCAACGTCGCCACGGCGCACCTGATGTTGACCAGATACGTATCGCTCTCCAAGGGCGACTGGGTCATCCAGGATGCGGCCAATTCCGGGGTCGGCGTCGACCTGATTCGCCTCGCGCATGCCGACGGCATCCGTACGGTCAACGTCGTACGCAGTGGCAAGCTGATCGAGCCGTTGAAAAGACTGGGCGCCGACGTCGTGGTGGTGGACGGGCCCGGCCTCGCGGACCGTGTGAGCAAGGAAAGCGGTGGCGCACAGATCAGGCTTGGCATCGACGCGGTGGGTGGGCCCGCCATCGGTCGCCTCACCGAATGCGTCTCCGAGGGCGGGACGGTGGTGAACTACGGGCTTCTCTCCGGGAAACCCTGCGAGATCGACGCCTCCCACTTCGTGTTTCGCGACATCACGCTGACCGGCTTCTGGCTCGCCAGGCTGATGCGCGGCATGCGCATCGAGGAGATCCAGGCGATGTACGAACATCTGGGTCGACGGCTGGTCGACGGCACCATCCACGTCGACATCGAAGCGAGCTACAAGCTGGAGCGTATTGCCGACGCCCTGGCGCACGCCAAGCGCGAAGGGCGCGGCGGAAAGGTGCAGCTGCGGCCGAACGGCTGACCGGGCGACTACCCGGATGTCCCGGCACCGGCAGCCGGCGCCCGCTCCGGCAACGGCGCCTCCACCTGCTCGGCGATCGAATAGGCGCGCGAGAGGTCGCCAAGCAAGTCCTCGAGTCGATGCGCCGCCAACAGCGCGCGCACCTGATAGTGCGCATCTGCCAGCCGCAGCTCCACGCCACTGGCCCGCATCCGGCGGGCCAGGTCGGCGAACATGCGCAATGTCGACAGGTCGATTTCGGTGGTGAAGGCGAGATCGATGACGATCCGGCGAAGCGAATCGGCCATGCCGTCGACCAGCAGGTCGAGATGCTCGCGGATGGTGTCGACATTGAAGTAGAGCAGGGCGGCGTTGGCACGGAAGACCAGCATGCCGGGCACGGGCTGGGCGGTCGGATGCCGGACCAGCGATGCGAAGTGCGCGGTGCCTGGAATGCGGCCCAGCACGACGCATTCCGGCTGCGCCAGGCGCCGGATCAGCAGTGCCAGCGAGAAGATGCACGCCACCAGCACACCCTTGAGGATGCCCAGCACCAGCACCGCGGCGATGGTCACCAGCGCGATCACGAATTCCGGCTTGCTCACCTGGCGCATCTGGCGCATCTCGTCCAGCTTGAACATGCCCTGCACCGACGCCAGCACCAGCGCGGCCAGCAGCGGTTGCGGCAGGCGCTCGAACAGCCCGGTGAGGAACAGCAGCGCGACGACGATCCATGCCGAACAGACCACCAGCGAAAGCGGCGAGCGCGCGCCGGCCTGATCGTTGACCAGCGATTGCGACAGGCCGCCGCCCGAGGGGAAACCCTGTCCGATGGCGATCGCGACGTTGGATCCCGCGAGGCCCAGCAGTTCGCGATTGGGATTCAACGCGTAGTCGTGGCGCAGGGCGAGCAGCCGCGCGGCGGCGATCCCCTCGTTGTAGGCGAGGAGGAAGCAGGCAAGCGACAGCGGCAGCAGCGTGTCGAGTTCGGATAAGTCGAGGTGCGGGAGCGCGGGCAGCGGCAGGCCGCGCGGGATGGCGCCGATGGTGGCGATGGTCCACGCATCGACGCCGGGCAGCGACATCACGACGAGCGACAGAACCACCACGATCAGCGGAATCGGCCAGCGCGGAAAACGCATCTGGCCGAGCTGGAGCAGAAGGAGCGCGACGAGGCCGAGCGAAAGTGTGGGCAGGTGCGCGTCGCCGATGTTGCGCGCCATGTGGTCGAGCGTGCTCCACATGTCGTGTTTCCCTCCGGCCAGCCCAAGCAGCAGCGGCAGCTGGCTGACCGCGATGACGATGCCGGCGCCGATCTTGAAGCCGGTGAGCACGGTCTCGGAGATGAAATGCACGATGTCGCCCCAGCGCATTGCCCAGGCGCCCAGCGCGATCAACCCGACAAGAAGTGCGGTGGTGGCGGCGAGCGTGGCGTAGCGAGTGGGATCCGCGGCGGCGAAGGTCGACAGCGTCGCGGCAAGCGTCAGCGCGACGCTGGAAGTCGGCCCGACGGCAAGTTGCCGCGACATGCCGAACAGCCAGTAGACCAGCCCGGCGAACAGATAGCAGTACAGGCCCGTCTGCACCGGCATGCCGGCCAGTTGCGCATAGGCGATGGAGCTGGGAATCGCATAGGCGGCGAGCGTGCTGCCGGCGAGCATGTCGTAGCGAACGTCGTCGCGCCGGTAGTCCGCGACCCATGGCAGCAGCCGTTCGCGCAGCGGACGGGGCGAGGCCCTGGGAACGTAGGCGTCGGACATTGGGCTGGTGGCCGGGGGTGTCGATGCGGGAGGACGGACAGATGCTAGCGATCCTGCGCGTTGCTGTCACCCGGTGGTGATTCGCAGGCGCCCCGGACGCCGGCGGTCGAGGAGAGCCGGGCAATCCGGGGCGCCGCGTGCCGCGGCAGCGTATCGCGCGGGCACTTCGATCACGTCAGTTGCGGATCGGCAGACTGAAGCTGAACGTGGACCCGCGGCCGACCTCGCTGTCCAACCAGATCCGGCCGCCGTGCAATTCGACGAACTTGCGCGAAATCGCCAGGCCGAGCCCGGTGCCTTCGATTTTCTTCGACATGGTGCCCGACCTGGCGGAACTCCTCGAACACGGCTGCCTGGTCTTCCGGAGCGATGCCCACGCCGGTATCGGCCACCGAAAACTCGACGCGGTCGGCGTGCCCGGTGGCGCGGACGTCGATGCTCCCACCCTCCGGCGTGAACTTGATGGCGTTGGTCAGCAGGTTGAGCAGGACCTGGCGCAGTTTTCGTTCGTCCGCATGCAGGGTGTTCAGGCCGGAATCGACCGCGCAGTGCAGGGCGATGCCCCTGCGCTGCGCGCGTTCGCGGACCAGGCTCAGCGTCGCGTCGACGACCGGCGCGATCGCGAATTCGCTCGATGTCGAGCTCCAGCCGTCCGGCCTCGATCTTCGACAGGTCGAGGATGTCGTTGATCAGCGCCAGCAGATGGCGGCCGGACTCGACGATGTCGGTCACGTACTCGGACTGCTTGTCGTTCAGCTCGCCGAACATGCGCTCCGCGAGGACCTCGGAGAAGCCGATGATCGCGTTCAGCGGCGTGCGCAGTTCGTGCGACATGTTGGCCAGGAACTCGCTCTTGTGCCGGCTCGCCGTCTCCAGCTCGCGGCTGGTTGCCTCGATCTCGCGGAACAGCCGGGCGTTCTGGATCGCCAGCGCGGACTGCGTCGCGAAGGTCTGCAGCAGCGTGATGGTGCGCGTATCGAATTCGCCGGCGCTGCTGCGGTTCACCACCAGTCCGCCGAGCAGCTTGTCCTCGCGCAGCAGCGGCACGGCCAGCAGCGACCGGTAGCCCTGGCGGATCAGGATTTCGCGGACGCGGCTCTGGTAGGCGCTCTCGTCGAGAATGTCGAGGATCTGCACGGGTTCCGCGGAGATCGCCAGCCGCCCGAGCGCGCCCTCGCCGCTGCGGATCGGGGCCGAGCGCAGCAGTTCGACCGCCTCGTCCGACAAGCCGTCGGCAGTGTGCAGGTGAAACGCGCCGGACGCGTCGTCGTACTCGTAGATCGCGCCGCCGTCCATCCCGGTGAGTTCCGTCGCGCGCGTGACGATCGTGGACAGCACGGTCGGCAGGTCGAGCGTCGAGCTGACCGCCTGGCCGACTTCGCCCAGCGCCTTCAGCTCGTCGACCGACTGCGCGAGCTGCGCCGTGCGCGCTTCGACTTCCCCGAACAGGCGCACGTTCTCGATGGCGATCACCGCCTGGTCGGCGAAGGTCCGGATCAGCGCGACCTGCGTGTCTGCGGAAACGGTCCGGGTTCCGGCTTGCCGAGGGCAATCGCCGCCGACCGCCACGCCTTCACGCATCAGGGGTACGGACAGGACGCTGCGGAACCCGCCAGCGAGCGAGCTCGCCGTAATCCGGTAGTCGGAATCTTCCAGCACGTCCGGCAATATCGACCACGCCCCGCGTCTGCATGGCACGCGTGACGGCGGTGTCGCGACCCGGGGCCTCGGGAACAGGCGCGCGCAACTCGTCAGCGTACTTTGGATTCAGCGTTGACGCTGGCGGCGAGGTGGACCAGCTCGCCGTCGAAGGTGAACACGTTCGCCGAACTGGCGCGGCACAGTCTGCAACGCTGCGGCGGCGATGGATGTCGAACACCGGCTGGACGTCGGTCTGCGACTGGCTGATCACCCGCAGGATCTCGCTGGTCGCGGTCTGCTGTTCGAGTGCCTCGGTCAGGTCGCGGTTTCGGTCGCCGAGTTCGGTGAACAGGCGCACGTTCTCGATGGCGATGACGGCCTGGTCGGCGAAGGTTTGCAGCAGCTCGATCTGTGTCCCGCTGAACGGCTTGATCTGCGAGTGCCAGACGCCGATCGAGCCAATGGCCTGCCCGTCGCGGATCAGCGGAACGCCCAGGACGGTCCTGGCGCCGACCCGTGTCCCTGGGGCCCGCCGGTAGTCGGGATCGGCGCCGAGGTCCGGCGTCTGCACCACGCGGCACTCCAGCGCGGCGCGGCCGGACACCGTGTCCGGACCGAGCGGTCGCGGATAGCCCTTGCTGAACTCCGCCAGCTCGTCCGGCGACATGCCGTCGGCGGCGACCAGGGCCAGCATTGCGCCGTCGACCAGATAGACGCCGCTGAACGCCGCGCTGCAGAGCGCCCTGACGCTGCGGACGATCGTGTCGAACACCGGCTGTGCGTCGGTGTTCGAGCCGCTGATGACGCGAAGTATCTCTGCTGGTCGCCGTCTGCTGGTCCAGCGCCACCGCGAGGTCGCGGTTGCGCGCCTCGAGCTCGGTGAACAGGCGCACGTTCTCGATGGCGATGACCGCCTGGTCGGCAAAGGTCTTCAGCAGCGCGATCTGGCTGTCGGGAAACGGCGCGGCCACGTCGCGGTACGCCGTGATCGTGCCGATCGGCTGGCCCTCGCGCAGCAGCGGCGTCGAGAGCACGCTGCGGAAGTGGGCGGCGTTCGCCACGTCCTGGTACGCGTACTCCGCGTCGCTGCCGATGTCCGGTATGTGGACGACCTCCCGGGTCAGGACCGCGCGTTGCGTGGCGCCGCCGCGATTGGGCCGGCACGGGTAGGCCGTGTGGAACGCGTCTGTACCCACCTGGTCGAGGTTGCGCATGGCGCCGATGCGGATGAACTCGCCGTCGAACGAATAGATGCCGCTGAATGTCGCGTCGCACAGCCGCAACGCGTTCTCGGCAATGATCTCGAACACCGGCTGCACGTCGGTCTGGGATCGGCTGATGGTACGCAGGATCTCGCTGGTCGCTCGCTGCTGCTCGAGCGCTTCGTGCGTGGCATGGAACAGCCGCACGTTCTCGATGGCGATCGCCGCCTGCGTGGCGAAGGTCTCGACCAGCGCGACCTGGTCGGGCGCGAACAGGCCGGGTTCGCGGCGCCACAGGAAGATGGTGCCATGGGCCTCGTCGTCGCGCATCAGCGGAACCGCCAGCACGGCGCGATACTTGACATCCTGCGCGGGTCCGCGCGCGTCCGGGTATTCGCCGTCGAGCAGCGGAACGACGTCGGCGTGATGGATGGTCGTCCGGTCGAGCACGGCGCGGCCGTTGATGGTCGTCCGCCGCAGCGGCACGACCGGGTGATGCATCGTGATGTCATCGTCGGCGGAGTAGTGGGCCAGCGTGCGCATCGACTCGCCGTCGCGCATGAGCACGTAGGCGAAGGGCGCGCGGCACAGGCGCGCGGCCTGCGCGGCGACCGCGTCCAGTACCGGCTGGACATCGGAGGGCGACGCGGCCATGACGCGCAGGATCTCGGCGGTCGCGGCCTGCTGGGCCAGGGCGTCGGCGAGGCGCTGGTCGGCCGAGTCGCCGTCGGCGGCCTTGCGCGCGCGTGACGGCCTGGCGGCGGGCGCCTTGGCACGGGCCGTGACCTTGACGGGCTTCGCTTCCCGATCCATGGATACCCCCGGTCGCAGGCGGACGGTTGCCGTCCCGAGACTCTCGACAGGCTAGGCGTTTGCGCGCCGGCGAGCAAGTGGGGATCGGGGCGCGGCGGGTCAGTGAAAGTCCCGCGACCGGGTGGGCAGCGATCCCAGCAGCGGCGTCAGGTCGACCAGCCGCCCGGCGATCAGGTGCACGACCTCGCCCTCGCGCTCGACGCGGCCGTAGACGCCGAGCAGGCGCGCGCCGAGCAGTTCGCGGCGCTGGCGGTCGGACAGGTCGCGCCAGACGATGACGTTGGTCGCGCCGGTCTCGTCCTCGAGCGTCACGAACATGACGCCGCTGGCGGTGTCCGGGCGCTGCCGGCCGATGACGATGCCGGCGGTGCGGGCGATGCGCCCGTGCGGCGTGCGCGCGACCTCGGCCGCGGAGACCAGGCGCTGCGCCGCCAGCTGCCGGCGCAGCAGCGCCAGCGGATGGCGGCCCAGCGTCAGGCCGAGCGCGCGGTAGTCGGCGACGATGTCCTGGCCCTCGGTCGGCGCGGGCAGCGCGGGTACGTCTTCCGCGAAGGCGGTGCCGGTTCCGGCAACGGTGCCGGCGAAGATCGGCGGCAGCCTTTCGACGCCGGCGACATCCCATACCGCCGCGTGACGATGCCCGGCGAGCGCGGCCAGCGCGCCGGCGGCGGCCAGCGCGGTCAGGTCGCGGCGGTCGAGCCGGGCGCGGTGCGCCAGGTCGGCCACGTCGGCGAACGGCCGCTGCGCGCGCGCCGCGACGATGCGCTGCGCGCCCGCCTGCGTCAGGCCGGCGACCAGGCGCAGGCCGAGGCGCAGCGCGGGCGCCGCGGCCGCATCCTCCAGCGTGCAGTCCCAGTCGCTGACGGTGACGTCGACGTTGCGCACCTCCACCCCATGCCGGCGCGCGTCGCCGACCAGCTGCGCCGGCGCGTAGAAGCCCATCGGCTGCGCGTTGAGCAGCGCGGCGCAGAACGCCGCCGGATGGTGCAGCTTGAGCCAGGCCGACACGTAGACCAGCAGCGCGAACGACGCCGAATGCGACTCGGGAAAGCCGTATTCGCCGAAGCCCAGGATCTGCTGGTAGATCTGCCGCGCGAAGGCCTCGGAGAGTCCGCGCGCGCCCATGCCGTCGATCAGCCGCTGCTCGAATTTCTCCAGCCCGCCCTTGCGCCGCCACGCGGCCATCGAGCGGCGCAGGTGATCGGCCTCGCCCGGCGAGAAACCGGCGGCGACGATGGCCAGCTGCATCACCTGTTCCTGGAAGATCGGCACGCCCAGCGTGCGCTCGAGCACGCTCTTCACCGCGGCGCTCGGATAGGTGACCGGCTCCAGCCCCTGCCGGCGGCGCAGGTAGGGATGCACCATGCCGCCCTGGATCGGTCCCGGCCGGACGATCGCCACCTCGATCACCAGGTCGTAGAAGCAGGCGGGCTTCAAGCGCGGCAGCATCGACTGCTGCGCGCGCGACTCGATCTGGAACACGCCGACCGTGTCGGCACGCTGGCACATCGCGTAGACGGCCGGGTCCTCGGCCGGGATGTCCTGCAGGCGCAGCTCGCCGCCACGCCGCTGCGAGATCAGCGCCAGCGCGCCGCGGATCGCCGACAGCATGCCCAGCGCCAGGCAGTCGACCTTGAGCAGGCCCATGGCGTCGAGGTCGTCCTTGTCCCACTGGATGACCGTGCGCTCGGCCATCGCCGCGTTCTCCACCGGCACCATGCGCTCGAGCAGGCCGCGGGCGATGACGAAGCCGCCGACGTGCTGCGACAGGTGCCGGGGAAAACCCATCAGCTCGCCGGTGAGCACGACCAGCCGCCGCAGCAGCGGCGAGTCGGGGTCGAAGCCGGCCTCGCGGATGCGCGCGGGGTCGACGCGGCGGCCGTCCCACCAGGCGAACACGCCGGTCAGCCGGTCGACCTGCGCCAGGTCCGAGCCCCAGCGCGCGGCCGACGTCGCGCACCGCGCTCTTCGGCCGGTAGGTGATGAGCGTGGCCGCCAGCGCGGCGCGCTCGCGGCCGTACTTGCGGTAGATGTACTGGATGACCTCCTCGCGCCGCTGGTGCTCGAAGTCGACGTCGATGTCCGGCGGCTCGTTGCGTTCGCGGCTGATGAAGCGCTCGAACAGCATGTTCATGCGCGCCGGGTCGACCTCGGTGATGCCCAGCGCGTAGCAGACCGCCGAGTTGGCCGCCGAGCCGCGGCCCTGGCAGAGGATGCCCTGCGCGCGCGCGAAGGCGACGATGTCGTGGACGGTGAGGAAGTAGGGCTCGTAGCGCAGTTCGGCGATGAGTGCCAGTTCGTGCTCGATCAGTTCGCGCACGTCGGCGGGGCAGGGCGTTGGTTGCGCGTCGCTGCCGCCATACCGCCGCGCCAGTCCCGCCTCGACCAGCGCGCGCAGATGCGACGCCGGCGTGGCGCCCGGCGGCACCACTTCCTCCGGGTATTCGTAGCGCAGCTCATCCAGCGAGAACGCGCAGCGGGCGACGAGATCGAGCGTCGCGTCGGTCAGCGCGCGCGGATAGAGCGTGGCCAGCCGGGCGCGCGAGCGCAGGTGGCGCTCGCCGTTGGGAAACAGTGCGTGGCCGCAATCGGCCAGCGGTGTAGCCAGGCGGATCGCCGTCAGCGTGTCCTGCAGCGCCCGCCGCGCGCGCGCGTGCATGTGCACGTCGCCGGCGGCGGCCAGCGGCAGGCCAGTGGCTTCGGCCAGCGCGGTCAGCCCGGCGAGGCGGTCGCGGTCGCCGGCCCGCGCGAAGAGTTCGGCGGCGATCCACGTGCGGCCGGGAAAGACCTCGGCCAGCCAGCGGACCGGATCGTCGGCATCGGCGCAAGGAGCGTGCTCTGCCCTGGGCGATATCCCGCCACTGCCGGCTGCGCCCGGCGGATCCGGCGCAGACCCTGCCGTCGCCGTCGCCGGCGGCAGCCACAGCGCCAGGCAGCGCGGGGCCAGCGCGGCGACGTCGGCGCGGGTGAGCGCGTAACTGCCCTTGACCGCATTGCGCCGGCCGCGGGTGATGAGCTGGGCCAGGTCGCCGTAGGTCGCGCGGTCGGTGGCGTAGAGGACCAGCTTCAGCCCATCGGCCAGCGTGAATTCGCTACCGATCAGCAGCGGCAGGCCGGCATCCTTCGCGGCCAGGTGCGCGCGCACCGCGCCGGCGAGCGAGCACTCGTCGGTGAGCGCCAGCGCGGCATAGCCCAGCGCCTGCGCCCGCTCGATGAGTTCCTCCGGATGCGAGGCGCCGCGCAGGAAGGAGAAGTTGGACAGGCAGTGCAGCTCGGCGTAGGGGGGCAGCATGGCGGGGCGGAAGGGAGCGGAACAGGACAATACCGTATATATATACGGTATCACGTTTTCGCCGAGGGTTGCCATGACCGCGGTGCGGCCGGTGCCTGCTGCCGGCAATCTCGTAAGATGTGCGTTCCTCCGCCGCGATCACCGGCCGGAACCCAGCCCGGCGCGCCCGCGCGCCCGTTCACGACTCCGCCGACCCCCATGCCATCGCCCACGCCCGCCATCGCCTTCGACCGCTTCCATCGCTACGCCGAATTGACCGAGGTTCTGCATGCGCTGGTCCGCGCGCATCCGGATCTGGTCGCCATCGAGTCGATCGGCAAGAGCCACGAAGGCCGCGACATCTGGCTGCTGACGCTCACCCAGACGAAGACCGGTCCCGCGCTGGAGAAACCCGCGTTCTGGGTCGACGGCAACATCCACGCGACCGAGGTCGCCGCATCCGCGGCGAACCTGTACCTGCTGCACACGCTGGTCACCGGCTACGGCCAGGATGCGGACATCACCCGCGCGCTCGACACCCGTGCCTTCTACGTCTGTCCGCGCATCAACCCCGATGGCGCCGAATGGGCGCTGGCCGAGAATCCGCGCTGGATCCGTTCCAGCACGCGGCCGTATCCGCACGGCGACGAGGACATCGAGGGCCTGACGGTCGCCGACGTCGACGGCGACGGGCGCATCCTGCAGATGCGCATCGCCGATCCGAACGGCGTATGGAAGGCGCATCCGGAAGAGCCGCGCCTGCTGATCCGGCGCGATCCGGTCGAGACCGGCGGCAGCTACTACCGCGTGCTGCCGGAGGGCACGCTGGAGGACTACGACGGTTTCACCATCCGGGTGAAAAGGCCGCCGCAGGGCCTCGACCTCAATCGCAATTTTCCGGCGTCGTGGCGGCAGGAATTCGAGCAGCTGGGCGCCGGTCCCTACCCGGTGTCGGAACCCGAGGTGCGCGCGGTCGTCGACTTCATCGCCCATCATCCCAACATCAGCGGCGGCACCACCTTCCACACCTGGAGCGGCGTGCTGCTGCGCCCGTTCGAGCACCAGCCCGACGAGGAGATGCACGCGGAGGACCTGTGGGTCTACCAGGCGGTCGGCGCCAAGGGCACCGAGCTGACCGGCTATCCGAACATCTCCGTCTACCACGAGTTCCGCTACCACCCGAAGTCGGTGATCGGCGGCACCTTCGACTGGATCTACGAACACCTGGGCATCTACGCCTGGGTGGTCGAGATCTGGTCGCCGATGCGCGAGGCGGGCATCACCGGCTACAAGTACATCGACTGGTTTCGCGATCATTCGCCGGAGGACGACCTGAAGCTGCTGCGCTGGAGCGACAGCGCGCTGGGCGGGGTTGCGCACATCCCGTGGAAACCCTTCGACCATCCGCAGCTGGGCCCGGTGGAAATTGGCGGCTGGGATCGCTTCAACGCGTTTTCCAACCCGCCGCCGGCGCTGCTCGAGCGCGAGCTCGCGCGCTTTCCCGGGTGGATCGTCTGGCAGGCGCTGCTCTCGCCGAAGCTCGAGCTGGTGCACGCGGGCGCGCTCGACCAGGGCGGCGGCAACTGGAAGGTGACGCTGGTCGTGCAGAACACCGGCTGGCTGCCGTCCTACGCATCCAAGCGCGCGCTGGAACGCAAGGTGGTGCGCGAACTGATCGCCGAGATCGAGTTGCCGGCCGGCGCGACGCTGGTGCAGGGCAAGCGCCGGGTCGAGGCGGGCCAGCTCGAGGGCCGCGCCTACAAGCACACCGGCGTGTCGTTCTGGGGCGATCCCAACGTCACCGGCGACCGCGCCAAGGTCGAGTGGGTGGTGCGCGGCGCGCCGGGCGCGCGCATCGATCTGCTGGCGCGCCACGAGCGCGCCGGCACCGTGCGCGCCAGCGTCACGCTTGGCGCGGCGAAGTGACGTCGACCGAGGCGGTCGTGACGTGACGCCGGAGCGCCCGGCGATTCCGCGCGGCGTGTGGGTGCTGGGGCTGGTCAGCCTGTGCATGGACCTGTCCTCCGAACTGGTCCACGCGCTGCTGCCGTTGTACATGGCGACGGTGCTGGGTGCGTCGATGCTGGTCATCGGCGTCGTCGAGGGCATCGCCGAGGCGACCGCGCTGGTGGTCAAGCTTTTCTCGGGCGTGCTGTCCGACTGGATGCGCCGGCGCAAGCCGCTGGTGCTGCTGGGCTATGGCCTCGCCGCGCTGTCGAAATTCGTGTTTCCGCTCGCGCCATCGCTGAGCTGGGTCGTCGCCGCGCGCTTCGCCGACCGGGTCGGCAAGGGCATTCGAGGCGCGCCGCGCGACGCGCTGATCGCCGACATCACGCCCACTGCCGTGCGCGGGCGCGCCTTCGGCCTGCGCCAGGCACTGGACACCGTCGGGGCGATCGGCGGACCGCTGGTGGCCTTGGCGGCGATGGCGTATTTCGCCAGCGATTTTCAGGCGGTGTTCTGGATCGCGGTGATCCCGGCGGTGCTGGCAGTGCTGCTGATCGTGATTGGCGTGGACGAACCCGATCGCGAAACCGCCAGGGCGGTCGCGTCCGCGGAGCGCAGGTCGCGCCCGCGATTCGCCGATGCGCGGCGCATGCCCGCCGCCTTCTGGTTCATCGTGGCAATCGCGACGGTGCTGACCCTCGCGCGCTTTTCCGAGGCGTTCCTGATCCTGCGCGCGGTCGATGTCGGTTTTGCGCTGGCGACCGCGCCGCTGGTGATGGTGGTCATGGCCACCGTGTACGCGCTGATCGCCTATCCGGCCGGTGCGGCGGCCGATCGTGGCGGCGCGCCCTGGTTGCTCGCCTTCGGTCTGGCGGCGCTGCTGGTCGCCGACCTGGTGCTGGCGCAGGCCTCGGGAACGGCTTCGATACTCATCGGCGCGGTGTTGTGGGGGCTGCACATGGGGCTGACGCAGGGCTTGCTCGCCACGCTGGTCGCCGGCGCATCGCCAGCGGATCTGCGCGGCACCGCGTTCGGCGTGTTCAACCTCGCCGCAGGCGCGGCGTTGCTGCTGGCAAGCGTGCTTGCAGGCTGGCTGTGGGACAGCCTCGGCCCCGCGTTCACGTTCTACGCCGGAGCCGTGTTCACCGCGCTGGCGGGGATCGGCCTCGCGCTGCGCCACCGCGACGTCGCCGCGCTCGGCCGGGCCTGACCGGCCATTGCGCCGGAGCGACGGCGTTGCGCGCGGTCAGACGACCAAAGGCGCCTCGTCCATCGCCGCGATCTGCTCGCGCAGCTCGAGCACGCGGTCCTGCCAGTAGCGCATGGTGTTGAACCACGGAAACGCGGCGGGAAACGCCGGGTCGTCCCAGCGCCGCGCGATCCATGCCGAGTAGTGGACGAGGCGCAGCGTGCGCAGCGCTTCGACCAGGTGCAGCTCGCGGCGGTCGAAGTCGGCGAAGTCCTCGTAGCCGGCGAGGATGTCGGAGAACTGGCGCGTCATCGCGGCGCGGTCGCCGGAGAGCAGCATCCACAGGTCCTGCACGGCCGGACCCGTGCGCGCATCGTCGAAGTCCACGAAGTGCGGTCCGTCCTGCGTCCACAGCACGTTGCCGGCATGGCAGTCGCCGTGCAGGCGCAGCGCGCGCGTGTCGCCGGCGCGGTCGAAGGCGCGCCGCACGCCGTCGAGCGCCATCGCCGACACGCTGGTCCAGGCGTCGGCCAGGTCCGGCGGGATGAATCCCTGCGCCAGCAGGAATTCGCGCGGCTCGTCGCCGAAGGTCGCGATGTCGAGCGCGGGCCGGTGGGTGAACGTCTTCAGCGCGCCGACGGCGTGGATGCGGGCGATGAACCGGCCCATCCACTCCAGCGTGGCCGGATCGTCGAGTTCCGGCGTGCGCCCGCCCTGGCGCGGGTAGACGGCGAAGCGCAGGTCGCCCTGATGATGCAGCGTGGCGCCGTCGACGGCCTGCGGCGGCACCACCGGGATCTCGCGCGCCGCGAGCTCGGCGACGAAGCCATGCTCTTCGAGGATCTGCGCGTCGGTCCAGCGCTGCGGCCGGTAGAATTTGGCCACGACGGGTTGCGCCTCGTCGAGATAGACGAGGTAGACGCGGTTCTCGTAGCTGTTGAGCGCCAGCAGGCGGCCGTCGCCGATCATGCCGATGCCCGCCAGCGCGTCGAGGATGCGGTCCGGCGTCAGCGTGGCGTAGGGGGCGGCGGCGGACATGGCGCATTGTACGGGGCGGGCGCCGAGCGTCCCGACCGCCAGGACGTGCCTGTTTTCCGGCGCCTGCGTACACTTACGGGTTTTGCAGCACAGATTCCGAAGGAAACCCGCGTGCCCGAATCCGAATCCACCGCCGAACGCTTCGGCCTGTACCTGCCGCGGATCCTGCAGCAGCACCTGGTCGATCATCCGGACGAGCGCTGGTGGACGGTCGACGGCTCGGTGGCCTTTGTCGACATCTCGGGCTTCACCAAGCTGTCCGAGCGCCTTGCCCGGAAGGGCCGGGAAGGCTCCGAGCAGATCACCGAGGTGATCGGCAGCAGCTTCGAGGCGATCCTGGCGGTCGCCTACGACAACGGCGCCAGCCTGCTCAAGTTCGGCGGCGACGCGCTGCTGCTCTGGTTCCAGGATGCCGACCATGCGACGCGCGCCTGCCGCGCCGCGATCCGCATGCGCCGCGTGCTGCGCGACGTCGGCCGGATCGACATTCCCGGCGCCAGGGTGACGCTGCGGATGTCGCAGGGCGTGCATTCGGGAACATTCCACTTCTTCGCCGTCGGATCGTCGCATGTCGAACTGCTGCCGATGGGTCCCGCCTGGAGCCGCGTGGTGACCATGGAGCACGAGGCGAGTGCCGGCCAGATCCTGGTGAGTCCGGAGACGGCCGCGACGCTGCCGGCGCGCTGCCTGGGCAAGGCCAAGGGCCCCGGCGTGCTGCTGTCGCGCGAGCCTGCGGGTGCCACGGAAAAGCTGCCGCTGGTACCGCGGCCGCAGATCTCCACCGCGACGCTCGCGCATTGCCTGTCGCCGGCGATTCGTACGCACATCAGCGGCGGCGGTGGCGGTTCCGAGCACCGGCCGGTCACCATCGCCTTCATCCGCATCGAGGGCACCGATGCGCTGATCGAGCGCGCCGGGCCCGAGGCGGCGGCCGAGGCGCTGCACCGGCTGGTCGGCGCGGTCGAGGAAGCCACCGAGGAGCAGGGCATCGCGCTCTTGTCGTCCGACGTCGACGTCGACGGCGGCAAGCTGATCCTGACGGCCGGCGCGCCCGGCAGCACCGGCGACGACGAGGAGCGCATGCTGCTGGCGCTGCGCGCGATCGTCGACGCGAACGTTCCGGTTTCGATCCGCATCGGCGTCAACCGGGGCGCCGTCTTCGCCGGCGACATCGGCCCGTTCTACCGCCGGACCTACACGGTGATGGGCGACGCCGTGAACCTGGCGGCGCGGCTGATGGCCAAGGCCGAGCCGGGCCGCATCTATGCGACCGCCGACGTGCTCGACCGCTCCAACACGCTGTTCGCCACCACCGAGCTCGCGCCGTTCGCCGTCAAGGGCAAGGCGCAGCCGATCCGCGCCTGGGCCGTCGGCGACGCCGTGGGCTCGCGCTCGCGCCTCGGTGCGCTGCAGCGGCTGCCGCTGATCGGCCGTGACGCGGAACTCGCGGTCCTGCGCGAGGCGCTGGAAGCGGCGAGGGCGGGTCACGGGTGCCTGGTCGACATCACCGGCGAGGCCGGCATCGGCAAGACCCGCCTGCTCGAGGCGCTGCGCGAGGAGGCTGCCGGTTTCCGTCACCACCACGCCGTATGCGAAGCCTACACGGCGTCGACCCCCTACGCGGTCTGGCAGGAGCTGCTGCGCGAGCTGCTCGGTTTCGGACGCGACGACCCCGACGAAGCGGTCGCGCAGAAGCTGCGCGCGCTGGTGGCGAAGGACCTGCCGCAGCTGCAGCCCTGGCTGCCGCTGCTGGCCATCGCCTTCGGCCTCGAGTTCCCGGCGACGCCCGAAGTGGAGATGCTCGCCGAGAAGAACCGGCGGACCAAGCTGCACGAGACCGTCGCCGCCTTTCTCGCCGCCGTCGCGCCCGGTCCCGGCTTGTTCCTGATCGAGAACGCGCACCACATGGACCTCGCCTCCGCCGAGCTGCTCGCCCACATCGCCGGCGCGCTCGGCGAGCGGCCGTGGGTGTTCGGCGTTGCGCGCCGGCCGGGCGCCGCGCCCATCGCGCCCGCCGCGCCGGGGGCCGTTCGCATGGACCTCAAGCCGCTCGACGACGAACAGACGCTGCGGATGGCGCAGCAGGCGTCGGAGCAGGACCCGCTGCCGTTGCACGTGTTGAAGACCGTGGCCAGCCGCTCGGGCGGCAATCCGCAGTTCCTGCGCGACCTGCTGCGGGCCGCCATCGCCACCGGCGGGACCGGCGGGCTGCCGGACTCCGCCGAGGCCGCGACCATGGCGCGCATCGACGCGCTGGCGCCCGACGACCGCACGCTGCTGCGTCACGCCGCGGTGTTCGGGCTGACCTTTCATCCGCGCATGCTCGACTGGCTCGACCTCGAAGGCCAGCGCCTGCGGCTGGACGCCGGCGCGGCGGCGCGATTGCAGGAATTCTTCGACGCGGAGGGCGACGGCTACCTGCGCTTCCGCCGCTCGCTGCTGCGCGACGCCGCCTACGAAGGGCTGCCGTACAAGCTGCGCCGGCGGCTGCACAGCGCGGTGGCGGCGCGCATGGAAAGGGAACTGGAGCAGCCCGAGGACGAGGCCGGCATCCTGTCGCTGCATCATCTGGCCGCGGGCGAATATCGACCGGCGTGGCGGTATGCGACGGTGGCGGCCAGGCGCGCGCTGGGCGCGTACGCTTTCGTCGAAGCCGCGGGGATGTACACGCGCGCGATCGACGCCGGCCGCCGGCTGCCGGAGCTCGAGAAGCGCGAGCTGGCCGTCGCGCACGAGGCGCTCGCCGATTGCCTGTACCGGGCCGGCGAATTCGACAAGGCCGCAGACACCTACGCGTCGGCGCGTCGCCTGGTCGCGGGCAGTCCGCTGCCGGAGTCGGAGTTGTTGCTCAAGCAATCCAAGCTGGACGAAAAACGCGGCAAGTATGCGCAGGCGCTGCGCTGGGCGGCGCGCTCCGGCAAGGCGGTCCAGGGTGTAACCGGCGCGGAATCCGCCCGGCAGTCGGCGCGGTCGAGCGCCTGGTACGCCAACGTCCTGCAGGCGGAGGGCCGCAGCGCCGACGCCATGCGCTGGGCCGAAACGCGCCATCGCCGAGGCCGAGTCCGCCGACGATCCGGAAGCGCTGGGCGCCGCGTGCTTCGTGATGGGCTGGGCCTACGGCGCGCTCGGCAAGGAGG
Source organism: uncultured beta proteobacterium (assembly GCA_963699765.1). GTDB lineage: Bacteria > Pseudomonadota > Gammaproteobacteria > Burkholderiales > Casimicrobiaceae > VBCG01. Next base: position 896 of record CAVOVD010000007.1, on the reverse strand, counting down.
GCGCGGAGCCGTTCCTGCAGCGCGCGCTGGAGGCCTACCGCCGCTCGGGCAACCTGCTGCGGCAGGCGGGCCTGCTGTCGAATCTCGGCGTCATCTGCCAGTGGGAGGGGCGCTGGGACGAGGCGCTGGACTATTACGAGCGCGGCCGCGCGGGGTCCGAAAAGCTCGGCAACACGCTGGACGCGACGCTGGCGCGGATGAACCTGGCCGAAATCCTCTCCGACCGCGGGGAACTGGGCGAGGCGCAGGCGCTGCTGCTGGAAACGCTGCCGCTGTGGCGGGCCTCCCGCTACCGTTACCTGCTGGGCGGATGCCTGTGGCTGCTGGGCCGCGTATCGCTGCGCGCCGGCCGCATCGACGAGGCGATCGCGCGCCTCACTGAAGCCAGGACGCACTTCCAGCACGTCAAGCGCGAGGAGGAGGTGCTCGACGTCGACGCGCGGCTGGCCGAGTGCAGCCTGTTCAACGGCGACGGCGAAGCCGGGCTCGCCGCGGTGAACGACGCGCTGGACCGGGCGCGAGCGTCGAAAGCAGGCACCAAGGCGATTTCGCTGCTCGAACGCGTTCGCGGCCATGCGCTGCTGCAGCAGGGCGACTACGCTGGCGCCCGGCAGGCGCTGGAGGCGGGACTTGCCGCAGCGCGCGCGCGCAACGACCTGCAGGAAACGATGCTGACGCTGTGCTCGCTGATCGAGGCGCATCGGCGCGAGGGCCGCGCGCCGCCGGCGGAAGTGGTGGCCGAAAGCGAAGCGCTGGTGGCGCGGCTGAAGATCCGCGTGCTGCCGCCGATTCCCTCGCCCGTGCGCCAGGCAATGGCCTGAAATGAAAAGCGGCCCCGCGGGGCCGCTTTTCGCTGGTGCTTGTTGCTTCGACGCTAGTCGAGGGTCATGAAGCCG